>CAVUDR010000005.1:0-533940 GCA_963740305.1 uncultured beta proteobacterium | reverse complement strand
CCTCGCTCGGATTGTTTTTTACTGTATTTATCGTCTTGTTGATCACCGATATTCTGGGATTTACCAAAGTATTTCCGTTTACGCGCTCGATCAGCAGAAGATAAGTCGTGCAAATGCTCCACAACGTCCGCGCTTTTGTGGGCGTTTTTCTTTTGTGTCTAGGTGGCTGTGCAACGCCGCCTCAAACAAGCATAGTGTTGAATTTACCCTCTGAAACACTGCCAAGGCATGTTGAATTATCAGAAGTGCCATTTTTCTCACAGCAAGCTTATCAATGCGGTCCCGCATCGTTAGCGATGGTCTTAAGTGCAGTCGGCGAGGCTGTCACCCCAGAGATACTTAAGCCGGAACTCTACCTGCCGGATGAGCACGGCAGTCTTCAAGTCGAAATGCTGGCAACGGCCAGACGCCATAGTGTGTTGCCCTATAAGTTGTCACCTTCACTTGAAAATCTGATGCGCGAGCTTGATGCTGGAAATCCGGTGATCGTATTGCAGAATCTGGCATTTAGTTGGTATCCGGTCTGGCACTATGCAGTTGTGATTGGCTACGACATCGACCAAGCGGAGATAATCTTGCGCTCTGGTCATGAGTCAAGAGAGATATTGCCGATGCGCACATTTGAATACACTTGGGCTAGAAGCGATTACTGGGCAATGGTTTTGATGCCATCAGGCAAGTTACCCGTTACGGCTGATCCTATTTCATTCATATCTGAGCTAAGTGCTCTTGAACGCCTCAGTGGGCCAGAACATGTTCATCCTAGCTATTTTGCTGCACTAGTGCGTTGGCCAAGTAACCTTGCTGTGCAAATCGGGTCGGGAAACAATGCGTATCGCTTACATCGATTAGATCAAGCTGAGGCAATCTTCAGGCTGGCGTCAAAAGATCATCCTGAATCGGTAGCTGCCTTTAATAATTTGGCGCAGACGCTGGAAGATCAGGGCAGGCTTGATGAGGCATTACAAGCCGCTCGTCATGCTGTTTCGTTGGATGGTGCATTAGCGCCAACGGCAAAGCAGACATTGGGAGATATTGAGCGACATTTGGGTCGGTGAGGCAATCAAAGAATCTGACAGGAAATTCTTTTGTCTGCTAGGCCGCCGTCCTAATGATCATCCTAGATGATGCGATTTGAATCTTTAAGATTGCGCCCGCCAACTATAAAAAATCAACTCTCAACCTCTTTTACATACGCGAATTCAAATATGAAGTGCAACGCCTGATTTGAAGAATACCTGATTGGGTGTCAGGAATCCAAGTCGCTTTCTGGGTCGGTTGTTCAATCGTTCCATTGCCATATCAATCTTCTGTTGTGTAATCGTGGTGAAGTCTCTGTTCTTTGGGAAGTACTGTCGTCTCAAACCATTCGTATTTTCATTTGTTCCGCGCGCCCATGACGCATACAGATGGGCAAAATAGAAATCTGCTTGCAATGCCGATGCCACGGCTTCATGTCCCGCAAACTCCCGCCCGTTATCAGAGGTAATGGTGCGCACCTTCTTGAGGTGAGGCTTAAGTAAAGCCGTCATTGCGGCACCGACTGCCTGTGCAGTCTTGCGCTCAATCTTGCGTATCAGTGTAAATCCCGTCTTGCGCTCAACTAGGCTTACGATGGCCTGCTTGTGATTTTTACCAATAATCGTATCCGCTTCCCAATCACCCACTCGTTTGCGTGTCTCGACGATAGCGGGACGATCATCAATGGACTTGCGATTGGGGGTGATGCCGCGTCGATCAGTCTTGCCCTAACGTTTCTTGCGTTGCTTCTGACAGCGCAAGTGTTGTCATAACGAGCCATCGTTTTGTTTGTCTGCATAGCCACGTTGGTAAACCGTCTCGGTGCTAATGGCAATGTGTCCGCTGATTTGCTCTGGACTCCATTGTTCTTTAAGCCGCACTTTGGCGAAGCACCAATCTTTGTCATCAATTTGCCTTGCGTTGATGGCACAGCGTTGCTCAGCAAACCGTTGTGCTTGCGCAGAACGGTAGCCTCGACCACCACGGTTGCGCGCCAATTTACGACTAATGGCTGCGGGGCTGCGAACCAACACATGGGCAATCTCGACTTGCGTGTGTCCTGCTTTCTTCAATGCGTAAATCTGGTATCGTTCTTCTCGGGTTAGATGTGTGCAGTTCATTTTTGCAATTTCGACTGGCTGGTCAAAAAGCATTGATGCTACCGCATCTCGCCCACCCAACCAGGGTTACTCAAAAGCTCACTTCATCCTTGAATCCGCGAGATAATTTTAATAAATAATTTGAAATTATGGTGTTGTCTCTACAAATCGGTAAGTTGCATGACAGGCTATGCAGTTGTTCATCGCCTCGCCCAATTGTGTGACAGTGTGCTTGCTGTCCTTGAGCTTCTCGGCATCGACTGCGATTTCATCAAATTTCTTGCGTGTGCCAAACCCGAGTGCTTTCATCTCTACAGGCAGTTTTCTAAATAACGACCCTGGCGTATCGGCCTCGGCACTCATGCCGGATGCCCTAGCTGAACTTGCTACCGTCACAAAGTCATCCGTTGCTGCCGCTGCAAGTATGCTCTGAGAGTTTTGCAGCCAGTTGCGCATTTCCAGCAGCAATGCGTTACGTTCATCCTTGCTCAACATGACGGCTAGACGTCCATCATCTGAGGGCGCAACTTCTCCTTTGGTAAATTTATAGGCGAATAGGGCAACGACGACTGACAGAATGACGACCAGAGTCCAACTTAATTTACAGTTTTTCATGATGATTCCTTACTTTAGTTGGTAAAAATTACTGTTCCTGCTTGCCGTAAAAATGCTCGACAAAGGATGTGCGGAAGGTTTGATGGCAGGCCAGACAAGTCGATTGCACCTTCTGGAAAGCATCTATGACTTTCTGCCCCTCCTGTTTCTGTGCTGCGTGTAACAACTCATGTGCCGCTTCATGTGTCTTGCCGTCAAATTCCTTGAACTTGCTCATGTTGCTGCCCATATAAGTCATGATGCGCATTTTTTCGGCAAGAGGTGGCTGCGGATGTTCGGCTATGGAGGGTGCTGTTTTTTCAATCAGTACCCAATCCTCACGTGAAATACCATCGGTGATGATTTGCATATTTTTGCCAAGATCCTTCATGACTTGTTGAAAGGCAAGCGGCTCTGCAGCGTGTACCATGTTCGCGGCAAAAATCAGGCTCAGTGTTGAGATAGTTAGTACAAGTTTTGTTTTCATGCGGTTTACCTTCTACTTTGAAATTAAAAATCGGTGCTTCTGTTCTTTATCCCGTACAGATAAATCGGGAAAGTTTTCTCGGCCTGTTGCAGCAAGGAATGTCTGCCCCCGAAGATGGAAGACTGCATGACTAGCCCCTGTATCATGCCGATGTAGAGTACCGCTGCACTTTGGGTGTCGAGTTCTGCTGGCACCCTTGACTGTGACTTTCCATCCTCGAGTAGCGCGACAATTCTGCCTTCGTAGCCCGAAATGATTTCCTGTATCAGGTGGCGCAGTTTGCTGTTTTTCTTGTGCAGCAATTCCGAAAATAATAGGCGCGGAATAGCCGGGTGCTTGTCGATGAAAGCGATATGTGCCAAGAACATCCGCTCGATGGCATCCAGTGGATCAGTTGCTTCGGTAGCGGCCTTGTCTAGCACCTTCATCAGTCGCTCACGCACCCAGTGTATGACCGCCAACCAGATGTCGTCCTTGCTGGCAAAATGGCGGAAAATAGCCCCTTGGGTCAACTGCATCGCATCAGCCATATCCTGCGTAGTGACACTATCTACGCCCTTGTCAGCCGCTAATTTAACTGCCACACGCACGATTTCGTTTTGCCGCTTTTCGCTGGACAAACGCTTTTTGATTATATTTTTAACAACTTCAGTATTCATTTATTGATCCCTGTATTTCGCCTTCAAAATGTTCTGCCTTCGCCTGCTTCCTCGTAAGTACGTCCGTCGCGAATGTGATATATGCGCTTAAAAGTTGGGATGATTTTTTCGTCGTGTGTAACAACGATAATTGCAGTCTGATATTGCTGAGCCATTTGATTAAGAATGCGCACCACATTCAATGCACGTTCACTGTCAAGCGGGGCGGTCGGTTCATCGGCCAAGATGATGGGCGGGTGGTTCGCTAGCGCACGTGCAATTGAAACGCGCTGCTGTTCGCCGCCGGACAGTTGAGAAACCTGAGCACGGGCTCTATGCCCAACATCCAGCGCCTGAAGCAGTTCTTGTGCGCGGCTGCGTGATTTTTCATTTGAGTTGCCAGCCAGCATGGGCAGTAAAGCCACATTGTCCGTAACATCCAAGAATGGAATTAGATAGGGCGCCTGAAAGATGAAACCAATACGGTCGCGCCGTAAGGTGCGCAAATCAGTGATTTTCCATTTCTGGTCAAAAATAAGCTGCTTGCTCAGCGTCATTCTTCCGGCGGTGGGTTCAATAACCGCCCCTAGGCACTTTAATAAAGTGCTTTTACCCGAACCGCTGGGCCCCACCAGTCCCACCACTTCACCTGGCCAGATGGTCATGTCCACGCCCTTGAGCGCGTCGACCGCCGTATCGCCTTCACCATAACGCTTGGTCAGACCTTCAATATGAATTGCTGGATCAGACATTTGTTAACCTCCGATTGCCGTAGCAGGATCGATGCGCAACGCGGCGCGTATCGCAAAAATGCTGGCGATGGCGCACATCAGCATGACGAGGACGAAACCGAGCAACGCATCATTGGGTATCAGCAGCACGTATTTTGGGAACAGAGGTGCCCACAATGTTGCGGAAAGTTTGCCTACGATAAAGCCGATTAGCCCTAGGCCTAGTGCCTGCTGCAAAATCATCGCGCTGATGGTGCGATCGGTTGCGCCAATTAGCTTGAGTACGGCAATTTCTCGTATCTTGTTCATAGTCATGGTGAAGATGATGAAGGCCACGATAGCTGCGCTAACCACGGCGAGAATGACTAGAAACATGAAGATCTGTTTGGAGGAGGTTGCGATCAGTTTGGCGACCAGGATCTCATCCATCTGCACCTGGGTGTATGCCTGCAGATGCCGCCAGCGTCGAATCTCTTCCGCCACCTGTTGTGCATCCGCGTTGGGGGCTATGCGTACCAGTATGGCATTGACCATGTGGCTGCTGCTCTGACCGACCAGTATCGCGTCCAGCAGTCCGGGTACGTTGGGGCGATTGAAGGCCGGATTGCCTGCCGTGCGTGCACGTTCATTCAATAGTGCATCGTTGTCTTTGAGAAACTGCACCTCCTGCGCATCTTTGAGTGGAATGAACAGCATCGGGTCTCCACTGGAGGAAACCATGCGTCTAGTCAGACCGACCACGGTATAACTGTGACGACGGATTTGTATCTGTTCGCCAATATTGAAACCGGTCTTGATGTCGGCCAGCGCCTCATAGTGCGAGCGTGTGACTGGACGACCCGCTACCAGATACTCCGGTTCACCTGGATTTCCCGGTTCAAAGCCAACCAGCATAATGCGTATGTCCTTGCCACTTTGCTGCACCTGCATGGTCAAATAGGTCACATTCCCAGCAGCCAGAACATCACGCTGCCCGAGTAGATCACGCGCGATATCATCATGCACACTGGAAGGTTCGGCATATGGGCCGAGTGTGTCCTGTTGCACCACCCACAAATCCGCTCCGGCGTTGTCTATCATTACGCGCGCATCATCGACCATGCCGCGATAGACGCCTGCCATGGTTAGCGTGACGCCGATCAGCAACCCCAGCCCTATCCCAGTGAAGACGAATTTGCCCCATCCGTGCAGGATGTCGCGGCTGGCCAGATTGATCACGGATTTCCCCGAATAATCTTAGTTACCACCTTGATCCGAGATTTTTCATGTAGTTGTTGCTGGCTGTACACGATTACATCATCACCAGCTTTCAATCCGGAAAGAATTTGCGTGCGCCCATCGAGCGTGGCAATGCCTGTTGTTACGGGTTGGAACTGGACCTGCCCACTCTGCAATTTCCATACGCCTTCTTTTCGATCAATGCGTTTAACTGAAGCGCTTGGCACATACAGCACCTCTTTCATGTCCGGCAGGTTGATCGTGACCTCAGCGAGTTCGCCCACGGCGGCGGTTGGTTGGGATGCAGTGAATTTCACGTTGACGATGCGCTCCTCTGTCACCGCATCGCCAATCATATCGATTCTGTCTACGCTGCCAGTGAGGGGCGCGCGCGGTTGTGAGCGCAATACAATCTGTGCGGGCTGCTCTGTATGGATCAAACCGGATTGTTTTTGGTCGATGCGGGTTCTAACCCACAAGTTGGATGGGTCGATTACTTGGAGCACGTTCTGTCCAGATACCACCGTTGTACCGGGCTCACCCAGCCTGTTGGAAACAATGCCATTGATGGGACTTACTAGGCGGATTTGTGAGCGTTGTTTTGCGATGCCGTTTGCATCAGCACGGCTTTTCGTTTGATCCTTACTTGCTGCAGCAAGGGACGCCGTTGCGGCATCCTGTGCGGCCACTGCGGCATTTTTTTCGTGCAGTTTACTGCTTAGCATTTCCTCGCTGACATAACCGCCAACGCGCAATTCAAAATAGCGCTGATAGGTCGCATTTGCCATGCTTGCGCGACTATTCGCTTCGTTAAGTTGAGCCTGTGCCATCTGTATGGCATATCCCGCACGTTCCGATGCGCGCTGGCTACTAATGAGTCGGTCATCTAAATCAACGGGATCCATCTCAGCCAGCAATTGCCCTGCGCTGACCTGATCACCTTGATCGACCAGTATGCGATTGATGCGACCTGTCAGGGTGGGCGCTAAGTTGTAGCTGCGTTTTGCTTCCACTTCCCCGACGCCAAAAACTTGATTGCTCAATGTACCCAATCTGACTTGATCGGTCGTGACCTTAATCGCAGACAACGGCCCTAGGGTCATTGCAAACCATAGTATCGCTGCTACTGCAGCAAACGCAATTAATCCAATTTTTCGTTTTGTCATTGAGTCAATAATTCTTAGTAAGTAATTAGATACTATCTTAATAGCTGAATACTAACTGTGTAAATCAGGAGAGTCTGTGATGAAAGTCACTGAATGTGCAATTTCCCCCTAACTGCAAAATCGGAATTTTCAATCCATGCATCGCATGGCTTTCTGCGATCAAAGTGAAGTATCTACGCTTACTATTGCCTCTTAAACTCTAACTTGAAATTGCCCGTTCAAGTATGTTACCAACCATCCGTGCTCTCTAGTGCTCCCGACCATCAATGCGCGGAGCAAGCAAGTATGGAATATATCGCCACCCCAACAGGCTAAAGCAAACCAACCAGCAGCCAGCGGCTAGCATAGTCCATAGCTCATATTTATCAGCATAGAATTGAGGCAACACGATACGCACCAAGAATCCTAGCAGCATGATGTACAGCGCAGCTTTATCGAGATTGTCGAACACCACCTTACGCCCAGTGTGCCCCTGTGAGATGCGTATCAACATAGCGGGAATAATCAGCCCCATCGTACCAAAGGTGAACACATGAATGGATACTGCTCCTACCCATTGCGTGTGCACGACTTGATTGAAAAAATGAATCAGTAATTGCGCGAAGATGGCGAGATAACCCAAATACATAATGCCGATGTCAATGCGCCGCAGTGCTAACAGCGGCTTCCAAAACATGAGCCGTCCCAGCAGCAAACCCGCCAACAGAAAAGCGAGAAACCCAGACCACAAAGGCGGCAACAAACTCTCGAAAACCATCGCCAAACCTAGCAGCTTGATAATTTTATCCAGCTTTGCGTTGCGCAATATGGACACATGAAATGCGCCCTTCATAAACGGCGTCAGGGTGCGCTCTAGCATCACCAAAAATGCCATGCGGAAGAGTCCCATCGCCATGCTCCAACCGATAGCGATGTATTCGGAACTCAGCATCAAGTTTTTCGCCAACAGGAACGCGGGCAGGATGACGAGAAAGAAATAGTTATCGCGGTAAGTATCGTCCTTGCGATGGCTGATGAGCGTCCATAGCAACATGACAACGATAGAAACCAAGAACAGATTATTGGAGATTCGGAACAGTAGCGGCGGCCAACTCCCCGCGAACCACATGCCGAACCGCTCGAATACCCAAGTGGTGACGAGGTACATCAATGCCGCACCGTGATAGCCGCGCGCATTGACCCAGTTCTTAGTAGAGGTCAGTAAGAAGCCGCCTATGACCGCCCAGCCAAAGCCAAAAAACATTTCGTGCGCATGCCATTGGGTAATCGAGAACGGTAGTAATGGCTCGTGCATGATGCCGTTGTATAGCAACGCCCAGATTATCGGCAGGCTCAGCCCCGACAAGCACGCCAAAATAAAAAATGGACGAAAACCTACCAACCATACTGGGTGTGTTAAAAATCTCATCTAATACCCAAATCTAAGAAAACTACGTTTGTCATTAAAAAGTCCGTTCACCCATTTATGCACACAGGACGAACGGACTTCTAACTTCACTCAATAAAATCAATCACGAAAATCACTCAGTACTTTTCGCCTCAACTAAAGTTCTTGTTTCATGTTTGCCTATGGTCATCAAGTCCCAAACCAAAAGCACAAAACCAACCGCGAACATCACCCCAAATATCTCGCGCCACCACATGCCCTGCACGAACCAAGGATGGGCTTGCGCCGCAAAGAACCCAGCCCAAGTCGAGCCTTCGATTGCGCGCTCAATCTGCGATTGCACATAGCCTGAGACCAACATCGACATCACCATACCGACCATGCCTAAGTTGAGCAAACCCAGTGACCACTTCCATTTCCAACCGTTGCCGAGTTGATCACCCGCCATCCACACCTTCCCTCTCCACTGCTGCATGGCGATGTAGAAGTAAGCGATATTGATGGTGGCGTAAGCACCGAAGAAGGCAAAGTGACCATGCGATGCAGACCATTGCGTACCGTGCGTATAAAGATTGATCTGCGGCAAGGTATGCATGAAACCCCATACCCCTGCACCGAAGAAGTTGCCAAAAGCATGCGCGATCAACCAAGCCATGGTCGGATGATTGGAATTCTTGATCTTGTTCGCGCCCGCATCGAAAATCGCATGTACCACCATTGCAACCAACGGAACAGGTTCCAGAGCCGAGAAGAATCCGCCTATGGTGAACCAGTATTCCGGCGTACCTATCCAGAAGTAATGGTGACCAATACCCAAAATGCCCGAGCCAAACATCAACGCGACTTCTATATACAACCAAATCTCAACGATTTTACGACGCACGCCCAAAACCTTCATCAGACCATAGGCCATGGTACAGGCGACCATCACTTCCCAAGTCGCTTCGACCCACAGATGGATGACCCACCACCACCAATATTGATCGATGGAAATGTTTGTTGTATAGAACATGCCGGCCAGATAGATTCCAAACAAGGCCAACAAATCCAGCAACAACACACCGCCTATGCCGGTATAGCGCCCTTTGGAGAAAGTCGCGGCAACGTTATAGAAGAATGTCAGTACGCTAACGACAATGCCAATGTCGGCCCAGCGAGGTGCTTCGATGTATTCGCGGCCTTCGTTAATCAGCCAAATGCTAGATTCTTTACCAGGACCGACTTGCACGAACAAGAATACCAATACCACCACCGCGACAGCGGATGTCAGCACCCAAAATATCAGATTGCCGAGCTTGAGTCCGACCACTTCGTGCTGCGCCTCATCTTCCAGTATCCAGTACACCGAGCCCAGAAATCCGTAGAGCAACCACACAATCATCGCATTGATGTGCACCATGCGATTGACGTTGAAATCCAACACCTCATAGAACAGATCAGGCTTGAGATATTGCAATCCCGAAATCAACCCAAATAATACTTGCGCGCCGAACAACACCATCGCTGCGATAAAGTATTTCACGGCCAGCTTCTGGCCTCCGTTCAAATTGGCACTATCTAATTTGCCTATCGTAGTGGCCATGATCAATCCTCCTGCTCTATGGGTTTGAAGTTATAAGGGAAGCCATTGGTATCTATGCTGGACATCCATTTCAGGAATGCAACAACACCGCGCGCCTCTTCATCGGTCACACCCAACTTGGGCATGCGCCGCCCCATACTGTTGTGCAATTTATCAGAAGGATTTTTGATGAATTCCACCATCTGTTCTTCGCGTAATTCTTTCGTACCCCAATTCGTATCCAGCCATGACTTGGTCAAATCAGGTGCGTAATACGCGCCGTTGCCCAGCAGGGTGTGGCAGTTCATGCAGTTCTTCGACTGAGTAGTGAGCTTACCTATTTTCACTAATGCCTCTGCATCTTGCTCACTGAGCTCCTTACCAAACAATGGCTCCTTCACACCGATCACGGGCACTTGCGCATGTCGACTTTCGTCAAATTTATATTCGATGCGAAAGTTGATGGTCGAATAAGCAGGTACGCGTTTAGATCCTGCCGCAATCTGCGGCAATGTATCGACAGTCAGCAGGATCAGCACAATTAATGAGCCTCCTGTCACCCAAATCGCCGTCTTTCGCCAGAAAGATTGCGACGCCCACCACTGATTAGTTGCCATGTTTTTCTCCTCTTTAGTTAGGGATTTTTTGAACGACTTCTTTCGTTTCCGCATGCTCGTCAGCATGCGTACCAACACATAAATGCCAGATGCCATGGGGTGCCAGCAGATAGCCTAGCAACATGAAAACCACCACAGCAATCCACAAGGGGTGATGTAACAGATGGGCTGCTTGGGCGAGAAATAGGGTGGATATAAATAAGCCGAGATAGGCGGCATAGGCCAGCGGCATCAAACGCGGCATCCCCTTAATACGTGAGTAGGCGAACAACAAGGCATACAACGCACCCAGCAGTATCACCATGGCTGAGGTAAAAAAAATGGTAAAGAAATCGGCGAGATTTGCAGGCTCAATCACAGCATTCACTTTTTATTTATTAAGACGGACACTCTAAATGTGGTGCATTAAAGATTCATTGCGACTGAATATATTCCTTTCGGGAGCTACATTCAACAAAAAAGAATCTTTTTTATACTCGCACGTTAAGGCAGCTACTTTTCTCTATAATCCGGCAAATACATATGGAGAACTACCTCATGCAACTCATGGTTTCGACCGACATCGCCTTACGCACCTTGATGTATCTTGGGCATAAGAATCAAACATCCACCATACAAGACGCATCTGATGACTTAGCCATCTCCAAGACGCATCTGATGAAAGTCGTGATGACGTTGGTCAGCGCGGGATATTTGGTTAGCGATAGAGGGCGCAATGGCGGGGTACGTCTTGGCATGTTGCCGCAAGATATTCCTGTCGGCGATGTGGTGCGCCTGATGGAAACCAATCTCGCGTTGGTGGTTTGTATGAAGGAAGATGCCACGCCTGATGTATGCCCACTACTGCCGCGCTGTCGTTTGAAAAAAGTTTTCATCAAAGCACAAGAGGCCTTCTTCGCCACACTCGATGAAAACACCTTGGCCGATCTGTTGGCTTGAGCTTTTCCAAATCACGACTCAACACAGTTGCATTTTTCTGCCTAGACAAATAAGATTCACTATTGGTAAATGTATATAAAATCTACGGAGCGAAGAATGAACAACTCAACAAATCCTGAGAACCGCAGCCTGACCGAACTGGTCACGCATCTTTTGCAACACCATCACCCCTATACCAAAAATGCACTAAACGACCTATCGCCACTTCTCGATAAAGTCGTCCAAGTACATGGTGACAACCATCCTGAACTTGGGGAACTTGCCGTTTTGTTCAAGCAATTGCGCGACGATATGGATACGCATTTAATGAAAGAGGAACACATCCTGTTTCCCTATATGCTCGCATTGGAATCCGATACCGCTCCTGCTAGACCACCCTTCGGTACAGTTGCCAACCCAATACGCATGATGATGTCCGAGCATCATGCCGATGATTTGATCCTGCAAAAAATGCTGCGCGTCACCGACGATTTCACTTTGCCCCCCAACGCTTGCGGAAGTTACACCACGCTGTACTTGGGGCTGCATGAATTGGTCAAAGATTTGTTCCAGCACATGCGACTGGAGAACGATATTCTTTTCGTCAAAGCAGTAGCAATCGAGAAAATAAAATTCGGATGATGCATCTACGCAACATACGTTTCACCTTCATATAACTACACACAAGGATTCGACATGTCACACGATTGCTCAACTACCACTCAAACCGTTCACTTATTCGATGCACGTGGCATCGCCAAACGCTTCCGCCATGCGGCAATCTTTGGTGCAATGGATGCACTACGAGATGGTGAGACCATGTACTTCGTTAATGATCACGACCCGATACCTTTGCTAAACCAATTACTGCAACGCTACGGCGAAGGTATAGAAATCAACTATGTCAGCCGCGAGCCAGGGCAGATCGCTATCCATTTCACTCGCACCGCCAGCCAACCCGACATCGCCATTCGGTTGATTTAATTCGCCATGAAAAGGAGCGCCTTGCTGCAACCACTGTCACGAGAGCATCACACCGCGCTCAAATTGGCAAAGGCTTGTGTGGATGTAGCGCTATCAGGAGATTCAGCGGCAGTCAGTTTGGCTTGTCAGCGAGCAGCCAAGGCATGTTTAGGCGAGCTGCGCACCCACTTCGAACAAGAAGAAAAGACACTGCTAATCTTGCTAGACGGTAAATTGGCACAATCACTAGCCGACCGCACGCGATCAGATCATCGCGAACTAATGACGATGTTAGAAGGGCTTCAAAGTAACGATGTAGTGTTCCTTAATCGATTTGGAAAAAAATTAAGCGAGCATGTCAGATTTGAAGAGCGAGAACTATTCCCTGAATTAGAGAAGTATTTTTGAGCATAGTTGATGTGGTAATCCCCCCATATTTAGAGGTACTCAGAAGTAGAGTTGGTTAAAAGGGCTAGCTTCTTTTTTGGGGTCATGCCGCCCAACGCCATGTTGGGGCGCTCGTGATTGTAAGTTCACATCCAGTCAGTTGCATAATTCTGCACGTCACCAATTGATTCGAACAGATAGTGGCTCAACCAGTCGTAACGCACCGTGCGGCTGTATCGTTCGATATAGGCATTCTGCTGCGGGTTACCAGGTTGGATGTGGTCCAGCCGGATGCCTCTACGTTCTGCCCAAGCGATAAAGGTCCCGCTGATGTACTCAGGGCCATTGTCGCTGCGAATAACTTGCGGCTTGCCGCGCCACTCGATGATCTGATCCAGCGCCCGTACAACCCGCTCTGACGGCAACGAAAGGTCAATCTCGATCGCTAGCGCTTCCCGGTTAAAATCATCAATGACGTTGAACAAGCGGTAGCTGCGACCATCGGATAACTGGTCGTGCATAAAATCCATCGACCAGCATTGGTTGATCGCCTCCGGCACAGATAATGGCTCAGGCTTCTCCCGCACGATGCGCTTTCTGGGTTTGATGCGCAGGTTAAGCTCCAACTCGCGGTAGATGCGATATACCCGCTTATGGTTCCAGCCATAGCCCTTCACGTTACGCAGATACAAGAAGCACAAGCCAAATCCCCAGTTACGTTGATTATGGGTGAGACGAATCAGGTGGTCGGCAATCTCGACATTCTCCGCGGACTGTTTTGCCTGATAACGGTAGCAGGTCTGGCTGATACCGAACGTTTGGCAGGCCAGGCGGATACTGATGCCTGTGTACTCAACTATCTGTTGCGTCATCTCGCGTCGGCAAGATGGCTTCACCACTTTTTTGCGAGTGCCTCCTGCACGATTTCGGCTTTCAATCGCTCTTCTGCGTACATCTTCTTTAGTCGCCGATTCTCATCTTCGAGTGCTTTGAGCCGTGACATGAGTGATGCGTCCATGCCGACGAACTTGCTGCGCCATTTGTAAAACGTAGCAGAGCTGATGCCATGTTCACGACAAAGTTCGGGGACTGGGCTGCCAGCTTCTGCTTGCTTGAGTACGGCGATGATCTGGCTGTCTGAAAAACGTGATGACTTCATGTAAAACTTCCTCCGTTCATATTGAGAAAATTTTACTTCTATACACCGCTAATTTCTGGGGGATTACCGTGATGCGTCTTGGGTTTCCATGTACTTCTCCTTGAGTTATTTTGCGGGAGTCCAATTCAGGATTTAAAGACTGCGGTTGAAGAGGCAGTAGAACGTATTGAGGCTTACCATGTGTATTTTTCGGGTGTATTCTATTGGTGCGATAGTGATAAACCATAGGGGAAACACGACGTGGAGTTATGGACAGACTAGATACTTTGAATGTAGGCACTGTTGTTTCAGTGCGCGGCAGTGTGGTGGATGTTCGCTTTGATACCGATCTCCCGCCTATTTACTCGATGTTACGCGCGGGTAATGATGGTGAAATCTCGATAGAAGTTCTTTCCCAGTTAGATGCCAATCTAGTACGCGGGGTCGCGTTGACACCCACTGCAGGATTGGCGCGTGGCATGGTCGTTGAAGATACGGGTGGGCCATTGAAGGCCCCAGTAGGCAAGGCAATCCTCTCGCGCATGTTCGATGTTTTTGGTAATGCCATCGATCGCCAGTCTGCACCTGCCGACATAGAATGGCGCAGCGTACACCGTGCACCCCCGCCCTTAGCGCGACGCTCTACTAAGTCCGAGATATTTGAAACGGGCATCAAGGTCATTGATGTGTTGGTACCGCTAGAGCGCGGTGGCAAGGCCGGATTGTTCGGAGGGGCCGGTGTTGGTAAGACCGTGTTGCTTACTGAGATGATCCACAACATGATTGGGCATCACGAAGGTGTGAGTATCTTTTGTGGCATAGGCGAACGCTGCCGCGAAGGTGAAGAGCTGTACCGCGACATGAAAGAGGCGGGGGTGTTACCCAATATGGTGATGGTGTTCGGGCAGATGAACGAGCCGCCTGGAAGCCGTTTCCGCGTAGGTCACGCGGCCCTGACCATGGCGGAATATTTTCGTGACGACGAGCACCGTGACGTGCTGCTATTAATCGACAACATCTTTCGCTTCATACAGGCAGGTGCTGAGATTTCCGGCATGATGGGGCAGATGCCGTCACGATTGGGATACCAGCCGACCATGGGCACCGAATTGTCAGGGCTGGAGGAGCGCATCGCTAACACTGACACTGGCGCGATCACCTCGATACAGGCGGTTTATGTGCCAGCGGATGACTTCACCGATCCTGCTGCAGTGCATACCTTCTCGCATCTCTCTGCCTCCATCGTGCTGTCACGCAAGCGCGCAAGCGAAGGCTTATATCCTGCCATAGACCCGTTGCAATCCAATTCGAAGATAGCTACGCCGGGTATCGTCGGCGAACGACACTATGCACTGGCACAAGAGATCAGGAGCACGCTGGCGCAATATGCCGAACTGAAAGATATCATCGCGATGCTCGGGTTGGAGCAACTGTCAGCGGCAGATCGCGCGGTGGTCGCGCGCGCACGGCGCTTGGAGCGATTTCTGACCCAGCCGTTCTTCACCACCGAAAAATTCAGCGGTATCAAGGGCAAGCTCGTCAGTCTCAAAGACTCGCTGGACGGTTGCGAGCGCATCTTGCGTGATGAATTCAAGGATGTACCGGAGAGTGCTCTGTACATGATAGGGGCGATCGATGAGGCAAGACAAAAGATGAAAGATGCTCAGCCAGCAGCAAAGCCGGAACAGGAGGCTGAGCATGAATCTTAAGGTGCTATTACCGTTCCAGGTCTTTGCAGTGATTGAAGGGGTGCAGCGTATCGTCGCAGAGACGCCGCAGGGCTCATTCGGTTTGCTGCCGCATCGACTCGATTGCGTGGCAGTGCTGGAACCGGGGATATTGACCTATCAAACTGCAACGGCAGGCGAAGTCTATGTGGCTGTCGATGGCGGCGTGCTGATCAAGGCGGGTGCAAATGTGTTGGTCTCGGTGCGCAATGCAATCGGCGGTCTAGATCTAGGCAAGCTTCGCGAGGCGGTTGAGCGCGAGTTCGTGACCCTGGATGAAGGAGAGAAACAAGTCAGGTCAGTGTTGGCGAAATTGGAAAGTGGATTTGTGCGCCGTTTCGCGGAGTTTCATCGTGATTGAAGAATCCAAAAAGAAATCTACAGAGCCGGAATTTATCCGCAAAGTTGGCGAAAAGGAAGCGCGCAAGCTCAAGGCCCAACAACATGTCACGCAGACCGTATGGTCTGGATTGGGCATGATGGGCTTGATAGGCTGGTCGGTGGTAGTACCGACGTTGCTCGGCGCGGCGCTAGGACTTTGGCTGGACAAGAACTATCCCGGCAGCCATTCATGGACACTCATGATGCTCGCGATCGGCTTGGGATTAGGGTGTTTCAATGCGTGGCATTGGGTGGCTAAGGAAGACCGTGAGATCCATGCACAGGAGGACGATTATGAGTGAGCTATGGAGTCTGGTATTTTCCTGTGTAGCGGGAGTCGTACTTGGAATGCTCTTTTTCGGTGGCTTATGGTGGACCGTGCGCAAGGCTGTCACAGCTAAAATTCCGGCGCTCTGGTTCTTGGGCAGTATGTTGCTGCGGACAGGTATCGTTCTGATCGGCTTCTACTTTGTCATGGGTGATGATTGGCAGAGATTGCTGTTTGGTTTGTTGGGATTCATCGCCGCGCGTGTGTTCGTGATTCGGCATACCCGAGTGTTGAATCAGTCTGGACCATCGATACGGGAGGCTGGTCATGCACCTTAGTCCGGACGAGATCATTTTCTGGCAAATGGGTCTATTCAAACTGAATGCAACTATCGTTTACACGTGGGTGCTGATGTTCGTGCTGGTAGTAGGCGCTATGCTCGTCACGCGCAAACTTTCTGCCGACCTGCAACGTTCACGTTGGCAGAATTTGTTGGAAATGATCGTCACCGGTATGGATAAGCAGATTGCGGAAATAGGGATGCAGAAACCAGAAAAATACCTCGGCTTTCTCGGCACCTTGTTCCTGTTTGTTGCCATGGCCAGCCTATTCACCATCATTCCTGGCTATGAACCGCCAACTGGTTCGCTCTCGACTACAGCGGCGCTTGCGGCCTGTGTGTTTGTGGCAGTGCCGATGTTCGGCATCGAGCAGAGCGGACTGGGTGAATATCTCGGTGACTATCTAAAACCGACGGTCATCATGTTGCCATTCAATATCATCAGCGAACTTTCACGCACCTTAGCACTGGCGGTCAGACTGTTCGGCAACATGATGAGCGGGACGATGATCATTGCCATCCTGCTGACCATTACCCCTTTCATTTTCCCCATCGCAATGAGTGCACTCGGGCTGCTGACTGGCATGGTGCAAGCCTACATCTTCAGTATTTTGGCTGCGGTTTACATCGCAGCAGCGACACAAACGCGCAAACCAGAGATGGCATCTGAAACCGATGAGAAGTGAATAACTAGCAATATGAAACAAGACAAATCAAGGAGATATTATGGATAGTATGACTATTATCGCAGTGGCCTCGATCATCACTGCAGGCCTAACCATCGCAATCGGTGTCGTCGGTCCTTCGCTTGGAGAAGGAAAGGCAGTTGCCACAGCGCTGACTTCGCTGGCGCAACAGCCTGATGCCTCCGCCACCATCACAAGGACACTGTTTGTCGGTTTGGCGATGATAGAGTCCACCGCCATCTACTGCTTCGTGGTGTCGATGATTTTGATCTTCGCCAACCCGTTCTGGAATCAAGTCATCGCGCAGACGGCTGGAAAGTAAGCCATGCTCATAGATTGGTTCACCGTTCTCGCGCAGATTGCCAACTTCCTCATCTTGGTGTGGCTGTTGAAGCGATTCTTGTACAAACCTATCCTCAATGCGATCGATGTCCGTGAGAGGAAAATCGCTCAAGAGTTGGCAGACGCGGATGCGAGAAGAACAGATGCCATAAAGGAACGCGAGGAGTTTAAGCAAAAGAACGAGGCGTTCGATCAGCAACGTGCCGCGATGCTGGGCAAGGCGACTGCAGAGGCGGCAGCTGAGCGTAGCCACCTCTTGGAAGTAGTGCGCAAGGATGCGGATAATCTGCGCGATAAGTTGCAAAAAAAGGTCAGCAATGAATACCAAAATCTACATGAGGAGTTTGCACGCCGTACACAGGCCGAAGTGTTTGCTATTGCGCGCAAGACGCTGACCGATTTAGCCGATGTGAGTCTGGAGCAGCGCTTGGCAGATGTTTTCATTGAGCGCTTGAAAAATTTGGATGATGGAGAAATGAAAAGTATGGCGGCTATGGTGAAGTCGCCGGACATGCCGATACTCATTCGTAGTGCCTTCGAGTTGTTACAGGCGCAGCGCACTGATATCGAAAAAATCATACAGCTAACTTTGGCTACGCATGCGAAGGTCCGTTTTGAGATTGTGCCCAATCTGATCGGCGGCATCGAACTCATTCTGCAGGGGCAGAAAGTCGCGTGGAGTGTCGCCGATCATCTAGCCACTTTGGAAAGCAGTGTGGCTGATTTGCTCAAAACAGAACCTAGCATCACTACAGATACAACGCCGAAATGAATAGCGAAGCAGAAACTCTGCGGGCTGTGTTCGACCGGACTTTGACCAATTTGGAGCGGGTGCGCGATGCGCATGCGCCGCATTTGACCGCGCGTGAAGTTGGTATCGTCACTAGCTTGTCCACGGGCATCGCGCGCGTCTCTGGTCTGCCGGGTGTCGGTTATGAGGAGGTGTTAAAGTTTCACGGCGAGCTGTACGGTATCGCATTTAATGTGGATGAAGACGAGATTGGTGTGTTGCTGTTCGGCGATCACTCGAAGTTACACACGGGAGACGAGGTTGTACGCCGGGGGCATGTGATGGATGTGCCGGTGGGCGAAGGTTTGATCGGGCGCGTCATCAATCCTTTGGGGCGTCCGGTCGACAATAAAGGACCGGTGGTCGCTGAAAAGCGCCTGCCAATCGAACGTCCTGCGCCGCCCATCATGGACAGGGCGCCAGTCACCACGCCGCTGCAGAGCGGCATCAAGGTCGTCGATGCGCTGGTGCCTATTGGGCGCGGACAGCGCGAACTGATCCTTGGTGACCGACAGACTGGCAAGACTGCCATCGCCATCGACACGATATTGAATCAGCGTGGTCAGGACGTTTTGTGCGTGTACTGTGCCATCGGCCAGCGTGCATCGTCTGTGGCCAAGGTCGTTGCCGATCTGCGCGAGAACGGTGCGATGGAATACACCGTCGTTGTCGTGACCGAGGGCAATGACCCGCCGGGACTTTCTTATATTGCACCTTATGCCGCAACCAGCATCGCAGAATATTTCATGGAGCAGGGGCGCGATGTGCTGATCGTGTATGACGATCTTACCCATCATGCGCGCGCCTATCGCGAGCTGTCGCTGCTGCTGCGTCGCCCGCCCGGTCGCGAAGCCTATCCCGGCGACATCTTCTATATACACTCACGGCTGCTGGAACGCTCTACGCATCTACGCGATGAACTCGGTGGCGGCTCACTCACCGCGCTGCCCATCATAGAGACCGAGGCACAGAATATCGCCGCCTATATCCCGACTAATTTAATTTCAATCACCGATGGGCAGATATATCTTTCGCCGACCCTGTTTGAGTTGGGCATCCTGCCAGCCGTTGATGTTGGTAAATCGGTTTCGCGCGTAGGTGGCAAAGCACAGCGTGCCGCCTACCGCGCCGTGGCGGGTGACCTCAAGCTGGCCTATGCACAGTTCGAGGAATTAGAAACTTTCGCCCGCTTCGGTACACGTCTCGACGAGAATACGCGCAAGGTCATCGAGCACGGGCGGCGCATCCGTACTTGCCTCAAGCAGCCAGAATTCGAACCAGTATCGGTGCCCGCACAAATCACCGTACTGATGGCACTGTCCGGCAGACTATTCGATAGCGTGCCGCTGGAGAAGATGCGCGAGGCCGAGCTTGCCTTGCGTGCAGCAGCTAACGAACTTCCGGTGGAGTTGGTGCAACGTTTTGTAACAGTCGAGAAGTTGAGTGACAGTGATCATGAGGCGATACTGCAACTCGCTAGAGATACACTATCGCCATTTCAAAATGTGTCATAAACACAACGAATGAAGCAATAAAAAATAGGTAACCACAATAGATTTGAATGCAGAGCAGATCCTCTTAATTGTTGTTGTGCGCGTTGCGATTCGACTCAACTGACACAATGGAATACGGTGAAAAATTCAATACATATAGCCATTTGGCTGGGTCGCTTCTTGCGATGGTGGGAAGTGTGGTGCTCATCGTGTCGGGCGTACTCGGCGGAGACATGTGGAAGATTGTTAGTTTCTCGATATACAGCGCATCACTGGTGCTGATGTATAGCGCTTCAACTCTGTACCACAATGCTAGGCAGGGTACACTCAAGAATAGCCTTAACCTGCTCGACCATAATTCTATCTACGTGTTGATCGCAGGCACTTATACCCCCTTTGTGCTCGTCAGCTTGCGCGGCCCTTGGGGATGGTCATTATTCGGCTTGGTATGGGGGTTGGCAATCTTTGGGATATTGCAGGAGACGTGGCTGGCGCAGAAATCGCGAGTTGTTTCGCTGGTGATCTACATTCTGATGGGCTGGGTCATAATGATTGCCGTTGTGCCCCTTGTGGAAGCTATTACTTGGGCGGGATTTATTTGGCTGGCGGCCGGTGGAGTGGCGTATACCATAGGCACGATGTTTTATTTATATGACGAAAAATTCAAACACTGGCATGGCATCTGGCATTTGTTTGTATTGGCCGGGAGTACGCTGCATTATTTCGCCATCCTGAAATATGTAAATTGACTCTCTCTTGCAAACCCATCAATCTCAAAGAAGCTACATCAGGATTATTGTTTGAATCACGCCCCTATAATTAAAGGGGCATCGGCCGTTCAAGAAGGAGAATCTGTCATTCGCGAAAAGGCTACTATTCATTATTCATCTAATAATGTGGTCCGAGAGTGGTATGTATATGAGCTAGGAGTAAACCAACATGACAGAATTGATTTTATTGCTGATTATCTCTGCCATTGTGTGGTTTTGGATTGCTAGCTTACTCTCGCTAGAGATCGCCATAAAAGCAGTGAAGCAAGCCTGTGCGAAGGCTGAAGTACAGTTTCTTGACGATACAGTAGCGGGTGTAAATTTGCGACTAGTACGCGATGAATATGGACGCCGTGTTTTTCAACGAACTTATAAATTTGAGTTCACAGAAACTGGTAACACCCGATTGGGTGGTAACGTTATTTTACTTAAAGGGAAAGTTGAATCCATAACAATGGAACCCTACCAAACGATGGAATCGTTAAATTAGCCCGAGAGGCTGTCGCATGCAATTTAATCATTTTGAATCGTTGGCAGTGCTTAAATCGAGGCATGCCTACTATCGCTTTGTTTTGGCATACAACTGGTTTCTGATAACGACTATGCAATCTGTCCACCGCCAGAGCGGCTATAGGAATACAAAATGAGCGACTCCCTTGAGAATCTGCGTCGTAAGATTGATGGCGCTTCCGATCTTGAATCGGTGGTTCGCACGATGAAGGCGCTGGCCGCGTCTAGCATCGTGCAATACGAGCGCGCGGTGCGTTCGCTGGATGATTATTCCCGCACCGTGGAGCTGGGGCTGGTGGCGTGGCTGCGCCAGAGCGGTGCGGTGATGCATGCGGAGGGAAAGGCACTTGCGAATGTCGGCACGACGGGGGCAGTGGTGTTCGGTTCGGATCAGGGCTTGGTCGGGCAGTTCAACGAGCTGCTGTCTGATTTTGCGGTGCATGCCTTGGGTGAAATGCCGGGCGAAAAATCGGTGTGGGTGGTCGGTGAGCGCGTACAGGGATATTTGGATGACGCGGGCCTACCGATGTTGGGTAGCTTTTCGGTGCCAAACTCTATTGCTGCGGTCACTACACTGGTTGGACGCATCTTGATCGAAATAGAAATGCAGCGCGAACAAGGGAAAGTCGCACAGGTCTATCTGTTCCATAACAGTCCGAAATCTGGCGCACTCTACGAGTCGGTTATGCAGCGACTGTTGCCGCTGGACGAGACATGGCAGAGCAACTTTTCCGAGATTGAGTGGCCGAGTGGCAACTTACCGGAAGTCATCGGTGGCAGCGAAGCTACACTGCGAGCACTGATTCACGAATACCTTTTCATCTCGTTGTTTCGCGCCTGCGCAGAATCACTGGCGAGCGAGAATGCCAGCCGCCTTGCTGCGATGCAGCGGGCCGAGAAGAACATCGGCGAAATATCGGAATACCTGAATCAGACTTTTCATCAACAGCGCCAGAGCAACATCGACGAGGAGTTGTTCGATGTGATCTCTGGATTCGAAGCGATGAAGGTTGGAAGGTCACATTAAATGGACTCTACCAAATCTGTTTATAGCGCTCATATACAGCATCACACAACTACCTTCTTCTTTGAGTATCATCTTCACTAGAACCTATAATTGCACTGATGGTGCTCATCATGCTTCGTTACGATGGGTAAGGTACAAGTGGCTATTGGAATCCAAATCGCTATCAGCTATGTTTGTTTGCGAACTAACCGCGAACTGAATTTGGTCTAGACTATGGCTGTCTATGAAGACTATATCTACATCACCTGCTGCAATCATTCAACCGACTTCGGGAGAGCTCGTACTTTCGGGGTGTTGGACTGCGCTGGGAATCGGTGCAGTCGACCGGCAACTCAAAAGAATTACGGTACTCCCGGGAACGGAGATTGTGGTTGACGGGGTTGGCATCGAGCACCTCGACACAGCGGGTGTGTGGGTATTACAAACACTGTTGCAACGCTTGCGCGATGAAGGTCATGCCATTGAATTGCGCGGCTGGAGTCCGAAACTGCACAAATTTTTCGAACATGTTTCTCAGCAGCGCGTTGGGTTGCCGCAAGCACCGGCGCGTTACGGGATTGTGGGGCGTATTGGCCGCGCGACCGTGGATGCTGGAGAACAGGCGCTTGCACTATTAGCGTTCATCGGCGAGAGCGCAGTCGTGTTCGCCGGTAGTATTGCCCATCCGTCGCGCATACGTTGGCGCCCCATCTTGTACAACATCGGCACTGCCGGATTTGATGCGTTGCCTATCGTCGGCTTGCTTTCTTTTTTGATGGGCATCGTTATCGCATATCAGGCCGCCGACCAGCTCAGACAGTATGGCGCCAACATATTCGTCGTAGACTTGGTGGGCCTGTCAATGTTGCGTGAATTCGCTCCGCTGATGACGGCGATCATAGTTGCTGGACGCTCGGGTTCGGCATTTGCCGCACAAATCGGCACTATGTCTGTTTCTGAAGAGATCGACGCCATGCGCACTATCGGCATCGTACCTATCGAGCTACTAGTGCTGCCGAAAATCATCGCACTCATCATTGCGCTGCCGCTCCTGACATTCTTCGCCGACGTGATGGGCGTATTGGGTGGCATGCTCATGGCACACGTCCAGCTCGGTATCGGTTATGGAGAATTTTTCGACCGGATTATTAAGGCGGTCAGCCTGAACGCATACATGATAGGCATCGGTAAAGCACCAGCATTTGCGGCAATCATTGCGGTGATTAGCTGCTATCAGGGTTTTCGCACCAGCGGAAATGCAGACAGTGTTGGCCGCCAGACCACGCGCAGCGTGGTTGATTCTATTTTTCTCGTGATCGTCACAGACGCGCTGTTCTCAATCTTTTTTAGTTTTCTGCATTTATGAGATGCTGAGGGATATGAGATGAACGATTCCGAATACGTCATCGAAATGAGCCTAGTGACTACGCAATTCGGCGAGCACGTTGTGCATTCAGGCGTGGACCTTCAGGTGCAGCGTGGTGAGATTTTTGCGCTTGTCGGCGGTAGTGGCTCGGGCAAGTCCACGCTGCTGAACGAAATGATTCTGTTGCAGCGTCAGGATACTGGCTCGATTCGAGTTCTGGGCTTAGACCTACATTCATTGGATGTCGAGCAGAGGTATGCATTGCGCCAGCGTATGGGTGTGATGTTTCAGAAGGGGGGATTGTTTGGTTCGTTGAATGTGCTCGAAAACATCGGCCTGCCGTTACGTGAGCATACTAATCTCGACAGTAAACTGATTGACGAGATCGCCGTCCAGAAGATTGTCCTTACTGGCCTAGCCCCAGAAACAGGATTGCAATATCCGTCCGAATTGAGCGGCGGCATGATCAAGCGCGCATCTCTGGCGCGTGCGCTTGCGCTAGATCCAGAGTTGCTGTTTCTCGACGAGCCAACTTCCGGCTTGGATCCGATTAGTGCCGCCGAAGTAGACGAACTGATACTCAACCTACGTGACTTGTTTGGATTGACCATTGTCATGGTTACGCACGATCTCGATCTGATGTGGCAAGTTGCAGATCGTGTTGCGGTGCTGGGTGAAGGCAAGGTGCAGGGTATTGGCTCGATGAAAGAACTGTCACAGATAGAGAACCCGTTCGTCCGCGAGTACTTTGATGGCCCGCGTTGCAGGGCAGCTGCCATCAGGTCTAGCGAGAAGACAAAGGAGGAAACATGGAAACCAAAGTAAATTATGTGTTGGTCGGCGCATTTGTGTTGGTGCTCAGCACAGCACTGATCGCAGGTATCTTATGGCTCGCCAGTGGTGGTGGATTTCAGAAACAATATGACTTATATCTTGCTCTGTTCGATGAATCGGTGGCGGGTCTTAATTTAAACGCATCGATTAAATATAACGGCGTCGATGTGGGTAGGGTACAGGACATCAGCCTCGACCCAAACAACCCAGAGGTGGTGCGGCTGACATTTGCGATTGAACACGGCACACCAATCCGGCAGGATACTGAGGCTATGTTGAAGACTCAGGGACTCACCGGCATCGCCTACATCGAGCTAGACAGCGGCCCCCGCGATTCGCCGCTGTTACAGGCGGCCGCTTCAGGTAAGCTTCCAGTGATTCGCACTAAGCCCTCACTCAGCGCCCGATTAGAGACCGTGCTTGTAAAGGTACTCGCGAAACTCGACACAACTTCTGACAGTGTCAACAAGGTACTCAGCGAAGAGAACATCGCCGCATTAAAAAGTACGCTGGCAGATCTATCCGTAATGACACACACACTCGCTAAGCGCAAGGACTCGATCGACGCCGGGATCACGGATGCAGCACGCACGCTTGATAATAGCGCACGTATCACCGCCCAACTCGGTCCACTTCTTGATAAGCTCGACCGCAGTGCCGAGGCAGTGCGAAAAATGGCCGATGAGACAGCTCGGACCAGCGTGAGTGCCGCGAAAGCCATAGATTCTGTAGGTGCGGACGCTAAGCGCTTTACAGCTGACACCTTGCCAGAATTGCAGGGGCTCATCGGCGAAATGAATGTCCTCACCGCATCCTTGCGACGCTTCGTCCAGGAAACTAATCACAATCCGCGCGGCTTTCTGTTCGGACGCAATCCAGGACCGTTAGGCCCCGGTGAATCAGCAGGAGGATCAGAAAAATGACGACGGTGAACTTTTTAGAACGTTGGTGCCACCGCTTGGCTGCCAGCTTATTTTTTTTGTTGCTCGGCGGCTGTCAGGTATTCAGTCCGGTGAGCGCGCCGCGCACGCCGATAATCTACTCGCTAGACTACGCGCACCGTGATGAGCCGACTGCACCACACGTCTTGCCTATAGTAGCGCCATCCTTGCTTGTCAGTCAGCCACGGGCAGTCGCGAGACTCAATCACTCAAACATTATCTACATGCGCCAGCCACACAAGCTTGAATATTTTTCGCTCAGCGAATGGGCTGATACGCCAGCGCGTATGCTCGCTCCACTGATTGTTGCGGCAGTCGAAAATAGCGGAGCTTTTCATGCTGTGGTGCAAGCGCCGAGTTCGGCAGATGGTGAACTGCGACTCGACACTGAGGTCCTCCAGCTGCAGCATGAATTTGACGTTAAGCCGAGCCAAGTGAGGTTTGTGTTACGGGCTGATCTTATCGATGACACCACTCGCCAAGTCATCGCAACGCGTCGCTTCGAGGCAGTCGCGACAGCGCCTAGTGATGATACTTACGGTGGTGTGCTGGCTGCCAACCAAGCGGTGAAAACCGTACTTGAAGAGCTTGCTACCTTCTGCGCGGAGGCGGTGAAAAACCTGCAGCTAGAAAAACCAGCAGCACTGAAAGGATCAAGATGAAAATAGATATCAAGGATTTTCGTGTCCCAGCAGGGAAGACGGTCAAACTGAATAAATGGCCGACGAAGGTGAAGCCACTTTATGGCTCTAAGAAGGAATATAAAGCACTCCTCGGCAAACAAGTCGATGACTTGAGTGATCAACAGCGCATGCTCTACGCATCCAATAGTTACTCGATACTACTCATCTTTCAGGCGATGGACGCGGCAGGTAAAGACGGTGCAATCAGACATGTGATGTCAGGTATAAATCCGCAGGGCTGTCAGGTGTTTAGTTTCAAGCATCCGAGTGCAACCGAACTGGAACATGATTTTTTGTGGCGCACCACGCAGTCACTACCGGAGCGGGGTCGCATCGGTATCTTCAATCGCTCTTATTATGAGGAGGTATTGATTGTGCGGGTTCATCCTGAGGTATTGAAAGCTCAGGGGATACCGGACGGTTTGGTTGATGAGGAGACCATTTGGCCGGAGCGTTACCAATCCATCGTGGACTTGGAGAACCATCTGCACCGCAACGGTACGCGCATCATCAAATTCTTTCTGCATCTTTCGGAAGAAGAGCAGCGCAAGCGCTTCTTAGCGCGCATAGACGATCCAGACAAAAACTGGAAATTCAGTCTCGCAGACCTTGAGGAAAGAAAATATTGGAAACAGTACATGCAAGCCTATGAAGCATGCCTAGGCGCCACCAGCACGAATGATGCGCCTTGGTATGTTGTGCCCGCCGACGATAAGGAGAATGCACGGCTAATCATTTCAGAGGTCTTTCTTGAGACGTTAAGGTCGCTCAAACTGGCATATCCCACACCCAGCGATGAACACCGTCAGGAATTGCAGGATATTCGCAAACAACTCACAAAATAATGCATCACGAACGAATAGCTAGAACCATGACTGTGGTCGTTCACGCGTTGATGGGATACCCAATATCTTAGGTCGAAACACGCTGTTTGAGCCAGCGCATCAGCACGCCCAATAAAGGGATTTTTTCATATAACTCTTCGGCGGCATCCCAGTAATCCCGATGGCGGTCAACTTTATGGTCAATCGTAAAGTGCAGATGGGAAGAGCCGTATATGCACTGTGATGCGTGAGAATTGTCTTTCATATTGAAGTGGAACTCCCAAAGGATGCAGGCGTCGTCCCCTTGCAAGATACTGCCTTTAACCTCAAATCGTGGCGCGTCCACCTGCTGAAACATATGCTCAAAGATGGTGATGATGGCAGCATGCCCGCGAACCTCGTTGAACGGGTCTTTAAAGTAAACTTCGGCACTGTATAGCTCGGTCAGCACACCAATATTCTCTGGCGAGATGTGTTCGAAAAATTCGACGAGACGGTCTAATTCAGCCTGATGAGTCATAATCCGGTCACCTTGTGGATAATCCAAAAATACCAGCGGTAAGGCAGCAGTCGCAATAATCGCAGCCAGTTGGTGAAACGTTTGGGGAAGTGGATATGAAACTCACCCCGTTCTATGCCGCGCAGCAATTCATACGCAGCTGTGTTGGCAGAAATTAAGCCGGGCATCGTAAACTCGTTGTTCGCGGTGAGCGGCGTTGCGACAAAACCAGGGTTGATGAGATACACACTGATGCCACGTGGTCTTAGATCTAAATAAAGCGATTCGCACATATTGATAAGTGCTGCTTTGGTAGGCCCGTAAATCAGTGCTTGCGGCAGTCCACTTAATCCGGCGACAGAGGCAACTATGCCTATTCCCCCGTCTCCTTGCGCAATCAAAGTAGGCAGGATGGCATCGAGGCAATTCAATGTGCCACGCAGATTGATATCTACCATCCTGTTCGCGACCGCGATATCAAAATCGTCAGCACGCATCTTGTTGTAAGTTCCTGCCACTACTAAGACGAGGTCGATGCCGCCCCATTGCGTCAGGATGCTGTCGCGCGCCCTAATGACGCTGTTATGGTCGGTGATGTCGCAAGGAAGGATTAATGCGTCAGGATGGTTGCTTGCAACGGCGACTAAGCTCTCTTGATTGCGTGCAGACAGGGCCAACTTGGCGCCACATGAAAGTAACTTGCGTGCAGTTTCTGCACCGATGCCGCTAGAGGCACCGATGATCCAAACGCGCTGTCCGTGCCACTCTTTTATCTTGGGATTCATGGCCGCTTAGTGAATGAGAGGGTAACTTCACCCAGCTTGAATCCGAACTTACTCATTTCGGCACGGTTCAACATCACCTTGTCATCCATCAGGAACATCCAGTCTTCAAAATTGACGTTGTAAATTTTATTGCCTACCGGTAAGGCTAGTACATACTTCCAGCGCAGTGCATTGCCAGAAGTGATGCCGATGGCTACACCGACGACATCTGGAGCGGTACCGATGTACTGTCCGTTTGCTTGTTTCTTCAGTGTCCATACACGCTTTTGTTTGCTGCCATCGGAATATGTAAAGTCCTCATCTAGCGTACCAACGTCCCCCTGCCAATTGCATTGGATGACCACGGTGAAGCGTTTAATTACTTCGCCCTTGCGATCTTGGAACATACCCCAAGCATCAATGGTGCCATTGAAATACTGTTTCATGTCGAGTGTCGGCTTCTCTTGAGCGTAAAGCGAGACATCAGTTGTGCTACAGGCCGAAAGCATACAAAGGCCGAGTAGGGATGACAGGTAGTTGTGCCAGCTCATGGTATTTCTCCTTAGGGTTAGATAGCGTGCAGTGGTACTCGCCATAGCAACAGGGCGGCGAGTGACTTCAAGGCGCAAGGAAGTAAGGCATAACCGAGTGCAAGTGCCTGCAATCCTTGGGCATCGGTTGTGCCAGGGTGATAACCTAGCCACTCCAACAGTGGTAGCGAGATACCAGCGGCCAAGGCTAGATTCATCTTGGTCGCCCAGTTCCAAACACCGAAGTAGGCACCTTCGTGCCTACCGCTGTCACCTGCATGACCGATGACGGCGGCGAGCAGGGCTGGCGGCAGCGCCAGATCAGCACCGAGCGAGATGCCAGAAAGTATGCAGATGAGAGCATAGCCACTGAAAGCACCCTGAGACAGTGTGTAGGCCCATACGAAGCTAACGATAGCGATCAACATGCCAATTAACCAAGCATGTTTTTCACCGTGACGCTTGGCGAGCGTCACCCACAATGGCATAGACACTGCCGCTGCAATGAAATACAGCAGCAGAAACATGCCTGCGTATTGTGGCAAGCCAAGACGGTCGTTGGCGAAGAACAGAAACAGCGTGGCTGGGATTGCCGCAGCGATGCCATTCAACATAAACACGGCGAAGAGCCAGCGAAATCGAGACTGAAGAAATGGAGCGAGCAAACTGGCTGGTCCGACTGAATAAGGTGGTGTAACACCTGGTCGCGGGGCATGGCTCAACAACAGGAATGCGGCGGCGAGCAATGTCACGATGAACACCAATGACAGCCAACTGAGGTCGGCGATGCTAGGCAGTGCCGCTGCAATGATGACACCGACTAAGCCGCATGCTTCGCGCACGGCAGTGAGGCGCGAGCGCTGTGCTTGTGCTTGAGTGAGGGCCGCCCCCCAGCTTTGATAAGCGATGGTAGCGAGACTAAAGCCAAGATAAACCACCACCAGACTGGATAGAAACCAGAAGAAGGGTTGTGTGCTGATGCTCTGTGGCGGATGAAACAGTGCGATGAAGCCCACCATCAGCAAAGGCAATGACCACACAATCAAACGGTCATAGCCGCCGCGTTGTCGGTCTACCCACAAGCCGATGGCAGGATCGATGAAGGCATCGAGAATGCGTGCGATGAGCAGTGCACTACCGATGAGTGTGAGCGATAAACCAAATCGCTCGGTATAAAACTGTGGCACGTACACGTAGATGGGCAGAGCCACCAATGCCAGCGGCAACCCAAACAGGCCGTAGCTGAACAATGCCTTGTACGAGAAGGTTCTCATGAGTTGGGCGTGAGTAACTGCTTGCGCAGTTTGGTTGCGCTGGTCCGCTCATCGAGCCAGATGGCGAAAAATGCACGGCCGAATTCAGGGTCGTCGATTTCGCCGAGCAGCTTGCCGTCTAGATAGAACCTTGCACCTTGATTTGGTAGGTAGACGCCGCTGATATGTGTACCTTCATGCACATCCGGAAATAGTGATTTCATCTTGCTCAGCCAGGCGACATGTTGCGTCTTACTCCCTACACCGAGTTTGCGTATCTCGTCTATGCTGGACTCGGCGATGCGTTCGCCATACAAGTCGCGCGCATAGTTGAGGTCGAGTATGAACTTGCTGGAAGTGGGCACATTGGTATTGAAGCCGGTTTTATCCACCCAGAGTGTCGCTTCATAGATTTTTAGTCCGAACCAGCGAAAATTCCCCAGTCCCTGCAACTGTGCGTTAGGCAGCTCTGTCTGGATATGCGCCGGAATGCTGCTAGCTTGAGCCACTCCCAGGGTCATGCATAGCGCAACAAATAAGAGGACGCGTGACATACGCACTATTTTTCCAGCGTGAATTGCATCACGTTGATGCTATCCGCGCGGAATCCTGCTTCGCAGTAACATAAATAGAATTCCCAAGTGCGCAGGAACTCATCATCGAAGCCTTGCGCTCGCACTTTTGATAATTGCTGCTTGAAGGCATCTCGCCATTCAACCAGCGTGCGGGCGTAATCCAAGCCGAATTTAAATTCATCCACTACTCTCAATCCGTGTTTCGCCGCTTGGGCGCGGAACGCTTGTGGAGAGGGCAGCATGCCGCCAGGGAAGATGTATTGCTGGATGAAGTCGGTGCCTTTGCGGTAACGATCGAATAGTTCATCGGCGATGACGATAGTCTGTATGCATGCTCGGCCATTCGGCTTCAGGTTGCGTGCCACGCACTCAAAGTAAGTTGGCCAGTAAGCCTCGCCGACAGCTTCAAACATCTCGATGGAAGCGATGGCGTCGTACTGACCATCGCTGTCGCGGTAGTCCAGCAACTTTAAATCGGCCTGTTCGGCAACGCCGGCAGCGGCTAGTCGTTGCTGCGCGAATTGCAGCTGTTCGGTCGATAAAGTGAGACCATGTACGTGTGCGCCACCTTCTAGGGCAGCAACTTCGGCAAACCCACCCCAACCGCAGCCGATTTCTAGGACTTTTGCACCTGAGCTGATGTTGAGTTGATTGAGAATGCGTCGATATTTGGCGACCTGACCATCTTGCAGGCTATCCATATTGCCGTTGCTAAAAACCGCGCTGGAGTACGTCATTGAAGGATCTAGCCATAGACGGTAGAAGTCATTGCCGATGTCATAGTGGGCGTGGATGTTTTTGCGACTGCCGCTGCGGCTGTTACGGTTGAACAGATGACGTATGCGGTACAGCAGATTGCCCCACCATTTGCCGTAAATAAGTGATTCGACCGCATGACGATTGCGGATGAACAGAGCAATCAGTCCAGTCAGATTGTCTGTGCTCCAGCGCCCATCGATAAACGTCTCGGCAAAACCGATGTCGCCTGATTTGAGCACTGCGTCGCACAATGACCAGTCATGCAGGCGTAAGGTTACTGGGTAAGAGTCATCACCGAACTGCGCGATCTGTCCGTCGGGTAACTCTAAGTGCAATGCGCCATATTGCAATCTCGCAAGCAACTCTAAGATAAAACGGGCTTTTGCAGGATATCTGGTCGCATCAAACTCACCCGTAGCGGTATTGAGTTTACTCAAGCTGCCATTCAGAGTTTCGGTATTCATTTGCTGATCTCCTTTAAAGGTAGAGGTGCTTTGCGGTAGAAAGGCACACGTTTCAACCAGAGTTTTAGTGCCTGCCAATGGATACGGGTGATGACCATGAAAGTCATCAAGGGATAGCGCAGCAATGCATGAACAATATTGCGGTCATTCAATGGTTGTGAAGTCCCACTGATATTGGTGAGTAGCAGTGCACCATCAGCATCGTGATAATCGATACGCGCTAAGGTGTATTCGTGATCTTCACGGGGTGTGAAAATGAATTGAAATCGATAGCTGCCCTGAACTTGGCAGAATGGCGAGACATGAAATACCTTTTTTGCGCTTAATTTTTTGCCGCTCTCGATTGTTTCTCCCTGATCAAGTAGGTAACAATGGCGCTCATTGAAGGTATTACTAACTTGGCATAGGACGGCACGCAATGTGCCGTCCGGGCGATGGCAAAACCAGAACGATACAGGGTTGAATACATAGCCCAGCACACGCGGAAAGGTTTGCAGCCACACTTCGCCATCGGCATCGTGTATTCCCTCCTGCTTAAGAATTGTGTCTATCCAATCCAGCAAGGGCTGTTTTCCATCACCATGATCATGGTCGTAGAAGGATAAAAGATTGAATCGATTGCGCGATAAAAGCCGAGTCGAAAGTCCACTTGTGGTCATGCTGCGCAATGGCAGGCGCAGAAAATAAACGCCGTAATTGAAGCTGTTGCGTAATGGGCGTAAGCGACTGTGATGCACATTACCAAAGCATATTTGAATAGAGCTCATGTCAACCTCCGAGGTGATTGATCGCTTCGGCAACATGCAGACCGGACTTCAATCCATCTTCGTGGAAGCCATATCCTGTCCATGCACCAGCAAACCAGGTGTTGTTGCAACCTTGGAGAAAATGTAGATTTTGTTGTGCGGAAATGGCTGCGCTATCGAACACGGGATGCGCGTAGTCAAATGATGCAATCACTTTCGACGGGTCGGGTTGGTCAAGCGGATTAAGTGAGACGACGACAGATTCCTTGAACGGCAATGGCTGTAGCTTGTTGATCAGGTAGTGCACGCATACCTGTGGTTCGCTGGTGTTTCTGCTCTGGTAGTTCCACGCAGACCATGTGCGTTTATTCTGCGGCAGACAGGAGGTATCGGTGTGTAGCACTGCTAGGTTCGACTGGTACTTGATTGCGCTGAGTAGACGTGCTTCATCATGTGACGGATCGCTAAGCAGTCGCAGTGATTGGTCGCTATGCCCTGCCAGCACAACCTGATCGAATAACTCGCAACTGTTGCCGCTTTCGACAAATACCTCGACTTGCCCATTTTTGTTGTTGCGTGTGACCGATTTCACGACAGCATTGAGTCGTTTATCTGGGATGCCGAGCAGTAGTTTGTCGACATAGTGACGCGCCCCGCCTTTGACGGTATGCCATTGTGGCCTGCCACTAATCTGGAGCAGGCTGTGGTTATGGCAGAAGCGAACGAACGTGGTGAGGGGAAATGACAACATCTGCTCGGTGGGGCAAGACCAGATGCAACCAGCCATAGGCAGCAGATACCAGTCGCGGAACTCGTTGCTGTAGTTGTTGCGATTTAGATATTCACCTAGCGAGATATCGGCCTGCTCGATTTGCGTGGTATGTGCTAAGAGAGTCGTCTGCTCATTGAAACGTAGGATGTCTCTCAACATACCTATGAATCGCGGATTGAATAGATTTCTCCGCTGTGCAAAGACGGTGTCTAAATTGCCTCCAGACCATTCGAGCGTACGCTCAGCGAGTGCCACTTTGGCTGAAAACGTCATATCCGTGGCAACCGTATCGATAGCCAACTCTTCGAACAATTGCACCAAATTTGGATAGGTGCGGTGATTGAACACTAGAAAGCCGGTATCGACTCCATAAGTGATACCACCGAGCGTGACGTCTACTGTGTGTGTGTGCCCACCGAAATAGTCATTCGCCTCGAACAGCGTTACTTTATGCCCAGACTGTCCTAGACGATATGCGCACGCTAGACCAGAAATACCTGATCCGATTACAGCGATTTTTTTGCTTTCATGATTTGAATTCATTTTGATGTCATAGACAAAAGTGAATTTATGGTGCGAGAATAGGTTAAATTGGCGATTGATGTCAAGTTTGTCTAGGACGTAATAAAATTTAATGGGTCGGAATATGCTAAACATAGGGGCAGTCGAGCGGGAGACGGGCATCGGAAAAGACACTCTTAGGGTATGGGAGCGTCGTTATGGATTTCCCGTTCCTGTTCGGGATGAACGCGAAGATCGGCTGTACCCAGAGGAGCAGGTCAATCGTCTTCGTTTAATAAAACGCTTGCTAGACATGGGGTTGAGACCGGCAAAGGTGGTTGGGCAAGCATACCCAGCGCTAGTGGCATTGCTGGAAGACTCCATTGGACAACAGCCAGAAGACCAACCTGAGCTACAGAAATATGTTCAACTCATCAAAGGACATCAAGCCTCTGAGTTGCGACTTGCGCTAAGTCGCGCCTTACTAGATCAGGGAATGAATGAATATTTGTCCAAGACAGTAGCACCACTCAGTCAGCTGATTGGGGAATATTGGTTACGTGGGGACATACGAGTGTTCGAGGAGCATCTGTATAGCGAGCAGGTGACCGTGGTGCTGCGTTCCGCCATCGAAATGATGCGTAATGACCGCGGAACCCCCCATGTGCTTCTTGCTACGTTACCGGGGGAAGAGCATATGCTCGGATTATTGATGGCAGAGGCGACACTAAGTTTGCAGGGCGCACGTTGCACTATGCTCAGGGGGCAGAGTCCCATCAATGAAATCGTGGCTGCGGCGATCGCACATCAAGTTGATGTCGTGGCACTATCATTCAGCGCGGTAATGACACCCTTGCAAGTCAAAGATGGTCTGCAACAGTTAAGGCGTGCACTGCCGCAACAGATATTAATCTGGGCGGGCGGTACTGGCGTGGCGAGGCAGCGTAGCCAAGATGAGGGTGTGCAACTAATCGGACCGCTATCTGATTTGATCAATGTAGTGGTTGAGTGGATAGAAAACGAATCACCAACATAGCCGAAGCCATGATTATTAATTCAGATTTTTCCCGGCGGATTGTCATCCACCCACGCAATCTACCTTGGTCTCCTAGTCCATCAAGTGGCGTTGAGCGAAGAATGCTTGAGCGGGATGGGGCGGAAGTAGCACGTGCCACATCTATCGTGCGCTACGCACCTGATGCAACATTTCCCACCCACGTGCACGATTTTGGCGAAGAGGTTTTCGTGCTAGAAGGTGTTTTCAGTGATGAACGCGGTGACTATGGCCCAGGTACATACCTTAAAAATGCACCCGGATCAACGCATGCGCCACGATCTAAAGAGGGCTGTATTTTATTCGTCAAGGTCCGCCACATGGACTCGCGAGATCGTCAAAGCGTAGTTGTAGATACACTCAATACTAACTGGCTCCCAGGTCTTGTGTCTGGACTTTCGGTAATGCCGCTGTCGAGTTTTGAAACCCAACATACTGTTTTGGTTCGCTGGTCGCCAGAAACTTACTTCAGTGCTCATCGGCACTACGGTGGAGAAGAAATATTGGTGATCGACGGGGTTTTCGAGGATGAGCATGGACGCTATCCGCAAGGCACATGGATACGCAGCCCGCACTTAAGCCAACACCAACCCTTTAGCCAAGAGGGCTGCACGATTCTGGTCAAGACCGGACATTTACCAATGTGAATATTTGGTTCGCCCATCAAGTGCGTTTTCATAGCAGACAATAAATGCAGAGGCGATTGATAAAGCTTTCCGCCAATTAATATGCTTTAACGACCGCTATGTGGAAAATCTTTATGGCAGCTGATGGAACCTTGTAGCTCGTCAAAACGCTCGCTAGCGATGATGGCTTCCAGATACTGAAGGGCATTAGACGTATGTTTAGCCGTTGGTAATTGGCAGTAAATGGGGGCAAATGCCTCAAGCATGAATCAGTGTAGTTGATTTACGTACTGCTCAAACTCGATAGATGGAAGTGGTTTGCTGAAATAATATCCCTGCACTTCGTTGCACCCATTTTTCTCAAGGAATGCAAGTTGCTCCGCAGTTTCGACACCCTCCGCAATTGTTCTGATACCAAGACTACGTGCCATAGTGATGATGGAAATAACGATTGCTTTGTCTTCTTGGTTGGTCGCAATATCACGTACGAATGACTGGTCTATCTTTAGTTTGTAAATCCTAAAACGTTTTAGGTAACTCAGCGAAGAATAACCAGTACCGAAATCGTCGATAGACATGCGCACTCCTTGTTCCTGGAGTTTACCCATCAACTCGATTGCTGCAATTGGTTCATCCATCGCGACTGCCTCGGTTAATTCTAACTCTAGCAGGTTTGGCGGTAGCCCAGTTTTCGCGAGTATATTGATAATCATATCTAACAGATTAGCATGACGGAATTGTACGGCTGATAGATTGACTGCAATCACCATCAGCGGCAATCCTTGGTCCTGCCATACCTTCATTTGCGCTGCAGCAGTGCGCAGCACCCATTCCCCAATGGGGATGATAAGGCCGCTATTCTCTGCAATAGGGATGAATTCTACAGGGGAAAGCATGCCAAATTCAGGATGTTCCCACCTTAGCAGTGCCTCAGCACCAATAAGCTGCTTATCCGGAAACGAAAACTGCGGCTGGTAATGAAGCTGCAGTTCATTACGCTCCAGCGCCTGTTTAAGGTCAGTAGTTAAACGCAAGTTTCGAACAGCGTTGACCTGCATCGATTTCGTAAAGAAGCTGTAACTGTTACGACCAGATTGCTTGGCAATGTACATGGCTGCATCGGCATTTTGAGACAGTATTTCCAGATTTTTTCCGTCACTAGGGTACATAGCAATGCCAATTGATGCGGTGATATTTAGCTCGTTTTTTCCAATCTTGTAGGGCGTGGAGATAATATCAATAAGCTTGTCTGCCAGATGTGCGGCGCCTATGTGGTCTGTTTCGGAGAGAATAAAAACAAATTCATCTCCACCTAGGCGTGAAACAGCATCCCCGTCTCGTAACGCAGCCTTGAGTCGCAAAGACACTTCAATCAGCAATTTATCTCCAATGCTGTGCCCCAACGTATCATTGATATTTTTGAAATGATCCAAATCGAGAAAGCATACTGCCAGCTCTTTTCGATTCCGCCTCGCCAAACTTGCGGCATAGTTGAAATGGTCTTCCTGTAAGGTGTGGTTAGGCAAACCGGTAAGTTGATCGAAATGGGCTAGGTAAGTTAAACGTTCAGCCGAATGCTTGAGCTCAGTAATATCCTCTTTGACGGCTAGGTAGGCATTGATTTGTCCATGCTGATCACGCACTGGGGAAATCGAAACAGATTCAATATAGTCACTGCCATCCTTGCGGCGATTCGTAAATTCACCTTGCCATACCTCCCCGTTTACCAATTTTCTCCACATTTCATCGTATGAAGTTTTAGAAGTATGGCCAGACTGAAGTATGCGAGGATTTCTACCTTTTACATCCTTAAATGTGTAACCGGATTTCTCGACGAATCCTTTATTGACATAGGTGATATTGGCATCAAGATCGGTGATGATAATGCTTGACGGACTCTGTTCTACCGCCAATGACAGTTTGCGAATTTTCTCTTCAGCCTCTTTGCGTTCGGTAATGTCGCGAACCACACCCACTATAAAGTGATTTCCATTCTCATCGGTGTAACGCGTCTTCCTAGTGAGAGTTGTTTGAGTACTCCTACCCTTATAAGTAAAACTTTCTTCCACTAAGCTTTCACGCCCATCACGTAGTACCTGACGATCGACTTCCAAAAAATGCTCATACTCATGAGGCGCAACATACTCGGCAAGTGTTTGGCCGATAATCTTTTCTCGGGGGCGCTCAAATAGTGCACAAAATGCATCATTGGCGAGAATCACTCTACTTTGATCATCCTTAACAAAGATTGGATCACCTGCCGAATTGATTATATTAAGGAGATATCGCTCGCTCTGACTAAGTTGCTCTGTAATGGCTGCTATTTGTGCGATATTTTTGCGGAGTAAGACTAAAAGTAAAACCGACGTGACTACAACAAAAAGCCAGCCTTTGGCGCTACTCAGTAAAATAATTTGGTGTGGATCTCTTTCAAAGTATTCAACCGCCCAATCAGAAAGTAATATCCACAGTGCAGCAAAAGTCGCGTACGTTAGGATAATCTTCAGTATGACGTGCTTGCCTATTACATGAACGGATTCATCGGCGTTGTGTGAATGCGGCTTATTAAATATTCTGCTCATCGTGTCAACACATTAGCATTGGAATCGTAAAATCTGCCTGAAATTTTCATACACTTTTGATTAATGGCGCATGTAATTTACTATTTAAAGTGTTGCCTCCAGCACTTGTTCGGAGCGGAGTGCGGCACTGAGTTCCGCCAATTCCAGTAACCGCATACCCAATACTGCGTCTTCAGGTGGCACAGGATTAGGTGCGCCGCGCAAGATGGCATCACACACGCCTTGGTAATAGAGACGATAGTCGCCGCGAGCATTCGGTACGCTGTGGCTCTGCAATCCCAAGGGCGTGTCCAGATGCAACGTCCCATCTAACGGGTCTACTCCCCAGTTTTTATTTCCCGGTTTTTTACCCAGCTTCAAAGCATCCTCTTGCAAGTCGGTACCGAACTTGGTGTAGCTACCTTTCTGTCCAGACAGTACAAAGCGTGGTCTTTCATTGGCTGAGAGCATGCTGGCATGCAGGATGACGCGCAACTTGGGATAGCGTAACAAGACATGAAAATAATCTATCGCTTCAGCCTTTTGACGCTGCATGGTGAAGTCGGCATGGATTGCGATTGGTGGTCCGAATAGTTGCAGCACTTGGTCGAGTAGGTGTGGTCCTAAGTCGTACCAAAGGCCACTGCCGTCACCAGCTTGTTCACGCCAACGAGATCTAACCACGGGGCGATAGCGTTCGAAGCGCGATTCGAAACTATGTAACTCTCCCAATGTGTCGGCACTGATGACCTCGCGTACGCTGAGGAAATCAGCATCCCAGCGACGATTTTGGAATATCGATAAGAATAGGCCGCGCGCTTTAGCTAGCTCGGTCAATTCACGTGCTTGTGCGGCATCCAGCGTGAAGGGCTTGTCGACTACGACATGTTTGCCTGCCAGCAGTGCCGCTTTGACGAGTGGAAAGTGTGTGACATTGGGTGTGGCGATGACCACCAAATCGGCTTTTGTTTGTTCCAGCAGATTGTCCATGCGGGCGCTGACAGTGACGTTTGGGAGGTCTGCCCAGACTTTCTCGGCGCTACTGGAATAGACACCGACCAGCTTGAGTTCTCCTACACTTTCAATCAATGGTGCATGCAGTTTACTACCTGCATATCCGTAACCGATTAGAGCCACTTTAAGTGTATCTGTCATAAAGTCCTTCCTATTCGTATGAACAGCGCGGGAAGAAGTTTGTAACACCTATAGCCCCTCACGGCAACATACTTGAGGGCATAGTTATTTTGGCCTAGTCGAAAAGACGCACGCCCCTGTTACGGGGGCGTACGCTATTCATATGACTGTGAGGTCAGATGAACTATTGATTGGCGATTGCAGGATGTTTATCTGCTACAACTTGGTCTATCACTGACATCACGTCTAGGCTTGCAGATTCAGCCGATTTGAGTGATGCAATAATCCTATCCTGTATGGAGTTATCCTTAGACCAGTTGAGGTCTAACAAACTCACCATTTCATGCACACTGCTATGGACTTTGCCATGCGGCTCAAGCAACTTACGATAAGAAGGAGAGTTGCTAAACACTTCTTTGGCTGGTCCTTCATACCATTTGCCCAAACGGCAGTCGTGGTGATTTACACCGACCAGCTTCTTTATATCGTCATTATTTGGCTCATTGATTAAAACATAGGCGCGCTGCTTGTATATCACATGGTCGACCTTGACCAGCGAGGCGAAACTCAGGTCTTGTGCATAACTTGCCGATGCCAATGTGGTCACAGCCGATTCGTAGAACTGACCGAATTTTTGTTCCAACTTACTGATGACGGTTTGTGAGGCATTTGCAATTTCGTGCATCTCTTCAGAATCAACCAACATCTTGGCAGCCTCACTTTGCAGTGTCTGCATGATGCGACCTATCGATTCTGATGCGTTTTTGGTGTTCTCGGCGAGTTTGCGTACTTCGTCTGCGACCACTGCGAATCCACGTCCGGCCTCTCCTGCTCGCGCAGCTTCGATTGCGGCGTTGAGCGCCAATAGATTGGTTTGGTCGGCAATCGAGGTGATCAGACCTACAGCCTTATTGATCTCACTGCTACGCGCATTGAGTTGGGTGATGGACTCGTTCGCGTTGTTGACCTTTTCCACGATACCAGCCAGCCGTTGCACAACATCTCGAACTGAGGTGCGGCTTTCTTCGGCATCGTCACGGGTTTTGCGGCTGCCCTTGGCGAGTTGCTCCATATTGTCGTTGATGACTTTGAGGTCCTGCTGACTAGACATTAGGTTTTTGAGCAAATTGTCGGTGTTCAGTTCATGCGCTTTAGACAGTAATTGGGTACGCATTGCCTCTGTCTTTTGCTTGGCCATGCCATCCAGCAAGACGTTCTGATTTACCAAGCCTTTCTTGAAGCCGCCATGCATGCCGCCATTCATTGCCTGTCGCGAGAAATTGCCCGCCAGATTGGCGCGGAAGCTAGTCTCTTGTTCGCGAAAAAATGCACCAAGCTGGTCTAGCATGTCGTTGACGCTCCAGCACAGCAGGCTAATCTCGTCACGTGCATCTGAAATACCTGTGACGCGTTTGTTGAATCTACCCTGTGCAACCTCCTCAATTACATCCTTCAGCTTAGCTACCGGTCCTAACCAACGTCGGGTGAGATATTGCCCGAGAGCCGAAACCGCGACACTGATAATCAGGAAACCTACCATGAAAATATCGACACCATTGAGGATAAAGCTGGTCGCGATGATGGATAGCGTACCAAATGAGAACGCCCACAATAGTGCGGAAAACTTAGATTGCAAGGACCAGTTCGTCATAGCTCAACCCCTTCTCATTCAATATATCGACCAATATTTTGGTTCCTGCTTCGATGGCATTCGCCGCACCAGCTTTTCTTTCTGCTTCCAACATCATTGCATACACAGCAGTAGTCGTTTGTATGCCGCTGAGTTTAGGTTTACGTCGCACTGAGAAATATCCAGTAATGGTTCCGGATGGGTCGAAGGTCGGCGTGATATTGGCGAACACCCAATAAAAACTGCCATCCTTAGACATGTTCTTGACATAGGCGAAGCACTCTTCCTTAGCCTGTATCTTGTCCCATAGCAATTTAAAGACAGAACGCGGCATGTCCGGGTGGCGAATGATGTTGTGCTGAGTGCCCAGCAACTCATCCTCGGTATAGCCGGAGAATTCGATGAAGATGCGGTTTCCGTAGGTGATACGTCCTTTGGTATCTGTCAGCGAGATGATGAAATCATCTTCGCGCATGACACGCTCTACCGCGGTAGGTGTAATGGCTCTTTTCATGCGTCTCCTCCTGCTTACTTGTCTGTTCTTGATATGTAGCTACTATCGGCCAGATTCTGGAAATCTTGAGGCTGTATGCTACGTCGCCCCCTCTGAATGGAAAGAGCGGAATAACGAAGCTAAATCGGCCTTATTCGCAGCGTGGGTTCATGTTTGGGCAAGAGATCTCGTCGGAATGAGTGCGCCAAAGTGGGGCGCGATATTTTATATAGGTGCCAAAGTGGTGCCTTAATCTTCTCAGATTTGATCTGGAAGCACTGTATGTAGGGTTTGGCTTGGAAATTGCTATTACTTATCTATCCATCTAATCATACATAGGTCACTACTCGATGTTGCCAAGAGTGGCTATCAGGCATGGAGCGCAGGCAAAGTGATTCCTACACGCAAGCTCGAAGAACAACACCTACTGGTGGGCATCAAAGCTGCGCATCAGCGTGGACGCGGCACTTATGGGCCTAGCAAGATTCAAACTGAGCTTGCAGAGCAAGGCATGGCTGCTGGCATCAATCGCATCAAGCGACTACGCAAACTGCACGGCATCCGCTGCATCCACAAGAAAAAGTTCAAAGTCACCACAGACTCCAAGCATAGCCTACCCGTTGCGTTGAATTTGTTAGACCGCCAATTTAGCCAAGTCACCGCGCCTAATCAGGCGTGGGTTGCAGATATTACCTACATTCCGACTGACGAGGGCTGGCTCTACTTGGCTGCACTCAAAGATTTATATACTTGCGAAATCGTCGGCTGGGCAATGGACGAACGCATGACTAAGACATTGGTAGCAGACGCGTTACGTTCTGCCTATTGGCGGCGGAAACCCAAAGCGGGACTGATGCATCATTCTGATCGTGGTAGCCAATTTTGCAGTGCGACTTACCGCTCATTGCAAGCGAGCTATGGCATGGAAACGTCAATCAGTCGGAAGGGAAACTGTTGGGATAATGCGCCGATGGAAAGCTTCTTTGGCACGCTGAAGAACGAGAGTTTGCATCACTACCGATTTGCAACACGTGAGCAAGCTAGGCAAGTCGTGTTTGAGTATATCGAAGTGTTCTACAATCGCACGCGGCGACATGCGAAAATTGGCAATCAAATCCCTTCCCATTTCGCCAAGCAGTTTTATGAGGTCAGCCACCCAGCTGCCGCATAATTTAGATGACTTGCCCGTCCACTAAATCGGACCTCGCTCAGAGTGGAATCAGGGCGGGCAGGATACGATGCAACATTTCTTCAATCAGTATTAACTGGGGTTCCATAAAACTAAAGAGGCCTGCGATGTATGCATCGCAGGCCTCTTTAAGTCTGTGCAGCTGTTTGTGATTAAGCGTAGCAGCGCAGGCGACGTGAGAATTGTTGCAAGGCCTCTATGCCGCTGTCTTCAGCGCGTTTACACCAGTCTTCCAAGTCCTTCACCAGTTGTTCCTTAGTCGCAGTAGAGCGCTGCCAGATCGTCGCCAATTCTTGTCGTAGGGTATAAGCCACATTCAGGTTCTTGCTGTTCTGTATCACCAGATTTAATTTGAGCTTTTCCTGTTCGTTCAATGTGTCTGCATCCTTATGTAGCCATTGTTTGACGCGCTTCATATCTAATGTGCCGAAATCCGGCATGGCCTGCTTGAGTTGTGCGATTTCCACACGGTAAGTGTGTTTCAAGGTTTTTGCATATTTGCTCAACACCTCGTAGCGATTGGTGATCACCGCTTGCAGCGTGTCTGCATCACATACCGTCTTGGATCTGTCTAGGCGGACTTGCGGTGGCAATTTTTTTGCCTTAGCCAGTCCCAAGGATTGTAGTGTGCGTATATACATCCAGCCGATATCGAATTCATATGGCTTGGTAGAGAGCTTGGCCGAGGTCGCGTAGGCATGGTGGTTGTTATGTAGCTCTTCGCCGCCGATCAGGATGCCCCAGGGCACTAAATTGGTCGAAGCATCCGCGCATTGATAGTTGCGATAACCCCAGTAGTGACCTGCGCCATTGATGATGCCAGCCGCTGTGACGGGTATCCAAGCCATCTGCACCGCCCAGATGGTCAGGCCGATAGGACCGAATAACAACACGTCGATGAACAACATCAGGATGATGCCTAGAACGCTGCGTTTACTGTAGATGTTGCGTTCCAGCCAATCGTCGGGTGTGCCGTGACCATAGCGTGACAAGGTCTCCAGATTGCGGGATTCCTGCTTATACAATTCGTAACCTTCCAGCAACACCTTCTTGATGCCGAAGATCTGTGGGCTATGCGGATCTTCGGCGGTCTCGCATTTGGCGTGATGCTTACGGTGTATGGATGCCCATTCTTTGGTCACTTGGCCCGTGGTTAGCCACAACCAGAAACGAAAAAAGTGACTGGGGATAGGGTGTAGATCGAGCGAGCGGTGCGCCTGATGGCGATGTAAAAAGATCGTGACCGATGCGATGGTGATATGGGTGAGTGCCAGCGTGACGATTACCACTCCCCACCACGGTAAATCAAAGAAACCAATAAACATTTACGCTCTCCCTGGTACTGCTGAATTATTATTTGTCGTTACGGGTACTACTTTGTTAACTACACACGCTCCATAACGGCGGCAAAAAAGCCGTCGGTATTATGCAGATGCGGGCGCAACTCCAGATAGTCACCCATCTCTAGTGCTACTTTCTGTTGTTGCAAAACCTCGCCTGCAGGGCGCAAGACGAAGTCTGGGTGTGTTGCCAAGAATGCTTGCACGATATCCTGATTCTCTTCTGGCAGGATGCTGCAGGTGGCATAGACCAGACGACCGCCCTTTTTTAATAAGCGACTAGCCGAGGCCAAGATGGCGGCTTGTTTCAGTTTCAACTCTTCCAGACTTTGCGGTGAATGACGGAATTTGAGATCGGGATTGCGGCGCAAAGTACCCAGTCCGCTGCAAGGTGCATCCACCAGTACGCGATCTATCTTGCCCGCCAAACGTTTCACTTTGAGATCGTTCTCATGCGAGATCAGCATAGGTTGGATGTTGCTCGCACCCGAGCGCTTCAAGCGTGGCTTGAGATTGGCCAAGCGTTTTTCTGAGACATCCAGCGCATACAAGCGACCTTGCGAGTTCATCGCGGCCGACAACATCAGCGTCTTACCGCCGGCGCCGGCGCAGAAATCCACCACCATATCGGTGCGCTTAGCCGCGACTAGCAGACCCAACAATTGACTGCCTTCATCTTGGACCTCAACCTTGCCTTCTGTGAACAGCGCATCGCGGTTCAGCGCAATCTTCTCCTTCAAGCGTATGCCGACAGGAGAGTAGGGTGTGAGTGTGGCAGCGATGTTCTGTCCAAGTAGGTTTTCCATGACCTCGTCGCGCTTGGCCAGCAAGGTGTTGACGCGGATATCCAGTGGCGCGGTCTGCTGCATAGACTGTCCCAGTGTGAGGATGTCTTCGTCGCTATAACTGCTGCGCATTTTCTCTACCAGCCACTCGGGAAACTCAGCTTGCACATAAAGCGGTAAGGTCTCCAGTTGTACGCCCTTGACGGTGGCCAACCATTCTTTTTCCTCACGTTTAAGGACGGGCTCGATCTCGCGCAGGTTATAGCCGCCGAAACGCACCAGATAGGCCAGTGCCATACGGCGTGGCGTGGCTTTCTCGCCACAAGCATGTTCGAGCAATAAGCGATGACGTAGTGTGCCGAACACAGCTTCCGCGACAAAGGCGCGTTCGTTGGAGCCGATGCGCTGCTGTTGGAAGAAGTAACGCAGCGTAGTATCCGCTGGGTGCTCCAGCGGCAAGATGCTGCGCAAGGCTAGGATGGCGAGGTCTAAACGGTATTCGGTAATGAGCATAATGAGGTGCTAAAAAATTTAGTCGCGCAGTTTAACATGCGGGCCTCAGGATGCAGGGGACGGTGTGCGGGATTTAGGCAAAGCAGTGCTTGTTTGTACGGCATCTAGCTTTGGAGTTACTCATCCGACACCCGAATGTCCGAGATCACCATCTCAGCAGCGACGCTGCCGTCGCCGTTGGTTTGGCTGATCTTGACGGGCAACAAGCGATACTCCACCGCCAGCCAGATATTTAGACCTTCCTCGTTAGGGCCGTGAACCTTGCGGAAAGGGATGGCGCGCAATTTACCCATGCGTGTCGTGATTAACTCTTCTTCACCTACGCTAATCTCGTAATGCTCCAGCTTTCTACCGTTGCTGATGTACATACTGAGCGGATTGCCGCTCGATGGCATCTGAGAGAGTTGGTATACGAAGCTGATGATGTCTTGGCTGGACTCAGGTAAGGCAACGCTGTTGCCAGTCGAAAAATTGAGTGTCTTCGCTTGCCAGTCAAAGTTGGCGATATGGGTTTCGGTATTGCCAGAGTTGTTCTTGCTCTCGCGGAATTCGTTGGGTTGCAAGCCATGCGAATCAACCGTGCCACTGCTGGTTTGGTTCAGGTCGAACTTCTTCAATAGGCTGATGATGCCGGTGGTATTCACGCCAACCTTTAGGGTGTAGTGATGGTCAGGTGTGATGTCGAATCGCTGTCTGGCTTCCCCGACCTTGAAGTCTGTGCCTTGCATAACGGCAAAAGTGAGTTCCGCATGTTTGGGCAACGGATGAGCAGGGGGCGGCTCTACAACCTTTTCAGCGATGACGGGTTCGGGTGCGACCTCGGCAGCGACTTCCGCGACAGGCTCTTCTGCCACGGGTTCGGCGGGCGCTGGCGGCACTGCTGGCACAGGCGTTGTAGGCTTGGGTTTGGATGGAGTGGGTGTTTTTTGTGGCTGCTTGGGCTTAGGCGCCTTAACAACAATCTCGGGCAAGGCTTCAAGTTTCGCCATCAGCGGAGGTAAGGGCGGGTCGGTAGGTGCGAGCTCGATCACAGGTGTGAATAATAATGCCATGTGTATGACAAGCGACAAGGCGATCGCCAGCGCGATTCTGCCAGTGGGTGTTTGAGGGAATGCGATCACGGCAGGACTTCTAGCTTGCGCAGCTCCTGAGTCAGCTTGCCGCCATCTGGGTCGGTGATGATGAGTTTGCAGGGTAGGTTGTAACGTGATTTAGCTAGCCACAGTTGGGTGCGGGTCTCGCCTGACTTGGCCCCGCTATCTAGATACCAAGTATCGAACGCCGCATTGCTAGCAAAGTATTTTTCACCTGTGCTGATGAGGTAGTGGTAGTCGTCCAGTTTGCGGCCATTGGTCATCGCGAAGTTAATCTCTGGGCGTTTGCTGAGGTTGACGAACATGAATTGATACATCGCGCTCAATCTATCCTGCGTGCCATTAAGCAAGGTGAGCTGGGTTTGCACACCGTCATGGTTGAGGGTGAGTTGCGTCTTGTCCCAATCAAATTTGGCATGGTTGTTTTTTTGTGCTTCGCCTTCCATTTGGTAACTGAACAACAACGGCTGTAGCCCCGCCACATTGACCATCCCGCTACTGTTAATAAAGATTCTGCCCGAGCGAAAAATAGACAATATCCCGGTTGGTTTTGCGACGCTTTGTAGCGTGTAGCGATCCTGCGCACGGGTATAAGTTTCATCTATTACGCCTATCCGTAAGCCAGATTTGATGACTACGTATTGGGCATGGATGCTGTTCGGCGTGGCGAGTGGTTCTGCTGCAAGCGCGCTATGCAGTTGCAGCATGGTCAGCACTACGCATAGCAGTCTCAGCATCATTCCAAACCGGGTGAGATGAGTGAATAGCCAGCTTGCTTGGGGAAGCGAAAGTGGACATAGCCATTCTGATCGAGCTCGATCTGATCTTGGCATAACCATCGCACGGCTTGTTGATAGACGCGATGTTCTTGATAGAGCAAGCGTTCTGCAAGGGTGTGTTCGGTGTCGTCCTGTAATACGGGGATCGCGGCTTGGATGATGATGGGGCCGTGGTCCAGATCCGGAGTGACGAAGTGCACCGTACAGCCGTGGATCTTCACGCCATCTTGCAGGGCTCGCGCATGGGTGTGGGTACCTGGATAGGCGGGTAATAAAGAGGGATGGATGTTGATGAGCTTGCCGCGATAGCGGTTTACGAACCCTGCGGTCAGGATACGCATGAATCCGGCGAGTACCACGACATCGGCTTGGTAGACATCTATGGTGCGCGACAAAGCTGCGTCGAAAGTCTCGCGGTCGGCAAAGTCCTTATGTGCGACCACTGCTGTTGGAATGCCGTGATTCTGTGCGATGTGCAATCCCTCTGCATCGGCACGATTGCTGATGACGGCCGCGACGCTGCAAGGTAAGTTGGCTTGCAGCAAGGCTTCCATATTGCTGCCGCGACCAGAGATGAGTATGACGATCTTTTTCATGTGGGGTATCAAGACCCAAAGGGGTAGCTCAGGGTCTGAGTAAGCAGTATGCGCATTAGTTCACTTGAGTCTGGTGTTCGCTACCGACACGGGCACGGATCACGCCGATGGCTTTGGCATTCTCACCTGCTGCATTCAGTTGTGCGATGGCTGCTTGTGCATTTTCTTTCGCGACGATCACGACCATGCCGATACCGCAGTTGAAGGTGCGGTACATCTCTTGTTCGGCGACATTGCCTTGCTCACGCAGCCAGTTGAACAGCTTAGGCATCTGCCATGCTTTGCTGTCTACCGCTGCGACGACGTTCTCAGGCAGTACGCGAGGTACGTTCTCGGTGATGCCGCCGCCGGTGATGTGCGCCATGCCTTTGATGGTCATGCTCTGCATCAAGGCCAGCAATGGCTTCACATAGATGCGGGTAGGTGCCATGATGACTTCTGCCAAGGTGCGCTCGCCGTCGAATTTGGCATTCAAGTCTGGATGAGAGCGTTCGATGATCTTGCGTACCAGCGAGTAGCCGTTGGAGTGCGCACCGTTGGAGGCAAGGCCGATGACAACGTCGCCCGCGACGATGTGCTCACCTGTGATGATGTTGGCCTTTTCGACTACGCCTACTGCGAAGCCTGCGAGGTCATATTCGCCGACTGGGTACATGCCAGGCATCTCTGCGGTCTCGCCACCGATCAGTGCGCAACCGGATTGTTCGCAACCATGGGCAATGCCTTTGATGACTTCGGTGGCTGCAGGCACATCCAGTTTGCCGCAAGCGAAATAGTCGAGGAAGAACAGGGGCTCTGCACCTTGGACCAAGATGTCGTTGACGCTCATGCCGACCAAGTCTATGCCGACGGTGTCATGGCGATTCAATTCAAAAGCGAGTTTCAGCTTGGTGCCTACACCATCCGTACCGGACACTAGGACGGGCTCTTTATACTTCTTGGAGATCTCCACTAGACCACCAAAACCACCGATGCCGCTCAATACTTCTGGGCGCATGGTGCGCTTGGCATAAGGCTTGATGTTCTCGACCAATTGGTCGCCCGCATCGATATCGACACCTGCGTCACGGTAGGAAAGGCTAGTGTTGGTGGTATTCAAGTTGAGTTCTCGCTTTCTAAAAGGTAAAGTGCGGCACAATTTTTCAACCGCGAATTTTACCCGAAATGACCACACCACGCTTCGCCGCAGTGCAATGGTTGTTGTTTATCGCTGTGTTGGGTGGGATTTTTTACCTGCTTAGCCCGATTCTGACACCTTTTGTTGCCGCCGCCATCCTTGCATACATCTGCAATCCCTTGGTCACCCGTCTGACTGCGCTTAAAGTGCCGCGCACCTTGTCAGTGGTGATTGTAATGATCGGATCGATGGTGTTGAGCGTATTGATGCTATTGATCTTGCTGCCCTTACTGGAAGAGGAGTTGACTAGATTAGTTACACGTTTACCTCTCCTTATAGAGACGATACGTGCTCAAGTCTTACCCAAGTTGCAGGAATTGTTTGGTGTCTCATTGCAGTTCGATATTGTCGCCCTGAAGAGTTTTGTCGTTACGCATTTGCAGAGCGCGGGCAGTGTGGCAGGCAAGATACTGCCTTGGTTATCCGACAGTAGCGGCGCCATTTTGAATGTATTCGCCAACCTAATATTGATTCCTGTCGCGATGTTCTATCTGTTACGCGACTGGTCTGATCTGACGCGTCGTGTAGATGAGTTGATCCCGCGCCCACGCTATCAAAAAGTGAGTGCCATTATGGTTGAGGTCAATACAGTGCTGGCTGAATTCCTACGTGGCCAGATATCTGTGATGTTGGTGATGAGCGTTTTTTATACTGTTGCTTTATGGATGACGGGTTTGGAGTTCGCACTGCCCATCGGGATTGTCGCTGGTATGTTGGTGTTCGTACCTTATCTGGGGATGGTGATCGGCCTATTGTTGGCGACGCTGGCGGCGGTGATGCAGTTCACTACCTTCGGTGAAGTCATGTGGGTATGGGTAGCTTTCGCCGCAGGACAATTGTTGGAGGGTATGGTGGTGACGCCGCGCCTAGTTGGAGAGCGTGTGGGTCTGCATCCACTGGCGGTGATCTTTTCCCTGATGGCCTTCGGACAAGTGATGGGCTTCTTCGGCATCCTGCTGGCACTGCCTTTGTCGGCGATCTTGTTGGTTGCCTTACGTCATTTTAAAGCCTGGTATCTAGGCAGCAGTATGTATCGCGAACTATGAGTCAGCTATTACTCGATATCACACCGGATTGGTGGCCGACCTTAGACAACTTCGTGGTGGGAGATAACCAAGAACTCATGGCTGGTCTGCAGCATGCCCTGCAGGCCAAAGAGGGCGAACGTATGTTCTATGTATGGGGCGGACATGGTTGCGGCAAGAGCCATCTGCTTCAAGGCATCGTGGGTGCCGCTCAAAACGTTGAGCAGCGAGCAATCTATGCGAAACGCAGTGTGCCGGATCTGTGCAGCGTGGTTGCAGTGGATGATGTGGAGAAACTTTCCGAATCAGCTCAGATTGATCTATTCAATCTATACAATCAAGTGCGCGATAGTGGCGGCATGTTGCTGGTCAGCGGCAAGGAGGCGCCACAGAATTTGAATGTGCGAAAAGATTTGCGGACACGTCTGGGTTGGGGCTTGGTCTATCAATTGCACAGTCTGAGCGATGCCGAAAAGGCGTTGGCATTGCAAGAGCATGCCAAGAGTAAGGGCTATAAACTTTCCAACGAAGTCGTGCAATACCTGCTTCGTCATGGCAGGCGTGATCTGCCCAGTTTGATGTCGGTGCTGGATGAGTTGGATGCCTATTCATTAAGCCTGCACCGCCCGCCCTCAGTGCCCTTATTGAAACAAATCATGCAAACAGAATTGGAGTTGAAGTGAAACTGGCTTTATTTGATCTAGACAACACTCTTTTGAATGGTGACAGCGATTTCGAGTGGTCGCAATTTTTGGTCCACATTGGCGTACTGGATGGGGAATTGTTCGAAGCACAGAATCTAAAGTTCTACGAGCAATACAAGGCGGGTTCGTTGGATATACACGCATTTTTGGATTTTCAATTGAAGCCATTGTCGCGCCATCCACGTACTACTCTGGATGAGTGGCATCAGCGTTTCATGCGCGAGAACATCATGCCTATGGTCACGCAAGCCTCGCGGGATCTGGTCGCCAAGCATCAGTCGGCGGGTGATGTATGCGTCATCATCACTGCGACCAATAGCTTCGTTACAGCGCCTATCGCTCGCGAGTTCGGTATAGAACATCTAATCGCCACCGAACCTGAACAGAAAAATGGGGAGTTCACTGGGCGAGTACACGGAGTACCTAGTTTTCGCGAAGGTAAGATCACACGACTTAATCAATGGTTATCAGGTCGTGGATGGACGATGGATAGTTTCATTGACACTACTTTTTATAGCGATTCACTCAACGATCTACCGTTGCTTGAGATTGTCGAACATCCAGTTGCAGCCAACCCGGATGACACTTTACGTGCCCACGCCCAAAAGCAGGGCTGGCCGATCATCAATCTGCGAGGTGTATAAATCAAAAGCCCGGTTAAAACCGGGCTTTTGATTTTCTGATGATATTTAACTAGAGCTGTGCGTTAGAAGCGCAACACACCTGCGACACCTATGGTAGAGGCAGACATCGGATTGGCCACGTTTTCGAACTTACCGAAGTTCTCATACTGTGCACGCAGAGCGAATTGGCGGTTTAGATCGAATTGAGCACCAAAAGAAACATACAAAGCGTTCTGGTTCGTAGTGATAGGAGCAAAACCTGCATTGTTGGTGACTTCTGCATGATTCATCGCTAAACCTAATTTTCCGAACAACGAAAACTGGGGTGCCAACGGTATCTGGCCTACGCCTGCGATAGTGAATGAGGATGCTTTCAGGGTATTGGTGCGGCCTGTGTTGAAAGAAACGACCGAGTCACCAAATATATGTAAGCCGATTTCGCCGGAAATATTAGGGGCCAGTTCTAAGCCTGCACCAATACCGAGCTTATTTGGATTAGGGGCGACGCCTACGTTGGAGTAGGTTGCGGCACTCAAGTCGCCAAATAGATAGGCACCACCTGCAGCATAAGCTGGTGTTGTGATTGCAACAGACAATGCAGCGATAGCAATGAGTTTTTTCATAATCTTTCTTTCAAAAATATACCCCCACAAAGTATTTGCGAGCGGTGTCGGGTATTAAGTCTAAATAGGGTGGTGATGTCAATGCGCTTCTCACCTGCCTAAATCATCTCTAACTTCACATCGGGCGTCATCTAGATAGCCTTTGAGGTGGAAAGTTCATTGTCAGTTTGAGGTCAGCCTAAAACTTGGCTGTGCAAAATTCAAATAATCTGGTGTTGCTATGTATAGGTACTTTGTTACAAATAGATGAATTTATTGAAACTCATAGCAGAATATTTTTGAGTGAAAATTTCTACGCATAAAATATATTTTTATGTGTACATAGCGGAATTCGATGCGCAGTATCATTTAACATAATGTTGCATATGGATTTTTTAATTTATTGGAATGCAAAGACATTCCCGACTAAATCGGTGGGACTTAAATGCTTGGACAGTGTGATTTGTAGGGCGTAATCTGCTTACCGATAGTTACAAATTAGCACTTGATTATTTTTTATCAAACTTTAGCGAGCAAGATTAATAATAATTCATCACGTTTGGGGTTTTAGAAATGAATTCGGCAAAACACGCAGTATGTTCCACGGTATTTTTTATCTTTTTCGCATTCGGTCTTACTTCGGCACTCGCTGAAGATTCAGCGTCAAATCCTCCTTCCTCTATTCAAGCAGCGCCAGATAATGGTCCTTGCCTGAAGTGCCATAACGGCAACAAAGAGATCAAGGTTGCCGGAGCGGATGGCGATATGCGCGCCTTACATTCGGTGAAGAAACTTGCGTTTGCTAAGAGCGTGCATGCTGGGTTGCAATGTGTGGCTTGTCATCAGGGCATCAAAGATGCAAACAAACCTCACAGTAAGGCAGAGTCTGCTTCTTTAGACTGTGTGCAATGTCACACTAAGCTGTGGGAAGAGGCCAAGCAAAACAAGCAGACCAATGAGAAGCCTCGCTTGGGCGTGGTGATGAATAATATCGAGGCCTACAAGAAGACCTTCCATGCACTGCCCAATAAAGACGAACCTAATCGCGTGAACGCAAGTTGCGATGATTGCCATGACACGCATAGTTTCAATGTTCCTCCAGCAGGCAGCCCAGATCGCACTTCTTGGCATTTGACTATCCCTAATACCTGCGGTGAAAAGTGCCACACAGATGAGTTGGAGGAGTACGCCACTTCTGTACATGGTGTGAAGGTGTTGGAAGAGCATAACCCCAAAGCAGCAGTTTGTACCGATTGCCATACATCACACGGCATCACTAACACCTCTGGCGAATCCTTTAAGTTGGATATCGTCCACGCTTGCGGTGGTTGCCATAAGGATAACCTGAAGTCATATTCCGAGACTTTCCATGGCCAAGTTAATGCATTGGGCTATGGCTATACCGCCAAATGCTACAACTGCCACGGCAGTCATGGCATTTTGGCGGTCGACAATCCTGAATCCAATGTTCATATCAACAACCGTTTGAAAACTTGTCAGCAATGTCATAACGGTGACAAAGGCTGGAAGGGCTTGCAGAAAGCCACCCCTGGTTTCGTTTCTTTCGCACCTCACGCCAATACTCATGACTTTGAGAAATACCCACAGATGTGGATCGCATCAAAATTCATGCTGTCATTGTTGGCAGGTGTGTTCGCCTTCTTCTGGGTACATTCCTTGTTGTGGTACTACCGTGAATACAAAGATGGTTGCCCTGTGGCCTACAACCCTAATGGCTATACCGAGAAGCATCTGCGTGTGAATGAGTTGCTCAAAGGTGAGGCCAAAGGCAAACAGATTCGTCGTTTTAGTAAGCTGGTACGCGCGGCTCACTTGATCTTCGCGCTGGTTACGATGACGCTAATCTTGACTGGTATGTTGGTGTTTTACGCTGATACTGAATGGGCGCACACCGTCGTCAAGGTACTCGGCGGCGCAAAAATCGCCGGCATCATCCATCGTGTCGCTGCTTCTGCCTTCTTGGGCATCTTCATCGCACAGTTGATCTATGTGATGAACAAATTGTTGCGCAGCAAGACCTTTAAGTGGTTCGGTCCTGATTCATTGATCCCTAACTGGCAAGACCTCAAGGACATCATCGGCATGTTCAAGTGGTTCTTCGGCAAGGGTGAACGTCCTGTGTTCGACCGTTGGACATATTGGGAAAAATTCGATTTCTGGGCGGTGTTCTGGGGTGTGGGCATTATCGGTAGCAGTGGCTTGATGTTGGCCTTCCCTCATGTGACAGCCTCGTTCCTGCCAGGTTGGATGTTCAATGTGCTGACGCTGGTGCATGGTGAAGAAGCCTTCTTGGCCGCAGTGTTCTTGTTCACTGTGCACTTCTTCAATAACCACTTCCGCCCTGACAAATTCCCACCACCTGATGTGGTGATGTTCACAGGTTCGGTTCCTGTAGAAGCATTCAAACGTGAGCACGCAGAACATTACAACCGCTTGGTCGAGTCCGGTGAATTGGAGAAGTATCTGGTTGATGCACCTAGCTCAGGTATGACAACGGCATCGAAGATTTTAGGACTGACCTTGATTGCGGTGGGCCTGACCTTACTGGTACTCGTCATTATTGGATTCGTCGGAAATACATAACTTTTAGAACTGAAACTAACTATTTATCAATCAGGAGAAATAAACATGAAAAAAATCATCAGCTCAAGTTTGGCACTGACATTGGTCGCTGCACTTATTACACCAGCTTACGCTGAGGTGGATGTGGACGCTGCCAAGTCACTGGCGAAGAAGAGCGACTGCTTCAAGTGCCACGCGGTCGACAAGACTAAGAAGGGGCCTTCCTACAAGAAGGTCGCTCTGAAATATAAGGGTAAGACTGCAGAAGGTGAAGCAGCCATCACTAAGAACATCACGACCGGTCCTAAGGTTAAGTTGGAAGATGGTACAGAAGAAAATCATAAGATCATCGACACCAAGGATCAGGCACAGATCAAGAACTTGGTTGATTGGATTCTTTCGTTATAAATGTTGATTCACCCGCAAGTCGGGTGTCGTTGTTAGTTAAATCAGGAGACTCAAGATGAATTCTAAAATTAAAGCGATCACGCTATCCGCCCTTGTGGCGGCATGCATGATTGCAGGAAATGTGCTGGCCGCAGAGGGCCGTGACATGGGCAAGGCGATTGCCAAGATGTATCTATCTGAAGCAAGCGCCACCGAGATACAAGTTCCGCCAGCGAGTGAAGCTGTTGCCGAGGTGCAATCAGGCAATAAAGATATCGTATTAAAAGGCGATGCAAAGTGTACCGCTTGCCACGATGATGCCGATGCGCCTGAATTGTTGGCGATAGGCAAGACACGTCATGGTACGACTGCGGATAGTCGCACACCTAGTTGCACAAGTTGCCACGGTCAAAGTTTGGCTCACTTGGCTCACAAAGGTAGTGACAAGCCTCCTAAACCAGATCGTACCTTCAGCAAGAATACCGCTACGCCTGCTGCAGATCGCAATATGGCGTGTTTGACTTGTCACCGTCAGGAAAGTAATCGTCATCTGTGGATGGGTAGTGCACACCAGACTCATGACGTCGCTTGTTCTTCATGCCATCAAATTCATACAGCACATGACAAGGTGCGTGATAAACGTACTCAGCCTGAAGTCTGCTTTACTTGTCATAAAGAGCAACGCGTGCAAGTCGGCAAGCAGTCACATCACCCCGTTTTGGAAGGTAAGGTCAGTTGCTCGGATTGCCACAATGTACACGGTTCAGCTGGTCCTAAATTGATGAAGCGCGATAGCGTCAACGAGACTTGCTACACCTGTCACATGGAGAAGCGCGGTCCTTTCGTGCACAACCACAGACCAGTTAGTGATGATTGCACCAACTGTCATATGCCTCACGGTACAGTTGCGGACAATCTGTTGAAAGCACGCCCACCACTGGTTTGCTATCAGTGCCACAGCGGTCACGGTACACCCGGTGTTGCGGGTATTGCGCCTCAAGTGACGACCAGTGCTAAAGCAAATACCTTTATCGAACAAGGGCGCGGTTGCTTGAATTGCCATACAGAGATTCATGGCAGCAACAACCCTAATGGTGGGCAAAATCTTTTGCCACCAGCCTTCTTCTTGCGTTGATTGGAGAATGACCATGAGCAAAGATACAAATAGAACCTTCCGTCTGCTCCCTATAGCAGCTGCCATATTGCTGGCCTACGGGCCTGCATATGGCGAGGAAGATGACGTGACACAAATGATCACACCCGATAGCTCGGTGACTGTGGGTATGGCAGCCGGCAATAAAGGCAACGAAGCCAAGCGCTTCTCGCAATATTCCGGATATAACCAGAATGCATCGCTGATTCTGGATATGGAAATGAATAAACGCGACAAAGAGACTGGCTTATGGACGACCATAAACGCCCGCAATCTGGGATTGGAGACGCGTGAACTTAGCTTCAGTCAGAACAAGCAAGGTGATTGGAAATATCAACTCGATTACAACGAGATCGTGCGTCGTGACCCCTATGTCATCCATACGGGTATGACAGGTGTTGGTACGACGACACCGACCATCAACTTAATCGCAACGCCCGCTATGCCAGCTGCTTGGGCGACCGCTAATGGTTTGGTGGCCAGTAACGGCGTTGCCGGTAGTGATGTCGAATTGAAATTGAAACGCACCGCGCTGGGTGTGAGCGGCAATAAATGGCTTACTCCGGAGATGCAAGTAGAAGTGAGTTTCAGGAATGAGCAGAAACAGGGTGCGCGTATGTTCGGACGTGCCGGTTTGGATTCCTCGGACATGAAGTTAAGACCCAACAATGTAGGCACAAGCGCGAATGGTGGTTGGGCCGTGTTGTTGACACCTGAGCCTATTGATTCGGTAACTCGTCAACTTGAGACCAAGCTGAATTACTTCAAAGATAGTCTGGCTGTGACGGGGGGATATTACGGTTCGTTCTATGTGAACAATAACGGCAGCCTTTCCCCTATTGCACCAGCTTCGCTAAATCGCGGACTCTTGTGGACAAATTGCGCTTTAGCGGGTTGTTCGACTGTGCAACAGTTAGCTTCCTCCGCCGTGGCATTGCCGCCAGACAATCAGGCACATCAGCTTTATCTAAGCGGTAATTATGCTTTTTCTGAAACTACGCGTAGTAATTTCAAAGTGTCTTATACGCATGCGACCCAGAATGAGAATTTTGTCGCAATGGGCTTAGTCCCTGCGGTGGGTGCGCCGGGTAGTTTAGGCGGGGTAGTGGATACCAAGTTGGCTCAAGTCGGACTGAGCATGCAACCGCTCAAAGCCTTGTCAGTGAATGCCAGTCTGCGTTACGAAGATAGGGCAGATAAAACTCCCGTGTATGTTTACAACACCAATGGTATTACGGGGAATGCGCTCAATAATACGACCAACTGGCCTTCTGGTTCACAGACTAGAACAACAGCCAAGCTCGATGGTATCTATAGGCTTGATTCAGGCTATTCGATCTCTTTAGGCGGTGACTGGGAGCGTAAGGCAACACCTTTGCCTCCGGCTAATACAGCTTTGTTCGCCAATCAGGTGTTATTCCGTCCTGTGTTGAACGAGTACGGCGTGCATACCGAAGTTCGTAAGGCTTTGTCGGAGACCGTGAATGGTGCGCTGGGTCTGGAGTACAAGGAAAGAAAAGGCGATGACAATGCTTGGGTGACCACTAGTGGCACTACAGCGCTAGTACCACCAAACGCTTTGGTTGCCTTCAATCCAGCCAGTGCGGCAGGTAACCGTGTATTGCCACAGATGTATATGGACAAGATACGCACCAAAGTCCGAGGCAATCTGGAATGGGAAGCAACTGAGGCGCTCTCACTACAAGCTGTTATTGAGCATGCTCAAGATCAATTTCAAAGAGCGGCTCCTATCGTAGCTCAGATAGTCCCGGTCATCGCTGGTGCACGTACAGTGGTGAATGACTCGCTAACTTTGGATTCGAGCTATATGGTCAATGATGTTTGGCGTAGCAATGCTTATGTCACACGTAGCTATAATCGTTGGAGCGTGAACAAGGTGAATTTGGGCGACGATACCAAGAGCACTGAGGATAGTTTAGGAGTAAGCATAACTGGCAAACTAACTTCTAGTATTTCTGTAGGTGTAGATGTCTCTGCGACACATGAGCAAACTACCTTCAAGAATGTTGTCGCCACTGGTGGTACTACGACTGCTCAGGGCAATATTCCTGGATTTGGAGTTATACCAGGCAACTATCTACCCAACATCAACTACCGAACTAAAAAGTTGAATCTGCATGGAAAATATGCGATCGATAAGATCTCAGATATCCAGATGGCCTTCATCTTCCAGCAGTTTAAGACTGATGATTGGCAATGGGGATATAACGGTGTGCCTTTCCTGTATTCAGACAACACGACCGTATCGCAACCTATGACTCAGAACATGCGGTTCATAGGCGCAAGTTACATCCTGCGGTTCTAATCTGCGTTGTTGTTTAAGGTAACACTGATTAAGTCGTCATCTCCGCGAAGGCGGAGATTCAGCTTATTGAATTGACTGGGTTCCCGCCTTCGCGGGAACGACGAAATTGGACTTATTCAGCAGAGCCTTAAAGCTAAGAGCCTGTTCGCAAGAACAGGCTCTTTTTTTCAGATTAATGTTATTGCCACACCACTTTGTAGCTGATTGATGGGCAATCGTGCAGTATTTTTATTTGCACAAAGGTTGCTTTATCAATCTATAATGCGCCGAACTTAGGTAATCGTTTCTTCGCATAATGGCGCGAAACATCACACCTAAAGGGGCAACCCTAGATTTACAACCACTCACTCAGTTTAGATTTCGATACAAAACGAAAGTTTTTTAGCGACCCTATTGAGCAGGAGCTTCGATGAAAAATACTCGCTACACGCAGGATACGGCTGACTTGGGCAATCGTGCGCCCTTGCGCGAGCTTACCGTGGAATTGACAGTTGATAGGGACAATCTGATTGTCGCTGTCAACGAATCTTGGGATAAGTTCGCCGCGAATAATGGCGCGCCACAGTTAGCACAGGGAGCGGTGCTGGGCTCAAATCTATTGGATGCTGTGAGTGGCAAAGTGAGTAAAAGCTTCACGCTGGCTTTATTAGAGTTGGCGCGTAATCGTGACGATGAAATTCAATTTGAATATCGCTGCGACTCACCGCACCTGCGTCGTTATATGCGTTTACATGTGCGCGGAATGGTAGATGGGGCCGTGCACTTTTCGCATGAGCATTTGTATAGCGAGCACTTCAATAAACCAGTGTTGTTTAGGACTTCGGCACAGCGTGGTCGAGATTCAACAATTCGTTGCAGTGTTTGCAATCATGTACGCCATGACGGATTTTGGAAGCGGTCTGATTATGTCAGTGAACAAGTTTTTAATGGCCAGCCTGTGCCGGTTATTTATGGGATATGTCCGAGCTGCATGGATATATTGGCAGAAGCCTGATGGATCCCAAACATGGCCTAGAGGTTTTGATTTTCGACAGTAGTGCTTACACGCGCTCCTTGCTGTTGGAACATTTAGCGCGTTTATCGGATTGCTCCTTATACGCCCACGAATCATGGCAGGCATGGGATGACACACGTTTGAATGCCAAAACTGCGATTCTGGTTTTGAATCATCACGTCAATGACGCGCCGCCATTCGAGTTTTTGCAATTATTCAAGCGCACCTTGCCACATAGTCATGTGGTCGTAATCAGCAGTCCTGGAGCCCCACGCAAAGCATTAGAAGTGTTGCAGCGTGAGTATGGTTGCATCGATGAAATATTTGATAAGCCCATCGACTTAGATAAATTTAGTCAGGTTTTGACGGAACGTATTATCTCAATTCGTAAGCGGCAAGAGTTGAGTCACCAGCATCTCAACCTGCTGCGATTTTTGCCTACAGGTGCATTGCGGCGCATCTTTGCTCAGCCCACGCCGGGTAGCGCAGAGCTGTTAGAGATGACGGTGATGTTCACTGACATTCGTGACTCAACGCAACTAATCGTAAAAGAGTCGGCACGTAGTTATTTTGCCAAACTTAACGAGATACTCGCCAGTCAGGCGCAGCTCATTCGTCAATATGACGGCATGGTCGTTAAGACTACTGGAGACGGACTGTTAGCGGTATTTGAAGGCGCGGCACGTTGTCACCTCGCGTTGAAGAGCGCAATGGCTATCCAGCAGTCGGCGCAAGCAAAAATCAATCCTGTAGGTATTGGTATCAGTGATGGCTTGGTGCTCACTGGCATCTTGGGTACGACAGATCATTTTCATTTCGATGTGATCGGTGCGCATGTGCATCTGGCGGCTCGTTTATGTGGTAAAGCAGGGCAGGGCGAGATATTGGCGACGCATGATGTGGTGAGTAAAGCGCGTTTTGAATTCGCTAGCCACCCGCTACATGAGGCAGTGGCGGTGAGAGGTTTTGACACCCCCGTTGCCTGTTTACATATTCAATCCTAGACAATTCATTCTGAGCGGAGCGTCATCTTGAAAACTAAATTTAGCGATCAACAACTAAGCCACATCATAGATCAGTCGTTGATTTATCAATGTGCTTGTCCAGCGCAAGTCGCCAAGCATTTGATAGGTATGCGTGACTTGTATGAATATCAGCAAAGCTGCATCAATCAAACCGCAACGGATAAAGCGGTGCATGAACGTATCGCAGCCGATGCTCAGCGCGCCCATGCAGCATTAGAAGAGTGTTTGCACGCGGTACTGCTGTTGGAGCAATGGGGTATGGATACCTTGCTGATGCCCAAAAGTTTGCAAAAACCCATTCGCAGTTTTTAACGTATCGCTATTTCAGGAGAAATAAAATGTTAGTCAGACTCATTTATGCCAGCTATTCAACCACCAATCTCAACGCACAAGACATCACGCAGATTTTACAGGCCTCGCAAAAGAACAACAGTGTTAAGCGTATCAGCGGCGTATTGTTTTATTCGGACCGCTATTTTTTGCAATGTTTGGAAGGTGAACGTCATGCGGTAAATGAAACTTATTTGCGTATCGCTGCCGATCCGCGCCACGCTAAATGTGTACTGATAGATTACAACGCAGTTCCATATCGGCTGTTCCCCAAGTGGGCGATGGAGCATGCCAGCTTTTTTGGGGGATTGGATAACGAACTCATCGTCAAATACACTGAGACGGGCGTGTTCCAGCCGTTCCAATTTACGCCGCAACAAGCCAACTCTTTTCTGAATGAAGTGGCGGTTATTGGCGCAAATCTAGATAGCACGATGCAGCGTCATCCACAGCTTATTTTGAGCAAAGACTAAATCGGGAGAAATTCTAAATGAATAAGTTCATATTTTTAGTTATGTCATTGATCGCCCTTAACGCGCAGGCAGCAGGGGATAACTCAGCCCAAGCCAAGACATCTTCAACTTGTCCTGATGTGTTGAATGTTCAGCTAAATGATCTTAATGATGAGCCCGCGAATTTATGCGATTACGCGGGCCAAGTGGTTTTGGTAGTGAACACTGCAAGCTATTGCGGATTCACGCCGCAGTACAAAGCCCTTGAAAGTTTGTACCGTCAATATCACCCCCTTGGTTTGACAGTGCTGGGCTTCCCGTCTAACGACTTTGGCAATCAAGAGCCAGGCAGCAATAAAGAAATCGCTAAGTTTTGCAAACTCACATATGGCGTAGAGTTCCCAATGTTGGAAAAAGCTAGCATCACCAGCGCGCATCCTAGTGCACCCTATCCCGCCCTGATCAAGGCGACAGGAGAAACGCCGCAATGGAATTTCCACAAATATTTGATCAGTCGCGATGGTAAGACCATCAAATCTTTTGCCAGTGATGTGAAGCCTGATTCGGCCGAATTTATTGCGCAACTCGAAGAATTACTCGCGAAAAAATGAAAATTTAAACACTCGGCTCTTCGGCAAGTATTTAGTTGCAGAATTTTTTGTAGATTTCATTTAAAACAATGAGTTGAAATTACTTTGAGCGCCGATAGGAATAAATCGATTCTTGCCAAGAAACTGATGCGTGAAGGTTGTTGGTGAGATCACATTCCCTCGCTGCCGATAGGTACAGATAACATGACTATTTGGGTCACCAAACATCGTCGATGACAGTGGGTCTGTCGAGTTAGTGGGGCGGCAAGCTATACATAGTCAATGCGTTAGATTTACACAACACGCTATTTAAAACTGAGGAGATGTACGTGGAAAAACTCATACAGATGGTCTACATCAGCCGTGCGAATTCAATTTTTTCTGATAGCAATGGCGGTATGCCAGCAGAAGTCTCTAATATTCTAAGGAAATCTCGTCGTAACAACCGAGCTAAAAATATTGTTGGTGCACTCTATTTCGGTAATGGCTGTTTTTTTCAGTGTTTAGAGGGCGATGAGCGTGACTTGATGTCGCTTTATAAGGTTTTGGAGTCGGATACACGTCACCACGACCTAAGAATAATATTAAAAAAACCTATACAGCAGCGCAGCTTTGGGAATTGGGAAATGAAGTATGTGCCGTCAGGACAAGAGATAGAAAATCTACTAAGCTCTTTCGGTATGAATTCGTTTGACCCTTATCAGTTTAGTGAGCCAATGATAGACAAAATGCTCGAGTTGCTTTTAAAAGATGCAAAGCAAAACAGAGCTTATTCGGTTCCTGAAAGCGACCAAAAATTTGAAAAGAAATCAGGAGAAGGCTGCATTAAATGGAAAGTGATTACAGCTATAGTCACGCTATTGCTAGCTGTCGACTTATTGCGCCAACTGTTGCATTAGATTTCAACGCTTGCTATTTGCTGCGAGTATAGGCTGTGGCAGCTTTATTATTTGCTGGCAAGCCTTGTAGGTAATCCTGTGTTAGCGCACCAGTCCCGCTTCCACGGCTAGTCGCTTCTCAGCACCCATCAAGCGTTCTAGTAAGGTTAGTGAGAAATCCATGGCCGTGCCGGGACCGCGCGAGGTGATGAGTTTGCCATCTTCAACAACTGCCGCCATTTGCTGTGAGACCAAGGGGTAATCATCTAAGCAGGTAGGGAAGCTGGTAGCGCGTTTGTTGGTCAGTAAGCCTGCTTCTGCAAGCACTGAGGGCGCTGCGCAGATTGCCGTGACGTAACGGTCTTGTTGATGCATCTTCTGTACTAGTTGCAGCACGCGGGTATCCGCTTTGAGATGTTTGGTGCCAGGTTGTCCACCCGGTAATACGATCATGTCATAGTCATGGTGTAAGGCCTCAGCCAAAGTGGTGTCTGGTTGCAGCATGATGCCACGACTGCCACGCAATATCCCTTCACTCAATCCCGCCAAGCTGACAGTTACTCCGCCTCTACGCAAGATGTTGACCACGGTGATGGCTTCTAACTCTTCGCTACCTTCAGCGAATAACACTAGGACAGTTTTCATTCACTTCTCCCAAGTTGGTAGGCTTCCAGCAACGCTTGTTTTAAAGCGCTGTTCTGTTGCAAATCTGTGATACCCATGTGCTTCATGGCGATGGGGTTCAATTGCATGATGATCTTGTGTTCGTGCCAGTGCAGTGCAAAGGCATAGGTATTGAATTGACCTTCTTGCAAGAAGTCTACTGCAGCGCCTTGGGCATTCGAAAACTCGATATCAGTCTCCTGCATCACCTCATAGAGATATGACATGGTGTCGATTTTGTTTTCGCGCGCCAAGATCTGATAGATATCGAGTGCGTTATTTTGCGCATCGAGGTCTATGGTTGATGTCAGGTCGTAATCGTTTCCCTTGAAGGAAAATTCGACACGTACGTCTATGCTGTTCTTCATATCGGGTCCGTTTAAAAATTGCCTGTCAGTCTCATGCCGATTGTCCCCGATGATAGATCGGGTAGCAATGCAACTTGCTTGCTGCGCAGTTGTTGATTGTGTGCCACCACAGACCTCCCCACCCATGTGCCTATCAGTGCGCCTGCGAGGATATCAGACGCAAAGTGAGCATCGTGATAGCTGCGCGCCACACCGACCATACCCGCTAAGGTATACGCGCTGTATCCTACCCAGCGGTCATCGTAGTGTTCTCCAATCACCGAGGCGAGCGCGAAGGCTTCGGTGGTATGTCCCGATGGAAAAGATGCGTTGGGGTCGGTGAAAGGACGGAAATGTGCAATGCCTTGATTGTTGCGTGGACGGCTGCGTCCCACCATCAGTTTGATGGCTGGGGAGATCAAACCACTTGCAATCAGGCTCGCAGCCAAGCCATCTTGTGCCACTTCAGTAGAGGTTTCGTTGCCAGCTAATCCTGCGACATAAAAGCCACCTAAGACTACAACAGAGTATTGCGCACCTAGTCGTTCGACTTGCAGGATGGCGGCGTTGTTATTGGGGGTATGACGGCGCATCTCATTTTGCAATGGTTTGTCTACCAATGCAGCAGTACCCAGTATCCCTAGTGACCATAAGCCAGCTTGCTGCCAACTATCGTCATCCCATCGGGCAGGGGCAGAGATGACATGTTGTATGTCGTCCATGACCATGCTGGGGTAACTGCTGGTTTCGCCATGCGCTGTGCACATGGCGCACAGCGTGAACAGCAGTAGGGTGATGCGGGAGATCAATCGCGGAAGTTCTGGAATTGCAGCGGGAAGTCGGTGATGGTCTTTTTGACGAAGGCGATGGCTTCTTGCAAGTCATCGCGGTTCTTACCCGTGACACGCACCGTGTCGCCTTGGATGCTGGCTTGCACTTTGAGTTTGCTGTCTTTGATGTGTTTAACGATCTTCTTCGCCAACTCGATCTCTACACCAGTCTTCACTTCGCAGCCACGTTTGACCTTGTTGCCACTGACTTTCTCGATCTTGTCACTGATCTCTAGGCACTTGATGTCCACGCCACGTTTGGTGAGCTTGCCGTTGAGGATGTCTTGCACCTGATCGAGTTGGAACTCGTTGTCTGCGCAGACAGTGAGTTTGAGCTCGGTCTGCTCCACACGTGCATCTGAGCCCTTGAAATCGAAACGAGTCGAGACTTCTTTGTTGGTCTGTTCGATGGCATTCTTGACTTCGGTCTTTTCTACTTCTGAAACGATGTCGAATGATGGCATGGTGTCTTCTCCAATAAGTTGTGAGCTGGTGGCTAGTAGCTCGTAGCTGGTAGCTTTTTTCTGCGTGCAAAGCGCAAATCTTTGGCTACCAGCTACCAGCTACGAGCTGAATCAATCAAAGCTGCAAACGTAATTGACGACTTCCTGTGCTTCAATGATGAAGCTGCCGTTGGCTGGGACTGCGAAAGAGCTGCCTGCTGAGTACGTCTTGAACTCGGACTCATGGCCCAGTTTCACACGGCAAGTACCGTCGGTGATTTCCATCACTTCGGGTACACCCACGTTGAAGGTCAGGGTGCTGGGCAGGATCAGACCTACGGTTTTGCGTGTGCCATCAGCGAACAGAACAGAGTGCGATACGCACTTGCCATCAAAGAATACATTGCCTTTTTTTACTACACTCACATTGTTGAATTGCGTCATGTTGACTCCTTATTTTGCGGGTTCTTGGGCTTTGATGCCCTTTTGATATTTGACGTAAAGATAGATTGGGATATTCAGGTCACCCAGATGTTTATCTATGAGAGGACGTACTTCCTGCCAATCCAGCCCAGTCTGACCACACGCCAAACGGGGCAGAGCGAGGCTACTCAGATGCTCCTTCTCGACCAGTGTACGTAGGGCATGCAGGCTGTGATTCACGTTACTCAGGGTTGCGCGGCCGGGCTTGCTACCGTAGTCGTAAGCGCCTTCTTGTGTGAACAGGTTGATGATGAAACGGCCATCGGCACTCATCCAAGTCCACAACCCGCCAGACTTGGGATGTTTGGTCTGGCAGTAGTGACGAAAGTCCTTATACAAAGCGGGCAAGCGTTCGCGTAACTGTATCGCTAGTCCGTGCATGAAATCATCATTCGGCGCGACACCGTGCACGATAGCTTTCGCACCGCTAAGCAAGATGTCGCCGCTGAGTTCGTGGATCATTAGATTACTTACGTTTGTTCAAATTGGCAGCGATACGCAGACGCAAAGCGTTTAACTTGATGAAGCCTGCTGCGTCCTTTTGATCGTAGGCACCCTTGTCATCTTCGAAAGTTGCGATGGTCGAATCGAACAGTGAGTCTGTTTTGGAGTCACGGCCGACCACGATGACATTGCCCTTGTACAACTTGACGCGTACCCAGCCATTCACGGTGCTTTGAGTGTGATCAATCAGCGTTTGCAAAGCGCGACGTTCAGGGCTCCACCAGTAACCGTTGTAGATCATGGATGCATAACGGGGCATCAGATCATCTTTCAGGTGCGCAACTTCGCGATCTAAGGTGATGGACTCGATGGCACGGTGTGCCTTGAGCATGATGGTGCCGCCAGGTGTTTCGTAGCAACCACGTGACTTCATGCCGACGTAGCGGTTCTCAACCAAATCGAGGCGACCGATGCCATGTTTGCCGCCCAAAGCGTTCAGTTTTGTAAGCACAGTCGCGGGACTCATCTTGCTGCCGTTCAATGCAACGATGTCACCATTGGCGAATTCGATATCCAGATACTCGGCTTCATTCGGCGCGTTCTCAGGCGATACTGACCAACGCCACATGCTTTCCTCTGCTTCTGCTGCAGGGTCCTCCAGATGGCGACCTTCATAAGAGATGTGCAACAAATTGGCATCCATAGAGTAAGGCGAGCCGCCTTGTTTGTGTTTCATCTCGACGGGAATACCATGCTTTTCTGCATACGCCATCAGTTTTTCACGTGACAGCAAATCCCATTCGCGCCAAGGTGCGATCACCTTGATGTTGGGGTTGAGCGCATATGCGCCCAGTTCGAAACGCACTTGGTCATTGCCCTTGCCGGTCGCGCCGTGCGAGATGGCTTGAGCACCTTGTTCGTTAGCGATCTCGATCAAACGTTTTGCAATCAAAGGACGTGCGATGGAAGTACCGAGCAGGTATTCACCTTCGTAGATGGTGTTGGCACGGAACATCGGGAAGACGAAGTCACGCACGAATTCTTCACGTAAGTCGTCGATATAAATGTTATTGGGATTGATACCCATTTTCAGCGCTTTGGCGCGTGCAGGCTCCAGCTCTTCACCTTGGCCTACGTCTGCCGTGAAGGTTACGACTTCACATTGATAGGTGTCTTGTAACCACTTTAGGATTACCGAGGTGTCCAGACCGCCGGAATAGGCGAGTACTACTTTTTTGATGTCGCTCATAATTTATGACTCACTTGATATATTGAATTGTTATTTGTAGCTGATTCGTTTTGGATTGAAGAGGCTTAGTTGTCGATCTTCCCTAGCAACAGATATTCCATAAGCGCTTTCTGCACATGCAGGCGATTTTGGCTATGACCACCGCTGTGCGGCTTAACATTAGCTACGCGAATGTTAGTCTCCGCCGAAACAGGCTGCATGGAAGGTGCGTGTTTCATTGCACTTTGCCCAGTAATAGATATTCCATAAGCGCTTTCTGTACATGCAAACGATTTTGGCTACGACCACCGCTGCGCGGCTTAACATTAGCTACGCGAATGTTAGTCTCCGCCGAAACAGGCTGCATAAAGGGGTGGTGTTTCATTGCACCTTCCCTAGCAACAAGTATTCCATTAGAGCCTTTTGCACATGCAGCCTGTTTTCAGCTTCATCCCAGACGACGCTTTGTGGACTATCCATGACGCCGGCAGAGACTTCTTCGCCACGGTGAGCAGGGAGGCAATGCATGAATAAAGCGTCTTTGGCGGCAACGCGCATCATGTCCTCGTCGACTTGCCAGTCAGCGAAGTCCTTCATGCGTTCTTCGTTCTCGGCTTCGAACCCCATAGAGGTCCAAACGTCCGTAGTTACTAGGTCAGCACCGCGTGCCGCTTCCATAGGATCGGTGAATTCTTCGTAATGATCTTCACCGAACAGACCCGCGCGCTCAGGCTCGACTTCATAACCTGGCGGTGTTGAGACATGGACGTTGAAATCGAGTATCTCGGCGGCTTGCAACCAGGTGTTGCACATATTGTTAGAGTCACCTATCCAGGCCACGGTCTTGCCTTTGATGCTGCCGCGATGCTCGATAAAAGTGAAGATGTCCGCCAAAATCTGGCAGGGGTGATACTCGTTGGTCAGCCCGTTGATCACAGGCACGCGTGAGTTGCGTGCGAAGCGCTCGATGATGTCTTGTTCGTAGGTACGTATCATCACCACGTCAGACATGCGCGAGATGACTTGGCCCGCATCTTCTACGGGTTCACCACGACCCAGTTGCGAGTCACGGGTGTTCAGGTAGATAGCAGAGCCGCCTAACTGATGCATGCCAGCCTCGAAAGAGAGGCGAGTACGTGTGCTGGCTTTTTCAAAGATCATCACCAGTGTACGGTCTTCGAGTGGCCAGTATTTTTCGTAGCGCTTGAAGCGTTCCTTGATGATGCGGGTACGTTCGAACAGATATTCCAGTTCGTCGCGGCTAAGGTCTTTGAATTGTAGGAAATGCTTTAAGGGTTTCACTGCCATGATGTGTTTCCAGTTTGTTTCGTTTGTTAGTTCTGCAAGAACTCCTTGATCAGCGGACACAAAATGTCCACGAGTTGTTGCGCCTCAGCATGCGACATGATGAGTGGTGGCAGTAAGCGAACCACATTTTCGGCCGTCACGTTGATCAACAGGCCTTTTACCAAAGCCCGTTGAACGAGGTCGCCGCAAGGTTTGTTTAGTTCTATGCCCAGCATCAGTCCTTGACCACGGATATCAACTACACCAGCAACATCCTTCAACTGCAGTGCCAAGGCATGTTTGATGTAATCACCTAATTTTGCGGCGTGTGCCAACAAGCCATCTTGTTCGATGACGTTCAAGGTGGTGATACCCGCGGTACATGCCAGAGGGTTGCCGCCGAAAGTAGAGCCGTGATTGCCTGGACCGAATACGTTTGCAGCCTTACCCGCGGTCAGACACGCGCCTATCGGCATGCCTGAACCCAAGCCCTTAGCCAAGGTCATCACATCTGGCAAGATGCCCGCATGCTGATGAGCGAACCACTTGCCAGTACGACCTATGCCGCACTGTACTTCGTCCAGCATCAGCAACCAGTTGTTCTCGTCGCAAATCTGGCGCAGTTGTTTTAGGTATTCGATATCCAGTGAGCGTATGCCGCCTTCGCCTTGTATCGGTTCTACTAGCACAGCGACGATATCGCTGTTGTTCTGAGCCGCATGGCGGATGGCCTCAATGTCGTTATATGGGGCGCGTGCAAAACCTTTTACCAGCGGCTCGAAGCCGACTTGGACTTTGCGGTTTCCAGTTGCGGAAAGCGTTGCGAGCGTGCGACCGTGAAACGCCTTTTCCATCACGATGATGGCAGGGTTCTCGATGTCACGTTTGTGACCATACATGCGAGCCAGCTTGATAGCGGCCTCGTTCGCTTCGCAGCCTGAGTTGCTGAAGAATACTTCTTGCATACCCGTCAATGCACACAATTTATCGGCTAAGACCTCTTGACCAGGGACTTGATAAACGTTGGAGCAATGGATCAGTTTGGTGATCTGTTCGCACAAAGCGGCGGTCAAACGTGGATGTGCGTGTCCCAGCGTATTCACGGCGATACCAGACAGACCGTCCAAATAGCGTTTTCCAGATTCATCCCAAAGATATGCGCCTTCACCACGCACGAAAGCGACAGGTAATCTGGCGTAAGTGTTCATCACATGTGACATACAAAACCCTTAAATAAAAACAGCGGACATGCCGCCGTCTATAAAAAATTCACGGTACGTATCTTGAGCTATGCGTGCGATTCAGGCAAGTGAAACAGCCTGTTCGATGAAGATTTACAAAGCAAACAAGCCGACATCGCTGCCGGCTTGGTGTGTATCTAAACTACTCACGAGCAGGTATTCTTGAAAGAATGACCTCGCCGTGCAAAGCGAGCAGGCTTTAGGCCATTGCTTTGATAGCAGCAGACAAGCGGCTCTTATGACGAGCAGCCTTGTTCTTGTGGATGATCTTTTTGTCAGCGATGCTGTCCACTTTGCTAACTGAAGTTTGATATACAGCTTGGGCAGCAGCTTTGTCGCCGCCTTCGATAGCTTTCAGAACCTTCTTGATTGCAGTACGCAGTTCAGAACGCAGGCTGCTGTTGTGAGCATTTTGTTTAACTGCTTGACGAGCGCGCTTACGAGCTTGTGCTGTGTTTGCCATATTGTGACCCCTTGATTGTGGCTTGCGATAAAAGGCGCGCATTCTAGTGGCTAAGTCGCGAGCTTGCAAGTATTTTTGCGCCGTCCCGTGTTTAGGGAGTCTTAAGCCTTGCCAGTGTTATGATGCGCGGCGTTCCAATCCTAACCTATTCCTTAGCAATGAACCTACTTAGATCCCTAGCCACTATCAGCGGCCTCACCATGGCTTCGCGTATCTTGGCGTTTGTACGGGATGTGCTGGTTGCGCGTGTCTTCGGAGCAGGCATGGCGACCGATGCCTTTTTTGTGGCCTTCAAACTTCCCAATTTATTGCGCCGTATGTTCGCGGAAGGCGCATTCTCCCAAGCCTTTGTGCCGATCTTTGGCGAATACAAGCATAAGAATGGGGCTGAGGAGACCAAGCTGCTGGTGGATCATGTCACCACCATGTTGGCGCTGATCCTGTTCGTGATCACTACTATAGGGATCATCGCGGCACCTATCCTGGTCTATATCAGTGCTCCGGGCTTCAGCGATGAACCTGAGAAATTCGATCTTACTGTGCAGCTGTTGCGCTATACCTCTCCTTATATCTTCTTTATTTCCCTGGTTGCCGTGGCAGCGGCTATCCTCAATACCTATAACAAGTTCTGGGTACCGGCCTTCGCGCCAATTCTATTGAACATCTGTTTCATAGGCGGGGCACTTTGGCTGGCACCATATTGCCATCCGCCCATATTGGCATTGGCTTGGGCGGTGCTGGTCGCGGGTTTCGTGCAACTGGCCTTCCAGATTCCCTTTCTTAAGCAAGTCGGTATGTTGCCTGTGCTGCGACTTAACTGGCGCGACCCGGGCATGTGGCGGGTCATCAAGCAGATGGGACCGGCGATGTTCGGCGTGTCCATCGCGCAGATCAGCCTAATCATCAATACCATCTTCGCATCCTTGCTTGCGGCGGGTAGTGTGTCCTGGCTGTATTACGCGGACCGTTTGATGGAGTTTCCATCTGGCGTGCTGGGCGCTGCCCTAGGCACGATTTTGCTGCCATCGTTGTCCAAATGTTTTGCTAAAGACGATATGCAGGAATACTCCAGATTATTGGATTGGGGCTTGCGTCTGACGGTCATGCTCACGCTACCAGCAGCCTTGGCACTGGGCATGATCGCCGTGCCCTTGCTATCCACCTTCTTTCAGCGTGGCGCTTTCACCGCCCATGATGTGCTGATGACCAGTTATGCGCTGGTGGGGTATAGCGTGGGCCTGATAGGTCTGATACTAGTGAAGATACTTGCGCCCGGGTTTTATGCACGCCAGAACATCCGTACGCCCGTCAAGATCGGCATCGTCACCCTGATTGCTACCCAATTAATGAACTTGCTGTTCGCTTTCGTACTGCATCTGGATCATGCAGGTCTGGCGCTATCCATCGGTTTGGGCGCGTGTTTGAACTCGACCATCCTGTTCTACTATTTGCGTAAACACGGTATCTATACCCCTGAACCTGGTTGGGCCCAGTTCTTCTTCAAGATCGTGCTCGCGGTTTCAGCGATGGGCATCGCACTCTGGTTCGGTATGGGTACTGAGCAAAGTTGGCTCACGGGTAGTGGTTGGGAGCGTATTGGACGACTGACGCTATTAGTGTTGGGTGGGGCCGTGGTGTATTTCACGATGCTCGCCGCCTTAGGTTTTAGACCCAAGGACTTTACCAAACGCACTGTGTGAATTTGGCTGTCTATACGCCGTTACTGGATGTTTCCAGCATTAAGGTAAATAACGCGCCTTGATGTTCAGCATTCACTAACGTTGCGGTGCCGATGCCATGACTGCTGGCGACCGCTAGGCATAGGGCCATGCCCAAGCCGGTGGATACGGGTTTACCTAGAATGTCAGACTGCAATCCTAGGCCATCATCTAATACATGGAAGCTGACACTGCCTACATTTTGCTCGAACCATATAGTCACTTTGTTAAGTGCATAACGGTTCGCATTGTTCAGCGCCGATTCCAGCGCGAGTTCTAGTAGGTATTCATCCAGTTTTGCGATGCCACGGAGTTTGAGATGTGGATCTATAGTGATGCGTTCTACGTCCAATTCGGATGAGATACCCCTTTGCTGGCCGAGTGAGACAGATGGGCTAGCGTTGATCAAGTCCGCTAGGAAATCTTGCAAATCGAGTTCGCGTCTATTGGCCTGTAAGCCATGCTGGTCATGCTTATAGAGCGTTAGGAAGTTGATCAAGCGGCTCTTTAGTTCTACGCAACGTCTGTATGCCTGCTCGGCTCCGACAGGAGGGGAGGGAAGTCGCTGCATCTGTTCGAGATCGAACTCTAACAGGGACAGCGCATTTTTAATGTCATGGATGACTAGCGCTGAAAGGGTGTTATCCATCTAGTCACCTTTGAGTTCGTTGAAGAAGCGGTAGAAGCCCATCACCTTCTCGTTGTTCGGTAGCAATCTATCTAGTGTGGCAAGGAAATATTTGGCTCGCTCCAGTATTTTTGGTTGCATACCTTCTTGCTTCAACCAGAGTAGGTGCAATTGTGCGGCAGCGAGCAATGCTTCGATATTCTCGTCATGTATCGCCAATGCGGCGATTATCTTGTCGTTAGCCTCGCTGAAGTGAGCAGTGCGCATGGCTTTGGTGGCAGCGTCGACTAGAAGCAATATTTTCTTTTGTCCTGCGTTGATCACTTCATCGATCTTATCCTGCTGGCCGGTGTGCTGCATGGCTTGGGTTACGTACTTGGTAATACGTAGTCTATCTTTGCCACTGGACTGTATCGCATTGGTCAATAGTTTTAAGCCCAGTATTAAATCGCCAGTCTTGAGTGCAGCCTTACCCAGTGCTGTCAACGCCGAGCTGGCTGTGGTCTCGGTGACCAATTTGTTGCCGCGCTCCACCAGTTTTTGGGCTTTGTTCGTTTCTCCTGTTTCAAAATATGCCTGTGCCAAAATCGCATTCTTGCTGATGCCGAATAGCCCTGACTCTTCGTATTTTCGGGCTTCTTTCTCCAGGGTAGAGATGGCGTCTTTGTGATCCCCCATGTCTGTCTGTATCTGTGCAAGCGCGAGAAAGTCAGTGGGTGTCTCGACCAAGGAGCCCTGAGACATATTTATAGCGGACTTTGAATACTTTTTTGCAGTCGCTAGATCGCCCAATAAAAAAGCGGATTCCGAGATCGCGCGGTAGCGCTTGGCACTCGGGAGTATCTTGGACGCTTGCTGAAGCAAGTCCAGCGTACTTTGATCGTTAGCGTCTCTCTCTTTGATCTGTGCGAGCAGTTCATACGCAGCGACATAACTGGGGTTGTTGGCAATGATCTGTTCGGCGATCTGTGCGGCACGCGCATAGTCTTTCAGGAGGTAGTGTGTTCTGGCGATGCCGATGTTGATCCAAGGTGTGTCATCACGCAGCATACTGGCCTGCTGATAAGTGGCTTGCGCCCCGCTGATGTCGACCTTGGCGAGCTGTGCATCTGCCTTGAGTCTTAGTACATCCATCAACCAGCGCTCATGGGCTGGTTGATCCAGAAGCGCATCGCAAGCCGCGATTGCCGCGTCATAAAGCCCTGCGTCTAACGCAGTGTACACGGGCAAAAGGAAGGTACGCCTATCGAACAAACGTTCCAGTCGAATCTTGAGTTTCTTTTCTTGACAGGGTTTGAGGATGTAATCGTCGGGGCTGAACTCCACCGCATTTGCAACAAAGGCATATTCTGCTTCTGCCGTGAGCATGATGAAAATGGTCTTGGCATCTATCATGTGCTCGTTCCTGAGGTGCTCTAGCAAGTGCTGTCCTGAGCTTGCACTGTTGAGGTTGTAGTCGCACATGATGAGATCGAAGGACCTCACATCTATCATACGCAATGCGTCTAAGGCATTGCTAGTGGCGCTGACTTGATTCATCCCTATGGACTGTAATTGTGATTTGATGGCATGACGCATCGCGCCGATATCATCGATGACAAGTGCGGTGTACTGGTTGAAATGGACATACTCTTTCTCGGCTGTGGTTTGCTTGCCGACGAGTTTGGCTGCCATATCTTCAACGATGGATTTCATTTTTTTGCTATGTTCACTCTGCACGTGTCTAGGAAAAATCAAAACCCAACCGAGTATATTCGCAGTGCGAACATACTCGTGGCTTATGGCTCTTACAGCCCAATATCGGCAATTCTGGCAGATACTTTAAGTGCGACTTCTACTAGGCGCCTGAGGTACTCACTTTTCGTTGGTCAAACCTTGCATCGCTGCGACAGGACGTACTTGGGGGAAATAGACTTGTTTGAGGTTGTTGCCCAGATTCTGTGACCAAGTGATACCGTCCGTGCGCTTGAGCCCCTGCCAATACAGCATGATGTCGGAGTCATAAGCGTCTATTGCAGTCTGGTAATTACTAGCGTCGTAGCGTTCATCGTGGCGGAAGGTGGCGATGTCCATGCGCGGCTTGAGCGGAGCGTCGTTTTGTATATGCCCGATACAGATACCGACCATGGGGAAGGTCAACGTTGGCAGTTCGAGCAGATCGATCATGTCTTGCGGGTTGCGGCGTATGCCACCTATGGGCACTACACCCAAGCCCAGCGAGCGAGCGGCCACCATGAGATTTCCCAGCATGATGCCCGCATCCACGGCTGCGACACCGAAGCCTTCCATGCTTTCATGTATCACTTGGGCTTGCCCTGCTTTGCGTACGCCCATCTCGGTTTTATTGAAATCGATGACGATGGTGATAAATACTGGTGCTTGCTTGATCCATGCTTGTCCGCCTGCGAGTTCGGCAATGCGGGCACGCTTTTCTGCATCGCGAACCACGATCAAGGAGATTTCTTGTGCGTTCATCGATGTTGGAGCGTGCCAAGCGGCGCGGATGATGGCGTCCAGCATCTCGTCGCTGACGTTGTCGTCGCGATAACTACGGATGCTGTGGTGGGCGTGTTGTAATTTAATCGTTTCGTTCATGCTGATTTATTCCTCTGCCGGTGATAGATGCATCGCCTTATTTACGACCTCGCGGGTGAGATGCGGGGCGAACAGTTCGATGAAGTCATAAGTATAACCGCGCAGATATTCGTTTTTGCGTATCGCGATACGCGTGGTGCTGGGTTTAAATAGATGCTTGGCCTCTATCATGCGCAGATGACGGTCGCGCTCTGGGATGAAGGCGAGTTCTGCCAATATTCCTATGCCTAAACCTAATTCCACATAGGTCTTGATGACATCCGCATCTATCGCGGTGAGGGCGATGTTGGGCTCTATGTTGGCGGCAGCGAAAGCTGCATCTATCTTGCTGCGCCCGCTGAAGGCAAAGTCGTAGGTGATGATGGGATACTCAGCGAGCTTGGCCAGCGCCAGTCGTTTGACCTCTAATAAAGGATGATTGGGGGGCACGACCACACAGTGATGCCAGTCGAAGCAGGGCAGCGTGACCAGTCCTTCATATTGGCTGAGTGCCTCGGTGGCGATGGCGATGTCGGCCTCGCGGTTGAGGACTTGTTCGGCGATCTGGGTCGGGTTGCCTTGATGCAAGCCTAGTTTTACTTTCGGGTAGCGTTTGATGAATCTTTTCACTGCAGGGGGTAACACATAGCGAGCTTGGGTATGCGTGGTTGCTAGGATCAGGTGGCCGCTGTCCTGTTCTTGGAACTCTTGTCCGACTTGCTTCATATTGTCGGACTCATGCAGGATCCGTTGCGCGATTTCCAGTATGGTGTTGCCTGCTTCTGTCAGCGCCACGATGCGCTTGCCGTTGCGCACGAAGATCTCTATGCCCAGTTCGTTTTCTAAGAGTTTGATCTGCTTGCTGATACCGGGTTGTGAGGTATAGAGCGCGGCAGCTGCTTCGGAGATGTTCAGTCCTCTGCGCACGATCTCGTTCAAATAACGCAGTTGCTGTAGGTTCATGAGATCGCTCTATATGTGATTAAGTTATAAAACTCTAACAAAAAAGTATTAAAGAGTATATCTGCGTTAGATTAGAATGCGCGCCTGAATTTTGTGAATGGTCGTTTGATGGACAGTCTGTATACGCTTTCCGGCTTTTTGGTCGGCCTGATAGTGGGAGTGACCGGGGTCGGTGGTGGGTCTTTGATGACACCTTTGTTAGTGATGTTCTTTGGCGTCTCTCCCGCGACTGCGGTCGGTACAGATCTGTTGTACGCATCTTTGACTAAAACCATGGGCGGCTGGGTGCACTCCCGCAAGGGTACAGTGGACTGGAAAGTGTTCGGTCTGTTGGCGATGGGTAGTCTGCCTGCCGCTGTGGTCACGATCATCCTGCTCAAGTATCTGGCGTTGGATGAAAAGACCTTGCGTAGTCTGGTGACCAGTGTGTTGAGCGTCGCCTTGCTGGCGACAGCTACAGCCTTGTTGCTCAAAGATCAGATCAAGCGATTGGCAAGGCGTAAGGACGGTACCATCTATGAGTTGCATCATAAATATCTGCCGGCTGCCACCATCACAACAGGTGTTGTAGTTGGTGCTTTGGTGACCATCTCTTCTATTGGTGCGGGTGTGTTGGGTACAGTCGCATTGTTGTTCCTGTATCCGCGTATGCCTTCTGTGAAGGTGGTCGGAACGGACATCGTGCATGCAGTGCCGTTGACTGCGCTGGCGGGCATGGGGCATATGGCCTTGGGTACAGTGGACTTGGTGTTGCTGGGAAGTTTGTTGCTGGGCTCATTGCCTGGGATATATATCGGTAGCCACCTGAGTAGTCGAGTCCCAGAGAAAGTTCTGCGTCCCGTGTTGGCGACGATGTTGTTGGTCATCGGTCTGAAGATGGTCTTCTACAGATAATTGAGGAATAAAGATTATGAGTACGAATAAACCTAATAAACCTAAATCCGTAAGCTGGTTCAATGGCTGCGGTGGCCGCATCGGTGTGGTGATCGGTCAAACGGGTGAGCACGCGTATATAGGTGCAGCGTTGCGTCATGACGAAGATGCGGATGTGGAATACATTCTGATGTACGGTGCCAAGTTCCCGCTGGAGGCGGCACGCTTGTTAGCCGTATCGAAGTCTTACGAGGCAAGCTAAATGTATCGCTACGATAGTTTTGATCACCAGATCACAGCCGAGCGTGTCGCGCAATTTCGCGATCAGGTAGGCCGTCGCCTTTCGGGCGAGTTGAGTGAAGATGAGTTTCGTATCCTGCGTCTGCAGAACGGCTTATACATGCAAATCCATGCTTACATGATGCGTATTGCCGTGCCTTATGGTTTGGTGAGTGCTGCACAGATGCGCATGTTCGCGCATATCGCGCGCAAGTATGATCGTGGCTATGGGCACTTCACGACCCGTCAAAACATCCAGTTCAACTGGTTGAAATTACAAGATGCACCTGACATCCTCGCTGAACTTGCGAGTGTGGAAATGCACGCTAATCAGACTTCCGGTAACTGCATACGTAATATCACCAGTGATGAGTTTGCCGGTGTGGCGCGCGACGAGATCGTCGATCCGCGACCTTATGCTGAAATACTGCGCCAATGGAGCACGTTCCATCCGGAGTTTGCCTATCTACCCCGAAAATTTAAGTTCGCCATTACGGGTGCGAGCGAGGATAGGGCAGCTATCGCAGTGCACGACATCGGTCTGGCGGTGGTGAAGAATACACAGGGTGAAGTGGGCTTCCGTGTGTTGGTAGGCGGAGGGTTGGGTCGTACGCCGGTGATCGGTGTGGAAATCTGTGATTTTGTACCTTGGCAGCACATCATCACTTACGCCGAGTCTATCGTGCGTGTGTATAACGAATACGGCAGACGCGACAACATCTACAAGGCGCGGATCAAGATCTTGGTGAAGGCGCTGGGCATAGAAGAGTTCAAGCGTCAGGTCGAAGCAGATTGGCAGCACACCAAGAATGGTCCTTGCACCATCACGCAGGCTGAGTTGGATAGAGTTTCGGCCTATTTCACCGCACCTGAATATAAAGTATGTGCGAATGAGGATGCATCGATACAGGCGATGTTGGATGACAACAGAGGTTTTGCGAGCTGGTATCAACGTAGCGTCAAGCATCACAAGGTCGCGGGCTATGCGTCTGTGGTCCTGTCTTTGAAGAAGACCGGTATCGCGCCCGGTGATGCAACAGATAAGCAAATGGACGCAGCAGCAGAATTGGCGGAGCGTTTTAGTTTTGGTGAATTGCGCATTACCCATATGCAGAATCTAGTGCTGGCAGACGTTAAGCAATCCGATCTGTTCAGCTTATGGGAAGCGGCTAAAGCATTGGGTATGGCGACGCCCAACATCGGGCTGATGACGGATATGATCTGTTGTCCTGGTGGTGATTTCTGTACTTTAGCCAATGCGCGCTCTATTCCCTTGGCTAAAGCCATCGCAGAGTGTTTCGATGATATCGACTTCCAGCATGATATAGGCGAGTTGGAGATGAATATCTCCGGCTGTATCAATGCCTGTGGTCACCACCATGTAGGCCATATCGGTATACTCGGTGTGGATAAGGATGGTGAGGAGTGGTATCAAGTGCAGATCGGTGGCGCACAGGGGAACGATGCCAGCCTAGGTAAGGTCATCGGTAAGTCGTTCAGCTTCGAACAGATGCCAGAAGTCATCGCGCGCTTGTTACAAGTCTATGTGCGTGAACGTTATGACGATGAAAGATTCATCGATACCGTGCGCCGCTTAGGGGCTGAGCCTTTCAAGGCAGAGGTGTACGGCACGCTGGTTGAGCGCGATGAAGCGCTGAAAGCTCCCGATTACGAGCTGCTAAAAGTAGGTGTGTCCTATGATATGCCCTACTATTCGCCAAGGTTCTGAGGTGCATATGATCATAAAAAATAAAGCCGTAGTGTCTGATGACTGGAGTGTGTTGCGTTTGGCGGAGAGCGATACAGCAGAAACTGTTGTCGTTCCGGTAGGACGTATCCTCGTGCCACTCAAGGTGTGGCTTGCCCAACGTGATAATTTGCAACATCGTGCTGATATAGGTGTGTGGTTCGCGAGTGACGAGCGTGCCGAGGATTTGCAGTCGGATGTACAGAAGTTCTCCGTCATTGCCGTGGACTTCCCCAAGTTTGCCGATGGTCGTGGCTATTCCATCGCTTACCACCTGCGTTCACGCTTGGCTTACAAAGGTGAGTTACGCGCCATAGGCGATGTGTTACGTGATCAACTCTTTTATATGCAGCGCGTCGGTTTCGATGCGTTTGTACCTCGTGCAGATAAAGATATCAACGAAGCACTCAAGGGGTTGAGCGACTTCTCATTGACTTACCAGGCTTCTTCAGATGAGACGCAGCCGTTATTCAGACGCGTAGTACGTTGAGGTGAACGATGAGTAAATTACAAACCAAGATAGAGCAGGTCAAGCAGGTATTGGCAGAGGCTGTGCGCGATTTTACGCCCGTGACGTTTGCGAATAGTTTAGGCGCCGAGGACATGGTTTTGACCGATCTCATCGCAAAGTTCCAACCTGAGATCAGTGTGTTCAGTTTGGATACGGGCCGCTTGCCGCAAGAGACCTATGATTTGATGCAGGCTGTGCGTGAACATTACAGTGTGCCTTTGCAAGTATTCTTTCCTGAACATACGCAAGTGGAACAGCTGATACAGCGTATCGGGATGAACGGCTTTTACGATAGCGTGGAAAATCGCAAAGGCTGTTGCCATGTGCGTAAAGTCGTGCCGCTGAATCGTGCATTGATGGGCAAGAAAGCGTGGATCACTGGCATGCGTCGTGATCAGGCTGTGACGCGGGGTGGCTTGGAAATATCGTCCTACGATGCGGATCATGGTATGCAAAAGATCAATCCACTGTTGGATTGGAGTAATGCGGAAGTGTGGGAGTACATCAAGCAAAACGACGTTCCATATAATAAACTGCATGACCGTTTTTACCCCAGCATAGGCTGTGCACCCTGCACGCGCTCGGTGACGCCAGGTGAAGACATCCGCTCCGGCCGCTGGTGGTGGGAAAGCCCAGAGAACAAGGAATGCGGCCTACACGTAGGCAGCATTACTCCGATAAAACGTGCGTAGCGCGTTTTGTATCCTTTGCGGAGAGGCATTTGTAGGAGCGGCTTTAGCCGCGAATCGAGTTAGTGTTCACGGCTAAGCCGCTCCTACATCAGCGAACTCTCTAAGCTGGAATTGGTTAGAAAAAATAGCTAGAAAATAATTTACTTGGTTAGTTGGATAGAAAAAATATGAGCAAAAATACTTTTACCCATTTGGATGCACTGGAAAGCGAATCCATACACATCATGCGCGAGGTCGCGGCTGAATGTAAGAACCCTGCCTTGTTGTTCTCCGGCGGTAAGGATTCCATCGTCATGCTGCGTATTGCCGAGAAGGCTTTTCGCCCAGCGAAATTTCCGTTCCCATTGGTGCATATCGATACCGAGCACAACTTTCCAGAAGTGATTGCGACGCGCGATAAGTTGGCTAAGGATCTGGGTGAGCGCCTAATCGTGCGTTCCCTAGAAGACTCCATCAAGCGCGGCACCATCGTGATCAAGAATCCCGATCTGCCACGGAATCCCTTCCAGTCTGTGACTTTGTTGGAGACTATTGCCGAGTTTGGTTTCGATGCCTGCATGGGCGGTGCGCGTCGCGACGAAGAGAAGGCGCGTGCTAAGGAGCGTATCTTCTCGTTCCGTGACGAATTTGGTCAGTGGGATCCTAAAAATCAGCGTCCTGAGTTGTGGGATATCTACAACACCCGTGTACACAGTGGCGAGAACATCCGTGTGTTCCCGATCAGTAACTGGACCGAGATGGATATCTGGCAATACATAGGCCGCGAAAAATTACATATCCCTAGTATCTACTATGCGCATGAGCGCGAGGTCATCCGTCGTAATGGCATGTTGATGCCGATCTCGGATCTGGTGCAACCCAAACCAGGTGAAAAAGTGGAAGTCGTGACAGTGCGTTTCCGTACCGTGGGTGACGTGACTTGCACTGCGCCTGTGGAGTCAAATGCACGCACTGTCGATGAGATCATCGAAGAGACTGCGACTACGCGTATCACCGAACGTGGTGCGACTCGTATGGATGATCAAACTTCCGATGCTTCTATGGAGCTGCGTAAAAAAGAAGGTTATTTCTAAAAATCTAGTCGCAAGACGTAAGCTTGAAGTCGTAAGTTGGTTTTGCCCCGCAACACGGGCACTATATTCTGCATAGTAGAACAATCCTCTTACGTCTTACGTCTTAATACTTAAGTCTGCTTTCAAAGGTTATAAATTATGAACACCACTACACAACTATTACGTTTCATCACTGCTGGTTCTGTGGACGATGGCAAGAGCACATTGATCGGACGCTTGTTGCATGACTCCAAATCCATCTTCGAAGATCAGTTTTCAGCCATTTCCAAGACTAGCGAGAAGCGCGGCATGGCGGCTGTTGATCTGTCTTTACTAACAGATGGTCTGCAAGCCGAGCGCGAGCAGGGCATCACCATAGACGTGGCATACCGTTACTTCGCTACGCCCAAACGTAAGTTCATCATCGGTGATACGCCAGGGCATGAGCAGTACACCCGCAATATGGTGACGGCAGCGAGTACTGCAAATTTGGTAGTTATTCTGATTGACGCTCGCCGTGGCGTGTTGGTGCAGACTCGCCGCCACACTTATCTGGCGAGCTTGGTTGGTGTGCCGCACATCGTGCTGGCCGTGAATAAGATGGATATGGTCGATTACTCACAAGCACGTTTTGATGAGATCGTCAGTGAATACAAGGCGTTTGCGGCCCAGCTGAATCTGCATGATGTGACTTGCATACCTTTGTCGGCGCTAGTGGGCGATATGGTGGTGGATAGAGGCGACAGTTTGAATTGGTACCAAGGTCCAACACTGATGGAAAAGCTGGAGAGCGTGGAAATCGATCACGATGTGAATACCACAGATTTCCGTTTTCCTGTGCAATGGGTGTGCCGTCCTCAAACCGATGAGTTTCATGACTTCCGCGGTTTCATGGGCCGTATTGAGGCCGGAGAGGTGTCGGTAGGCGATACAGTCACAGTTTTGCCCTCTGGTCGTAGCAGTACGATCAAAGCCATCGTCACTTACGACGGCGAGTTGCAGACAGCTTTCGCGCCCCAATCTATCGCACTGACCCTGAACGACGAGATTGACGTGTCACGCGGGGATATGTTCGTTAAGGCTGATGCGATGCCGACCGTGGCCAAGGAGTTCGACGCCATGATGTGCTGGCTGTCTGAGTCACCGCTGGATAAGAACCGCAAATATTTGGTAAAGCATACGACACGTACTGCTAAATGTCTGTTCTCCAAGATCGAATACCGTGTGGATGTGAATACCCTAGAGCATCATGCCGAGCCTGTAGTTCATATGAACGATATCGTGCGTGTCGGTTTGAAGGTGCAACAACCGCTGGCTTTCGATCATTACAAGCGTAATCGCGCGAGTGGTAGCTTCATCGTCATCGATGAAGCCAACAACAATACAGTTGCAGCGGGTATGATCGTTTAACGCCAAGCTTTTGTATTTATACATGATGGCGACTCATGCAATTTTCTTGCCTGAGTCGCCATTTCAATTTTGAGCGCAAGCCGTTTTCCGGTATCATCGCGCCCCATGACTAAGTACATATTTATTACCGGCGGCGTTGTTTCTTCTCTGGGGAAGGGCATAGCCGCCGCTTCTTTGGCGGCTATCCTTGAATCGCGCGGCTTGCGCGTGACCATGTTGAAGCTCGATCCTTATATTAACGTCGATCCGGGCACCATGAGTCCGTTCCAGCACGGTGAGGTTTTCGTGACCGAGGACGGTGCGGAAACCGATCTGGATCTGGGGCATTACGAGCGTTTCATTACGGCCAAGATGCGCAAGGCCAATAACTTCACTACTGGCCAAATCTATGAGAGCGTGATCCGCAAGGAACGTCGTGGTGAGTATCTGGGTAAGACCGTACAGGTCATCCCGCACATCACCAATGAGATCCAAGCTTTCGTCGAACGCGGCGCTGCGGCTTATCACGGTGACAAGGCTGATGTGGCCATCGTTGAAATCGGTGGCACCGTGGGTGACATCGAATCACTGCCGTTCTTGGAAGCAGCTCGTCAAATGGGTCTACGCATGGGGCGTAATCAAGTCGCTTACGTGCACTTGACCTTGGTGCCTTATATCGCCACTGCTGGCGAATTGAAAACCAAGCCCACCCAGCACAGCGTACAGAAACTGCGTGAGATTGGTATCTTCCCTACCGCGTTGTTGTGCCGTGCAGATCGTCCTATTCCCGACGATGAGCGTGCCAAGATTTCTTTATTTGCCAACGTACGTGAAGAAGCGGTCATTTCGATGTGGGATGCTGAGAGCATCTATATGATTCCGCAGATGCTGCATGAGCAAGGTCTGGATCGCATCGTTTGCGAAGAACTGGCTTTAAATACATTGCCACCAGCAGATCTCTCGGTATGGCAAAAGTTGGTCTCAGATCAGCAGAATCCGATTCATGCGATCACCATAGGCATGGTCGGCAAGTATGTCGATCTGACTGAGTCTTACAAGTCTCTAATCGAAGCTTTGCGTCACGCTGGCATACATACAGCGACCAAGGTCAATATCGAATATGTTGATTCCGAACAACTGGAAACGACAGGTGTAGATGGGCTGTCGCATTTTGATGCGATCCTAGTGCCTGGCGGTTTTGGGGTGCGCGGCACCGAAGGCAAGATTGCGGCGATCCGTTATGCACGTGAGCACAAAGTGCCCTATCTGGGTATCTGCTTAGGCATGCAACTGGCGGTCATTGAATATGCTCGCCATGTATCGGGTATGCAGGATGCCAACAGTACAGAGTTCGATATGGAAACAGAACATCCGGTCGTTGCGCTGATCACTGAGTGGCGTGACCGCGAAGGCAAGGTTGAAACACGCAGTAGCGATTCTGACTTGGGCGGCACCATGCGTCTGGGTTCACAGCGTTGCCCTATCAAGGCTGGCACGTTGGCTCAAAGCATCTACGGCGATGATGTCAATGAACGTCATCGTCACCGTTATGAAGTGAATAACTTCTACGTACCCACACTGGAAAAAACTGGACTGATCATTTCGGCACGCACACCCACTGAGGATCTGCCCGAAATCATGGAGTTGCCGAAGAGTATGCATCCTTGGTTCGTGGGTGTGCAGTTCCACCCCGAGTTTACATCCACGCCGCGCGACGGCCATCCTTTGTTTAAAGCCTTCGTGGAAGCGGCTTTGGCAAATCAAGGGGCTGCAAAATGAAACTCTGTGACTTCCAAGTTGGTCTGGATCAGCCGCTGTTCTTGATTGCGGGCCCCTGTGTGATCGAGTCCAAGCAGATGGCGATCGATACCGCCGGTGCTTTGCAAGAAATATGCAAAGAATTGAACTTAAATTTCATTTACAAGTCTTCTTACGACAAAGCAAATCGTAGTTCGGGTAAGTCCTTCCGTGGTTTCGGTATTGATGCTGGTTTGCAGATACTTGCTGAGGTAAAAGCACAGTTGGGTGTGCATGTATTGACCGATGTGCACAGCATAGATGAGATAGGCCCTGTCGCAGCAGTGGTTGATGTGTTGCAGACACCCGCATTCCTGTGCCGCCAGACTGATTTCATCCATGCTGTCGCTAAGTGTGGCAAGCCGGTGAATATTAAGAAGGGTCAGTTCTTATCACCATGGGATATGAAAAACGTGGTGGATAAGGCAAGAGAAGCAAGTGGTGCGGACAATATCATGGTGTGTGAGCGTGGCGCATCGTTCGGATATAACAATCTGGTCTCAGACATGCGTTCTTTGGCTGTGATGCGTAATACCGGCTGTCCCGTGGTGTTTGATGCAACGCATTCGGTGCAACTGCCAGGTGGTCAAGGTTTGGTATCAGGTGGTCAGCGTGAGTTTGTGCCGGTGTTGGCTAGAGCAGCGGTGGCAGCAGGTGTGGCTGGTGTGTTCATGGAGACACATCCGAATCCTAAGCTCGCGATGTCAGATGGTCCGAATGCATTCCCGTTGGGGCATTTGAAAGCGATGTTGAAGACCTTACAGGTCATCGACGCGACAGTTAAGCAGCAAGGTTTGATAGAAGAGCAAGTCGATTTACGTAACGTTTAATACCCCAAGCTAAGTGGATTTCCCATAGGGTTTGGGTTTTTAGTGTCAGCTAGTTTTGATTGAGTGAATTTAGATTAAGTAGATAGGAATAGAGATGAGTGCAATTGTTGATGTTATCGCCCGTGAAATTTTGGATTCACGCGGCAACCCGACTGTAGAAGCCGACGTGTTGTTGGAATCGGGTGTTATGGGCCGTGCGGCCGTACCTTCCGGTGCTTCCACTGGAACCAAAGAAGCTGTCGAATTGCGCGACGGTGATAAGCAGCGCTACTTGGGTAAGGGCGTATTGAAGGCAGTTGAATATGTGAATACCGAGATTGCAGAAGCCATCATTGGCTTGGATGCATCTGAGCAAGCCTTCATTGATCAGACCATGATCGAATTGGATGGTACTGAGAACAAATCTCGCTTGGGTGCGAATGCCATCTTGGCAGTATCCATCGCGGTAGCTAAGGCTGCTGCTGAAGAGTCCGGTCTGCCGCTGTATCGCTACTTCGGCGGTGCTGCACGCATGGAGATGCCTGTGCCGATGATGAACATCATCAACGGTGGCGCGCATGCTACCGGCGGTTCAGATTTGCAAGAATTCATGATCATCCCTGTTGGATCACAAAGCTTCCGTGAAGCGTTGCGTTGCGGCGCGGAGATTTTCCATCACCTCAAGGCGATCCTGCATCACCGTGGTCTGGCAACGACCGTGGGTGACGAAGGTGGTTTCGCGCCTGCGCTGGGTTCAAATGAAGCAGCGTTGAAGGTTATCGTTGAAGCGATTGAAGCTGCTGGTTATGTGCCGGGTGCAGACGTGGCCATCGGTATCGATGCGGCGGCTTCTGAGTTCTACCATGATGGCAAGTATCACCTCAAGGCAGACGGCATGGTACTGAGCTCGGAGCAGATGATAGATCTGTACGCAGCTTGGGTAGACAAATACCCCGTCATCACAATCGAAGATGGCATGAGTGAACATGACTGGGCGGGTTGGGTAGCATTGACCAAGCGTTTAGGCAAGAACATCCAGTTGGTTGGTGACGACGTGTTCGTGACTAACACTAAGATTTTGCGTGAAGGCATCAAGCAAGGCTTGGCAAATTCCATCCTGATCAAAGTGAACCAGATCGGTACCTTGACTGAGACTTTTGCTGCCATCGAGATGGCTAAACGTGCGGGTTACACTGCCGTGATGTCACATCGTTCTGGTGAGACTGAAGACTCTACCATTGCTGACTTGGCGGTAGGTACTAATGTTATGCAGATCAAGACTGGCTCTTTGTCACGTTCTGATCGTATGGCCAAGTACAACCAACTGTTGCGTATCGAAGAGGATATGGGTTCAAGTGCTTCGTACCCAGGACGCGATGCCTACTATCAGTTGAACAAGTAATCGATGTTTAGTATATAAATCTCGCCCCGCACAACGGGGCGATTTTTTTACAGGCACTCATGCGCATCGTCACTCTCATACTGCTGTTCATACTCTTGCTCCTACAGTACCCGCTGTGGCTGGGCAAGGGTGGCTGGTTGAAAGTATGGGATCTGCATAGACAGGTTGAATCACAACAACAGGTCAACCAGCAGACTCAAGTTCGCAATGCTGCACTAGATGCCGAAGTCCGTGACCTCAAACAAGGTACAGAGGCGATAGAAGAACGTGCACGTAGTGAGTTGGGTATGATAAAACGCGACGAGGTGTTTTATCAGATACTGGACGGTGGGCAAACACCTGTTTCGGCGGTGACGGTGAATAGTCCACCACATCTACCTTGACACTACACATCATAACGATGTCGTCACAATAAAAAATCCCGCAACTTTCATCGCGGGATTTTTTATTGTGTGCAATGTAGTTCAAGAGCACATTAAAACTGGAATCAGTTATTACCAATTGCGCGGTAGGTCGCGGGCGGCTTTGCGGATAAAGGCGAGTTGCTTTTCAAAATTACGGCAGCCCTTGCAAACAATCAGATGCATACGCATCTGTAGTCTTTCCTTGAGGGTTGTTGGCCTATCCTGAGCTTGGGACAGAAGTTCGGTATTTTGTTTGCAGTTCAGCATTATGATTTCCCTTTACCAAACCATTTCATATCTATGCATTCGCGCAGTGATAAGCGCGCTCTGTGTAGCAGTACCCAACAGTTAGTCGTTGAGATGGAGAGTTCCTGACAAATCTCTTCAGTCGTCATCTCCATGAACTCACGCATCATGAACGCTCGTGCCGTATTGATGGGCATGCGTTGGTTACACATCTCGAAGGTCTCCCAAAAATGGCGGTTCTCCAGCGACTGCTCAGGGTTGGCCCAAGTCTGCGGCATAGTGCTCCAATGTCCATCTTTAGCGAATAGGCTGTCTATCAGGTCGTCCTCGTTCTCACCCTCTGCCACATTCAATTGTGGTTCGCGTGCCTGCTTGCGCAAAATATCTAGAATCTTGTGTTTGAGTATACCAACCAGCCAAGTGCGCATCGCGGACATCGCAGCAAACTTGGCGCGTCCTTCTAATGCTGCAATGAGTGTTTCTTGCACTGCATCTTCGGCCAGATGCGGATCGCGCAATTGCAGCATGGCATAGCGCAAAAGGTAGTTGCGTTGCCCCTGCAAGTCTTGCGTGTCGTTTACTGTGGTCATGACTGTGAACGGTGGTGGTAGTGCGTCGGATAGTAGCATCGCAGACGATTTTCAAAAATTAAAAATAGTTTGTAAGGGTTGTCTTGTGGCGGCGACTAAGGAGCGGAGACACAAACTCCGAAACCCGAAAACCACATAAGGAGCAGCAAAATGGAAAAGCAAAAAATGTTGAGCATGGCAATTGGTAGTCTGTTGGCAATCGGTTTGGTTGGTAATGCACAAGCAGCCGACAAGAAGGTCGAGATGGAGAAATGTTTCGGTGTCGCTAAGGCAGGGATGAATGATTGCGCTAGCAATAAGAGTGCGCACTCTTGCGCAGGTCAAGGGACCAAAAACAATGACCCACAAGACTTTGTTGCAGTACCTAAGGGGACGTGCGACAAGATTGCTGGTGGTATGTTGATGAAGGCAATGTGATGTTAATGCCCGCAGACTTACTTTGCAGCGCAGGCATAGGCCTGCGGGCACTGCATTATCGTGAAGTGCTGACGACCCTACCCAAATTGAACTGGGTAGAGGTGCACAGCGAGAATTTTTTCGGGGGTGGTGCACCCCTCCATACTTTGCTTAAAGTCAGAGATCATTACCCCGTCAGCTTGCATGGCGTTGGTATGGGGCTGGCATCATCAGCGCCATTGGATGGCGTACATCTTTCCGCATTGCGTCGTTTGTGTGATGTGGTGCAACCCGCCGCCGTGTCCGAGCATCTGTGCTGGAATGCTGCAGATGGACAGGTGGTCAACGATTTATTGCCTTTCCCTTATACCCAAGCTGCACTCATGCATGTTGCCGGACGCATACAGCGTGTGCAGGAGACCTTGGGACGATGCTTGCTGGTGGAGAATCTTTCTAGTTATCTGTCCTTCGAAAATAGTGAGATGAGCGAAGGCGAGTTCCTCGCCGAACTGACGCGACTTACTGGCTGCGGCATCTTGTTCGATGTGGAAAACCTGTATGTGAACATGCGTAATCTGGGCGTGGATGCGCAGGCTTTCATCAAAGCCATACCCGCCGATGCGGTGGCGGAATATCACCTCGCGGGCTTTAGTGAACGTGACGGTTGCTTGATCGATACCCACGACCATGCAGTGTATGAGGAAGTGTGGAAACTGTACGAACAGGTGTTACAACATATAGGCCCACGTCCTACACTGATCGAGTGGGATAGCGATATTCCGGCTTTATCGGTGCTCCAAATGGAGGCAGCAAAGGCGCAACGCCGTATGGAGGTTTGTCATGTTGCATGAGCTACAGCGCAACTTGATCTCTGCCATCGTCGCTGGGGATAACACGCCCGTTTTTATTACCAGAGACTATGGTGCTTATGATGCTGGTGTTGCTTTGGATATCTATCGCAACAACTATCGCAACAACTATCGTGGCAATCTGCAGGATGCGCTAGTGGGCGCTTATCCCGTCATTAAGCGATTGGTTGGTGATGATTTTTTCCGTTATATGGCGCGTGATTTCATTGCGCACCATCCTTCTGTCAGTGGCAACTTGCATCACTACGGTGAGCAACTCGGCGACTTTCTACAAGGCTACACAGCTGTGACAAGTTTGCCTTATCTGCCCGATATGGCGCGTCTGGAGTGGGCTGTGCATCGCTCGTATTTTGCACCGGACAGCTCTATTTTGAGTCTGAGTAGATTGGCTAGCGTGGCACCCGAACAATTCGCCACACTACACTTCCAATTGGCCACTAGTTCTCACGTGCTGGCATCTGCTTACCCCATAGTCGAAATCTGGCAAGCTCACCAGAAATTGGAGGTGCATGCTTTGAATAGTGTTACGTCGCAGGAGCTTAGCTACGCATGGGTGACACGTTATGAGGATGTGGTGCAGGTTATCGCATTAGCTGCGGATCAGGCTGTCTGGCTACAAGCCTTACAAAACGGTGCGCTGCTGGGAGAGGCGGTGTCGCAGGTAATGGACGCTTATCCGGAATTTGACTTGTCTGCGGCATTGCAACTGCTAATGCAGTATGAGGTGTTAGTTGACTTTAATTTGGAGAAATAATGATGCAAATTTGGCACAGATTCTTGTTTACCTATTACCGTGCTGCACGCTGGCCTGAGTTCATCGCACCGCTACTGGATATAGGGTTGCGGATCATGTTGGCACTGGTGTTCTTCAAATCCGGATTGAGCAAGATACACAATTGGGACAGCACGCTGTACTTGTTCAGTGATGTCTACCAAGTGCCCATCCTTACGCCGGCGTTAGCGGCCTATATGGCGACTGCGGGTGAGTTGGTTTTGCCAGTGTTGTTGGTGTTTGGTCTGTTCGGACGTTTCGCGGCGTTGGGTTTATTCATCGTCAACGCGGTCGCTTTTTACTCCTACTACGCTGACCTCAGTGAGGCTGGACGCAATCAGCATCTGTATTGGGGATTGCTGTTGGCAGTATTACTGATTTTCAGTCGTGGCCGATGGGCACTGGATCGCTATCTGGAGCGACGCCTGCGTTGGTAGAACGTGTGATCACGAGGAGCAACTGACGAGCAGATGACGTGCCGAGACAGGAGCAGGTTCAGCATAGCGTTCCATGCCAACTTGCTCATCGAAAGGTCTGCGCAGTATCTCCAATAAGTTAGCGATCTCGGAGTAATCATGCTGAGTCTCGGCGAGTTCTATAGCATGTTGGGCAAGGTAGTTACGCAGTATGTATTTTGGATTATGAGCATCCATGCATTGTTTGCGCTGCCCATCGTCTTGGTGGTCTTGCTGTAAGCGCATGCGATATGTCTTAGCCCAAGCATCGAAACTGGCACGGTCTAAGAAGTGGTCGCGCAGCTTCTGATTCAGTGCGCCTTCGTGGGTGTCGAACTCTCCCAACATGCGGAAGCTGTTGCTATAGTCGAGTTGGTTCTGTTGCAATAGTTCCAGCCATGAATAGATCAGCGGAAGGTCTTCCGTGTTGGGTTTAAGTAGTCCCAGTTTTGTGCCCATCAACGCTACATATTGTTCATAGTAATGCGGCGCATAGCTGGCCAATATCGCATCTGCATCGGTCTCGCTCACCAGTTTGGACATGGCATAAGCCAGACAGGAGAGATTCCATAGGCCGACCTGAGGTTGCTGGTCGTAGGCATAACGGCCTTGTGGGTCGGAGTGGTTGCAGATATGTCCCGGTTCGAAGGTCTCCATGAAACCATAAGGTCCGTAATCCAGCGTCAAACCCAGTATCGACATATTGTCGGTGTTCATCACACCGTGACAAAAGCCCACCGACTGCCAGTGCGCCATTAGTTGTGCTGTGCGACGCGTGACTTCGCCTAAGAATAGTTTGTATTTATCTTGGGCGTTTGCATATTCTGGATAGTGATGATCGATGACGAAATCAGCAAGTGTCTGGATAGCTGCGAATTGACCGCGATAGAAAAAAACCTCGAACGAGCCAAAGCGCACATGTGAGGGTGATAGTCTGGTCAGTACTGCGGCAGTCTCAGTGGATTCGCGGTATACGGGTTCGTCGCTCCCGACGATACATAAAGCGCGTGAGCTGGGGATGCCCAGATGATGCATGGCCTCCGAACACAGAAACTCACGTATGCAGGAACGTAATACGGCACGGCCATCACCGCGCCGTGAATAAGGCGTGACGCCTGAGCCTTTCAGTTGTACCTCCCATCGTTCGCTGGCTTGGTTATCGAGCTCGCCCAGCAAGATGGCGCGACCATCACCCAATTGCGGGACGAAGTGTCCGAACTGATGACCTGCATAGAGCATTGCCAATGGTTCGGCATGAGGCGGTAAGCGATTGCCACTGAAGTGTTCTGCAAAGTCATCGCGCAGCGCCTCTTCCTCATGTAGGTCGATCAAACTTGCTGCATCGCGATTGAATGCGACCAGATAAGGGGCGGGCAAAGGAGTAGGGCGAATTTTGCTATAGAAATGTTCTGGCAGTTTCGTATAGCGTTTGCCGAAGTGCAGCTGCTGTAGTTTCTTCATAAGTATTACGTTGTATTTCAATAACCCGAGTATAACGCTCAAGTACTTATATTCAACTAAGTTCAAAAAATATCTAGGCCTTCAAGAGGGTTGTCGAATCGCGCCAGATAAACAACAATCTTGCCCGCAGCAAAAATCATCCGATGAATTTAAGGAGCAATCTATGAATCGTAAAGAACTGATTGATGCACTCGCAGCTAAGACCGACAGTACTAAGGTAGATGCAGAACGTAATATCGCTGCGCTGTTGGAAATCATCACTGCAACCCTCAAAAAAGGCGACAACGTCGCTTTAGTTGGCTTCGGCACCTTTGAAGTTCGCAAACGTGCCGCACGTGTAGGCCGTAACCCCAAGACTGGCGCTGAGTTGAAGATCAAAGCGTCCAAACAGCCTGCATTCAAAGCAGGTGCACCGCTGAAAGCATTGGTGAACGGTACTAAGAAGTGATTAACAACACGCAGCCCTTAGTCTGGGCTGCGTCTCAGATATAGGTCAGATATATGTCCACTCAACAGATACTTCAATATCTCAAGAATCATGGTGAGCGCTTCGATACTCAGATTGCAGAAGCTGCAGGTATGCCCATCAAACAAGTACGCCGTTTGTTGTCTGAATTAGCTGAAAAACAGGAAGTGATGACCTGTCAGACGATACGCTATGAGAATGGCAAAAAGATAGAAGCGGTCAGCTGCAGATTGGTGGGTTATATCCCTAAACCTGCGCCAGGAAAAAAATCTAAAGTCGTTTCCATCGCTTAGCATTTCTACGCCTACCGAATTAGCTAGCATGCTTCAGTGCGGTTGCGAACGCCTCTATTTGTCGCTGATATCTCGCTGAAATGCTTTAAAATCCTCGCTGTTTTAAAAGTTGGGTTGGTAGTGATGAAGAAAATCAGTGTCGTATTTGTGTGCATGGGCAACATTTGTCGTTCGCCCACTGCAGAAGCCGTGTTCCGCCAGTATGTGGAGCGTGCGGGTTTGGAAGATCAAATCGTAATTGATTCTGCTGGTACACATGATTACCACATCGGTGCGCCACCGGATGGACGCACACAGCGTGCTGCACAACAACGTGGATTCGATATGTCGGATTTGCGCGGGCGACAAGTCCAAGCAGATGATTTTGCGCATTTTGATTATGTGTTGGCGATGGATAAGGCGAATCTGGCGATCTTGGATAAACTCAAACCAGTGGCGAGTCCTACGCAAGCTCGCTTGTTCTTGGAGTTCGCCCATCATCATGTCGAGCGCGAAGTACCCGACCCTTATTACGGTGGTGAGGACGGCTTCGAGCGTGTACTGGATATGGTCGAAGATGCGGCGGCGGGACTGCTGCAGCATATACGCGAGACACACCAACTAGCTTGCCCCTAATCAGCCTTAGTCTGCACAGAGGTCGAGGGTGGCCTCTGGTATCATAGCGACATGCTAAATATTCTAAATATGACCTACCTACAAGGTGGTCAGCCGCTGTTCCAACAAGCCAATCTGCAAGTTTTCGCCAATCAGCGCATCGGGTTGGTCGGTCATAATGGCTGCGGTAAATCCACGCTTTTTCGTCTGATACGAGGTGAGCTACATGTGGATAGTGGTGAGGTTTCCTTGCAGTCTGGCAAACGTCTAGCCTACGTGGAGCAAGAGATCGCCAATTCTGAACTTGCTGCGATTGAATTTGTGCTCGATGGTGATGTGCAGTTGCGCACATTGGAGCAGACCTTGCTGGGCGCGCAGCATGATGCCGCGTGGTTCGCTGCTCAGCAGCAATTCGAAGCGATTGACGGCTACGGTGCACCAGCCCGAGCTGCACAACTTCTGAGTGGCCTCGGCTTTGCCAGCGATAGTCTGGAACGGATGGTGAGCAGTTTCTCAGGCGGGTGGCGTATGCGTTTGAATCTGGCCCGTGCCTTGATGTGTAGAGCCGATCTCTTGCTATTGGACGAACCGACCAATCATCTGGATCTTGAGGCGATACTTTGGTTGGAACAGTATCTGTCACGCTATCCAGGCAGTGTGTTGCTGGTGTCGCATGATCGAGAGTTCCTCAACGCCACCGTGAATCGCATTGCACATGTGCACGACTGTGTCATTGATAATTATGCAGGTGACTACGACCAGTTCGAGCGCGCACGTGCGGAGCGTGCAACGCAACAGAATCAAGCCTTTGCACAACAGCAAGAACAGATCGCGCACTTAGAAGATTTCGTACGCCGTTTCCGTGCACAAGCCACCAAGGCCAAACAGGCACAGAGCCGCATCAAGGCTTTAGAGCGTATCGTGCGTATCGCACCTGCACATATCACGGATGGACATTTCGAGTTACAGATTGAAGCGCCTGAGCGTAGCCCAGACCTGTTGATGCGTGCCAGCGAGATGAGTTTTGGCTACGGAGAGAAATCTTTGTTCAAGGATGTGAACTTGATGTTGCGCGCGGGTGCGCGCGTCGCATTGCTAGGACCGAATGGCGCAGGTAAATCCACGCTCATCAAATTGCTAGTCGGAGAGTTGCAGCCGACGCAGGGCAAGCTGGAGATCACCCCTGAGATCCGCATAGGATATTTTGCGCAACACCAGTTAGAGAATCTGGACAGTGCTGCGACGCCTTTGCAACACATGGAGCGGGTCGCTCCGCAGCAAACGACTTTGGCCTTGCGTACTTTTTTGGGCCGCTTCGGTCTAGCTGGCGATAGCGAAGACCGGCCTGTAAGCAGTTTTTCGGGGGGAGAGAAAAGTCGTTTGGCTTTAGCATTGTTAGCTTGGCAGAAGCCGCATCTGTTGCTTTTGGATGAGCCGACCAACCATCTCGATCTTGATATGCGCGATGCCTTGACCCTAGCCTTGGAAGAGTACACGGGTGCCGTCGTAGTGGTCTCGCATGACCGCAGTTTGATACGTGCCGTAGCGGATGAGCTGTGGTTAGTCGCAGATGGTGCAGCCAAGTTGTTCGAAGGCGATCTTGAGGACTACAAGGATTGGATAGAGAGTCGTAGACCCCGTGAGACTACGCAAGTCGAGAAAGTTAAAGTGGTACAACCGCAACGTCCTAACAGGAAGGCGCTGCAATCCAAAAAGACTAAATTGGAAGTTGAGTTGAACAAGGCCCAGTCTGCTTTGGGTGATATCGATGTGTTGCTCGGTGATCCTGAAACTTACACCAGTAAAAAAGCAGAAGAGATCGCGGCAATTAATGTGCAACGTGAAATTTTGCAAGTTAAAGTCGCCGCCTTGGAAGAAAGTTGGTTGGAGTTGGAAATGGCGTTGGAAGAGGTTGCTTAGTACAACTTGATTTTCAATTGTATGGATGCCACGCCATATATTCTGTCTTGAATGTTGGGTATGAGGGTGAAGTTCACACCGAAGCGTTGATATTCTATCGTGGCGACTGGCAGCGCAGCCAGAAACCAACTACCATTATTCATATTGGGATAACCATTGATGTTCCCCATCATTATGCCCAAGTGCAGTACTCCGAATTGAACTGGTTGCCAAGACCAGAACACATATTGTGAGTCTTTTCTTACGCTGTTGTAAAAGCGCCCAGCACTTATTCCTTGAGTAGTTGAATAACGGTATTCGATGCCGTAGCCGTGATTGTCGTTATTGAAAGCTTGGTCAGTTTTTAAATGATGCGAGATCAGACCAGCATTCACCCAAATTTCATCCAAATGTTGTACTTCGACATAAGCCAGTTCAGCAGCCTGCGAAAATTGAGTAAGCGAAAGCAGAGCAAGTAGACTTAATGGTTTAAGCAACTTGGTCATGCCGAAAGCAAAGCGATTACTCCATCTAGTCCAACGAAATTCAAAGCGTATTTTGCCTGGGCTCTGACTACGGGCTTGGCATGGAATGCGATACCCGCACCTGCTTGCGCAAGCATCTTGAGATCGTTGGCGCCGTCACCGATGGCGATGACTTGTTCGGGTTTTAGGCCTAAGGCGTTACGTGTCTTAATCAGTAGGTCAGCCTTGGCTTGGGCATCGACGATGCCCCCTAATACCTTGCCAGTCAGTTTGCCGTCTTTAATCTCCAGCGTATTGGCATGAGTGTAGTTCAGTCCCAGACGTTGCTGTAGCCGTTCGGTGAAGAAAACAAATCCCCCTGAAACTAGTAGCGTCTTGATGCCATGTGCTTTGAGACTGCTCAGCATGAATTCCGCACCTGCTGTCAATTTAAGCCGTTCGTCATAGACACGCTGCAATGCACTTTCGTCCAGACCCTCAAGTAGCGCAACACGTCTGCGCAGACTCTCGGAAAAATCCAGTTCGCCGCGCATTGCTGCCTCGGTTATCGCCGCAACCTGTGGCTTGAGTCCCTGCATATCGGCAATCTCATCTATGCACTCTATGGTGATGAGGGTCGAATCCATATCCATCACTACCAAGCCGTAGTCTTTCAGCGATTGACCCTCAGGTACAAAACCGAAATCCAAGTCATGCTGTAAGCAATATGCTGCGATATCAGCGTGAGGCTGCGCGTTGTGGAGTTGGTAGGCTAGTGCTGAAATAGCGATGCTTTGAGTGCTATTGCTAAGTGTAGCGATATGATCGAGATGATGGGTTTCGATAGCGCGTGTGGATTGGATGATGAGCTTCATATCAGATCAAAAACGATTTACGGTGTAGGAGGGCGTTCTGCGGTAACTAGGATTAAGTACGACTTAGGTCTCGCACTTTTTCTACTAAAGAATTTATCAATGTGAGAGCATGGAGATCACTGCACGGAGTTCGGTACGCAGTGCAGCATTATTGCTGGCTGCGGTCTTGGCCGAGACGGCTGGGTAGCTGCCGGATTGTTCCATTTTGCTGTGACTGCCCGTACTTTCACCGATGTCCAAGCGGTTGCGTGCACCACTGATGGTGAACCCTTGTTCGTAGAGCAACTCGCGGATATTGCGTATCAGTAGAACTTCATGATGCTGATAATAACGGCGGTTGCCACTGCGTTTGACCGGTTTGAGTTGGGTGAATTCCTGTTCCCAGTAACGCAGCACATGCGCTTTGACCCCGCACAACTCACTCACTTCACCGATAGTGAAGTAGCGCTTGGCGGGTATCGCTGGAAGTTCGGAATTAGGCTTGTGGGGTTCCATGGTAAGACTTTTCCACCATAGTCTTTAGTTTTTGGCTGGGATGAAAGGTCACGACACGGCGTGCAGTGATTGGTATTTCTTCGCCAGTCTTAGGGTTACGTCCGGGACGCTGGGGTTTGTCACGCAATTGAAAGTTGCCAAAACCTGATAACTTCACGCTCTCGCCTTGTTCCAGTTGCACACGGATTTCTTCGAAAAAAGACTCCACCATATCCTTGGCTTCGCGCTTATTAAGGCCGACTTTCTCAAACAACATGTCTGCCAGTTCTGCTTTTGTTAGTGTTGAAGGTATCATTGTTACTCCCTTAGGCACGTAGTTGCGCACCTTGTTGTTGTAATGCACTGACCAAAACGGTCATGCTGGATTCTATTTCTGCATCGGTCAGAGTCTTCTGAGTATCTTGTAGTAACACGCGGAATGCAAGGCTTTTTTTGCCAGATTCCAAACCTTTTCCCTTATATACATCGAACAGTGCTATCTCATGCACCAGCGGTGCGTTGGCCTGTTGCATTGTATCTAATAAGGCTTGTACAGCGACGCTATCATCGACCACGACAGCGAGGTCACGGCGTACCGGCAGGAATTTTGCAATCTCCTGCATGCGCACGACTTTGCTTTGCAGCACAGCTTCCAGATTCATCTCGAACCATAGTGGTGCTAAAGGCAGGTCGTATTGCTGTTGCCATTGCGGGTGTAGTTCACCCAACCAGCCTACCTGCTGCTTGCCGACCATGATCTGCGCAGAACGGCCAGGGTGTAATGCGGGGTGAGTCGCAGCTACGAAGCGCAAATTCAGTGGTGCGAAGAGTGCTTCCACGTCCGCCTTGGCATCATAGAAATCCACAGTGATAGATTTAGCGCCCCATTGCTCAGGCTGATTAGGACCATAAGCGATACCAGATAAACGTTGAGTCTGTACATATTCTTCGCCAACCTTGGCAAAGCAGGCGCCAACTTCAAACAAGCGTACACGCGGCTGTTTGCGGTTCAGGTTGAAGCGCAAGGCATCGACCAAGCCACCGATCAGACTGCTGCGCATCACTGCCAAATTGCTGGCAATCGGATTTTGCAAAGCCAGTGGCTTGTGATTGCCGCACAGATCGCGTTCTGTCTGTTCTGCTAGGAAGGCTAGGCTGACTATCTCCTGATAGTCGCGGGAGACCAGAACCTGCTGTACTCGGCTCATAGGACGCAGGGATTCACTGTAAGGCAACATGGTCAGCGCGGCCTTGGGTGCGAGTGCGGGGATATTGTCATAGCCGTGAACGCGTGCCAACTCCTCAACCAGGTCCGCCTCTATCGATAGGTCGAAACGGAAGCTAGGGGGTGTGACGCGATAGTCGTCGCCATTGGCGGTATAGCTGAAGCCCAAACGGGTCAGCAAAGTAGACATTTGCTCGTTGCTCAGCTCTATGCCCATGATGCGTGTGACACGTGAGCGGCGCAGCGCGATGGCGTGACGAGTAGGTAGGGTGGCACATGCAGAATTGATCGCACACACCGTGCCGCCGCAGATCTCGACCAGCAATTGAGTGGCGCGTTCCAGTGCCTGTTGGGTCGCCGCAAAATCCACACCCCGTTCGAAGCGGAAAGAGGAGTCTGTCGCCAGACCGAAACGGCGGGCACGACCTACGATTGCATCGGGATGGAAGAAGGCGCTTTCGAGGAAAACATCACACGTCGTGGTTTCCACGCCGCTACCTTGACCACCCATGATGCCAGCCATCGCAAGTACACGCGCTTCATCGGCGATGACGAGTACATCTGCATCCAGTTCGGCTACTTGTTCGTTGAGCAGAGTCAGTTTTTCGCCAGCACGCGCATGACGTACAGTGATGCCGCCGGACAATTGGCTGGCGTCGAAGGCATGCATGGGTTGTCCCATTTCCAGCATCACATAGTTGGTGATATCGACGACAGCATTGATAGTACGCAAGCCGCTACGCTCCAAGCGGCGCTGCATCCAGACTGGTGTGGTAGCTGCTGCATTCACTGCGCGGACCAAACGACCATAGTAAGCTGGGCAGGCTGCGTTATCTTCAACCTTGATCGATAATTGATCGTTAGCGGTCGCAGTTTGCAGCTTGATCTCCACCGCTTGGAACGGTGTAGCGGTGAGTGCGGCGACTTCGCGCGCGATACCTTGCAGGCTGGAGCAATCACTGCGGTTAGGTGTGAGCTTGATGGTGTATAGCTGATCATTCAGTTCCAGATACTCGCGCAGGCTCGTGCCGACTGGCGCGTCTTCGGGCAATAACCACAGGCCATCGCTGCTTTCCGCCAAACCGAGTTCCTTACCGGAACAGAGCATGCCAAATGATTCTATGCTGCGTACCTTGGCTTGCTTGATCTTAAAGTCTCCAGGTAATACCGCACCGATGCGTGCGCAAGGTACTTTGATACCGACGGCGACGTTGGAGGCTCCGCAGACTATGGTCAAGGGCTGAGCTTCACCAACGTTGACCTGGCAAACGTTGAGTCGGTCTGCATTGGGGTGTTTGACCACTTCCAATACTTGCGCTACCACCACATTATTGAATTCAGGTGCGACAGCCTCCATGCCTTCGACTTCTAAACCAGCCATCGTCAATAGATGCGAAAGTTCGCTGCTGGACAGCGCGGGATTGACCCAAGTACGTAACCAATTTTCTGAAAATTTCATAACAATATTTTAGGTTCTGATGATTAAGTTTCTAAGCAATTTTGCATCGCGACGAAATTTAAATTACTAGTTAAATTGTTTCAGGAAGCGCATGTCGCTCTCAAAAAATAAACGCAAATCATTCACGCCATAACGCAGCATTGCCAAGCGTTCCACACCCAATCCGAAGGCGAAACCTAGATATTTTTCGCTATCGATGTTGACGTTCTTGAGTACATTGGGGTGCACCATGCCGCAACCGCCTATCTCTAGCCAGCCGCCTTTCCAACTCATGTCCATCTCGGCGGAAGGCTCGGTGAAGGGAAAGAAAGAAGGGCGGAAGCGAACTTGCAGATCATCTTGTTCAAAAAAACGTTGCAGAAAATCTTGCACCACCCCCTTGAGGTTTGCGAAGCTGATATCTTCATCCACCCACAGGCCTTCGACCTGATGAAACATAGGGGAGTGGGTCGCATCTGAATCAACGCGATAAACACGCCCCGGAGAGATGATTTTCAGCGGAGGCTGGTTGTTTTCCATGTAACGCACTTGCACTGGGGATGTGTGGGTGCGCAACACATGCTCTGGGTCAATATAAAAGGTGTCGTGCATAGCGCGTGCCGGATGATTGTCCGGAATGTTCAGCGCGGTGAAATTATAGAAATCGTTTTCAATCTCAGGGCCGGAAGATACCGCAAAGCCCAAAGAGTGGAAAAGTTGCTCTATACGTTGCAAAGTCAGCGTGATGGGATGCAAGCCACCAGTGCTCGCACCGCGACCGGGCAGAGTCACGTCCAAGGATTCGGCGGCAAGTTTCTGCGCTAGCTTGCTTTGTTGCAAGGCATCGCGGCGCTGCTGCAAAGCGGCCTCTATGGCCTGCTTGACCTGATTGATACGGGCACCTGCGGCGGGGCGTTCTTCTGCGGTAAGCTTACCCAAGCCTTTGAGCAAGCCCGTCAGGCTGCCATCTTTACCCAGATATTTTGCTTTGACCTGCTCTAGTTCAGCTTCGTCGTTGATGACAGCGAACTGCTGTAGAGCTTGATCGAGAATTTGTTGGAGTTGTTCCATTTTTATTCGTGTGACTGTTTATTTGCAATCTTAGTTAGATGCACCTGAGTGTGATGCACGCTAAAACAAAAAAGGAGGCCGTAGCCTCCTTTCGATACGCACAGTCTAAGTTGAAGACTGCGAGTCTGACTTACAGGCCGAGGCTAGCTTTAGCTTGCACAACGAATTGTGTGAATGCAGCTTTGTCGAAGATTGCGATATCAGACAGAACCTTACGGTCAACCTGGATGTCGGCTTTCTTCAAGCCATTCATGAATACGCTGTAGCTCAGACCTTGTTCGCGGGCAGCCGCGTTGATACGGGCGATCCACAAAGTACGGAATTGACGCTTCTTCTGGCGACGATCACGGTAAGCATATTGACCCGCTTTCATTACCGCCTGTTTGGCGATACGGTATACGTTCTTGCGGCGACCGCGGTAGCCCTTGGCTTTAGCTAATAGTTTTTTGTGCGTTGCACGGGCTACGACACCACGTTTTACTCTTGGCATGTTCTACTCCTTATGCGTAAGGCATCATGGCGCGAACCGATGCTTTGTTTGTTGAATGAACAGCAGAAATGCCACGTAATTGACGTTTGTTCTTAGTTGTCTTCTTAGTCAAGATATGACGTTTGAACGCACTAGCACGTTTGATAGTGCCACCAGCGCGAACGACAAAGCGCTTTTTGGCACCGCTCTTGGTTTTCATTTTAGGCATGATTACTCCTTAAGTTATGACGCTAGGTGTTTTCCGGTGGAAAAACTTGTCTACCCATACATCACTTTTTTTGGGGACTTTGCACTGCTATCATTTTGACCATCCCCTTGCTTCAAAACGATTTGATCTGTGTTGCTTTATTTCTTCTTGGCCTTGGGTGAAAGCACCATAACCATTTGTCGGCCTTCCATTTTAGGGAACTGCTCGACTACACCATACTCTTCCAAGTCTCCACGAACTCGCTCAATCAATCGCATGCCAATCTCCTGATGTGCCATTTCGCGACCACGGAAACGCAATGTAATCTTGGTTTTGTCGCCGTCATCCAGAAACTTAATCAGATTTCGTAACTTGATGTTGTAATCGCCCTCGTCCGTTCCAGGACGAAACTTAATCTCTTTGATCTGTACCTGTTTCTGCTTGAGCTTGGCCTCATGTAGCTTCTTGCTCTCGGCATACTTGAACTTGCCGATGTCCATGATTCGGCAAACCGGAGGATCAGCCAGCGGAGAAATCTCTACCAGATCCAATTCCGCTTCATCTGCAAGACGCAATGCTTCTGCAATGGTTACGATCCCTAGGGGCTCTTTTTCTACACCGATGAGACGCACCTGAGGTGCAGTAATCATTTCATTGGTGCGTTGTGACTTATCTTGTGCTATCGCAGTTCTCCACTAAAAAACAAGCCGTGTTACCCGTTTTTGATTTCGGTCTGCAAACGTTCCAACAAGGCTGGTAACGTCATTTGTCCGAGATCTTCACCACTTCGGGTACGCACGGCAACTAATTCTGCTGCTACTTCTTTGTCCCCCAGTATTAACTGGTAGGGCAACTTCTGTAAGCTATGTTCTCGTATTTTATAGGTAATCTTCTCATTGCGCAAATCCAATTGCACACGCAAGCCAGAAGCACGCAATGTGTCGGCTACTTTTGTGCAATATGCCTCTTGAGCTTGGGAGATATTCATTACTACCATTTGTACTGGCGCCAACCATAGCGGCAGTGCGCCAGCGTGGTTTTCGACCAGTATGCCGATGAAGCGTTCCAGTGAGCCCAAAATGGCGCGATGCAACATCACTGGTACTTTGCGTTCGTTGTTTTCCGCTACATATTCAGCACCTAGGCGACCGGGCATTGAGAAATCCACCTGTATGGTGCCACATTGCCAAGAGCGGCCAATGGCATCCTTGATGTGGAATTCGATCTTGGGACCGTAGAAGGCACCTTCACCAGGTAACTCTACCCATTCCATGCCTGAGGCACTCAAGCCAGCACGCAAGGCATTCTCGGACTTGTCCCATATTTCATCGGAACCTACACGGCTTTCTGGGCGCAGTGCCAGTTTGACTGCTACATCGTTAAAGCCAAAGTCTTTGTAAACCTTGAGCACCAATGCATTGAAGGCGGTTACTTCGGACTCGATCTGCTCTTCGGTGCAGAAGATATGGCCGTCATCCTGTACAAAGCCGCGCACGCGCATCAGACCATGTAAGCCACCAGAGGGTTCGTTGCGATGGCAAGAGCCGAATTCGCCGTAACGCAAAGGCAGCTCTCTGTAAGAACGCAAATCGGCATTGAACACCTGCACATGGCCAGGACAGTTCATGGGTTTGATTGCGTAGTCGTGTTTTTCCGACTCAGTGGTGAACATATTGGCCTTGTAATGTTCCCAGTGGCCGGATTTCTCCCACAACACGCGGTCTATGATCTGCGGGCAGCGTATCTCCTGATAGCCGTTGTCGCGATAAACATTGCGCATGTACTGCTCGATTACCTGCCACATCGCCCAACCCTTGGGATGCCAGAACACCATGCCTGGTGCCTCGTCCTGCATGTGGAACAGGTCGAGTTGTTTGCCTAGCTTACGGTGGTCGCGTTTTTCGGCTTCTTCCAAGCGCATCAGATAGGCGTCGAGCTCATCTTTCTTAGCCCAAGCTGTACCGTAGATGCGTTGCAGCATCTCGTTCTTAGAGTCGCCGCGCCAATAAGCACCAGCTACCTTCATGAGTTTGAAGGCCTTCAGCTTGCCTGTGGAGGGTACGTGCGGACCGCGACATAAGTCAGTGAAATCGCCTTCGGTATATAAGGACACATCCTGGTCGGCAGGGATGGAGGCGATAATTTCAGCCTTGTAATGCTCGTTGATGCTTTTGAAATAGCTCACCGCTTGGTCGCGTGGTAATACCTTTCGTGTCACAGGGATGTCACGTTTGACTAACTCGCTCATGCGTTTTTCCAACGCAGTCAAATCTTCAGGGGTAAAAGGACGGTGGTAGGCGAAGTCATAGAAGAAGCCATTTTCGATGACAGGGCCTATGGTGACTTGTGCATCAGGAAACAATTCTTTGACCGCATAAGCTAGCAAGTGCGCGGTAGAGTGGCGAATGACCTCCAATCCATCGGCATCCTTGTCGGTGATGATGGCAAGAGCAGTATCTTCGGAGATTAAATAGGAGGTATCGACCAGCTGCCCATTTGCTTTTCCAGCTAAGGCCGCGCGCGCAAGTCCCGCCCCGATACTGAGGGCAACTTCGGCGATGGTGACGGGCTGCTCGAAACTGCGGGTAGAGCCATCCGGCAAAGTGATTACTGGCATATTCAATCTTCCAAAACAATAAAGTGCGGCCTAGCCGCACTTAGAACGATGCGAAACGAATAGTCGCTGAAATATACTAGGACTATTTTGAGAGTCGCGCATTATAGAGCCAGTAGGGGAATTTACAAACGGCGAGATACGCCGCCCGATGCATAAGTAAGTCAAATCCCGCGGTGTGCGAGGGTAGAATGAATGCAGATGTAATTTAAGGTGGGCTTATGTCTGGTAATAGTGAGCAGTGGGAATTGGTATGGCGCGACCCTCAAGGTGAGGCGCGCGCACTGTTATTTGAGTTGGGGTTGGGGTTGCGCTACCGAGTAGTCATTTCCAAGGAGTCCGACAAAGGACGTTTTTTAGATGCTTTCTTGCGCCCCCCGGAGACTGCGCTGCTGACTGCGGATGGCGGTATGCTGGGGAATATTAAGGTAGATGAGAACTTGCTTTTGCCCTTGAGTTATCGTGGCGTAGACACGGATATTTTGGAGACTACAGTGATGGAGTTGTTCAAGGGATGCGGTCTGGAAGAGCAACAGACGAGGTCATTGCTGGAACAGTTGCCGCATCAGCTATCGCCTTACCAAAAAAGGTTGGTAGGTTTTGTGCGTGCAGTACTGGTGCGACCCAAGGTGATGGTTTACGCTTCCATCTGGAACGGGGTATCGCTTGCTGAGATCGCACGCCTCAAATGTTTCGATACTGTCTTGCATGAATTGGTCCCAGAATGTACTAGCGTCTTCGTGGATTACGATACCGACACCGGTGTCGAATCTCCGTTACATGTAACTTACTGCTTGTAGGGTGCTCATGAAATTATTCTCCGAACATGATAGCCGCCTCGTGGCACTGGAAAAGAAGGTCGGCTTGTTCGTCCTAATCGGCGTGGGTTTGTTATTGCTCTTGTTCGCGGTAATCGCTGTTGAGCAGGGCATATTCGCCAGTACTACGCCAGCGAAATTCCATACCGACGATGCTAGTAAACTGCACCAAGGTATGGAGGTTAGGCTAAGTGGTTTTAAAGTCGGCAAAGTCGTGTCCGTGGTACTAATGGATGATGGTGTGATCGAAGTGAATATCTCCATCAACAATGAATACCTCAAGCACATACGCCACGGTGCCAAGTTGCGCCTAGTCGAGCAAGGTTTGTTGGGAGATGGCATCTTGGAGGTGATTCCAGGGGGGAGAGATAATCCGCCCTTGGTGATTCATGAGTTACTCCCCTTTGAGCGTCAATTAGGTATGGATGCACTGGCGCATGACCTTGTCGATCGTTTGCGTCCTATCTTGGATAATGTGAGCATCACAACCAAGGCGCTCAACGACCCTGACGGCTTACTGCATCATGCCAAGACCTTGTCGATACAAGTTGAAAAGGCCAGCGTGACTGCAATTGAGTTGATGAAGCAGACTCAAGCGGCAATCAACTCCAGTAATGTGAAGATCAATCTGGTTCTGGATAAGGCGGATGCGCTATTAGTCAAGACGGACGGAGTGTTGACTAATATCGAGAAAATCACAGGTGAAGCCGGAAAGCTGACTAGTGCCGCATCGGAGGATCTGTTGCCGATGATAAGGGATGGTCGTGTTGCCGCTGAAGATGCGCGCAACATCATAAGTTCCAGCAAAGAAGTTTGGCCTATACGTAATTTCATCGAGGTTGGTGGAGAAGGTGCGCTGCCTATTGATAGCTATGGAGTGAAACATGCGCAACCCCAATAGCTTTTATCTTGTAGCACTGTGCTGCTTGCTTCTGGCTGCTTGTGGCAGTGCGCCTGAGAAGAAGAATCCTTTGGCGGCCCAAGCTGTCACAAGCAGTGTGCGGGGTGAGATGGCTTACATGCGTGGTGACTATGAGTCCGCGCTACACGAATACGGCATGGCCTTGCGCGCCCATCTTGCTTTGGAGCAAGTTGACGGTATCGCGATTACACGTATCAATCTTGCGAGTGTTTGGCGGGAATTGGGACAGTTGGATCAGGCACATGCACAACTTGCTGCTTTGTTCGCTCCTCCTAAATTGATTTATTCCAGTGAGCGTCTAGCGGCAGCGGCCACGATGCAATCGCGCTTGTATCTGGAAGAGGGACAGACGGGTCTGGCAGAGCAGTGGTTGGTAAGAGGTGAAGAGCACTGTCAGTCTCGTTGTGAGATAGCAGCTTCATTGTACTTACTACGAGCGCAACTGGCTTTGCGAGAGCAGCATTTGGTCGAAGCGCGACGCTTGGTGGATTTAGCGACCAAAGGCTTGCAAGGATCTAGTCAACGCATCGAACTAGCAAATTCGCAACGACTCTCCGGTGATATCTACCTTGCGGAAAACGATGTGGAGCACGCTATTGCTCAGTTCGAATCAGCTTTGCAGTTGGATCAAACTATAGGTTTACCTGTCAAGATTAAATTGGATTTGTTGCGCCTTTCGCAAGCGGCGCAGCAGGCTGGCAAGATGGAAGCGTCGAGAAACTATGCTGCCAGAGCTGAGTCTGTGAGTAGAGCCATCGGTGTTTCAGTTACAAGCACGAGTGTGCATCCTTGATGTTTAGATTCATAGGTAAAAAGACGATAACCGCAGCTCTGGTGATCTCTGGTTACTTCGAGATGTTGTTCTATGGCTTGTCACATATACACAAATTGCGCATAGAGCCAATTCGTAAAGGTTTTTATAGGCAGATTTATTTTAGTGGCAATCAAGCGCTGCATATCATTGGCTTCATCGGTCTGTTATTAGGGGTCATCGTATCAACTCAGACTTTTTCAGTAGCGGGGGGTGACAGTTCGCTGGTTGTCAAGGTGATGGCGTGGGTCATCGTTTGGGAGATTGGCCCCTTGTTTGCGGCCATCATCATCATTGCACGTAGCGGCTCGGCCATCGCCGTAGAGTTGGCGCAGATGCAGGTCTCAGGGGAAATCTATAGTTTGGAGCAGATGGACATAGATCCGCTGGACTATTTGGTGGTGCCGCGCATCTTGGGTGTGTCCATCTCGGTGGTCGCGCTTACAGCCTATTTTCAGATTGTGGCGGTGGTGGGCGGTTTGGCCGTGAGCTCGATGTTTATGAACGTTGCGTTCTTCGATCAAGTCGACCGCTTCCTAGAGTTGGTCAATCCTTGGTTGCTGCTGGGTGGTGTGATGAAGAGTTTGGTGTTTGGCTTTGTAATCGCAACCATCGCCTGTTATCACGGCATCTCGGCAGGCACATCGGCTTCAGTGGTGCCACAAGCAGCGATTAAGGCGGTGATACGTGCCATGTTGGCAGTATTCACCTTAGATATTCTGTTTGCTGTTTTGCGATTGATTTAAGGCGTGAAAACCTATTGGGGGATGTGAAACCCGATAAAGTCGACGTCTAGGCGCGCCTTAAACCTGAATCCCACCTTCTGAATCCTGTTAGAATGCTCGGCCTTTTTTATTAACCTACATTAACTTTTTTCGGAGAATTACGCATGGCAATCGAACGTACACTGTCTATTATCAAACCTGATGCAGTTGCAAAAAATGTAATCGGTCAAATTTATTCACGCTTTGAGGGTGCTGGCCTGAAAGTTATCGCTGCACGCATGACCCAGTTGTCACGCGCTGAAGCTGAAGGCTTTTACGCAGTTCACGCTGCGCGCCCTTTCTTCAATGATCTGGTGAACTTCATGATCTCAGGTCCTGTAATGATCCAAGCTCTGCAAGGCGAAGGCGCTATTTTGAAGAATCGTGATCTGATGGGCGCTACTGATCCTAAGAAGGCTGATAAAGGCACTATTCGTGCTGATTTTGCTGACAGCATCGATGCTAATGCGGTACATGGTTCTGACGCGGCTGAGACAGCTGCTGTCGAGATCGCTTACTTCTTCCCAGCGTTGAACGTTTACTCTCGTTAATTGTGCCGCTCTTAAAATTCAAGTCCCGATGCGCTGTTGTGTTGCTCAGGTTTGTTGGATTTTTCGAGTCACCCATAAATTTAACCAGTGCTTAATGTAATGAAGCAAAACCTCCTCGACTTTGATGCGCATGCTTTAACTGCATACTTCGCGGAAATCGGCGAAAAGCCTTTCCGCGCCAAGCAGTTGATGCGCTGGATGTATAAAGAAGGGGAGTCCGATTTCGCCGCGATGACAGACATCGCGGTCAGCTTGCGTGACAAGCTCACGCAACAAGCTTGTATAGACGTCCCCACCATCATGCGCGAAGAGTTGTCTGATGACGGCACGCGCAAATGGTTGCTTGATGTGGGCACAGGTAACGCGGTCGAGGCAGTGTACATACCCGAAGCCACTCGCGGCACGCTGTGCATCTCATCGCAGGCTGGATGTGCGCTGGATTGCTCCTTCTGCTCCACCGGTAAGCAGGGTTTCAATCGCAATCTCAGCGTGGCCGAAATAATCGGTCAGTTGTGGTGGGCGAACCACCAGTTGGGTAAAAACGCAGAGGGTAACTGGGCGATCAGCAATGTGGTGATGATGGGCATGGGCGAACCATTGTTGAATTTTGACAATACTGTCAGTGCCTTGCGATTGATGTTAGATGATCATGGTTATGGTCTGTCGCGTCGTCGAGTCACAGTCTCTACCTCGGGTGTAGTGCCAGCGATGGACAGATTGCGTGAGGAGTGTCCGGTGGCACTCGCGGTATCTTTGCATGCTCCTAACGATGCGTTGCGAGACGTATTGGTGCCCATCAATAGAAAATATCCGCTTAAGGAGCTTTTAGCTGCTTGTCAGCGCTATCTAGAGAAAGCGCCGCGCGACTTCATCACCTTTGAATATGTGATGTTGGATGGCGTTAATGACAGTGTCCAGCATGCGCATGAGTTGGTCAGGCTGGTGAGAGATGTACCCTGCAAATTCAATCTTATTCCGTTCAATCCTTTCCCGCAGACGCACTATCAGCGCTCGCGCCCAGATGCCATTGCGCGTTTCCGTGATGTGTTGATGCAGGCGAATATTGTCACTACCACACGCAAGACTCGTGGTGACGATATCGCTGCTGCCTGCGGGCAATTGGCTGGGCAAGTGCAAGACAAGACTAAACGTACTATGCAACGCCCTGTGGTGTTGCATAGATGATGTTTCTGTAGATGAACTTGGGAGTACTTATGTATCGTTCTATCGTTTTATCGCTATTGCTTTTAGTTGGCTGTGCAAGCAGCGGACCTGGTGGTGAGGCTGCACAAAATAGTGCGCGTATACACACGGAATTGGCGGGCATTTATTATGAACGTGCCCAGATGGGCGTTGCCTTGGGGGAGATTGATCAGGCCCTTGCTGCCAAGTCTAACTATGCACCAGCCTACAACGTACGAGCACTGATACATATGTCTTTGCATGAGGACAAGGATGCGGAAGCGGATTTTCGACGCAGCCTCAGTATAGACTCGAGTGACTCGGAAACGCATAGCAACTACGGTTGGTTCTTGTGTCAGCGTGGCAAAGAGAAAGAGTCCATTCCGCATTTCATTGCAGCCTTGAAGAATCCACTGTATTCAACGCCTGAGCAAGCTTATCTCAATGCGGCAGTCTGCTCGCAGAAGGTCGGAAATAATGATATCGCTGAAGATTATTTCAATAGTGCGCTCAAAGTAAGGCCAAGTCTGCCGCAAGCTTTGCTGGGTTTGGCGCAATTGAATTTTGCCAAAGAAGATTATGGACAAGCCAGACGTTATTTCAACGAGTATGCGGATAAACAGGATAAGTTGAGCGCAGAAGATCTGTGGCTAGCGGTACGCATCGAGCGTCAACGCGGGGATCGTAATGCGGCGGCCAGTTATTCCATGAAGTTACGTAATTACTTCCCTGATTCCAAGGAAGCACGCCTGTTGAATAGTAACTAGGGAGAGCATGATGGAAGAGAACATTACCAGCTTGCCCGTATCAGACCATGTGCCATCGATAAGATTGGGTGCCAGTTTGCGTGAGGCGCGCACTCGTGCGGGGATGAGTGTGACCGATGTGGCCGCACAGATACGTTTGTCGACACGCCAGATCGAGGCACTCGAAGCAGAAGAATTCCAGAACCTGCCAGAGTTACCATTTTTGCGAGGATTCGTGCGCAGCTATGCCAAGTTGTTGCAGCTTGATGCTGAACCTTTACTCTCGACTTTGCCTGATCCACATCCAGTGTCGGCGCGTATAGAGCCTGTCTCTGTAGATGTCCCATTTAATATCCAGCAACTTTCCGCGCAGCAGAATCGTATTTGGCTGATCGCCTCAGTCTTGGTGTTGGTAGTTGTGGTTGCATTAGCGTTTTGGCAACTCAACAGCCCCAAAGTAAACAAGATTGAACAGGCGCAGAGCAGTACCGTGCAATCCATCACATTGCCTGCATTGGAGTCGGCCATCCTTGCCGCAAGCGAGGTTGTTGTAAACACTGAGTTGCCAAGTTCTGCCGTGAGCGAGAGTCCAGCGCCTGCTGTGATCACACCTAAACTTGAAGCGGCTAAAGTTGTCGTTACTACACCAAAGCCTGTGGTCGAAATACCTAAGGCTATCGTTGTGGAGAAGGCCGCAGTCGTAGCTGCGCCTAAAGTAGCTGCCGAATCAAATGCTACAGACTCTGACGTCGTAGCGACTGCACCTGCCGTTAAAGTAGGCAAGTACCGTCTGGTGTTCTCTGGTGAGTCATGGGTAGAGGTTAAGGATCCGGAAGGAAAAGTCTTGTACTCTCAGATCAATCAACCTGGTAGCGAGTTGAACTTAAGTGGCCTAACTGCATACGAAGTGGTGCTCGGTCATGCCAAGATGGTGCAGATATACCGTCGTGGTAAAGAAGTCGATCTGCAGCCGTACATAAACTCATCGAGCGAAGTTGCTCGTTTGACGCTGGAGTGAATATGTTAGGAATGATCAAGCGCCGCCCTTCGCAACGCGTCATCATCGGTACTGTGATGATGGGCGGAGGCGCGCCTGTGGTGGTGCAGTCTATGACCAACACAGACACTGCGGATGTGGAATCTACAGTTAAACAGGTCTATGAGTTGGCTCAAGCAGGCTCGGAATTGGTTCGTATCACTGTCAATACCCCTGAAGCTGCTGCACAAGTGGCGAAGATACGTGCGCGGCTCGATGAAATGGGTTGTGATGTGCCGTTGGTAGGTGACTTCCATTACAACGGCCATCGTTTGCTGACTGACTATCCCGATTGCGCGCAGGCGTTGGCTAAGTACCGTATCAATCCAGGTAACGTCGGTCGCAGTCGCACCGAAGAAGACCCTTTCACCATCATGATAGAGACAGCCATACGCTACGATAAGCCAGTGCGTATAGGGGTGAATTGGGGCAGTCTGGATCAGAATCTAGTGGTAAGGATGATGGACGAGAACTCGCGATTGGCTGAGCCATTGGACGCGAAGCACGTGACGCAGAATGCGCTCATAGCCTCAGCGTTGGAAAGTGCGCAGCGTGCTGAAAAACTGGGTATGACGCGCAACCGTATCGTGTTGTCCTGCAAGGTCAGCGATGTGCAGGACTTGATTGCCGTATATCGTTCCTTGAGTGCGCAATGTGATTACGCGCTGCATTTGGGGTTGACTGAAGCGGGCATGGGCTCTAAGGGCATCGTCGCTTCGACTGCCGCTTTGGCAGTTTTGTTGCAAGAAGGCATAGGCGATACCATCCGTATTTCCTTGACTCCTGAGCCTAATGGTTCACGCACTCAAGAGGTGATCGTAGGGCAAGAGATATTGCAGACCATGGGCTTACGCGCGTTCGCGCCTATGGTCACTGCCTGTCCTGGCTGTGGTCGTACCACCAGTACCTTCTTCCAAGAGTTGGCGATGAGCATACAGACCCACTTACGTGATCAGATGCCAGTGTGGCGCAGTCAATATGATGGCGTGGAGAATATGACCGTGGCGGTGATGGGGTGTGTGGTGAATGGTCCAGGTGAGAGCAAGTTGGCCAATATCGGTATCAGCCTGCCTGGCAGCGGCGAGAGTCCAGCCGCCCCAGTATATGTAGATGGCGAGAAGGCGGTGACTTTGCGTGGAGATAATATCTCCAGCGAATTCACAGCCCTCGTCGATGACTATGTGGCACGCAAATATCCAGCGCGCACGGCATCCTCACCCAAGCTGGCACGCCAGATACCCATACAAGTTGTCAATAAATAAAGCCTGATAGATGAGTAACGAAACTTTGCAAGCCGTACGCGGCATGAATGACATCCTGCCGGACGAGGCAGGATTATGGTTGTGGTTCGAGGAAGTGGTGCGCGAATGGCTGGATAGTTATGGTTACCGCAACATCCGTATGCCGCTGGTTGAACCGACCAGCTTGTTCAAGCGCGCTATCGGTGAAGTCACCGACATTGTAGAAAAAGAGATGTACAGCTTTGAGGATAGCCTCAACGGCGACCAACTCACTTTGCGTCCAGAAGGTACAGCTTCCTGTGTACGTGCAGTGTTACAACACAATCTGCTGTATAACGCACCGCAGCGTTTGTACTATACCGGCCAGATGTTCCGTCATGAGCGTCCGCAAAAAGGGCGTTATCGTCAGTTTCACCAGATCGGTGTAGAAGCGCTTGGTTTTGCTGGCCCTGATATTGATGCCGAGCAGATTCTGATGTGCGCACGTCTGTGGAAGAAGTTGGGCATCAAGGATGTGACTCTGCAACTGAATACCTTAGGTGACGCTGAGTCGCGTGCCCGCCATAGGGCTAAGCTGATCACGTATTTTGAACAGCACACTGCGGCGCTGGATGCGGAAGCGACTCGTCGTTTGCATAGCAACCCATTGCGCATCTTGGATAGTAAGAACCCCGCGATGCAGGAGCTGATAGAGCACGCGCCCAAGCTGATGGATGAATTGGATGCTGAGGCGATAGCACATTTCCAAGCTTTGCAGGACACACTCACCGCACACGGTATCGTCTTTGAGATCAATACACGTTTGGTGCGTGGTTTGGACTATTACAACCGCACGGTGTTCGAGTGGGTGACCACTCGGTTGGGGGCGCAAGGTACTATCTGTGCGGGCGGTCGTTATGATGGTTTGGTCGAGCAGATCGGTGGCAAACCTGCGCCTGCGATGGGCTTTGCGATGGGCGTCGAGCGTTTGTTAGCGCTGCTGCAAGATGATGGCATGGCATTGCCCAAACCGCGTGTCGATGTCTATCTGGTGCATCAGGGTGAACTGGCCGCTAAATTGGCGAGCCGTGTGTCCGAACAGATGCGTGATGCGGGCGTACGCGTGGTGATGCATTGCGGCGGTGGCAGTTTTAAGTCGCAGATGAAGAAAGCAGATGCCAGTGGTGCATTACTGGCAGTGGTGATAGGCGATGATGAGGCGCAAGCCCAGCAAGTCAGCGTCAAGCCCATGCAGGGTGGCGAACAGATCAAGGTGGACGTTGCACAACTCAACGACACCCTTAAACAATTCTTAAATTAGGAGTAAGGCAATGGCCGCATTTGATTTGCAAGAACAAGAACAGATCGAGACCATCAAAGCTTGGTGGAAAGACAACGGAAATACGATCCTAGGCGTGACACTGGTGCTGGTGATCGCAGTCGGTGGCTGGCGTGGTTGGCATTATTACCAGGCCAAGCAGATCAATGAGGCTGCGACGCTGTTCGAACAGTTTTCCGAGCAGTTGCAGTCTAATGATGCTAAGCGCATCAACGATGCTGCTGCGGCGGTGATGGATAAGTATTCGGGCACGATCTACGCTGCACGTGCAGCCCTGACTGCTGCGCAAGTCAACGAACAGGATAAGGCCATCCCCAAAGCCAAGGTCCAGTTGCAATGGGTGTTGGATCACGCCTCCGAAGCAACCTTGAAGGATGTCGCGCATCTGCGACTGGCTTCCATACTCTTGGATGAGAAGAGTTACGACGAAGCGCTGAAGAACCTGAATGCGGCGCATCCTGCTGCTTTTGATGGTCTTTACGCAGACCTTAAGGGCGATGTGTTGAGTGCACAGGGCAAGAAAGTTGAAGCACGTACTGAATATCAAATGGCTTACGACAAGACTGATGTGAAGAGCACTTATCGTCAACTGATACAAATGAAGTTGGATGACCTCGGAGCCGCTAAATGATGTTTCAACGCGCACTGTTGGCAGGTTTAGTGCTGATGCTGGGCGCTTGCTCCAGTATCAAGAGCGGCCCGCCGCCGACACCACTGACAGACTTCACCGCGACCGCTAAATTCTCTGTGACTTGGCAAGCTAAGATCGGCGATGCAGGGCGTTATGTGTTGCAGCCTGAGGTCGACAAGGTTCGTGTGGTCGCTGTTTCACAAAAAGGACAGTTGATAGCACTGGATCGCAATACCGGCAAGATATTGTGGAAGACCGAGGTCGGTATGACGGTATCGGGCGGCGTGGGAGGTGACGAAACCATTTCTCTCGTTGGCGGTGACAAGGGTGACGTTTGGGCATATGACGCAAGCGGCAAGCTGTTATGGCAGACCAAAGTCTCCAGTGAAGTGTTGGGCGTGCCGAAATACGCCGACGGTGTGGTCGTGGTGCGCACTGGTGATAGTCATATCACTGGTTTAGATGCTAAGGATGGCAAGCGCTTGTGGTCTTACGAACGTGCAACCCCGGCATTGGTAGTGCGTAGTGCGGCCAGTGTGACGATATTGCGTGGCACCGTTTATGCTGGCTTTGCGGCAGGCAAAATTGTGGCGCTGGAACTGAAGACTGGCTCCATGTTGTGGGAGAACGCCGTCTCACAACCGCGCGGAAATACTGAGTTGGATCGTATCAGCGACATAACCAGTAATGTCGTGGTCGATGATGAACAAGCATGCGCAATCGCATTTCAAGGACGTGTCGCCTGCTTCGATCCGGCTCAGGGTGGGCCGTTGTGGAATCGCGACATCGCAAGTGACAAAGGGATGATGCTTTTACGCAAATATCTCTACCTTGCGGATGCGAATGGGGTGGTGATGGCATTGGATAAGAGCAATGGCAGCACGCTGTGGAAGAACGAACAACTGAGCTTGCGCAACACCAGCCAGCCTTATGCCTACTCGAACTACGTCGTAGTCGGTGATTACGAGGGATATCTGCACGCTCTGGATCGTGAAGATGGTCACTTTGTAGCACGTACCAAACTTGATGGCAGCCCTTTATTGGGAAGTCCGCTGGAATTCGACGACGGTATGTTGGTACAAACGCGCGACGGAAATTTGTACGCGCTCAAATTAAACTAGGAATTCATATCATGCTGCCCACACTCGTACTCGTAGGTCGTCCCAATGTGGGCAAGTCTACGCTGTTCAATCGCCTCACACGTAGCCGTGATGCACTGGTCGCCGACCAACCTGGTCTGACGCGTGATCGACATTACGGACGTGGTCGCGTCGGTGAGCGCCCTTATCTAGTGGTTGATACTGGCGGACTGGAACCTGTCGCTAAAGATGGCATCATGCATGAGATGGCTAAACAGAGTCGTCAAGCTGTGGATGAAGCTGACGTGGTGTTATTCGTGGTGGATGGCAGAGCGGGGTGCACCCCGCAAGATGCAATCATCGCGACGGAATTGCGCAGGACGGGCAAGCCTATTCTGTTACTGGTGAACAAGGCTGAAGGCATGATGCGCAGCAAAGTGACTTCCGATTTTTTCGAATTAGGTCTGGGCGAACCGCTGCCTATTTCTTCCGCGCATGGTGATAACGTCGTCGAAGTGATCGAGATTGCGATGGAGAATTTCCCGGAGCTGGTGGAGGAAGAGGAGCGTCCTGAAGAACAACCGCCCAAGCTGGCGATTGTAGGCCGTCCGAATGTAGGCAAATCAACATTAGTGAACGCCATCCTCGGTGAGCAACGCGTTATCGCATTTGACCAACCAGGCACTACCCGCGACAGTATCTATATCGACTTCGAACGTGACGGTAAGGCTTACACCATCATCGATACCGCTGGTGTGCGTCGTCGCGGAAAGGTCGATGAAGCTGTCGAGAAGTTCTCCGTGATCAAGACGATGCAGGCCATAGAAGATGCCAACGTAGTGGTGTTGGTGGTGGATGCACGCGATCAGATTACCGAGCAGGATGCACACGTCGCAGACTTCGTATTGCAGGCAGGCCGTGCATTGGTGTTGGCGGTGAATAAGTGGGATGGCTTAGACGACCATCAGCGTCTGATGGTGAAGAACGACATCGAACGTAAGTTGCACTTCTTGGGTTTCGCCAAACGTCACTATATCTCGGCCTTACATGCCAACGGTATCCCTAGCGTGCTGAAGTCGGTCGACGAAGCCTACGCAGCGGCGATGGCCAAGATGTCCACACCTAAACTCACTCGTGCGTTGATTGCCGCACTGGATAAACAACTGCCGCCTAAGGGTGGACGTTTTTTACCCAAGATGCGTTATGCGCATCAGGGCGGTAGCAATCCGCCATTGATCATTATCCACGGTAGTGGTCTGGATGAAGTGCCTGCCAGCTACACGCGATATCTGGAGCGTACTTTTTGCGAGATATTCAAGCTGCAGGGCACGCCCATGAAAATCCAGTACAACTCTAGTAAAAACCCGTTCGAAGGCAAGAAGCCTCGCGCCTTAACTGAAGCCGAACAGCGCAAAGCCCATCGCGCACGTATCCGTGGCCGTAAACTTTATGGTAGTTGATGCGGAATTTTAACTACGCCTATCAGTCATGTATAAAAACAGTGTGTGTACTTCAAACAGATAGAATGGACGTATGAAAATCGCAGAACTCTTACAGTCACTGTCAGATGAGCAAGTTCAGTATGTATTGGTTGGCGGACTGGCTGTTCAGTTGCATGGTTTTTTGCGTTCGACTTTTGATATTGACCTAGTATTAGCCATGAGCGATGAGAATCTCGTTCGATTCATTTCGGTGGCTAAGCGATTTGGTTTATTACCCGTGATGCCTGTGGCGATAGATGCGCTACGCGATGAGCGGCAAATAGAGCAGTGGTATTGCGAAAAAGGCATGTTGGCTTTTGCTTTGAGAGAGCCTCAGTCGGGAGGTAGTGTGGTGGATATTCTGGTGCGGCCTGATGTGCCATTCGACACCCTGAATGCAAATGCCATCGTTGGTGAACTATTCGGACGACAAGTGCATATTGCTTCGGTTGCTGATTTATTGGTAATGAAACGAGTTGCCAATCGCCCCAAGGATAAACTCGATATAACAGCGTTAGAGAAAATTGCGCGTGGAGAAGATCCGAATGTCTGAATTTACACTACCACCTCGCACCGTCATACCCGAAGAATTGATGCTGAGTCGTTTGGCTCAATCCGAACAAATGCGGGAATTTTTTATTCAGATGTGGCTGCAAAACCCCTCGCTAGCTCAGCAATGCGGAGACAGAGTGCAGCATATTCTGTCGCCTTTACATGCCTAAAACGGCTTGTCTGGTTAACTGCCCTATAGCTTTTATTTACTTGCAACGCGCTTATTTTAATTTCTCCTTATGCCTTTGACACAGTCCTACACACTTGCCGATGTCACGCGCTGGTTTGACGGCAAAGAAATCCACAAGGCTAAGGCCTACCTCAACTCCATCAGTGATTTGGATGTATTGTCGGCCGAGATACGTGCCAAGGTGCAAGGCACGGAACGTATGCCTTACAAGGTGCACATCGTGCTGTCGCCAGGTCCTGACGGCAAGCTTGCGGTGCAGCCACATTGTTCCTGCCCAGTGGCTTATCAGTGTAAACATACGGCAGCCGTGTTGTTGTCGGTACTTGCTTTGCCGCGCGCGGTCAAAGCGCCAACGGTCAACCTTGCTGTGACCGAATGGATCGAGTCCATGCGCGGCACTTTGAGCACACCACTAAAAAAACAGTCACCGGTCTCGCAGCGTGGCACGGCGCTCTGTTATGCGCTGGTTAAACATAACAAGCTGTTCCGCGTGCAGGTCTACAAGACCAAGCTGGATGCGGGAGGGCAGTTGGCCGGGGATTTGCAGGACTGGGATAACGTGGAACGTGCCTTGTTGAATCCGCCGCAGTATGTGCGCGAAGCAGACATGCCTATCTTGCGCTTATTGTTGCGTCTGCATGATCGCTATGAGGGCTATCAGATCGCAGGCAAGCATGGCAATGAATTGCTGACACGGCTGCTCGCAAGCGAGCGCCTATATTTCCGTACACGTGTGCCCGGCAGTCGCGAACGACTGACGCATCCGGTGTTGATCAAGTCGGGTGAAATCAGAACCGCGCAGATCGCTTGGGGAGCAGATGACTACGGCAACATTCAGCCTACAGTGATACGCGACGGAGATGCTGTGCATGTTTTGGCGCTGCCTGAAGACACTTGGTATCTAGACGTGGCCACATCAGAGTTGGGTACGCTACAGATGGCGCAAGCACCAGCACAAGTGGCCAAGCTGCTGAGTATGCCGCCGCTCAACGATATGGAGATGTTGGTGGTGGCCGCGGCATTGCGCGATCTGCTGCCTGAGTTGCCCGCACCTAGCAAGGCCGGCTTACGCGTTCTTAAAGCCAAGCTGGTGCCTGTCTTGTCACTGGGTACCTCAGATATGGCATATCGCACTGCTTATCGTAACTATCCTGCCGGTAACCAGATACGCGACTTTGCGCGTTTGCAATGGCGCTATGGCGATGCCTTGTTATCCTTCGATCATCCCAGTGAGTTCGTGACATTGCCGAATGGCGAGACCGTACGCGTCGCACGTGACGAGAAAGCCGAGACGACAGCGCTCAAGACTTTGATCACCACCGGCTTGAGTGAGATGCCCAATATCTCGCTCAACGGTAGTTATGCAGACCGTGCGATGTTAGGTCTGGAAAGCAATGCCGCATGGACGGATTGGATGCAACAGGCTGTTCCTAAGTTGCGTAGTGCGGGATGGCAGATCGAGATGCTGAACGGCTTCCGTCACCACGTGCTGGAAGTCGAGGCTTGGCTGGGTGATTTCGATGAGCAGGCCGATGGCTGGTTCAGCCTCAACATGGGCATCGTCGTGAACGGCGAACGTGTCGCACTGGCGCCTATGCTGCACGAACTGTTCCGCGAAGATCCGCGCTGGTTGGATGTGTTGCTGTTAGAAAAACTACCGGATCAAGAACCCATCACCCTGCAACTTCCGGATGGTGGTCAAGTGAAGGTTCCTGCACAGCGCATCAAGCCGCTGGCGCGTACCCTGCTGGAGTTGTTTGACGGCGGCGGCATGAAGGGCGATAGCATCCGTCTTTCCCGCTTCGATGTGTCGCGTATCCAGCAACTCACCGACATGGAACGCTGGCAGTTCAAGGGAGCGGATGCCCTCGTCAATTTGGCCGAACAACTCAAGAACACCAACGGTATCCAGCCGGTATCCGCTCCCCCCAACTTTTTGCTGGAATTGCGCCACTATCAACTAGAAGGCTTGGCTTGGTTGCAGTTTCTGCGCGAGAACAATCTAGCCGGCATACTCGCCGACGATATGGGCTTGGGTAAGACCGCGCAAGCATTGGCGCATCTGTTGATGGAAAAACAGAGTGGGCGTATGGACAAGCCGGCCTTGGTGGTGTTGCCGACCTCATTGATCTTCAATTGGAAGCGTGAAGCCGAGCGTTACGCGCCCGATTTGCGCATGCTGTCTCTACACGGCAAACAACGTACCGAACAGTTTGAGTTGATCAAAGAACATGATGTCATCCTCACCACCTACCCGCTGTTGTGGCGCGATGAAGAAATGTTGTCGCAGCACGACTATCACCTGTTGATTTTAGACGAGGCGCAGACGGTGAAAAACGCCGCCAGTCAGGCCGCGCAAGTGATACGTAAACTCAAGGCTCGTCATAGGTTGTGTCTGACGGGTACACCGCTAGAGAATCACCTAGGTGACCTGTGGTCGCAATTCGATTTCTTGTTGCCAGGGCTGTTGGGCGATGCACGTTCCTTCAATAAAATATGGCGCACACCGATAGAAAAGCTGGGCAATCTGCAACGCCGCGACCTGTTGGCGCAACGCGTGCGCCCCTTCATCTTGCGCAGACGCAAGCAGGACGTTGCCAGTGACTTGCCGGAGAAGACCTTGATCGTGCGCAGCGTCGAGTTGGACGGTGCGCAACGTGACTTGTATGAGACGGTGCGTATCGCCATGGATCAACGTGTGCGTGAAGAAATCGCAGACAAAGGTTTTGCGCGCAGTCACATCATCATCCTCGACGCTTTGCTTAAGCTACGCCAAGTCTGTTGTGACCCGCGCCTGTTGAAACTGAATGCCGCACGCAATGTAAAAGAACACGCCAAACTCGATATGCTCATGGAGATGTTGCCCGAGCTCGTGAGCGAGGGGCGACGCATCTTGGTGTTCTCGCAGTTCACCAGCATGCTGGCACTGATAGAGGAAGAGTTGCACAAAGAAGGTCTGACCTACGTCAAACTCACTGGAGATACACAGAACCGAGAAGAAGTCGTAGGTAGATTTCAAGACGGTGAAGTGCCTATCTTCCTAATCAGCTTAAAGGCGGGCGGCGTGGGGCTCAACCTCACCACAGCAGACACCGTGATTCATTACGATCCTTGGTGGAATCCAGCAGTAGAGAATCAAGCTACCGACCGCGCCCATCGTTTGGGGCAGGTCAACAATGTGTTCGTCTACAAGTTGGTGGTGGCGGGCAGCATAGAAGAGAAGATCCTCGCACTACAGGAAAAGAAGGCCGAGTTGGCCGCTGGCATTCTCTCTGAAGATAGCAGCAGCATGGTCAAATTCGGCGAAGCAGACATCGCTGCTTTGATGGCCCCTTTACCGATAGATGAACCGCAAAGCTAGTTACTGCATTGAGAGCAAAAATGGGGCATCGGGAAAGTAGTAATATAAAATTCACCAGCCTTTTTGTAACTCATATATTGAGTTGCAATGCGATTTGGTAAGGCGGTTTTGTGCACCCATTAGCAGAGATACGCTAATCATTTTATAACTTACAGAAAATAATTCTATCGAGTGATAAGACATGACACTACTTCAAGGATTTTTTACCGCTCTCTCTGCTGTCATTCTGTTCATCTTTAGTCTTCAGGGCTTTAGTAAGGAGCTGCAGAGGTTGGGCGGCAAAACCTTGCAAACCTGGTTGCCTAGGGTTACAGCCGGTCGTTGGAAGGGTTTCATTATTGGCATGTTAGCAACAGCGGTGGTTCAATCGAGTAGTGCGGTAACAGCCCTTGCAGTAACGCTCGTGGACGCCTCGGTCATGACATTCCGGGGAAGCTTGGGTATTTTGTTGGGCGCCAATGTTGGTACGACAACGACTGCGTGGCTTGTGTCCTTCAAATTGACGGGCATCGGACCCTTTTTCATAGTAATCGGAGCCTTACTTTCTGCTTTGCCCACCCGTCTAAGTTTCCTTGGCAAGGCAATTTTCTACTTTGGTTTTATCTTCTTCGCACTTAACCTAATCTCAACGGAACTGAAACCTTTACAAAGCGAAACTTGGTTTCAGGCAGCAATGGCAGAAGCTCAGATACCATGGTTGGGTATTCTGATTGGTTTAGGATTTACAGCTTTGATTCAGTCCAGCAGTGTTACTACCGGATTGGCTATACTCCTTGTTCAGCAAGGGATACTGCCACCCGACGCTGCAATTAGCATCGTATTAGGCTCAAACGTGGGTTCGACTTCGACCGCGCTCATTGCAAGTTTGGCGATGAACTCAGTCGCGCGTGCAACGGCAATCTCTAATTTTCTTTTCAATTTAACAGGTGTTCTGCTCTTCTTCCCATTTTTGACGTCATTTTCTCAGGCGATGCTGACATGGTGGGAACCATCAATGGTGGTTGCGGGTGCGCACCTGGTATTCAATATTAGTATTGCTTTCCTATTTTTAGTGACTTTGGGATGGATCGAACCCCTTCTTCGGAAATGGATTTTGGTTGTGCCTCATTCAGACTGAATACTGCTAGTTATCTTTCAGGAATGAGTGTGTCGCAGGGGCAATACAATGTTGCGTAATAGTTTGTCCATCAATTATTGGGCGGGCTTATGGTAATTCCCAAAGCCTTTGATTGTAGTCAGCGTCACTTACGACTAAACCAATCTCGGTCTGATGGGGGATGTAAGCCTATAACCGCCACTGTTAGTCGCGGCCCACGCAGCAAGCTGTCTACAACCTGTTAGCCCGAAGAATCGCACGACTTACGGCGTGCCAGTTGGAACCAAACAGCGGGACTCATTTTAACTGAGGTGGGGTGGCGAGATGGGCGAGGATTCACATGAAGTGCTAGTTAATCAGACCGTTCTTATCCCCAGCTTTACTGGAACAAGTTTTTTGGATAACCGGATTTTCCATTGCCCACGCATTCATTTAGACGTATGCGCAATAACGTTATTTAATGAAGAGCATCAAAGATAAAATTCAAACATGAGGCTCAGGGTTAAGTCTGCATCCCAGCCTAGAACCAGGGGCGGGGTGCCTCAGTGTGATATAGGCGAACAGCATTTCGTCCAGCCTTCTTGGCCCAATACATAGCGGTATCGGCATTTTTTGAAAGCTCAGGTTCTTCATGGCCGTGGTCAGGATAGAGCGCCACCCCTATGCTGGTGGATACCGTGAGGCAATGGCCTGCCAGGTCAAATGGTTGCTCCAGCGCAATACGAATTTTTTCCGCCACACCAAGCGCGCCTTGAGCGCTGGCTATGGTGTTAAGTAGCACAACAAACTCGTCTCCACCAATACGCGCGACAGTGTCTGACTCGCGTACACAGGTTTGTATGCGGCCCGCCACGGCTTGCAGCAGTACATCGCCGATGGCGTGTCCGAGGTTGTCGTTGATGGGTTTGAATTTGTCGAGATCAAGGTACATCAGCGCTAGCTGTTTCTGCTCCCGCCGAGCACTGACGATGGCTTGGCGCAGTCGATCAGAGAAAAGCGTGCGATTAGGCAGCTTGGTAAGCGTGTCGTGCTGCGCCAGGAAAATTACCTGCTCTTGAGCCCGTTTGCGTTCACTGATATCGCGGGTGACACCAAGAAGACCGACAAACTCACCGGCCTCATTGCGTATGCCGGTGACGGTGACTTCGGTCCACACAGTGCTACCGTCTTTGCAAGGCTGTTCCAGCTCTCCACGAAAATCGACAACAGGTTCACCGGCACGTACTGCAGTGATGGCCTGCCCGAGACCGGCGGCCGCAATGGGAACCGAGTCTGGCATCAGCGCTTCATCGAGGGATTGATGCATCACTTCATCAACGCTGTAGCCGCGAAGCTTCTCTACTGAGGGGCTGATGTAGGTGAAGCGACCTTCCAAGTCCATCGTCCAGATAACGTCGGAGGCGTGGTCGGCCAGCAGACGGTGGCGCTCTTCGGAAACGCTCAGCGCTTTTTGGGCTTTCTGGCTTTCGGCTAAAGCACGAGCAAGGCGGCGGTTGGTTCGATAAATGTACAAAAAAATGGCACTCACTAGAGCCAGCAGGGCCAGTGTGAAATACAACCCAGTCAGGTCGCGCTTTGGATTTTGGTCGTAGATAAAACCATCGAGTGAGAAATCATGAGGCAACAACCCTAAGTCAGCATAGGTGGCGGCAATGTGACGCCAGCGCCCCGGGTTCATGTAGCCGAGTTCAATCAGGTCAGTGCGCAACAGCGGCACCATGCTCCGAGCTTCGTACAGATAGAATTCGCGAGGATGCTGTTGGGAGTATTTGGACAGGATCAGGTCCGCAATTTCTTCCGGATGCTCCATCGCATAGCCCCAGCCGCGCAGGCTGGCTTCACGCATGGCGCGGACTCGATCTGGGTGCGCCTGAAGCTCTCGCTCTGTAGTAAACAGATTATCTCCGTAGAAATCGATGCCAGCGGAGCGCGGAGTAAAGGTTTGATACGAAATTCCTGCTTGTTCTAGGTAGTATGTTTCGTTAGTGACATAGGCTGAAATCGCATCCACTTGTCCATCAATAAGCTCTCGTGGATTGAAGCTGTGTTCAAGCCGAGTAATGCGATTGAGTGGAATGCCAGCCTGTTTAAGATAAGCCCACAGTTCATCCGACTGTGGCTCCATCATGAGTCTCTTGCCGATCAAATCATGAATACTCCGAATATTCCGATTTTCACGGGCGATCAGTACCAGAGGTGAATGCTGAAAAATGACTGCCAGCACCACTACCGGTTGCCCAGCCTTGCGCGCCAGTAGCAGACTACTGTTGCCGACACCGTATTCAGCCTTACCGTCTACAACAATCTTCTCAGGGTCTGTGCCCGGCAGTGCCTCGCTCAGTTCGACATCAAGGCCGGCTTCTCGGTAATAGCCCTTTTCCACCGCCGCGTAGTAGCCGGCGAACTGAAAAGCATGAGTCCACTTCAATTGCAATGACACTTTTTCGAGCGCAGAGGCAGGCATCGCAACAACGAGCATCGCAAACAGCAAAGCCAACTTGTTTGCGAATTGCAGCATCACTCTTCCCCGATATCCTCATTCCATAACTCAGGATAGTTGCGGATGAAATCGGTCATCATGGATATACACTCGGCTGAATTGAGGTCGATGACATTGACGCCGTTTTGGCGTAACCATTCAATCCCACCAGGAAAATTAACCGATTCGCCCACCACCACGGTGCCAATGTTGAACTGGCGTATCAGGCCGCTGCAATACCAACAGGGCGCAAGCGTGGTGACCAAAATTTTGTCCCGATAGGTTTTTTGGCGACCGGTCTTGCGAAATGCATCGGTTTCACCATGTATCGAAGGATCGCCCTCCTGCACCCTGCGATTGCGACCACGCCCCAATAATGTACCATCAGCAGAAAACAGCGCTGCACCAACTGGAACACCGCCTTCGGCAAGCCCAATCCGAGCCTCATCAAGAGCGATAGAGAGCAATTTTGTGTAGTCCATAATACTGTCTGGGAGGATTCAAATTCAAAATGAAACGTCTGATTTTAGTTTAGCATCCTTTGCTAGGATTGGTGATGTGAGCTTGCAGCAGAATAATCTCCAAGCTAAAGGGGGCACTCATTAGTTGACCTGCGTTAAGCGAGTAAGTAATTCCAAGGCACCAGCCATTCAGGCATAAAAGCGTTGGACTCATTTACTCGAAATGTGTTGTTGGAATGGAATTTGAGTAAGGCTTTTTATCGGCCTTTGTTGTCGTTCAAGGCTGCTACTTTTAACGGCAGGTTCGGAGTCGTATGCTGCCGTACAAAATAAGGGAAATTGGGCGGGCTTAATAAGCGATTTGTCCCAATAGTGGCCATCATAATTGCTGCCAAACGTAGTAAATTGCCTATTTCTATGGGCGGATGTATTCTCCTCGGTCTAGGTGAGTAACATCTAAGCCATAGAAGTGCTGTAAGCATGCATGGCTAAACGAAGCACTCGGCAAATAGAAAATGAATATGTGTGCTGCTACTGTAAATAATTTCCCTCCTGCAATTAATTTTGTGAAGAAGCTAGGTAGAATCTCTTTAGATTTTCTTATTGTCATTTTGCCTGTGTTAATTACGTGTGGAACTGCGCAGGCATTGCCCCCCGTCAATCAAGCCCCCCACCTTGCGTCCACTGTTCCTGCCTCCCAAGTACAAAATAAAACGCTGGTCGTAGGGAGTGAACAAGACTATCCGCCTTTCGCCACCGGCATGACTGATGAAACTGCAGGTGGATTTACGGTAGATCTGTGGAAGGCCGTCGCAGCCGAGGCGGGCTTGAATTACACCATACGAGTGCTCCCATTCCACCAGTTACTTCAAGAATTCCAAGCAGGTAGGATCGACGTCCTGATCAATCTTGCACAATCCGATGAGCGCCATCATTTCGCTGACTTCACGGTGCCGCACGTCATCGTTCACGGTGCCATTTTTGTGCGTAAGGGTGAGGTAGGGGTTCGCACTGAAGATGACTTGGCAGGAAAATCTATAATTGTTCTTAATGCTGACTTGGCACATGACTACGCAATTGCTAAAGGCTGGGGGAAGCAACTTGTTTTGGTAGATACCGCTGCCGAGGGGTTGCGTCTGCTTGCTTCAGGCAAACATGATGCGATGTTGTTGAGCAAATTGGCAGGAATGCAGACATTGCAAACGCAAGGGTTGTCGAATATCGAGCCGTTGAAGATTAAGGCTGGATTTTCGCAAAAATTCTCATTCGCTGTGCATGAGGGGGCATCAGAGTTATTGGGTAAGATCAACGAGGGATTGGCACTTAAAAAATCTGATGGAACGTACGCCAAACTATATGACAAATGGTTTGGTTTGTATGAAACACGAGAAGTCGGCTTGAGCGATTTGTTGAAGTATATTATTCCGTTGATTGGACTGTTCATTACCATTGCTGGCTATTATTACTATCAGCGACGGATCGAGCGCAAGCAGAGCGAAGCCGCTTTAATTGATTCACGGAATTTGCTCATGACGATCATTGACAACGCGCCCATACGGGTATTTTGGAAAGATCGCGACTTGCATTACCTTGGATGCAACACGGCTTTTTCAAAAGATGGCGGCCTGTCTTGTTGGCAAGAGGTTATCGGAAAAGATGACTATCAGATGATCTGGGCTGCCCAAGCAGATCTATATCGAGCTGATGATCGAGCTGTCATCGACACTGGTATCGCTAAGCTGTCTTACGAAGAGCCGCAGACAACACCTGATGGAAAAACTATTTGGCTGCGTACGTCCAAAGTGCCCCTCCGCAATCAACAGGGTGAGATTTTTGGGATATTGGGTATATATGACGATGTAACTGAAAATAGAAAGCTTGAAATGTTGCTGCGCACGCTTTCTACTGCTATCGAACAAAGTCCTGTTTCAATTGTCATTGCTGATACCAAAGCCAATATCGAGTACGTTAATCCGCGATTTTCAGAGGTGACTGGCTATGCGGCTGATGAAGTAATTGGGAAAAATCCGCGCATTTTACAATCTGGGCTGACGCCCAAGGAAACCTATGAGGAGTTGTGGGATAAATTAACTAACGGCCAATCTTGGAATGGCGAGTTGTTTAATAAGCGAAAAAATGGTGAAGTCTATTGGGAGGAGGCACACATTGCACCGGTAAGACACTCTTCTGGCAGAGTGACTCATTTTGTAGCGGCCAAGGTTGACATTTCACAACGTAAAAAAATGGAAGAGCAGATACTGCACCTTGCTCATCATGATTCTCTAACGAAGCTACCTAATCGGAGTTTGTTTACCGACCGTTTACAGCAGGCTTTAGCTATCGCCAAGCGTGACCAATCAAGCTTGGCATTGATGTTCATTGACTTGGATAAATTCAAACCGGTAAATGATTTGCTTGGCCACGATATCGGCGATCAACTATTAATAGAGGTTGCGCAACGTATCCATGCTTGTCTTCGTGAATCAGATACTGTTGCGCGAATTGGTGGCGACGAATTTGTCGTATTACTTCCCTTGATCGTGATAGAACAAGATGCGTTTGGTGTTGCAGAAAAAATTCACCGATCCCTCAATGAGTCATTTGAGGTGCAGGGGCATATATTGAGTATTTCCTCAAGCATAGGTGTGGTCATTTATCCTACGCACGGCGATAACGAAATTCAACTAATGAAAAATGCCGACACCGCAATGTACTTCGCGAAGGCCGCAGGTCGTGACAATGTGAAGATTTTCCAGTCAAATATGAGGCATTCAAATAGCTGAGATAATGCACTGTGGGATTAAGCTGAAGTGCTTTATGGCTTGAAAGTGTTACGCGAATGATAGCAAAGGGCACGACCTCGACGATTGAAAGCGTTAGATTTGTGGGGCAAGTTTTGTAGGCGTAACGGCCACTGCGTTTTCAATGGCCGTCCGTACTACAACTAAACTTCAGTTTGCTCCGCCATCTCCAATGCATCAACAACTTCAACACCCAGATACCGTACCGTACTTTCTATCCTGGTATGGCCGAGTAGTAGCTGCACAGCTCTTAGATTTTTGGTTCGTTGATAGATCAATGATGCTTTGGTGCGCCGCATAGAGTGGGTTCCATAGTTTGTGGGGTGGTAATCCCCCCATTTAAGATGCCAAATCTTGTCAGGCGTCTTACTACTCGTAACTTGCCGTTAAAAGTAACATTCTCGAATGGCTGGATAGGCCGAGTAAGCGACGCTCAATAAATATAGGTCATAGGTAGCACAAGGCCTGCTTTTGATATTCAGAAAACAAAAAACCGAGCGTGAACACGTTCGGTTTTTAATGTGGAAGACTTACCTCAGAAGTTATAAATGCCCGCCACGTAGATGTTGCTGGCGTTGGATGCATAGGTTTGGTAGCCGCCACGGATGGCGATGTGTTTGTCCACTGCGAATTGCCCACCGAAGCCGAACACTAAATTAGAGACCGATGTGTTGCCTATAATATTCGCGCCAGTGCAGCCATTACAGTTCACTGAAGATGAGGTGCTGGCGATACCTAGTTTGCCGAACACTGAGACGTTCTTTACATTGGGCAACGGGAACATGGCGACTGCATCTACACCTATGGAGGTGTATTGCGCATCGATGGTTCTGCCCAGACTAATGTATTTATCGCTGCCTAAGGAAGTGATCTGACCTTCGACGGAGATTGTGCCGGTATTCATGAAGGGGGCTAGCTTGTAGCCGACCAATCCGCCTATGGCTAGGGCGGATGAATTGCCAACGGATGATGGGCCTACTAATAGTCCAACGTATAGCGGAGATTCGGCTGCATACACAGGAGCGATGAACAGTGCGGACAAGAGTGAGGCTAGGACAAGTTGTTTCAAGATGATGACTCCCGATGGTGAGGTTGTAGCATGCGTTGATTAGGCAAGCGCAGGCTAAGCTACTCCTAATTGACATCGCTATGACAGCATATTTTGTAACTAAATTTTTTAAAGGTAGTTGCGCGCTGTAGTCCTAGAATTCAGCATTTTGTACAAAACAACAGTAATATATTTCAGCAAGGTGAGCGATTTCTCAGCACCATCATTTGACATGAGGGCGCTATTCGGCAAAGATGCGCGCATGTCGCACACCACTCAAAAAATCATCGCCATACTTTTCGCCCTCTGGCTACCGCTTTTCAGCGGCAGTGCATTGGCGGCGTCTGTCGCTATGCAGATGCCTGCAGGCTCAGCACAAGAAGCGATGATGGCCGATTGCGGTATGGATGAGATGGATATGCAGCAGTCTGGTAATAGTCCCGATCAAGCTTGTGACTCATGTGCACTCTGTCACATGGCATGCACGGCTTATATCGCCGTACCTGTGATGAGTACGCCAGCGGTCGCGGCATCTTCATATGACGCTACACCGTACCTGTTAGCTTTTAGCTCTTACTCCTACACACCTCTGTTACCTCCTCCTCTCGTCCGCATTTAATACGGGACGAGTCCGTCTAGTTTAGACACCCTTAGCACCTCAATCGTTAAACCTCGTCCCGCTGGTTCAGGCAGTCTTGTTTGACTGTCTGTTTGCTGAATCATAGCAATGGAATGCGGAACATGAAATTACTCTCGAATAGCTTTTATTTACGGTGTGCACTGTGGCTTTTAGTCACAGCTAGCGTACACGCCACGGCGTCGCCATTGGGCAGCGATCTACAGGGCTTGTTGGATTATGCGCACGAGCACAATCCAGCTCTCGCTGCAGCCCGCTACGATGCGCAGGCGGTGCAACATCGTGCAGCCTCTGCGGATGCCTTGCCTGATCCTGTGCTACGTGCCGAGTTCATGGATGTTAGCAAACAGGGCAGTCCTAATCTGCTTCCGGGGCAGGGCGGCGGTACACGTTATCTTTTGATGCAGACTGTGCCTTGGTTTGGTAAGCGTGATCTGCAACGCGAAGTCGCCGATGCACAAGCTACACAATCAGACGGGCAGGTGGCGGCGAGTTGGAGTGACTTGGCGGCCCGTATCAAGATTGCCTATGCTATGCACTATTACGCCAACGGCAGTGTGCATCTGGCGCAACAGACCCTGAGTTTGCTCAACAGTCTGGAAGAAATCGCTCAGGCGCGTTATGAGAATGGCATGTCTACTCAGCAGGATGTGTTGCGGGTGCAGATGGAGAAGACACAATTGCAGGGCGAGCTGATCGCTTTGGAAATGGAAAGTCATCACACGCAAACGCGTTTGAATGGCCAGTTGTCTCGCCCTGTGGATGCACCGCTGGCCGAGCCTATCACGTTGCGCGAGATGCCCAGTCCCGCAAAGCTGGATGAGGTAACGTTGTTGGATAGGGTGAGTCATCAGAACCCGCAATTGCGTATCGCAGAAGCCGATATCCAGTCTTCCGAAAAGCGCCGTGAGCTGACGTATGCAGATCGTTATCCCAACTTCATCCTAGGCATCGCCCCCACTCAGCGGGGCAGTAGCTTCAAGCAATGGGATTTGATGGTTGAACTCAATATTCCCTTGCAACAATCCACCAGACGCGCCAAAGAAGATGAAGCTGAGGCGCAGTTTTCTGCCAGCAATGCACGCAAGCAAGCGCTGCTTGATCAGACGCAATCTACGCTGGCGGAAGCCTTGTCGGCCTTAGGTGCGGCACGCGACACCGAGCGTTTGATCGTGAAGCGTTGGCTACCTCAAGCGGAACTGACCTATCAGTCCGCATTGGCCGCATACGAGACTGGCAAGGTTGAATTTGCGGTGTTGATCGATGCGCAGAAGCAGATCCTCAACGCACGTCAGCAACAACTCAAGGCACAGAGCGACATGCAGTTGCGTCTGGCCGATATAGAAAGATTGCTTGGAGAAGAACTATGAACACTTTGATCAAATCATTGTTGGCTATCGTGTTGCTGTCCACTGTGGCCGCTGTTGGCTATCTCATCGGCAGCCACAAGACTGTTGAAACTGCGACGCACAGTGCAGCACCCGCCGAGCGCAAGGTGTTGTACTACCGCAATCCTATGGGCTTACCCGATACCTCGCCTGTGCCCAAGAAAGATTCCATGGGGATGGATTATGTCGCGGTGTACGAGGGTGAAGAGCAGGGTAGTACAGCGCTGGTTTTCAGTACCGATAAAGTGCAGAAGATGGGCGTGCAAAGTGAGGCTGCAACGATGCGTATCTTGGATCAGCGTTTAAGAGTGACGGGTCGTATCGGCATCGACGAGCAGCGCACTTACATGATCTCGCCCAAGTTCAGCGGTTGGGTGGAACAACTTTATGTGAACAGCACTGGGCAATCGGTCAAGAAAGGGCAAATGTTGTTTGATGTGTACAGCCCTGATCTAGTTACCGCGCAACGCGAGCATGAACTTGCTTTGCAGGGCTTGATGAGTTTGCAGGGTGCGGATGCGGAGACACGAGCGGGTATGCAAAGACTGGTCGACGCCAGCCATAAGCGCTTACAGAATTGGGATATACAAAACGGCACCTTGCACGATAACCGCATCCGTTATCAGTCTCCCGTGAACGGTATCGTATTAGAGAAGAAAGCTATACAGGGCATGCGTTTCATGCCAGGTGAAGTGTTGTATCAAATCGCCGATCTGTCGCAGTTGTGGATCATCGCTGACGTGCCGGAACAGCAGATTGCAGGCGTGAAGGTCGGAGACACCGCGCATGTGGAAGTAGAGGCGTATCCGGGTAAGTCTTATGAGGCCAAGGTCGACTTTATCTACCCGACTTTGAACACCGCGACGCGGACCGTGCCTGTGCGCTTGCTCATCGCGAATGCGCAGGGACGTCTCAAGCCGGATATGTATGCACAAGTCGAATTGTCGGCTTCCAACAATGCTGAAGTGCTGACCGTGCCGAACTCGGCGGTGATAGATAGCGGGACTCGCCAAGTGGTGTTGGTGCAACTGGCGGCAGGGCGTTTCGAGCCACGCACGGTGAAACTGGGTGCACGCTCTTCAGCCTATATGCAAGTGTTGGCAGGGGTAGTCGCGGGTGAGCAGGTGGTGACCTCAGCGAATTTCCTTATTGATGCTGAAAGCAATCTACGTGCGGCACTCAGCGGTATGTCGGGTTCACCACAGACAGCATCAGCAACGGTCGCTACCGCCAAGCCCGTCGATGCTGTGCAGCACAAACAGATCGCTCATCAGGGGCACGGTGTCTTGGATGCGATCAATGACGATGGGACGGTGAGTATCACCCACGAGGCTATAAGCACGCTGGGTTGGCCGAGCATGACCATGGATTTCGCGCTAGCGAATACATCATTGCGTAAGGACATCAAAGTAGGTGCAACGATAGATTTTGAACTCGTGGAACGTGGTGAAGGCGAGTGGGTGATCGTGAAGCTGCAAGCGCTACACGGAGGACATCGCGATGCTCGCTAAGCTCATAGACTGGTCGGGACGCAATCGCTTTTTGGTATTGCTGGCGACCCTGTTCATCACCCTAGCGGGCATCTACGCGCTGGTGAAAACGCCGCTGGATGCCTTGCCAGATCTGTCCGATGTACAAGTCATCGTGTATACCGAATATCCTGGGCAGGCACCGCAAGTGGTTGAGGATCAGGTCACTTATCCGCTCACCACGGCGATGCTGGCGGTGCCAAAATCCAAAGTAGTACGCGGCTTTTCATTCTTTGGTGCGTCCTTCGTATATGTGATCTTCGAGGATGGTACGGATATCTACTGGGCGCGCTCGCGGGTGTTGGAGTATCTCAACAGTATCGCTGGGCGCTTGCCCAAAAATGTCTCGCCGCAACTCGGCCCGGATGCGACCGGGGTAGGTTGGGTCTATCAATACGCGGTGTTGAGTGAGAAGCATAACCTCGCCCAGCTTCGCACCATGCAGGACTGGTATCTGCGCTATCAACTCACCAAGGCACATGGCGTGGCCGAGGTCGCTTCGGTGGGGGGCTATGTGCAGCAATACCAAGTGACGGTCGATCCGATCAAGTTGCGTTCTTATGGCATCTCACTGGCGAAGATCTCGCAAGTGATACGCGACAGCAATCGTGATGTGGGCGGTCGCGTGGTGGAGATGGCAGAGACCGAGTATATGGTGCGCAGTCAGGGCTATCTGCATGGCATAAACGATATCGAGAATCTGGTGGTGAAAGCGGAGCGTGGCACACCAGTTTTACTCCGCGATGTTGCGCATGTGGCGCTGGGGCCGGACGAACGTCGTGGGCTGGCTGAATTGAATGGTGAAGGTGAAGTCGTGTCAGGTATCGTGATGTCGCGATTCGGACAGAATGCATTAGAGGTCATCGCCAATATCAAGCAAAAAATTGCTGAAGTCTCGGCGGGCTTGCCAGATGGCGTCAGTATCAAGGCGGTATACGATCGCTCTGATCTGATACAGCGGGCGATCGCCACCCTCAAACACACGCTGTTGGAAGAGGGGCTCATCGTTGCGGTGGTCTGTATGCTGTTCTTGATGCATGCACGCAGTGCTTTGGTTGCCATCGTGATGTTGCCTATCGGGGTCTTGATGGCCTTCATCGCGATGCGCGCGCTAGGGCTGAATTCCAACATCATGAGTCTGGGCGGTATCGCCATTGCCATCGGCGCGATGGTGGATGCGGCGATTGTGATGATAGAGAACGCACATAAACATCTAGAGCGTTTGCAAGCAGGCGAGTCTCGTGCAGCTGCCATGATTGCGGCGTGTCAGGAAGTCGGGCCGTCACTGTTCTTTTCTCTGCTCATCATCACCGTATCCTTTCTGCCCGTGTTCACCCTAGAAGCGCAAGAAGGACGACTCTTCGCGCCGCTGGCGTTCACCAAGACCTTCTCTATGGCGGGGGCGGCGTTGTTGTCGGTCACCTTGGTGCCGGTACTGATGCTGATTTTCATACGCGGCAAGATTATGAAAGAGTCAGAGAATCCGCTGAACCGTTGGATGATCGCGGCTTACCGACCGATGATTGCCGCTGTGCTCAAACATCGAAAGATGACGCTGCTGTTTGCTGTCTTGACGTTGCTACTCTCCATTTATCCCGCGATGAAATTAGGCAGTGAGTTCATGCCCACGCTGAATGAGGGCACGCTGTTCTATATGCCAGCTTCTTTGCCGGGTATGTCGGTGACCAAGGCGGCAGAGTTGTTGCAGACGCAGAATAAGATCATCAAGAGTTTCCCCGAGGTCGAGAGTGTCTACGGCAAAGCGGGTCGCGCACAGACCGCTACCGATCCCGCGCCGATGGAGATGTTCGAGACCATCATCAATCTCAAGCCTGAAGATCAATGGCGCAAGGGGATGACTGTAGACAAGCTCACCGCTGAGATGGACAAGGCTTTGCAGTTTCCTGGTGTGGCGAATTCTTGGACGATGCCGATCAAGGCGCGTATCGACATGCTCTCTACGGGGATACGCACACCAATCGGCATCAAAGTGTTTGGCAAAGACCTCAATGAGATGGAGCGTCTCGCCAAGCAGATCGAAGCCGTGGTGAAGCAGATACCGGGTACCAGTAGTGCTTATGCCGAGCGCATCACCGGTGGCTATTATCTGGACATCGTGCCGGACAGACTGGCATTAGCGCGTTATGGTTTGACGCTGGGCGAGGTGCAAGAGGTGATCGCCACTGCACTGGGCGGCGAGAATGTCACGACCACGGTAGAGGGTTTGGAACGCTTCGGTGTGAATGTTCGATATCCCCGTGAACTGCGCAGTTCACCAGAACAGATCGCACGCGAAGTGCTGGTCACGACGGCAGATGGCGCGATGATCCCTTTGGGACAGATCGCCACGGTCAGTATCAGTAAAGGCGCGCCTTCCATACGTACCGAGAACGCTTTGCTTTCGGCCTATGTCTATGTGGATATCCGCGAGCGCGACATCGGTTCGTATGTCGCAGAGGCACGCAAGGCGGTGACTGAGCAAGTGAAGTTCCCACCTGGCTATTACGCGACTTGGAGTGGGCAGTTCGAATACATGGAGCGTGCCGCCGCCAAGATGAAGATCGTCATTCCCATCACGCTGTTGCTGATCTTCCTGTTGCTCTATCTGAATTTCCAGCGTGTCACCGAGTCCTTGGTGGTGATGTTGTCCGTGCCCTTCGCCCTAGTGGGTGGCGTATGGTTGTTGTGGTTGTTGGATTACAACCTGAGCGTGGCAGTGGCCGTTGGATTCATCGCATTGGCAGGGGTGGCAGCAGAGACTGGCGTGGTGATGCTGATCTATCTGGAAAAGTCTTGGCAGGAGATCAAGGCGCATCGCACCGATCGTGGTCACGCATTGACTGCGCACGATCTGCATGCTGCCATCATGCATGGTGCTGTGGAACGTGTGCGTCCCAAGATGATGACCGTGGTCGCGATCATGGCGGGGCTGTTACCGATTTTATGGAGCAGCGGTACGGGTTCGGAAGTGATGCGCCGCATCGCCGCGCCTATGGTGGGCGGGATGGTCTCATCAGCGGTTCTGACCTTGCTGGTCATCCCCGTCATCTACGCATGGATCAAACGTAAAGAAATACCGTCAACCGATGAGGATGCGGCGACACGGAAAGAGATAGAGACATCCTCGTTAACTTCAACTGAAAGGAAATAGCATGCACACATACAAACACCTGATGGCGGGTCTGGTAACAATCACCTTGGCGGCGACCAGCCCAGTCGCATTAGCAGAAGCGATGCTTCATGACCACGAGATGATGTCACATGAGCCTATGGCCATGCATCACGCAGCACAGGCTGCGTCACACAAGGGTGTCGGGGTACTCAAGGCGGTGAATGAAAAAACTGGCAAGGTGCAAATCGCACATGAAGCTATTACGTCGTTGAAATGGCCGGCAATGACGATGTGGTTCAAGTTGCAAGCTGCGCTACCACAAGGTGTGAAGGTTGGTGACAAAGTGAGTTTTGAATTAGTACAGGTGCGTAGCAAGAAATGGCAGATTGGCAAGCTTGAACATCGAGATTAGTAGTTTGAAAAGTCGTATCGTTTTTGTGCTCTGCTACGAGAAATGGAGAACGTTATGTTGACCAAGGATATTGTTTGCGAGATGCAAGTCGAAGCAGGTGAGTTGGGCATTGAGTATATGGGCGTTGCTTATGCTTTTTGTTCGGAACAATGTCGAGAGCGATTTGAGGCGAATCCTCACTTATATGTTGGTCTGCCTGGGAAAAAGTCACCCAAGCAGCAGGGTTTGAGCGTAATAAAACAAAGACACTTGAAACTTGATACACCGTTGTCAGCCAGTGAAGCAGAGGAAGTGCAGCAAGAAATTCTTTCCATGATGGGTATTGTTTCCTTAGAAATAGAGCGTGCTGGTGTGGCTATCACTTATGACTTATTGCAAGCAACTTCAGCGCAGATTGAAAATCGATTGCTGCAAATTGGGATACGACTCGGAAGTGGTTTGGGTGAAAGACTGCGACGCGCATTTATTCATTATGAGGAGGACTGCAAGGTGGGGAATATGGAAGTCCAACCTTGTAAACACAATCATGGGCATTAGCTTGTACATGTTTAATTCACTTCACAAGTGGGAGATATCATGAACAAAACACAACAAGATCCCGTATGCGGCATGACAGTGAAGCCCGAGTCGCCGCATCACTATGAATATCACGGTGTCGAATATCGTTTTTGCAGCGCGAAGTGCGTAGCAAAATTTCAGGCTGCGCCGGAAAGTTTTCTCAATCCGCGTCAGATGGAAACTGTCACACCTAAGTTGGGTGGGATGTACACCTGTCCGATGCACCCCGAAGTGCTGAGCGACAAACCGGGTAGTTGCCCGAAATGCGGCATGGCTTTGGAACCACGCGACGCATCTGTCGAAGAAGATAACACCGAGTTGAACGATATGACGCGGCGCTTCTGGTTTAGCGCGGTGCTGGCCTTACCGGTCTTTCTATTGGCGATGGGCGCGGATATTTTTCCTTCGGTTATGCCGGCGGCACTCACGCCCCCTTTGATTCAGTGGATAGAGTTTTTGCTGGCCACTCCGGTGGTGGTATGGGGCGGTTGGCCTATCTTCCAGCGCGGGTGGGCTTCGGTTGTAAATCGTAGCCTCAATATGTTCACCCTGATCGCACTGGGCGTCGGCGTGGCATGGGTATTCAGTATCATGGCCATGTTCTTGCCGAACCTATTTCCCCCAACGATGCACAGCATGGGCGGCTTGGTGCCAGTTTATTTTGAGGCCGCTGCTGTCATCATGGCATTGGTGTTGCTGGGACAGGTGATGGAGTTGCGCGCGCGTAGCCAGACCAGCGCCGCAATCAAGCTGTTGTTGGGATTCGCACCCAAGACCGCGCGCATTGTTCGCTCCAATGGCAATGAGGAAGATATTCCACTGGAACAGGTACAGCCGGGCGATGTGCTGCGCGTGCGTCCCGGCGAAAAAGTACCTGTGGACGGAGTGGTGCTGGAAGGCATGAGCGCGCTGGATGAATCGATGGTGACCGGTGAATCTATCCCGGTGGAAAAGACTACGGATGCACGACTGATTGGTGCGACGGTGAACGGCACGGGTAGTTTGCTGATGCGTGCCGAACGAGTCGGTGCCGACACACTGCTGGCGCAGATCGTGCACATGGTGAGCGAAGCCCAGCGTTCTCGTGCACCCATACAACGATTAGCGGATGTTGCAGCGTCTTACTTTGTTCCTGTGGTTGTGGGGGTCGCGCTGGTCACCCTAGTCGTGTGGGGTCTATGGGGACCCGAGCCACGTTTGGCGCACGCTATCGTCAATGCGGTGGCTGTACTCATCATCGCCTGTCCTTGCGCGCTGGGGTTGGCCACGCCGATGTCCATCATGGTGGGTACTGGGCGCGGAGCGCAAGCAGGTGTATTAATCAAGAACGCCGAAGCGTTGGAGATTATGGGGAAGGTGAACACGCTGGTGGTGGACAAGACCGGCACGCTGACCGAAGGCAAACCAAAATTGACATTGGTGTTCGCACTTGCGGGCTTTAATGAACACGAAGTCCTGCGCTTGGGGGCTAGCCTTGAACGTGCGAGTGAGCATCCGTTAGCGGCAGCCATCGTTCAGGGTGCGCAGGAAAAGAATTTGACGCTGGTTTCAGTCACTGACTTCCACTCCATCACCGGCAAGGGTGTATCCGGAAGCGTCGAAGGCCACACCGTCGCATTGGGAAATCTCAAACTATTCGAAGAACTGGACATTGCTGCGGGTGAATTGACCACACGTGCCGATGCACTGCGCGCTGATGGACAGACCGTTATGTTGCTGTCTATAGATGGACTAGCGGCAGGACTGCTAGGCGTGGCCGATCCGGTCAAGGAATCTACACCAGATGCGATTCGCGCACTGCATGAAGAAGGTATCCAAGTCATTATGCTGACTGGCGACAATTTAATCACTGCACAAGCGGTTGCGCGCAAGCTAGGCATTGACCGAGTAGAAGCGGAAGTACTCCCCGAACAGAAGTCTGCCATCGTGAAACAACTACAGGCACAGGGACGCATCGTGGCGATGGCTGGTGACGGCATCAATGACGCACCCGCGTTAGCACAGGCACAAGTGGGTATCGCCATGGGCACAGGCACCGATGTGGCGATGGAAAGTGCTGGCATCACTTTGATCAAGGGTGATTTGCGTGGCATCGTGCGTGCTGTGCGCTTGTCGCGCGCGACGATGAAGAACATCCGCCAGAACTTGTTCTTTGCCTTCATTTACAACGTGCTGGGTATACCGATTGCCGCAGGTGTACTTTATCCAATTTTTGGATTATTGCTTACGCCCATCATTGCAGCAGCAGCGATGAGTTTTAGTTCGGTGTCGGTGATATTGAATGCATTGAGATTGAGTAAACAAAAACTTTGAGTCACCCGGTAGCATGATGTTTTTTGGGTGAGGCTGAAAATAAAAAACCTCGCCGGAGCGAGGTTTGGTATTGGTGGGTGCTGACGGGGTCGAACCGCCGACAATCGCCTTGTAAGGGCGGTGCTCTACCAACTGAGCTAAGCACCCGTGTAAGAGCCGCGCATTATAGTGAGCAAAAAATAAAACGCAAGAGGGTAGCGAAATATTTTTCATGCTTGTTTTTTGCGCAGTGTTTATCGGGCTGTAGGGGGCTTCAGTCACTGATATTGCGCAAGGCATACGTGCTTGCGATTGATCGCAAGGGCAAGCTGAAGTTATATCCTTTGTGCCGCATAGGCAAAGTCCGTAAAATGCGCGACTTATTTTTGTTTCTGGCTATGTCATGACCACACGTACTCGTTTTGCTCCCAGTCCTACCGGCTACCTACATATCGGCGGCGCGCGCACCGCGCTGTTCTCTTGGGCGTATGCGCGCAAGTTGGGCGGGACGTTCATTCTGCGTATCGAGGACACCGATTTGGAGCGCTCATCGCAAGAATCTGTGCAGGCGATCTTGGATGGTATGGCGTGGTTGAATCTAGGCCACGACGAAGGCCCGTTCTATCAGATGCAACGCATGGACAGATACAAGGTAGTTTTGCAGCAGATGTTGGATGAGGGCAAAGCGTATTACTGCTATACCACCCCTGCCGAGTTGGAGGCGATGCGCGAGGCGCAACGTGCCAAGGGTGAAAAGCCCCGCTACGACGGTACTTGGCGTCCTGAGCAAGGCAAGGCCTTGCCGACACCACCCGCAAACGTGAAGCCAGTGGTGCGCTTCAAGAATCCCGTGCATGGCGTGGCAGCTTGGGACGATATGGTCAAAGGCAAGATCGTGTTCGAGAACAGCGAGCTGGATGATCTCATCATCGCGCGTCAGGACGGCACACCGACTTATAACTTCTGTGTGGTCATAGACGATTGGGATATGGGTATCACTCAGGTGATACGCGGCGATGATCATGTCAACAACACGCCGCGTCAGATCAATATCCTCAAGGCCTTGGGCGCGACCCTGCCACAGTATGCGCACGTGCCGATGATCTTGGGTTCGGACGGTGAGCGTTTGTCCAAGCGTCACGGCGCGGTGAGCGTGATGCAATATGAAGAGGAAGGTTTCTTGCCAGAAGCGTTGATCAACTATCTGGCACGGCTGGGTTGGTCGCACGGCGACGAGGAGATATTCTCAGTCGAACAATTGGTGGAATGGTTCGATCTGGAGCACATCAGCAAATCTGCTGCACAATTCAACCCAGAGAAATTGCGTTGGTTAAACCAGCATTACATCAAGCTCGCTGACAATGAACGTCTGGCAGCATGGGTGAGCAAGCATCTGGCCAAGCGCGGTGTGACGGTGAGCGATGCGCCTGCGTTGACTGCGGTGATCGCGCTCTACAAAGAGCGTGTGGCGACTTTGGTGGAGTTGGCGAACGAAGTGGCGGTGTACTACAGCGATGTGCAGCCTGCGGCGGAATTATTGGAAACACATCTGACAGCGGAAGTGCTACCGGCGCTCCGTGAGCTTGCTGAGCGATTTGCGGATATCGCCTGGGAGGCACCTGTGGTCGCTGCGACCATCAAGGAATTGTTGGCCAAACACAATCTCAAAATGCCTAAATTGGCGATGCCAGTACGGGTGATGTTGGTGGGTCAAACGCACACGCCATCGGTTGATGCAGTGATCACGATGTTCCCTAGAGCCCTTGTTCTACAACGCTTGCAGAGATATCTGTAAAAAGTTTAAAACTTTCTTTACAAGGTAGGGGTGCGTCACTATAATGCGCGCTCTTTCGAGGTATGAGGGGGTATAGCTCAGCTGGTAGAGCGCTTGCATGGCATGCAAGAGGTCAGCGGTTCGACTCCGCTTACCTCCACCAAAAGAGCAGTATTTGTAGTATCGCAGTCCCCATCGTCTAGAGGCCTAGGACATCGCCCTTTCACGGCGGTAACACGAGTTCGAATCTCGTTGGGGACGCCAGACAAATAAAAGATGCTGAGGTCGTGAGCATCTTTTTTTATTTAGTAACAGTAGTACGTAGTCCCCATCGTCTAGAGGCCTAGGACATCGCCCTTTCACGGCGGTAACACGAGTTCGAATCTCGTTGGGGACGCCAATTCAAAAAAGGACACTTATCTCTAAGTGTCCTTTTTTATTTGTCATTTATATTGTCTTGTTTGATGATATTTAGTGTCGATGTAACAGAAGTATATAGACCATAAAATATCCCTACTAAATTACTGGTAACTTTAATTGCTGTGACATAATTATTATTCCAATCCTTACGGAATTTTGATTACCCACATGAAATTGGTGATTGCCACTCGATATATCCTGTTTGCTTTATTGTTCTGCTGGTTCAGCGGACAGTCTTATGCGCAAGAAGTCAGAGTCGGAGTCTACGAGAATTACCCCAAGATATTCACAGATGAGCAGGGCAAACCTTCTGGGATATTGATCGAACTTCTGGAAGCCATCGCTGCCCAATCCGACTGGCAATTAAGTTATCAGACTTGTGAATGGCAACAGTGCCTAGACGAACTGTCCGCTGGTAAGTTGGATCTGATGCCTGATATGGCATATAGCAGCGAGCGGGATGTCCGCTTCGATTTTCATCAAACGCCTGCGCTTTATAGTTGGTCACAAGTCTATCGTCGTGCAGACCTGATCATCACCTCGCCTTTAGATCTTGATAAGAAGAAGATCACAGTTCTTAACGGTAGTCTCCAACAGCAGGGCTTAAAATCACTAGAAGAAGGCTATGGTATCCATATGCAGATCATGCTCGTGGATAGTCAAGATGAAGCGTTCAAGATGGTGGAGCAAGGCAAAGCCGATGCGGGCGTCAGCGGGAAATATTTTGGTGAGAACAAAGCTTGGCAATATCATTTGTTGGAGACGCCTATCGTATTCCAGCCAGCGCGATTGTTCTATGTGACTAAACATGGATACAAGCACGAGTTGCTGGTCGTTATAGAGCGTTATCTGGATAGCGCATTGCGTGATCAAAATTCTGAGTACTACAAGATACTTAAACGCTGGGGTGGCGCACCGCAAAAAGAATTCATACCTCAAAGTGTATGGCTGACCCTATTGGTATTGTTGGGGCTAGCCGTGATGTTCTTATTCAACTCGCTCATGTTGCGCAAACGCGTGTACCAGCGCACACAGCAACTTGCAGAGCAGAAGTCTAATTTACAGGCGACTTTGGACGCTATGCCAGACCTGATGTTCGAGATTGATCTAGAAGGTCGCTATCTGGATTATCACTCGTCAAGTACCGAACTGTTGTTCGACTCGCCACAATCGATATTTGGAAGAACGGTGTTTCAGGTGTGGCCCAATGACGCTGCTGAGATTTGCATGGCAGCGATCAGTGAAGCTGATAAGTATGGAGTGTCACAAGGCAAACAAATTAGTTTGCAATTGCCCGACGGTAAACATAGCTTCGAACTTTCGGTCGCCCGAAAATCGCAAAATCAGCAGGGACTGCCCGGCTTCATTGTCTTGTTCCGTGACGTGACTGAGCGCGTACAGAATGTCGCCAGAATCCAAAGACTCAATCAACTTTATGCGGCTCTAAGTCAATGCAACCAAGCCATCGTTCGATGCAAAGATGAAGGTGAGTTGTTTTCGCAGATATGTAGAGATGCGGTGGTTTTTGGGGCCATGAAAATGGCCTGGGTAGGGAAGTTGGATGGGGACATGATCAAGCCAGTCGCATCTTTCGGCGTAGGTGTGGAGTATCTGGATAATATTGAGATATCCACCTCGCCACAGCTTCCTACCGGCCAAGGTCCAACTGGCACTGCGGTACGTGAGAATCATCCAGTGTGGTGCCAAGATTTCTTGCACGATGTGAGTACGGCGCCCTGGCGTGAACGCGGTGAGCATTATGGTTGGGCTGCCTCGGCATCTCTACCATTGCTACGTCAAGGTAAAGTCGTCGGCTCTTTGACCCTCTATGCAGGCAAAGTCTATGCATTCGATGAGGATGCACGCAAGCTACTATTGGAAATGGCGATGGATATCAGCTACGCCTTGGAAAAGTTCGCTGACGCACGTGATTTTCTGCGTATACAGGAAGAGAAGTTGAGCAACGAAGCGCGCTATCACAAATTGTTCGAGTCTCTGATCACGGGATTTGCTTTGCATGAGATTATTTGCGATGAGCAAGGTGTGCCGGTCGACTACCGATTTTTGGAGGTGAATGCTGCATTCGAGACACTCACTGGCTTGCGTCAACAAGATTTAATCGGACATACCGTTCTGGAGGTCATCCCGAACCTCGAAAAACTCTGGATAGAGCGTTACGGCATAGTTGCACTCACAGGACAAGCAACACAGTTTGAGTATGAGTCTGCTGCTTTAGGAAAAAGCTATGAGGTCTCAGCCTATTCACCTCAGCATGGACAATTCGTCACACTGTTCACTGACACGACCGAACGTCATCAGATGATAGCTGACTTACGCGATAGTGAAAGCAAGCTATCTGTAATATTGGATAGTGTGGAAGCTGCTATCTATATCAAAGATACTCAGCACCGATATCAATATGCCAATCGCATGGTGAGTGAGATGTTAGGTAAGCCGTTGGAGGAGATTGTTGGCCGCGAGGACACAGACTTCTTTGATCATAAGATCGCAACTAGACTCCGTCGTCATGATGAAGCCGTGTTACTGCGGGGAGAGCGTGTCTCCAAAGAAGAACACAATACTCGAAACGGTCAGGCTACTAAGACCTACCTATCTGTGAAGATTCCACTGCGTGATAGCGAAGGCCATATATATGCATTGTGCGGTATCTCCACCGATATCACGCAGATCAAGGTGATGCAGGACGAATTGGTCAAGCTCAGCTTAGCGGTGGAGCAGAGTCCAAGCTCCATTGTGGTCACTGATCTTGCCGCCAATATTCTCTATGCCAACCAGACCTTCACAAGCCAGACTGGATATACTTTGGAGGAAGTGAAAGGTCTGAATCCGCGCATTCTGCATTCTGGCAAGACGCCTAAGAAGACCTATGATGATATGTGGGCACAGCTCACACAAGGTCTGCTATGGGAAGGCGAGCTGTATAACAAACGCAAGGATGGCAGCGAATATATAGAGTTCGCCAAAATTTCCCCAGTGCGAGATAGTGGTGGCAAGATCACCAGCTATCTGGCGATTAAGGATGACGTGACAGAGAAAAAGCGCATCGCCGAGCGTATGGAGTATCTGGCGCACTTTGATCAGCTCACAGGCTTGCCTAACCGTACGCTGTTGCGTGATCACTTTATTTTTACCCTCAGTCTGGCTCAACGTAGCAAGAAGCATGTGACCATCATGCTGCTCGATCTGGATCATTTCAAAAACATCAATGACACTTTGGGACACAGCATCGGCGATGAGATGTTGATGGAGATTGCGACGCGAATGAAGGATGCCTTGCGCGATGAAGACACCGTTTCGCGCATGGGCGGTGACGAGTTTGTGTTTATCTTCCCCGCTACCGATGCGACTGGTGCGGCCACGGTTGCTGCAAAACTGTTGGAAGTGGTGGCCGAACCGATGAGTATAGAGGGCCACGAATTGATCACGACTGCATCTGTGGGCATCGCACTTTATCCCGAAGATGGCGTCGATATGGAGGCGTTGTACAAGCATGCCGATACGGCGATGTATCAGGCTAAACAGGCAGGGCGTAATAGCTACCAATTCTATACACAAGCGATGCAGATCAATTCTGAACGTAATCTGCGATTGGCCAGTGATCTGCGTCATGCATTGTCACGTCAGCAGTTGGTGCTGCACTATCAACCTCAGGTGTCTATGCTGGATGGACATGTCATCGGGGCAGAGGCCTTGTTGCGCTGGCAACATCCCGAGTTGGGCATGATCTCACCTGCAGCTTTCATCCATATCGCTGAAGACTCGGGCTTGATCATCCCTATCGGGGAATGGGTGTTGCGTACTGCAGTTAGGCAGATGAAATATTGGCAGGAGATGCGCATGCCCGACATGATGGTGGCTGTTAATCTGTCTGCCGTACAGTTCCGTCATGCTGATCTAGTGCAAGTAGTTACCGATATCCTGAAGGAGTCGGGCTTGCCAGCACGCAATCTTGAGTTGGAATTGACCGAAGCGGTGGCGATGGATGATCCTACGGCTGCAATAGCGGTGATGAATAAATTGGACGCCTACGGTGTGCGCATGTCCATAGATGATTTTGGTACGGGCTATTCTTCACTCAGTTATTTGAAACGCTTCAAGGTTTATAAGCTCAAGATAGATCAATCCTTCGTGCGCGATATATCTATCAACAGCGAAGATAAGGCCATCGTCTCGGCCATCATCAACTTAGCCAGTAGCTTAGGCATGCATACCATCGCCGAAGGGGTGGAGACGCCTGAGCAACTTGCTTTTCTGAAGATGAAGGGATGCGAGGAGGCTCAGGGATATTTCTTTAGTAAACCGCTCACCGCAGATGGCTTCGCAGCCTATGTGCAGAACTCACTATCTGGAAAGTGATTCAGATCAGCGTACCTTAAGGTTGTTGCAAAGCAGTGGCATCCGGTCTGATTGGCAGCGATAGCCTGTTTAGTGTGCCATTCTGTTCTATCGTGACATGATCCCGATCCACTTCTTGTATACGCACACCGGGTTTGATTTCCCTATTTATTCGATAAGGACGTGCCGCTGCACCATCAACTGCGATAATGGCGATGCTCTCACTCGGACGGTCGGCGACGATGATGCCGGTAAGTTGGAAGTTACTCATGCCGTTGGTGGAGACACCCCCAAGTAATGCTGTCGCAGCAGTCAGCGGTACGCTCCCCTGCAGAGGGGCAGGCGGTGCAACCATAGGACGAGCAGTCGGTTGCAACCACTGCATACCCCAATATGCAGAGGTTGCACATAATGCGATAAATAAGATGGAACTGCTGATGAGGGGAGTCCGTTTCATTTTTTTCCTTGTGACATATATCGGAATATGTGAGGAGTACTTTTTTGTGAGTAACGCAGCATCGTGACGGAGTTTGGATTAATTAACGAACTAATTGGTTGATCTCGATGATGGGCATCAGCACCGCCAATACGATGAGTAGGACGACTACGCCCATCGCCAAGATCAATGCTGGTTCTAGCAGTCCTGCGATGGTCATGGCGCGGCGTTCCAGATCGTTTTCCTGTGCATTTGCGGCGCGTTGCAACATGGCTGGCAATTCTCCCGTGGCTTCGCCCGCTCGTATCATGTGTATGAGCATGGCAGGAAAGTGCGGATGTGCAGCGAGTGCGGTGGCTAGGCCCACACCTTCGCGTACGCGGTTGGTTGCCGCATCGACTTGGGCGCGCATGGCGAGGTTGGTGAGCGTATCGCGACTGGTTTGCAAGGCTTGTAATATAGGCACGCCCGAGCCGCAGGTGATGGCTAGCGTACTGGCGAAGCGGGCGGTATTGAGGCTGCGTTCGAAGCGCCCGTATAGTGGTGCGGTCAACAGCCAAGTATGAAAATGCAGTTTGATGGCGGGGTCTCGCAGGGCGCGTCGCCAAGCATAGATCGCAGCGGCAATGATTGCCGCGACTATCCATCCGTAGTTACGCACGAAGTCTGAGATCGCCAACATCACCACGGTCAGGAAAGGGAGCTTTTGCTTGGTGTTTGCGAATACCGAAACGATCTGTGGTACCACATAGGTGAGCAAAAATATCACGATGGCGAAGGCGACTACCGTGACGATGGCGGGATAAGTGAAGGCCAGCTTGATCTTCTGTACTAAGGCGTTACGACGCTCTATATAGTCGGCGAGCCTGGATAAGACCTTGTCCAATTGACCGATGTGCTCACCACTTGCGACTAGGGCGCGATAGATGTCTGCAAAATCCTGTGGGTGATCAGCCAATGCATGCGATAGGGAGTTACCCGCTAACACTGATGCGCGTATCGAGGCCACCAGATCACGCATATAGATGCGTTCGGCTTGTTCTTGCAGCGCGGAGAAGGCTTGTTCCAGCGGTAGGCTGGCTTCCAATAGGCTGGCTAATTGGCGGGTGAATAAGGCCAACTCCACGGTCGACAATCGATCGCCAAAAGCACGCTTGCGTGTCGCACCCGTTTCATCCACAGCGAGAGCTTCGACGTGTATGGGCAGCAGTCCCAAGCCACGCAGATTGGCGCGTGCAGCACGTGCGCTATCGGCGTTCACCACGCCCTTGCTGGTGTGTCCTTGTGCATCTGCGGCTTCATAGCGGAAAGCTGCCATGTCACTCCTTGGTGACGCGTATTAATTCAGCCTGGGTGGTGGTGCCATCAGCTAACCAGCGTGACCCATCCTCGCGCATGGTATGCATGCCATCGTGTATCGCCGCTAGTCGTATCTCGGCTTCTGATGCTTGGTTGTGTATCTGCGCACGTATGGCTTCAGTGGTCAGCAGTAATTCATACACGCCGACACGCCCCTGATAACCGGTTTGTGCGCAGGTATCGCAACCCTTTGCCTGCCAGTTTGTGCCGTCGTAGGACTTGCAATGTGGGCACAGCTTGCGCACCAAGCGCTGTGCGACTACACCCAGTAGTGATGATGAAAGTAAGAAGGGTTCTATGCCCATATCTAACAGTCGAGTCACGGCGGCGGCGGAGTCATTGGTGTGCAAAGTGGCTAACACCAAGTGCCCAGTCAGCGATGCTTGTACGGCAATCTGTGCAGTCTCTAGATCGCGTATCTCACCTATCATGATGATGTCTGGGTCTTGGCGCAGGATGGCACGCAGCGCCTTGGCAAAGGTCATGTCGATACGCGGATTGACCTGGGTCTGGCCTATGCCTTCCAGCTCGTATTCAACTGGATCCTCCACGGTGAGGATGTTGCTACGGTTGTCGTTCAAGCGCGACAGCGCGGCGTACAGGGTTGTCGTCTTGCCTGAACCGGTGGGGCCAGTGACCAGCACGATGCCATGCGGTTGCGCGATGAGGGTATCGAACTGCGCCAGCACTTCCGCACCCATGCCTAGATGCTGCAAACCCAGTTGTCCGGCTTGTTTATCCAACAGGCGCAATACCGCACGTTCACCGTGTCCAGTAGGCAGTGTGGAAACGCGCACATCGACTGCTTTGCCACCCACGCGCAAGGTGATACGACCATCTTGTGGCAGACGCTTTTCGGCGATGTCCAGCTGCGCCATGATTTTGATACGCGATATCAATGAGGCATGAATGGCCTTTTTGGGGCGCACGATGTCGCGCAAGCTACCGTCGACACGAAAGCGCACCACTGAAATTTGTTCATAGGGTTCGATATGGATGTCGGAAGCCCCTTCGCGCAACGCTTGGGTGAGCAGGGCGTTGATCATACGTATCACCGGTGCGTCGTCACTGGCATCAAGCAGATCGGTGACGGCCGGTAGATCTTGCATCAACTTATTCAGATCTACATCCGACTCATACTCGTCTATCACTTGTGCTGCATCGCCCCCCGAGTCTGCATAAGCGGCAGTGATAGCTGCTTGGAGTTCTGTATTGGGTAGGCGAGATAGGTGTATCTGTCCAAAATGGCGGCTTATTTCGGCGATGGCATGAGCCGGTGTGTCATTGCAGATGCAGACTTCTACGCCCGTATCTGCCGTGCGCTTCGCTAATACCACGTAGTCGCGGGCAAAGGCGTAAGGAAGTAAGCGGGTGTCCATTTGCATCATTCAGTCGTGGTTGCGGTGACAGCCGAAGTAGCTGGCGTACTTGAGGCAGCTTGGCTCAATTCCGAACTGAGTAACATCGCAGGATGGTTGGCACTACGGTCGTACAAGTTGCCACCTACCAGTTGTCCGTCTTTGAGCTCGGGTAATAAGGGCGCATCCATATTGGGCATGAGCAAGGTGTCGTCGGGCTTGTTGTCGCGCTGAGCTGCGCGTATGTATTCGTAGCGATCGCTCGCCAAATCCACACTCTGCTCGTTATTACGAACCACAGTAGGGCGGATGAAGACCATCAGATTAGTCTTGCTGTGAGTACGGCTGCGGTATTTGAACAGATTGCCCAGTATTGGGATATCTCCCAAGCCAGGGACTTTTTCTTCGTTGTCTTGCAGGTTGTCGTCTATCAAACCACCCAACACCACGATCTGTCCGTCATCCACCAACACATTGGTATCTATGGAGCGTTTGCTGGTAATCAATCCTGCAGTGTTCACGGTAGGTGAGATGGCAGAAGTCTCTTGATAGATCGCCATCTTCACCGTACCGCCTTGTGAAATCTGCGGTTTGACCTTGAGTGTCAGACCGATGTCTTTGCGTTCGACAGTCTGGAAAGGATTTACACCTGCCGCGCCAGCAGAAGCCTGAGTGGTGTACTGACCAGTGACGAAAGGCACGTTCTGACCAACCACAATCTTGGCTTCTTCATTGTCCAAAGTGATGAGATTGGGCATGGAGAGGATGTTGGTCTTGGTGTCAGATTGTAGGGCGTGCACCAATGCACCTAGGCCCATGCCTTTGGAGAGAAAGCCCAGCGTCAGACCGTTGCCAGGGGGCAGCGGTACGCCACCCGGTGCCAGTCTGGCCGCCACTTGATTAGCGAGATTATTGCCGCCAGTCGAAAACGAGGTACCCGCGCCGCCAGAACCATTCACACCAGCGCCCAAGGTGCCCCATTGCACACCGAACTCGGCCAGTTTACTGGCATCTACTTCAACGATGAGGGCTTCGATATAGACCTGTGCGCGGCGTGCATCGAGCTGGTCGATGATAGAACGCAGATTGCGATAAACAGGCTCACTTGCGGTGATGATGAGGGTGTTGGTGGTAGGGTCGGCTTGTATATAGCCGCCTGTACCACCAGTAGGTAAAGAGGTTTGTACTGCAGTGACTTGGGCAGCTTGTGGACTGATCGCTGTAGTTGGCTGAGGCAAGCTACTGTCTGCAGACATGACTGCGCGCAACGTTAGAGCAAGCTTGGCAGCCTCGGCATTCTTGAGATAAACCACATGCACGTTGCCAGGTTGGGTAGTGGGTTGATCCAGTTTAGCGATCAGGGATTTGACCAGATTGGCACGTGCTTCGGTAGGGGCGCGCACGATCACGGTATTGGTGCGAGAGTCGGCCAAAGCCACACGTCCTGCATCAGAGTTGGTCGGTGTGCCGTTCTGTTCTAACAAGCGATTGACCATGGTGGCGATATCGGTGGCCACGGCATAGCGTATGTTGACCACATCGATGTTGTTGTTCGCAGGGGCATCCAGTGAGGCGATGATCTTACCTAAGCGCAACAGGTTCTCAGTGTAATCGGTGATGATCAGTGTGTTGTTGCCGACGTTGGCGTTGATGATGTTGTTAGGCGAAATGAGCGGGCGCAATACGTTCACCAGATTGGCGGCAGACTCATGGCTGAGATGGAATATTTGTGTGGCGACTTGATCGTTACGTGCATTGTTGGATGAGACTAGACTGCCCTGTAACTTGGCATCTGATTCGGGTACGACCTTGCTGTAACCGTTGGCGCTGACCACTGCATAGCCTTGCATACGCAACACTGATGCTAACAGTTGTAGGGATTGCGCTTTGCTTAGCGGTTTTTCAGAGACTAGCGTGAGTGTGCCCTTCACACGCGGGTCTATGATGAAAGTCACTTCGGCGTAATCACCTATGGCTTTAATGACAGACTCGATATCAGCATTGACGAAGCTGAAGTTAGCCTGATTGGCGATGACGGGATTGCCAGTCGCTACTGTTTCTTCCGCGACGCTGTAGGGGCTAACCGTGCAGAGCAGTAAGGTGAGTACTAAGTGTATATATCTCATGGCTTGTATTTTCATTTGGCTACTATAGCGATAAAACGATGACGTCTTTACCATTGATGATGCGGCGTTGTCCAAGTAGGTTGAGCAGATTCGCCAATTGCTGCTCATGACCCACAGCAGCCTCGGCAGTACCGTTGAATCTCAAGCGACCATTTTCTAATTTTCCAGTGCCGTTCAATAGTAAAGGACCCTGTTTTGAGGTGAGCGCCACATCTGCGCGTTGTCCCTGCCATGTGAAGCGCAGATTATAAGTACCTAAAGGCTTGATGGGCGATAAGCGTGTGGCCATGTCATCTAGTTGCAGATCCATGCTACCGATTAAATCTGCTTGGCCTTGCAATAGTGATACTTGTAACGGCTGCCAAACCAAACGCATCTGGCCATAAGGTCGTATGGTGTTGAGTGGCGCGCCCAAGCTGGCTAGACGTTCTGCGGGCAGGGTGATGGCAGCAGGGCTGATATTTACGGTATGCCAACTACCTGTGGCATGGACGGTGTCTGATAAAGACTCTGGATTAGAGAGCTCGACATCGACGATGCCTAATAAAATTTGTGGCGAGATACGCCATTGAAAGCGTCCAGGCAACAAGGGTGTGATAGCGACATCTTTGCTGGCAGCACTTGCGATAAAGGCCGAGCCTTGCCATATCGTTCCTTGTGCATCACCCAGTGTGATTCTTCCAGAAGTACCGTGTTCTATTACAGGAGCGAGATAGCTGGCAGGAAGTAGGGCTAGTACGGTAATCGACACCGTAAGCACAGCCAGACCGCCAACAAGAATTAGACGGCGCACTTAGGGTTGCTCCACTTGGTACAGTGTTAAGCTGGCATCGATCATATCGGCTTTATCCAGTGCGCTGATCTTGGCTTTCATCACACTGACTTGTGCTGACTGTTGAATCTCCTCTAGAAAAGCCAGCGTTTGTGCGAAAGACGTCTCTTTCAGTTGCAGTTGTGCGCTTGTTCCAGAGATATTTAAAGAGATCGCTTTCAAGCCGTGTGCAGACAATGCAGACACCAGCATATCTTTGCTCATCACTTCGCGAGCGGCTGGAACAGCGGTAGATAGTCGGCTCGCATCATTCGACAAGGCTTGCATCTGGGTGACTTGTTCATGCAGTTGGGGGAGGGCCGCACGTAGTTGCGCACGTCCTTTGAGCGCGGGTGCAATGAGGGCAAGATAGATCAGCACGACAGCGATAAATACCGCCGCGAGTAGTAAGACTTTGCGTTCGCGCGCATCGCGCGCAGACCAGAATGAGGCCCCGGATTGTTGAACCTTGATCAACCAGTCTTTCATCGTGTACTCCTGAGCAGCCATGTCTGTTCACCCGAGCTTTCCAGTGCGATATGACGGGCTGATAAAGCCGTTTGCATCGCGGCGGGTGAGACTGAAGATTTGAGTCTCACGGTCAGCAACTGTTCATGAAACTCCATGCTCTCTATCATCGTGGCGGGGCGTACGCTGGCCCAAGCCTGTCCAAACTCGGCAACTAGCTTGGAAAATTCATCATTCGCACCTTGTGCGGCAGCGACTTTTTGACGCATCTGCAACAACGGATCGAGGATCACGGTTTCATGTGGATAGGCAGCAAGGTAAATCTGCTTCATGCTGGTGCGCAAGGCGGATGCCTCTTTGCTCATGTGCCACCAGTCCATATTCAAGGCGAATATGTTAATGATCAAGACGGCACTCGCCAAGGCGATACTCCAGCGCCAAGGTTGCCAGTTCCATGTGGCGTGCACCTCGTTGCTCATTCCCGTCACTAGGTTCGGTGCGTTACCTTCTATCCGCCACATGTCGGGACTGTCCGCGATCACTTTGATCAGTGCGTCAGCGGCCAAGAGCGCTTGGTAGCTAGCAACAGCATCTGCTTTTACTAAGAGCGTGATAGGTGCCACTGGCACTACAGCGCGCAATGTGGTCAGCAGCATATCGGCACTGTTCAATATTAAACCCATGCCCTGCTGTGTATCGATCCGCAGAGTCAATGCGATACCACTCGATGTCTCAGTCACCGCCACACGCGCTTCAGTTGTATGCTCGATAAGACAGGACTGCTCGGACAATAACTTGATGTTCCGTGCGCCCATGTTACGTAAGGCCTGTACTAAGGTTTCCAACCATGCACGCTGAGCCACAGCGACAACGCGCACGCCATCGCTACTACTGTTTGAACATGCAATCACACTGTCAGTGACATCGCCCAGCAGTTTGTCTTCGACTAGATTGGGTAATGCAGCGCGTAGTCGAGCAGCAGATAGTGGTGGGACCGTTAGTGTGAATAGACTGACATCAACTGCGGAAAGTAAGACAGCTACGCTTTCTGCTGTCCGTATCAGAGTTGTGATGTCTGCAAGTGATGCATAACCACTTCGTTCTACTTTGTCACGCTTGTCATAAGATATGTATGCACAAACACACTGCGACCATGCTGAGTCGCCAGATATGATGTTGTGTGCTGGTATGCGTAGGACGAGTATGCTCAATTTTTAGGTATGCTCTTAATGAGGTGGTTGAGTATGCAGCAAAATTTATAGATAAGTCGCATATCAGTGTATGAAAGTTGCGGGTTCAAGATTCGCGTATCCACAATGTGCGTATAGCTAAGCCATTTCTGATGATCAAAGCCTGCATGTCCATCCTGGCTTTGTCCATCCTGACCTTGCCGTTGATTAAGAAGTAACTACTGCTTACGCTGAACTTTCCTGTGTTGTAGTGTTTGGCTATCAAACGATTCGATATGTCTGCTATATCTCGAAAATGCGCTGCTTTGCGAGAGACTAATAGTGTTCGTGCATCGCTGAGTGTAAGGTCGGGAATCTCTGCACTGATGATTTCTGCAGATGCGGTGTTTATATTCACATTAGTATTACCCGGTAAAAATACCACATAAGGCTTGATCTTAGATATCAGAGCCGGTGTATATCCGGGTACTGCGAGCAGATCTTCCACGAATGAATATCCTAAGTATGCAAGCGGCTTGGAGGTGGAGTCGGGCGCGATCTTAGTGTCGTGTATGGGTTGGCATATAGCTTGTGCAGTACTTTGTGCTAGCTCTGTAGCCATGTTTAGCAAGCTCAAAAGTTTGGCATAGGTGCCGATCTCAGTAGGGTCTATCGTCCCGTTGTGACATAGGTTGTTCAGGTTATAGCGCGCTTGCGCGTCGCTGACACCGCCTGAGAGTGTGGTATCAGCGACGTCGCTATCTGCCTTGCCGTTCTCGACGTACTGATCCAGACGTGTCTCTGCTAAAGGGACAGACCAAGGTTCATCTAATGTGTCTACGCTGGAGTATTTTGCATCCTCACGCAGTATCAGGCCCGCCCAATCCAAAGCGCCACGTAATATCCATTGCTTTTGTAATTGCAGTCTTTGGTTCTCTATTAACCTGACTTGTACTTGTTGTTGCCAGAACAGGCTAGCAACGATGGTGATGGCGAGTGTGGTGAGTAGTAGCGCCATGATGACCGCTACGCCACGTTGCTTCTCTCTGTGCACGACTTGCGGTTTCATACCGGCCCCAGTAAGAACAGCTTGATGAGACCATTCGCCTCATGTGTCAGCGTCAGAACGACTTCTAGTCCTGTTATCGCTATGACGTTGGGACTATTCGTGGGGGTTTGCCACGAGCCACTCCTCCATACACGAAATGCCATCGCTTCAACGCCCTCTTGTAGTGTCACTGTGGGATTGCTGTCGGTATCTTGTAATGCGAGCAACCACATCTGGTCGAGTTCGTTGAGATTGCGTGTGGCGGGTGAAGCGCGGCGTATGAGTTTGTTATCCGCTACTCGATAGCTAATCACTTGCACGCGGGTAGCTTGACCTTCAGTGTATACATTGCGGACCAGTGTTAGTTTATTGGCGAGCGCAAATAGGTTTGGGCGGCCTTGTATCGAGAGTTCGGGTGTCAATTGCGCACTATCGTTTTGCAATTGTGCAAAGGCCAGTTGCATCCCGCGCGTCTGTTCCAATTCGATATTCAGCGCGCTACGAGTGCGGACGATGCTGTCCAAGCCGCGCCAGCCCATCACCGCGATCAGTCCTAGGATGCTGATCGCGACCAGCAGTTCGACCAATGTCAAACCATATTGTCTAACTCGCATTGGACACCACTTGAGTTAGTTTGACGATGCGTCGAGTATGTTGCTCGTTGTACACGCTGACTTCGACGCGGCGGAAATAGGGGTTGGGTGTGGCGAGGATATCTTCTTCGCAGCGCAGTATCAGTTCAGCTTGTTTACAATCAAAGCTGCGGTTGCCTAGCGCTGGCCACTCTTGAGCTAAGCGTATCTGCGTTAAGCGGTTCTCAGCAGACCAAGTGGCCATCATCGAGGCGCGTAAGTCATCGCTGTTTTGCGTCAGGCTACCCACGGCACGCAAACTGGCACCCAGCGCTGTGCCTACGATCACCAGTGCGACCAGAACTTCAAGTAGTGTGAAGCCGCGAGTCTTATTCATGGATTCATTCTGCATTGAAGTGTCCTATACCATCGGCCTTTATTGATACATGAGTAGTGCCGATAGAGAGGGTGAGTACGAAGGGTTGGTCTACAGGCTCGTGCCCGAACTGTATGCGTAAAGGCAGAGGGACCATGCTTGCGTTCATGCTGAAACTCACAGGCCCGCGCTTGAATTCGCGCTCGCGTAGCATTTCATCACGAGTCAAAACTTGCCACTCAAGTTCTTCACGGATGAGAAAACGGTAGTGCTGAGCATCAGCTTCGAATGCAACCGGACGATTGCGCACAATAGCTTCATCACGAGCCAATTGTAGTAACAAGGCGATGCGCTGTGCATCTTGTAACAACAATTGTTGGTCATCGGGCATCCCCTTTAAGGAGACGAGACCTAAAAGTAAGCCCGCAATCACCATGACGACCAGCAGTTCTAGTAGCGTGAATCCACGCTGTATCAACTTAAGTGATGTTTTATGGCAGTGCGAGGAGCGAGAGTAACTGTAGCGAGCGACTCCGCAATCGAGTCGCGAAATAGATTTTTCACGCTTCCCGATTAGATTTCCCACGAACCGATATCAGCATCATTACCTTCGCCCCCAGCTTGTCCGTCCGCACCTAGCGAGAAGATATCAATATCACCTTTGATGCCAGGAGACAGGAATTGATATTGATAGCCCCATGGATCTTTGGGTAATTTGTCCAGATAGCCACCAGCCTTCCAACCATTGGCGGCTGGACCACTACTGGGTTTGATGGTGAGTGCCTGTAAACCTTGTTCGGTGGTTGGATAGCGCTGGTTGTCGAGTTTGTAGAGCTTCATGGCCTGCATTATGGTCGAGATGTCTTGCTTGGCAGCAGCGATGCGAGCATCGTCGGCACGCCCCATCAGCTTGGGAACGACCAATGCAGCGAGTATGCCCATGATGACCACGACCACCATGATCTCAATCAGGGTAAATCCGCGTTGTGCTGAGTGTGTAGCCTTGCTTTTCATGATGAGTAGGATGTACTGAATTGGGGCGCGAGTATAAAACTTGTCACAGATCTTAGCTCAGTTAAAAAATACCTAGGCAAAAATCTGTCAGCAAGTGCAATCAGTCATTAAAATGCGATCTTAATATTCGCGGCGTGGTGCGCTATAGGCATCGTTTGCAAATACGAAAGGCGTGGTACGTCCGACCAAGGTCTCGATTAACAACAATTCCTGATCCGTATGGTTGATGAAAGGTGCAGGGCGGATGTGTTCACCTTGTGCCTCATCCTTGAGGATGTACAGAGGCCTGTCATGATGCTTGGAGACCACACTGGTGGTACTCAGGGGGTCGAGGTTGGACGACACATCGGTTTTGCCATAGCAGGTGCAGAAGTAGGTCAGTTCTGGATCTGCTTCCACATAGAACCCAGTGCCGCGTATGCCTATCGTGGCCGTGGAGGTATTTATATGCATGGGACTATTGCGCGATACCGACAGTAGTTTGCCGGTCAAGAGTCGCAAGCCGGAAATGAAGGACGACAGTGCAGATGTCTTCTCAGCCTCTATCACCAGATGGCTGTTGGCCCTAAGGATCATGGAGTGCGTGTTCACCACGAAGATGATCTCGCTGTCCTCAGCTGTTGCAACCGTGTCGCCAGGATAGATGCGTGTTTGTAGATTGGCGGTCTTGCCATTGACGGTTGCCGTACCACTGATGCGATAGATTGATTGCTCATCAGGGAGCTTGCTGGGGCGGTCACCGAAGAAGCTGGCCAATGCATTCTGGCTTGCCAAGCTACCCATTGCACCTAGCGCCAAAGCTTGAATCAATATCTTGCGTTTTGATTCGTCTATATCGTCGAATTTATTCATCATCACTCCTGTTCTGTGCCTTATTGCGGTGCGCCGTTGAGTATCCAATTGAGGAAGAGATCGTAATTGTTACGTAAAGGGTCGCCAGGTGGTTTGGTGTTGTCGAAGCCTGTCAACAAGCCACCAGCATGATGCTCACCTGTGGGTTTGCGCAGTAGCGGGCTGGATTCGATATCGTTGAAATTGATACGACCACGCACTTCGGTATAGAGCCATACATCGTCCGTCGCATCGATCAAGGTGTCACCGTTGCGGTCTATGTTGCTGTAGTTGATGGGGGCTGTCCCTGCTGTCGTATGGCAGGCAGTACATCCACCAGTCTGCAACACGGTCTTGATATTGGTGAAATTGATTGCACTGGGTACAGGTGTTAGTGCGCTATTGACCACGATACTAAGCGTTGCTGCTGTGCTCTGTGTTGCACCTTTGCTGGTGATCAGTTGCAGCACATAAGTACCGTTGATGGCGGCATTCAGCGTGGCAGCAGACGCAGTTGGATTGGTCAGGGTCGCACCTATAGGGCCTGAAGTGATGGACCATTGATAACCCGTAGAATATAGACTGGCTGCGGCGGATAGTGGAATCGCACCTGTCAACGTAGTGCGGTCTGGGCCTGGATCGGCGATAGGGCGTCCCGGTCTGAGTGCTGCACCTGCGCCATCGTGTGTCACGAATGCCAAGGGTGCGCTGGAGAGAAATAGCGCCATGTTGTTGACCATCGCCGTGGCGTAATACTTGTCATAGACGATCTTTGCTAAGGGCATATCACCTCGATCGATGACATGCTCCTTGATGCGCGAGGCATAGCCTTGGAATTTGGCAAATGTGTCCAAATCGATATCAGATTGCTGAGCCGTACCGCGCATCAAATGACAGATGCGACAAGCTGGCGCGACGGTGCTTTGATACAGTGTCGTCTGGCCATTCGTGGTCCAGTCTGTAGGCAGATAAGTGTCAACGAAGCTCGCATTGGGAAGGCCGTTACCACCGTAAGCGTTCTTGATCAGATTAGCTGCGGTACCTTGCCACTCGTTGGCCGTAGCGACACGTCTGCCCACGTCTTCGGCAAATCCTGTGGGTGTAACGGTGCCCGTAGGCAGCGGATAAGTGCTGAGAATGATCTTGTTGATGGCCTTGATCGCAGCCTCTAGATCTACGCGGCGTGAACCTATCGCTGTAGAAAATCCTACCGCATCGGCTTCTACGACATGCAGATGGGCCTGCACATCGCCACGCGCCTGAGTCGCAGAATTTGCGACCAGTGGGAAAAGCGGCAGTCCTGTGCCGCCTAATCTATTGTCAGGTGGGGTGAGTGGGTCAGCGCGGCCGCCGTGGCAAGAGATGCAAATACCTGGCATCGCCTTCGCACCACGCCCATCTAGGTTGGCAGTTGCCAAGCGGTTGCCAGCTGGGTCGTAGGAGTAGAACTTTGCGAAGCTCAAACCGCCACTTGGTCCGGGGCTGAATTCCAATGCACTGGTGCTTTTGAGCCAGAGTGCATCTTGAGCCACTGCGGCATCTAGGTTCAAGGTCGAATAGCCATACACGCCACCAGCATTGATCGCATAGTTACCTACGATGAAAGCAACCGTGCCATCGGCATTCTGACGCGCAGTCATCAGGCGACCGTAACCTAGATCACGGCTATCACCGAATACTGCGTGAACTTCTGTACCCGTACCGCTACCAAAACCATTTGCCGTCTTGAAACCTGCCAGTGTCGTGCGCAGATTAAGTGGGTCGATAGCAGCGTAATACGCTTGTGTGTAAGCAGCCGAGTTGGTTTGCAAGCTGCCATCTGGTTGTACTTGCGGATTAGGGAACAATAAAAAGCTATCCGGTCCACTGGTCGGTGTAACGGTCACAGGGGAGTTGGGTATCACGTCATTCGGATTGCCATTGCCTGCACCGCAACTTGATAACGCAAATGTGGCGAAGCTAAGGGTGGTAAAAATAATCAAGTGTCTGTAGCGCATGTTGTTGTCCTTTAGAAACCGACCAAGTAGACCAAAGAGTACTGATTGGCGACATAGGTATTGTGATGTCCGCTGGCATTTGAGGCCAAAGTTGCAGTTGAAGTCGCACGACGCCATGAAAGATCTAAGGAGTCACGCGGACCGAAGCCGATGTTGTAACCCAGTGTGCTGATTATGGTTGAGCCATCGAAGCGGTAGCTGAACAGCTGTCCACCCGCGTAGGCATCATCCTGGATGAACACTTTGGCGATATTCAGGTTGTCGAGTCCGGGCTTGCCAGTCGAAACGATGTCACCACGACGATATTCGCCGCCCAGATATAAGGTGCTGTGGTTATCTACCGCGTAATCAAAGTTGAATCTTCCGGAATTGTCTTTGCCATCGAATACCGCACTCTTGCCATAGTGTTGGTTATGGGTCAGGGCGGTAAAGAAGGTGATACGGTCAGTCAGGTCGGTGCGAATTGAACCACCCAATGCGTAGCGATAACCATCGCGTAGCAGCGAGCGATATTGTTCGGCAGTGCCGCGCGCGAACAGTGCGTAGATTGGCGAACCGAATTCCGTTGAAGCACGGTATTGATACTCACCTTTACCGCCTGCCAGCACATGGCTCAAGCCGTCGTAATTGGCGAACTGCTCACCCCCCAAAGTGCCGGTGAGCACGATGCGTGAATGATCGTTGAGCGAGAAGATTGCGTGCTTGTTGACGTTAGCACTATATGAACGATCACTGCGTTGATCAGTCGCAAGCTCACCGCGCGTCACATTGCTGTCGAACATAAAACCCGTATCGACTTGTACGCCTGAGAGATGGTGGTCGGCATCGTCATCTTCTTCATCGACATAGCCGCTATGTCGTTTAGTACCGTCCAGCTCTTTTGAGATCAACATGCGTATCGTATTGTTGCTGGCAGTGGAGTAGGTGTGCTGATGCTGGTAATCCACATCTAAGCTAAGGCCGTTGTTGAATTGGAAGGTATCACCGAGCCCTAAAACCAGCGAGTTCTTGACAATCGCGCCGCTACTCAAAGTGTAGATGCCACCCACATTGTCCGCATAAGCGATAGAACTGACGCGGTCACCTTGGAAGTTATGGCGGAACTCAGCACGCAGCCTAGGAGTTGTGACGCCGAAACTAGCATCATGTTTGCTCTCCAGCTTGATACCCAATGCACCTTGCAGTGTATTGTTAGTCTGCTGCATATAGATCAAATTGTTCGCCCCTGCGCCAGTCTCTGTTGCTTGCTTGAGGCGGTCAGAGGAATAGTCCATACGCGCATAAGGCGACATCGTGAAGTTGTGCTCATGTTTATCCCAAGCAGTGGTCAGCGAGGCGAACAACTGTTGTCCCTTGCGGTTGCTCGTTGCAAAAGTATTGGCTGCGGCCACGTATCTCTGGTTGTCGAAGTTGAGTGTGCCGATTCCCAATAAACCATCTAGATAAAAGTCATCGATGGGTTGATAGCTGCCATACAAGGCGAGTGAGGAGCCGTTAGCTTGGATCTTAGAACCATCTAGGCCGACATTGGTCTTGTCGCGCGCTAAGCCTACGCCAAAGCCTAAGGAAAGCTTGTCGCTAAAACTCTTATCCATACCGATGCTGATACCGTTGGTACTGAACTCTGTACCACTGCGATTGCCAGTGGCATCCTGCTTGCCGAAGTTAGCCATACCCTCTATCCATATCGAGCTGCTAGTGTCGGATTCCAGAGCCGAGCCGCTCGCGCCGCCTGCCAGATGCGACAGATTCACCGTTTGGGTGGTCGCCAAAGCGATTAAATCGCTCATGAACCCAGGTGGTGACGTAGTGACGGGCGTGGTCGCATTGTTGAGTTGATTTTCCAGCGTATGTGTCGAATTGGCAGCGCTATTGGTATTGGCTGTTGCCTTGGTATCGAACGGACTTTCCTCCGTCAAGCGTGCACTGACAGTGCGAGGTGCTGATCGACGGTGATGCAGGGAGTCCGTGCGATGTTGGAAGTTAGCTAGTTGGGTGCCAGAGAAACGCAGTGCGGTATCTGTCTGTGCCCCTAACATGCCTGTCACAGTTGTGTCTTTGGTCGGATCAGGTCTGCCTGTGATCGTTACCGATACAGTCGCTGCGGCGGAAGGCCCGCCAGTGCCTATCGCTGTATAAGTAAAACTATCCGCAGCGATACTGTTCAGCACCGGGGTATAGGTCACCTGCATGCCATTGACCGTGACTGAGCCATGTAACGGATTGCTAGCGATGGAGATGCCAGTCACACCCGTGCCAGTGACATTGCCAGTCAGATCTAAGGTGGTCGGCGTGTTTAACGGCACAATCATGGCGGCAGCGGTGGCTGCCGGTGCGGGCGGATTGCCTACGGTGATGGAAACGGTTGCTGCTGAGGAAGTTCCACCTGTGCCTGTGATCGTAAAGCCAAAAGAGTCAGCACCAAAATAGCCAGTAGTTGGCGTATAGCTAACGGTGTTGTTGGTTCCAGAAGCAGTCGCTGTGCCGTGTAGTGGGGCCGTTGTGATGGTGATGCCAGCAGTGTTGGTGACACCCGAAATCGTTGGCGTGATGACGTTGGCTGCCGAGTTGAAGATGACGGAGGCATTGCTTGCACTTGCAGTCGGTGGTGCTTGAGGTGTCACCGACCCGCTTGATCCTGATGCTGCGCCTGTACCCACGCCGTTTGTCGCTGTGACTGAGAAAGTATAAGCAGTACCGTTGCTCAGCCCACTAACGATGATAGGACTGCCAGTTCCCGTGCCGGTATTGCCGCCCGGGTTGGCGGTGACTGTATAGCTGCTGATTGTTGAACCGCCATTACTGGCTGGCGCTGTGAATGACACGCTAGCTTGACCATTACCCAGAGTAGCAGTGCCTATTGTTGGTGCGCCTGGTACGGTAGCGGGGGTGGCGGAATTACTTGCTGCTGAAGCGAGGCTGGAACCGACGGCGTTACGTGCAGTGACGGTGCAGGTATACGCAGTGCCGTTGGTCAATCCGGAGACGGTGATAGGACTAGATGCAGCTGTTGCGGTCAAGCCGCTACAGCTTGCGGTGTAATCGATGATAGCCGAGCCGCCTGTTGAAGCTGGCGCAGAGAAAGTGACCGATATCGCACCGCTACCGGCAGCGCTTGCAGTGCCTATGGTGGGTGCGCCAGGGACAGTGGCAGGCGTCACAGCAGCCGATGCTGTTGATGAGACACTGTTGCCATTGATATTGCTTGCGATGACAGTAAAGGTATATGCCGTACCGTTGCTTAGACCGGTGATGCTATGACTCAATCCTGTTGTATTGGCATTCGTGTCTGTGCCACCTGCGGGGCTTGAAGTGACAGTGTACCCAGTGACGGCAGAGCCGCCATTGTTGGCGGGTGCGGAGAAGCTGACTGTGGCAGAAGTATTGCCTGCGACTGCCGAAGCAGCAGTTGGTGCATTGGGTACGGTCGAGGGTATCACTGCGTTGCTGGCTGCAGATGCCGTGCTACCCGCACCCGTCGTTGCGGTGACGACGAAGGTATAAGAAGTGCCGTTGCTTAGGCCCGTGATGATATGACTCAATCCTGTGCTACCTGCATTACTGTCGGTACCGCCAGCGGGACTAGAGGTGACGGTATAGCCTGTGATAGGAGAGCCACCTGTGTTGGCTGGAGCAGTGAATACGATAGTGGCTTGAGTATTACCTGGAGTAGCAGATGTGATGGTTGGTGCGCCTGGTACGGTAGCGGGGGTGGCGGAATTACTTGCTGCTGAAGCGAGGCTGGAACCGACGGCGTTACGTGCAGTGACGGTGCAGGTATACGCAGTGCCGTTGGTCAATCCGGAGACGGTGATAGGACTAGATGCAGCTGTTGCGGTCAAGCCGCTACAGCTTGCGGTGTAATCGATGATAGCCGAGCCGCCTGTTGAAGCTGGCGCAGAGAAAGTGACCGATATCGCACCGCTACCGGCGGAGCTTGCAGTGCCTATGGTGGGTGCGCCAGGGACAGTGGCAGGCGTCACAGCAGCCGATGCTGTTGATGAGACACTGTTGCCATTGATATTGCTTGCGATGACAGTAAAGGTATATGCCGTACCGTTGCTTAGACCGGTGATGCTATGACTCAATCCAGTTGTATTGGCATTCGTGTCTGTGCCACCTGCGGGGCTTGAAGTGACAGTGTACCCAGTGACGGCAGAGCCGCCATTGTTGGCGGGTGCGGAGAAGCTGACTGTGGCAGAAGTATTGCCTGCGACTGCCGAAGCAGCAGTTGGTGCATTGGGTACGGTCGAGGGTATCACTGCGTTGCTGGCTGCAGACGCCGCACCAGTGCCTTTGATGTTGGTGGCAGTGACAGTGAAGGTGTACGAGGTGCCATTGCTTAGACCCGTGATGCTGTGGCTCAAACTGGTAGTGCCTGCATTAGTGTCGCTACCTCCTGCTGGATTTGACGTAACAGTGTATCCAGTGATGGCAGTCCCACCATTGCTTACTGGTGCAGTGAAACTAACAGTCGCAGTAGCGTTACCCTTTACGGCTGTGGCAGCTGTTGGTGCATTAGGTATGGTTGATGGTGTCACTGAAGCACTATTCCCAGACGCTGCACTAGTACCTGCGTTGCTAGTGGCAGTGACGTTGCAGGTATAAGCGGTTCCGTTGCTTAGGCCAGTTACTGCAATCGGGCTGTTTGATCCCGTGGCTGTAAAGCCGCTACAGTTAGCGGTATAGCTCGTGATCGTCAAAGCACTCGCGGGTGCAGAGAAGGCAACAGAGACCTGCCCATTACCACTGCTGGGTGTGCCTATCGTTGGTGCACTAGGTACAGCAAACAGGGAAGCAAAATAAGCTGAGATATCGAGTGCGTATTGAGTAGGCGCACCAGAAGTGCCGAAGGTGACGGCGTAACTACCCATGGGGGTGCTGGTATTGGCATAAAATGCACTTTGTGTGTTTGCTGCTGGAATTGTATAGCCTGGAGATGCGGCTGACGCTATAGCACCTGCATTGTTCGCATAGGTGGTCAGTAGATTTGCAGTATTGCCATAAGCAGAGAACGCTGCAGTCGCATTCCCCGCTTGAGGTGTGCCGTGACATCCGGAGCAGGTCCCTGACCAATTAGCTGATCCAGTTGCAACTACGCCAGCAGCAACTGCTTGACAAGAAACAAAGAAGAGTATCGATGTAAAAAATATTCTGATCCATGATTGAAGCCTGTGCGCAAAATGCGCAGCTGTGTTTTGCAAATTGCCCGTTTTTGTAGCGACGACGTATATTTTTATATTTGTATTCAAGATGCCCCCCTATGGACAAATTGTGTTGCTGTGAGTTCTGCATCCATATCGGTGCGCATTGTTTCCGAGTAATCACTTTTGAGCATTTAAGCTGCCACAAGCTGACTTAATACTGATGTGTTTTACTCGGGTGTACGATTATCACGATTCATATAGATTTTGTCATTAATATAACTAATTGATTAATTAGAAATTAATTATGTACTTTGTATGGATAATCGGACCCCGAATTCGTGTACTGTAGAATCAAAAGCTATGAGTAAAGCATTCACTAAAGAGACAGACGAAGACGACGAGGACTTGGAGCCTAGGCTTAAGCTGCCTTCGGGCGTGAAGAACTACATCACGCCACACGGACAGCGTCGCTTGCATGATGAGCTAGAAGAGTTGTGGAAAGTCGAGCGCCCGAAGTTGGTACAGACCATCACTTGGGCTGCCTCGAACGGCGATCGCTCTGAAAATGGTGATTACATTTACGGCAAGAAGCGTTTGCGCGAGATCGATAGGCGCATCCGATTTTTACGTCGCCGGCTTGATCTTTCCGAGGTGGTCGATCCCTCACAGCGTAAGGAATGCGACCAAGTTTTCTTCAGTGCGACGGTGACCGTCTGCGACGAAGAGGGCATGGAGAATACCTATAGCATCGTGGGGGTGGATGAGGCGGATGTGGCGAGGGGGCGCATCAGTTGGGTTTCGCCGCTGGCCATGGCGCTACTTAAATTAAGAGTGGGAGAGGTGGCTAATCTACGTACGCCTACAGGTTTCGCTGAGTTGGAAGTGCTGGAGATACGTTATATCGAGTTGTTGTGATACGAGCTATTAATTGTAATTTTGGATTTGACTGTCAACTGTAAGTAGCGTCCTCGTGGCTGCCAGATATTTGTGAATTGATACTTCATATTCACCTCGAACTTGTTACAATCACCCCGCTGAGCCGCCACATCCAAACTGATAATTCACGGAGCCATCATGAAAAAAATCGAAGCAGTGATCAAGCCATTCAAGTTAGACGAGGTGCGCGAAACGCTATCCGAACTGGGTGTGAGCGGTCTGACCGTAACTGAGGTCAAGGGCTTTGGTCGTCAAAAGGGGCATACCGAGTTGTATCGTGGCGCGGAGTACGTGGTCGATTTTCTACCTAAAATCAAGGTTGAGGTGGTGATTCCAGATGACCTGGTGGATACTGCGGTGGAAGGCATCATCAAGGCTGCCCATACCGGTAAGATTGGCGATGGCAAGATATTCGTTTCCAGCGTAGAGCAAGTGATCCGCATCCGTACTGGCGAGACCAACGAAACAGCTCTGTAAGCTTTAAATCTCCACCTCGCTGGGGGATTTAGCTAACAGCAACGAGAGACCCGCCCATGGCGGGTTTTTGCTGGCCGTTTACCAGTTGGTTCAGGATGCGTATAATCCGCGCTTTGCCGAAACGGATTATTATGCGCATCATTCAAAAAGCATTAACTTTCGACGACGTACTGCTCGTTCCCGCTTACTCCAATGTGTTGCCGCGCGATGTTACTTTGCGCACGCAATTGACACGCAACATCAGCCTTAATATCCCTATCTTGTCAGCAGCGATGGATACAGTCACTGAATCTCGCTTAGCGATTGCCTTGGCGCAAGAAGGCGGTATCGGCATTCTTCATAAGAACATGTCTTCTCACGCACAGGCTGCAAAAGTCGCCAAGGTGAAGCGTTTCGAGAGCGGTGTGGTGAAAGATCCAATCACAATCACAGCCGATATGACTGTGCGCCAAGTTCTTGGCTTGACGCGTCTGCATAAGATTTCTGGTCTGCCTGTCGTGCAGGGCAAGCTGTTGGTAGGTATCGTCACGAATCGTGACCTACGTTTTGAGAGTAACCTCGATCAGCCTATACAAAACATCATGACGCCTCGTGAGCGTCTGATCACTGTCAAAGAGAACACCAGTCTGGAAGAAGCGCGCAGCTTGATGCACAAGCACCGTATTGAACGCGTGTTGGTCGTTAATGATGCGTTTGAATTGTGCGGTTTGATGACGGTGAAAGACATTCTCAAATCCAATGAGCATCCATTAGCATCCAAAGATAAGTTGGGTCGTTTGCGTGCAGGCGCTGCAGTCGGTGTGGGCGAAGGTACCGAAGAGCGCGTTGCATTGCTGGCTGAAGCAGGTGTGGATGTGATTGTGGTCGATACTGCGCACGGTCATTCCCAAGGCGTGTTGGATCGTGTTCGCTGGGTTAAAAAGAATTTCCCGCATATCGAAGTCATCGGCGGCAACATCGCTACTGGCGCTGCGGCATTGGCGCTGGTCGAGCATGGTGCGGATGGTGTTAAGGTCGGTATCGGCCCTGGCTCTATTTGTACGACGCGTATCGTTGCGGGTGTCGGCGTACCACAGATTGCTGCGATTCAAAACGTTGCCGAAGCATTGAAAGGCACTGGCGTGCCATTAATCGCCGACGGCGGCATACGCTATTCGGGTGACATCGCTAAGGCGATCGCTGCCGGTGCGCATGCTGTGATGTTGGGTGGCCTTTTCGCAGGTACTGAGGAGGCACCCGGCGAGATCGAGCTGTTCCAAGGTCGTTCTTATAAGTCCTATCGTGGCATGGGCAGCTTAGGTGCGATGGCTCAAGGCTCTAGTGATCGATACTTCCAAGAAGGTGAAGCCAATCAAGATAAATTGGTGCCAGAAGGCGTTGAAGGTCGCGTGGCATACAAGGGCAGCGTACTCGCGGTCATCCATCAGCTGATGGGCGGTCTGCGTGCGAGCATGGGTTATCTGGGTTGTGCAGACATCGCCACCGTACATGAGAAGGCTGAGTTCGTAGAGATCACCTCATCTGGTATCCGTGAATCGCACGTGCATGATGTGCAGATCACCAAGGAAGCACCTAACTACCATATAGATTAGCCATAAGACGTAAGCGGGAAGTCGTAAGAAATGATCGATAACCCAATAGCTGAGGAGTATCAATGGCTGGCTACCGTGAACTTAAAGTTTGGCAATTGGCGATGGAGCAAGCAGAGGCGGTATATAGGCTCTGTGCTGGCTTTCCTCGGCATGAAGTTTACGGATTGGCAAGTCAGCTACAACGCGCTGTTGTTTCAATTCCTTCCAATATCGCAGAAGGGCAGGCGCGTAATTCAAATAAAGAGTTCGCGCACTTCCTCTCGATTTCGCTGGGTTCTTTAGCTGAAGTGGAAACGCAAATCATGTTGGCTCAACGTCTGGACTATTTGAGCATAGAACAAATGGACGCGATTCTTTTTCAAGCGGAAGAAATTGCAAAAATGTTAAAAGGACTGCAAAAGGCTGTCCTCCTCAAAACCAACTAAAGACTTACGACTTACGTCTTACGACACAATGACTACTCATAAAAAAATCCTCATCCTCGATTTCGGTTCTCAATACACGCAACTGATCGCACGACGTGTCCGCGAGGCACATGTCTATTGCGAACTCCATCCTTGGGATATGTCAGAAGCGGACATTCGTGCGTATGCACCGGATGGCATCATCCTGTCCGGTGGCCCTAATTCGGTCTATGAAGACGAGACCCCGAAAGCGCCAGCAGTGGTGTTCGACTTGGGCGTACCTGTTTTGGGTATCTGCTACGGCATGCAGACCATGGCTGCGCAATTAGGCGGTGCGGTTGAGAACGGTCATGTGCGCGAATTTGGCTATGCAGAGATCAAGTCATCAGGCGATAGCGCTTTGTTGCGCGGCATTCAGGATAAAACTGGCGGCGTGCTCGATGTATGGATGAGCCACGGCGATAAGGTCACTAAGTTGCCAGCTGGCTTCGCTGTCATCGCCAGCAATGCCAGCACGCCTATCGCAGGGATGGCAGATGAAGCGCGTCGTTTCTATGCTTTGCAGTTCCATCCTGAAGTCACCCATACGCATCAGGGTAAAGCGATGTTGGGTCGTTTCGTGCATGACATCTGTGGCTGTGGTGAAGATTGGAACATGCCTAACTATATTGACGAAGCGGTTGCCAAGATACGCGAGCAAGTCGGTGATGAGGAAGTCATCCTTGGGCTGTCAGGCGGCGTGGACTCGTCTGTCGCAGCGGTGTTGTTGCATAAGGCGATCGGTAAGCAACTGACTTGTGTGTTCGTCGATAACGGTCTGTTGCGTCTGAACGAAGCACAAGAAGTGATGAAGACTTTTGCCGACCACTTGGGCGTGAAAGTCATCCATGTTGATGCAAGCGCAGAGTTCTTGGGATTCTTGGCAGGTGTCACAGACCCTGAACAGAAGCGCAAGATCATCGGGCGCGAGTTCGTCGAAGTATTCCAACGCGAAGCGAAAAAGTTGCCACAGGCAAAATGGTTGGCACAAGGCACCATCTATCCCGATGTGATCGAGTCCGCCGGCGGCAAGAACAAGAAAGCGCATACCATCAAATCTCACCACAACGTGGGTGGCTTGCCAGAATCCTTGCATCTGAAGTTGCTGGAGCCCTTGCGTGAATTGTTCAAGGATGAAGTCCGTGAACTGGGCGTGGCGATGGGCTTGGAGCACGGCATGGTGTATCGCCATCCTTTCCCTGGTCCTGGTCTGGGCGTGCGTATCCTCGGTGAGGTGAAGCGCGAATATGCTGATCTGTTGCGTCGTGCAGATGCCATCTTCATGGAAGAATTACGTAACACCAAAGCAGAAGACGGCAAGACTTGGTACGAGAAGACCTCTCAGGCATTCACCGTGTTCCTGCCAGTCAAGAGCGTGGGTGTGATGGGTGATGGTCGTACCTATGAATGGGTGGTGTCTTTGCGTGCGGTACAGACACAAGACTTCATGACTGCTCACTGGGCACATCTGCCTTATGAGTTGCTAGGCAAAGTCTCCAATCGCATCATCAACGAAGTGCGCGGTATCAATCGCGTGGTCTACGACATATCAGGCAAGCCGCCCGCAACCATAGAGTGGGAATGATCTAGGTCATCTGACTAGCAGAGGAAGGTGCTTATGACTTTTCACGCTTTAGTCCCCGCCGCTGGTTTTGGGGCGCGCATGGGGCAAGAGTTACCTAAGCAATATCTGCCCTTGGCTGGGCAGCCGATGATCTTTCATGCGCTGTCTACGCTGTGTGCCTGTCCTCAAATCGAAACCGTGTTCGTGGTGTTATCGCCAGAGGATACGCAATTCAAAAGTTATGATCTGAGTCGTTTCGGCGATAAGTTGCAATCCCTGTATTGTGGCGGGGCGACGCGTGCCGAGTCGGTCACGAATGGACTTGTTGCTGCCGAACTGGAATCGGATGACTGGGTGTTGGTGCATGATGCGGCGCGCCCCTGTCTGACACAGGCGCATCTTTTCAAACTCATAGAAGAGCTACGTGATGATGATATCGGCGGCCTTTTGGCCGTGCCGTTGGCGGATACCTTGAAGCGTGCTGATGGGACAGGTCGTGTGTTGCGCACCGAGAGTCGTGAGCAGCTTTGGCAAGCACAAACGCCGCAGATGTTCCGTGCGGGCTTGCTGGTGCGGGCATTGCAGCAATGTAAAGACGTTACCGATGATGCTTCTGCCATCGAGGCGCTGGGCTTGCACCCTAAATTGGTCGCTTGCGACACCACGAATTTCAAAGTCACTTATCCGCAAGACTTGATGCTGGCGGAGTTGTTGCTCAATCAAGCGGGGAGATGAGTATGCGTATCGGACAAGGTTTTGATGTTCATCAGTTAGTCACAGAGCGCAAGCTCATCATCGGTGGCGTGGATATCCCTTATGAAAAAGGTCTGCTAGGACATTCCGATGCGGATGTGTTGCTGCATGCGATCTGCGATGCGCTACTGGGTGCAGCGGCTTTGGGGGACATCGGTCGTCACTTTTCGGATACCGATGCGAAGTTCAAGAACATCGACAGTCGTGTCTTGTTGCGCGAGACCATGCATCTAGTGCGTGCTCAGGGTTTCCATGTTGCGAATCTCGATGCGACCATCATCGCCCAAGCCCCCAAGATGATGCCGCACATCCCGCAGATGGTCGCCAACATCGCCGCCGATCTGGGCGTAGAGATGAGTGCGGTCAACGTCAAAGCCACCACCACCGAGCAGCTGGGATACACCGGGCGTGGCGAAGGTATTGCGGCACAGGCGGTCGTCTTGTTGTTGGCGAATTAAGATGCGCATCCTCGCGCTGGAGACTTCCACAGAATATTGCTCGGTCGCGCTATCGTTGGATGGCGTGGTGAGCGAGCGTTTTGAACGGGTCGGTCAAAAGCATTCAGAATTGTTGATGGCGATGTTGGATGGTCTGTTGCGCGATGCTCAGGTCAAATTGTCCGAACTCGATGGCATCGCTTTCGGTGCGGGTCCAGGTTCTTTCACCGGTGTGCGTATCGCCTGTGGTACGACGCAGGGCTTGGCTTTAGGGGCGGATATTCCTGTCATGCCAGTGTGTACGCTGTTGGCTTTGGCTGAGGCGACAGGTCAACGTCGCGTCATCGCAGCCTTGGATGCGCGCATGGGTGAGATCTATCACGCCGCCTATGAGAGATCGCAAGGATCATGGGTTGTGGTGTGTGAGCCTAGCCTGTGCAAAGCGCAAGATGCACCGCCTGTCGAAGGTGAGGGTTGGTTCGGGGTGGGGAGTGCGTTCGACGCATATGGCGCGGCATTGCAACAACGTTACGGCGCTCAATTGCAGGTTGTAGAAGGCGCGGCGGTGCCACATGCGGCCGCCATCGCCAGCTTGGGCGCGGTCGCTTACGCACAGGGGCTGGCTGTCGATGCCGCACTCGCACAACCCCTGTATCTGCGCGACAAAGTCGCACTCAAGACCGCAGAGCGTGAACTGATCGCACAGGCCAAACAACAACATGCGTGAGATGACGGCGGATGATGTGGACGCGGTATGGGCGATAGAGCAGACCGTGCAAGCTTATCCTTGGACACGCGGCAATTTTGAAGATGCATTGAGCAGTGGCTATCACTGTGTGGTCGATGAGCACGAAGGCGACATCGTGAGTTACGCCATCGTGATGCCTGTGCTAGATGAGGCTGAGTTACTCAATATCGGCGTGGCCGCAGACCAGCAACGTAAGGGATGGGGGCAGGCGATGTTGCAAGCGGTATTGAATTGGGCAGTTACACGGGGCATGCAACGCATGTTCTTGGAAGTCCGCGCCAGCAATGCACCCGCCATCGGCTTGTATCGTAAAGTGGGATATGCCGAGATTGGCAAGCGGCGCGGCTATTATCGCAACGCGCAAGGCAGCGAGGATGCTTTGCTGATGGCATGTGTGTTGACAGGAGAAGTGCATGGATAGGCAAGAAGCGATGTTGCGCGAGATGAATCTCTATCCGCTATGGACATTGCGTGATGCGCCTCAACCTGTAGAAATAGTCGCGCCAGCCAGTGTGGAGATGCCTGTCGAACAAATGGCGGTAGTACCCGAAGTCGAAGTGCAGCACGCGGCACGTGTAGAGGAAGTGATTGTAGAAACTGAAATTCCAGCAGCAACAGTTACCGCATTCATTCCCGCCAAAACTTGGCCTGAACTCAAACAACAAGTGCGTGATTGTGAGCGTTGCGGTTTGCGTGCAGGCTGCACACAGACTGTATTCGGTGTAGGTAACGAACGCGCTGATTGGTTCTTCGTAGGAGAAGGGCCGGGCGCGGACGAGGATGCGCAAGGTGAACCTTTCGTAGGTGAATCAGGAAAATTGCTTGATAACATGCTGGCAGCGATCAAATTGCAACGTGGCAAAGATGTTTATATCGCCAACGTCAGCAAATGTCGTCCGCCTGAAAATAGTCATCCGACTGCGGAACAAATCGCGCTATGTGCACCCTACTTGGCGCGTCAGATCGAACTTGTGAATCCCAAGCTAATTGTGGCCTTAGGTAAGGTGGCCGCGACAAATTTATTGGGCGAGGATATGCCCTTAGATGCATTGCGCGGCTCGCTGCATGACTACAACGGCATCCCGCTCATCGTCACTTATCACCCCGCGTATTTGCTGCGCCGCCCTTCGGCGAAAGCGCAAGCGTGGCAGGATTTATGTTTTGCGGTCGATGTGATGAGGGAAGTACAGGCGTAAAAGCAGTCGTAAGACGTAAGTCGTAAGTGGGAAGTCGTAAGTGGGAAGTCGTAAGTGGGAAGTCGTAAGTCGTAAGAGGGAAGTCGTAAGTCGTAAGGGGGAAGTCGTAAGTCGTAAGAGGAAAGTCGATTGAAGGGCTGCGATTTTTATTCGAGTCTGCTCCTATTAGGCTGCTATTTTTTCTAGGTGTTTTACCGCGCGACTAGAAGAAATAGTGCGTATCCGCCAACCAAAACAGGAGTAAGGAATTCAATCAATAGCCATCGGAGGTTTTGACTTCTTAGAAATAGACCGAACCATGTGTCAAAGCGCTTCAATGATGATGGGATTCTTGTCGCTTCTATACTGGCTGAAGTTGCTTTGAGTTCGTGCGAGACTTTCGCGAGTTGTTCGCGAAGTTCACCAATGAGTCGTATGGCATTCGTTATGTTGGTGGCACTCGCCCCTTCTGAGGATTGTGTTTTCATCTCGGATTCCAATTGTCCTAATCGCTCCTCCATCTCCAGCAGGTGTGGTGCAACGTTACCAATCTTGCGAGCCTCGTCCTTCCACCAGTTGTATAGGGTCGATTGCCTTGGATCACTCGGATAGTCACCATGTTCACTAGCGAAGCGTGCAGTAGTAACGAAAGTTACTCGCGTGCCTGTGACTCGCAGCCTCCATTCAAGCAGTGCGTCGGCGGACGCCCAAAGGAAGTGAACGAGCAGATACACCACCAATGCGATGAGTCCGTTGGTAAGGATTGCGTCTGATAAACCTTTGAATTTCAATCCGATAATTTGAGAATCTGGCTCAATGTGCAAGCTTCCAAATACAACTGCAATAGATATGGTCGAGGCAAAGATTAGGTTTGTTCGAATCTTCCACGCGTTCTCGGTTAATTCCAAGAACGCTGGCTCTCCTAAGACTTTCTCAACAGCTTCGAGCGTGTCTTTTGAATATTGCATAGTATTCTCACTCTCCTTGAGGCTTAAGGTAACTGAGACAAAATCTAATCCATTCTGGGATGTTGCCTAAATAGACTAAGATGCTCGACGGGTAAAATAAATCTCTTCATATCATGGCGTTAAAAAATATATTCATCTGCCCACAATTTTAGTGCGACCTAAAAATTGCGGATAACACCAACCAGTCAATTTAACCCAAGGAGCGAGTGGCTAGTAACTTACGACTTACGACTTACGACTTCCAATTTACGACTAAATCTTCCCCGTATCTTGATCATGTCCATGACGCTTATACAGTGCAGTCATGATGCCCGACAGCATCAGGCCGAACACGGTGATGATGAGGTAGATGTTGAGATGGACTTTCTCCATCAGGGCATACAAGCCCAACATGGCGAAGATGCTGAGATTTTCGTTGAAGTTTTGTACGGCGATGGAGCTGCCCGCACCCATCAACAAGTGACCGCGATGCTGTAGTAGTGCGTTCATCGGCACGACGAAATATCCGCCCATCGCACCTATTGCAATCAGCAGGATGATGGCCAATGTACTGTTGGTGACCGGAATCATCAGCAGCACGACCGCCCCCATCGCAATGCCGATCGGCAGCACACGCACGGAGTGTTCCAGCTTGACGAACTTGGCTGCGAGTACCGCACCGATCGCGATGCCGATGGCGACCCAGGCAGTGAGCTTGGCGGCTTGGCTGAAGTCGTAGTGCAAGGCGACTGCAGCCCAACCTAAGACAATCAATCTAAGTGTCGCACCCGTACCCCAAAATAGCGTAGTGACGGCTAGTGAAACTTGTCCTAGCGGGTCTTTCCACAATAGTTTGAAGTCGTGCCAAAAATTCCTTATCAGGAAAATCGGATTGCGACTGAGTGGTTTGTGATCTATCGCAACGCGTGGGATATAGAGATTGAAGATTGCCGCCAGTACATAGATCACTACGATAATAGTCAGTGCGAGTTCTGGTGCGGTATCTATAAAGGTATCGATTAGGGGCACATCCCACCAATGCAACATGGCGTTGGCGACACTAGGGCTGAGTAGGATGCCGCCGACGAGCGCGCCCAAAACAATTGCGGCTACCGTAAGACCTTCCATCCAACTATTCGCCAACACCAGTTTGTCTGGTGGCAGGTATTCGGTGAGGATGCCATATTTGGCGGGCGAATAGGCCGCCGCACCCAAGCCAACTAAGCCATAAGCAATCAAGGGGTTCAAGCCAAACAGCATGGCGAGGCAGCCGAGTATCTTGATGTTGTTACTTAGAAACATCACCCGTCCTTTAGGGATGGAGTCGGCGAACACACCGACAAAAGGGGCGAGGATGATGTAGGAAAAGATGAAGGCTTCTTGTAATACCGGTGTGTGCCAAGCGGGAGCGTGTAGGTCCTTGAGTAAGGCGATTGCTGCGAACAACAATGCATTGTCTGCAAGCGCCGAGAGGAATTGCGCCGCGAGGATGATGTAGAAGCCGATGTTCATTCGGAAGGGAGGTTTTTTATGAGCCCGTTTTATAACACGAAAGTATTGCCCCTGCTATCATTGCGTAACGCTAAATCTAATACCTGTCATGCCTCGTCCTATACACGCCTATCTTGATCTCAATGCTATCGCCAACAACCTGCATGTCGCTAAACGCGCGACGAGTGCGCGCGTCATGGCAGTCATCAAAGCCGATGCCTATGGACATGGTTTGTTACGAGTGGTTGAGGCGATGGCTGAGGCTGATGGTCTTGCATTATTGGATATACAGGATGCGATCCATTTACGTGAGGCAGGCTACACCCAGACGATCTTGCTGCTGGAAGGCTACTTTAGCGCAGAAGATCTGCCTCTGATTGCCGAGTACGACTTGACCTGCGTGATTCACAATGAGCATCAGTTGGCGATGTTGGATGCGTATCCTAAACGCGAGGGTTTAGATGTCTGGCTCAAGGTCAATACAGGTATGAATCGATTGGGCTTCGTTCCGGCGGTCGTTGGGCGTGTCATGGAACGTCTGCGTGCGCATCAAGCGGTGCGCGACATCACCTTAATGACGCACTTTGCCAATGCTGACGAAGCGCGTGGGGTGGAGCCGCAGTTGGAAGTATTTAACGACTTGGCCACGCAGTACCGAGTGGCGCGTTCGCTGGCGAACTCAGCGGCATTGTTACGCTATCCGAAAACCCATGGCGATTGGGTGCGACCTGGCATCATGTTGTATGGTGCATCCCCTTTTGCCGATCAGACTGCGCAGGAATTACGTCTGCGTCCTGCCATGAGTCTACGCAGTCGCATCATCGCGACACAGGACTTAGCAAGGGGTGAAGAGGTGGGCTATGGCGCGAAGTTCAAAGCGGAAAGCGCGATGCGTATCGGTATCGTCGCGTGTGGCTATGCGGACGGTTATCCCCGTCACGCACCGAATGGCACACCGATATTGGTGGCAGGGCAGTTGACACGTACTGTAGGTCGCGTGTCCATGGATATGTTGTGCGTAGACCTGAGTAGCGTGATGCAGGCCGAGGTGGGAAGCGAAGTCGTATTGTGGGGGGAGGGCTTGCCTGTAGAGCAGGTGGCTCAAGCCGCAGGAACCATTAGTTACGAATTATTGTGTGGCTTAACCAAACGCGTGCCCGTGCGTTATTGAGGCATCAGGAGAGCAAGATGATCAACAGTATCAAGAGTACAACGCCGGAAGGCCATGAAGACTTCTTGTCCTTGGATATAGGCGTAGGAGATTCATTACAGTTACAGGATAGTACGGCAGAGAAACATCGTTATCACGTCAAGTTGATCGGCTATCTGAACAAAGCTAGTCTGGTCGTCTCACAGCCGCATATCGACGGTCATCTGGCGCTGGTCGCTGAGGGATCCGAATTCTTCGTACGCGGTTTTTCAGATGCGAAGACTTATGAGTTCAATGCTAAGGTCTTAAGCATATGCAATGAGCCTTATCCTTATATGCACCTGTCTTTCCCTGAAAGCGTGAGTGTGTTGGTGATGCGTGGCGCGATGCGTATCAAGGTGAAACTGCCTTGTTCTGCGCTGGCGACAACCGGCGGAATGAAAATGCCCGCTATGTTCAATGACTTGAGTACCTCGGGTGCGAGCATACAAAGTTCGGTCAAACTGGGTGAGCGTGGCGAAACCATACAATTGAATTTCCGTGTTCCGGTAGAACATGATGAGCAAGCATTGATGGTGTCTGCGATCATACGTAACGTGGATGAGCCACAAGAGGATGGGGTCATCAATTATGGTGTGCAGTTCGTCAGTGTCACGACACGGCTCCGTATTGCCTTACAGACGTTTATCTATACCACCTTGATAGAGAAACAATAAAAGTCTGACGCTGCAATGAAAAGGGCCTGTCAATAGACAGGCCCTTTGTTTTACGGCTTGCCTAGAAGGCATTGTCGTAAAGCTACATCGATGTGCTCAGCGATGCGAATGTTGGAATCGCTACGATAAAGGAGACGACACCAGCAATGACCCAACGCACGAAACGAGCGATAGATTGTTTTGCGGCAGAAATAGTTTTTTTCATTTTGCACCTCTAAGTTGTTTGAACGACATCGCTGTCTGTATCAGCACCTGCGCAATGAGCAGGCATTACTAAGAGTGGCACTTGAGTAAATAGTTCAACTTTGCTGTTTTGGCGCGAGTTGAAGTTATTTAACTATTTGATTTTAAACGAATTTGGTGTCCTCGACAGGAATCGAACCTGTAATTGCCCCTTAGGAGGGGGCGGTTATATCCATTTAACTACGAGGACGGCGGGGGCGCATTCTAGCGCAAAAGGCAGGGAAGCTACACGCCATGACTGGTATGATGCGCGGTCTTTTTTGCGCAGCGTTGGATAGGGTGAAGTATGAAATTGGTCGCTATCGTTTTAGCTTTGATTGTGTTTGCATCATTGTTGGTCGCTCGTGCAGCACGTGCTGGCGAGTTGCCGGAAGTCGGCAAACCTGCGCCAGATTTTAATCTGTCAGACCAGAACGGAAAGTCGCATAGTTTGCATGATTTTCAGGGTAAGTATCTGGTGCTGTATTTTTATCCCAAGGACGATACCCCAGGTTGCACGCAGGAAGCTTGTGCCTTCCGTGATGACCTTAATCAATTAACCGAAATGGGTGCTGAAGTCGTTGGTATCAGTGTGGATGATAGTGAAAGTCATGCTGAATTCGCTAAGAAATATCATCTGCCCTTCCCGTTGTTGGCTGACAAAGACGGCAAGGTCGCGGCCAGTTATGGCGCGCTGATGAATCTGGGTTTCATGAAGCTGGCACGCCGCTTTACTTTTCTGATCGACCCACAAGGCAATATCAACAAGGTCTATCTAAGTGTAGAGACTTCACGCCACTCCAAAGACATCATCACCGATTTGAAGAGTTTGACTGAGAAAGGTAAGTGATTATGGTTGCGCGCATCAATCTGTTCGTGGGCTGGTATCTGGTATTGCAGATATTCTTGAATAATGTCTTGGCTGAATTAGGCACTATGGTCTTGAGTGTGTTGGGCATGCCCGACCCCATGCCAGCTAAACTGGGCTGGTTGGTAGGCTCATTGTTACTGGTTGCATTGCTATTGATCGTGCGGGTGTATTTCCATGAACTGCCACCGGGCGTGGGTAAGCCAGAGGGCAAGGGCTACAAGCTAGGCCACGGTCTGATACTCGGTAGCAGCGTGTTCGCACTGGGCGTTTACGTGTTGCCGTTCTTCATTCATCACATAGAGGACGCAGTCATCGCCACCGCGTTGGCTAAACTGGTCATCGGCATGTTGTATCCTGCGCTGGGCATGTTCGGCTTTGGCGTTTCTTTCATTTATCAATCCGCATTGCCTGCGGAAGCTCAAAACAAGTAATTATCCTACATGCCATTCATCACCTTAGATAACGCGAGCCTGGCTTTTGGCCACGTCGCACTGTTAAACCATACTACATTCCAACTTGATGAGGGCGAACGTGTCGGCCTCATCGGACGTAACGGCGGCGGCAAATCCAGCTTGATGCGCGTGCTTGCTGGGATCAATAAACTCGACGATGGTAACTTTTGGCGCGCGCCTTCTGCACGCATCTCCTATGTCAGTCAGGAACCTGTATTGGATGCCGATGACTCGGTGTTCGATGCGGTGGCCAAAGGTCTGGGCGCATTGCAAAAGCTGCTCATTGACTATCACCATGTATCGCACGAGATGTCTAATCCGGAAGCAGATATCGATGCTTTGCTGGAGCAGATGCAGCATCTGCAAACACAGCTCGAAGCGCAAGATGGCTGGTCGGTTCAATCGCGTATCGAGACTGCCATCGCCAAGCTGGATCTCGATCCAGATAAACGCGTGGGAGACCTTTCCGGTGGTCAGCGCAAGCGTGTGGCTTTGGCCCAGGCTCTGGTCGCGACACCCGATGTGTTGATCTTGGACGAGCCGACCAACCATCTGGATTTTGCCTCCATCGAGTGGTTGGAAGGTTTGCTCAACAGCTTTACAGGCAGTGTGTTGTTCGTCACCCACGACAGACGTTTTTTGGATAACGTCACCACGCGCATCGTTGAACTCGATCGCGGTATCTTGTCCAGTTTCCCCGGTAATTTCAGTGCCTATCAAGCGATCAAGGAACGCATGTTGGCGGATGAGGCTGTGGTCAACGCCAAGTTCGACAAGGTATTGGCTCAGGAAGAAGTGTGGATACGTCAGGGTGTGAAGGCTCGCTGTACGCGTAACGAAGGTCGTGTGTTGCGCTTGGAGCAACTGCGCCGCGATCGTTCTGCGCGCCGAGATAAGATGGGCAAGGTCGAGATGGTGGTTGAGACTGGCGAGCGCTCAGGTAAGTTGGTTGCTGAGCTTACCGATGTCTGCAAGTCTTATGGTGACCGCACCTTGGTCAAAGATTTCTCTTGCCGTATCCAGCGCGGAGACAAGATCGGTCTGCTTGGTCCTAACGGTGCGGGCAAGAGCACACTATTGAAGATGATCCTCGGACAACTGGAGCCAGACAGTGGCTCGGTAAAACTGGGTACCAAGATCGCAGTCGCCTATTTCGATCAGCTGCGCGAGCAGCTGGATGATGAGGCGACACTGGCAGATACCATCAGTCAGGGTGCTGACTTCGTCGATATCGGTGGACAAAAGAAGCATGTCATCAGCTATCTAGGGGACTTTCTGTTCGCACCTGAGCGTGCGCGCTCACCAGTGAAGAGCTGTTCTGGTGGCGAGCGCAACCGCTTGTTGTTGGCACGTTTGTTTACTCAGCCGGCCAACGTGTTGGTGCTAGACGAACCGACCAACGATCTGGATATCGAGACGCTAGAGTTGTTGGAGGAATTACTGGCGAATTACGACGGCACGCTGTTCCTGGTCAGCCATGATCGCGCTTTCCTGGATAACGTCGTGACACAGGTCATCGCTTTCGAGGGTAATGGAAAGTTGCAAGAATACGTGGGCGGATACGAGGATTGGGTGAGGGTGCAGAAATTCCAAGCAGACCAAGCCTCTAAGAAGCCTGCTACCTCAACGCCACCGAAAGTTGCACCTCCTGCGCCTGAGAAGCCTAAGTCTAGCGTCAAGCTGAGTTACAAAGACGCGCGTGAGCTGGAAGAGTTGCCTCAGAAGATAGAAAAGCTGGAGCAAGAGTTGATCGACATCGCTGCCCATCTAGCCGATGGCACGATCTTTCGTAACGATGTGAAACGTGCACAGCAGTTGCAGGCGCGCAATGCAGAAATTGATGCACTGGTGTTGGAACTTATGTCGCGCTGGGAAGCTCTAGAACTCAAGGCAAATGCCTAAGTACTGGAATCGAACTTTTTAACTTGGAGAGAAGAACATGACGCAATACAGTAAACGCATGGTGATCATACATTGGCTGACCTTGGCCGCATTGATTGTGGCTTGGTTCTTGGGTGATGCGCTGGATGAGGCAAGACACGCTAACAATGCCACTTTGGCTGCTTATGTCTTACACGCTATCGTGGGTGACACGGTGTTCCTGTTGACGTTGTTGCGTATGTATTTCCGCCATAAGGATGGCACACCAGCGCCTATCGGTACCGGCCTTATGGATAAGGTGGCGAAGGGTGTACACCATCTGCTCTACACCGTGCTCATCTTGCTGCCTATCAGTGGTGCGATGACTATACTTACCAGTGATGTGGGTCGCGCATTAATGGCGGGTGATGTCAGCATGTTGCCGAAGAAATTCAGCGGCGTGATCGCGCACAATGTGCATGAGATATTGGTCAGTGTGTTGATCCTGACGGTGGTCGTGCATGTCATCGGTGCAATCAAACATCAGTTCGTTTTGAAAGATGGTCTGATGAGCAGAATGTCATTGCGTAGAAAAGATTGAGATAAATCTAAAATAAGAACAGGCGGGGTGACCCGCCTTTTTTTCGTCCTATATTCTTGATCTGTAAGTATGTAAACATTTGGTCATATTGTTACCCACAGAAGCTGTGGATAACTGTGTGGGTACTATGCGGGATTACTTATTTAAGCTGGTGACTAATAAGGGTTTTTGTTAGATTGTCTATTTTTTAAAAGCCTATTAAGTCTAATAAAAACAATAGCTTACCGTAAGTGCAAGATTTTATGAGCGGGTGGTGGTGGTTAAGTCCTGATAATCACTGGGTTTGTGGATTATTTTGGCCTGTCAATATGTATTTCGGACTATTTTCAAACAAAAAACACTTGATTTTTTGTAGCGAAAATTTTACTTATTAAATCAATACATTTTCCTGTAACAACCATCCGATGGCGGTCATCGCGGCGAAAAAAGTCGCTACATGCGCCCAGCTCCAATACAAGAATCGACGCGAAAGATCTTCGGGGGTGAGATTGCTGATCAGAAAGAGTTTTCCATCTGGTGGGCAAGCGATGATGTGTAGGTCGGGTATGGTTTGAACTTCACGCAAACGTTTATCGATCTCTCGTTTTGCCGCTTTCCGTGCCAGCATCCATTCGTCCATGTCCAGCACGCCATCGTTGTTGAGATCGAAGCGCTTATGTAATGCAGGCATGTCACGCTTCCAGTCCGCCAGTAAGGTATTCAGTTCGGATTGTGAGTTGAATTCTGTCGCACTGTTGCGTGTGCGGAACTCACCCAGCACGTAGATCTGATCGTTGGGGATGAGCTTCCATTCCGTATAGCGCATGTCACCATTCCGCCATTGATCGCGGTAGATGGTGCTGATCTCGGCTTGTTCGGGATCGACCACACAATCGCCGCTGCCATCATTCAAGATGAAGGAATCTGGACTTTCGCCGCTATCGATGGTGTGCCATTTGTCATCGCTGCCGCGATGTTCTTCTATGGTGTAGCGATACCACAAGCACGGCAGCAATCTCAGCTTACTCAGCATCGGCGTGTCACCGAACTGTTTTCCTCGTCCGATCAATTCCACATAGCCTTGCGCAGCGGATGCGATGCGTGAAGTGGGCGTGTCGCGGATCAAGCGCAGATGTTTCAAGGCTGAGCGCCATGAGACCAAGCTGAGTGCCGCCATCAATGGTAGGCAATATAGCCAGCCTTCGCGTGTACCGATGCGTATCGCGAGGACTAGTAAGACAAGCTGACCGACAGGGCCGATCAGTTGTTTCGATTCGCGGCGTATCGAAACCAGCATGGCTGCTTAGTTGAACAGTTGCTTGAGGTCTACGTCTTTCTTTTCTTCGCTGGCGAATTCCAGCAGGGGTTTGGCATCGAAGTTGAAGATATTGGCAATGATGCTGGCGGGGAATACTTCGATCTGCACGTTATTGATATTCACCGAATCGTTATATAGCTCGCGACGGTCGGCGATGCTGTTCTCCAGCGCAGTGATACGGTTCTGCAACTGCATATAGTTCTCATTCGCTTTGAGCTCTGGGTAGGCTTCCGCAATGGCGAAGATGCTGCCCAGACCTGCGCGCAAAGCGCCTTCAGCCTGACCGAGTGCACCGATATCTTGGTTCTGGCGTGCTTCATGCACTTGCGAGCGCGCGGCGATCACTTTTTGCAAAGTCTCCTGCTCGAACTGTTTGTATTGTTTGCAGACCTCAACCAGCTTGGGCAACTCGTCGTGACGTTGTTTAAGCAATACGTCTATGTTTGCCCAAGCTTTGGCGACCGCGTGTTTTACGGTGACCAGATGGTTGTAAAGTCCGATCGCATAGAAGGTCGCTGCGATGATAACGGCTAAAATAATCAAACTAAGCATGGTTGCTCCTTAAAGTTGGTTCATTGTAATTCTATCGTGCCATTGATCTGTACCGATAGTCTGGACTCGCCGCTGGCGAACTCGGGTGCGGGTGCCGCATCGGTCGCAACTGCACTACGCATCATCGCAACTGGATAGCGAGCTTGCATGCCGCCGGTATTGATGGACATGTGCACGGTCTTGTGACGCTTCGCGCCCATTGCCTTTTGTATCGCTTCAGCACGGCTTTGGAAAGCTTTGATGGCTTCAGTTATCAATTCACTTTCGGTTGCCGCACGAGTGGCGGGTGCCACACCGAATTGCACATCGCTTAACTGCATAGTGGATTGCAACTGCATGATGAGTTCACTGGCGGCCTTGAAGTCATGACTCTCGATGCGTATCTCACCGTGACCTCGCCAAGCATCGATTTCATTGTCACTACCATATACGGGATAGGTGTTCTGGGTGCCACTGCTGGTTTTGACGTTTTCGAATGCCGCTGCTTTCTTTAGTGCGGCATTCAATGCGCTATTGAGTTGTTGTGTCACTTTGGCTGGACGCTTGTCTTGGAACTCGACACTCATGGAAGTGCTGAGCAGATCGTTGCTGATAGTGCGCGCAGCTTCAACTTGGAAATCGATACGGTTATAGCTAGGGTCTTCGGCTCGTACGGACAAGCTCAACACCATTAAGGTGCACAACAAGATGAGGCGGGACATCGCGTTCTCCTTTCGAATAGGAAACGGCATCCTAAAGCAAAATCAAAACTAGGTGGTAGTTAAGTAAGTAGGCAAAATGACCAAGATTACTTACCGCTTCTAAGTTTATTATTTAGCCTTAAACTAGCTTGGCACCTTAAATCTAATCAAATTTCAATCTAAAAAGTCCGCATAAATTTTTTGCACATAACCATGTTGTTTGGTCCAAGGCAAATCTAAGGATAACTTAGGATCAGCTTTAACCTCGACGCGATTGTAGAAACTATGTTTTACATCTCCAATCTCTGCAATCAACGGAATCATGCGGTTGTTATCCCAGAGTATGCGTTGGAATACGCCATCTTTTTCTGTCTCATGCCACTGTGCATCTTTAACTGGCGAAGGTCGTTGCGTGATGGGTAATTGCGCGATAAATTTCGGGTCGACCAGATAGTAGGCATTTTTCCATGAACCATCAAATCCGATGTTGCCGTACTCGGGAGGCTCAATGTTAACTACGTAGTGCTCTTGCTCATCAACGAAAGCGACAGTGGTTTGCTGTTCGTTAAAAGTGATATGTCTTGGAACGACGACATAATTGAAATGAGCATGCAGATGTTCATCGTTAGTCGGTACAACATCCATATGCTTAGGCAATATGCGGTAAGTCCAAACATGGCCAGGACGGCGCACAATTTTTTCTTCGTAATGACTTTCCCTTAGGACACCTTCGGGGTTGAGTATGCGGTTATAGTATTTAACGTTGAGGTCCAAAGATGGTCCTGTTACAAGTGATTGTGCAAGCACAGGCGGGCTCAAGAGTGTGAGCAAGCTGACTAGAAAAAAGTGCGATAAAGTATACATTTAAGCCCCTAAAAACGAGGTAGCTAGCGTGAGTGAGACTCGCGCTAGCTACTTTGATTGATGTTAGTTCAAAGTTTTTTTAGATTACAGACCGCCGGCTGTTTTTAACAGCGTGAATACCTTGGTATTATCAATCGTACCTTTGAATAACTGAGCATCAGCACCAGTCGCTAACAATTTAACATCGCCACCACCATGTGTTTCACTCGCCAATCTCACGCCAGATTCCTGTAAATAGTTGTCTGCTTGAACTGCTACACTGGTCAGAGCAGTGCGTGTTGCCGGACGGTTGGGGCCATTACCGAATACCAGTGTGGTCGAATTCGCACCGTTAATATCCAGATTGTCAGTGCCAGTGATGTATGAGCGGCTAATGTCGAGGATAGGATTGCCGCGTTTGACGTATCCATTGAAGGTCATAGTGTGATCATGGTCAGCAGTAACAACAATCAAAGTATTCGCAAGCGTTGGGTCTGTCTTCTTTATTTCGACAAGTGCAGCTGAAATCGCATCATCAAAGGCGATGGTATCTTCCATGACACGCTTTGCATTTGTGCCATGTAGTGCATGGTCTATCCGTCCACCCTCTACCATCAGGAAGTAGCCATTGGCATTCTTAGATAGCAGTTGTATGGACTTTACCGTCATCTCTGACAGAGTCGGCTGAGCGGCAGCTTCAATCTGGTTTACCGTTTCGATCCCTATCACTGTCGCCGGAGCAACTGCCGATACTGCTTGTGCTCGATCTAACTCATAAGCTAAGTGACTATTGGCACTATAAAGTCCGAGGAAAGGCATGCTAGTTGCCGCTGCCATCTGTGTTTTATCCGCTGCGACTGTATAACCCTTTGCAGCTAATTCAACCGTCAAATCGCGCAAATCAGTACGACCTTTGAGATTGGTCGCGGCATTGTAAGGTGTGAAATGATTGCGTCCTCCACCCATCAACACATCTATACCGGTTGTGGCGAATGCTGGATTGCTACCTACACCACCAGGTACCAATTGTGCCGCGATGTCGTAAGCAGCATTACGGTTGCAGATATGAGCATAAGTTGCCGCAGGTGTTGCGTGAGTGAGTTCGGTGGTGGTGATCGAACCTACCGCTTTGCCTTTAGCTTTAGCTAATTCCAACAGTGTTGTCACGGAAGTGCCGTTGGCTATACCGCAGTTGTTTACAGTCTTCGTGCCATTAGTTGCATCCAGCGTTGGTGCAAATGCGCCACTGGCAATGGTGTTAGCTGACATGGAAATAACTTCGTTATTAGCCTTTACGCCGGTCATATAAGCAGCCATAGAAGGCGCGCTATCTGTGGTCTGCGCATCATTTGAATAGGTGATGACGCGAGCAGTACGCTCGAATTTATCCATATTCAAAGAGCCAGCTTCGCCGTACTTATAAATTCGAGCTGCTGTGATCGTAGTTGGGCCCATACCGTCACCTAAGAAGAAGATGATGTTTTTTGCAGTGCCTGCAGCTTGTGCACATGGGATGAATGAGGCAGCGAGTACTGCTGCGATGAGTGTCTTTTTGATCATGTTATATCTCCTAAATATTGAGGATGAGGTTTACAGACCGCTCGCGGTTCTTATCAAACCGAACACATCTTTATTTTCGATTGTGCCGTGGAAGTTTGCTGAGCCATTGCCGATTGCACCGAGGAATACATCAGTACCGCCGTGTGTTTCACTACCGATTGCTACCGGTATAGCTGCTTCCTGATGGTAGAGATTGCCTGTGATTTGTATGTCATTCAGAGCGGGAGCGACCGAGCGTGCGCCAGCAACGCGATTTTCACCATTACCAAATCCCATGATGGTGTAAGGCATCAGATCCGCATCCTTCTCAGCTAGGCCAGTTACATAGTTTTTCACCAAACCCAAAACACCAGGCTCGGTCAGCGTGGTTTTGCCTAGACGTTTTGCGTAACCATTGAGTACCAAGGTGTGGTCATGGTCAGCCGTGACAACGATTAGCGTATTCGCTAGCGTAGGATCACTCAGGCGTGCTTTAGTAATAGCTGTTTTGATTGCATCATCAAAAGCAATGGTGTCGCGCAATGCTTTTTGTCCAGTGGTTTCGTGCAGTGCATGATCGATGCGGCCACCTTCAACCATCAGGAAATATCCCTTGGAATTTTTACCCAAGATGTCCATCGCCTTCGCGGTCATCTCTGACAAGCTGGGCTCCTGTGCTGTATTGCGATCTAACTCATAACTCATGTGTGACTTAGTAAATAAGCCGACCAAGCGGGTTGTAGTTGTTGGATTGATATTATTTAAACCAGTTGAGTCGCTGACAAAGGTGTAGCCGTTTTTGATAAATTCAGAAGTCAAATCACGACTGTCGGTACGCTTTCCAGAAGTTGCAGTTGTTAATGTCGCTGCAACATAAGGTTTGAAGAAATCGCTCCCGCCACCCAACACCACATCTAAGCCTGCGCCTAGATTAGTGTTGTATCCCGCACCACCTGAAACCAGCGCCGCAGCGATATCGTTTTCAAGGTCACGGTGGCAAATATGTGAATACACTGTTGCGGGAGTTGCATGAGTGACACGTGTAGTAGTTACGACACCAGCAGACATGCCCTTACTCTTTGCAATCTCACCTAGCGTGGTAACGGGTGTGCCATTAGCTAGACCACAATTGTTGACCAGTAAATTGCCATTTACATCCGCAGTCGGCTTGATTGCCGTGGTGTTGGTCGACATTGAAATGACTTCGTTATTCATCTTGACGCCAGTCATGTAGGCTGCCATGGAAGGTGCGCTATCTGTAACCTGCCCATCATTTGAGAATGTCTTAACGAAGGCTGTCTCAGGCAAGTTATCCATAGTCAGAGCACCATCCTCACCTACTGAGTAAATACGTGCAGCTGTCATGGTAGTCATGCCCATGCCATCACCGAGAAAGAAAATAACGTTCTTAGGAGCAGAAGTGATAGTTGTGTTGGTATTGGGTGAGCCGCAGGCAGTCAGAATGATGCAAGCCAATCCGACGCTGATCGAATATTTGATCTTCATGTATTTCTCCATATGAACTGTGTATTTGACAAGATGTATCAAGATGTAACTCAAGCATGTTGCAATTCGGAAATGAACGTGACATGAATTATTCGTTGCGGATATATTATTTATACCCCTGAGATTGAAGCGGGATTTGGAGCGTGTTGCTTCTTTTAACACACTGATATGAATGAGAAGTTATTCTTTAAAGCTAGTGTGAGGCAGGAGTGAGTGTCAGCGTTGCATTGGGCTGATGTTCATTACTTAAGCCGAGAGTGAGATCGTATGTGTGAGGCGGAATAGGGAACGCCAGCCCACGAATTGTGAAAAGATGTTACTTCCCAAATATTACATTTCGAGCGTGTCGTTCAAACAGGTCTTGGCTTGGGCTAAGCGGGTCAGCGTAGGCAGTAGGTTCAAGCCGGTATCTTCTTTTAGCTTCTCGGCATTGTCTTTGAGGTCATCAAAACTGAGGCTGATAGGCTCGCCCTCGGCAGCGAAGGCGATGGTGTTGCCGCTCTCGCAGGACGGGAACATCAGTGCGCGGTCTTCGAAGGCTTCTGAGATATAAGCGAAGCCGCCCATCACGCCACGGCTCAAGCCGATCAGATTGACCGCCAAGATGCCTTGATCACTCAAACGGGTGCGGCATGCTTGGTAGAAGGGCAGGGTGTTCAAACCACCGGGATGGGCGTGTTCATTGAAACCATCGACCAAGATCAGGTCGAACTTCTTGTCGGTCTCGAACATATAGTCAAATCCATCGCTGATCACCATATGGATGCGTTTATCGTCCTCTGGCAATTTGAAGAATTGGCGTGCAGCAGCCACCACACGAGGCTCGATCTCGACGATGGTCAGATGTGCTAATGGACGGAACTTGTAGAGGAATTTGGTCAGCGAAGCCGCGCCCAGACCGATCAGCAAGATCTTCCGTGGCCAGCGGCTCTCGTCGCGCAGCAGTAGCGAGGCCATCATCTCGCGGGTGTATTCCAGTTCCAGGTTCCACGGGCGGGCGATGCGCATCGCGCCTTGTACCCAGGTCGAGCCGAAGTGCAGAAAACGTACGCCAGCCTGCTCGGAGATGTCGATAGAAGAGCTCATAGTATTAAGATGATTTTGTATACCGCCACAATCAGGCGGGCGCGCATTGTAATGATTATCGAGCCTGCGGGGAACGCGAGCCGCGTATGAAGATCAATCGTGCCAAGCCTAATAGCAAATCCATCAAGACCAACACCATCAGTGCAAGACCGCCACCGAACAGCAAGGCGTCTTTATCCAGTGGCACGGCATAGCTGTACTGCGCGATGACTTCGTTCCGCATTTCGCGGTCACCGTTCATCAGCACATGCCAAGCCTGAGCGGGGAGGTTGGTTTCGAGTGCAGCAAGGTCGGCAGTGAAGCGTGCCTTGCGTTGCAGCAATTGTGAGATCGCATCACCTTCTTCTTGGAATGGCTTTTCGCCGCTGTCGCGATGCAGTGCGATGAGCTTGTCCATATCGCCGCCGAAGAATTTGTTGGCAATATCTTGGAAGGGTTTCAGATTGATGCTGACTTCGCGCAGGTGGGCATCCACGCGTTTGTGGTATTGGTCTACGAAATTAGGTACCTGTAAGCCTATCAATAAGGCGATGCAGGCGACGATGACGAATAGGTAACGTGCAATGATGTCGCTCATATTTAGGCCTCCGCCATTGTGTTGTATAGCCAGCGTGCCCAGTCAGTGAGCTCGCTGGCGGTCATGCCGATTTTTGCGTGTTGTTTGGCAAGCTCATCCCCTGCCGCGCCGTGCAGATAGACCGCTGCGATCAGTGCGTCATCGGTCTGTATGCCTTGTGCGATGAGGGCGGCCACCATGCCGGTGAGTACGTCTCCCATGCCCGCCGTGCTCATACCTGGATTGCCAGTCTGGTTGAGATAGAGTCTGCCATCTTGAGTCGCGATCACACTGTTTGCGCCCTTGAGTACCACACTAGCATGGTAGCGCACGCTCAGCTCTATCGCGGCGGGTTCGCGGTTCTGTTGTATGTCCTTAGTCTCGCAAGCCAATAGTCTGGAGGCTTCGCCAGGATGGGGCGTGAGTAGCGTTGCGGCTGAGCGTGCGGCCACCAAGGTACTTAAATCAGGACGTAGCGCGAGGATATTGAGCGCATCGGCATCCAGTATCAGCGCGGCGGGACTGGCAATCGCATCGTGCAGCAGCTTGTGGGCCTTAAGGCTGGTGCCCATGCCGCAGCCGCTGGCGATGACGTTTGTCTGTGGCAGACGTATTGCCGTTGCGGCACTGTGCAGCATCAATTCCGGTTGTGCCGTGTCGACTGAGGGGGCGTTGCCAGCCAGCAGCCCGACATGTACGCAGCCAGCGCCTAGCTTGAGTGCCGCGCGTGCCGCCAGTAGCGGCGCACCGATCATGCCATCTGCGCCACCGATGATAACGACATTACCAAACATACCTTTATGGCTGTCGTTGGGGCGTTGCGGGATCAGGCCTGTAACCTGCTTGCGAGTGATTATTTTCGATGGGCCGTACGCCTTGCGTTTATCCATGTTCAACTCGGGCTAGGTTTGCGGTGGGTGCATAGTATAATCGCGCTCCAAATTTATTATCACCGTCACCGCTATGTTTAGAGTCTCTGTCGGCATCTCTGCCTTATCCGCATTTCGTCTGGAAAAACTTCGTGCAGCACTGGCCGCCGCCGCACCGACTGTGAGCTTGCTCGATACCCGACATTGTTACTTCAGCGCCTTGCATTCGGCCAACCTGTCATCTGCCCAAGCTAGCCTGTTGGATAAGGTGTTGGGTCTGGATAAGCGTGCTGGTGAACCAAGGCAAGCTGGTGATGCGACACGATTGTTGGTGGTGCCGCGTCTAGGCACGATCTCGCCATGGTCTACCAAGGCCACCGACATCGCCCAGCATTGTGGTGTGACGAGCGTGGAGCGCATCGAGCGCGGCGTGGTGTATTACCTGAGTAGCAACAGCGGCAAGGGCTTGAGCAAGGCTGAAGTCGCCGCCGTTACACCTTTGTTGCATGACCGTATGACCGAATCGGTGATGAGCGATGTAGAAAGCTCGGCCGAGAAGATATTCAAACATAGCGCATCACAGCCACTGAACAGCGTCGATGTACTCAAAGGCGGAAATGCAGCCTTGGAAGTAGCCAACCGCGAGATGGGGCTGGCGTTGTCTTCTGATGAGATCGAGTATCTGGTCGGGAACTTCAAAAAGCTGAAACGCAATCCTACTGACGTCGAACTGATGATGTTCGCGCAAGCCAACTCCGAGCATTGCCGCCACAAGATATTCAACGCTGACTGGGTGATCGATGGACAGGTGCAGGACATGTCCTTGTTCGGCATGATACGTAACACCCACAAGGTCAGCCCAACCGGCACAGTGGTGGCGTATTCGGATAACTCCTCTGTCATCGAAGGTGCTCGCGTGGAACGTTTCTATCCGCGTGAGGATGGCAGCTATGCCTTTAACGAAGAACTGACGCACACCTTGATGAAAGTCGAGACGCATAATCATCCGACGGCCATCGCGCCATTCGCGGGTGCGGCGACAGGGAGTGGTGGTGAGATTCGCGACGAAGGCGCGACTGGAACGGGTTCACGTCCCAAGGCTGGTCTGACCGGCTTCTCAGTCTCTAACCTGAATATCCCCGGTTTCGAACAACCTTGGGAAAAATATGAGAAGGGAGAAGCGGGTCGCGAGAAGGAGGCATCTTCTACTTACGGTAAACCTTCGCGCATCGTCACCGCGCTGCAAGTCATGCTGGACGGACCTTTGGGCGGAGCGGCATTCAATAACGAATTCGGTCGTCCCAATCTGACGGGCTATTTCCGTACCTTCGAAGAGAACGTCAGCGGCGAGATGCGCGGTTATCACAAGCCCATCATGCTGGCGGGCGGCGTGGGCAACATCTCCGCTATCCATACGCACAAACACGATTTGCCGGTAGGTGCTTTGGTCGTGCATTTGGGTGGCCCTGGCATGTTGATCGGTTTGGGTGGTGGTGCGGCTTCCAGTATGGATACCGGCAGCAATGCCGAGAACCTCGACTTTGACTCGGTACAACGTGGCAATCCTGAGATGCAACGTCGCGCGCAGGAAGTGATCGACCGTTGCTGGCAGTTGGGCGCAGAGAACCCCATCTTGTCGATACACGACGTAGGCGCGGGTGGTATGTCCAATGCCTTGCCTGAGTTGGTGCACGGCGGTGGTCGCGGCGCGAATTTCGAGCTGCGCAAGATCCCATTGGACGAGACTGGTATGTCTCCTAAGCAAATCTGGTGTAACGAATCACAAGAGCGTTATGTGCTGGCGATCGCGCCTGAGCGTCTGGAGCAATTCCGTGCTTTCTGCGAACGTGAACGTTGCCCGTTCTCAGTGGTGGGCGTGGCGACAGAGGAAGATCAACTGGTGGTACGCGACAGTGAGTTCGATAACGACTCGGTCAACATGCCACTGTCTGTCTTGCTCGGCAAACCGCCCAAGATGACACGTAACGTGGTGCGTGAGACGCCGCGCTTGACGGCCTGCGACATGGGTAAAATTGAGTTGAGCGATGCCGTGCAACGCGTGCTGCATCTACCTTCAGTCGCTAACAAGACCTTCCTTATCAGCATCGGCGACCGCACCGTGGGCGGCATGACCGCACGCGACCAGATGGTTGGCCCTTGGCAAGTGCCTGTCGCTGACGTGGCGGTGACGCTGATGGGTTTCAACACCCATAAGGCGGAAGCTTATGCACTCGGTGAACGTACACCGTTGGCCTTGGTGAATGCACCAGCCTCGGGTCGTATGGCGGTCGGTGAGGCGTTGACCAACATCGCAGCAGCGCGCATCGAGAAGATCGGCGACATCAAGTTGTCGGCGAACTGGATGGCAGCCGCAGGGCATCATGGTGAAGATGCCGCGTTGTTCGATACGGTGCGCGCAGTCGGTATGGAACTGTGTCCGCAGCTGGGCATCGGTATCCCGGTAGGCAAAGACTCGATGTCGATGAAGACCGTCTGGAAAGACGGCAAGGAAGATAAATCTGTCACTGCACCTTTGTCTCTCATCATCACTGCTTTCGCACCTTGTCCAGATGCACGTGACACCCTCACGCCACAACTGGCTGCCGATCTCGACACCACACTGTTGTTGATTGATCTAGGTCAGGGCAAGAACCGTATGGGCGGCTCAGCCTTGGCGCAGGTCTATAAACAAGTAGGCGACGTTGCTCCCGATGTCGATGATGCGGCGACGCTCAAAGCTTTCTTCGAATTGATACAAAGCTTGAATGCAGCAGGCACCTTGTTGTCCTATCACGACCGTTCTGATGGTGGTGTCTTTGTGACTTTGTGCGAGATGGCTTTCGCCTCTCACGTGGGCTTGAACATCAACTTGGATGAGACGCACTGCGATGCACTGCGCGGCTTGTTCAACGAAGAATTGGGCGCAGTGATACAAGTGCGCAACCGTGATGTACAACACGTGTTGCAACTGGCGACAGAAGTGGGTTTGAAGAGTGTGCAGAAGATCGCCACGCTCAACGAAACCGGCTTGATCGAGGTCAGCCGTGGCGGTGAAAAGTTGTATTCAGAGAATGGTGTGAAGCTGCAAAGCATCTGGTCGGAAACGACTTATCAGATGCAGAAGCTGCGCGACAATCCCGCTTGTGCACAACAAGAGTTCGATGCGCTGCAAGATGCAGCCGATCCGGGTTTACATGCCAAGCTGACCTACGACCTCAATGTCTCACCGTTCACCCCTCGCGCTGAGTTGATCGATGGTCGTGCGGTCATCACCCGCCCCAAGATCGCCATCCTGCGTGAGCAAGGCGTGAACGGTCAGATCGAGATGGCGGCTGCGTTCGACCGTGCAGGCTTTGCGACAGTGGATGTGCACATGAGTGACATTATCAGTGGTCGCGTCAAATTGGCCGACTTCAAAGGCGTTGCAGCCTGTGGTGGTTTCTCCTACGGCGACGTGCTGGGTGCGGGTGAGGGCTGGGCGAAATCCATCTTGCTCAACAACCGCGCGCGCGACGAATTCGAAGCCTTCTTCAATCGTAACGACACCTTTGCATTGGGCGTGTGTAACGGCTGCCAGATGATGAGCAATCTGCACGAGATCATCCCCGGTGCAGAGCATTGGGCGCACTTCGCACGCAACCAATCCGAGCAATTCGAAGCGCGTTTTGTGATGGTGGAAGTGCAAGCGTCGCCGTCTATCTTGTTCGAAGGCATGGCGGGTAGTCGTATGCCTATCGTGGTCGCACACGGTGAAGGCTATGCTGACTTCGGTAATGCGGCGAAACTCAAAGCCGCTCAGCCGCTGGTGTCGTTGCGCTACGTCGATAATCGCGGCAACCCGACCGAAACGTATCCGCTCAACCCTAATGGTTCACCACAGGGCATCACCGGTCTGACCACACCCGATGGGCGTTTCAGCATCATGATGCCGCATCCCGAGCGCGTGTTCCGTGCCGTGCAGAACTCATGGTATCCAAGTGATTGGCAAGAGAATGGCGCGTGGTTGCGCATGTTCCAAAACGCAAGGAAATGGGTAGGCTAAGACTGATGTGAACGTGTTCGTTGCATAAGGTCATCCTTGCTACATTTTTCAAGTGTCAGTTAAGGTGTGAGGTAACAAGAAAAAGGCGACCAACGGGTCGCCTTTTTTGTATCGTATAGGGTATTAAGCTGCCATGGGTAGAGGCAGTTGGAAGTGTCCTTGTACGATGCCACTCACTGAAATATCTTCATCTAGTTCATCCCAGCGTAATGCAGTGCCGTTTGCACGTAGTTGCACTTGCTTAAGTTGAGTGTCGCTGGCATCTCGCAATAGTTTAAAACGTGCCGCAGGAAAACCAATCTGGCGGCCATCCGTGAGTTCGATGAAAACGATACGTTCTGCAACCCAAGTGCGCGTGGCGCAATGTTCCAGTTCAGTGATTGAAGAACTCATACCATTTCTCCTTAAATAAACTCTGATGTTCAAAAACTGCGCGCTCGATGCGACGTAATTCAGCTGGATTGACGGCTAATCGTATCGGGTCTAGCCAATACTTGCATTCACCCTCTCCGGTGTCTACATGTATGTGCGGAGGCTCACTTCCCTCATCTGAGTAAAAATGAAAACGCCAGTTCAATAAACGGAGGGTGTAAGAAATTTTGTGTAAACGGTCATTTGGCAGGAAACTGCCGCCACTTTAAAAGGAGTTGCAATGACCGTAGCAAAAGCAATACCCACAGACCTGATCGACAGCCTGTTATCTGACTATAAAAAACCTGAAGACCTGATTGGCGAAAACGGCCTGCTCAAGCAACTCACCAAGATACTTGTTGAGCGCGCCTTGCAAGCTGAGATGGAATCTCATCTTGGGCACAGCAAGAACGAATCGGTGACCAACCCTGTTGGCAATACTCGCAATGGCAAAAGCCGTAAGACACTCAAAGGCGAATTCGGCGAACTGCCCATCGAGATACCGCGTGACCGTCACGGCAGTTTCGAGCCACAGCTCATCCCCAAACACCAAACCCGTTGGGCAGGCTTCGACGACAAGATCCTGTCACTTTACGCACGCGGCATGACAGTGCGCGAGATACAAGGTCACCTACAAGAGATGTATGGCACGGAAGTCTCGCCGAGCTTGATTTCCTCTGTGACCGATGCCGTCATCGACGAAGTCAAAGCCTGGCAATCACGCCCACTCGATGCGCTGTATCCGATTGTGTACATGGACTGCATCCACGTCAAAGTCCGCGACAGCGGTACGGTGCGCGCTAAGGCGGTGTATCTCGCACTCGGCATCAATCTATCGGGCGAGAAGGAATTGCTAGGCATCTGGATTGCCCAAACCGAAGGCGCTAAGTTCTGGTTGCAAGTGGTGACTGAGCTGAAGAACCGTGGCGTGCAAGACATCTTCATTGCTTGCGTGGATGGTCTGAAGGGATTTCCTGATGCGATTGAATCGGTGTATCCGAAGACGGCAGTACAACTGTGCATCGTGCATATGGTGCGCTACAGCTTGAATTATGTGGGCTGGAAGCTACGTAAGGAAGTGGCAGCAGACCTACGTGCCATTTACACCGCCAGCACGGTGGATGAAGCCCTAATGCGACTGGATGAGTTCGATGAGAAATGGGGCGGAGACTATCCCGCTATCGTCAAATCATGGCGTAGCAACTGGGCACGCATCATCCCGTTCTTCGACTATCCGCCAGAGATACGCAAAGTGATTTACACCACCAATGCGATCGAGTCGGTGAACATGAGCTTGAGGAAGATCACCAAGAATCGCGGCTCGTTCCCTAACGATGACTCGCTGCTGAAATTGTTCTATCTGGCAATCAACAACATCAGCAAAAAATGGACGATGCCAATCCGAGATTGGAAAGCCGCGCTAAACCAGTTTACTATCCGCTTCGATGACCGGATGCCGCAGCAATAATGAAATTCCGTTTACACAAAATTCAGGACACCCTCAATAAACGTAGAATAGTAGGCATGTCCAGTAGATAAAACGATGTGTAGGGAATTCTACACTAAAGCTTTGCAAGCGAATTTCTCAGGTGGATGGGTTGATTGAAGAAATTTATTTTAGTTTCATCACTATTGTAAATAGATCATCCCGAGGATTTTCACCCGCTGCCACACTTCCCGAAACCCGCTTTGCGCTGTATGCCTTCTCGGTTTTGCCGCTATTAAAGACTCAATGCTGCATCTGAACTGATGTTCCAGAATGCTCGGAAATGGGTAGGCTAAAACTTCTGTAGTTAGTAATAGAAAGGCGACCAATTGGTCGCTTTTCTTATTTCTGTATTGTGCCCCAAGAAGTCATTCGCCAAAATTTGCAGAATGATAAGTTGTCGGCCTTACCGGCCAGACACGACAGGCTGCTTTATGGAAGCTCCATTCGTGATTCTACTCGGCAGTTCAGGCCAAACTGGCTTGTTGATAGATATATTGAAAACCCAAACAGCAAGAATCTCAGTGCATCGTATATCGTCAATACGAACAACCAAAACTTATTGCCGCGCTACACAGACTTTATTTCGTCCTGTTTCTTTAGCTTCATAAAGCGCTTGGTCCGCCAAACTGAGCAGTACGTCCAGGTTGTCGTCCTTGGAAACAAGAGTGGCTACTCCAATTGATACCGTGAATTGGATAGGCACGCCACCCACTTCCTGTGGTACTTTAGCTTTTTCCAGCGCAACTCTTAAACGCTCGGCAACTTCAATAGACTTTTCCTTGCCTGTTTCCGGTAGCAAGATGGCAAATTCTTCACCGCCGATACGCCCGATAATGTCCACCTCACGCAAGGTCTCGCGGCAAACGTCGGCCAGTATTTTTAGAACATGGTCACCCGCCTTGTGACCGTGCGTATCATTGACCTGCTTGAAGAAATCAATATCCATCATGAGCAGGGATAGCCGGTTGTTGTAACGAATGGAGCGATTGAGTTCCTGTTCTGACCGCGCCATGAAATACCTTCTATTGTTAACGCCCGTTAAGTAATCGGTATGTGCTTGGCGATTCAGTTCAAGTACAAGAAGGTTGTGCTCGGCTGCATAGCGGCGGGTGCGGCGGTATGAAATACCCAGCCCCGTCAAACCGAATAGCCAGATAGTGCCATGAGACAGTGCCATTTTGGTATTGAGTTCCCGTGCAATAGCCAAAGTTGCTTTCAAGGGAACTGAAGAACTAATGCCACCACGGACGTCCCCTAGCTTGTAGCCTTGCTGCTCATGACACTTGAGACACCCCTGATTGATATAGAAAGGACGCATCATTCTCAGATAAGGCTGCCCCTCCATCTGCTGTATTTCCACCCATTCTTTTGCACCCTGTTCGAAACTGTGCAGAGCTTTTTCTTCCCAAACATCGGGGGCGTTTTTTGGGTTTGACAGTTTGAGGCTGGTGATATGGCTCTTGGTGCCATAATCATCTGGAAAATTGTCCTGCATTTCGCGCAAGGCATAAGCAGGGTTCATCAGGGTGAGCACTTTGCCTGTGGTGGTCGCTATATCGCGGTCGGGCACCTTCAAGTATGGATTGGGTGGCGTCTGCTCCGTGGGAGTGACATATACTCCGCCGTGATAATTGACCCATTGTCGGAAGCTAATATCCTTGTGAATATTGGCATTGGCTTGCGCTATTGCGATTCTCAGGGTGGAATGATTTTCCGAATATACGCCCCACACCACAGAGCAAATCACAAGTAAGCTCCAGATGACTGCGAGCAGGATATAACTTTGCGCCCCTTCGGCGTGAGAATAATTAAATGTGTCGACTTGCATGCATACCTCGAACCCCGAAATAGTTGTCACCGACGATAAGTTCTGAAGTGACATGTCCATTTAATTCAACACGGTCAAATGGATAAATTGCTAATAACTGTTGTTGGAATATTGTACCCATTTACCACTGACCGCTATAGGAAAGCATGATCGAGGGAGGTGATTGTCCCTTATGGCCGAAGTCCTGCACGCCAATCAAGCACACCCAACACCAGACCATTGAACTTTCAAGACAGATAAATTGGCAACTTAGCACCGTAGGTTCTTCACTTCGCAAACAAATCATCTAACGGATTTTTCTCCGCAGGTGCGCTCGCTGAAACCCGTTTCGCACTGAACTCTTCCTCAATGTTGTCGCGATAAAAACTCCATGCCGCACCCGAACTACTGAGTCTGCGCCACAGGTCCTCGCCGACGCCGCTGTAGCGCAACATGTCACCGTTATCCATTTGCACTTGCAAGCTACGTGCTCTGGCATCGTAGCCAATAGCGCGCAGCTTGCCCGAGTTGATTTGCTTCATTTCCATGATGTGTGGCCGGTGTTTGAAAGTCCTATGGAATGTAGGTGAGTGGGGAAAGGGTGTCAATGTACAAAATTGCATAGTCCTAGTGCGGCGTAGGGGCTGCATGCTGTTAAACTTGAGGCCTTGATTCTTTTCGGAGTGCTGTCCATGAAATCCTTGTTGTCGGTCTGCTTGATCGTTATCTCTTCCTTCCTTTTTGCGGGCACTGCGGTTGCGAATACCGCCGCGAGCGAGAACGTTTTGAGTGGGGTGGTGTTGGAAGTTAAAGATGTGCCGGACTTCACTTACTTGCGTCTGAAAACAGATGACGGTGAGGTGTGGGCGGCGGTGATGAGTGCTAGCGTCAAGGTCGGCGCGACGGTGCAGCTGCAGAATCCCGTGGTGATGAAAGACTTTACCAGTAAGGCGATGAATAAAACCTTCCCTATGATCGTGTTCGGTTCGCTGTTGGGTGAGCGCAAGACCATGTCCAATGGGATGAGCAAGCCAGAAGTGGCGGCGAATCCGCATGCAGGTGGTAGCCATGCTTCATCCAAGACCGCAGAACTGGGTAAGGGTGAACGTATCACCAAAGCCGGTGACGCGAATGCTTACACTGTGGCCGAGATCAACACTAAAACCGCCGCGTTGAAGGATAAGACCGTGGTGGTACGTGGCAAGGTGGTTAAGTACAACGGCGGCATCATGGACAAAAATTGGATACATCTGCGTGATGGTTCGGGTAGTGGCAAGGATGGGAGTGATGATATTTTGGTCACCACCAGCAGCCCCGCTCAAGCTGGGGATGTCATTACCGTCAAAGGTGTCGTACATACCGACAAGAATTTTGGCTCGGGTTATAGCTATAAAGTGCTGATCGAAGACGCAATACTGCAATGATCTAAAAGGCGCGCATCTATAATGCGCGCCTATCTTGGCGGACAAGTGCCGCGTCAATAATTTTCTGGAGTCGCTTTGTTCAAGCTCATCGGTTTTGTTGTTGGATTTTATTTTGCTGGTTTTTGGTTGGCGATATTAGGGCTGTTCGTAGGCTCTATCTTTGACCGTGTGCGTGTCTATGGCACGGGTGGTGCCAATCCTCTACATCAGGCATTGCGCCAGACGGTGTTCTTAGAGACGGTGTTCATCTCCATGGGCAAATTGGCTAAGGCTGACGGCCATGTGTCTCAGGATGAGATCGATCATGTCGAGGCTGTAATGCAGAAACTGGGCATGACGGCAGATCACCGTCAGCGTTCCATTGCCTTGTTTAAGCAGGGCGCTGCACCAGAGTTTGATATTGCGCCTACCTATCAGCGCTTCATGTCGATCTGTGGTCATACCAAAAATCTCAAGGACGTATTGCTGGTTTATCTGATCGTGATGGCGATGGCCGATGGTCATTTTCACTCGGCTGAAGAAGCATTGCTGTTGGATATCTCGGCGCGTATGGGTTATAGCCCTGAGGTGTTCCGCCAGATGGTTGATATGGTCACCAACCAGTCACATTTCGGCGCCGGGCAGGCTTCTACAGCGGATCAGTTGGAAGATGCCTACAAAGCATTGGGTGTGACTAAAGAGCATAGCGATGCCGAGATCAAGCGCGCCTACCGCAAGCTGATGAGCCAGTACCATCCAGATAAGCTGATCGGTCAGGGTATGCCAGAAGATATGATCGCGATGGCGACCGAGCAGGCCAAGGAGATACAGCTGGCGCACGATCTGATCAAACAGCATCGCAATATCTAATCACCCATCCAAGCATCACAGGGAACCAATATGAGCCATCCTTTACCCGCACTATCTTTGCTTGAGACGCGTGTGCTGGGCGTGCTCGCGGAGAAGCAACGCACCGTGCCGGATAGTTATCCCATGACCTTAAACGGTCTGCTGTCCGGTTGTAATCAGAAGAGTAGCCGCGACCCCGTCATTGAGGCGAGCGAGTCCGAGGTGCAAGCCGCACTGGATAGTCTGCGCGGTTTGTCGCTCATCATCGAGACCAGTGGCGGTCGTACCATGCGCTATGGGCATAACATCGAACGCGTACTGCATATCCCTAGCCAGTCGGTCGCGCTATTGGTGATGTTGATGTTGCGTGGCCCGCAGACGGCAGGCGAGTTGCGTATCAATTGCGACCGTTTACATAAGTTCGCTGATATCTCGTCGGTAGAGAGTTTTCTGGAAGAGATGGCGCAGCGTGAGGCGGGTGCATTGGTCGTCGAGTTGCCGCGCCAGCCGGGTTCACGCGAGAATCGTTGGTCGCATCTTTTGTCTGGTGTGCCGGAGATAGTAACAAGTACGCCTATGTCTGCGAATACCGATGTGACCGTGGGCGAGATCGCCGCGCTCAAGGCCAATGTTGCCAATTTGGAGGGGGAGGTGGCTGAGTTGCGTGCCACGCTCGCCAAGTTATGTGCCGAACTGGGTGTCAGTCTCTCCTGATACCCGCTGAATTTTTGAGAGGAGATAACTATGCTGTATTCGATTGTCGGTCGTGATGTACCCGCAAGCTTAGAACGCCGCTTGGCGGCACGCCCAGCACATGTGGAGCGTTTGCTTGCTTTGCAAGCTGCAGGACGTTTGATATTGGCCGGCCCCTTCCCCGCAATCGACTCCAACGATCCAGGAACAGCTGGCTTCACTGGCAGCCTGATCGTGGCCGAATTTGCCAGCCTGCAGGCGGCACAGGATTGGGCGAATGCCGATCCCTATGTGGCGGCAGGCGTTTACGAAGAAGTGCAGGTCAAACCCTTCAAGAAGACATTTCCCCAATGAGTGACCGTATTGCCTTGATGAAGCAGCGATTGGCGGCTTTGCAGCCGGCCAGTCTGGACATCGTGGACGAGAGCCATAAGCATGCCGGACATGCTGGTGCGCGTTCGGGAGGGGGTCATTATTTGTTACAAATCACCTCGACGGAATTCGAAGGTAGGAGCAAGATGATGCGCCACCGTATGATATATTCTGCGCTGGCTGAAATGATGGAACGGGATATACACGCACTGACCATAGATGCGCGCACCCCTAAAGAAGTCGAATAATTTTTAAATGAGGATAGTTCATGTTGATCAAGAAAAAATTGGTAGTGTTGGCGATGTTGTCCGTTTTTGCCTGTGGTTCTGCATCTGCAGAAGAGAAGTCGGCGGCATTAGTGAATGGCGTATCCATCCCACAGTCTCAAGTCGATTTGGCAGTACAAGCTGAAGCTAAGCAAGGTCAGGCAGACACCCCGGAATTGCGTAAGAACATCCGCGAGAGCCTGATCAAACGTGAACTGATCGTGCAAGCTGCTGAAAAGCAGGGCTTGGACAAGACAGCAGATGTACAGCGCGAGATCGCGATGGCTAGGCAGACCGTCCTGATCAATGCCTATCTGGCCGACTACATCAAAAAGAATCCCGTCAGTGAAGACCTGCTCAAGCAAGAATACGAATCACGTAAAGCCAAGCTGGGTGACAAGGAATATAGCGCGCGTCACATCTTGGTAGAGACCGAAGCGGAAGCCAAGGACATCATCACCAAGTTGGGTAAAAAGGCGAAGTTCGAGAAGTTGGCAGCTCAATCCAAGGACACAGGTTCGGCAGCGAACGGCGGCTCTTTGGGCTGGGCAGTTCCAAGCAACTTTGTACCTCCTTTCGCAGAGGCTTTGAAGTCATTGAAGAAGGGGGAGTACACCAAGGTTCCCGTACAGAGCCAATTCGGTTGGCACGTTATCCGCTTGGATGATGAGCGCGCGCTGAAGATTCCTAGCTTTGAAGAAGTGAAGCCTCAGTTGCAACAACGTCTGCAACAGCAAACGATACAGAAAGCCATTGCTGCCCTAGAGGCTGGCGCGAAGATCGAATAAATCCTAGCAACAAGCGGCAAATAAAAAGGGCATCTTCGGATGCCCTTTTTTGTTCGCATGACCCGTCCTAAAATAAGTTGACACTTTTTGTAATGACGAAAGGAGTGTCAAATGGAAGCAAGGGAAAGAAGGAGTCAACGCGACTACACGCTAGCCTTTAAATTAAGCGTGGTTGATCAAGTAGAAAAAGGCGAGATGACCTACAAACAGGCTCAACATCGCTATGGCATACAGGGTCAATCGACCGTATTGATTTGGTTGCGCAAGCATGGTCGGTTAGACTGGCATCATCACTCCCCCATCCTGCACAAGGATAGCCAAATGAATGATTCAACGTTACCCCAGACGCCAGATCAACGAATCAAGGAACTAGAAGTTCAACTCAAGGACGCCCATCAGAAAGCACGTCTGTTCGAAGCCATGCTTGATGTAATCAGGGACGAGTATGGGATTCGTATCCCAAAAAAGCCTTTAGGCGGGTCATCGAGCAAGGTAAAGTTGAAAGCTTGAGCATCTCGGCAGCCTGCCGCCATTACGGCATTAGCAGACAAGCGTATTACAAGCAACTAAGCAGTGCGCAACAACAACTTGAGCAAGCAGATATGGTGGTTGGACTGGTACAACAAAGGCGGTTGCAGCAGCCAAGGATAGGCACCCGCAAGCTGCATTACCTCTTGCGCGGGTCATTTGCGGATTGTGGCATCAAGCTAGGTCGAGACGGCCTGTTTGACGTATTAAGGGAAGCACGTCTACTCGTCCCGACAAGGCGCGCTTATCACAAGACGACGAATAGCCATCACCGCTTCCACAAGCATCCCAACCTACTTAAGGATGGGCCGAACAAAGTCATTGTAAGTAGACCGGAGGAAGTTTGGGTAGCAGATATCACCTACGTTCCGACCCATGAGAAGTTCGTCTACCTAAGCCTGATCACGGATGCTTACTCGAGGCGCATCTTGGGATATCACGTGCATGACAGCCTACAAACAGAAGCAGTAAGTATGGCACTGAAGATGGCGATCAAAGACCGCAAGACTGATGCTCGGTTGATCCATCACTCTGATAGAGGGATACAGTATTGCGCCAACTTCTACCAACAGATCCATGAGAAACATCAGACACGTGCTCAATGACTGATGGATATGACTGTTATCAGAACGCATTGGCTGAAAGGATAAATGGAATTCTGAAGAATGAGTTTCTGCTACAGACACCGAAGAACTTGGCAGAAGCGACAAAGATGATTAAGGAGTCTATCCACATCTACAACCATGAACGCCCGCATCTGGCGCTAAAATACAAAACGCCTGATGCAGTCCACCAGGCGTCTTTAGCTACTTACCTGAATAAGGTTAAAAACAACAGTTTTACTGTCAACCTAGTTTAGGACGGGTCAGCATGCTGCTTTGCGTAGGCTACTACAGCGCCTTAGTTGATTTCCTTCTCTTCATCCACGTACTTGCTTAGCCACATGCCTTGCCCAAGTATGAAAACCAACATCAGTCCAGTAAAGCCGAATAGTTTGAAGTTCACCCAAGTGTCGGTGGAGTAGTTGAATGCGACATAGAGATTGAGGAAGCCCAATACGGCGAAGAATAATCCCCACATCAGGTTCAAGCGGTTCCAAGCGTGTACGGGCAGCGCAATCTTCTCCTTGAGTAGATGCCGCATTAGATTCTTGTGGAAGAAGGTGTTGGAAATAATCAGGATAGCCGCGAACAACCAATACAACACGCTAGGTTTGAACTTGATAAAGGTCTCGTCATGCAATGCTAGTGTGGCACCGCCGAAAACCGCGATGATGGCGAAGCTGACCCACAACATCACATCGACCTTGCCATGCCTGAATTTGCTCCACAGGATCTGCGCGACCGTTGCCGCGATGGCGACCGCAGTTGCGACGAAGATGCCCTGGAATTTGAAGGCAATGAAAAACAACAGAATAGGGAATAAATCGAACAGCAGTTTCATATGGATTACTTCTTTTCTAGATTGAGTGAGGCTGAGTTGATGCAATAGCGCAGCCCAGTCGGTTGTGGGCCATCGGGAAAGATATGTCCCAGATGTGCACCGCATTGTTTGCAGCATACTTCTTCTCGCACCATGCCGTAGCTGGTGTCGCGATGGATCACAATGTTCTCTTCATTTGCGGCGGCCCAGAAGCTGGGCCAACCCGAGCCTGATTCAAACTTGGTATCAGAGTTGAATAAAGGACTGTTGCAACATACACAACGATAAAGACCAACGTCGTGGCAGTCCCAATAGATGCCAGAGAAGGGCGGCTCAGTGCCGCACTGGCGTGCCACCTTATATTGTTCAGGTGTTAGTTGCTCACGCCATTCGGTATCGGTTTTGGTTTCCTTGTCACTCATACGCTAAAGCACTTCTCCAGCATGATCTGCCAAACGCGAACGCTCGCCGCGCATCAAGGTAACGTGGCCGCCGTGTTCCCAACCCTTGAATCTATCAACCACATAGGTGAGACCCGAACTACCCTCGGTCAGATAAGGCGTATCGATCTGTGCAATGTTACCCATGCACACCACTTTGGTGCCAGGACCCGCGCGGGTGACTAAGGTCTTCATCTGTTTAGGCGTTAAATTCTGCGCCTCATCGATGATTAGATATTTATTCAGGAAGGTACGTCCGCGCATGAAGTTAAGTGACTTCACTTTCACGCGTGAGCGGATCAGGTCGCGTGTCGCTGCACGTCCCCAATCACCGCCTTCTTCGTCGTTCTTGTTGAGCACATCGAGGTTGTCTTCCAATGCGCCCATCCAAGGATTCATCTTTTCTTCTTCGGTACCCGGCAAGAAGCCAATGTCTTCACCGACAGGTACGGTCACGCGTGTGATGATGATTTCGGAATAGATTTTGGTTTCTAATGTCTGCCACAGTCCAGCCGCCAGTGTCAGCAGCGTCTTGCCAGTGCCAGCCTGACCAAGCAGGGTGACGAAATCGATCTCCGGATCTAGCAACAGATTGAGCACGAAGTTTTGTTCGCGGTTACGTGCGGTAATACCCCACACATTATTTTTGCTGTGGGTGTAATCAGTCAACGTGCGCAACACGGCAGTCTCTTCGTCTTGCTCAAGCACGATGGCGTAGAAAGGTGTGTCGTCTTCTTTGTAGACGAATTGGTTCTTGAAGAAAGCAGCGCATAAAGGGCCGCGTATCTGATAGTAAGTGTGGCTGTCTTTCTGCCAGGACTTCATGTCCTTGCCATGGGTTTCCCAGAAATCATCTGGCAGAGGCAAGACGCCGGTGTAGAGCAGGTCGCTGTCTTCCAGTACTTTGTCGTTGAAATAGTCCTGCGCTTCCAGACCCAAGGCACGCGCTTTGATGCGCATGTTGATGTCTTTACTGACGAGGATGACCGAGCGCTCAGGCTGCTCATGCTGCAAGCCCATGATCACGCCCAAGATGGCGTTGTCCGCTTTGCCTAGTTCTAGGTTTTGCGGCAATTCGTATTTAACAAAACTGGTTTGTAGATAGAGTCGGCCAGTGCAGTTCTTATGTGCGGCTGACTCCAGTGCGATGCCTTCTTCGATATTATGTGGTGCATCGTTGACGATCTCATCCAAAAAACGGCTGGCCTGACGCGCATTGCGTGCGACTTCGGTCATGCCCTTTTTCTTGTTGTCTAATTCTTCCAGCACGAACATGGGCAGACAGATGTCATGCTCTTCGAAACGATACAAGCTGGTCGGGTCGTGCAAGAGGACGTTGGTGTCCAATACAAAGAGTTTAGTATGGTTGTCGTTAGCGGCTGGCTTTTTACGTGGGGGCATCAGATTCACCTTTTTAGTTGAGCGACTGAACGAATTCGAGCACCTGGTTTGTATGCTCGGGGACTTTTACACCGCGCCATTCCTGACGCATAACACCTGCTTTATCGAATACAAAAGTGCTGCGTTCTATGCCGCGCACTTGCTTGCCATACATGTTTTTCATCTTCATCACACCAAACAGCGTGCATAACGCTTCATCGGTGTCAGATAAAAGCTCGAAGGGGAGAGTGAATTTTGCTTTGAAGTTCTCGTGAGACTTGAGCGTGTCGCGCGATACGCCGACGATCTCGCATTCGGCAGCTTGGAACTTGGAATACAGGTCTCGAAACTGTTGCGCTTCAGTGGTACATCCTGGCGTGTTGTCTTTGGGGTAGAAGTACACCACCAGATGCTTGCCGCGCTGGGCTGATAGAGTGAAAGTGAGTCCGCTGGTCGCGGGAGAAGTGAAATCGGCTACGTTATTGTTTTGCATTTATCGACTCGCTATAGGTGGTGTGATTCTGTGCAAAAAACGCGGCGATGGCAAGCAACTTATTCTCTCCTCAAATCTTCTAGGTTGTGCTACGGTTGTGGTCGTTTTTTTCCAGTCACACAAAGTTGGTTTTCATGACAGATGCAGAATACATGCAACAGGCTTTGTTGCTCGCTGATCAGGCGCACGCCATCAATGAGGTACCGGTGGGCGCTATCGTAGTGAAGGACGGCGAAATCATTGGGCGCGGATGGAATGCGCCGATTTCGCAACACGATCCTTCTGCACATGCGGAGATGCAAGCACTGCGTGAGGCGGCGAAGACCTTAGGTAATTACCGCTTAGTCGGTTGTGAACTGTTCGTCACGCTGGAGCCCTGTTTGATGTGTGCGGGAGCCATCATGCATGCTCGCATCGCACGCTTGGTCTATGGTGCGACTGATGCCAAGACAGGTGCGTGCGGCAGCGTGCTGGATACATTCGCGCAGGAAAAATGGAACCACCATACCGCGGTCATTGGAGGTGTGATGGCCGAGGTATGTGGCAGCAAGCTTAGCGAATTTTTCGCGATGCGCCGTGCTCAGAAGAAAAATGCATGAAGATTAAAATTGATATTCCTACCCAACAACTTGAGTTGCTCGATGACTCGGGCAATGTGTTGAAGCACTATACGGTTTCCTCTGCCGGACAAGGCGTAGGTGAGCGTAGCGGTAGTTATTGCACACCACGTGGCAGACACATCATTCGTGCCAAGATAGGAGGTGGAAGTGCGTCCAATACGGTTTTTGTTGGTAGGCGCGCCACTGGCGAGATATATACGCCAGCATTAGGTGCTCAATTTCCGGGGCGGGACTGGATTTTGACGCGCATCTTGTGGCTTTCAGGTTGTGAAGAGGGTTACAACCGACTCGGTGTGAATGATACTATGCGCCGCTATATTTATATCCATGGCACGCCGGACACGGTGATGCTAGGGCAACCGGGTTCGCATGGTTGCATACGTATGAATAACAGTGATTTGATTGAATTGTTCGATTTGGTCGATGCAGGTATATCTGTCGAGATATCGGCTTGAAGGGGGAATCATGACTCAACCGTTTACCGTTAGTTTGGTGTGTTGGCACGATGGCGAACCGTTACTTAAAGCGATACGCACCGCAGTCTTCATACAGGAGCAGGGCGTACCCGAAGCGATGGAATGGGACGAGCATGACGAGAGCTGTAGGCATGCGCTGGCTTTGACCACCAACGGCGAGGCAATCGGCTGTGGCCGCATGTTCAACAACGGACATATCGGACGTATCTCTGTATTGCCGCAATGGCGCGAACAGAAGGTCGGTACGACCATCATGGAGGCATTCCTAGCGTATGCCGAGGCGCATGACTATCCGCAAGTCGATGTGGATGCACAAACCCAGGCTGTACCCTTCTATCATCGTTTTGATTTTGTCCAGCAAGGTGAGGTCTTCATGGATGCGGGTATACCGCATGTCAAGATGTTGCTTAAGCTAGACGAAAAAACTTCACTGTGATGCGGACTTTTTGACGTACTCAGCCATCTAGTAACTTTCAAACCATCTGGGATTGCACGTAGCGCGCCGTCATCATGTCCATGGTGCTGATGTGATTGACGAACCAGTCTGCGACTGGCCCTTCCAACCAAGGTAACAACTCTTCCACTTGTGCGCCGTTGCGCCATGCGGTTGCATGTTGTTCCATGCTGAGCAGTACTCTGTCGTGCTCACTCTTGTGCATGGGATAAGCGGGGAAGTTGTAGCGCTGCATGTGACGCTCTTCTTCTGCGAAGTGTACGCGGGTATGTTCTAGGAGTGTTGTATACAGCTCACTGATGCGTTCATGGCTAGCCTGCTCGCGCAAGGCTGATAGCAACTCATCCCGCATATGATCGAACTCAGCGTGATCGCGGTTCATGAACGCTAAAGCGACTTGAGGGTAGTCCAAGGTGTGTCCTTAGCGAGTGCTTATTTTACTTGCGCAAGTACCGCTAAGAAACGCTTATCGGTCTGCACAGGTGCACTGTAGTTATCGAAATTGTCGGCCATGATCTTATCGAGCAGATTCAGGCGGGCACGCGGTGCAGGGTGAGTCTTGAACATCAGCGCTAGAGATGAGTCTTGAGCATTGGCGGCATCCAGCATCTGCAACACTGCAGGCAAGCCATAGGGGTCGTAACCAGCACGAGTAGCAATGATGATGCCCTTGCGGTCAGCCTCGAACTCGTCGCTCTTATCCAAGCCGCGGGCATACACTTCGGTGCCTGCCTTGACGGCTTTATCCAAAATCGGTCCAGCTTTGTCTTTCAGTGCTTCGCTCGCCAGATCGGTGGCAAGGTCCATGCGTGCAGACTTTTGCAATGCAGCCAAATGATGTTTGCTCAATACGTGCACCATTTCATGCGCCAACACACCCGCCAATTCGGACTCGTTGCTTAGATTCATCAGCAGGCCTTTGGTAACGAAGATGGTTCCTCCTGGTGTAGCGAAAGCGTTCAGGTCAGTGGTGTCCAGCACGCCGAACTGCCAAGGTAGATTTGGACGTTCGGTATGTAGGCTCAACCAGCGGCCTACATCGTTCACGTAGATCTGCACGCGCTTGTTATCCAGCAGTGGTGATGTGCCGAGTAGATTGGCTGCGATGCCGTGCCCTAGTTCTATCTCTTGGGGTTCATCCAACTGTTTGTTGGCAGCTTGTACCTTTTGCAATGCATCGCCGCCCACTTTGAGCGCTTTCTGCCAATCGATGTCGAAGGCTGCTGCAGTGCCAGTGAATGCCAAGATCAAGCTAGTGATAAGGATAGTTCGTTTGTACATGATGCGACTCCTAGTGGATACGACTTACTATCGACTGAACTTACTGGACGGGGATATATTCCAGTGTCTGACTGTTGAGCTTGCCGCTGCGCGCAAATTTCTCGGCCTGAGTCTGGCTAACCGCATAGTTTTTCATCTTGGCGAGTTCATTTGGGTTGGGGGAAGCCGTTTTGAGATCTTCTTCGGAAAGGCCTCGCACACCTGTGGCGACGGTGATGCCACTGCTACCACTGCGGCCCATATTGAAAAGACTCCGTAGGCCGTTGTCACCTCGCTCTTCGCTGGCACTGTTACTGCGTAGATTGAGCATTTTCACCCAGCCACTGCCTTGAGTACTACTGATGCTCACCCAGCCACCTTTGCGCAGCACGATTCTTACGCTAGATTTTTCAGCCAGTGTGGCCAGCGTTTGGGCATCGCTATAGGGTTGCTTTTTAATCTCGGTGCTTCGTATCGTAAACGCCGTTTGCTCAACGGCAGCGACCGACAAAGGCAGGCTTAGTATTATCAGGATAAGGAAGCACTGTTTCATGATTTCACCTTGGGAAAAAATAGTTCGACTTCTTGTACTCGACCTTTGACTTTATAAGAGCCCGTCGGGCTAAAGTCAAACGCATCGCCGCAGCGCTCTACGGTATCGCTGGAAACCAAGATGCGAGCCACGCCCTTGGTCAGGCCCTCGATACGACTGGAGAGATTCACGGTATCACCGATAGCGGTGTAATCCAGCCTTTCTTCGGAACCGATGAATCCGACCACGGCCTTGCCGCTGTGTATGCCTATACCTACATCGAACCCTGTGCCCTCGGCACCCAGTTCTTGTTTGAACTTGAGCAGGCACTGTTCCATCTCGATGGCGGCCGCGACCGCATGAGTTGCATGTTGTGGGTCGTCCTGAGGCGCGCCCCAGAACGCCATGATGGCATCACCGATGAATTTATCCAGCGTGCCGCCGTGGCGGAAGATGATCTCCACTTGTAGGCTGAAATAGCGATTGAGCAAAGCCACGATCTGTTCAGGTGTATGACTCTCGGACATGGTGGTGAAGCCACGTATGTCCGAGAAGAGTACGGTGATGTCGCGCGCTTGACTGCTGAGTGACTGTGGTGTCTCGCCCTGTGCGACCAAGGCATCTACGACACGTGGATCGAGGAAGCGGTTGAAGATGCGTACCGTCTGTTCACGAGTGGCCTTCTCACGCAGGTACTCGCTGAGTGCTGCGGCGAAGTAAAAAAGCCAAGCGAACAGTAAGGGCGTGAACATGTCCATGCTGTATAGACGCGACATCGCTATATATTGGCCCGCGAGCAGTAGACCTGTGATTGCAAGCAGGCTCATGCCTATACGTGATGCATCGATGCGGCGGGTGAACATAGGCAGTTGAATTGCAATCAGCAGCAACGCGAGCAGGGGGGCGAAATACACGGGGGCCGCACTGAGATGGCGTTGATTTTTTAGATTGTCTATCGCGGTGGCGAGTATCTCGGTGCCAGAGTACAGGCTGGAGATAGGCGTGGCGCGGATGTCATGCAAGCCAGTTGCAGAACTGCCGATGATCACGATCTTTCCGCTCAGTTCATGTGGGTCGCGCAAGAGATGCTCGCGTGTCTGGTCGTTGTATAAGTCGCTGTAGGAAATGTGACGGTAAGCGGGTTGTCCACCGCGCCAGTGCAAGGTGATGCTGTCTTGTTTTGGTATTGCGATCTTCAGGCCGCGCATCACTCGTGCTGGCAAGGACTCTAACTCCCAACCACCGATGTTGCGGCGTACGTCATAGCGGCGTGCGATACCGTCCTTGTCTTCATTGAAATTGATCAGGCCGATACGCCAAGACTCTGTATTGATGGCTTGCGGCGGTAGCAAGATGGCACGCGCATTCAAATCCGCATCGGTGCGGTGAGGGATATCGCTGACCTTGGCGAGTTCCGATAGCGGCACACCGGTCGCTTGATCACCATTGAGTTGTAGCATCGGGAAGTAGACGTTGTTTATGCCATGCAAGGTATCGTTGAGCATCTGGTCGCTCTCTGGGCGATAGCGATCTGGCTCGCTGAACAGGATATCGAACACGATAGCGGCGGGCTTTTGTTTGGCGATGCCTTCCAGCAACTCGCCATGCACCGCACGTGGCCAAGGCCAACTGCCCGCCACGTCTTGCATCGCCGCCATACTCGCTTCGTCGATATCGACGATGACGATGTCGGAATCGGTCTGTAAACCGCTGGCAACGGTGCGCACAAATACGTCAGACAAACGAGCGTCAGGCGTGCTGAAGGCATTCAGCCACAAACTGTTTGCGGCGATGAGGAACACCAAAATCGCTGCTATCAGGTGGACACGTGTGAGCGGCGATCTGGTCTTCATTTGTCTCTCCGACTAGCTGAGGGTGTAGGGGAGTGGCAGTATCTCTAACGCCACGCCAGCTTGGGTATGGATGGGATGAGTGTCCACACTCGCGGTTTGTAAAACTGCGAGGAGATCGTAGCCACCATTGGGTGAGGGTGCAACATTGGCGATCATGCCGCTGGGCTGACCTTCCATGTCGGCACTGAATAACGCCTCACCTACTTGCGGTGCCTCAGTACACTCTATATGCGCCAGATACATACGGCGTTTGAGCTTACCTAAGTAGTGCATACGTGCCACGATCTCTTGGCCTGGGTAGCAGCCTTTCTTGAAGTTGATGCCGCCCAATGCATCTAGGTTCGCCATCTGTGGCACGAATTCTTCTTGGGTTTTTGGCACAACGACCGGAATCCCAGAACGGATATTGAGCCAATCCCAGCACACGCTGCCGACTGGGTATACGCCAAGGTCGGACCATAACTTGACGGCTTGTACGGCGGGAGCGGAAAGCAAATAACGTGTCGCATTAATGCGAATCAGATTTACACCTTCGTGGCTGACACAGGCCATGTCTACAGCGGGCAGGTCTTGATAATAACTGCCCAGACGCTCGGCTGCGCTGGGACCAGAGATACCTAGGGTGACACGCTCATTGCTGACGTCGGTGATTTTGACCTTGGCACGTAGCACATACATGGAGAGCTTTTTACGTAAGGCCTCGGTCAATGTGGTGGGTAGTTGCAACAGATAGTCCTCACCCTCACGCCAGATTAAGAGCACTGCCAGCATTCGGCCTTTTGCGGTGTTGAAGCTGCTCAGTTGCGCATTACTAGCATCCACCAAACGGATATCGTTGCTTAACAGGTTTTGTAAAAAACTTTGTGCCTCTTCGCCACTCACCCGCAGCGTGCCGAATTGGCTCAGGTCGCATTTTACGGTTTCATACCCCGTGACCTTTAGTTCTGCATCCAAGTTGCCAAAGTGCTGTACCACGCCTTCTGCAATGTGCGCATGTTGTTGTGTCAGGAAATCTTGCCAGTCTGTGTTCATCATTATTTCGTCAGCTTTCGTTCACTGCGGATAGCGATCATCTATCCGATATAGGAGTGAGGCCGATTTTACATGCAACAAGCATCAGTCAGACAAGCATCTATTGTGAATTGGACTTCAAAGTGGATTTAGCTCGGTCTGCTGTGGGTATCACTACCATCTACTGCCTGTTTCACCATAGAAAATGCAGTTGTATGGTTCCGTTAAGCTGCTAACTGGAGGAAGTGGGTTGGAAACCCTACGCTATTCGGGTAATTGATATTGCACTCGTTTCACTAGAATTTGTAATACCTACAAAAAGATGCATGGGGGAGAGTTCAATGATACGAAATTACATAACGCTACTTTTGGGTTCGAAGAGATTCGAAGGGTATTTGAACGAATTATGATTAGTTCCCCACTTTTCTTTGCAACTCATCTTTCCGTGCGGAGTCTTAAAGACTGTTAACTTTAAATCATGGCAAGTTTGTCTTAAACGCCTCATTTTTAATCACTACGCTTGTTGTATAGTGATGGGAAAAGACGTTATTTGGAGTTTGTGGTTTACGAAGAATCGGAACTAGGGCGACTGAGTTAATGCGATATATATGGCTGAACAAGGTAAGCGCGACATGCTGATTTTTTCAATAATGAGTTACCGATTTAAACGCGATTGGTTGGAAGTTTTTTCATGAGAAGTAAGGTCAAAAATAGAAACCTGATTGTCATCATCCTAGCGCTGACTTGGTGCGTGATCGCTTGGCATTTTACCAATAGTTACTATATGAAACGGACTGGGATATTAGTTGAGCAAGAACTAAAACTAACCAATCTAAGGTCTGAGGATTTGGCCAACAGCTTCCAGCAAAATCTGGCTTACGTACGAGGTATCCCCACATTTTTTTCTAATACGAGCAGAGTCAACAAGGCTCTCGATCTATTTGCACATACAACGACCCCCTCAAGGTTGCCAATTCAAACTAGGCGTGAAAACTGGACTAATAATCCTGTTTTGCAAGATTTAAGCAGCTTTCTTGCAAAGGGTAATGTTAGCCTGAGTACCGATCTGATTTATGTCGTGAATGCGGCTGGCGATTGCATCGCCGCCAGTAATGCGGGGACATCAGAGTCGCCAATCGGTACCAACTTTGCCGAACGTGATTTTTTCAAGCAAAACAAAGCTGGTGAGTTAGGTCAGCAATATGCAGTTGGCAAAACAACTCATGTCGCAGGTCTTTATTTCTCTGCACCCATTTATAAAGATAAGCGCTTCATGGGTGCCGTGGTAGCCAAGATCGATGTTCCTTCTCTGTCTTTTATAGTTGAGCATACGAATGCATATCTGGCTGATAGTAATGGGGTCATCATACTTGCACATGACAAGCAGATGGTGATGCACTCGATTCCGGACGCCACTGTTTCAAAATTGCCTATTGAGAAGGTAAAGGCAATCTATCTGCATAGTAAGTTTCCTCTGATTAAATTTTCATCGTGGCGTGATCCGAACTTCTCCCAGTTGAAACGATTCGAAGGGAGTTCCGTACCGTTTGTTCAATCTTCTAAAAAGCTTCCCGACCTTGGATTAACTGTCTACGTGTCTAGTGATATTGCAACTTTGTCAGACATTGATTGGGAGAGAAAGTTATCCTTAATATTGATTACCTTGTTGGGTTGTGGACTCATAGTCGGTGCAGCATCCGCCATTTTTTACGTGCAATCCATCAAAAGAACAAAATTAGTTTTGCAGGAGAATCAGCGCAGACTCAATGAGTCACAGCACACAGCCCAATTGGGATCATGGGAGCTTGATCTTGTAGAGAATAAACTTGTTTGGTCAGATGAGGTTTTCCATATTTTTGAAGTGGATAAAAGCAAGTTTGATGCCTCCTATGAAGCCTTTTTGCAGGTCATACATCCGATGGATCGGGAGCGTGTGAGTCGGGCTTATAGCGATCATTTGTTAAATCGCGAACCTTATGAAGTTCATCACCGACTACTTATGGCGGATGGTCGTATCAAATATGTCGAAGAAAAGTGCCATAGCAAATTTGATATACATGGCAAGGCATTGATTTCGATTGGAACCGTTCAGGATGTGACTAACTCGAAATTGAAGGACGAATCAATGCAGGTTGCCTCCATGATTTACAAATTCAGTACAGAGGCGGTGATGATCACTGACGAGAATAATCTCATTCAGGATATCAACCCAGCCTTTGTTAGTTTGACCGGCTACACTTTGGAGGAAGTGGTCGGCAAAAGTCCCAGTATTCTGAAATCGGGTCGCCATGACAAGGAATTTTATAAGGGAATGTGGCATAGCTTGGAGACAACCAATCGATGGCAAGGCGAAATATGGGATAAGCGCAAGGATGGCAGTATCTATATCAAATATGCCAGTTTGAATGTCATTCGCAATTTGGACGGAGCTATTTATCGTTATGTGGCGCAGTTCTTCGATATTTCTGAACGAAAAAGACAGGAAGAGGTGATACGTACTCAGGCAAATTATGACAGTTTGACTGGCTTACCCAATCGTCGACTCTTCATGGATAGACTTGATCAGGAAATTAAAAAAGCCCATAGAACAGGCCATGTCATGGCGCTGATATTTCTTGATCTGGACCGCTTTAAAGAAGTTAACGATACGCTTGGGCATGCCAAGGGTGATGTGTTGTTAAAGCAGGCTGCACAGCGTCTCAGTGAGTGCGTGCGTGAGACGGATACTGTGGCGAGATTAGGTGGAGATGAGTTTACCTTGATATTGCCTGAGTTCGGTGAGCGGCTCCATCTTGAGCGTATCGCACAGAATATTATCAATGTGCTTGCGCAGCCATTTGACCTAAGCGACGGTGATAATGTTTATATTTCAGGGAGTCTTGGCATTACCCTTTATCCAGAAGATGCCTTAGATCGCGAGGGGTTGTTGAAACATGCTGATCAGGCGATGTACTCTTCTAAAGCTGGAGGCCGTAATCGCTTTAGTTACTTCACGGAAAGCATGCAGCAAGAGGCGATTGAAAAACGAGTTTTAACGACTGAATTGCGATCAGCCTTGAAAAATCGAGAGTTGGAAGTTTACTTTCAGCCGATTGTGGATATGAAGACTGGTGCAATCAATAAAGCAGAAGCCTTGTTGCGTTGGAAGCATCCCGTTCGTGGCATGGTTAGCCCTATGGTATTTATTCCCCTTGCAGAAGAATCTGGATTGATTGTGGAAATTGGGGATTGGGTGTTTCAGGAGTCACTGATTTGCATTGCCCGATGGGAGGAGAAATTTGGACGAATTATTCAAGTCAGCGTGAATATGTCACCTGTTCAGTTTGAGCAAGCAACAGCTAATACATGGATAGGATGTCTTGCCGATACGGAGGTTCTAGGCCACAGAATTGCGGTCGAAATCACCGAGGGTTTGCTCATCAAGGACTCGTTGAAAGTAAAACAAAAATTATTAGAGTTCCGGAATTACGGGATAGAAGTTTCAATCGACGATTTTGGAACAGGATTTTCAGCGCTGTCCTATCTCAAACAGTTTGATATCGACTACCTGAAGATTGACCGCTCCTTTGTGCAAAATCTGATAGAAGATGAAAGCGATAAGGCGTTGACTGAAGCCATCATTGTAATGGCGCATAAACTCGGAATTGAAACCATTGCCGAAGGTGTGGAAACTGAAGCGCAGCGAGATATATTGAATGCGTTTGGTTGTGATTATGTGCAGGGATATTTGTATTCGCGCCCTGTTTCATCAGTTGAATTCGAAGCATTATTGGGTAATTTAGTAGTATCAAAAAAACAGAGGTAAATTGACGGATCATGATGCCGTACATGTATTTTTGATTAATGGTTCTGAGTCAGTGACTGCTGGCCCAGTTCATCATGTTGATGGTTCAGAATTACACCTTACATCGCCATGACGTTCCAGCCTCATTGAGCTAAACTCGTGCGTCATGAAAAAATTCCTCGTCTACCTATTGTTGATATCGCTTGCCGCTTGTGAAGGCAGTAATGACCCCTATCGAAGTCAGGTCGCAGGTCTGACCACTTTCTACAACGCCTTTACAGGCCGTCCCAAACATCTCGATCCGGCGCAGGCTTACAGCGAGAATGAGTACGAGTTCCTCGCGCAGATCTATGCGCCACCGCTGCAATATCATTATCTGAAACGCCCATACCAATTGGTGCCGCTGGCGGCGAGCGAGATGCCCAAGGTGACTTTCTTGGACAAGCAACATCATGTATTGGCGGAAAATGCGCCGGCAAGTAATGTCGCTTATAGCGTCTACGAGATCCACATTCGTGATGATATGCGTTATCAGCCGCATCCAGCTTTCGTCACCGACAAGCAGGACTTGAGTGAGGTACATGGTGTTAACGACTTCAAGCTGACCGCTACACGTAAGGTCACGGCGGCCGACTATGTGTATCAGATCAAACGTCTCGCTAGCCCGCAGTTGCATGTGCCTATCGCGGGCGTGATGAGCGAATACATTGCGGGCTTCAGAGAATATGCGGCTGTATTAAGTAAAGAAGCACAAGCGCATCCTGATGCCTATCTCGATTTGAATCATTACGATATGTCGGGCGTGCAGGTGGTGGATCAAAACACCTATCGCATCACCATCAACGGTAAGTACCCGCAGTTCGCGTATTGGTTGGCGATGCCATTTTTCGCGCCTATGCCGTTCGAAGCCGAGCGTTTCTATGCACAGCCGGGAATGAAGGCGCGCAACCTGAGTCTGGATTGGTGGCCGGTGGGTAGTGGGCCTTACTATTTGGCGGAGAACGATCCGAATCTGCGCATGGTGTTGATGCGCAATCCCAACTATGCGCACGAGACTTATCCTAGTGAAGGAGAGGCAGGGGATGAAAAAGCTGGCCTGTTGGCAGATGCAGGCAAGGCGTTGCCGCTGATAGACCGCGTCGTCTACACGCTGGAGAAAGAGACGATCCCGTATTGGAATAAATTCCTGCAAGGCTATTACGATGCGTCGGGCATCAGCTCAGACAGTTTTGATCAGGCGGTACAAGTGAATGTTGCGGGCGAGACTGCCGTTACCGACAGCATGCAAGCGCAGGGCATCTCACTTTCCACTGCAGTCGAGACTTCCACCATGTATACCGGCTTCAATTGGCTAGACCCTGTGGTCGGTGGGAGTTCGGAGCGCTCACGTAAATTGCGTCAAGCGATCGCCATCGCAGTCGACTTTGAAGAGTTCGTGTCTATCTTCGCCAATGGTCGTGGCATCGCTGCGCAATCGCCCATTCCTCCGGGCATCTTTGGCTACAGGGAAGGTCAGGCTGGCATCAATCCCGTTGTGTATGACTGGGTGAATGGCAAGCCGCAAAGAAAGCCTATCGCTGAAGCACAACGACTATTGAAAGAGGCTGGTTATCCAGACGGTGTGGATGCGCAGACCCATCAACCTCTGGTCATCAATTTGGACACCACCGCGACTGGTGTGGGCGACAAATCAAGATTGGACTGGATGCGTAAGCAGTTTGAGAAGATCAAGGTGCAACTGGTAGTGCGCAGCACCGACTACAACCGTTTCCAAGACAAAATACGCAAGGGCGACACGCAGATGTTCTACTTCGGTTGGAACGCAGACTATCCTGACCCGGAAAACTTCCTATTCTTACTCAATGGCGCGCAAGCCAAAGTGGGTAAGGGGGGAGAGAATGCAGCCAATTACAACAATCCAGAGTACGACCGATTGTTTGAGCAGATGAAGAACATGGACAACACGCCAGAGCGACAACACATCATCGACCAGATGCTAGCGATATTGCACCGCGACTCACCTTGGTTGTGGGGCTATCACCCCAAGAAGTACATATTGCAGCACGCTTGGCTGCATAACGTGAAGCCTAATGTGATGGCGAACAATAAGATGAAATACTGGCGTATAGACAATGTGCTGCGTGACCGACTCCGTCGCGAGTGGAATCAGCCTGTGTCGTGGCCACTTTACTTAGGTGGGCTGGTCTTGCTAGGTTTGGTGGCCTGGGTGCTCAGGGTGCTGCGTAAGCGCGAACTGGCGAAGTGAAAATAGCTTGTTCCCCCAGATTTTCTGAATTTGCGTGCTTGCTGTATCGCAGCCTCTAACAAGCTAAACACCAACAGTATTTCAAATATCGGCGCATAGCGGCGGCCCCCAATATGATTTTTCATTTGCTTAATTCAGACAGCAAGTTCGTTGTGATGCCCCAACGTCCAGTGTGCATCAACGTTTGTCCGCAATAGATCAGCTATTGAGACTAGCGCAACTTGAAGTGAATATTGAATTTACATCAATATATATTCGTTGATTGTGGTAACATGCTAATCTAATTGAAGATTATTAATAATTTTCGGTGCGAATCTGGGGTGTGGTATTGAGTTCCTCGCAACGTTTCCCCTTCAAATTTTTCCGAAGTCCGAGTTGATTCTTGTAATCATTTCTGGCCTTGATGGATTCTTAATACTCCAAATATAGAAAGGCTGACGGCATAAATGAATACTCCGCATACAGCTACTTCCAACAAACTATCTAGTTCATCTGCACAAGGCCGATCGGTATTGGTGTTTGGTGAAGTATTGGCAGATGTCTTTCCTGATCGCTCCATACTTGGTGGTGCGCCCTTCAATGTGGCCTGCCATCTTCAGGCTTTTGGGCTAAGTCCACTCATGATTACGCGTTTGGGCAATGACGCCTTATGCGCTGAGGTGTTGGACGCTATGAATAAGAAGGGCATGAATACCCTTGGTGTGCAATTGGATGAGTGTTATCCGACCGGTCAGGTCATCGTTCATATTGAGGGGAAAAGTCATTGCTTTGAAATACTGCCGATGCAGGCTTATGACTATATCAATAGTGCTTTGGCGCTCAGCGCGACGAGTGTTGTAAATCCAGATTTGATCTATTTCGGCACGATGGCGCAACGCGGCGATACGTCTAGGTATGCGCTTGATTCATTGATGAACGCAAGTAATTCAAAGCGATTTTTGGATATCAATTTACGTGCGCCTTGGTACGATACTGAGACATTGCGACGTTCACTAGAACAGGCCAATCTGGTCAAGATTAACGATGATGAGCTGGATGAGTTGAGTATCTTGTTTGGTCTAACAGGTGCTGATGCACATGCCTGCGGTAGGAGTTTGTTACAGCGATTCGATCTTGAGCAATTGACCGTCACCTGTGGTGAAAATGGTGCCTGGCAAGTTGCGCGAGATGGTTCGGTGACATCCTTAGGCAGTAAATATAAAGTTGCTCATCCGGTCGACACGGTAGGCGCAGGCGACGGCTTTGCCGCAGTCAGCATAATTGGTGCACTGTTGGATTGGCCAGTTGCACTCAGGCTGGAGCGAGCCAATGCTTTTGCTGCCGCACTATGCGAGATACGCGGGGCCATTCCTGAGCAGGCTGACTTCTACCGACCTTATGCAGAGGAGTGGCAGCTATGAGCAAGCGACTAGCTGTGAGTGTAAAGCCACTCACCATCGTGCTGATCAGCGTACATGGCTTGATCCGTGGCAATAACCTCGAATTGGGCCGCGATGCAGATACGGGTGGTCAGACCAAGTATGTCGTGGAATTGGCTCGTGCGCTTGGTGAGCGTTCGGATGTGGCGCAAGTGGTACTTTTGACACGGCGCGTTATCGACGAGCATATAGCTCCCGATTACGCCCAATTGATAGAGCCGCTGTCCAGCAAGGCGGGCATCGCTCGTATTGAATGTGGCGAATCGAAATATTTGCGCAAAGAGATGTTATGGGACTCATTGGAGAATTTTGCCGATAACACGCTGGCTTGGTTGAAGAGTCAGGGCATTGTTCCGGACATACTGCACAGCCATTATGCTGACGCAGGTTATGTTGGTTCGCGCTTATCCCACCAGTTAGGCGTGCCCTTGGTGCATACGGGGCATTCCTTGGGGCGCAATAAACGCAAGCAGTTGCTGGCCAGCGGGGTGAAGCGTAGCGAGATCGAAAACACCTACAACATCTCGCGACGCATAGAGGCGGAAGAGACTACGCTGGGCGTAGCGGAATGCGTCATCACCAGTACGCAGCAAGAGATCGAACGGCAATATGGTTTGTACGATTTCTATCAGCCTGAGCGTATGTGTGTGATCCCACCTGGCACAGATTTGAAGAAGTTCTTTCCACCTACCGGAGATGAGAAAGCCAGCCCTATTGCACAGGAGCTCAAACGCTTTTTGAAGAAGCCGGACAAGCCCATCATCCTGGCTCTTTCGCGTCCCGATCCGCGCAAAAATATCGTCGCGTTGATAGAAGCTTATGGGAACTCACCGCTGCTTCAACATGAAGCCAATCTCGTTATCGTGGCAGGCAATCGCAATGACATTCAGGATATGGAGGACACCTCCAGTGGTGTGTTGAACGACATCCTGCTGGCCATAGATAAATACGATTTGTACGGTAAGGTTGCCTATCCCAAGCACCATCAGCCCGCAGATGTTGCGACCTTGTATCGGCTCGCAGCAGAGACGCGTGGGGTCTTCATTAATCCTGCGCTGACTGAGCCATTCGGTCTGACGCTGATAGAAGCTGCTGCTTGTGGGTTGCCCATCGTGGCGACTGAAGATGGCGGCCCGACCGACATTATCAAGAATTGTCAGAACGGTTACTTGATCAATCCCTTGGATCGTGCGGCGATTGCGGACAGTCTGTTGAATATTTTGACCGACAAAGTGCAATGGCGGAAGTTTTCTAAGAACGGCATACAGGGTGTACGCCGTCATTATTCATGGGCAGCCCATGTGGAGAAATATCTGCAAGTGGTACGACCTTTGGCAGCGCGTTCGCAGCCGCTCACACCCGCAAAGTTGAATCGTCGCTCAGGCGTGTATCGAAACCGAGCCATATTCACTAGCATAGATCTGAATCTACTGGGCGATCCCAAAGCGCTGGCAACGCTGTTGGAAAGTATTAAAGCACACCGCAAAACCACAATCTTCGGTATCGCAACAGGGCGTCGCTTGGACGATGCCTTGACTAAGTTGCGCCAGCACAACATACCTAAGCCGGATGTACTGATCACAGGACAGGGCACAGAGATCTACTATGGTGCAGATCTGACTCGTTCCGCGATCTGGGAGCGCCACATCAACCACCTATGGAACAGGCAGGCCGTGAAAGAAATCTTGTCTGAGATCCCGGGCTTGCAGTTACAGCCTAAGCTCTACCAGAGCCCCAATAAGCTCAGCTATTACTTTGATCACAATGTCGCGAACATCAAAGAGATCCGGCAAACCCTGTTGCGCAACGAACAGGCAGTGAATGCCATCTTCTCCTTTGGGCAATATTTGGATGTCGTGCCAGTACGCGCTTCCAAAGGATTGGCTCTGCGCTGGTGCGCAGAGCAACTAGGCTTTGCATTAGAGAATACTCTTGCGGCAGGTGCGACAGGTGCTGACACCGATATGCTGCGGGGTAATACGCTAGGTGCGGTACTGGTCAGTCCGCACCGCGACGAACTGACCGAGCTCAACGACATCGAGAATATCTACTTCGCATCTAAGCCTAATGCTGCCGGCATACTTGAGGCGATAGAGCACTACCAATTCTTTTCTCGTGAAGAAAGAAAGGCCACTCCATGAAGCGCTACTTGTTATGCACGGACCTGGATCGCACATTGATTCCTAACGGGGCGCAGCCTGAATCACCGACTGCTCGAGAACGATTCCGTCTACTTGCTGCGCGTCCTGACGTCACGCTGGCTTATGTCAGTGGTCGTCATCGTGAGTTGATAGAACAAGCTATCGTTGAATACGACCTGCCGCAACCTGACTATGCCATCGCCGATGTGGGGTCGACCATTTACCGAAGTGGCTCCGAAGGCTGGCAGCAATGGAGTGCATGGGACAGCAACATCGCACCTGATTGGCAAGGCCTTAGTCACGCCCAACTCTATGAGTTGCTGAGCTACATCCCCTTGTTAAGGTTACAAGAGGCCGAGAAGCAGCGGCAGCACAAACTCAGTTTCTATATCGAGCTAGGAGTGGACTCGCAGGCGTTGATACAGATTATCGATAGGCGCTTGAAACAGGCGGACATCAAAGCGAATCTGATCTGGAGCATAGACGAGGCCGCTAATATTGGGTTGCTGGATGTACTTCCTGCCAGTGCCAACAAACACCAAGCCATACATTTTTTGATGACGCAGGATGGATATGCGACTGAGGAGACGATGTTTGCGGGTGACAGTGGTAATGATTTGGATGTATTGCTGAGTGACATTCCTTCGGTATTGGTCGCCAATGCGGATACCGAGATCAAAGCGCTTACCTGTGATGCAGACCCCACCAGTGTGTATATCGCAGCAGGCGACTTTCTTGGCATGAACGGAAACTACAGTGCGGGCATCCTTGAAGGTGCCGCACATTATTGGCCAGAGATTGGTATCTGGCTGAAACAAACCCAAATAGGCTAACTATGTACGAACAAGTGTCACACGCACTGCTAAACGAGATATTGCTTGAGCTGAAACCAGAGATTGGTCGCCACAAGATGCGACACTTTTACACCCGTCTGGGTGCAAATTTCTATGCGATTTACTCGCTGTTTAATCTGCTCTATGGCAAACGACCAGACTTTAAAGAGCAAATGGTTAGTTTGGTTGAGACACTCGCTTTGCGTTACATCGAGCGTACGCCCACTTTGCGCAAATCCGATCTTGATCGTGAAAGCGATTACAACTGGTTTCTCAGCCAAAAGTGGGTGGGCATGGCGTTGTATTGCGATCGCTTCGCCGATGATTTGACAGGTTTGCGCGAACGCTTACCTTACCTTCAAGAGCTGGGTATCAACCTGCTCCACATCATGCCCATACTCGATTGTCCGGAGAATGCCAGTGACGGTGGTTATGCGGTACGCGACTTTACCAAGGTGGATGCACGTTATGGCACAACACAAGATGTAGAGAAGCTGGCTGATACGCTAAAGAAGCGCGACATGCTGCTAGTACTCGATGTGGTGGTCAATCACACATCTGATACTCACGAGTGGGCAAAACTTGCGAGGCAGGGCGACAAAAAATATCAGGACTACTACTACGTGTTCGATGATCGAGAGATACCCGATCAGTATGAGCAAACTATGCCTGAGATTTTCCCAGAGCAAGCGCCAGGGAACTTCATCTGGGATGAGGAGATGGGCAAATGGGTGATGACGGTATTCAACCACTACCAATGGGACCTGAACTACAACAACCCTGCGGTATTAATAGAGATGGTAGACATCATCCTATTTTGGGCCAACAAGGGTGCGGACATTCTGCGCTTGGATGCGGTCGCATTCTTGTGGAAGAAAATAGGCAGCGCATGTCAAAACGAGCGCGAAGCGCACTTGATATTGCAACTTATGAAGGATTGCTGCCAAGTTACCGCGCCAGGTGTGCTATTCATCGCTGAAGCCATTGTGTCACCCAGTGAAATCACCAAGTACTTTGGTGAAGATGCAATCAATGCAAAGGAATGTGAGATTGCCTACAACGCAACCTTGATGTCACTGCTGTGGGATGCCGTAGCCACTAAGAACGCAGCATTGCTTAAGCTTGGCATCAACAGTCTGCCCTATAAGTTAGAGCGTGCAAGTTGGCTTAATTACGTGCGTTGTCATGACGACATCGGATTGGGTTTTGACGATAACGATGCTAGGGCAGCGGGGTACGACCCAGCTTTACATCGCCGCTTCCTGATCAACTACTTCACCGGCAGACACGCAGGCTCACATGCTCGCGGCCTGCCCTTCGGTGAAAACTTCAAGACTGGCGATGCACGTATATCAGGTTCGCTCGCCTCACTGGTTGGGCTTGAATACGCACTAGAGAAGAATGATGAGAATGCGCTCAACGATGCGATTCAAACCATCGTGTTACTACACAGCATGATCCTATCTTTCGGCGGGATTCCCTTACTCTACTACGGTGATGCGATTGGGATGCTTAATAGCCTTGAGTATCTGGCTGATCCAAATAAGCGGGATGACAATCGCTGGGCACATCGTTCGCACTTCGATTGGCATCAAGCTGAGAAGCGTCATACACGAGGCAGCATAGAGTTTCGCATCTTCAATGCGCTGAAAAAGTTGATTGCAATACGCAAGGAATCGAGTGCATTTGCAGATTTCGATAACCGTCAGATGCTGCTATTGAGCAACCCTAATCTGCTCGCTTTTATTCGCACTGACCAATACAACAAAGCCAACTCTGTACTTGTGCTTGCAAACTTTAATACCGCAGATCAATTGCTCCCATTGAGTGCCTTGCAACAATACGGCTACTTTTTTCATGGCAGTATGAGAGATATCTACAGCAATTTTCGCATCGAACCAGAGGGAGATAATCTCATCATCCCGCCACTATCCTTTTACTGGTTGGTTGAGTGATTTATGACTAGATTACTCAATCAAAACTTGATTTTTTCGAAGTAGTCGCAGCCTCTTAAGGGTCGACTCAACCCATTGCGTCATTCACTTGTTCATTAAACTCAGCCAAGCTCACAGCGGATTGGACTTCACGCGGCATGGCATCACGAACCGAGAACACGCCCAGTATTTTGTTGGAGTTCGTGTTCACAACGGGGAGGTGGCGATAACCGCGCTCTATCATCATTAGCACAGCATCGGCGACCTTGGTCTCTGGGCCTATGCAGTCTGGGTTGCGGGTCATGATGTCGGCGACGGTAGTAATCGCGGGATCGATGGCTTTGGCTAACACGCGTGTCATCAGATCGCGTTCGGTGACGATGCCGTGCAGGGTGTTGGATGTATCGATGACCAATATGCTGCCGCAATTCTCACGTGTCATCACGCAAGCTGCATTGTGTACGGTGGCGTTGGGCGGCACGCTGACGACATGACGTTGCGCCATGGATTGGAATACGGTGCGTTCGTTCATGACAGTCTCCTTAGGCAAAATTGTTCTGAAGATAGGGTGTATACATTTTTATCGCAGGCCCGCGTTGATCTTGTCTAGCGCCTGTGAACCCGGACACAGATCATTCACTCTCAGCGCATTGAGTGGTTGGTCGCAGGTATTGAGCGAGGTGTGCAGATCGGTGGGCAGCGGGTCCAGATAAAGCAGGCCGGTCACAACTTCGCCGCGTGATGCATGATCGTTCATATAGCTCATCGCAGCATAGCGGTCGGTCGAGTCGTAGTCCTCATGCAGCTTGCGTAAGCGCAGGGTTGAGCCGTCGTGCTGTGGTACGTCTATCACTTCGCCAGGCGCATAACTGGCGGTGATCTCCTCGCCGGGGGGGAAGAAGTCGATACGGCTCACTGCCTCGTTGTGCTGGCGGATGAAGTCGTAACTTTTGGTGCTGCCACTGTGGTTATTGAAGGTGACGCAAGGACTGATGACATCGATGAACGCCGCGCCACCGTGTGCGAGGGCACCTTTGATCAGCGGTATCAGTTGCTCTTTGTCGCCAGAAAAGCTGCGTGCCACATAGGTCGCGCCCAGTTGCAGTGCGAGTCCGACCAAGTCGATAGGGCTGTCAGTGTTTATTGCCCCCTTCTTACTTTTAGAGCCACGATCCGCAGTGGCAGAAAACTGTCCTTTGGTGAGACCGTACACACCATTGTTCTCTACGATGTATGCCATGTTCACGCCACGGCGCATGGCGTTGGCGAATTGTCCCAAGCCTATGGAGGCCGAGTCACCATCACCCGATACACCGAGATAGAGCAGGTCGCTATTGGCGAGATAGGCGCCGGTCAGTACCGATGGCATACGACCGTGCACGGTGTTGAATCCATGCGATGCACCAAGGAAATATGTCGGCGTCTTAGAGCTGCAACCAATACCGGAAAGTTTGGCAACTCGATGCGGTTCGATGTTCAGTTCCCAGCAAGCTTGAATGATGGCGGCTGAGATGGAGTCGTGACCACAGCCGGCGCACAGTGTGGAAATCGGGCCTTCGTAATCGCGGCGGGTATAACCGACCTTGTTGGTGGTCAGGGTCGGGTGATGCATGCGGGGTTTGGCGATGTAAGTCATGCTGTCTCCTTGATGCGTGTGCTATCTGTGGCTTCTTTGGGCTGCACGATGTCGCGTATGGTGCGCGAGATGAAGCGGGCGGTGATAGGCGTGCCGTCGTAGTGCAGCACGCGATTCAACTTGGCTGGGTTGGTTTCCAGTTCATTGATGAGCAGGCTGCGCATCTGTGCATCGCGGTTCTGTTCGACGACGAACACACGTTCATGCTGTGCGATGAAATCGACCACGCTTTGCGGGAATGGGTAGGCTTGCAAACGTAGTGCATCGATATGGATACCTTCTGCTTCCAGTACATCCAAAGCTTCACGCATCGCTGGACTGGTAGAGCCGTAGTAGATCACGCCTAGATTGGTCTTTTGTTGTGCAGCGCGCAGCTTGGGTTGCGGTACCAGATCGGCGGCGGTTTTGAACTTCTTGTTCAGCCTTTCCATGTTGTAGATATAGTCTGGGCCACGCTCGGAATAACGGGCATAAGCATCTTTGGTCGTGCCGCGCGTGAAGTAGCTGCCCTTGCTGGGATGTGTACCCGGCAGGGTGCGCCAAGGAATACCGTCACCGTCCACATCTTTGTAGCGTCCGAAGTCTTTACCTGCTTCCAGTTCTTCAGCCGTCATCACCTTGCCGATGTCGTAGTTGCGGTTGTCATCCCAAACGAAAGGTTTGCACAGACGTTGATTCATACCGATGTCCAGGTCACTCATTACGAAGATCACGGTCTGCAAACGATCGGCTAAGTCCAGCGCGGTAGCCGCATGAGTAAAGCATTCGTGCGGATCTTGCGGAAACAGCATCACATGCTTGGTGTCACCATGCGAGGCATAGGCGCAGGACAGTAGATCGGATTGTTGCGTGCGTGTGGGCATGCCGGTGGAAGGGCCGCCGCGTTGTACGTTGAAGATGGTGACTGGGATCTCTGCGAAGTAGGCTAGACCGATAAACTCTGTCATCAGCGACACACCGGGGCCAGACGTAGCTGTAAAGGCACGTGCGCCGTTCCAGCCCGCGCCTACCACCATACCGATAGAGGCTAGTTCATCTTCGGCTTGCACGATGGCATAGCGCTGTCTGCCCGTATCTGGTTCGGTACGGAACTTGGCACAATATTTCTGGAAGTTCTCCGCCACAGAAGAAGACGGCGTGATGGGATACCAGGCTGCGACAGTCGCACCGCCGTAGACGAAGCCCAAAGCGGCGGCCGAATTGCCATCGGTGAAGATCTGCTCACCAACTTTATCGGAACGCTGCACGCGTATGCCCAGCGGAGCGGTAAGGTGTTGTTTCACATAATCTCGACCAAGGTGCAGCGCCTGTTTATTAGAATCGAGCAGACGTTCTTTACCTTTGAATTGTTCGGCGAACAGCTTCTCGAATACCTCGGCTTCAACATCCAACAACACTGACAATGCACCCACATAGATGATGTTCTTGAATAACTGGCGTTGCCGCGCATCACTGTAAGTTGCATTGGCGATCTCGGTGAGCGGGATACCGATGACTTCGATGTCATCGCGGAATTTGGAAGCGGGCATCGGGCGGGTGCTGTCGTAGAACAGATAGCCACCGGGGGTTATTTCGGCGACATCAGCATCCCAAGTCTGCGGATTCATCGCGACCATCATGTCCACACCGCCGCGCCTGCCGTGATAACCCTTTTCGCAGACGCGCGCCTCATACCAAGTCGGCATGCCTTGGATGTTGCTGGGGAAGATGTTGCGTGGGCTGACCGGTACGCCCATGCGCATCACGGCTTTGGAGAATAGTTCGTTAGCCGAGGCAGAGCCTGAGCCGTTGATATTGGCGAACTTGATGACGAAATCATTGATCGCTGTAATGCGTTTCATGCTGCCTCCGCTGGGACGATAGGGGCGAAATGGCTGTCTCTGCAGCGCGGCCCGGCTGGTGTGGTGTTGAGCAGGAACTTCTGCATGTCCCATGCACCGGTCGGACAGCGCTCTGCGCACAAGCCGCAATGCAGACAGACGTCCTCATCCTTGACCATGATGCGTCCGGTCTTGAGTTCACCAGATACATAGAGATCCTGAGCGAGATTTTCTGCAGGTGCTTTCAAACGCGCACGCAGATCAGTCTCCTCGCCGTTATGGGTGAAGCTGATGCAATCCATGGGGCAGATGTCCATGCAGCTGTCGCACTCTATGCAAGTGGTGCGATTGAACACCGTTTGCACATCGCAATTCAGACAGCGGCTGGCTTCTTTGAAAGCGGTGGCGGCATCGAAGCCTAGTTCCACCTCGACTTTGATACTGGCTAGCGCCTTCTCTGCTGCGGCCCATGGCACTTTGAAGCGCACATCATTGGAGACGTCGTTGTGATAACTCCATTCGTGTATGCCCATCTTCTGCGACAGTAAATTGGTCATCGGTGGTGGGCGATTTGAGAGTGCTTCGTCATGTAGCAAGCGGTCTATGGAGACGGCTGCTTCGTGGCCGTGCGCGACGGCGGTGATGATGTTCTTGGGGCCGTAGGCTGCATCGCCACCGAAGAAGACCTTGGAATTACTGGATTGGAAGGTGCCTTTGCCTAATACCGGTAAGCCCCATTTGTCGAAATCTATGCCGCAATCCGACTCTATCCAAGGGAATGCGTTCTCCTGACCAACTGCGACCAATACAGTGTCGCAAGCGATGAAGACATCGGCTTCTCCGGTGGGGATGAGACTGCGTTTGCCCTTGGCATCGTATTCGGCGCGCACCAACTCGAAGGTCATACCGGTGAGTTTGCCTGCGCTGTGCTCGAAGCTTTTAGGGACGTGATAGTTGAGGATAGGGATGCCTTCATGCACGGCATCTTCCTTCTCCCAAGGTGAGGCTTTCATTTCTTCAAAGCCACTACGTACTACAACTTTGACATCGCTACCGCCTAAGCGTCTTGCAGAGCGGCAGCAGTCCATCGCGGTGTTGCCACCACCGAGCACGATGACGCGCTCACCGACACTGGTGATATGACCGAAGGAAACCGAGGCCAACCAGTCGATGCCAATATGGATGTGCTCGGCGGCTTCAGTTCTGCCGGGGACGTGTAGGTCGCGACCGCGTGGCGCACCTGAGCCTACGAATACCGCATCGTAGTTTTGCGCCAATAAGTCCTGCATAGAGCTGATGCGTTGACCGCTGTGGAACTTCACGCCCATGTTGAGGATGTAGTTGGTCTCTTCATCTATGACTGCCTCTGGCAATCGGAAGCGTGGAATCTGCGTGCGTATGAAACCACCTGCTTTGGCTTCACCATCGAATATGGTGACTTCATAGCCCAGTGGCGCGAGATCGCGTGCGACGGTCAGTGAGGAGGGACCAGCACCCACACAGACGATGCGCTTGCCATTGAAGGGCGCGATGCTGGGCATACGTGCACTGACATCGGTCTTGAAGTCGGCGGCAACACGTTTGAGGCGGCAGATGGCGACGGGTTCGGGCTGTGCACCGTTGTTTTCTTCCACGCGTCCGCGTCGGCAAGCCGGCTCGCAGGGGCGGTCACAAGTGCGACCCAGCACACCGGGAAAAACATTAGAGACCCAATTAATCATGTAGGCATCGTCGTAACGACCTTGGCCTATCAAACGGATGTATTCGGGGACGGGGGTGTGGGCAGGACAGGCCCATTGGCAATCGACGACTTTGTGGAAGTAAGTCGGATCGGCTGTGTTGGTTACTTGCAAAGTCTCCTCCTATTCAGCATGTACGCTGTCTGTCACAGCGTAAGTGCGGACATCCTACGCTCATGAAATTCATTTTGCTTGACCTGTATCAAGAAAAGTTTCTTGGATATTTGGAGTGGCAGAAAAACTCATGGATATTGAGCTACACCTTAATTAATAGTCACGTGGATCAGTAGGGTTTTGTTTGTGCAAGCAGCACTCGCGGTAGAATGTCCGCCTCCACCTATCACCACCGCCCACACCTAGTATGGCCATCGAAACTGAACTCAAGTTGCGCATCGCGCCGCAACATCTCGTCAAGCTCAAGCGTCATCCTTTGCTCAAAGCACATCAGCTGGCGCGTCCTGTGTCACGACGTTTGTACAATGTGTATTTCGATACACCAGAGCTTGATTTGAGTAATTCCAAGATGGCTTTGCGGCTGCGTCGTAGTGGTAAGCAATGGTTGCAGACGCTCAAAGGCGGCGGTGGTATCAAAGGCGGGCTGCATCAGCGCAGCGAATGGGAGTTTCCTGTCCATGCCGAGGCGCTGGAATTCGATCATCCCGATGCGGCCGAGTGGGATGAGTTGTTACCTCAGGCTTGGCGTGCTCGTTTGCATGCTTTGTTTGTGACTGATTTTCAGCGCAGTAGCCGTGTCATTGCATGGCGGGGCGCGCAGATCGAAGTGTGTATGGATCAGGGTGAAATCACAGCGGGTGAACGCAGACATGAGATCTGCGAGTTGGAACTGGAATTGAAATCGGGCGAGCCGCGTCAGTTGTTCGAGCTGGCCATTGCCATTTTAGACATCGTGCCCGTAGAGATTGAAGTGGTGAATAAGGCCGAATACGGATTTCGCTTATTAGGGAATCACATCGAACAGCCAGCCAAAAGTAGTTTGCCGAAAGTGAAACATAGCGAAGCATTGATCGACTCTATGCAGACCTTGATTTGGTCTTGTATGTTGCATCTACAGAAGAATTGGCGTGGTGCTTTATTGGGCGAGGATGCTGAATTCCTACATCAAGTCAGGGTGGGCAGCAGACGCTTGCGGGTGTTGTTGCAGCTTCTTCAACAACTTCGTAGCGACGAGACCTTGGAATGTTTGAATGCGGAGTTGGCAGACCTTACACTGTTACTTGGTCGCATCCGCGATTGGGATGTGTTCGTCACTGAGACACTGGCGGGTATGAAACATGTGCAGGGTTTACTGCGCGAAAGTGAACGCCAGCGTGCTCGCAGTCACGAGGCCCTGCGCGGTCAGACTGGTGCACTGCAGAGTTTGATGCTGCGTTTAGGTTTGTGGATGAACAGTGATTATTGGCAGCGTTTGGAAAGACATGCGCCTAAGACGCAGGATTTTGCTGCACGTCGCTTGAATAAACTCGCGCACCGTTTGGCGCTGAGTATCGCGCAACTGGATGACGCAGATGCGGATCAGTTACATGAGTTGCGTATACAGGCGAAGAAGCTCAGATATACCTCGGAGGCATGCGCGGTGTGGTTCGACGATAAACACTCTGCGACCTTCATCTCAGCTTTGGCCGAGGTGCAGCAGGTACTGGGCAAGATCAATGATGCTGCAGTGGCAGAACGATTGTTGGCGGAATTGGATACCACGGCGCATGAGGAAGCCGTGTGTCAGCTGCAAGATAAGTTGATACATGCTTTGAGCGGACAGCATGCCGCCTTGCGACATGCCCTCAAACACTTCGATAAACAGAAGATATTCTGGCGTGCTTGAGGCGATGATGGATTGGCAGCCACAGGCCTTGCTACAAGCGCCCATGTTCGCACCGTTGCGGACACTCATTGCACGACTACCGCAAACACACTATCCCAATCTGACAGACCTCAACGCATTGCTACATGGCCAGGACATCCGCGTGCAAGCAGGACATGCTTTGCGCTTCGTACCGCAACAGCAAGGTAAGTTGGGTTTCGAATCGCAATATGAGCCGCGCTGTTATCTCAATGGTGAGGTGCAGACCCGTGCGCACAATGACCATGATCTGCTCAATGCACTGGTGTGGCTGACCTTCCCGCGTGCCAAGGCCGCCATCAATGCACGCCATTACCAAGCGCTGCTAAGCCTAGAGCACGTGGAGGGTAGCAGTCAGCGTGGTGCGATACGCGATACCAATACCTTGATGGATGAGTCGGGCGTGATCGTGGCATGTGCGGATGCGGACTTAGCACGCATGCTGCGCGAGTTTGAATGGCATGATTTGTTCGTTCAGCACCGCAGGGAAGTGATGCTGCAGATGGGTTTCTATTTGTTTGGTCATGGTCTATACGAGAAGGCGGTGCAGCCTTATGTAGGAATCACTGGACAGGGCATCATCCTGTTGGTCAGCGCAGATTTTTTTACACTCACTCAAGCGCAACAGTTGGTTCAACTGGATGAGCAACTGGCGGCGTATTGGGCCGACCCTGAGAATTGTCGTAGTACGCGCGAATTGTGTCCCGTACCTTTGTTAGGCGTGCCGGGATGGTGGTCAGAAAATGAGCAGTCAGATTTTTACGACAATACCGCGTACTTCCGCAGCGGACGGCGTAGCGCATGAAATATCTGAGCGGCTATCCTGAGCATATCCAGACTCAGGCGAGACTGTTGCTTGAGCAAGGAAAACTGGCTGATTTGCTGGCGCGTAAATATACACAGCAGCATAGCGTACGCACTGACAAGGCTTTGTACGACTATGTGATGGCGTTGAAGAATCAAGCTATGCGCGCAGCGCCCACAATCAATAAGGTCGCTTACGACAGTAGCTTGCAGGTGTTGCACAGTGCGCTGGGTTTGCATCGTGCCAGTTCACGCGTGCAGGGCAGCAAGCTACGCGCGCATAGCGAGATACGCATCGCCGCCTTGTTCAAAGGGACACCGCCGGAATTCCTCAAGATGATCGTGGTGCACGAGTTGGCTCACCTTAAAGAGATGCAGCACAACAAGGCTTTCTATCAGCTCTGTCTACACATGGAGCCTAACTACCATCAGTATGAATTGGACCTGCGGCTGTATCTGACGCAGCGTGAATTCATCAGAGCGATAGTGTAGGAGCGGGCTTGCCCGCGAAGGTTTTGATGCAACATCGCAATGAAAAATCGCGGGCAAGCCCGCTCCTACAACACCGCTGCGGCACAGCGCACACCGCTCATCACCGCACCTTCCAAGGTCGCAGGATAATCACCAGTGGTGTAGTCTCCCGCTAGCAATATCTGCGGTAATGCGGTGACTTGGTGTGGGCGAGATAGATCAGGTGAGCAACAGAAAGTCGCGCGTTTTTCGGCGATGACTTTGTACCATTGCGGTGCTTCTGTGATGCCGAACTCATCGCTCAACTCGGCAATGACCTTGCTCGCCAACACATCCTGAGACAAGTCTTGATGTATGCCTTCGGCGCTGATGACGGAGGCGATTAGGCCATGTTGTCCGGCGATCTGTCCTTTATCGAACAGCCATTGGCTATAGCGCTGGTGTAAACCCAACATGGGGCTGGGTAGGTGTACGTGCGAGGGATATTGCAGATACAGGGTGTAGATGGGTTGATGTTCTAGTGCCTCGATCTGCGCCACACTGGCTTGTAAAGCGGTGATAGGACGCAACAGTTTGGCAGTCACGACAGGCGAGGCAGCGCAGATGACGTGGCTGTGCTGATGCACGCCTGCCTCAGTCGTTAGCGTGACTCCTTCTGCATCGGGGTCTATCTTTCCCACGCTCGCGCTGAGCAACACTTTTCCGCCGTGTTGTGCGACAAAGTTCGCCGCGCGATCAGGGAACAAGGCGCTGAAGTCCAAACGTGGCAACAGCATGTCGCTATCAGTACGCTTGCGGTTCAAAGCGTCACGCAATACATTCAACATCACTTGCGCGGAAGCCTTATGGATAGGCGTGTTCAGGGCAGCGATGCAGAGTGGTTCCCAGAGTTTGAGTTTGAGGTTGTGATCTTGTTCGTATCGGTCTAGTAGTGCGTTTACCGTCATGTCCTGCGTCAAATGGAACTGCATCTTCTGCAGTGTCAGCATGAAACGTGCAGCTTTGAAGCGTTCATTCCAACTTAGTCCATGCGCTTTTAGAAAGGCGACGAGTAGATGTAAAGGGGCAGGAAGGTGAGGCGCTTTGAGCGAGAATTGTTTATGCAGATCGAGTTGCAAAGGCAGGCATAAAAAATCCTGGCTGATATCTCCGCCAACCATCTCGATGAGGCGCAAGGTCTCGCGATAGCAACCCAGTAATAGATGCTGGCCGTTGTCTAATTGAGTGTCTTTGTAGAGCACGCCGCGTGCGCGACCACCTAGCTGCTTGGCACTTTCGTAGACTGTGACCGGGATGCCACGCGCAGCCAGTTCGACTGCGGCAGTCATGCCTGCATAGCCGCCACCGATTACTGCGACATTTAGTTCTTGAGCCACGTCTTGAAGGCTAACCACAGCTTGCGCAGCGGGGTGAGTGAGATGCGCTCTTTCAGCACATGGCAGCCGCTGGCGACGACTTCTTCCAGCGTCGCTCGGTAAATGGCGGACATGATGAGGCCGGTGCGTTGGGTCTTGCGGTCTTCCGCAGGCAACAGGGCTAACGCTTGGTCGTAATAGCGTTGTGCACGTTCGATCTGGAAGACCATCAATTTCTTGAAGTTCTCAGTCTCGCGTGCATTGAGGATGTCAGCGGCGGTTACGCCGAACTGTTGCATCTCATCCATAGGCAGGTAGATGCGGTTGCGACGCGCATCCTCGCCTACATCACGGATGATGTTGGTGAGCTGGAATGCGATGCCTAGATCATGTGCATATTTGAGCGTTTGTCGATTGGTATAGCCAAAGATTTCTACCGAAAGCAGACCGACCACAGAGGCAACACGGTAGCAATACAGTTGTAGTGATTTGAAGTCTTGATAGCGCGGCTGGTCAAGATCCATCTCCATGCCGTCTATGATCTCCTGCAGGTGTTCCTGCGCCATGTTGAATTGTTTGACGACAGGCACCAGTGCGATGGCGACTGGGTGCTGCGGCTTGCCGTGATAGATGTCGGCTACTTGAGCGCGCCACCAATTGAGCGTGGTGCGTGCGACTTCTTCGTCCGTGCATTCGTCAACCACATCGTCCACTTCGCGGCAGAAGGCATACAGCGCAACGATAGCGCGGCGTTTTTCCAGCGGCAAGAACATGAAGCTGTAGTAGAAACTAGAGCCGCTGGCAGCGGCTTTGTCTTGGCAGTATTGATTAGGATCCATAATTCTCAGTAACGGTGAGGGGCACTTTTGGCCAGCATGATAACCCAGTCGTAAGGGCGCAATACTGGGCGGTGGCGGAACATGTCGTAATCGACAGCTTCAAGTTTGTCCAAGATGCGCAGACCACCCGCGATGATCATGCGCATCTCCAGTCCGATGCGTCCGGTCAATATGCTGCCCAGCGGTGCACCTTGTAGCATCAGGGCTCTGGCTCTGTCGACCTGAAACTTCATCAGTGCGCGCCATGCATCATCGCAGCGTTGCTTGCTGATGTGCTGCGGACTCACGCCGAACTGTGCCATCTCGTTCAACGGCAGATAGATGCGCGAGATGAGATCGTCCTTGGCGACATCCTGCCAGAAGTTGATCAATTGCAATGAAGTACAGATGGCATCTGAGTAAGCGAGGTTGACCGGCGTGGCTTCTTCGTAGAGATGCAGCATCAGCGTGCCGACAGGGTTGGCAGAGCGCCGACAATAATCGAGTAGTGCTGCATAGTTCTCATAACGTTTCTGCACCACATCTTGCGAGAACGCATCCAGCAAATCATGGAAAGAATGCATCGGCAGTTGGAACTGCTCGATCTGCGGTGCAAGATTTTGGAACAAGGGCGTGAGCGGTATTTCATGCGCGGCGATACGCGCCAACTCGGCACGAAATTCCTCCAAGCCTTTTAGACGTTGCGCATCACTGGCATCTCCTTCGTCAGCGATATCGTCTGCAGCACGGGCGAAATGATAGATGGCCGCGACCGGCTTGCGCAGACGGCGGGGCATGAGGATGGAGGCGACCGGAAAATTTTCGTAATGCTCTATAGCCAAATCAGACTTACGGCTGAGCTGCTGCGTTGCTTGCTCACTCATTTTTTAGCTACCAACGGGGTATGCCACAATCCACCCTGCAAGCTAACCCGAAATTCAAATTTCGAAGATTTAAATAAGGTCATTGCGGTGCAGCATGAATACAAATTGGTCGCCTGCCGTGACATCTAGCCAGGTGAAGGGCAAGTTCGGGTAGGCGGCTTCGAGGATGTCACGGTTGTGGCCGATCTCTACGACGAGTATGCCGTTATCGCTGAGATGTTCAGCCGCGTGCTCAAGAATGATGCGAGTCGCATCTAAGCCGTCTTCACCACTGCCCAATGACATCTTAGGTTCATGCAGATATTCCGCCGGTAATTCTGCGACCGAGAGTGCGTCCACATAGGGTGGGTTGCTGATGATGAGGTCGTATTTTCGACCAGCGAGTTGGCTGAATAGGTCGGACTGTATCAATTCAACGCGGTCTTGCAGCTCATAGTCTGCGATATTGATGGCGGCTACTTCCAGCGCATCTGGTGATAGATCGACTGCGTCCACATGCGCATAAGGAAACTCGTGTGCTGCGATGATGGCTAGACAACCGCTGCCTGTACACATATCCAATACCGCACTGACGATCTCTGGGTCGGGTATCCACGGACTCATTCCCTGGCGTAACAGTTCAGCGATGAAAGATCGCGGCACGATCACGCGTTCGTCTACATAGAAGCTATATTCACCTAGGAGGGCTTCGTTGGTCAGATACGCAGCGGGGACACGCTCTTCGACACGACGCTGGATGATGTTTAATACCTCGGTGCGTTCGCTAGAAGTCAGACGCGCATCCAAGAAGGGTTCCAGTCTGTCCAAGGGTAGATGCAGGGTATGCAGAATGAGATATGCCGCTTCGTTATAGGCTACGCTGCTACCGTGTCCGAAGAATAGTTCCGCTTGATGGAAACGACTGACCGCGAAGCGCAGGAAGTCTCTAACGGTGTGCAACTCGCTGGTCGCTGAGGAGAAATGGACGCTCATTGTGGCTGGTCGTTGGATTTAGAATTCTCTTTGGCTTTTTCTTCTGACTCAGTCGCAGCTTGTTGCTCTTGATTGAGGTCGCGGTATTTGTAGGTATGCACGTCGTAGCGCAAAAACAAGACGAAAGCGACTAATAGGCAGGAAACGATCAGGATAATAGTCATCATTTAGTTCACCAACAGATTCTTCAATGTGAGTTGATAAGTGAGCTTGAGCGGTTCGATATCGGCCACGCCCACGCATTCGTTCAGTTTGTGTATGGTCGCATTGAGCGGGCCGAACTCTATGACTTGCGGGCAGATGTCCGCGATGAAGCGACCATCCGATGTGCCGCCGCTGGTCGAGAGCTCAGGTGTGATGCCGTAAGCCTGTGCTATGGCATCGCTGATGGCAGCGACCAAACTGCCTTTCGCGGTCAGATAGGGCTTGCCTGACAACTCCCATACCAAGTCGTATTTCACTTTGTGCTTGTCCAAGATGGCATGCACCTTGTCCTGCAATTGCTGTGCCGTACTGGCCGTGGAGAAGCGGAAGTTGAACAAGATATCGGCTGTGCCGGGAACAACGTTAGTCGCACCTGTGCCGCTGTTCATATTCGAGATCTGCCAAGAGGTCGGTGGGAAATATTCGTTGCCATTATCCCAAGTGGTGGTCGCCAGTTCCGCGATCGCCGGTGCGACCATGTGGATGGGGTTGTTCACAAGATGAGGGTAAGCGATGTGGCCTTGCACACCTTGGACAGTGAGGGTGCCGTTGAGCGAGCCGCGTCTGCCGTTCTTGATCATGTCGCCGACTTTGTGATTAGAGGTCGGTTCACCCACGATGCAAAAATCAATGCTCTCGCCCCGCGCTTGCAAAGCTTCTACCACACGTACCGTACCATCCACGGCCACACCTTCTTCATCCGAGGTGATCAGCAGTGCAATAGAGCCATTGTGGTCTGGATGCGCAATTAGGAAGGCTTCGATTGCGGTGATGAAGGCTGCGATGGAAGTCTTCATATCGGCTGAACCACGGCCATACAGCATGCCGTCGCGTATGGTGGGTTCGAAAGGTGGGCTGAACCAAGATTCTGGTGGGCCACTGGGCACTACATCGGTGTGCCCAGCGAACACGACTACTGGGCTGGTCGTACCGCGACGCGCCCACAAATTATCGACGTTGCCGAAGCGCATGCGCTCTATGCTAAAGCCAAGTTTGCTGAGACGTTCGATGAGGATGTCTTGGCAGCCTGCGTCCTCAGGGGTGAGGGAGCGGCGTGCGATCAGTGCTTTGGCGAGTTCTAAGGTTTCTGACATGGCGTTTTATAGATTGAAGATTTTTGTATATGCGGTTTCATCAAAACCAATGTGTAGGATGCGACCATCTTGTTCTAGGATGGGGCGTTTGATGACACTGGTCTTTTCCAACATTAGGGCGAGTGCACTGGCGTCATCTACAATCTGTTGTTTGCGTTCTTCAGGCAAACCCCGCCAAGTCAGGCCGCTACGGTTCACTAACTTGCTCCATTCGGCCTGTTGCAGCCAAGGTTGGGCAATTGAGGCGCTCAGCCCATGTTTTTTAAAATCATGGAACTCGACAGCGATATCGTGAGAGCTTAACCAGTCGCGCGCTTTCTTGACGGTATTGCAATTGGGGATGCCATACAACTTCATTTATTTCTTAGCATCCATATCTAGTTTGATATCACCCAGATCAATTGCATCACCCGAACGTGGCATATTGGGATCGAATACAGCATGCGGCTCAGTGCGATTGCTAGTGAATTCGATCAGGCTGGACAAGTTGCTGGCAGAGTCAGCGTGACGCATGCCTTCCTCCTTAGTGATCTTGCCAGCTTTGATGAGCTTATGCAGTGCCTGCTCGAATGTCTGGGAACCTGCTGAGACACTCTTCTCGATGGCCTCTCGAATCTTTTCAATCTCATCATTTTTGATTAGATCGGCAATCAGTGTGGTCTTAAGCAAGATCTCCACGGCTGGGATCAATTTGCCATCCACACCGCGCACTAGGCGTTGTGAAACGACCGCACGCAGACACATGGATAGATCGGATAACACACTCATACGCGAATCGTAGGGGAAGAAGTTCACGATACGGTTCAGCGCGTGATAGCTGTTATTGGCGTGCAGAGTGGTCAGGCACAAGTGACCCGTCTGAGCAAAAATCAACGCATGCTTCAAGGTCTCACGGTCACGTACTTCACCTATCATCAATACATCAGGTGCCTCGCGCATGCCGCTGGACAGTGCATGGTCGTAGGATAAGGTGTCGGTGCCGATCTCGCGCTGGTTAACGATGGATTTCTCGTGTTTGAAGATATATTCGACCGGGTCTTCGATGGTTAGGATATGACCGCTGGTGGTGCTGTTGCGGTGTTCTATCATCGCTGCCAGCGTGGTCGACTTACCCGAACCGGTCGCGCCCACCACCAGCACCAGGCCGCGCTTCTCCATGATCAATTCCTTGAGTACGGAGGGCAGGTTCAGACTCTCGACCTTATTGATGTTAGCTTTGACGTGACGTATCACCATGGAGACATCTCCGCGTTGGCGGAACACGTTCACACGGAAGTTGCCTATGGTTGGTTCGCGGAAGGAGAAGTTCATCTCCATCTGCAACTCGAACTCATCTATTTGCGTCGGTGTCATCAACTCGTAGGCGATCTGTTTGGTCATTTGACCATCAAGTATCTGCGAGTTGACTGGCATGGCCACGCCTTCGATCTTGATATTGACTGCGGCGCCTACCGAAAAGAACAGATCGGATGCTTGCTTGTCAGCGGCAAGTTGCAGCAATGGTGTGACGATCATGGTGGTTCTCCCAGTTATAAGTTTTTAGTCGTAAGTCGTAAGTCGTAAGTTAAGGCAAACCCGCTTTTCAACTAACGTCTTCCGACTAATAACTAACGACTGCTTCTTAGATTCCGCGCAATAATTCATTGATACCGACTTTGCTCAAGGTCTTGGCATCGACCTTTTTAACGATGACAGCACAATACAGACTGTACTTTCCATCCGCTGAAGGCAAACTACCGCTGACCACAACAGAGCCTGCTGGTACACGACCATACATCACTTCACCGGTCTCACGGTCATAGATCTTGGTACTCTGGCCGATGAACACGCCCATGGAGATGACCACGTTGTCTTCCAAAATCACGCCTTCGACGATTTCAGAACGCGCACCTACGAAGCAGTTGTCGCCGATGATGGTTGGGTTGGCTTGTACGGGTTCGAGCACGCCACCGATACCCACGCCGCCGCTCAGGTGTACGTTCTTGCCAATCTGAGCGCATGAGCCGACTGTCGCCCAAGTGTCTACCATGGTGCCTTCATCGACATACGCACCGATGTTTACATAAGAAGGCATCAGCACTACATTTTTGCCAATGAACGCGCCTTTGCGCGCGGCTGCGGGAGGCACAACACGGAAGCCGCCTTCACGGAAGTCGCGGCTGTTGTAGTCAGCGAACTTGGAAGGGACTTTGTCGTAGTAGTTGGTAAAACCTCCTTTGATGAAGGCATTGTCTTCAAGACGGAATGATAGCAATACGGCTTTCTTCAGCCATTGATGTGTGACCCACTCACCGTTGATCTTTTCCGCTACACGCAGCTTACCTTGGTCGAGCTGTGTGATGACGGCATCGACCGCTTCTTTGAGTTGCGCATCTGCATTGCGAGGCGTGATCTCGGCGCGACGTTCAAAAGCAGTTTCGATGATTTTTTGTAATTGATCCATGATGAGTCCCTGTTTAAAAAAGTTGATAGACGTGAGCCGTAAGGCGTAAGTTAAAGCAAAACCCGCGCAGCGGACTAACTCAACTTACGTCGTAATAGCTTACGACTCATAATTTACGACTGAATTCAGCGATTCTATGTGCGGCTTCAACTGTTTCTGCAGTGTTAGCAACCAGTGCTAGGCGCACAAAATCCTTGCCTGGATTCACACCGTGCGCCTCGCGCGCCAGATAGCTTCCAGGCAAAACGGTGACATTATAATCACGATACAGCCCTTGCGCGAAAACGGTGTCGTCTATCGGGGTACGTATCCATAGGTAGAAGCCAGCATCGGGCATCACTACCGGCAACACGGGTGTGAGGATGGCGACCACTTGCGCGAACTTCTCTGCATACAAACGACGATTCTCGATGACGTGAGACTCATCATTCCAAGCCGCGATCGTGGCAGCTTGCACCGCAGGGTTCATTGCGGAGCCGTGGTAAGTGCGGTACAGCGCGAACTTGGCGATGACCTTGGCATCACCCGCGATGAAACCGGAGCGCATACCGGGTACGTTGGAACGTTTGGACAAACTGGAGAACATCACCAGATTCTTGTAATCACTGCGGCCTAGTTTTTGAGCGGCTTGCAAAGCACCTAGTGGTTGGTCGTCACCGAAATAGATCTCTGAATAACATTCATCAGAAGCAATCATGAAACCATAGCGATCAGACATCTCGAATAATGCCTGCCATGCTTGCAAGTTCATCACACTGCCACTGGGGTTTCCGGGCGAGCAGACATAGATCAACTGGGTGCGCTTCCAGACACTTTCTGGGAGTTCAGAGAAGTTCAGCGCAAAGCCATCTTCGGGCAAAGTATTGAGAAAATAGGGTGTTGCACCTGATAAGAAAGCAGCACCTTCGTAGATCTGATAGAAGGGGTTAGGGCACACCACTGCCGGATCTGGCTGGCTACGGTCGACCACAGCTTGTGCGAAGGCGAACAATGCCTCTCGGCTACCGTTCACAGGTAGCACTTGCGTCTTTGCATCCAGTGCGGGGATGCTGTAACGCTTGCTCATCCACTGCGCCATCGTGTTACGCAACGCGTCCGAGCCAGCCGTTGTGGGATAATTAGCCAGTCCATCCAAGCCAGCGATCAGCGCATCTTTGATGAACTGCGGCGTGGCGTGCTTAGGTTCACCAATAGACAAGCTGATGGGGCGCAAAGCCGGATTCGCCGTCACTTGACCGAACAAGGCGGCAAGCTTCTGAAAGGGGTAGGGCTGAAGTTTATCTAGATCGGGATTCATCTACAGAGTCTAAGTCGCGCAAAAAATAGCGGACATTATAAGGGGCGGGCCAGTGCCAACCAAACAAAATCACAGTGTGTCTAATAAACCCGAGATCAGTGCGATCGCTGGTGTGCTCAGCGGCGCATTGGTGTGGGGGCTGATTTGGTATCCCTATCGAATGTTGCAGGAGGTGGGTATCTCTGGCGCTCTGGCGACTTTGCTCACCTTTGTGCTGGCGATGCTTTTTGGCTCTGCGTGGTTGCCGCGCTTACGTCGGGAGTTACCCCATATGGGCGGCTGGGGTTTGTTGTTGGTCTGTAGTGCAGGCGCTGCCAACTTCGGCTATGTATTGGCGATGTTGCATGGCGATGTGATGCGGGTGTTGTTGTTGTTCTATTTGGCTCCATTGTGGACGGTGTTGTTGTCTTACTGGTTGCTGGGTGAACGCCTGAATCGCTATGGTTATCTGGTTATCGCTTTGTCTTTGGGTGGTGCTTTTGTGATGTTGTGGGACCCTCAGCAGGGTTGGCCGATGCCACAGATTTTTTCGGAGTGGATAGGCATGTTGGCGGGGATGTGCTTTGCTTTGTCCAACGTGGTCTCGCGCCGTGCTGCACACATGAGTGTGGAGGCCAAGTCGTACAGTGTGTGGCTAGGTACCGCCATACTCACGCTGCCTTTGTTGTGGTTTCAAGGGGACGGGTGGTCGCAGTTGCAGGGCATAGACTTTGAACACGGCTTGTTGTTGTTGATATTGGGGCTAGTGATGTGCGCTGTTAGTTATGCCGTGCAGTATGGCGTTACACATCTGCACTCGAATCGGGCAATGTTGTTGTTTTTGTTCGAATTGGTGATCGCCGCGGTTTCTTCATATCTGCTAGCAGGTGAAGAGATGCAGTTGCGCGATTGGGTGGGTGCGGTATTAATCGTCTCTGCCAGCATGCTGTCAGGAAAACTGCACGATGAGCGCAGCGAAATATAGACTAGCCAGCCCATGTAGGCTTGCGTTACTCTATGCCCATAGCTGCCTAGGTTTTAGGATATGAAACACATACAAAAGGCCGTTGCGGTCTCCAAGCTGTTCGACAACACCGATACGGATGCGGTGTGGGCAGAAGTCGTATCCAATATACGTCGTATCAATCCTGATTACGATTTCACGCTGGTAGAAAAAGTTTATAAAGATGTGTTGCGCTTGTTCTACGGGCAATTCCCAGGCTATGCGCCCATCAAGACGCTGTACCACGATCTCTCACATACACTTGAAGTTTTCACTTGTGGGGTGAGGTTGATGCATGGCGTACATCTGTCTGGCGAACGTCTTACTGACGAGGAGTTGACCTTGATCATGTTGGCGATATTGATGCATGACATAGGCTATGCACAGCGTCTGGGTGAGGAGAGCGGAACTGGGGCACAGTTCACGCGTACTCATGTGCAACGCAGCGTGAAATTCATGAAGGCTTATTTCAATGAGCGCTTGTTGCCATCAGATCTACTGGTGAATATCACGGGTATGATATTAGGCACAGAGCACTTCAGGCCTTTTGATCAGATTGATTTCAAGAGCGAACGTACGCGTATGTTGGCGCGCATTGTCGCTACGGCAGACATCGTGGGGCAGATGGCGGATCGCAAATATCTAGAGAAGCTGCTGTTTCTGTATCACGAGTTTAAGGAAGCTGATTTTGGCAACTACCAGAATATGTTCGATTTGCTACGCAAGACTGAGAGCTTTTATCAGGTTACGCGTGAGAAGTTGGATGGCGTACTGGAAGGTACATACAAGAACTTGCAAAATCATTTCGATGTAACCTTGGATGAGCCGCGTAACTTGTATGAGGAGTCCATAGAACGCAACATCCGCTATCTTTCCAAAGTGGTGGCGGAGGGGGAAAAGGAGATGCTAACTATGCTCAAGCGCAACAACATCGCCGAAGTCGCCGTCAGGATAGAACAGCTGGTTTAACTCAGCTGTATCGCAATCATCTCGGGCATCCATAGCGCTAAACCATTACACTCTCGTCCTCGCGCCCGTTTCGGGCGCCACTTACTATAAGCAAAGGTTCACGATGTACCCAGTCCACGATGTAGACGCTATATTGTTATTGTCCTTGTCCGTCGCTTCCAAACGACGTCCTGCCGAATTGACCGAAGTGATTGCGGCGATTGATTTAGCCGAGGTTCCGCTTCCATCTGACACCAAACTTTCGGATGCCTATGCTAGGCTTTCCGCCTATGGATTGATACTTGAGGTCGATGGTGGTTATGCCTTGTCTGCCGATGCGCAGGCGATGATGATCAGCCAGCGCAAGAACGACGATACCCCTAAGAAGATATATCGCCTCAAGGAGCAGTTGGCTGATTATCACCTGCAGGGCGAGCACCAAGAAGTCTACGTCAGTACCGAGCAGATAGCTGCTGCCGTTAAATCTTACCGTGCCAGCAAGAAGGTAGAAGTTAAGAATATGCAAATCACTAAGCCTAAGCCCAAGCCGGTGTGGATATCCAAAAAGGATCTAGTCAGAGGTGCGACCCTGCCGCCACATAAACGACGCAAGGATTGAGTACCATGATAGATAACGATACCAAGATCGAGACCAGTGCTGGGCGATCATTCGCCGAGTTGAATCTGGCACCTGCACTGCAAGCGACCTTGCAGCAATTGGGTTATACGACCATGACGCCGATACAGGCCGAGAGCCTGCCTATCACGCTGGCAGGCCATGATCTGATTGCACAGGCCAAGACCGGTAGCGGCAAGACCGCAGCATTCGCCTTACCCTTGTTGACTAATCTCAATCCGCGCCGATTCGCCGTGCAGGCGATGGTGTTATGTCCTACGCGGGAGTTGGCGGATCAGGTCACTCAGGAGATACGCCGCTTGGCTCGCGCTGAAGATAACATCAAGGTGTTGACCTTGTGTGGGGGCTCTACTATGCGTCCGCAGATCGCCAGTCTGGAGCACGGTGCACATATCGTGGTCGGTACACCTGGACGCATCATGGATCATATCGAGCGCGGCACTTTGGACTTGGAAGCCTTGAATACACTTGTGCTCGACGAAGCGGACCGCATGTTGGATATGGGCTTCGTAGATGCTATGGCCTATGTCATCAAGCATTGCCCGCCACGACGTCAGACCATGTTGTTCTCTGCCACTTATCCTGAGGGTATAGAACGATTGGCGCGTCAATTCATGCATCAGCCGCAAGAAGTAAAGCTGCAAGAGCAACATGAAGAAAGCAAGATACGTCAGCGTTTCTACAAGATCGAAAACGACCAGCGTCTGGAGGCGGTTGCGAAGTTGTTGAAGCATTACCGTCCAGCCAGCACTTTGGCGTTCTGTAACACTAAACAACAATGCCGTTCCTTGCTGGAGTTATTGCATGCGCAAGGCATCAAAGCTTTGACGCTTAATGGTGACTTAGAGCAGCGCGAGCGCGACCAAGTTTTGATTCAGTTCGCGAATCGCAGTTGCTCGGTGCTGGTAGCGACCGATGTGGCAGCACGTGGCTTGGACATCGCGCAACTTGAAGCGGTCATCAACGTGGATGTCACACCAGACTCTGAAGTCCATGTGCATCGTATTGGTCGTACTGGTCGTGCCGACCAGAATGGTTGGGCCTTGACGCTGTGCGGTCCTACCGACCGACATCGTATACTCACCATCGCCAAAATCATGCAGATAGAGCCAGAGTGGCATGAGTTGGAGGAGCTGCAAACCGAAACAGAGTCACCGTTGGTCGCGCCCATGGTTACCTTGCAGATACTTGGTGGTCGCAAGGAGAAAATACGTGCGGGTGATGTGCTGGGTGCATTGACTGCTGATGCGGGCTATACCCGCGAGCAGATTGGTAAGATCAATGTGACCGAGTTTTCGACTTATGTTGCGGTAGCGCGGGATATCGCCCATGAGGCCGTGCGTAAATTGAATGCGGGTAAAGTGAAGGGCAAGACAGTTAGGGTTAGAGCCTTATAAGTCCCTATCCATAAGGAGTGCGAACATGAAAATGATCAAAGCCATACTCCATACGACTTTTATCAGCACAGACTTGGCACGCTCGCGCGTTTTTTATGAAGGTCTGCTGGGTTTGCAGCCAGATACTAAACGACCACATATGAACTTTGAGGGTATGTGGTACGACGTTGCATCTGGGCAACAGATACATCTCATGCTGCTCGCCAATCCTGAAGCCGGCCTGACACGTCCCGAACACGGCGGACGTGATCGGCATGTGGCTTTCTCTGCAATTGATCTCGATAAGCTAATACGTAGGCTGGAAAAAGCGGGGATCAGTTACACGCTCAGTCAGTCCGGACGCAGGGCATTGTTTTGCCGTGATCCAGACGATAACGCACTAGAGTTTATCGCCCAAGATTAAGGCGCTGGATTTGGATAGCGTTTGTGTACCGATTCTATCTGCTCCAAGATTTCGGCTGAGAGTTGGATCTCAGCACTGTCAAGATTCTCTTTCAATTGTGCCAAGCTGGTAGCGCCTAAGATCACACTCCTAGTGAACCAGCGCGAGCGTACGAAGGCCAAGGCCATATGTGCAGGGCTGATGCCTGCTTCTTGGGCGATGTGCACATATTCCTTAGTTGCAGCCGGTACATTGATTTTGTTGTAGCGCTGACCAAAATTACTGAACAGATTGATGCGCCCATGTGCTTGCGCATCGGCGACATACTTGCCGCTCAGATGCCCGAAGGCTAAAGGGCTGTAGGCCAATAGTCCGACGTTCTCATGGTGGCAGACTTCCGCCAAGCCCGTTTCGAAAGTGCGATTCATCAGGTGATAGGCGTTTTGTATGGATGCGACTGTGGGCAATCCCATCTCTTTGGCGCAGCGCGTGAATTCACTCACCCCCCAAGGCGTCTCGTTGCTCAGGCCTATGTATCTGACCTTGCCCGATTTGACGAGTTCGGCGAGGGCTTCCAGTTGTGCCGCGATGGGCTCGCTCTCATGTTTTAAGCTGATGTCATAACTGGTGCTGCCAAACATGGGCACATAACGGTCTGGCCAATGGATCTGATAGAGGTCCAAATAGTCGGTTTGCAAACGGCGCAAGCTGCCATTAATTGCTTGCTGTAGATTCTCGCGATTGACTCGGGGGCCATTGCGTATCCATGCGAAGCCGCGCGAGGGACCGGTGACCTTGCTGGCGACGACTAAGCGATCGCGTTGTTGCCTTTTTAACCATGAGCCAACATAACTCTCAGTGCGTCCCTGCGTTTCGGCACGTGGCGCAACTGGGTACATCTCGGCGGTATCGATGAAATTCACTCCATGTGCGACAGCCATATCCAGTTGCGCATGAGCTTCTGCCTCGCTATTTTGTTCCCCGAAGGTCATTGTTCCGAGACATAGTTCAGAGATTATTAAATCACTACTGCCTAATTGATTTTTTTTCATGCGACTTACTCCTAGATTAAGCATTTTATTTTATAGCTAAAATTTTCTCGAGTTGTTGAAATATTCGAATGCTGTTGGAGGCGAGAATGACTAACTGTAGTTCCAATCTGCGTGGCTGTAATGCATCCCAGGGCTAGCTGTTCAGCAAGTCACGCTCTTCAACTAGTGCTCGAAGCGCAGTCACCAAAAACTGATCGTATATTGTGCAGTGCATGCCGTGTTACGATTCTTGCCATGAAGACTCCCGTATTATTCATTTCGCATGGTGCGCCGACCCTGCCTTTGCAGCCAGGCGATACTGGTCAGTCATGGTCGGAATTAGGTAGTCGCATCGCTAAGCCCACATCAGTCCTATCAATATCGGCTCATTGGGAGACGACAGTCCCAACCCTTAGTCTGGCTAGGAGTCCGGCAACCATACATGATTTTAGCGGCTTTCCAGAAGAGCTGTATCGCTTGAACTACCCTGTAATGGGTGCGCCTGAGTTGGCTAAAGTAGCTGCAAACTTGCTCATGCAAGCAGGTATCGCATCGCAGCTCGATGATGATCGTGGCTTAGACCACGGTAGTTGGGTGCCACTGATTTTTCTTTACCCGCAAGCGGATGTGCCGGTGACGCAGTTATCTATCCAGCCCAGTCGCAACCCAGCTTGGCACTACGCGCTAGGACGCGCGCTGGCACCTTTGCGTGAACAAGGTGTGTTGATCATGGCCAGTGGATCCATCACCCATAATTTGCGTGCTTTGTTTTCGCACCCTCAAGGTGCATCCGTGCCCATTTGGGTGAGCGAGTTTTGCGCTTGGATGGCAGATAAAATCGCAGTGGGCGATATCGAGTCCCTGCTGGCATACCGCGAACGCGCGCCTCATGCTGCACTGAACCATCCCACTGACGAACATCTATTGCCACTATTCGTCGCGCTCGGTGCCGCGGGTAAGGAGTATCAGAGTGTGCATCTGAATCAAATCATGACCTATGGTTTCCTCGCCATGGATAGCTGGCGATTCGATTGAGTTGAGGGTCATTGCAGCCGTAGCGGGGGACAGTGGCACAGTTTGCAGGTAGAATGGCACGACTACAATTTCAAAGTTCGTATAAGGCGCATTTCCTCATGAGTAATCCCAAGAAGCCCGCATCCGCTCCATTCGTTCGTTCCGCGCAACTCAGTTTTGAACAGTTGATCAGCAATCACATATTGTATACCGAGGGAAAGCACGCCAAGAATGCCACAGACCGTGATTGGTACGAAGCTTCTGCGCATGCGATACGTGATTACTTGAGCGAAAAGTTGTCTGCCACCATGGATAAGACCTACGCTGATGATTCCAAGCATGTCTACTATCTGTCATTAGAGTTTTTGATTGGTCGTACCTTGTCCAATGCGACACTAAATTTGGGTGTGCAAGCCGAGTTGACCGAAGGTTTGAAGGCTTTGGGCCAAGACTTGGAAAATATCGAAGAGATGGAGATTGATGCTGCGTTGGGTAATGGCGGCTTGGGTCGTTTGGCTGCATGCTTCCTGGACTCTTTGGCGACTCTTGACGTGCCTGGCATGGGTTATGGCATACGTTATGAGTACGGTATGTTCAACCAGCGCATCGAGAATGGTCAGCAGGTGGAATATCCAGACAATTGGTTACGTTACGGCAACCCTTGGGAATATCATCGTCCTGAGCGCATCTATCCAGTTAGATTTAAGGGGCATGTAGTCAATATTTCGGCTGGTCACGGTAGAGAAGATGAGCATCGTTGGGTGGATACCGAGACGGTGATGGGTATGGCATATGACGTGCCTATTCCAGGCTATGATACTGATACGGTCAATAACCTGCGACTGTGGGCTGCCAAAGCACCTCGCGAGTTCGATTTGGAGTCGTTCAATGCAGGTGATTACATCGGCGCGGTACAGGAAAAAGAAGTCATTGAAAGTTTGTCCAAGGTCTTGTACCCCAATGATAGCTCAGCCAATGGCAAAGAATTGCGCCTCAAGCAGGAATACTTCTTCGTTTCAGCTTCTATACAAGACATCCTGCATCGCTATCTGAGCAAACATAGCGATTTGTCTAAATTGCACGAAAAAGTCGCAATACAGCTGAACGACACCCATCCTGCGATCGCAGTGGCTGAGTTGATGTATCAATTGATGGATGTGCATCATCTCGAGTGGGACTTGGCTTGGAGTATCACCACCAAGGTGTTCGCATATACCAACCACACATTGATGCCTGAGGCATTGGAGACTTGGGCGGTCGCCAAGTTTGAACGCGTCTTGCCTCGTCATTTGCAAATCATCTATCAGATAAATCAGCAGTTTTTGGAGGAGGTGAACCATCAGTTCCCCGGTGACACCGAGCTGTTGCGCCGCGTCTCTATTATTGATGAGAGCAATGGCAAGCGTGTGCGCATGGCTTATCTGGCCATCGTTGGTAGTCATACCGTGAACGGTGTGGCGGCGATCCATAGTGAGTTATTGAGAACTACTTTGTTCGGCGACTTCAATCGCATCTATCCCAATAAGTTCATCAATGTGACCAATGGCATCACGCCACGTCGTTGGTTGAATCAGGCTAATCCTCTTTTGGCAGAACTGATCGCGTCCCGTATTGGCAAAGATTTCGTGCATGATTTGGATCAGTTGCAAAAACTAGTTCCTGCGGCTAAGGATGCAGCGTTCCGCAAGCAATTTCGCGACGTAAAGCAAGCCAATAAGGTGCGTCTGGCCAAGATCATCAAAGATAAGCTTGGTGTCACCATAAATGTGAACTCCTTGTTCGATGTGCAGATCAAGCGTATTCATGAATATAAGCGCCAGTTGCTGAACGTGTTGCACGTTATTACCATGTACAACCGTATTCGTTCAGGTCAAACGCAGGATTTTACGCCGCGTACCGTGATCTTTGCAGGTAAGGCCGCACCTGGATACAAAGTTGCGAAGCAGATTATTCGTCTGATTAATGATGTTGCAAAAATCATCAATAATGATCCTGCTGTGGGCGATTTGCTCAAAGTTGTCTTCTACCCTAACTACGATGTTTCATCAGCCGAGAACTTGTTCCCAGCAAGCGATCTGTCGGAGCAAATCTCTACAGCAGGTACTGAAGCTTCCGGTACTGGCAACATGAAGATGGCATTGAATGGTGCGCTTACTATAGGCACGTTGGACGGTGCGAACATTGAAATCGGAGAAGAAGTCGGTTCCGACAATATTTTTATTTTCGGTTTGACGACACCGCAAGTGGCTGAACTTCGTGCACGTGGTTACAACCCAAGCGATTATTACAACGGCAACGCAGAATTGCGTCAGGTGTTAGAGATGATAGGCAATGGCTTCTTCTCCGTGGAAGAGCCTGATCGTTACCGAGGTCTTTATGACATTATGACCTGTAATGGTGATCACTATATGTTGCAGGCGGACTATGCCAGCTATGTGGCGAAGCAGGAAGAAGTCAGTGCGGTTTACCGTGATCAGGAAGAGTGGACACGTCGTGCCATTCTGAACGTGGCGCGCATGGGCAAGTTTTCCAGTGACCGCACCATACGTGAATATGCCGACAGGGTTTGGAAGGTCAAGCACACACTCCCAAAAAAATAATATCGGTCTGAAGCTATGAGTCTCATACTAACCGGTGATATCGGTGGAACCAAGACCCGCCTCGCTTTGGTGGCGGTTGCAGGTACACAGGTTGAGATACAGAGCGAGTGCACCTATGCCAGCAAGGATTTTGCGCAATTCGATATCCTGCTGGCTTCATTTTTGGCGGGTGTGGACAGCAAAGTGCATGCGGCATTTGGTATTGCTGGGCCGGTAAAGGGCAGGGCAGTGCGCACCACCAACCTGCCTTGGCATATCGACGCCGATGTTTTGCAACAGCGCTTTAGTTTTCTTTCCTGTTGTTTGCTTAATGATCTTGAAGCAATGGCCTATGGGCTGCCTGCACTCGGAAAGCATGATCTGCTGACCTTGCAAGCAGGTAGTGCGCAGGCCGTTGGTAATGCTGCAGTGATTGCTGCGGGCACAGGCTTGGGTGAGGCTGGGCTGTATTGGGATGGTTCGCAGTATCAGCCTTTTGCAACTGAAGGTGGGCACACTAGTTTTACGGCTAGTGATGAATTGGAATTCGCTTTGTTGCGATATTTGCAGCAACGCCATGAACATGTCAGTTGGGAGCGGGTGGTGTCAGGTATGGGCATCGTAACGCTGCACGAGTTTTTGTGTGATTATCGCTGCACACCCATGCCTACTGAACTGGCAGCGCGTATGCGCGAGGGTGATCCTGCTGCAGTGATTGCACAGGCCGCAGCTGATGCATCGGATGATATCTGTGTAGAGACCATGCAACGTTTTGTTCGCCTCTATGGGGCGGAAGCAGGGAATCTGGCGCTCAAAGTGATGAGTCGTGGTGGTCTTTATCTGGGGGGCGGCATAGCACCCAAGATATTGCCGCTGCTGAAAGCTAGTGAATTCATGGAGAACTTGCTTGGTAAAGGACGCATGCGACCTTTACTGGAAGCCATGCCGATCAAAGTGATACTTAATGATAGAGCGGCATTGTTCGGTCCGGCCTTATGTGCCGCACGGATGATGAGCCGCAGTAGCTAAGGAAATGGCGATGGCCAAGATGAAAGTACTGTTTGCGACTTCTGAGGTCGCACCCTTGATCAAAACTGGTGGTTTGGCCGATGTCAGCGGTGCCTTACCAGCAGCATTGCGTGAGTTGGGCATAGATGTGCGGGTATTGTTGCCTGGATATCCGGTGGTGATGCAACAGTGTGCATCCTTTGATGAGGTCGCCACCTTTGCGAATCTGGTCGGCTTTCCTGTGTCTAGGCTATTGTCGGGGAAGATGGATAACAATGTGCCCTTGTTGGTTTTGGATTGTCCTGCGCTCTATCATCGTGACGGTGGACCTTATCAGGATACTTCTGGCAATGACTATAGTGACAACGCACTCCGTTTTGGTTTGCTCTCTAAGGTCGCGGCGCTGTTGGCAGGGCGTGCTACACCTTTAGCTTGGCATCCGGATATTGTGAATTGCAACGACTGGCAGACCGGACTGACACCCGCGTATCTGAAATTCACGCCGGGTGGCGCACGCAGTGTTATCACCATACATAATCTGGCTTTTCAAGGTAATTTTTCTTCTTCTTACGTGCATGCATTGGGGTTGCCAGACGATAGCTACCAACTCCAAGGGTTGGAATTCCATGGTCATCTGTCTTTTCTTAAAGCTGGCCTGCAATATGCCGACCACATCACTACCGTTAGCCCCAACTATGCCCATGAGATACAAGGGGAGGAGCTGGGCTTTGGCATGCAGGGGCTGCTGCAATTCCGCAAGGATGAGCTGACAGGGATATTAAACGGTCTAGACATTAAAGAGTGGAATCCTGCGACTGATCCGCATCTTGCTAAGCGATATCAAGTTAGGGATATGACAGGTAAGGCTGTCAATAAAGCGGAATTGCAAAAAGAGATGGGGTTAAAGCAGGAGGCTGAAGTGCCTTTGTTGGGTGTGGTCAGTCGACTCACTCACCAGAAGGGCCTGGATCTGCTGCTGGAGATTGCGCCACGCCTGATGGAGTTGCCTGCACAGCTAGTGATATTGGGTAGTGGTGATGTGGCGATGCAAAACGCTGCAAAAGAATTGGCACATCGCTATCCTGGCCAGATTGCGGTAAAAATTGGCTATAGCGAACCACTTTCGCATCAGATCGAAGCTGGGGCGGACATGTTCATCATGCCCTCTCGTTTTGAGCCCTGTGGCTTGAATCAGATGTACAGCCAGCGTTACGGTACGCCGCCTGTTGTGCATGCCACAGGTGGCTTGAGTGATTCTGTTCAGGATTGCACGCCGCAGTCTTTGGCGGATGGCTCAGCCAGTGGCTTCGTGTTTTCTGGTATGACGGCCAATAATCTTTACAAGACCATACAGCGTGCAGTCAGACTTTATAGCATTCCCAAAGAGTGGCAGATGTTGCGGAAGAATTGCATGGACAAGGATTTTAGTTGGGAGCTGAGCGCCAAAGCTTATGTAGCGGTTTATCGTAAGGTTTTAGGGCGTTAAGGAACAACTTTATGATGTTGAGCCACCGCAACGCGGTGCAATGATAAATACAGGTTCCCAGTCACGCCTGAATCCAGTAAAGTGACTACCCGTTTCCCCATATAAGAGTTAAAAAATGAGCGTAAAAGGACAGCAGTTACAAGATCCATTTTTGAACGCCTTGCGTAAAGAGCACGTGCAAGTCGGTATCTATCTGGTCAATGGCATCAAATTGCAGGGCCAGATTGAATCTTTCGATCAATATGTCGTCTTGCTCAAGAATACCGTCACCCAAATGGTTTACAAACACGCAATCTCTACCATAGTACCTGCACGCGCCGTTACGATTCCGGTCGACGACACTCACGACTGATGCAAGAAACCTCTCCTGGCTCCGAGTCGGCCATACTGGTCAGCATAGACTTGGGCGATGCTGATTATCACGAAAGTTTACAAGAATTACGTTTGCTCGCCGAAACGGCGGGCGTACATACCTTGGCAACCATCGAAGCCAAGCGTCAGCGTCCCGATGCTGCCTTGTTTGCTGGCAGTGGTAAGGTTAAACAGATCGCCGAGATGGTGGAGCAGCTGGAAGTGCCGCTGGTGATTTTCAATCACGAGCTTAGTCCAGCACAGATGCGCAATCTGACGTTGCACCTGAATACTCGAGTGATAGATCGCACCATGCTGATACTCGATATCTTTGCGCAAAGAGCGAAGAGTCATGAGGGCAAGGTACAGGTTGAGTTGGCTCAGCTTAAATATCTGTCCACACGTCTGGTCGGCCAAAATGGTGATATGGGGCAGCAGAAGTTCGCTGTAGGTGCGCGCGGACCGGGTGAGACACAGTTGGAGTTGGATAGGCGCAAGCTGGACAAGCGTGTGCATCTGCTTAAAGAGCGGCTGGTCAAGCTGAAGAGTCAGCGTGATCTGATGCGCCGTTCGCGCAATCGTTCCGATTTATTGTCCGTGTCCATTGTGGGTTATACCAACGCGGGCAAGTCCACATTATTTAATCGTTTGACCAAGTCCAATGTGTATGTGGCTAATCAGTTGTTTGCAACGCTAGATACCACTTCGCGCCGCATGTATGCGGAAGGCGAAGGCGAAATTGTGGTGTCGGATACGGTGGGTTTCATACGCCATTTGCCACACGGTCTGGTGGCTGCATTTCGCAGTACTTTGGAAGAAACTATCCAAGCCGATGTGTTGCTGCATGTGGTGGATACTAGTAATCCGAATCGGGATGATCAGATACGCGAAGTGAATAAAGTGCTGAGTGAGATTGATGCGGGGGATATTCCGCAGATCATGGTGTATAACAAAATTGACCTTTCTGGTGAGACTGCGGGCGTGCAGCGTGACGAGTGTGATAGAATATCGCGCGTTTTTTTGAGTGCCGTAAGTGGTGCAGGGATGGAAGATCTGCGCCAGACTTTGCTGGAAATTCGGGCCGCGCGACAAGCGTCGGCTGTCATTGAAAAACAACTTAAACAAGCGAGAGAGACATGGGATTGAATGATCCGCAGTGGGGCAATAAGAATAACGGTGGCCCGCCAGACTTGGAAGAATTGTTGCGTAAGCTGAACGCCAAGGTCGCCGCTATGATGGGCGGCAAGAATAACGGTGGTAATGGCGGTTCGTCTATGCCCAAAATGGGCGGCGGTTTGGGTTTGGTCGCTATCATCGCGGTACTGATCTGGATGGCCAGCGGCTTTTATATCGTCGATGCAAGTCAGCGCGGCGTGGTGCTACGTTTTGGTAAGCAGGTTGAGACTACGGAGCCTGGTCCACGTTGGCACTTTCCTTACCCAATAGAGTCGGTCGAAATCGTCAACCTCAGTCAGGTGCGTACCGTGGAGGTGGGCTACCGTGATAGTGTCAAGAACAAGATGTTGAAAGAATCACTGATGCTGACAGATGACGAAAACATCATCGACATCCAGTTCGCCGTTCAGTACTTCTTGCGTGATCCTGGCGAATACCTGTTCAACAACCGCAATCCGGACGAGAACGTACGTCAGGCGGCAGAGACTGCGATACGTGAAGTGGTCGGCAAGAGCAAGATGGATTTTGTATTGTACGAGGGACGTGAGCAAGTGGCGGCGTCAGCGACTAAGTTGATCCAAGATATTCTTGATAGGTATAAGTCTGGCATCGTGGTTAGCAAGTTGACCATGCAGAATGCTCAGCCACCTGAGCAGGTGCAGGCCGCTTTTGATGATGCGGTTAAAGCTGGTCAGGATAAAGAACGCCAGAAGAATGAAGGTCAGTCCTACGCTAACGATGTGGTGCCACGCGCCCAAGGTGCGGCAGCACGTCTGATTCAAGAGTCTGAGGGTTACAAGCAGAGTGTGATAGCAAATGCGGAAGGTGATGCAAGTCGCTTCAAGCAGGTTCTGGTGGAGTATGAAAAAGCCCCCGCAGTGACACGTGAGCGTATGTATATCGACATGATGCAGCAGGTGATGGGTAACGTTAGTAAGGTGTTGGTCGATCAGAAGAACGGCAACAGCATGTTATATCTGCCATTGGATAAGCTCATCGATGCTAGTCGTGCAGGGGATGCTGTCGCAGCGACAAGTGCGATGGTCAAGCCGGATGTAGGCACTTCGCAAAGTAATGACAACGATGCTGCACAACGTGCTCGTGATTCATTGCTCAGCCGTGATCGGGAGGCAAGATGAAAACCAATGTAGCGAATATCTTGATTGGTGCGGTGCTCGTGCTGATCCTTATGAGTCTGAGCATGTTTATTGTGGATCAGCGCCAAACTGCCATCGTGTTGCAATTGGGGGAGATGGTGCGTGTGGAGTCTACGCCAGGACTGAAGTGGAAAATCCCTTTGATGCAGAACGTGCGTTTCTTTGATTCTCGTATTCTGACTTTGGATGCGGGAGAGCCTGAGCGCTTCATCACTGCTGAGAAGAAGAACGTGTTAGTCGACTCTTTCGTCAAATGGCGCATCGTTGATGTGAAGCAGTATTACATCAGTGTGGGCGGTGATGAGATGCGTGCACGTACGCGTTTGTTGCAAACAGTTAATTCTAGTATGCGTGAAGAATTTGGTAAGCGCACCATACATGAGGTGGTGTCCGGTGAGCGTGATCAGATCATGAGCGTGTTGCGCGAAAAGACTGATGCAGATGCGCGCAAGATAGGTGTTCAGGTGCTGGACGTACGCTTGAAGCGCGTTGACTTCCCATCTGAAATCAGCGATTCCGTCTATCGTCGTATGGATGCAGAGCGTAAGCGTGTAGCGAATGAGTTGCGTGCTTCTGGTGCAGCCGAAGGTGAAAAGATCCGAGCTGATGCGGATAAGCAGCGCGAAGTGATTTTGGCGCAGGCATATCGTGATGCGCAGAAGACCAAAGGTGAAGGTGATGCAAAAGCTGCTGCCATCTATGCCTCTGCCTTCGGGCGTAATGCCGAGTTCTATTCTTTCTACCGTAGTTTGGAAGCTTATAAGCAGAGCTTCAAGAGTAAGAGTGATGTGATGGTTCTAGACCCTAGCTCGGCTTTCTTCAAGTACCTGAAGGGCGCCAATAAATCGGGCAAATGAGTAGATGTGGACACGATAGGGTGTCTGCATTGAACATAAAATAATTAGAGAATGTGTAATGCAAAACTGGCTGCTCCCTGAATACATACAAGACATGCTGCCCGATGAGGCTTGGCGTGTAGAACAGATACGCGCACAAGTTTTAGACGGCATGCGAAAAGCTGGCTATCAGTTGGTGGCGCCTCCGTTGTTGGAGTATGCAGAGTCCTTGTTGATCGCGGGCAGCAACGATATGGATCTGCGCACATTCAAATTGGTAGACCAGCTCAGCGGTCGTACCTTGGCTGTGCGCGCAGATATCACACCACAAGTTGCACGTATCGATGCCCACCTACTTAATTGTCAGGGTATTACCCGTTTGTGTTATGCGGGTAGTGTATTGCACACCCAACCGATAGGGCTGACTCGCACGCGTGAACTGATGCAGATTGGTGCGGAGTTATACGGGCATAGCGGTTTGGATAGTGATCTGGAGATCCAACGCTTGATGCTGGAGTCCTTGACTGCATTGGGTATCCAGAAAGTGCATCTAGATTTAGGGCATGTCGCTGTGTTCCGTACATTGGCGCAACATGCAAATCTTTCCGATGATTTGGAGTCTGCTTTGTTCTCGGCGCTGCAAAGCAAAGATGTGGCGACGCTGGAGTATTTGGTTGAGCATATGGATGGCAAAGTTGGTAAGGCTATCTTGGCGTTGCCAACCTTGTACGGCGATTGTGAGGAGGTAATCTCACGTGCACGTAAAATATTGCCCGAGCACGATGCGATACGTTCTGCTTTGGAAGACCTCACTACAGTGAGTAAACAGTTGCAACCTCTAGTCTCAAGTGTGGGAATAGATTTGGCCGACCTGCGTGGCTATCACTATCACACTGGCATGGTGTTCGCTGCTTACCATGCGGGGAGTCATGACGCCATCGCGCTGGGTGGACGTTATGACGATCTGGGTGCTAGTTTCGGCAGGGCACGTGCTGCGACTGGATTCAGTATGGATCTGCGTCAGTTGTATAGTTTGTTGCCTGCGCAGCAAGTCAAACAAGGTATCTACTCGCCCCACCTGAAAGATACGGCCTTGCAAGACAAAATCAAAAAACTCAGGGCAGCGGGTGAGATCGTGGTAGTTGACCTGGAAGGTGATAAATTGCACCGTGCTGAATTGCAGTGCGACCGTGAACTAGTCATACGTGACGGTGTTTGGTTGGTGGTGGCGATTTAGATCGCGGGGATTAATTTCTAATTGGAATCTTTGTAATGGCTAAGAACGTAGTAGTGATAGGTACCCAGTGGGGTGATGAAGGCAAAGGCAAGATTGTCGACTGGTTGACGGATCATGCTCATGGTGTAGTACGTTTTCAAGGTGGCCATAACGCCGGACATACCTTGGTGATAGGCGGCAAGAAGACCGTGCTGCATCTCATTCCATCAGGCATTTTGCGTGACCATGTGATGTGCTACATCGGTAACGGTGTTGTACTGTCACCTAAGGCGTTGCTCAAGGAGATGGACGAGTTACAGGCTGCAGGTATCGATGTCTACAGTCGTTTAAAAGTTTCCGAAGCTTGCCCTTTGATCCTGCCTTATCACGAAGCAATCGACAAAGCGCGCGAAATAGCTAAAGGTGAAGCCAAAATCGGCACTACTGGACGCGGTATCGGTCCAGCTTACGAGGATAAGGTCGCACGTCGTGCCATCCGTCTGCAGGACATCTTCTTCCGTGAACGCTTTGCGGCCAAGTTGGGAGAAGTTTTGGATTATCACAACTTCGTGCTTAAGAATTACTTTCATGCGCCTACAGTTGATTTTCAACAGACCTTGGATGAGACTTTGGCCTTTGCTGAACGCATCAAGCCACTTGTGATGGATGTTCCGCGTGCACTTTATGAAGAGCATCAGGCGGGTCATGGTTTGCTCTTCGAAGGTGCGCAAGGTGCTCTGCTGGATATCGATCATGGTACCTATCCATACGTTACTTCCAGTAACTGTATTGCCGGTGCGGCGTCGGCTGGTGCTGGTGTGGGACCGCAGATGCTTAATTATGTATTGGGCATCACCAAGGCTTACACCACACGCGTAGGGGCAGGCCCGTTCCCTACTGAATTGTACGACGCAGTCGATAAGCGCGATCCAATTGGTGAAGGTTTGGCCAAGCGTGGTCACGAATTCGGTTCTACTACCGGCCGTGCACGTCGTTGTGGTTGGTTCGATGCGGCTGCATTGAAGCGTTCCATACAGATTAATGGTGTGTCTGGTTTGTGTGTGACCAAGTTGGACGTGATGGATGGTATGGAAGTGGTGCGCTTGGGTGTGGGCTATCGTATCAATGGCGTAGAAAGTGACATACTGCCGGTAGGCGCTGATGCTTTGAATGAGTGTGTGGCGATCTACGAAGACATGCCAGGCTGGAGTCAAAGTACTTTAGGTGTGCAGCGTTACGAGGAGTTGCCGCAAGCTGCGCGTAACTACTTGGAACGCATCGCGCAAGTGTGCGGTGTGCCTGTGGATATGGTCTCTACTGGGCCTGATCGTGATGAGACCATCGTACTGCGCCATCCATTTGAATAACATTTCTTCACAACGTTACTTGGTGATTTTTGCTTTTGTGGGAGAGTTCGCACGCGAGATTCTTGTTAAGACTTTCACGAGTAAATCTTCTGCATCATCGCATGTATGGGCCAAGTCGAATTTTGAAGGAACAAAAACGCGAAAAAACGCAGCTCGTGATCCGATCTGTGTTTTTTCTTTATTATCCGTTACCCAAGGTGAGATGAAGCGTGATGCGCGGAGCGAGCTCGGACACTTAAGCGTGACCACAGCAACCGTGGCATCGGATGCATTTCGCGTTCTAACCCGCAACACTCAGGTGTTACGTTTATTCTGGGCAAAAAAAATAGACCGCTTATGCGATCTATTTATTATTGGTGCCCAGAAGAGGACTCGAACCTCCACACCTTACGGCACACGGACCTGAACCGTGCGCGTCTACCAATTCCGCCATCTGGGCTGTATTTGCAACGGCGCGCAATGTAATTGTTAAAGGACATATTGTCAATGAAAAAGAAACAAAATTTACGTGAGCAGGATCCATTTTTAGCACGCGAGCGCGAGCAGTACGAAAATCCGCTTCCTAGCCGAGAATTCATCCTTCAGATACTGACCGAACAGGGTGCCCCTGTGCACGAAGATGAGTTGCTGGATATGCTGTTGATCACGGATGAAGAAGAGGATTTGTTCTCACGCCGTCTACGCGCTATGGAACGCGATGGTCAGATCATGCGCAATCGCAAACGTGCGATCTGCGTGATGGATAAGCTCGACCTAATCAAGGGTAAGGTGCAAGGACATCCTGATGGCTTTGGCTTTTTGATTCCTGAGGACGGTAGTGCTGACATGTTCCTCAGCGAAAAAGAGATGCATCAAGTTTTGCACGGTGACGTGGTAATGGTGCGCCAAAGTGGCGTAGATAGACGCGGTCGCCCAGAGGCTAAGATTATTGAGGTTTTGGAACGAGCCAACAATCGCGTGGTCGGGCGCTTGTTCGAAGACCATGGCATCCAATTCGTGGTGGCTGAGAATCGCCGTATCACTCAAGACATCCTCGTTGCGCCAGGTGAGGCGGGTAAGGCACAAGCAGGCCAGGTAGTTATCTTGGAAATCATGCAACATCCTAATAAGCACGCCCAGCCTATTGGTCGCATTATCGAGATATTGGGTAATTATGCCGACCCTGGCATGGAAATCGAGATTGCGCTGCGCAAACACGATCTGCCGCATGAATTCCCTAATGATGTAGAGCGCCAAGCTAAAGCGATTCCGCCCACTGTAGCTGCAGCAGATTGGGAAGGGCGCGAGGACATTCGTAATCTGCCTTTGGTCACTATCGATGGCGAGACGGCTCGTGATTTCGATGATGCGGTGTATTGCGCACCAGAGCGCGATGGTTATCGTTTGGTGGTTGCTATCGCCGATGTGAGTCATTATGTGAAGACCAACGATGCATTAGATAAAGAAGCGATCTTACGCGGCAACTCGGTGTACTTCCCACGCCGTGTGATCCCGATGTTGCCTGAAGAATTATCCAATGGACTGTGTTCCCTGAATCCTCAGGTCGATCGTTTATGCATGGTTTGCGATATGCACGTGGGTAATGACGGTCAGATTGGTAAGTACCGTTTCTACCCTTCGGTGATGTACTCACACGCACGCCTGACCTATACCCAAGTCGCCGATATGTTGGCAGAGCCAGATGGGGACTTGGCCAAGCAATACGCCAATGTATTGCCGCATCTGAACGATCTGTATGATCTGTTCAAGAAGCTGCTTAAGGCGCGCGACAAGCGTGGTGCTATCGATTTTGAAACGGTAGAGACACAGATGATCTTTAATGATCAGGGCAAGATAGAACGCATCGTTCCGGTGGTACGCAACGATGCACACAAGTTAATCGAGGAATGCATGTTGGCTGCCAACGTGTGCGCTGCGAACTATCTACATGAACACGAACACACCGTTCTGTATCGTGTGCACCTAGGTCCTACACCTGAGAAGCTAGAGACTGTGCGCGAGTTCCTCAAAGAGTTTGGTCTGCAATTGGGCGGTGAAGATGAGCCTAAGGCGGCGGATTACTCCAAGTTGCTTAAGCGTATCAAAGGTCGTCCTGATGCTGGACTATTACAGACAGTGATGTTGCGATCATTGCGTCAGGCCAAATACGAGCCTGAGAATACTGGCCACTTTGGTTTGGGCTATGAAGCTTACGCGCATTTCACCTCGCCTATTCGTCGTTATCCAGACTTGCTGGTGCACCGTGCCATCAAGGCGGTGTTGCAGGGTAAGCAATACAAGCCTGCCATGAAGTGGGCAGAACTGGGTGTGCATTGCTCTATGACAGAGCGTCGCGCCGATGATGCAACACGTGATGTGGACGCATGGTTGAAATGCTTTTATATGCGCGACCATCTGGGCAGCACTTTCACCGGGACGGTTTCTTCAGTCACCAGTTTTGGTATGTTCGTTTCATTGGACGACTTGTATGTAGAAGGGTTGGTACATATCTCCGAGCTGGGCAAGGACTACTTCCATTTTGATGCAGGCAAGCATCAATTACTGGGTGAGCGCAGCGGTCAAAGTTATCGCTTGGGTGATCGCGTGCAAGTGCGCGTGGTGAAGGTGGATATGGAAAGCACCAAGATCGATTTCGTGCTGCAGGATGTTGCTGAGATTGCGTCTGACGGTGAGGCGTTGCCAGCTAAGAAGACGGGCAAGGGAAAGAAGCGTCATGGCTGATTTGCGATTGATTTACGGCTTTCATGCTGTTACTGCCCGCATCCGTCAGAATCCAGATGGTGTGCAAGAAATTTATTTGCAAGCGCAGCGTCAAGACCCGCGTATGCGTGAACTCATCAAGCTCGCAGAAGCGGCTGGTGTGCGCATGATTCCTATCGAAGCTGCTCGCTTGGATGGTATGGCTGGTGGTAACCGTCATCAGGGTGTGGCTGCACGTGTTGATGCGGCGCAGCGTGTGCAACATCTTGCGGATGTCTTGGAAACTTTGACTGAGCCGCCCTTGATTTTGGTCTTGGATGGCGTGCAAGACCCGCATAATTTGGGTGCTTGTCTGCGTAGTGCCGATGCCTTTGGTGTGCATGCGGTCATCGCGCCTAAGGATAGGGCGGTGGGAATCACGGCAACCGTAGAAAAAGTAGCGTGCGGTGCGGCGGAGACTGTGCCCTATATTACGGTAACTAACTTGGCACGCACGCTGCGTGAGTTGCAAGAAAACGACATTTGGGTGGTGGGAGCGGCAGGCGAAGCCGAACAAGATTTGCATAGCTTTAAACACAAGGGTGGCTTGGCTTGGGTGTTAGGTGCGGAAGGTGAAGGGTTGCGCCGTCTCACGCGTGATACTTGTGACGAATTAGTGCGCATTCCCATGATGGGGAGCGTGGAAAGTTTGAACGTCTCGGTGAGTGCAGGTATCTGTTTGTTTGAGGCAAGAAGGCAGCGTGTATAATTTTTCTGAACAAACCATTGCATGTGTTGCAAATATAAGATTTGTAGGTAGAATAATTTTGCAATTTTGAGGTTAGATTTCATATTGTGGTTCGCATTAATATTTAAATAACTTAATTTTTGGAGATTCATAATGAAAAAAACGACTATCGCTATCGCTATGGCTTTGGCTGCAGCCTTTTGTTCTTTGGCTACTGCTCAAGCTAGCGAATTTGATGGTGCTTGGCTGGGTGCAAAAGTAGGTATCAATAACAGCCACGCTAATACTGTTGACACTCAAAACTCTAATACCTATGGCATAGAAGGTGGCTACAACTGGAATGTAGGTCCTTATACATTGGGTGCTTTGTTGTTTGCTGATAACAACGCCTCAACCGGCCACAACAACAATACATTTAGTTACGGTAGTAAATCATATGGCTTGGATGCCAAGATGGGTGTGCCTATGGGTAACTGGTTGCCTTACGGTAAACTGGGCTATGTGAATTCAACTGCCAATGGGGCATTGAATAACTTCAATAAGAGCCTTGATAGTTTCAATGCAGGTTTTGGTGTTGAGTATAAGTTCGCTTCTCATCTAAGTGCGGCTGTTGAATATATGGCTGCAAACATAAAGAACAATCTAGGCAATAAGATGGTTAATCAAAACTTGACCGTAGGTTTAAATTATTACTTTGATGCGCCTGCCGCAGTTGTTGCGCCAGTAGTGGTTGCTGCCGAACCTGTAGTGATGAAGCAAGCTGAACCCGTTGCTGCACCAGCACCAGTCGTTGTAGCACCAGCGCCGGTCGCTGCTCCAGCACCAGCGCCTAAGACTATTTTCTCTGACAAGGCTGTTACTTTGGAAGGTGCAAACTTCGCAACTTCTTCTGCTAAGTTGAAGACTGGCGACATCGCTGATTTGGATAAAGTGGTGGAATTTGCGGCACAGTATCCAAATGCAAATCTGACTGTTACAGGTTACACAGATAGCCGTGGTAATGAGAAAGCCAATATGGCTTTGTCGGCTAACCGTGCAGAAGCAGTCAAGGCTTACCTGGTGAAGAAAGGTGTAGCAGCGAGCCGTATTTCTACTTCAGGCAAGGGTTCTGCTAATCCAGTTGCTGACAATAAGACCAAGGCTGGTCAAGCGATGAATCGTCGCGTTGAAGTCGATTCAGCAGTACGCGTACAAACTGTCAAGTAATCTGTTTTACATTTGAAGTGCAAAAAGCGGACTGTAAACAGTCCGCTTTTTTATTGCTCTTAGTCTTACCAATATCACTAGATGCCAATGCTAAAATATCCCCCTTATTTGTTTACTTAAACACTATGAAACTGGCTATCGCACAAATCAATTGCGTATTAGGTGATCTAGCCGCGAATTCGGTAAAGATATTGCAGTATGCACAGCAAGCGCGTAATCAAGGCGCTGTCTTGATGGTGACGCCAGAACTTAGTTTGTGTGGATATCCACCTGAGGATTTGCTGCTGCGGCCTGGTTTCTATAGCGCTTGTGAGGTGGCATTGCTTGAGCTTGCAAGCCAAGTAAAAGGTATCGCCGTGTTGGTCGGCCATCCCTATGAGCGTGGTGGAAAGCGCTATAACGCGGCTTCCTTGTTACAAGATGGCAAAGTCGCCCTGACTTACTGTAAGCATGATTTGCCTAATTACGACGTGTTTGATGAGGAGCGTTATTTTGATCGTGGCATTGAATCGTGTACTTTCGAATTAGAGGGTCTAAATTTTGGTCTGAATATCTGTGCAGATGTTTGGGATCCTGAACCTGCACTCAGGGCAAGTTCTGCGGGTGCACAAGTGTTGTTGGTGATGAATGCGTCGCCGTTCGCGGTCGATAAGCAGTTGCGTAGATATGACACGGTCAGGGATCGCATCGCCGAAACCAATATGCCTGTGGTGTATGTGAATATGGTAGGTGGTCAGGATGAGTTGATCTTTGATGGTGGCTCTTTTGCGATGGATGGACGCGGCAAGCTGGTGGCGCAGTCAGCGCAGATGAAAGAGGCGTTGGACTATATAGATGTAGATGTAAGTGGTGAAATGCGGGGTGAGAAGCTTCCCCTGTTAGCGACCGAGGCAGTTGTCTATCAAGCTTTGTGTTTAGGGGTTAAGGATTACATCACCAAAAATCGTTTCCCGGGCATACTTTTGGGGCTTTCCGGTGGAATAGATTCAGCACTCACGCTGGCGGTGGCCGTAGATGCGTTGGGCGCCGACAAGGTGCATGCGGTGATGATGCCGTCACCTTATACCGCGCAAATCAGTCTAGATGATTCACGTGAGATGGTGCGGATATTGGGCGTGCGTTATGACGAGTTGGCTATACAGCCTATCTTTCAAGATTTTGAAGCGGCTTTGAGCAGTGCTTTTGCTGGGCGTGCAGCCGATACCACAGAAGAGAATTTGCAAGCGCGCATACGCGGCACCTTACTCATGGCGATGTCTAATAAATTCGGTAGTTTGGTGCTGACTACGGGTAATAAGTCCGAGATGAGTGTGGGTTATGCGACCTTGTATGGCGATATGGCGGGTGGATTTGCGGTGCTGAAAGATGTATGCAAGACCTTGGTTTATAAGATATCGCAATATCGCAATACGCTGGGCTATGTGATTCCAGAGCGCATCATCACTCGCGCGCCAAGTGCGGAGTTACGTCCCGATCAGACTGATCAGGATAGCCTGCCACCCTATGACGTTTTGGATAAGATCGTACAGTGCTATATGGAACAGGATATGGCTCTCCCAGAGATTATTGCGCTTGGATTGCCGGAAGCGGATGTTAGGCGAGTGGTGCGCTTGATACGTTTGAGTGAGTATAAACGGCGCCAATCCCCGCCTGGCGTGCGTATTACTGAGCGCGCCTATGGCAAGGACTGGCGTTATCCGATCACAATACATTATCAGGACGACTACTAGTCCGCATATGGGATGTGCTTATTGCAAGCCGAGCACATCTATTTGAGCATTAAGCGGTTTCCATTTGATGCTGAGTTTGATATAATGCGGCGCGTTTTGTGATGGGCTTCGAGCCCGTTTTTTATTTGTGGGTCGCGATTTTATGGATGTAGTACAAGTTATTGAGACAACAGTAGCCGGTTTGGGTTACGAGTTGGTCGATGTGGAGCGCTCTGGGCGCGGAATGTTGCGTGTCTTCATCGATAAGCCAGAAGGTATATTGGTTGAAGATTGCCAAATTGTGAGTAATCAACTGACACGTTTGTTCTTGGTCGAAAATATCGATTACGACAGGCTGGAAGTTTCTTCGCCTGGCTTGGATAGGCCATTGAAGAAAGAAGCTGATTTCGTCCGTTTTGTTGGTGAAAAGGCGCAATTAAAGCTGCGCATGCCGATGGCGGGTCGTAAGAATTTTGTCGGCATTATCGTGTCATCGAATGAAGGCGTTTTACAGTTGGATGTGGATGGCGCGCAAGTTGCTATTGAGTTGTCGAATTTGGATAAGGCGCATTTGGTGCCGACTTTTTAATTGGTGTGCATGGCTTGGTGCTAGTGCATCTGAATCGTTAACAGGCAAGTAGAGCTGGAGAATAGTATGAGCAGAGAAGTGTTGTTGTTGGTAGATGCGTTGTCGCGCGAAAAGAACGTGGATAAAGAGGTGGTGTTCGGTGCACTCGAATCCGCTTTGGCTTCTGCAACCAAGAAGCGTTTCGATGACGAGGCGGATGTGCGCGTTGAAATCGATCGTAACACTGGCGAATTCGAATCTTTCCGTTGCTGGGAAGTTATGGATGACGAAACTTTTGAAACGCCGGATCTGCACATCAAGCTTGAGGAGGCTCGCAAGCACGACGCCAATATCCAACTGGGCGAATTCATCGAAGAGCCTCTGGAGTCCATCGATTTTGGTCGTATCGGTGCGCAAGCTGCCAAGCAGGTCATCTTTCAGCGTATTCGCGATGCGGAGCGCGAGCAGATATTGGCTGACTTTATGGATCGTAAAGAGCATCTGGTATCCGGTACGGTGAAGCGCGTTGAGCGTGGTAATGCCATCATCGAGTTCGGCAAAATCGAAGCATTACTGCCGCGTGATCAGATGGTGCCTAAGGAAAACCTGCGTGTGGGTGATCGCGTAAAAGCGCATCTGTTGCGCGTAGATCGTACCGCTCGCGGCCCTCAAGTGATCCTGTCGCGTATTTCCAATGAATTGCTATCCAAGTTGTTCGAGTTGGAAGTGCCGGAAATCGAAGAGAATATTTTGGAGATCGTTAGTTCCGCGCGTGACGCGGGCTCTCGTGCCAAGATCGCAGTGCGTTCTAATGATCCACGTATCGATCCTATCGGTACGTGTGTCGGCATGCGCGGTTCGCGCGTGCAAGGTGTGACCAATGAGTTGGCGGGTGAGCGTGTGGATATCATCCTGTGGGCTGAAGATCCGGCTACTTACGTCATCAATGCTTTGGCGCCTGCCGAAGTGAGTAGTATCGTGGTGGATGAAGAGAAGCACAGCATGGATGTCGTGGTTGAAGAAGATAATCTGGCGCAAGCTATCGGTCGCGGCGGTCAAAACGTGCGTCTTGCTTCCGAGCTGACGGGTTGGACACTGAATATCATGACGGTAGAGCAGTCCAGCGAAAAACACGCTGAAGAGTTTACGAAAATCCGCGGCCTGTTCATTGCGAAGCTGGATGTGGATGAGGAAGTTGCCAATATTTTGGTGGAAGAAGGCTTCAATACGCTAGAGGAGGTTGCTTATATTCCTCTGGAGGAGATGTTGGAGATTGAAGGCTTCGATGAGGCGACTGTTGAAGAGTTGCGTAGCCGCGCACGTAATGTGTTGCTCACTGCAGCGATTGCCAATGAAGAGCAAGTCGAACACGGGATCGAAGACCTTAATAAGTTGGATGGTATGGATGCAGAGACAGCACGCATGCTTGCTGCTAAGGGTATCGTGACTCAGGAACAGTTGGCTGATCTTGCTGTGGATGAGTTGGTTGAGTTGACCGATATGGATGCTGAGCGCGCCAATACGTTGATCATGACGGCGCGCGCACCTTGGTTCGTTTAATATCGGAATTAGTGGTCAAAGGAATGAAATGGGAAAATTAAACGTAGCGCAATTTGCAACTGAATTGAATCTGCCAGTTGCATTGCTGCTCGAGCAACTTAAAGCTGCCGGGATAGAAAAGAAGCAGGACTCTGATCCGGTATCTGAGGCTGACAAGTCGCAGTTACTATCACACTTGCGCCAGTCGCATGGTGGTGAAGCTGCTACTAAGAAGATTACCTTAGCGCGTCGTGAAACCAGTGAGATCAAGAAGGCTGATAACACGGGACGTGCACGCACCATTCAAGTGGAAGTTCGCAAACGTCGTGTCGTATCGGCTCCTGTCGTAACGCCAGTTGCTGAAATTGCAAAATCAGTACCTGTTGCTGATGTGGTTGCTATCCCCGTTGTTGATACTCAACAGCTCGCGGTTCGCGAAGAAGAAGCTCGATTGCAAGCTGAATTAGCTGAGCGTCAGGCTTCTGAATTACAAGCTAAGTTAGCACGCCAGAAATCCAAGAATATTGAAGAAGTGGTCGCTGAAGTGCCTGTTGTCGCTGAGTCTGCTGCGGTGGCTGTTGAGCCTGAGTCTGTGCCTGTTGTGATCGAAAAGGCTGAACCTCAGGCAACAGTAGATACGCCAGTGATTGGTGCGCCTGTGCTACGCCGTGTGGCTAGGCCGCCAGTCAAGGTTGTTGCTCCTGTCGTTGCGCCAGTAGTTGCTGCACCAGCTGCAGTTGAAAAAGTAGGTACGCTGCACAAACCTACGCCTAAGCCGGGTGATAAGGTCGAACGTGCTAAGCCTAGTAAGGCTGTGGATAAGCAACCTGCGCGTCGTGATGAAGTTGGTGCGCATAAGCGCCCTCAAGGTAAAGACAATGGTCCTGGTGCGCGTACTGGTGCATGGTCGACCCCTGTGCGTGGCAGACGTCCTGATAGGCATAGTAAGCATTCAACTCAAGCTGCCGCAGGGGAGTCTTTTGTGATGCCTACAGAGGCTATCGTGCACGAAGTCGCAGTTCCTGAAACCATCTCCGTGACCGAGTTGGCGCAGAAAATGTCCGTTAAGGGCATCGAAGTGATCAAAGCTTTGATGAAAATGGGTTCCATGGTCACGATTAATCAAGTTCTGGATCAGGAAACTGCGATGATTGTGGTTGAAGAGATGGGCCACATCGCCAAAACTGCGAAGATTGATGATCCAGATGCTTATCTGGTTGATGAAGAAGAGCATCATGATGTCGCCTTGGAGTCACGTGCGCCAGTTGTTACGGTAATGGGGCACGTCGATCACGGTAAGACATCTTTATTGGACTATATTCGTCGTAGCCGTGTTGCTTCAGGTGAAGCGGGCGGTATTACACAGCATATCGGTGCTTACCACGTGGATACGCCGCGTGGCATGATCACCTTCCTCGATACGCCAGGTCACGAAGCTTTTACAGCAATGCGTGCACGCGGTGCGAAGGCCACCGATATCGTAATCTTGGTGGTGGCAGCGGACGACGGTGTGATGCCGCAGACCAAAGAGGCTATCGCACATGCTAGAGCGGGTAACGTGCCGTTGGTGGTCGCTGTAACCAAAATAGACAAGCCAGATGCGAACAGTGAGCGAGTCAAGCAGGAACTAGTTGCGGAAGGTGTAGTACCGGAGGATTGGGGCGGTGATTCGATGTTCGTCGAAGTCTCATCCAAGTCTGGTCAGGGTATAGATCAATTGCTGGAAGGTGTCTTGTTGCAGGCTGAATTGCTGGAATTGAAAGCACCTCGTGCAAGCAATGCTAAGGGGCTGGTTATTGAAGCTCGTCTGGATAAGGGTAAGGGACCTGTCGCAACCGTATTGGTACAGTCGGGGACGATGAAGCGCGGTGATGCGGTCTTGGTCGGTTCTGTGTTTGGACGTGTACGTGCGATGTTGGATGAGAATGGCAAAGCGATCAACGAAGCTGGCCCTTCTATCCCAGTTGAGATACAGGGTCTTTCTGAAGTGCCAAGCGCAGGCGAAGAGTTGATGGTATTGACCGATGAGAAACGTGCGCGTGAAATCGCATTGTTCCGTCAGGGTAAATACCGTGGTGTGAAATTGGCTCAACAGCAAGCAGCTAAGCTAGAGAATATGTTCGAGCAAATGGCGGAGGGCGAAGTCCGCACACTGTCACTGATTGTTAAATCTGACGTGCAAGGTTCTTCGGAGGCGATTGCGCAATCACTGCAGAAGCTTTCCACTAACGAGGTGAAGGTCAATCTGATCCACGGTGGTGTGGGTGCGATCACTGAGTCCGATATCAACTTGGCATTGGCCTCTAAGGCCATTGTCATTGGTTTTAACACACGTGCTGATGCTGCTGCCCGTAAGTTGGCTGAGTCTTCTGGTGTGGATATCCGTTACTACAACATCATCTATGCGATGGTCGACGAGATCAGGGCGGCATTGTCCGGTATGTTGGCGCCAGAGAAGCGTGAGAGCGTCATGGGTATGGTTGAAGTTCGTCAGGTATTCACCGTTTCCAAGATTGGTACTATCGCCGGTTGTATGGTGCTGGACGGTATCGTCAAGCGTGGTGCCAAGGTTCGCGTACTGCGTGGCAACGTGGTGATACACGATGGTGAGCTGGATTCTCTGAAACGCTTCAAAGATGACGTCAAAGAAGTCAAAAACAACTTCGAATGTGGTCTATCATTGAAGGGTTTCAACGACCTGGAAGTTGGCGACAAGCTGGAAGCGTACGAGATCATCGAAGTCGCGCGCGCACTTTAATCACATGGCGAATTATGCGAGAACAGACAGAGTGGCCCAGCAGATGCAGCGTGAAGTTGCCGAGTTGGTTCGTCTGGAGATCAATGATCCGCGTGTGCGTCTGGTGACCATCACGGGGGTAGAAGTGGCAGGAGATTATTCTCATGCCAAGATATTCTTTACACGCTTGGATGGTAAGCATGCTGAGGCACAAGAGGGTTTGGATAGGGCTAGTGGATTTCTGCGCAGTCAATTGTCACGTAGTTTGAAGCTGCGCATCATGCCGCAATTGCATTTCGTCTACGATGCATCTGTAGAGCGCGGTAGTCATCTGTCTAATTTGATCGATAAAGCTGTTGCTAGCGATAAGCTGAATGCGGACTCTACTGATTTGTCCGAATCTAACGATTAAGCATCATGGCACGTAGCTACCGTCCATTAGACGGTGTTTTGTTATTCGATAAGCCATTGGAACTAAGTTCCAATGATGCGTTGCAAAAGGTGAGACGTGTGTTCCAAGCTGAAAAGGCTGGACATACAGGTACCTTGGATCCTTTGGCGACAGGTTTGTTGCCAATCTGCTTTGGTGAGGCGACTAAGTTTGCCTATGCTTTACTTGACGCGGACAAGCGTTATCGTAGCACTGTGCGTTTGGGACAGACGACGACGACGGGTGATGCAGAAGGTGAAGTACTGGTTAGGAGTGAGGTGGAAGTTACGCTTGAGCAAGTACAAGCTGTACTTTCTAAATTCCGCGGACCAATACAGCAATTGCCGCCCATGTATAGTGCGCTTAAGCATCAAGGGAAGCCGCTGTACGAGTACATACGTAATGGCGAGACCATAGAGCGCGAGTTACGTGACGTGGTGATACATGAGTTGGTGCTGCATGGTTTCAACGGATTTGAGCTGGATATCAGTGTGCGTTGCAGCAAAGGGACTTACATCAGGACGCTGGGTGAGGATATAGGTGCAGCGTTAGGTTGCGGTGCGCATCTGACCGCTTTGCGCCGCACAGGCATTGCTCACCTTGATTTGAAGGCTGCATATACTCTGGATCAATTGAGTGAAATGACAGAAGAACAGCGACTGGCATGTCTGATGCCAGTAGATAGTCTGATGCCCACCATGCCCAAGTTAACGTTGGATGAGGTGCAAATTAAACGCATGGCCCAAGGCCAGCGATTAGGACTAGATACTGGGCTACCTGATGGCAGGGTGAGTTTGTATGGTCCGCAGGGTTTTGCGGGTGTCGGTTTGTTGCAAGGCAGGCGTCTTGCACCTGAACGGTTGCTGTCCAGTCTGGCCAAACAGGCCGCGACTATAGTTTCCCCACAAATTGGGGTTGAGTAATAACAGCATTCAGGGTTAGAATGCGCAACTTTTTTTAGGAGTGTTAAACCAATGGCAATTACAGCCGCGCAAAAAGCGCAAATCGTTACGGACTTTCAACGCGCACAGAGCGACACTGGTTCTCCAGAAGTGCAAGTAGCATTGATTACAGCACGTATCACCTATCTGACTGAACATTTCAAGAGCAATAGCAAAGACCACCACTCACGCCGTGGTTTGCTGCGCCTTGTTAGCCGTCGTCGTAAACTGCTTGACTACCTCAAGCGTGAAAACGATGCGAGCTATCGCACACTGATCGAACGTCTCTCGATTCGTAAGTAATTGTGTTGCAAGCCGGGTCGCGATAGCGGCCCGAGTTGTTTTAGCCTGTCCTGTTTTTGACGCACTGCTGCATCATGTCATGCCTGACAATCAAAGTCCAAAGGGGTTATCTTGAGTCACTATAAAAAATCATTCGCCTACGGCAATCATCAACTGACTATCGAGACTGGCGAGATTGCTCGTCAAGCGACAGGCGCTGTTATGGTGAGCCTGGGTGACACAACAGTTTTGGTCACTGTGGTTGGTAGAAAAAATGCCAAGCCAGAGCAAGACTTCTTCCCACTGACTGTGGATTATCAAGAGCGCACTTATGCTGCAGGTAAGATTCCTAGTGGTTTTTTCAAGCGCGAAGGCCGTCCTAGCGAGAAAGAGATCCTGACTTCACGTCTAATCGATCGTCCTTTGCGTCCTTTGTTCCCGGAAAGTTTCTACAACGAAGTGCAGATTGTTGCGACCGTGATGTCATCTGATCCTGAGATCGATTCCGATATCCCTGCGATGATTGGTGCATCCGCTGCATTGGCAATCTCCGGTATCCCTTTTGACGGCCCTATAGGCGCTGCGCGTGTGGGCTATGTTGATGGAAAATATTTACTTAATCCAACCTCGACAGAACTGAAGACATCTTTGATGGACTTGGTTGTTGCAGGTACAGACCGTGCTGTGTTGATGGTGGAGTCAGAAGCGAAGCAGTTGTCGGAAGAGATCATGTTGGGCGCAGTGGTCTATGGCCACGAACAGATGCAAGCTGTGGTCAATGCGATCAACGAGATGGCAGAAGCTGTCGGCAAGGACGAGTGGGACTGGGTCGCACCCGCCAAGAACGAGGCACTGATCGCACGTATCGCCGAACTAGCGGATGCATCATTGCAGCAGGCTTATGCAATCCGTTCCAAGCAAGAACGTACAGTCGCGCTTTCGACAATCCAGAGCGAAGTCATCGCCGCGATCTCGGCAGAGTTCGCAGACGTAGAGAAGAATCAGATCAACGACTTGTTCAGTGCATTGGAAGCCAAGATTGTGCGTGGCCAGATTCTTAGCGGCGAACCTCGTATCGATGGTCGTGACACACGTACAGTGCGTCCTATCACTATCCGTAACGGCGTGTTGCCACGCACCCATGGTTCTTCATTGTTCACACGTGGTGAGACACAAGGCATTGTGGTGGCGACATTGGGCAGCATCCGTGACTCGCAAAAGATCGATGGTTTGCAGGGTGAATACGAAGACCGATTCATGCTGCATTACAACTTCCCTCCGTACTCCACAGGCGAAACTGGTCGTGTCGGTACGCCTAAGCGTCGCGAGATTGGTCATGGTCGTTTGGCTAAGCGCGCGCTGGTGGCGGTATTGCCTAGCGTTGAAGATTTTAGCTATGCGGTGCGTGTGGTGTCTGAAATCACTGAATCCAACGGTTCCAGTTCTATGGCATCGGTATGTGGTGGTTGCTTGTCACTGCTGGATGCTGGTGTGCCACTCAAGGCGCATGTGGCCGGTATCGCGATGGGGTTGATTAAAGACGGTAACCGTTTTGCCGTGTTGACCGACATTCTGGGTGATGAGGATCATCTGGGTGATATGGACTTCAAGGTGGCAGGTTCCGAAATCGGTGTGACCGCTCTGCAAATGGACATCAAGATCAATGGCATCACCAAAGAGATCATGCAGGCGGCGCTGATACAAGCACGTGAAGGCCGTATGCACATCCTTGGTCTGATGAAGGAATCTATGCCTACTGCACGTACTGAAGTTTCAGAGTTTGCACCACGCATGATCAAGATGAAGATTAGTCCTGACAAGATTCGTGATGTGATCGGTAAGGGCGGTGCCGTGATTCGTGCACTGACCGAAGAGACAGGTACGACTATCGATATCGATGACGCTGGTAACATTACGATCTCCTGCGTGAGTAGCGAAGGTGGTGCATTGGCTAAACAGCGCATCAGCGACATCGTGGCTGACGTGGAGGTTGGTAAAGTCTACGAAGGCCCAGTTGTTAAATTGTTGGACTTTGGTGCCTTGATCAACATCTTGCCAGGTAAGGATGGTTTGCTACACATCTCGCAGATCGCTCACGAGCGTGTTGCAGCAGTGACAGATCACCTCAAAGAAGGCCAGATCGTGAAGGTCAAGCTGTTGGAGTTGGACGACAAGGGACGTATGAAGCTAAGTATGAAGGCTTTGATACCTACCCCAGCTCCTGTCGCTGCTCCAAGTACCCCAGACGCACAGTAAGTAATCTGTTAAATAGAAAGCTCCGCCTAGTGATAGGCGGGGCTTTTTTATTGTTTGAGAAGTTACGCTTCAAACCCCACCATGAGAAACCTAATTACTTGTCTCTCGCCAGTTTTGAGCAAACTCTTGGGTGGTGACTAGCCATTCCTCAAAATCACTCGTGAACCCATCGATATCGGCGAGAAACTCTTGCTCTCCATGTGCCAACGGGTTGGGCTGCCGAGCGCGATGTGACATGCGTTGCAGCACGTCTGCGATGCCTTCGATATGTGCGTAACTGGATAACCAATCCTCATGCGCCATCATCTTCAATGCGCCATGAGCTTCGCTCGGTAGATCTTTCAGTCGAACTCCGATCAGTCCATAGACGAATGATGAGTAGCTATGCAAGGTTTGGTGGTGCAGGGCGGCCCAGTTCTGGGCGAGGAGGTGGTCGTAGAATATGTCAACTAAGATGCCAGCATAGCGGCGGCGTTGGGGAGAGAAACGTGCACGACTGCGACAGAAGGCGGGGTTGGTCTCTGCATAGCTGTCTATGGCGCGGTGCAAGGCTACGCCACGCGCTAAATCGCTGGGTAAGGCCCCAGGTAGGGTTCCTTTGATCCAATCTCCTGAGACACCGCCCACAATCAAGGCAGGCTGATCACCGGCCAGTAGTGCATGTGCCAAAAAATTCAATTTCTCTTCCTCCGCAACAGTTTGGCACATCATACAACTGCTGTAGCTAAGGCTGCTCGATACGGAGGCGTTACGCAGTTAAAAAAAGGGGGCGCAAACCATGCGCCCCCTTTTTATTCATACTGCATATTGCTACAGATCCCGCTTTATTTAGCGACTTGCTTTTCTCGGATTTCGTCCAATGTTTTGCAATCTATGCAAAGTGTCGCAGTAGGGCGAGCTTCCAGTCTGTTTAGACCGATCTCGATACCGCAGTTGTCGCAGTATCCATAATCACCAGACTCTATCTTAGACAGCATCTCGTCGATCTTCTTGATTAGCTTGCGTTCGCGGTCGCGGTTGCGCAGTTCCAAGCTCATGTCCGACTCTTGGGTGGCGCGGTCATTAGGATCGGCAAAAGCAGTCGCTTCCTCTTGCATGGTGTGTACCGTGCGGTCGATATCTTGACCCAACTCAGCCTTGATGTTGTTCATGATCTCGCGGAAATGGGCGAGCTGTTTGGGGTTCATGTATTCCTCCCCTTTTTTAGCTTTGTAGGGGGTGGCGGCTTTTTGTGACTGTACCGGCATTGCACTTCTCCAACAGATAAAAAAATAAAGTCAGCTTTAATACCAGAAAGCGCTTCAATGGGCAAATTATATTCTAGAAAATGCACGACGAGATATAAGTAATTGATGCCAAGTTGCCATTTTTGGACATGGGCTTAGAGCAGTTATCCCTCAGTATGCTCGGCATTGCCTAACGCCATTAATGCAGATCCATATGCAGCTTGTGTATGTGTACTCGTCGCCACAGGTACGCCTAGGATGCGCGCGCGCATCAGTTGCCACACCAAATTCTTTGCGCCGCCACCATTACTCAAAACTCGCTGCAGGGGTGGTGCACCCAATTGTGCCAATTTGGCATAACCCGCCGCCTCGATGCTTGCTAATCCTTGCAACAGCCCATGTAAAAATGCTGCATCGTCAGCAGGGCGCGGCGTGAGTCGAGGTTCTAGGTTGGCATCGTTGATAGGGAAGCGTTCGCCAGCTTTGCTAAGTGGGTAGTAATCTAAGTGACTGTCAATGTCGGGATCGATCTGGGCACTCAAGCTCAGCAGTTGTGCATCATCAAAATAAGCTCTGAGTACACCTGCTCCAGCATTTGAAGCGCCGCCAACTAGCCACAAGTCTTTGTATCTATGGCTATAAACGCCGTATTCTGGGGCATCTATACGTCGTTCGGAAAGTTGCTTTAACACTAAGGTCGTTCCCAAGGCGGTGACACCTATACCGGTCTCGTGTACATCGCTGGCCATGAAGGCCGCGTTACTGTCTGTCGTGCCTGCATGGATCAAGCAATTCTCACTGATGCCATATCGTGATGCAATATCTAGCTGGATAGCGCCGATGACAGTGCCTGGTGCGATCACACGCGGCAGTAATTGTGTATGCGGCATCGCCATGAGCCAGTCTGGCCAGCATAACAATTCAACGTCGTAGCCAGTCTTAAGGGCATTGTGATAATCGCTGATGCCGGCTTGGCCGCTGAGGAGCGCGGTGAGCCAATCGGCCTGATGTAGAAAGTATCGCGCCCCAGGATAACGTTCGGTGAGCCATAAGAACTTTGCCAAGCCCGAAGTCGCGGTAGCGACCATACTGCTTGCTGGTGCGCAATCACGTAATTTCAGCGCCTCAACTTGGGCACATGTGTCGTTGTAAAACAGAGCGGGTGAGACTGGTGCTAGCTGTGCATCACATAACAACACCGAGCCAGAAGTGCCGTCGATAGCAATGCCGCGTAGCTTGGATGCAATATTTGCAGGCATTGCATCCAGTAGCGCATACAAGGCATCACGCCAGTCTGAGGCACTTTGTTGATTTGCATCCGGATATGCGAGTACATGTTCCCATTGGACAGACTTATCAGCAGCTACCGCGCATGCCCTAGCGCCTGTAGTGCCGAAATCTATTCCAAGGAACATCTAGCCGCGCGTATTCGACTGAGTGCTGAACTGGCTGAGTTCTACGAAAGGTGCAGGTTGCCAGCCAGGTTGACGGTGTTCGGCGATGACGTTGGTAAAGATGCCGCCGCGCACATAGAACTTGGCGGTGAGGCGCATGAAGCGTGGTTGAGTCGCAGCGACCAAATCATTCAGGATGATGTTAGTCATATCTTCGTGGAAGTGTCCTTCTTCACGGAACGACCACATATATAACTTGAGGCTTTTGAGTTCTACGCACTTTTGATCGGCGATGTAATCCAGAATCAGTGTGGCGAAATCAGGCTGTCCTGTCTTGGGGCATAAGCAGGTGAATTCGGGGATTTCCATGTGGATATGGTAATCGCGCTGAGGGTGGGGATTAGGGAAAGTCTCTAGCGATTTATTGGCTTGCGTCGTCATTTGGTGAGGTGTCTCGCTTCGGTTAGAATGGCGCGCATTATAACTTCTGTGGTCGTTCAATTGCGTCTTTCCCATATCAAGTTGGCCGGATTCAAATCCTTTGTTGATCCCACGCATATCGCCCTGCCCGGGCAAGTGGTCGGCGTGGTCGGCCCCAATGGTTGCGGCAAGTCCAATGTCATTGACGCTTTGCGCTGGGTATTGGGTGAATCCAAGGCTTCAGCCTTACGCGGTGCGACCATGCAGGACGTCATCTTCAACGGCTCCAGCAAGCGCAAACCGGTGTCTCGTGCCAGTGTGGAACTGGTGTTTGATAATGCCTTAGGCAAGGCCGTCGGACAGTGGTCCACCTATGCCGAGATCGCCATCAAGCGCGTGTTGAAGCGCGATGGTGACTCCACTTATTACATCAATAACCAGCAAGTACGCCGCAAGGATGTGACCGACATTTTCTTAGGAACTGGTCTAGGTTCGCGTGCCTACGCCATCATCGAGCAGGGCATGATCTCGCGCATCATCGAAGCGAAACCTGAAGAGTTGCGCATCTTCTTAGAAGAAGCTGCTGGTGTATCAAAGTACCGTGACCGCAGACGCGAGACCGAGTTGCGTATCGCCGATACTCGCGACAACTTACTGCGCGTGGGAGACATCCTGCAAGAGTTGGATAAACAGTTGGTTCATCTGGGTGCGCAGGCTGAAGTCGCAAAGCAATATCGTGCCTTGGAAGCACAGCGCGATACTTCGCAAAAACTGTTTTGGCTGTTGAAGAAACAAGATGCACAAGTTCAACGTGTGCGTTATCAACAAGTGACTGAAAAGACGCGCACCGAGTTGGAAGCGCAGACCGCGCAGTTGCGTGAGCTTGAGAGTCAGTTGGAATCGGCACGCAACGGTCATTACCAGTTGTCCGATGCCTTGCATGTCAAGCAAGGTGAGTTCTATAGCGCCAATGCTGAGATCGCGCGCTTGGAGCAACAGATCGCGCATGCTGCGACACAACGTCAGCGTCTTGCCTTGCAGATCAGCCAAGCCAAAAAACACATAGAGCAACAGCATAGTCAACGTAGTGGTACACAATCGTTGCTTGAACACTGGCAGCGTCAGCAAGAAGGTGCAGTGGTTAAGTTGGGCGAGTGTGAACAAAATGCCGAGATGGAGGCCGATCGTCTGCCGGCCACCGAGGAAGCCGCGACCCAAGCGCAACAACGCTTCCATGAAATACAACGCGAACAATTGCAAGTGCAACAGCAACTGCAAATAGCCGATACGCAACGTGCCAATCTGCAACGCAATGTGCAGCAGTTGGATGCGCGACGTACTCGTTTGCTGCTGGAGAAAGATAATCTGCCGCGCACAGATGGCGGAGTCTTGCCGCAAGCGCAGCAAGAGGCTGCCGAGTTGGAAGTTGAACGCAACATGGCTGCAGAAGAGTTGGTAAGCCTGTTGGAACGCCTGCCGCAGACAGACGAGCAGCGCCGCGAGGTGCGTGCCGTCTTGCAACAATCTGAACGTACTGTTGCGCAGACTGAGGCGCGTCTACACGCTTTGCAGCAATTGCAAGCACAACTAGATAACGACAAGGCGCTGAGTGCTTGGTTGCAAGGCCATGGTTTGGAAAACTTGCCTCGTTTGTGGCAATCGATACAGATCGATGACGGATGGGAAGATGCGCTGGAAGCCGTGCTGCGTGAACGGATCAACGCCATCTCTATGCAGGAGGCTCCAGTTTGGGCGGATGCACCGCCGGCTAAGCTGACGCTGCTGATTAATGATGGTCAGTTACAAGCTGTAGCGGCCATACCGAATGGCTACAAGCCATTGCTTGATTATGTACGCTGTCATGATGCGCGTGTGATGCCCGCTATCCAAGATTGGTTGCATCAGGTCTATGCGGTTGCCGATCAACAAGAGGCGCAGCGTCTACGAGCTCAGTTGCCCGTGGGTGCCAGTCTGGTCACGCCGCAAGGGCATCTGTTTGCCGCCCACAGTGTGACTTTCCATGCACCTGATAGTCACACACATGGTGTGCTCGCAAGGCAAAGAGAGATCGAGCAGTTGCAGGCAGTAGCGCAAGGACAACATGCCGAAGTCGCGGCGGTGCGTGAGCATCTGATGGCAGCTGAGCAACAGTATCAAGACATAGATATCAAGATTGCGCCGCTACGCAATGCGGGCAATGAGATGCAGCAGCGTTTGCACGGTCTGCAGATGAATATCCTCAAGCTCACTCAGGCGGCGGAACGCAGTGCTGAGCGCGTGCTGCAAATCGACCAAGAGATGGCTGAGATGGCTGAGCTATTACTGAATGAACAGATGCAAATCCAGGTCGTTGAAGAACAACTGGCTGACCTGCGTGAACATCATGCCGCATTCTTCTCGCGTATCGATGAGGCACAGCGTCATGCCAATACGGCGGATATGACCCTGCGAGAACAAAGAAGTCGCGCTCAACAAGCGCAGCATGCACTGCAAGAAGCACGCTATTTCAATAACACATGCAAAGAGAAGATCAACGATCTGCAACGAGGTATAGAGCAGGCAGCAGCGACGCTCTCACAATTGGAATTCAATCTCATCGGCTTGGATGAGGAGTTGAACAGTAGTGCGGATGTTGATGTGCAGATGCAGTTACAGCAGGCGCTGCAGGCAAGACAAGTGACCGAGCTGGCACTTGGAGAAGCACGTAACAGCTTGGAACATGCGACCGTCAGCCTGCAAAAGTTGGAGCAGGCGCGTATGAGGGGTGAACATGCATTGACTCCATTACGCGATAAGCTCAGTGAGTTGACGCTTAAGGAACAAGAAGCACGCTTGCACTTTGAACAGTGGTCAGAACAGTTGCAGGGCGTGGATGAGGAAACTCTGATGCCTCTGCTGGAAGCGGGTAATTTCAAAGCGAACGGTTTACAAGCAGAATTGACACGTTTGCAAAGTGATATCGAAGCTTTGGGCGCCGTCAATTTGGCGGCCTTGGAAGAGTTGCAAACAGCTACCGAACGTAAGACCTATCTGGATGCACAGGCATTGGATCTGAACGAGGCGATGGAGACACTTGAAGACGCGATCCGCCGTATCGACAAGGAATCACGTGAACTATTGATGGATACCTACAATAAAGTGAACGAGCATCTGGCGCAGATGTTCCCTATTTTGTTCGGAGGGGGTGAGGCTAGGTTGGTGCTGACAGGCGATGAGATCCTAGATAGTGGCGTGCAGGTCATGGCGCAACCGCCTGGCAAGAAGAACAGTTCTATCCATCTGATGTCGGGCGGTGAAAAGGCTTTGACTGCCATTTCTTTGGTGTTCTCTTTGTTCCAGTTGAATCCTGCACCATTCTGCTTGTTGGACGAAGTCGATGCTCCCTTGGACGACAGCAATACTGAGCGTTTATGTAAATTGGTTAAGAAGATGTCTGAACAGACTCAATTCGTCTTTATCAGTCACAATAAAATCGCCATGGAGATGGCCGAACAGCTGATAGGCGTGACTATGCAGGAGAAGGGCGTGTCCAAGGTCGTGACAGTGGACATAGAAGAGGCGCTTCGCATGCGCGACGAACAGATCGTCGCGTAGCCGATATTTAATTTACTGGCAGAATTTTGTTATTTGCTGCTGTGCCTGTTCCACATTTTTGGCGCGTTGATCGTCATCCAGATAGGAACGCTCTCCGGTAATTGGATCAACTACGGCGATGCGCATTCCATCTTTCAAGTTCGCCAGATTCTGTTTTGCTGCCGCACAATTGGTTTTATTCAGGGCGTTGAGTTCAGCTTCCTGCTTTGCTTTCTCAGCCGCCGCCTTCTTGCTGTCAGCATCTTTAAGGGTGGCTTTATCCGTTGTGGGAACACTAGAGGCGGCAGTCTCTGCCTGTTCTGGTGTATTTAATATTTGTTGGGATTTCGCAGTTGACGGTGGACGCATGTCGGAGTAATGGACATTACCCTGTTCGTCTATCCATTTGCTTGCGGTGGCATGTACATTACCAGCAGTGAATATAAGCAGTATGAGCAAATATTTATTCATCTCTATTTCCCTTGGGTATGTAAGCGAAATTCTTACGTAAAACGTTCAATTGAGGAGACAAGTCTACCTCAATCAGAGTATCATTATGGGCGAGGCTTGTAAAAATAAATACGTATCTCAGCCTATCAAAAAGCTAATTAAACCGATAAAGGCAAATACACAGTCATGGCACAAAGAAAGTCATCTCATGAGAAGTTTTTCGATACACAAAAGAATGACGAACATGTCCTGAAGGTATTCAATAGCTACTATCGCGATCACAATCATTCAGGCAAACTTTATAGCGACTTCCCAGATTTTTTCATGGTAAGACCTTCCTTGTTGGAAGGTAAAGACATTGCCACGCGCCCCTCGGAAAAATTATTGCTGGAAGATTTCATCCAACGTGCTAAAGCGCGTAATGGTCACATCGGTGTGTCCAAACATAGAAATCCCAAGCTGGGTTACTACTGGTTGGAGCTTTCCGTGTTGCCTTTTCAGTTGGGTGACCCCGTCAACAAGGACAATAAAGGCGAATTCTTTTACGTGCTGACAAAATTTATCGAATTCACCAAGCAAAATCCCAAGGTATATGGTGATCTGACTGCTGAGATTGATTCAGATAAGGATTTAGTCATCATGTTTGACGGCATCAGTCGTATGGCGAACCGCTTGAATGACAGTATAGAGACTTATTCTGAAGATATGCTCGTTTCATATAATCGTAATTGGCCAGCGTCTGAGGTCAAGAATCTGCTAAATTCGCTGAAGGATAATGACCAAGATTGGTGTCAAGTATTTTTTGAGTACATGATGTATGTCATGAGTAATAAGCCCAAGGGTTAACTCAGTTCAGTAGCAGCACTCCTCAGCAGAATCAATACCGCCCCCGAACCTCCTAATTCCGGTGTGGCGTCACAGTAAGCCAAAACCCCTGAAAGTTGCATCAGCCAGTTGCGTGTTCGTGTCTTGAGTATTGCCTCTCCGCTGGCACTGTTTATACCTTTGCCATGTATGACTAAAACACAGCGACCGCCTTGTTGTTGTGCTTGACTTAGGAATGCTTGCAGTGTCACACGCGCCGTATCGCTGTATAAGCCGTGTAAGTCAAGTTTTGCTTGAATCGGCCAATGGTTACGGCGCAATTTGCGCAAGGTCATACGTGATAAGCCATTGCTGAGATATTCGTTCGGTGGAGTAAGGTCGCAGTTATCTGACAAGATATCAGCACTAGTGATAGAGATGTTTGCTTGGTTTAGGCGTGCACGGCGGGGGGCAGGTTTGAGATTGACGCGATTAGGTGGGGGTAGGGGTTCGACTCCAGCTAAGGCCGCACGGAGGAGTGCGGCATCGTCATGTTCTTCTTGGTCTTGCGTAGACAATTACTTCTTCATGTTAGCGAGGTATTTGTCAGCATCCAGCGCTGCCATACAACCTGTCGCTGCACTGGTGACAGCTTGGCGATAGATCTGATCCTGTACATCGCCGGCTGCAAATATGCCAGAGATACTGGTGACGGTTGCATTCCCGTTGGAGCCGCCACGCGTCTGGATGTAGCCATTCAGCATTTCCAGTTGGCCCGCGAAGATATCGGTATTAGGTTTATGGCCGATTGCGATAAATACACCCTGTAGCGCAATATCCTGTTTTTCACCAGTCTGCACATTTTTGATGCGCATGCCGTTCACACCGCTGGCATCGCCTAAAACTTCATCCAATGTCTGGTTCAATTTTAGAGTGATCTTGCCTTCTTCAACCTTTTTCATCAAATGATCAACCATGATGCGTTCTGCACGGAAAGTTTCGCGTCTATGTACCAGTGTCACGTGCTTGGCGATATTGGCCAGATATAAGGCCTCTTCGACGGCAGTGTTACCGCCGCCAATGACAGCTACGTCTTGGTTGCGATAGAAGAAGCCATCGCAGGTCGCACAGCCGGAAACACCGCGACCCATGAATGCTTCTTCTGAAGGTAGGCCCAAATACTGAGCTGATGCACCAGTACAGATGATCAATGCATCACAGGTGTAGCTGCCAGCATCACCAATGAGCATGAATGGCTTTTGTTGCAGCTTTGCGGTATGGATGTGGTCGAATACCATTTGAGTGTTGAAACGTTCAGCGTGCTGCTGAAAGCGTGCCATCAGATCCGGACCCTGAACGCCCATCGCATCGGCAGGCCAGTTGTCAACCTCGGTGGTGGTCATCAATTGACCACCTTGCGCCATACCTGTAATCAGTACTGGATTTAGGTTGGCACGCGCAGCATAGACTGCGGCTGTGTAACCGGCTGGACCAGAGCCCAAGATGATAAGAGGGTGGTGTTTTGTGGGATTTGACATGGTACTTAACTTTCTGTTTTCAAATGAGGGCGGAATTTACTGCAGATGAGGCAGGCTGTCGAGCTTCAGGTAGAATACTCCACCTATGAAAGCAATCCTTACCTGCGCTGCGGCGCTTTTTTATTGCTTGGTCGTTTCTGCGGTTCATGCCGTCGAGTTGCCAGGTATCCCCGAATTCATTGACGAAATGGTCGTCAAACACCAGTTCAAGCGTGATGAACTGAAAAATCTGTTCGACCACGCCCAGCATAAGCCCGAAATCATAGAGGCGATTACCAAGCCTGCGACTATAAAGCCTTGGATGGAATATCGCGCTGCTTTCGTCAATGCTAAACGTGTCAATTTGGGGGTGGCTTTCTGGGATAAGTATCTTTCAACTCTGCAAAGGGCGAGCAAGCAATATGGCGTCCCAGAAGAGATCATCGTTGCCATCATAGGCGTAGAGACTATATACGGTCAGAACGCGGGTTCATTTCGCACTATCGATGCACTAACTACTTTGGCCTTCGATTATCCGCGTCGCGCTCCATTCTTTCGCAGTGAGTTGGAAAACTATCTGATATTGGCACGGGAACAAGAGTTCGATCTATTAGCGGTGCGTAGTTCTTACGCGGGCGCCTTGGGAATACCTCAATTCATGCCTAGCAGTTACCGCAATTATGCCATTGACTACAACGGTAACCACAAGATCGATCTGTTGCACGAGAATAGAGATGCGATCGGCAGTGTCGCCAACTATATGAAGGCATATGGCTGGATTGCACATCAACCGGTGGCGGTGTTGGCAAAAGTCAGCGATCAATCTTGTATTGGGGATACCCTGACACCGAGAACTGTTGAGCAATGGCAGGCTGATGGTGTGCTTGCTGAGCATTCCATAGATGCAGGTCTACAGGCCAGACTGGTGGATTTTACGATCTCGGACGGGAAGGAATTCTGGCTGGCATTCAATAATTTTGATGTCATCACCAAGTACAACAACAGTGATTTCTATGCGATGTCAGTCTTGCAACTGGCACAGGCCATTAAGACAGCCCGCAAGCAGGCTCACTGAATTCGGCGTGCACCGTTGTAGGCTCTACGCCAATAGGGATTGTCCATCTCGTCTATACGAACCGAACCGCCGCTGCTTGGAGCATGGATGAAACTATCATTTCCGATATAGATACCTACATGTGAGAATTTTTTACGTAGTGTATTGAAGAACACCAAATCGCCTGATTGTAGATCATTTTTACTGACACTAATGCCGTGCCGACTGATCTCATGGCTACTTCGCGGTAAGGAAATGCCTGCGACATGACGAAAAACGTGGCTCACTAGACCGCTACAATCAAAACCACTGTCCGGACTGCTACCGCCGTAGCGATAGGGTACACCTATCATGCTATCTGCATAACGGGTGATATCCGTGGAATCGAAAGAGTAACGCGCAATGGGATCGCTCGCATACGCGCGTGGTTCGGGCGAAGAGCAGGCGGTTAGTAAGAAAATGACGAGTGTCAGGAAGAGTTTCATGGCTTGACTATAATGTAAGCTGCTCAAGTTTGTAAATCCAAGGTGGGAATATGCGTAATCTATTAGTGGCGCTAATGTTGCTGTTGACTAGCCTGAACTCGGTGTGGGCGCACGATCTGGAGATCATCCAACTCAAGCATCGCAGCGCCGCTGAAGTCATGCCCATCATCCGCCCCCTGCTAGATGTGGATGGTTCCGTGAGCGGTATGGACTACCAATTGATTTTGCGTACTTCGCCTCGTAATTTGGAACAAATCAAACAGGTATTGGACAGCATCGATACCTCACCGCGTCGCTTGCGTATTAGTGTCATTCAGGATGTGGATAGGGAAACCTTAGCACGTATGGCCGAGCTATCTGGCTCGGTAGGTATAGGCAATACAGGGCGTATCAGTGTGCCTAGTACGGCTAATCAAAGCGGTCTGAACGTACAAGTCCAGCAAGGCAACGATAGACTCAATGCGCGTATCGATAGCAGTGAAGGACGTAAGCAAGACCACAAGACGCAGCAAGTGCAGGTCATAGAAGGCGGCCTAGCCTTTGTACGTGTGGGGCAGAGCGTGGCTGTGCCACAACGTCAGGTTACACAACGCCCTTGGGGGACCGAGGTGGTGGAGCAGACTCAATTCCAGGAAGTCAGTAGCGGCTTTTATGTGCGTCCACGCCTACGTGGCGATAGCGTGACACTGCAGATTGACACCCAGAACGATTCCATCTCTTCAATGCAGGGCAATTACCCTCAAGCCGAGGTGCAACATGCAACCACAACTCTCAGCGGGCGATTGGGTGAGTGGATGGAAATGGGTGGTCTCTCGCAACAGCAGGAAACGACCGGCGGCACATTGCTGGGGCGCAGCAGTTCACAAAGCAGCGAACAACGCAACATCTTCATCAAGGTTGAAGAGATCGTGCAATGAGCGGTAGTAGTACATGTTAAGTAAACTCAATCCTGTACAACGAGCAGCGGCGACCTATCTGGATGGGCCGCTGCTGGTACTGGCGGGCGCGGGGAGTGGCAAGACCCGTGTCATCACGCACAAAATCGCCTATCTGGTCCAAGAGTGTGGCTATGAGGCGCGCAATGTCGCCGCCATCACCTTTACCAATAAAGCCGCCAACGAGATGCGTGATCGCGTGGGTAGCTTATTGCAGGGAAAGCAGGCCAAGGGGCTCGTGGTCAGTACCTTCCATTCATTGGGTATGAATATTCTGCGTGCCGAGGGGGGATTGTTGGGCTACAAGCCAAAGTTCTCCATCCTTGATTCCAGTGATGTGTGGAAGATATTGAGTGAGCTGACTAACTCGGGTGATAAGCAGGAGTTGCGTGATCTTCAGACACAGGTCTCGAATTGGAAGTCCGCATTCATCACACCGTACGCTGCACTTGAAAACGTGAAGAGCGAAGAAGAGAAGGTGCATGCACGTATCTATGGCCGTTATCAGGAGACATTGCGCGCCTATCAGGCTGTTGATTTTGATGACCTCATCCATTTGCCGGTCGAATTATTTAAACAACACCCAGAAGCTTTGTCTCGCTGGCAACAGAAGCTGCGTTATTTGTTGATAGACGAATACCAGGACACCAACGACTGCCAATATCAACTTACCAAATTGCTGGCAGGTAAGCGTGCAGCCTTCACCGCTGTGGGTGACGATGATCAAGCCATCTATGCTTGGCGAGGCGCGAGCATAGAGAACCTGCATAACTTACGTACTGATTTCAGTAATCTAAAAGTCATCAAACTGGAGCAGAACTATCGCTCCTCGCAGCGCATTCTCACCGTCGCCAACCACCTGATTAATCACAATACCAAAGTGTTCGAGAAGAAGTTATGGAGTGAGCATGGCATAGGTGACACGGTACGCATCTACGCCGCCAAAGATGATGAGCATGAGGCCGAGAGTGTGGTGATGAAGCTATTAGCGCATAAGTTCGAGCATCGTACGCGCTTCAACGATTACGCCATCCTGTATCGCAGCAACTATCTGTCGCGGGTGTTTGAGGAGCAGCTACGCGCCCAGCGCATCCCTTATACGGTGAGTGGCGGTACCTCCTTTTTTGATAAAGCGGAGATCAAGGACATCGTGTCCTATCTGCGTCTGTTGGCGAACACCGATGATGATCCCGCCTTCGTGCGGGCCATCACTACGCCAAAGCGCGGTGTAGGTAACGCCACCTTAGAGAAGCTTGGTAGCTACGCAGGTAGCCGCCATCTCAGTCTATTTGCGGCAGCCTTCGAACATAAGATGGAAGAGTTGTTGTCACCGCATCATTATCAAGATCTGATGATGTTCTGCAATTTTATTAATCGTTTGCAAGAGCGGGCCGATAAAGATCCATGTGCCGAACTGCTGGACGAATTGTTGCGTGCTATCAATTACGAGGCTTGGCTGTATGACTCGCACGAGTCACGGCAGGCGGAAGGCAAATGGAAGAATGTGCAGGACTTTATTGCATGGATCAAACGTAAGGCTGAAGCTGATGAGAAGTCCTTGCTGGATATGGTGCAGACTATTGCGCTCATTAATATGCTGGAAGGTAAGGAACAGGATGTGGATGCGGTGTCGTTATCCACCTTACACGCAGCAAAGGGGTTGGAATATCCACATGTATTTATCATTGGCGTAGAGGAAGACATCCTGCCTTTCCGCGATAGCGACGAGAAAGGCATAGAGGAGGAACGGCGATTGATGTACGTGGGCATCACTCGTGCCGAACGCAGTTTGCAGATTAGCTATTGCAACCGACGCCGACGCGGCAAAGATTGGTATGCCTGCGAACCCAGTCGTTTCTTAGACGAGATGCCAGAGCGCGAACTGACTTACGCAGGTGGGCATGCCGAAGCAGTGTCGACTGTGACTAAGAGTGAGGGTATGGACAAACTAGCTAGACTGAAAGCAATGCTAAACAAACCTGAATGATTCAGACTGAAACTCCAGATGGGAAATAAAAATGGCCGATGATAAGAATCTGGGCGAAGATCAAAGTGGTACCCATATCATTCTAGAAGAAGCGCATCTCCAGATAGCAGACATGGTACAGCTACAGTCGCTGAGTAGCGGCGGAGATGTGCGTTACTCGGTCCGTCTGATTGGTATTGCACGCGGCCGTAGTGTTATCGTGTCTACGCCGATGGAAGAAGGGAAGTATCTGCTGATGCGCGAGGGGCAGACTTTTGTGTTCAGAACCTTCTCCGGCAAGAGTGCCTTTGCCTTCCAAACACAGTTGATCAAAAGTGCCAACACGCCTTATCCGCATTTGCATCTGTCCTACCCAAAACAAGTCAAATCATTGGTGGTGCGTAAAGGTGCACGAGCTTCGGTACGACTAGTGGCGGCGATTACTCGCTGCGAAGATCAGCCCATTCATGTGGCGGCGACCATCATCAATCTAAGCGTGGGCGGCGCAATGCTCACTTCCAAGAGTGTGCCGGGTGTGAAAGGCCAACATATTGTGTTCAAGTTCAAGGCGAAGATAGGCGAGATCGAGACTTGGTTTGAATTGAAAGCCATCATACGGATGCTGCAACAAGAACTCAGCGGTGAGACGGCGGAAGACGTGTTGTATGACATAGGATTGCAGTTCGTCGATATCAGCCCCCAGCAATCCATACCCTTGCTGGCCTTTGTTTACAACGAACTGCTGGAACAATCCCAGAGCCATTGATGAACCAAGACAAGGAATTGAGATTTGCCGCCTTGGCGACACTGGTGGAGACCGATGCCAACATCAAAGTAAGCAACGTTCGTGCACTAGCCAGTCGTTGGAGTGCGGGCGAGATGAGCTTGGATACATCAGCTGTCATCGTCGCACCGAAAATTATCCCTGGCCGTCCAGCACGTCCTGAGTTGGTATTACCTAAAGACTTGAAACACAGGTCCATGGTGACACCAGAAGGACGTGCAACGCTGATACATGCCATGGCACATATTGAGTTCAATGCCATCAATCTGGCGCTGGATGCGGTGTGGCGCTACACCGATATGCCCCCTGACTACTACACCGACTGGCTACTCGTGGCGGATGAAGAGGCACGGCATTATTCGATGTTGGCTAGCCATCTCAAAACCTTGGGCTATGACTATGGGGACTTTCCTGCACATAACAGTTTGTGGGAGATGGCGGAAAAGACGCGTGGCGATGTACTAGCACGAATCGCACTTGTGCCTAGAACCATGGAGGCACGTGGTTTGGACGCTACGCCCAAGGTACGCGCAAAGCTGGCTCAAGCAGGGGACATCAAAGCCGCCGAAATCATGGATGTGATTCTGCGGGATGAGGTTGGTCATGTGAGCATAGGCAATCGCTGGTATGCCTATCTGTGCACACAACGTGGTCTAGAGCCTATGACCACCTATGCGCAACTCGCCCTGCAATATGAGGCACCAGTCTTGCGCGGTCCCTTTAATCTGGAAGCGCGTAGGGCGGCGGGTTTCAGCGAGGCGGAGTTACGAGCATTAGCTGAAGGCATAAGTTCATAAGCTGCACGAATACATGTATGCAGTAATGAGCGGCCTGACTTTAGTGCCTTGGTGATTGCAAAGCTAGGATGACTGACGATGGGATTCCCTTTTTGACCAAACAGCCATGATCCCTGCTAGCACGATGATGGTGACACCAAATTTAGTCCAATACTGCAAGGGTGCAAAATCTAAAGGCATCAGCCACCAAGTAGTTTCAGCAGAGCAGCACAACACCTTAATTGCAAAAAGCAGTCCAAATAGAACTGAGCTAACGAAGTTGCTTGCCAGTATGGTCAGAAAAGCAGGTCGCTTTTTAGCAATAACGAGATATACACCAAGCAAACTGGCTAATACCGGAAAACAACAGTATGAGTATGTTATTCATGATGTCTATACGTTACTGATCACCTTTCTCTGGGTAATAGACGTCTTTGTCGAAGTGTGTGACCGAGTCGGGAAGGGCCGCAGCGAAGCCTGAGATGAACGCGCCGGTAAGCACGGATTCTATGGAGATAAGGATGGGCAGATAGTTCCAGTACACGTTCTGCATGGTAAAGGCTGACTGGGTGCCGCTGGCTTGGATGATCCAGCCGTTGACGAGGGCGGACAGTGTCATGGTCATGGCGCTCACTGTATAGCCGTTCCAGATTACAAAGCCGAAGTAGTTGGGTTTGCCATAGCGGTAGAACAAGCGCAGTCCCAACCAACTGGCTGCGATGGGCAGGACAATCATGACTAGGCCGATATTGCCGAACACCACTAGATTGTCGTGATGGTGATACAAAGAACCCAGCAAAATGCCGCTCAACATGAGAGTGGCGATTTGCCAATCAAACATCAGGAAACATAGTGTCGCGCCCAGCGGGTGCAGTTTGAGTCCTTCACGCACACCTACCGGAAAGAACCACAAAGCTGCTAGCCATATCGTCAGTCCTATCAGCGCGTTGAAGCGCACATGATTGCTTAGGAAACTCTTCCAAGGGGCGGTCCAGATGGCGCGCATCAGGATGAAGGCGAACAGATAGTTGCAAATCAACAAGCCATCATTGCTAATGATCTTAGAGTAGATTTCCATGCTGGCGATCAATGGAGTATGTGTCGTCATGCCTTAATTGTGCCAGCTTTGTGCTTAAAAAAGTGAATTCATGTTGTGTGGGGCGATAGCGCTCATGGCACAATTACGAACTGCTTAAATTTCCCCCCGTGTAATCATGCTGAGTTACCGCCACGCCTTTCATGCCGGCAATCATGCCGACGTCCTGAAACACTTTGTCGAGATGCAGTTGTTGCGCTACCTCGGCCAAAAAGACAAACCTTATTGGTATATCGACACCCATGCTGGAGCGGGTTGCTATTCCTTAGATAGTGGTTATGCGACACAGAACGCCGAGTATGAAAGCGGCATCGCACGTTTGTGGGATCGCGACGACTTGCCTGCAGCCTTGGCCGAGTATGTCGCGCTGGTGAAGGGTCTTAATCCTGATGGACAGATGAAGTTGTATCCAGGTTCACCCTTGGTGGCATCGGAGACACTGCGTGCACAGGACAAATTACGTCTCTACGAATTACATCCCACAGATCACGAGTTACTGCAGGAAAACTTCGCTGGGCAGGGCTCACAGGTGTTGATGTATCAAACTGATGGCTTTGGTGCGCTCAAGGCATTATTGCCACCGCCACCGCGCCGTGCGTTAGTGTTGATCGATCCACCCTATGAAGAGAAGCAGGATTACCAGCGTGTGGTGACGGCTTTGGGCGAGGGCTTACATCGTTTCGCCAATGGTGTGTATGCAGTTTGGTATCCGCAGTTGCAACGTGCCGATGCGCAACAACTGCCTGAGAATCTCAAACGTCTGCCGGTCAAGAGCTGGCTAAATGTCGCGCTCACGGTGCAACAGCCGAGTGCGGAAGGCTTTGGTATGCATGGCAGTGGGATGTTCATCCTTAATCCACCTTGGACCTTGCATGGCGTGTTGCAGGAAGTTATGCCTTATTTGAGCAAGCATCTGGCCCAGCATGAACATGCGTATTACACCTTGGAGTCCAGCGAAGACTAGATTTGCATGACAAGTCAATACGACAGCGATGGTCGCGAGCTTGAGTATAATCATTGTGTTTTTTTCTTTTCAATTCCGTTTTCTTCACACACATAACAACATCAGGAGATAGGCATGTCAGCTAAACACTTATGGAATTTCTTCCGCGCAGGCGGCTTCGATCAGGTGCAACTGGATAAGGGAGCTGATCTGTTAGCACTTAAAGAGCTGGATCAGAAGTTGTGGGTTGCATTGAGCTGCCCGACACGCGGCATAGAGTTTGATAGCAAGACGCTAGACCTGATAGACAGCGATAGTGATGGCCGTGTCCGCGCCAATGAAGTGTTGGCTGCTATCTCATGGGTGGGTGGGTTGCTTAAGGATGCTGATGTACTGGTGCGTGGCTCGGACAAATTATCTCTCAACGATATCGACGATAGCACTGAAGAAGGCAAACATGTTCTGGCTTCAGCACGTCACATCCTAAAAAGTCTGGGTAAGCCGGATGCTCTGGAAATCTCTTTGGCTGATATGGCAGATATAGAGAAGTTCGTCGCTGCATTACAATTTAACGGTGATGGTGTAGTCGCTGCCAAGCAGATAGACGATGCGGCTGTTAGGGCAACTGTTGAAGATGCGATGAAGTGCATGGGCTCGATAGTGGATATGTCCGGCGATGCAGGCATCGATACCAATTTGAGCGAAAAATTCTTTGCCCAGCTGGCTGCGTATTCAGTCTGGTACAAAACTGTCTCTGAAACGGCACTGCTGCTGGGTGATGCGACGGAAGAGGCTGCCGCTGCTTTCAATGCGGTACGTGATAAGTTGGACGATTACTACACACGTTGCCAACTGGCTGCTTATGATGCGCGTGCTGCCGAACCGCTGAGTCGTGCGACGGCTGACTATCAGCAACTGGCTGCACTGAGTCTGTCTGCCAAAAACGCCGAGATTGAAGGTTTCCCACTCGCCACTATCGCCGCAGACAAGGCATTGCCATTGCGTAGCGGACTTAATCCAGTCTGGGCACCGCGTATCGCTACCTTGCAAGCAAAAGTGCTAATCCCGTTATTGGGTGACAAAGTCAGCTTGTCGGCGACTGACTGGCAGTCGGTATGCGAACGCTTCAATGCTTACGCTACATGGCAAGCCAATAAGCCTGAGACTCAGGTCGCTTCCTTGGGCATGGATAAGATTACCAAACTGCTGGCGGGCAATCATCAGGCTGCGATTACTGACCTGATCGCTCAAGACAAGGCAGTCGAGAGGGAAGTGAAGGCAATCCGCTCGGTGGAGAGACTGCTGCGCTACAACCGTGATCTGTATCTGTTGGTAAACAACTTTGTTTCATTCCGGAATTTCTACACGGGCAAAGACAAGGCGATCTTCCAAGTCGGTAGCTTGTATTTGGATGGTCGTAGTTGTGAGCTATGCATCAAAGTCGATGATGTGGGCAAGCATGCTAGTTTTGCCAATATGGGTGGTATTTGTCTGGTGTATTGCGAATGTACGCGCAATGCAGGTAAGGAGAAGATGAACATTGCTGCGGCTTTCACTTCAGGCGATGCCGATTTTCTGATGGTAGGACGTAATGGTGTGTTCTATGACCGCGCTGGTCGCGACTGGGATGCCAATATCGTACGCATCATAGACAACCCCATCAGTCTGCGTCAGGCCTTCTGGTCACCTTATAAGAAACTGGTGAAGATGATTAGTGAGCAGATACAGAAATTGGCAGCGTCGAAGGCCAATGCCGTTGATGCGAAATTGGCCAGTGGTACGGTCGAGCATGGCAAGGCGGTAGCAGCACCAGCGCTAGCACCCAAGCCTCCTTTCGATGTAGCCAAATTTGCGGGTATCTTTGCCGCCATTGGTCTGGCGATAGGCGCGATAGGCGGTATCTTGGCTTCAGTGTTTGCCGGAATGTTGAGCCTGAAACTCTGGCAGATGCCTTTGGCTATGGTTGGCATGATGTTGCTGGTGTCTGGGCCTGCGGTAATCTTGGCTTGGTTTAAATTGAAGAATCGCAATCTAGCACCTATCTTGGATGCCAATGGTTGGGCGATTAACGCACGCGCTAGAATCAATATCCCATTTGGTACTTCCCTCACAGGACTGGGCATTCTGCCTGAAGGTGCGCGTCGCTCACTGGTCGATCCTTATGCAGATAAAAAGTCACTGTGGCCGTTCTACGTCATCATCGTGCTAGGTATCTGCGCGGTGGGTGTGTTGTGGTACACAGGCTTCTTCGGTCATACCTCGCTATGACAATTGCGCTAGGTTGTAGGCAGTGTCCTCGATTAGCGACCTTTTTAGACGAGGTCAAGGTTGAGCATCCCGCCTATTTTGCCTTGCCTGTGCCTTCATTCGGTGCGGCGGGTACGCCCTTTCTGATCGTGGGATTGGCACCCGGTATGCACGGTGCGAATCGTACTGGCAGACCCTTCACTGGTGATTATGCAGGCGATCTGCTATATGGCACTTTGCACAAGTTTGGTTTTGCGACCAGCCCGCGCCCGTTGAATGATGCGGGTGAGGCGAATGGGGAGTTGAGCTTGATTGGTTGCCGTATTACTAATGCGGTGCGCTGTCTGCCGCCGCAAAATAAGCCAGAGACCAGCGAGATCAAACAGTGCAATGGATATCTCACACAGGAGTTGGCCTTACTTCCGCAGGGTGCAGCAATCATGGCCTTGGGCACCATCGCACACAATGCGGTGCTAATGGCCTTGAAATGCCGCAAGTCTGAATATGCTTTCGGACATGCTGCGCGTCATCAATTGCCTAACGGCGCGATGTTGTTCGATAGTTATCACTGTAGTCGCTACAACACACAGACCAAACGCCTCACTGCAGCCATGTTCGAGGACGTCATCGCGAGCGTTTCCTCACATCTTGGCAACTGAATCATTCGATCCTAAAGCGATACTCGCCAGCTTGCCGCTGTTGCCTGGTGTGTATCGCTATTTCGATAAGCAGGGCAACGTGTTGTATGTGGGTAAAGCCAAGCAATTAAAGAAGCGCGTTTCCTCGTATTTCCAAAAGACCAATATCTCGCCACGCATTCGGTTGATGGTGTCGCATATCGCACGCATAGAGACAACGGTGACACGCTCCGAGGCTGAGGCCTTGCTGCTAGAGAATAATCTCATCAAGTCGCTCAAGCCGCGTTACAACATCCTCTTTCGCGACGACAAGTCCTACCCCTATATTGTGCTGACTGGCCAGGAGTTTCCGCGCCTGACCTATTTTCGTGGTACACCGAATCGCCAGCATCAATATTTTGGCCCCTATCCGAATGCGCAAGCGGCCAAGGACAGTAGCCAGTTGTTGCAGAAGATCTTCCGTATACGCACCTGTGAAGACAGTGTGTTCAATAATCGCACCCGTCCCTGTCTGCTACATCAGATTCATCGTTGCACCGCCCCCTGTGTGAGTCTCATCAGCAAAGAGGACTATCAGGCCGATATTAGAAACGCCGTGCTATTGCTCAATGGCAGACATCAAGAAGTCGAGCAGACCTTGCGCGCAGCAATGGAGCAGGCTGCAGAGGCGATGCATTATGAGCAGGCCGCCGTATTACGCGATCAGTTACGAGATCTGCATGTGGTACAGCAAAAACAATTCGTAGAGTCGACCGGCAACACCACTGATGCGGACATCATCGCGGTGATGCAATTGGACGAAGCTGTGTGCGTCAATCTAGCAATGATGCGCGGTGGTCGTCATTTGGGTGACAAGAGTTTCTTCCCCGATCATGCGGAAGGGCTGACGCTGCCAGAAGTGCTGTCTGCCTTTATCGCACAGCATTATCTAAGCCGCAGCGTGCCGTCCATATTGCTGGTGAACCTTGAATGTGTAGACGATGCCTTGGTCGAGCTCCTCAGCGACCAGGCAGGGCGTAATGTGCGCATCGCACTTCCCCAATCTGGTGATAAGAAACAATGGCTGGAGATGGCCGAGAAGAATGCGCTGTTGGCTTTGCAGCAGCGTGCCATGCAACAGGGCGGGCAACAGTTGCGCCTAGATACTTTGCGCGAATTAGTGGGTCTGCCCGATCTGCAACGCATCGAGTGCTTTGATATCAGTCACACCATGGGCGAGGCGACGCAAGCCTCTTGTGTGGTCTACGAAGACTTGGATATGCGTTCCGCTCAATACCGTCGATACAACATCACAGGGATCACGCCAGGTGATGACTACGCTGCGATGCGTCAGGCATTGACACGGCGTTATGAAAAGTTGGCGGCAGGTGAGGGTGCACGTCCCGATCTGGTGCTGATAGACGGTGGTTTAGGGCAGCTACACATCGCGATGGATGTGATGCACGAATTGGGACTGAACGATCTGGCGCTGGTTGGTGTTGCCAAAGGTGTGGAGCGTAAAGTTGGCATGGAGCAGTTGATTTTTCCAGACCGTGAGGCGATACGACTGTCCAGTGACAACCCAGCCTTGCACTTGATACAGCAAGTGCGCGACGAGGCGCATCGCTTTGCTATCACTGGACACCGGGCCAAGCGTGGCAAGGCACGCATGGTATCTAGTCTGGCGGAGATTGCTGGCGTGGGCGATAAACGCAGGCGCAATTTGTTGACGCATTTTGGTGGATTACGCGAGATACAGCAGGCGAGCGTGGAGCAACTGTGTCAGGTCGAGGGAATCAGCAAGGCGCTGGCTGAGAAAATTTATCAACAGTTACATTGAGATTTTATGAACATATTGTTGCTGAAACGAATTGGCAGCGGCTACACTGAGGTTATTCCCCAGTCAACATGATAAAGCTGGCTGCCTAAGCAAAACTAAAAGTCTCAATCAAATGCAATATAACATTCCTAATTTACTGACCTGGTTGCGTATTCTGCTGATACCGGTGTTCGTCTCGGTGTTCTATCTCTCAGATCATACGATCAGTCCGCACTACAAGAATTTGTTCGCTACATCAGTGTTCATGCTCGCGGCTATGACCGATTGGCTGGACGGCTATTTGGCGCGCAAACTTAATCAGATGTCTGCGTTTGGCGCTTTTCTGGATCCGGTCGCGGATAAATTGATGGTCGCTGCGGCATTACTACTCTTGGTTAAACTGGGGCGTGCGGATGCACTGATAGCTTTCATCATCATCGGTCGGGAGATCACTATATCTGCTTTGCGCGAATGGATGGCCAAAGTGGGGGCGAGTAAGAGCATCGCAGTGTCTATGTTGGGCAAGATCAAAACGACCTTCCAGATGCTAGCCTTGCTCATGTTGCTCTACCACGAGCCTCTGCTTGGTATGGATATTCAATTCCTGGGTGAGTTGTTGTTGTATCTCGCGGCACTGTTGACGCTTTGGTCTATGGGGTATTACCTGATGCGCGCAATGCCGCAATTAAAAAAATCCTAATCAGAAGTGATACTTTTTACACGCCACTTTTACGGAAACTAAACTCTGCAAAAGTGGCGTGTTTGCATTTCTATGGACACATAAAACTTGTGTATTAAAAATATTAAAAGAAATCTTAAAAACCAATTGCATTAGCTGCGAACATCTATATAATGCGCAGCCTTCGGGGTGTAGCGTAGCCTGGTAGCGCGCCTGCTTTGGGAGCAGGATGTCGGGAGTTCGAATCTCTCCACCCCGACCAGGTTTTTAGTAATTTTCAATTCCCAAGAAAAGAATTGTGCCCGTAGCTCAACCGGATAGAGCACCAGCCTTCTAAGCTGGGGGTTACAGGTTCGATTCCTGTCGGGCACACCAGTGTCTGTACAGTAGCAAGCTTCAACGGTGGCTGTAGCTCAGTTGGTAGAGTCCAGGATTGTGATTCCTGTTGTCGTGGGTTCGAGCCCCATCAGCCACCCCAGATATTCAAGCACTTAGTCAGCAATGGCTAGGTGCTTTTTATTTGGTGACGCCGCTGTCCAAGTTCCGTCGAATACGCATCTTAATAGTTTAATGCTTTAAATTTGACTTGATGTTCCGCAACGAGGAAATAGTGCTGTCGATGTTAAACTTGCCGTCATGAAAAATGTACATCTGCTCCTTCCTGACCTTTTCTTACCCGTAGCATTCGCCTCAGATGTCAGTGCCGATCTTGAGCTGCCAGTGCTGGGTAAACTATTGGCGCGGGCGCAATCAGAGAAAATTCCAACCCATGGTGTGGAGCAGGCTTTGTTTGCGGCATTTGGTATGGCAGTGCAGGGTGATATTCCTATGGCTGCCGTTTCTGCTCAATTTGATGGTTTGCCGTCAAGCATATATTTGCGTGCTGATCCTGTGAATCTGCGTTTACAGCGCGACCAGATGTTGTTGTCACAGGGTGAGGTCACGGCAGAAGAAGCGGCGCAATTCTGTGCCAGTCTGAACGAATATTTTGCTGGGCAGGGTATGACTTTCCATGTGCCGCATCCTCTGCGCTGGTACGTGGAGTTGGCGCAATTACCTGAGATGCGGACGAGAGCCTTGTCCGAGGTTATAGGCAGTAATGTGCGCGGAGCTTTACCACAGGGCACGGATGCACCACGTTGGCATCAGTTGTTCAATGAGATACAGATGTTGTTGTTCGCTCATCCTTTGAATGAAGCGCGCGAATCTCGCGGCGAGTCGCCGATAAACTCCCTATGGTTTTGGGGCGGTAGTGCGGCATTAGGGCAGGTCAGGGCCGAATATGATGTAGTGGTATCGGATGACGTGTTAGGCGAGATGTTTGCGGCGGCAGCAGGATTGTCGCATCAGCAATTAGAGGGTAAGTGGCAAGCGCAAGCAGGCAGGCAATTGCTGATGTGTACCAGCTTGAGTCGCTGCCTGCAAGCTGGTGACTTGCATGCATGGCGCATGGCGATGCAGAGATTAGAGTTTGAGTTGTTCCAGCCTTTGTTTCATGCGATAAGCAGTCGTCAACTGGAGAGATTGCAGATTGATGTGATGGCGGGTGAGAGTAGCCTGACCTATGTTATTACACGTGCGGATTTGTGGCGCTTCTGGCGCACAAGCAAGCCTTTGGCGAAGTATTCCTTGGTGTAGAATCACTGCACAAACAGGGGGGAGAATAAGATGGGTTTTTGGGAAACAGCGATCGCATTTTTTTGGCGTGAAGAGTCTTTGCTGGTCGTTGTCATGGGTATGGCGCTAACGTTCATCTTGTATCACTTCCACAAAGAAGAGCGCCAGAGCATCATAAATACCCTGAGTTTTTTCCTCGCCTGTCTGTTCGGGCAGTTCATCAGCAGTCTGCTGCACGCCATGCAATTCACTTCTGCAGCAAACATCCTGCGTGAGATCTTCGTTATCGGTGGTGGCATCGCCCTAATACGCTTGTGGGGTTTGTTGATGTTCCGCCTGATTTTGCCCCTCGCGCGCGTCACTCCACCGCGCATTGCGGAAGACTTTTTCGTCATTGTCGCTTACATCGCCTGGGGTATGGTTAGGCTGCGTTATGCTGGTTTGGATCTAGGAAGTATCGTTGCGACATCGGCAATGATCACCGCCGTAGTTGCGTTCGCGATGCAGGATACTTTGGGCAACATCCTTGGTGGACTGGCCTTGCAGCTAGATAATTCAGTCGGCATAGGCGACTGGATCAAATCTGACGATGTGGTTGGTCGTGTGGTCGATATTCGTTGGCGCTCCACTTTGGTTGAGACACGTAATTGGGAAACCGTGGTCATCCCCAATAGCCACTTGATGAAGAATAAATTCCTAGTATTGGGTAGACGTACCGACCAACCGGTACAGTGGCGTCGTTGGGTATGGTTCAACGTGAATCTGAACACCACGCCGACCAAAGTGGTCACGGCGGTGGAAGATGCAATCCTACAAGCGGAGATTAATAACGTCGCCAAATCCCCCGTACCTAGTTGTGTATTGATGGAGATAGATAAAGGCTGTGCACGCTATGCCTTGCGCTATTGGCTGACCAATCTGGCGATAGATGACCCTACCGATGCAGCGGTGCGCTGGCATGTTTACACGGCGTTAGAACGTGTGGGTATCAAACTAGCCGTCGAAGAACAGAACGTACACTTCATCAAAGAGAACGAAAAATACGAAGAAGCGGTACAGCAACGCGAACTTGTGCGCCGTATCAAGGCGCTAAAGCGGGTGGAGTTATTCGCACAGATGAGCGATGACGAGCTACACCGTATGGCGGCCAGCCTCAAATACGCACCCTTCGCCAAAGGTAATATCATCACCAAACAGGGTACGGCCTCACAGCACTGGTTGTTCATTATCATCAATGGTGAAGCCGAGATATATTTGGAAGGCCAAGCTGGCGAGAAACGCATACTCAATATATTGGGCAAAGGCGCATTTTTTGGTGAGATGAGTCTGATGACGGGTGCGCCACGTGCGGCTTCGGTGATCGCCAAGACCGACGTAGAGTGTTACCGCCTGGATAAAGAGGCGTTCGAGGCAGTGGTGCTGGCACGACCCAGTATCGCTGAGGAGGTCGCACATGTGCTGGTGACTCGCCGTGCCCAATTGGATAGCGCTATGCAGAATTTGGACGAAGCCTCCAAGCATAAGGAGATACACAAACAGCATTATGAAGTGTTAGCCACGGTCAAACGATTCTTCGGTTTGTAGGCCGGCTGTAGTATCATCGCGCCGCTTTAAATATTGGCAATCAGCAAATAATATCTACCCCACAAGGGGGTTGTGATGGGAGAAACATGAAAATATCATTTCTAGACTTTGAGAGCTCTATCGCCGAGTTGGAAGAGAAGATCGAGCAATTGCGTTTCATGCAAGATGACTCCGCATTGGATATCGCCGACGAGATCGCGAATCTATCCAAAAAGAGTGAAGCCTTGACTAAAGAAGTGTACTCAAAACTGACTTCATGGCAGATATCTCAGGTGTCGCGTCACCCGCAACGCCCTTACACACTTGACTACATTGAACATCTGTTCACGGATTTTGAAGAATTGCATGGGGACCGTAACTATGCAGACGATAAAGCTATCGTGGGTGGACTGGCTCGTTTCAACGGGCAGAGCGTGATGGTCATCGGCCATCAAAAAGGTCGCGATACAAAAGAGAAAATTTTGCGCAACTTCGGTATGCCTCGTCCAGAGGGCTACCGTAAAGCGATGCGTCTGATGCATCTGGCCGAGAAGTTCGGTATTCCTGTCATGACTTTCATCGATACACCGGGTGCTTATCCTGGTGTCGGTGCTGAAGAACGCGGTCAGTCTGAAGCGATTGGACGCAATCTTTATGAAATGACAGAGCTGCGTGTACCTGTCATCTGTACGGTGATTGGCGAGGGCGGCTCAGGTGGTGCGCTGGCAGTTGCGGTGGGTGATGCATTGTTGATGCTGCAATACAGTACATACTCGGTGATCTCCCCGGAAGGCTGTGCATCTATCTTGTGGAAGAGTGCGGCAAAAGCCTCTGAGGCAGCAGAAACACTGGGTATCACGGCAAATCGCCTGAAGTCCTTAGGCTTGGTAGATAAAATCATCGCTGAGCCATTGGGCGGTGCACATCGTGATTACAAAGCGACGATGAGTAGCGTCAAGAAGGCTTTACAAGATGCATTGAAGGCGGCACAGAACAAGCCGACCCCAACGCTGCTACAGGATCGCTTCAATCGTCTGATGAGTTATGGAAAATTCAAGGAAGTCGAACTCGGCTGATCTTGCCCATCAACTGGCGGGGCGATTAGCGACGCTGATCCCTCCGCATAGCTCGATACTCATCGCATTTAGCGGCGGGGTAGATTCCGTCGTGCTGTTACATATCCTGCATCAATTCGCTGATCGCTACGCTTGGCAACTCTCTGCATTACATGTGCACCATGGGATCAGTCCGCACGCGGATGCGTGGGCTACTTTTTGCGAGCAACGCTGTGCTGCTTACAACCTCACTTTTCATCTCGAACAAGTCGATATAACGCCTTTGCGTGAACAGGGTGTGGAAGCGGCTGCGCGTCAGTTGCGTTATGCAGCATATGCCAAGCACCGTCAGGATTTTCTAGCACTTGCGCATCATGCCGATGATCAGGCCGAGACTGTGTTGTTGCAGTTGTTGCGCGGTGCAGGCGTGCGCGGCACGAGTGCCATGCCCATGCTGGTCAGTCGTGATACGCAATGGGTGCGACCTCTGCTGGCTTGTACTCGTGCCGAGATCGACGACTACGCACACAGCCATCATCTAAGCTGGATAGAAGATGAGAGCAACGCCGATGATAGCTATCCAAGAAATTTTTTGCGGCATCAGGTATTGCCGGTACTAGCACAACGCTTTCCCGCTTATCGATCAACGTTGGCACGCAGCGCGCAACACTTCCACGAGGCTAGTCTGCTATTGGATGAATTGGCACATCAGGATGCCAGCATCGCGATACGAAATGAGCACCTAGATGTAGCTGCTTTACAAACTTTGAGTAACGTTCGCGCCAAGAATCTGTTGCGTTATTTTTTGCAATATCGCGGCGCACCTATGCCTCAGGCCGTGCAACTGGAAGATATGCTGCAGCAACTCTGTACAGCGCGTGATGATGCGGTGGTCTGTGCCAGCTATGGAACATGGCAGGTGAGGCGATTTCGCAATCAAGTTTATGTCATGCCGATTTTGCCTGCACTGGATAGTGATCTTAGCGTGGTGAATCAGGAGTTGACTGAGATTGATTGGCCTATGACTGGTGAGCATATGGTCTTCATCCGTACGCAAGGTGAGGGTGTTAGTCTTAAAAAATTACTCTCTGCTCCCGTGACCTTGCGAGTCAGGCAAGGGGGGGAGTCGTTGCGCCCCCACCTTCATGCCAGTCTGCGCACTTTGAAGAATTTGCTGCAAGAACATCAGATGCCGCCTTGGCGACGAGACCGACTGCCGTTGTTGTACAGCGGTGAGACCTTGGTATGTGTGCCGGACGTGGCGATTGCTGCCGAGTTCCAAGCGGGTACAGAGGAAGCAGGCGTACAGTTGAGACTGTATCGTTGATACACAGAGCAGATGTAAAAATGCCGCACCTGATTCAGGCGCGGCTTCTTTATTCCGACTTAGTCTTTAAGATGTGTGGTGCTGAGTCTCGACCTGTACCAAAGGTTCTTCTACATACACTTCACGTTTGCGTTCACGACGACGTTGTGCGTGTGATTGCGGGTGGTGAGGTGTGGTGTAGTGGATCTTCGCGGCCTTGTTCGGGTCGGTCTCAATCTGCACCAGACTTGCATCAATGGCGACAGCAGCAGATGCTGCAACTTCAGCCACAATAGGCTGGGTTACAGGTTTGCTAGGGTAGGCGACATATTCAGTCGGTCTCACCATATTGCTAGGGAAAGCGTAGTACTCGGTTGGCACCAACTTCTTAGGTTGTCTTGGTGTGGCTGGTTGGGTGGCTTGTTCTGCCATGACCAATTGTTCGCCGTTGTTACCTTCGTTGTTCGTTACGACGTTCTCACGACGTTCACGTTCACGACGGCCACCACGACGGCCGCGACGACGACTACCTTCACGTGCCGCTGACTCTTCACTAGCTTCCGGTGCGACTGCCTGTACCTGTGCTTCTAATGCGGGTTTGGCTTCACGAGGCTCACGAGGTTCACGTGGAGGGCGTGGTGGTTTAGGCGCAAGTGGCTTGCGTTGCTCTTGTGGCTTCTGCTCATTGCTGGCGGTTTTGTTGCGTGGTTCACCGCGTTCGCGACGACCTTCACCGCGACCCTCATTACGGTCACCTGACTTTTCAGCCTTATCGCCCTTGTCTCCGCGTTCACCACGTTCGCGACGCTTGCCGCCTTCATTGCGTTCGCTTCGCTCTGAACGATCACCGCGTGGAGGACGGGAGGTTGCCGGTCTAGGCTTAGGTGCTTCTGGTTTGTCTTCAGACTTGAGCCAACCAAATAACATACCCAAGAAGGAAGTCTTTACCTCTACAGGTTTCATTGGAGCTGGTTGCGCAGGTGTAATGCCCTGCACCACCGCTTGAGCGCGAGCAGCTTTTTGTGGCTCTTGTGAGCCTGTAGATTTTTCTTCAGATGGCTTCTCAACCAACTTGTAACTGGCGACGGCCTCGCTGACCACATCATCATGCTTGATGCGGTTGATGCTGTAGTTAGGTGTTTCAAGATGCGGGTTAGGGATCAGTGTGATGGCGACCTTCAGACGGGATTCGATGCGATGGATATCGCCGCGCTTCTCGTTTAGCAGGAAGGTGGCAACGTCCACAGGCACTTGTACCTGCAAAGCTGCGCTGCTTTCTTTCATGGCTTCTTCCTGCAAGATGCGCAGGATGTGCAAAGCTGAAGATTCGGTACCACGGATATGTCCTATACCGCTGCAACGTGGGCAGGCCATGTAGTTGCTTTCGCCCAGACTAGGTTGCAGACGCTGGCGGGACAGCTCCAACAGACCAAAGCGTGAGATCTTTGCAGTCTGCACACGCGCACGGTCGTAGCGCAGTGAGTCGCGCAAACGATTCTCCACGTCGCGCTGGTTGCGGCTATTCTCCATGTCGATGAAGTCGATGACAATCAAGCCACCCAGATCGCGCAAGCGCATCTGACGAGCGATCTCTTCTGCTGCTTCCAGATTGGTATTGAATGCAGTGTGCTCGATATCCGCACCCTTGGTCGCACGTGCCGAGTTGATGTCGATCGCGGTCAAGGCTTCGGTGTGGTCAATGACGATAGCGCCACCGGACGGCAGACGTACTTCACGGGCATGGGCAGACTCAATCTGATGTTCGATCTGGAAGCGTGAGAACAATGGAACATCATCTTGGTAGAGCTTGATGCGGTCTACATTGTCAGGCATCACAGTACTCATGAACGCCAGAGCTTGTTGGTAGACTTCTTCAGTGTCGATCAGGATCTCGCCGATCTCGGGGTTGAAGTAGTCGCGGATAGCGCGTACCACCAAGCTGCTTTCAAGATAGATCAAAGAAGGTGCTTTTTCAGATTTGGCTGCGCCGTCTATGGCTTCCCACAACTGGGTCAGGTAGTTCAAGTCCCATTGCAGTTCTTCTTGATTGCGACCAATGCCGGCAGTACGGGCGATGATGCTCATACCATTCGGTACTTCGACATGCGAAAGCACTTCACGCAACTCGTTGCGCTCTTCGCCCTCAATGCGACGAGATACGCCACCGCCGTTCGCGTTGTTAGGCATCAAGACAATATAACGACCAGCCAAGCTGATGTAAGTAGTGAGGGCTGCGCCCTTATTGCCGCGCTCGTCTTTTTCGACTTGAACGAGTAGTTCCTGACCCTCGCGCAGTGCTTCTTTTACCGAAGGGCGGCTAGGACAACCGGGTTGGTAGTATTGGGGGGCGACTTCTTTAAAGGGCAAAAAGCCGTGACGAGAGCCGCCATATTCGACGAAGCAGGCCTCTAAGCTAGGCTCAATGCGGGTGATTACAGCTTGGTAAATGTTGCTTTTGCGTTGTTCCTTACCGGCTGTTTCAATGTCGAGGTCGATGAGTTTCTGACCGTCAACAATGGCGACACGGAGTTCTTCCGGTTGTGTCGCATTGAATAACATGCGTTTCATTTATATTTTCTCCCGCGCTCTGACACGGGGTGTTTCAGGCTGCACGCGGCTAAGCGTGGATGAGCCAACAGTGAGCGGCAAACAGCGTTAATAGCTTCGTAACGGTTGCTCGACGAAGCTCTCTATCGTAGCCAGTCTTAAAAATCGGGTGAGGGCACAGGTGTCAGGAATGTCGTGTGAGGGAGACCTTAGAAAGTCTGCAAGGGGGTTAGACCTCGACTCATGCAAACTTTGGGCTCGACCTAAGCAAAACATCCTGACTTTTGCGCCACCACGGAAAATCCACAGGTGCTTTGAGCGCGTAAATCAATTACTATCGTCGCTGGTTCCGGTGGACGATATTAACCGGGCCGCGGCGGAAGGTCGGGTAGGCGGCAGATACGCCGAAGAATCTGTACGGCGAGAGCGCCGCAGAATTCAGTAACGATACATTCCTAATCAGAAACATACCGATAAACACCCAACTCCAAATCGCGCGAGCGTCGAAGTATATTCATAATGAATGGTTTAAGCAAAGAATCTGTCACATTTTTAGAGATAGATGAGAGTGGTGCTGATCAACGCATCGATAACTTCCTCTTTCGTCACCTAAAAGGTGTGCCCAAGAGTCATATCTATCGTATATTGCGCGGCGAAGTCAGGGTCAATAAAAAGCGTATAAGTCAGACCTATAAACTGCAATTGGGTGATCTTTTGCGCATCCCTCCGATACGTGTGGCAGAAAAATCGGCTGCGGAAGTGACGCACATTCCGCCGGTCGAATTTCCTATCATTTACGAAGATGATGCCTTGATTGCATTGAACAAACCTTCCGGTGTTGCAGTGCATGGTGGTAGTGGGGTGAGTTTTGGTGTCATAGAGCAGATGCGACGTGCCCGTCCTCAGGCCAAGTTCTTGGAGCTTGTGCATCGTCTAGACAGAGAGACCTCTGGTATTTTGCTATTGGCCAAAAAGCGTTCCGCGTTGGTCGCCATGCACGAGATCATGCGTGAAGGAAGTAGCGACAAACGTTATTTCGCACTGGTATTGGGACAATGGAAGAATATCAAACAGCATGTGAAACTGCCTTTATATAAGTTTGATACCCCTCAGGGTGAGAAGCGCGTGATGGTCAGGGAAGATGGGCAAGCCTCGCACACCATCTTCTTATTACAGAAAAGTTGGAATGATTTCAGTTTACTAGAAGCACACCTCAAGACCGGACGCACTCACCAGATACGTGTACATCTGTCGCATCTGGGCTTCCCCATCGCTGGTGACGATAAATACGGCGACTTTGCACGCAACAAAGTTTTAATGAAACAAGGTCTTAAGCGTATGTTTCTGCATGCGCACAGTATTGCTTTTGCACATCCACTGACTGGGGAGGCGATGCAGTTGAACGCACCGTTACCTAAGGAGCTGGAAAATTTCATAGCCAAACTAGACAGTCAAACCACTTAACTTCATCAACTTAGGAGCAGTTATGTATTTCAATAAGAGTGTTACTTTGATAATTTTGGTCCTGCTGGGCAGTTTGAGCGGTTGTGCCGACAAACTTATCAAGCCAGTCGCAGGAGTGGAGCGTGTCTCATTGGCGGATGCTAGCCAAGTGACGCAGTGCGAATCCAAAGGTAAGTTCATCGTGAGTGTGTTCGCCAAAGTGGGGTTCATCACGCGTGATGCCGACGAAGTTGAGGCTAATCTACTTAAACTGGCATTCAACGAAGCCGTAGCGGTTGGCGGAGATACTCTCGTGAAGGGTGAGCAGCCTGAATTTGGTAAGCGCGCCTTCAATATCTATCGTTGCAGACCTTGATTTTTGCACGAATACCACCAGACATTTCGGGCTGGGCGCTGTCTAGTGTTAAGATGAACGGTCTACATAACCCTTCCCCGTACGTCTGACATGCCAATAACCAGCTTACGCGAAAAGATATTAAATACCATGCTAGGTTCCAGCAGCCAGATGCCTGTCTATCTTAGTCAGCTCCAAAAAGCACTTTTACCAGGTGTGAAATTGGAGGAACTGCAAGATACGCTGGGCGATATGTGTGTTAACCGCGAGCTACAGACTTGCAATGGCTTCAAAGATGGCAAGGAGTATGTTTGCTACTGGTTGTCGGGTAATTTGCCGCCGGCATGGGGCAAACCCAGCAAGATTGTTGCTGCTTTGAAGAAAAAACCAACTGCAGTCTAGTCTTCATCACTTACTGGTAAGTTAGAGGAGGCTAATATGAAGAAGTTGAAGCATGAAGCTGAATTGTTCAAAGCGGCTTTGCAAGCCGGTGTCGAATACGCTGAAGCGCGTGGCGTAGTTGAATTCGAGCCTGGTGATTCTGCTAGTGAAAAGCTACTTTATATATACAGACTTTTAGTACACGACAAAGTCATCGCGCCTTTGCCTGAAGATCAAGTTGCCGAGAAGTCACTGCGACATCGCTTGTCAATGTGGTATGCAAAAAGCCTCACTAAAGATCACCCCTGGTTGAGTTGATTGTTTTTGGAGTTGTGGCCCGTTACCATCTCACTCAAGCCGTAAGGCCTTTTGACCACCGAAACTTTAAATCTCGCTATAGATATTTCATCACTTTATTAGTTTTGACATTACGCGGATTCAAGGATGAAGTGCGATGTTGAGTAACCCTGGTTGGGTGGGCGAGATGCGGTAGCATCAATGCTTTTTGACCAGCCAGTCGAAATTGCAAAAATGAACTACACACATCTAACCCGAGAAGAACGATACCAGATTTACGCATTGAAGAAAGCAGGACACACGCAAGTCGAGATTGCCCATGTGTTGGTTCGCAGCCCCGCAGCCATTAGTCGTAAATTGGCGCGCAACCGTGGTGGTCGAGGCTACCGTCCTGCGCAAGCACAACGGTTTAACTACTGCCTCTAATGTTGAGACTCGAGTATTTGGACAATGTAAGGGGGCGGGGTTCTTTGAGAATCCAGAGATCCTCGGGCGCTGGCAGGTTAAACGTGTCGCGCAAGTAGAAGATGCTATTCATGCGGTGCTTAAAGCTAGGGGACGCTGGAAAGAGGATGCGCCGAGTTATGAATGGTTCAACTACCCTAGATGAAATCCAGTCCATTGTGAGCTTCATTAACTCGTAGGAGAAATGCTTGAGGGCTGATAAGTCCCCTGATTCTAAGAGTAGAACTTATACCGACCAGTCATAGGGTAGATTATTAATAATGTGTTTCGGAAAAAGAAAAAGCCCTGCATTTCTGCAAGGCTTATCTTATCTGGCTCCCCGACCTGGATTCGAACCAGGGACCTGCGGATTAACAGTCCGTCGCTCTACCGGCTGAGCTATCAGGGAATTAAGAGGTGCGCATCATAGTGATATCGTCCCTTTAGGTCAACATGAAATTCATAATTTTTTAAATATTTTTGCATGTGCGGGTGAGATGGGTTCTATGTGGGAAAATCGGCTTGAATATGTGACTTTGGTTTTTAAGTCAGATATGGGGCAATTTTAAGATTGCCTAGGTACTCATAGTCGTTAAAGTCGTATGGCGAAAATTGTGAGATAGGCTATGATTAGCAAACTCTAAAAAACCTGATTGCAAATGCCTGCCAGAAGAAACGTCGGAAAGACTCTCTGGATTTTGGTGCATTTAAAATTTTCGTGTAAATAATAACAACTACGAACTTATACAAAGAAATCTCATCATCAGATAAAAATATGGATACCAAAACGATTTTCGTATTGACCGCTAAGGGACAAGAAGAAGTTACTCATAAGACTTCGTTGTTATACGGTGATATCAAACGTGCCCTTTCTATGGTGGATGGTGTATCGACGTTTACAGAGATTAGTAAACGAGCAGCGCCCAGTTTACGTAGCATCCTAGCTGAACTGATTAGAGAGCTCGTTACTGGCGGGTTTATAGAAGATAAGGCACGAGCCGGATTCTCAGCCAAAATTGTTGTGCCTACCAAGGTTTCCGCGCCCACAGCGAAGCAAGAGGTAACTAGTGAAAGTGAACTGGACTTCACTACCATCATGCGCGCACCCAGCGCGGATGCATTACGTGCAGAGGCAGCCAAGATACAAGCAACACAGAAGTCCAAACAAGATGAAGAGGCTGCAACGAAACTGAAGGCCGAGGAAGAGGTCAAGCCCAAAGCGGAGCAAGAAGCAAAACGTAAGGCCGAGGAAGAAGCCAAGCTCAAAGCGGAGCAAGAAGCAAAACGTAAGGCCGAGGAAGAGGCCAAGCTCAAAGCAGAACAAGAAGCGAAACGTAAGGCTGAGGAAGAAGCCAAGCTCAAAGCGGAGCAAGAAGCAAAACGTAAGGCCGAGGAAGAGGCCAAGCTCAAAGCAGAACAAGAAGCGAAACGTAAGGCTGAGGAAGAAGCCAAGCTCAAAGCGGAGCAAGAAGCAAAACGTAAGGCTGAGGAAGAAGCCAAGCTCAAAGCGGAGCAAGAAGCAAAACGTAAGGCTGAGGAAGAAGCCAAGCTCAAAGCAGAACAAGAAGCGAAACGTAAGGCTGAGGAAGAAGCCAAGCTCAAAGCGGAGCAAGAAGCAAAACGTAAGGCTGAGGAAGAAGCCAAGCTCAAAGCAGAGCAAGAAGCAAAACGTAAGGCCGAGGAAGAGGCCAAGCTCAAAGCAGAACAAGAAGCCAAGCGTAAGGCTGAGGAAGAAGCCAAGCTCAAAGCAGAACAAGAAGCCAAGCGTAAGGCTGAAGAGGAAGCCAAAGTCAGGGCTGAAAAGGAAGAAGCAGAGCGCAAGGCACGTGCGCAGGCAGAGTCCGCGCGTTTGAAAGCTGAGCAGGACGCCGAGGCGGCCCGTAAAGAAGCTGAGGTAGCGAAGAAGAAGGCAGATGAGGAGGCGCAGGCGCGCGCTGCAGCTGAGCGTAAAGCACTCGAGGCCGCAGAGTCTGCCAAGCAACAGGCAGAGCGTTTGGCAGCAGAAGCTAAAGCAGAAGCAGAGCGTATCAAGAAAGAAGCAGAGCAGGCTGCCGAGCAAGCCAAGGCTGAGACCGAGCGCGTTAAGCGGGAAGCTGAGGAGTTGGCACGTAAAGCCAGGGAAGAAGCTGAAGCAAGTCGCGTAAAAGCTGAGCAGGAAGCTGCTCGCATCCGTGATGAGCTAGAAGCTACCCGGATGAAAGCGGAGCAGGATCATAAAGCTAGGCAGGAGGCAGAAGCAGCGCGTATCGCAGCAGAAGTTGCTGCTGCCGAGGCTCGTAAATTGGCAGAAAAAATCTCAGCTCAGGAGCGCGAAGAGTTAGAACGGGCTTTAGAGCACAAAGCAGCTTTAGAGCGTGAAGAGGAGATCAAGCGTGCCAAGCAACATGCTCTAGCTGCGGCAAGTACTCAAATACGCGAGACGCCTTACGACACCAGCAAGCCACCTGAAGCCGATACTGTAATCAAGCTTGATGATTTTGACCTTGACGCACTCGAGATCAAGCCATTAGTAACTGCTGCGAGTGTGGCGAGTGTGCAAGCTGTTCAGGAAGCGCATAAGGGTCCGAGCACTGAAGAGATTAAGGCCAAAGAGTTGGCAGCTAAAGAACAAGCTAAGCAGGCAAAAATTGCAAAATTGGCAGAGGAGGCCGCAGCTAAGAAGCTGGCAGATACTCAGGCCAAAGCTTGGGCCGAGGCAGAGTTACGCGCTGCAGATGCTGCTAAAAAGCATGCAACACAAGCTGCTCATCAAGCTGTGCATTCCGCAGAACTTAAACAACAAACCGCAAGCAAGCTAAAGGCAGCCACTAAGCCTAAGCGTAAACCGTTGCCATGGGGCGGTATCTCTGTGGGACTGTTGTTGCTCGCGGTATTGTCACTCTTCGTCATTCCCATGACATTGCCGACTCAGGAGTATGCATCCAAGTTGGAGAAGCAATTGTCTGAGGAATTGCACCAACCTGTGCATATTGGCAAGCTGGCAGTGCGTATTTTGCCTACACCTCGTATTGATCTGGGTGAGGTATACATCGGTGAAATTAAGCAGATCAAAGCACAACAGGCGATCTTAAGTATTGGGTTTGGCGCACTGTTCGGTGATGTTAAAAGTGTTGATGAAATGCAATTAGAGGGTGCTGAGTTGAATGGCACTGGCCTTTTGGATGTACCGGGATGGCTGCAAAGTATTTCTGCTGATAAGCAACACCCCATTGCGCGCATCACGTTTAATGGCGCGAAATTGAATGGCGATGCTATTCAATTAAATGACTTGGCAGGTGCTATCATTTTTGATGTGCAAGGTCATTTTGCAAGCAGCGAGATGCGTGCTAATGGCGGTAAATTTGTGCTGAACATCAAAGCTGCGCCAGATGGGAAATTGGAGACGGTCTTTAATTTGCACGGTACACCATTGCCTTTGTTGCCGAATTGGAACTTCGAGGATATGACCGCCAATGGCGTATTGACGACTGATGGTCTGGTCGTGAACGATTTCGATGCGCGTATCGCAGGCGGTATCTTGCAGGGTACTGCTCGCTTAGATTGGAAAGCAGGTTGGAGTGCACAAGGTAATTTGAATGCCAAGACGCTGACCTTGTCGACAATTAGTAAATTGCTGGAAGGCGATATGGATGGCGAGGGACGATTCAAGATGCAGGCGGACGCGCTAGCTAAGCTCACAGAGAGTAGTGCATTGGACGGCACCATTGTTGTAAAGAAAGGTGTCATCAACGGCGTGAACATCATAGAAACAGCTAGACTACACAGCAAAGAAAACATCCCAGGCGGGCGATCTCACTTCGATCAAATGGAGGGTGCTTTGAGTTATAGCAACGGTGTTTATCACTTTAAATCTTTGAAGATCACAAGTAGTGTGTTGAATGCGACAGGTAGTGTTGATATTGCCAAGCAGCAGTTATCAGGCAGGATAACTGCGCGTCTGTCTATCGACGGTGTTAGCAATGTGGATCTGCAAGTAGGCGGTGCAACGGACAATCCGACACTGCGAGCTACACGCTAAGTTGTCGTAGACGATAAAAAAGCATGGCTGTTACCAGCCATGCTTTTTTTGTACCTGTAGGCGGTCGCCTACAGCTTATTGATTACACCATTGCTTTAGCCAAACGCGCCAAAGCTTGTTGCAAGTTTTCCATCGAAGTTGCAAAGGATAAGCGGATATAACCTTCACTACCGAAGGCGGAACCTGGCACTACGGCCACACCTGCTTCAACCAGCAGATATTCAGACAAGGCGATGTCGGTTGCAGCAGAAATGGTGCCGCGTTTATGTAATTTGGCAATCACAGCGCGTACATCGGGAAATGCATAGAACGCGCCGCCCGCCAGGATGCATTTCACACCGTCGATCGCATTCAGAGCATTGACCACAAACACATGACGCTCACGGAACGCTTTGATCATCGGTGCCAAGCAGTTCTGATCACCGTTCAATGCTGCTTCCGCTGCCACTTGTGAGATCGAAGTTGGGTTGGAGGTGCTTTGTGACTGCACGTTTTCCATTGCGGTGATGATGTTTTCTGGACCTGCTGCATAGCCGATGCGCCAGCCTGTCATAGCATAAGCCTTGGATACGCCGTTCAGCACCATCGTGCGGTCATACAAATCAGGACAAGCATTCAGTATGTTGGCGAACTTACCATCGACCAGCGCGATGTGTTCATACATATCGTCGGTCGCGATGAGGATGTTGGGATGTTTGCGCAAAACCTCACCCAACGCCTTCAGGTCTTCCAGTGTGTAGACCGCGCCAGAAGGGTTGCTTGGACTGTTGATCACGACCATCTTGGTGCGGGGAGTGATCGCTGCTTCCAGTTGTGCGGGTGTCAGTTTGAAGCCTTGTGCGATGTCAGCCTCGACAATGACAGGTTTGCCTTCCGCGATGATGACGATGTCTGGATAGGACACCCAATAAGGGGCGGTGATGATGACTTCGTCGCCAGGATTGATGACTGCGAGCGCCAGATTGAAGAAACTCTGTTTACCCCCGCAAGACACCAATATCTGCTTGGCTGTGTAGTCCAGACCGTTGTCACGCTTGAACTTTGCAATCACCGCCTGCTTCAGCGAGGGGGTGCCGCCGACGGCGGTGTACTTGGTGAAACCCTTGTTGATGGCCGCGATGGCGGCGTCTTTGATGTGCTGCGGGGTATCGAAATCCGGTTCGCCGGTCCCTAGGCCGATGATGTCTTTACCTTCTGCCTTCAGTTTGGCCGCGCGCGCGGTCACGGCAAGTGTAGGGGAGGGTTTGATGGCTTGTACGCGTTTGGACAGTTCCAAGATGGTTTCCTTAGGGTCGGTTGGGGGGTGCTGGCGTGGTAAAATCCACGGCTAAAATTCGTTGTCGATTATACCCGTGATTAAAACCTTCCCCAATAGTCCTTACCGCCTGCACCAGCCCTTCGAACCAGCGGGTGATCAACCTGCGGCCATCGCTCAATTGGTGGAAGGAATAGAAGACGGTTTATCGTTTCAGACCTTGCTGGGCGTGACGGGATCGGGCAAGACCTACACCATGGCCAATGTCATCGCCAGAATTGGTAGGCCTGCGATGGTGATGGCACCGAACAAGACGTTGGCGGCGCAGTTGTATGCCGAGATGCGCGAGTTTTTTCCTGAGAATGCGGTCGAGTACTTTGTCTCTTACTACGATTACTACCAGCCTGAGGCCTATGTGCCGTCGCGCGACGTGTATATCGAGAAGGATTCCAGCATCAATGAACAGATCGAGCAGATGCGGCTCTCTGCGACTAAGGCGATGTTGGAGCGCGAAGATTGCATCATCGTAGCGACCGTCTCATGCATCTACGGTATTGGTGATCCTGTCGATTATCACGGCATGATCCTGCACTTGCGTCATAACGAAAAAATGCATCAGCGCGATGTCATCAAGCGTCTTATCGAGATGCAATACGAGCGCAACGATATCGATTTCTCGCGCGGTAAATTTCGCGTACGCGGTGATGTAATTGACATATATCCCGCCGAGAGCAATGAATTGGCGTTACGCATCACGCTGTTCGATGACGAAGTGGAGACGCTGGCGCTATTCGACCCGCTCACGGGGCATATCCTGCAAAAAGTACCGCGTTACACCGTCTATCCCTCTAGCCATTACGTCACGCCACGCAGTACGGTGTTGAGTGCGATCGAGACGATCAAAGTAGAACTGGCGGATCGCATCGCTTTCTATCAGCGTGAAAACAAACTGGTCGAAGCGCAGCGTATCGAGCAACGTACCCGACACGATTTGGAGATGCTCAACGAGATTGGTTTCTGCAAGGGCATCGAGAACTATTCTCGTCATTTGTCGGGTAGGCCAGAAGGTGCGGCACCGCCAACACTGATCGACTACTTACCGCCTAATGCTCTGATGTTTTTGGACGAAAGCCATGTGATGATCCCGCAAATCGGCGGGATGTATAAAGGCGACCGCGCGCGTAAAGAGAATCTGGTGAACTACGGATTTCGCTTGCCGTCGGCGATGGACAATCGACCGCTACGCTTTGAAGAGTTTGAGAAAATGATGCGTCAGAGCGTGTTCGTTTCTGCCACGCCCGCCGTGTACGAATCAGAACACGCCGGACAAGTTGTCGAACAAGTGGTGCGTCCGACCGGTCTGGTTGATCCCATCATCGAAGTGCGTCCCGCCATCAATCAGGTCGATGATTTGATGTCCGAGATCACCCTGCGCATCAAAGCGGGAGAACGGGTGCTGGTCACCACCTTGACCAAACGTATGTCCGAAGACCTGACTGATTACTTGTCCGAACATGGCATCAAAGTGCGTTATTTGCATTCAGACATCGAGACCGTCGAGCGCGTAGAGATCATCCGTGATCTGCGTCTGGGCATGTTCGATGTGCTGATAGGCATCAACTTATTACGTGAAGGTTTGGACATTCCTGAGGTGTCCTTAGTGGCGATATTGGACGCGGATAAGGAAGGTTTCTTACGTTCTGAGCGTTCCTTGATACAAACCATAGGCCGTGCCGCACGTCACCTCAACGGGAAAGCCATGTTGTACGCCGACAAAATCACCAACTCGATGCGTCGCGCCATAGACGAAACTGACAGGCGTCGCACCAAGCAACTTGCGCATAACGCCGCGCACGGCATCGTCCCGCAAGGTGTTCAGAAGCGCATCAAAGACATCATCGACGGCGTATATCAGATCGATGATGAACGCAGTCAACTCAAGGCGGCACAGACACAGGCCAAGTATCTAGCGATGAGTGCCAAAGACATCTCTAAGGAGATCACGCGTCTGGAGAAAGAGATGCTGCAAGCTGCGAAAAATCTAGAGTTTGAGAAGGCCTCCGATTTTCGCGACCAATTGAAGAAGCTGCGAGAAAGCGTGCTGCTGTCGCCGCTATAAGTTATGATTCGGCATCAAATTTAGGTCTTAATTGGAGAGTGTCATGGAACAGCTTTACGCCAATACCTCGGTGAGTATCAGCGAGTTAAAACGAAATCCGACTGCCATCATTCAAGGTGCGGAAGGCTTTGCGGTTGCCGTGCTGAACCACAATCGCCCAGCGGCATATTTGGTTCCTGTTGAGCGGTATGAGGCAATGATGGATCAGTTGGACGATCAGGCGCTGGTGCGTTTGGTTAAAGCGCGCCTAGCCGAGGCAACGGTTAAGGTTGCGCTGGATGAGCTATAAACTCGAATTCAAAACCTCCGCGCTGAAGGAATGGCGCAAGCTCGACGCAACCCTGCGCGAGCAATTCAAAAAGAAACTAATTGAGCGATTGACGCGACCCCGTATCGAATCGGACCGCCTAGCGGGAATGCCGGATTGCTACAAAATCAAGTTGCGCGGGGCGGGTTATCGTTTGGTATATCAGGTGGAAGACCGAACCATTACGGTGATCGTGTTAGCGGTAGGCAAGCGGGAAGACAGCGCGGTTTATGTTGTGGCAGCCAAGCGGGTTAAATAATTGAGGGATGAATATTAAACCTATTCGTAACGACGACGACTTGCGCGCCGCATTCAAACGGCTGGACGCGTGTACCAAGCCCAAGAAGGAACGTCCGCAGCAGACGAAATGGAAGTACTCGTCACGCTTATCGAAGCCTACGAAATAAATACTTCTCGATAGGCATGGTCGATCTGATCGAAGCCATCAAATTCAGAATGGAACAACAGGGGCTGACGCAAGAAGACCTTGAACTCTACATAGGCTCAAGCGGTCGCGTTTCCAAAGTGATGAACCGCAAGCGTCGACTCAGCTCACAAATGATCCAGCGACTGCACGATGGGTTGCGCATACCCTATGAAAGTTTGTTGTCGGCTGGGTAGTTCAGCTTTAAGCGACAGGCTGCATGGGCCGACGAAATCGGGTGGGCATTGTTGAATCGCACTCTTAAGCGTATTATAAGTAACACTTATAACAGCCCCATAGAAAGGACGAACCATGTCCAGCCTGACCGCCAATGATTTAAAAACAAAAGGTGTCTCAGCCATCGAAGCCGTGCTGGCAGAGCGTCCGGAGGCTGTCGTTTCGGTGCGCGGCAAAGATCGCTTCGTGGTGATGGAGATCGCGCAATACCACCACCTGCGAGAATGCGAACTTGAAGCGGCGCTGGCTGAAACGCGTGCCGACATCGCGGCGGGGCGCACGGTTAAGGAATCGGCTGCGGCTCATGTAAAACGGGTGAAGAAGATCGCCGTATGAGCTTTCAGCTTGTATTCACCGCGCAATACGACAAACGTGCAGCACGTTTTCTCAAGCGCCATCCCGAGCTGGAAAAGCAATACATCAAGACACTGCAACTGCTGGAACTGAACCCACACCACCCCTCGTTACGTCTGCATGCACTGGGCGGCAGGCTTCAAGGATTGTACTCAGTGTCAATCAACCTTTCTTACCGAATCACGCTGGAATTGCTGATTCAGGATGAAGAGATCATCCCCGTGAACGTGGGAGATCATGATGTGGTGTATTGAAATGGATTTGCAGCGTCACCTAAAAAACGTGAATGTGGGAGAAAAAATGTGCAACCTCGGCCATTTGGCAAGCAGGAGGAATTTTGATGACGAGTAAACAGCCTATATTTTCTGACGGGAAGCTGCTCACATTACCAGAGTCTTCCGGTCTGCTGGGCGAAGTGCGCGGACTGATTGAGCAAGCGCGCGAACAGGTGGCGCGGGAGGCGAACAGCACGTTGACGATGCTGTACTGGAAAATTGGCCGTCGTATTTGCGGTGAGGTTTTGGTCAGTGATCGGGCTGCATACGGTCAGCAGATTGTTGCGACGCTGTCGCAACAATTGGTCACAGACTATGGCAAGGGCTTTGCGGAAAAGAGCTTCGCCGCATGGTTCAGTTTGCGGAAGTATTTCCCGATGAAGCAATTGTCGCGACAATTGAGCTGGAGTCACTTCGTTGAAATACTGCCGCTCAAACAGCCGCTGGAGCGCGAGTTCTATGCCGAGCTGTGCCGCCGGTGAATTGCCGAATGAGGCAGGCCCCTAGGAGTAAATCATCAGGTAGCCATTAAACTAATCATATAATTTAGGCGGAAATTTTGAGCAATCATTTTCAGTAAATTGAAGTGGCACTCCTGCTCTTCGCAAGCGAATACACCCCGGAAGGTTCGGAATCAAAAGCCGTTGTTCATCACTAGGTACAACACTATGAGGCGCGAGTATTTTTCTGACACGATTTCAAATTTTCTTCTATCCACAAATGAGGATGTAATCGGCAAGCTTGCAATCAACAATGAATTTTCACTAATTCAGACTCAACGAGACGCGTGGTTGGCGCAAATTAACATTCTTCGCGAGGTGCTGAGTCAGCATGAAGGCTCAATTTATTTTGAATATTCGATTCCCCGCATGGGACGGAGAATTGATGTCGTACTTCTGATTGGCCCCGTAATTTTTGTTCTTGAATTTAAGGTTGGCGAAAAAGAATTCTCTACGTCAGCCATTGATCAGGTGTTTGACTACGCTTTAGATTTGAAAAATTTCCATGACTCAAGTCATGATCAGTTTGTCGCCCCCATTTTGATTGCAACTGAAGCAAAAGAATTTGCTTCATTCGTTGCGCTAACGCCGCAAAATGACAGATTACTTCTTCCAATCAAAACCAACACGACACAACTCGCTAAAGTAATTAAAGAAACTCTAAATTTTGTGGACGGAAATTGCATAGACGTTGATGATTGGGAGAAAGGACGTTATTGCCCAACACCGACCATTATTGAAGCCGCAATGGCGCTTTACAACAACCATTCCGTTGCCGAAATCACGCGCAGTGACGCAAGTGCAACTAACTTAAGTCAAACCTCTGCTGTTATTTCAGAAATAATCAAGTCCTCAAAACAGTTCTCGAATAAATCTATTTGCTTGGTGACGGGCGTGCCCGGCGCAGGGAAAACTCTGGTAGGGCTGGATGTTGCTACCAAGCACATTGATGCAGAAGATGAGATGTATAGCGTGTATTTGTCTGGAAATGGTCCGCTTGTCCAAATACTTTGTGAAGCGTTGGCACGCGACAAAGTGCGACGCGCTGCCGAAGTAGGAAAGAAGGAAAAAATTGGAGCTGCTCGAAGTGACGTAAAAACTTTTATCCAGAATGTTCATCACTTTCGCGATGAGTGCCTCCTGGATAAAAATAGAGCACCAATAGAGCACGTTGCGATTTTTGACGAAGCTCAGCGAGCGTGGAATTTGGAGCAAACTTCCTCGTTCATGCTACGCAAAAAAAGCACACCAAACTTTAACCAGTCAGAGCCGGAATTCTTAATTTCCTGCATGGATCGTCATGCTGATTGGGCTGTAGTGGTTTGTCTTGTGGGGGGTGGGCAAGAGATCAATACGGGTGAAGCCGGTATTAGTGAATGGATTGATTCAATCAATCGCTCCTTTCCTGATTGGCATATTCACATTTCATCGCGCCTCACTGATAGCGAATACAACGCAGAAAGAATTTTGACTTCACTCAAAACTCGCCAATATGTTACGCGTCATGATGGACTTCATTTGGCAGTGTCGATGCGCTCATTTCGCGCAGAAGATGTTTCCCTTCTTGTAAAACAGATGCTTGATCTTGAGGTAAGTGCGGCTCAGGAAACCTATAAAAGAGTGGGTGATAAATATCCGATGGTCATTACGCGTGACTTAACAAAAGCAAAACAATGGTTGAAAAATCAGGCGCGCGGGTCCGAACGATATGGCATTGTTGTTTCATCACAAGCCGAGAGACTCAAGCCACATGCAATTGATGTGAAATCACCGATGGACCCCGTGCACTGGTTTCTTGATGGAAAAGATGATGTGCGTTCGTCATATTATTTAGAGGATGTGGCGACGGAGTTTCACGTTCAAGGGTTGGAGTTAGATTGGGCGTGCGTTACTTGGGATGCAGATTTTCGATATACACCTGATGGCTGGAGTCATCACTCGTTCTGCGGCAATCGGTGGAACAATATCAAGAAGGAAGAGCGAAAGCAGTATTTGAAGAACGCCTACCGGGTGCTGATGACTAGAGCGCGGCAGGGAATGGTTTTGGTAGTGCCCAACGGTGACACAGAAGACCATACCCGCAGTCCACAGTACTATGATAGAACTTTCAACTATTTGAAGAAAATAGGTTTTGCCGAAATCTGAGGAGAAAACACAATTCAGCACTTCAGACGTGCCGCCGGAATTCCCAAGCTATTTCATCATGTCTGACCAGCCAGATATGTGCGGATACTGTGGCGCGCGCCTTGAGTTTCTTGTAATCAAGGAGATCGAAGGAGAGTGAGTTTTTGTTAACGAATGCCTAGGCTGCAAGCGCGAAATACTAATGGTTGAAAACTAAACGGGTCGCAATGCGGCCCGTTTGTTTGCAGAGTGCTGATTACCTACGCCTTGTGATAAACCTCTGGTCCTTGCTTCACAAACTCTACCGACTTAACTTCCATGCCCTTGGCAAGCGCATCCTGTTCGGAGAAACTTTCCTTCGCTGCTAAGTCGCGCACGTTATGGCTGATCTTTATCGAGCAATAATGCGGGCCGCACATGGAGCAGAGGTGGGCGACTTTGGCGTACTCCTTGGGCAGGGTTTTGTTGTGGAATTCGCACGCGTTAGGGGGCTAGACCGAGGTTAAACTGGTCTTTCCGACGAAATTAGAGACGCGCTTTGCTCATGACGTTCTCGCGTACTTGCGCGCCGGGGTGACCTTTGGCGAGGTCGGTGGTGTCTTGTAGGTGTGTGTCGGTCGGGGTAATCTGGCGCGTCGGTTCGCGGCTAATTTCCGTACTCAGCGTATGTCAGATAATTTTTGCTTCGCCGCCCAGATGCCATTGCGGATATTTTTTCATCACGCGCGTGAATAAATCCGACTGGGTAAATCCCGCCAACCATAAGCGCAAGGCAGGGTAAGGGGCAGTGGCGAACCAGTCACTATCGACGGCGGCAAACTGGCGGACGAAGGGCATCAGAGCAGCATCTGCGATAGAAAAATGCTCACCCAATAGATAGGCTGAAGTACTCAAGCGTAGTTCGAGTTGTAGTAAGAATGTTTCGCCGTTTGCGCGATGTTCTACTTGAGAAAGTTCGGGGTGACGCTCTGGATATTTGTAGCGATCTGAAGCGCGTTTGAAGCTGCTGTCGTTCTCTTTCAATAGCGGCAATGTCGCTTGCACAAAATTTTCATCCTCACCCAGCCAGTGATCGGGATCGTTGTGGCGCAAGGCCCACAGCATGATGTCCCAGCTTTCGTCTATCACTGTGCCATTGCTTAATACCAACACCGGCACGCTGCCTTTGGGTGAGGCGGCGAGCATGGTGGCGGGTTTTTCGCGCAACACGACTTCGCGTAATTCGACATTGATATCAGCGGCGATGAGTGCGCTGCGTGCGCGCATGGCATAGGGGCAACGACGGAAGGAGTAGAGGATAGGGCGTGACATGGTGGGTATTTTAGCTGCCTTCGGCATCAGGTTGTGTCGTCGTTACTTGATGTGTCCAATAGCGCTGATGTTGCTTGCGATAACTTTGCAGACTCAGATGCTGTGCATCCATCTCGATAAGAATCGCACCGTCTTGGTCTGAACGTAACAATGCGGCACCGCTGTCTGCATAACGTTGTAGGACCTCGGTCTTGGGGTGGCCGAAGCGGTTGCGATAGCCGTTGGTGAACACCGCGTAGTCGGGCAATACGGCAGCGATGAAGTCCGCAGTCGATGAGCTTTTGCTGCCGTGATGCGGCACGACCAATACATCGGCAGGGAGTTGTTCTGCATGCAAGTCGAGCAAGCGCTGTTCACTGCGTTTCTCTATGTCACCTACTAGCAGTATGTGTCGCTCACCTATGCTGATACGTAACACACAGCTCATATCGTTGTCGTGCGGTTTGCTCGAAGTGTCGATTTTTGCAGCGGGATGTAGGATGTCGAAGTGCACGCCATCCCATTCCCAATGCTCGCCATCAGTACAACGCTGGATGTGATGAGTTTGCTGTGAAATTGCACTTAACAACAGGCTGTCGCCGGGCAAGCTAGAGATCACCTGCGCGATAGGTAGCGCTTGCAGCACTGAGCGCGTGCCACCGATGTGGTCTATGTCGTCATGGCTGAGTATGAGTTCATCCAAACGTTGGATACCCAAGGCGCGCATGGTGGGGAGCAGGATGCGGTTGCCACTGTCAGATTCGCCCGAGTAATCAGGCCCAGTGTCGTAGAGCAGCGCGTGGTGGCTAGTCTGTATCGCCACTGAAAGTCCCTGTCCTACATCGAACACGATCATGCGCAAGCTGTTCTCGGCGGGTGGGGTTGGTGAGTTTAAGAACATAGGCATCATGAAGATGATGCCCAGCCAGCGCGCAGGAATGCCACGGGGAGCAAGGATTAGCAGTGCACCCAGCATGCCAGTGAGTACCGTCCATGCAGGCGGCGCATGTTGTATCCAGACTGCTTGCGGCAAGGCGCTGAGCCATTCTAATAGTTGCATCGTGAAACTCATCACTGTGTGGGCTAGCCACAGCGGTGCATCCCAGGGCAGGACTGCACCCAGTAAGGTGAGGGGCACAACGACCAAGCTCACCAATGGAATAGCAAAGGCATTGGCGATGGGGGAGACCAGCGAGATTTGTTGGAAAAGTCCCAGTAGCAAGGGGATAAGCCCTATGCTCATCGCCCATTGCACCACAGCATATTCACGCAACCAGTGCGTGCGGCCGATACGATGTGCGGTGACATACAGGATCAATGCCACTGCGCCAAAAGATAGCCAAAAGCCGGGTGAGAGTACTGCCCAGGAATCGGGGATGAGCACGCCCAACAGCGCGATGGACATGATTTGGCTAAGCGAGAAATTACGCTTGAGCCATAGTGCTGCGGCGACAGCACCCACCATGTAAACCGTGCGTTGTGCCGGTACACCGTAACCTGAAAGCAAGGCATAGGTCAGCGCGACTAACACGGCGGCAAGGGCAGCGGCTTTGCGTGCAGGTAGGCGTAAGGTCAACCATACACTGCGTCGCCATAAGCCATACACAATTGCGAAGGCTGCGCTGGCTAGCATGGTGATATGCAATCCAGAAATTGACATCAGATGATTTACGCCGGTACGGGTGTATACCTGCCATTGTGCTTGCGGGATGCTGCTTTGATCGCCTATCGCTAATGCACTCAATACGCCGGCATAGGGTGCGTCGGGCAAACTAGTTAGAAATCGTTCACGCACGGCTTCACGCAAGTGCTCTATGCGATAACCTAAACCTTGCGCGTGGGTGTCTAGGCGTTGTCTGTCACCTTTGTTCACCACATAGCCGACAGCGCGGATATTGTTCTCTAAAGCCCATACTTCGAAATCGAATCCATGCGGATTACTACTGCCATGCGGTTGCTTTAGACGCACCGTGAGTCGCCAGCGTTCGCCTGCGTGTATCGTCAGTTGGGCGTCTGGCGTGTTGTATGTGCTTAGATAGATGTGTGGTGGAACAAAGGCCTGCGGGGTGAGCGAGTCTGCCACATCGAATCTAAAGCGCTGGCCTTGTTCATGTAGGCGCGGTAACTCGGCGACCACGCCGACTATGGTGATATCGCGTCCTTGCCATTCGTTTGCAAGGCTGATGTTCAGGCGTTGCTGGGCTTGATAGGCGGCATGATAAAAACCTAAGCAGCACGAAAACAGCGCGATGAACAAAAAGCGTAGCCATTTCAACACAGGCCGCTTCGTTATCAGATAGGCATCCATGAGCAGCGGGATGGGCGTAGCTAACAGCAGCCATGCCCACACAAAATCAGGCAGCGTGGCTTGCTGTTGCATAAGCCACACACCAAAAGTGAAGGACAAGGCGATGAGTACCATACGCCTAGCTTAACCCGAGGCTAGAATGTCGTCATGCGTAAACAACTACAAAAATGGATGCCCGACCACGAGACGATTAAACGTTATCGCTGGCTTAAGCCGTTCGTGCATCTATTGCAGCACCATAACCTTTGGCATTTACACAGGCGCTCGGTCGCTGGCGGTGTGGCAGTAGGATTATTGTGTGGCTTGATTCCCGGGCCTTTGCAAATGATCTGTGCCGCATTATTGGTTGTGCTATTGCGCGTTAATCTGCCAGTTGCACTCTTCACCACGCTATACACCAACCCCTTCACCATCGTGCCCTTGTATCTCCTAGCTTATCAACTAGGTTGTTGGGTCAGCGGTACACAACAGGTTGTCGCATTAAAGTTTCCCGAGTTGCATTGGCAAAATGGCTATAGCGAGCTGTGGACATGGCTGGAAAATATGGGCCGGCCATTATTGATAGGTGTGCCGCTGCTGGCGTTGATTTTGGCGTTAGTGGGTTATGTGTTAGTACGACTATTGTGGCGTGTCATGGTGATCTGGCGTTGGCGTGCTCGTCAGCAGCGCCGAGGCTGAAAGATCAATCTTCACTCTGTTGTAGTTTGCGTTGGGTCGCAATCTTAGCTTCACGGCGCAGGGCTTTCTCGGTCTTGCTGTGTGCGCCAGATTTTTTGAACAGCACCAGCGCGACCAAAGGATTGCGTGGTGGGCTGACGGTCTTTTGTTTAGCGCGCTTCATTGCTGAGTTGCCCATCGGTCAGACGCAGTCGGCGTGGCATGCGTGCTGCTAGTTCCAGATCATGCGTGACGACGATAAAACTGGTGTGCAGTTTTTCGTTGAGTTGTTCCATTAGATCGAACAAGGCTTGTGCGCTATTGCGGTCTAGATTGCCGGTTGGTTCGTCGGCCAACACGCAAGCGGGTTCGGTGACCAGCGCACGCGCCACAGCGACACGCTGACGCTCCCCACCAGATAGCTCAGAAGGCTGATGATGCAAGCGATGTGAGAGTCCTACTTGCTCCAGCATCGCAGCCGCACGCGGCTGAGCTTCGCTGCGCTTCATACCGCGTATCAACAGCGGCATACTGACGTTTTCCAACGCTGTGAATTCAGGCAGTAGATGATGGAACTGGTAGATGAAGCCCAGCGATTTGTTGCGCAATTCACCACGCTGCGTCTCGTTCATCGCTTGCACGTCCTGTCCCAAGATATGCACGTTGCCCGTGCTAGCTTTGTCCAGGCCGCCTAGTAAGTGCAGCAGCGTGCTCTTGCCCGAGCCCGAAGCGCCCACGATGGCGATGCGCTCGCCGCGATTCACTTCCAGATTGACATTCTTCAGCACGCTGACGTGTTGCTCACCCAATACAAAATGTTTGCTCAAATTGCGACAGGAAATAATGTTCATAGTTTGGTTCCGTACATCTTCACGAATCCCGCTCTCGACACGCGCAGCAGATTTATTCATAGCGCAGTGCCTCTGCTGGTTGAGTTTGTGAGGCCCTATAGCTAGGATAAAGCGTCGCCAGCAAACTGATCAGGAATGACAATCCAGTCACAGTTGCCACCTCGTGGTAACGCAAATCTGAGGGTAGTTCGCTGATGTAATAGACATCTTTGGCGAGGAACTGCACGCCGAACAAATGCTCGATGAAGGGCACGACCACATCCAGATTTAATGCCAATGCCACGCCGCCTACGCCACCGAGTAGGGTGCCGATGAGTCCGATCACCACACCTTGAACGATGAAAATTTTCATGATGCTGCGTGGCGATGCGCCCAAGGTGCGCAATATGGCAATATCAGCTTGCTTATCGGTCACTGCCATCACGAGTGTGGAGACGATGTTGAAAGCAGCTACCGCGACGATCAGCGACAAGATGATGAACATCATTTTCTTCTCCATCTGTACTGCCCGGAAGTAGTTGCTGTTCTGGTGGGTCCAATCGTTGGCATACAGATAGGGCGGCAAGTGATTCTGTAGATCACGCGCCACGTCGGGGGCAGTATCGATGTTGTGTAACTTAGCGCTGATGCCCGTCACTGCATCGCCGAGTTGAAAGAGCTTCTGTGCATCATTGATGTTGATCAGCGCCAAAGAATTGTCATAGGGTGCCATGCCGATTTCGAAGATACCCACCACATGGAACTGTTTAAGGCGTGGCACCATACCGGCTGGTGTGATCGAGCCCTGTGGCGAGATCAGCATGACACGACCGCCCAAACTCACACCCAAGGCACGCGCCAGATCCGAGCCCAGCACGATGCCGAATTCACCACTGCGCAGTGCGCCTAATTCACCTTCTTTGATCTTGTTGGAGAGCTCGGTGATACCGGTTTCCAATGCGGGCTCTATGCCGCGTACCATCACGCCCTGCACACTCTGCCCGTAATTCAGCATGCCTTGCCCTGATACATAGGGTGCGCTGGCGGCGACTCGCTCATCTTTGGCAACCTGCGCTAACACTGGGCGCCAGTCGTTCATCCGCCCGCCGTCGGCGACCACTTCTAGATGTGGCGATGCTCCCAGCATGCGTTCACGAATCTCTTTTTGGAAACCGTTCATGACAGAAAGCACCACAATCAGCGCCATCACGCCCAAGCCCATGCCTAGCATAGAGATCAGCGAGATGAAGGAGATGAAGTGGTTGCGCCGCTTGGCTCGGGTGTAGCGCAGACCGATGAATAATTCGTAGGGTTGCAAGATAGTAGTCGGGGAAAAATCGAACGAGCGCAAGTGTGCCACAAGCAGAGAATTTTAGGCGACTTTTGGCTATGACGTGTATGCGGAGGCTGGTAACAAAAAGTTACTATAGTGGGGCGGGTGCCGATCAGCTTACTGCGCGCTGAGGCAATATTTAGCTGGACGGTGGCGAAGGGAATAACGTCATCGTTAGTTATTTTGAAAACAACACACCTTATTCTGGTGCAAGCAATGACATGTTGAGTGCCTGCAGCAGCGGCAACACGATCATCGATGGCGAATTCAAGCGGCGAATGACGTAGATGTAGCTAACGGGCTGGCAAAAGTCACAGCTACCGCTTGAATAAATGGTGGTCAACGAAGTTACCTATATATACATATACCTAAACATATCTAGTCAATTCGGCATATATGGTTTTTTGTAAATTGCTGGTAGCGTGAACGCAACATCAAAAGTATCAGAGGCAAAGCGGGGAGGGGGCGGCATGATGAACCTCACGAATTTATTTGAACGTATGTCGTTGTGCTTTGTGCTGGCTTGGTGTGCATCCGCTCAAGCGATAGAGACAACAGACATCGAGACGCAACGTAATAGAGCCAAATCTGAGGCGGCCGAGCGCGAGCGTCAACAGCAAGCACCCCGCGTTGAATTACAGCCCGAAAGTTCAAAGACAATTACAACAGGATCTTTACCGCAAGAAGCGCTTTGCTTCCCAATCAAAAGCATACTTTTAGAAATACCAAAACAACTTCTGCAGGCGACACGTCAACTCGGCACGAGTCGTTCTCAGATGGATGGATTCCGCTTCGCACAAGAATACTTAGTGCGATTTCAAGGAAGATGTATAGGTCGATTAGGCATCAATTTCATCGTCAAAGGTGTCACGAATCAAATACTCAACAAGGGTTACTCAACCACCCGCGTTGGCGTTGCCGAACAAGACTTGTCGGGCGGCATACTCAAGCTCACTCTCATCCCCGGACTGATACACCAAATTCGATTTGCCGATTCCGCATCAGGCAAGTTGAATGCTTTTCCTTCTACTGCCGGAGACTTGTTGAACTTGCGTGATCTTGAGCAAGGCTTGGAGCAAATGAAGCGAGTCACCAGCCAAGATGTGGATATGCAAATCGTTCCGGCAGATAAGTTGGGTGAGAGCGATGTGATCGTATCTGTTAAGCATGGTAAGCCTTGGAAAGTGGTTGCCACATTGGATGACACGGGCACTAAAGGGACGGGAAAGAGCCAGGCAGGATTAAGCGCCGGTTGGGACAATCTTCTAGATGCAAGCGACATGCTGAACATCGGCATTAGTTCGGATGTTGACGGTAATAAGGCAGTTAAAGGTACGCAGGGTTATAGCACTAGCTATTCGATTCCTTTTGGCTACTGGACGTTAAGTTTTTACGGCTATGAATCGCAATATCACCAGCGTGTCGTCGGCACCAATCAGAGCTTCATGTCTAGCGGAAAATCGCAGAATGCCGAAAGCAAAATCGCCTACCTATTCTTTCGTGACCAAACACAAAAATACAGTCTGCAATTTCGCACGGGCAGACGCTGGAGCCATAGCTACATCGACGATACCGAAGTGTTGGTGCAATACCGCAACACGACTTTTGCAGAGTGGGCACTCATCCATAAGCACTACCTCGGTGATGCACAACTGGATGTGACGGGTGCGTATCGCTGGGGAGTACCTTGGTTCGGTGCGCAAAGCGATAAACCTAATTTGTCTGGCAATGCGCCCAGACTGAATTACGCGTTAGAAACGATTGATGCCACCCTAAGTGTGCCAGTACATGTGCGAACAAAGACTATGACTTACATCGTCACGTTCAGAGCACAAAACACCAACACGCCGCTGTACGCATCGGAATGGTTTTCGATAGGTAATCGTTGGACGGTGCGCGGCTTCGATGGTGAGAATTCCTTGGGTGCGGAGAAAGGATATTTTTTTCGCAATCAACTCGACGTACCTATCACTGGTACTGCGCAGACGGCTTATGTCGGGTTGGATTTCGGCAAAGTGTTTGGCGCCAACGTGAGCAATCTTTTGGGCAATAAATTAGCAGGTGTGGCAATCGGAATGCGGGGCGGTCTAGCTAAGGGATTGAGCTATGACTTCTTCGCGGGCGCATCTCTTTATAAGCCACAGGGGTATCTCACCGATGAGCCTGCGGCGGGCTTCAATCTGATGTATCAAATGTAATCGAGCATTTTTTGTGCTCAAACATTGAGCCATCACTGGGGATTAATATGCAAAATAACCAGCACACCGAACATCCATTAGCACAACCCGTATCAAGGCTACGTCGCACGCTCATCTGGCTTACCTTGATGTGTTACGTGGGGCAACCGCTGTTATCCACCGCCCAGATCATTGCCGACCAAGCTGCCGCACCACAGCTCCGCCCTGTTATCGACACCACTGCGAACGGATTACCTCTAGTGCAAATCACCACACCGAGTGCTGCGGGTGTTTCGCGTAATCAATACAGCCAATACAACGTCGATACGCAAGGCGTGATACTCAACAACAGCAACAGCGCCGTTCTGACCCAGCAAGCGGGTTATGTTTCGGCTAACCAAAATCTAGCCAACGGTGCGGCACGTATCATTCTCAATGAAGTCACCAGCACCAATGCCAGCCAACTCAACGGCTACACTGAAGTGGCGGGTAGTAAGACAGAAGTCATCATCGCTAATCCCAATGGCATTAGCTGTAACGGCTGTGGCTTCATCAATACTAGCCGAGGCATCCTCACCACAGGTGCACCTGTGTTTGGCGGAACGGGCAGCTTGGATGCCTTCCGCGTCACAGGTGGCCAAATCACCATCGGTGCGAACGGACTCAACGGCAGTAATCTCGATCAACTCGATCTCATCACCCGTAGCGTCAACGTTAATGGCGAAATCTGGGCAAACAACCTCAATGTCATCACTGGTGCGAACCAAGTCAGCTACGGCAATCTAGGCGTACAAATCATCGCGGGCGATGCCAACAAACCCACTGTCGGAATTGACGTTGCGCTGTTAGGCGGCATGTACGCAAACAAGATAAAACTCATCGGTACAGAAACGGGTGTGGGGGTGAATAGTTTAGGCAATATCGCCGCCCAAGCAGGCGACTTTAGTTTGGACAATCAAGGGCAAATTACCTTGGCAGGCAAAGCCACCGCCAGCGGCAACATCAGCCTCAATAGTGCTGCTGGGATCAGTAATAGCGGCTCACTGTACAGTCAACAAGTCGCACAGCTGGCCAGCACAGGCGACATCAGCAACAGTGGCAACCTTCTCGCTCAAGGCAATCTCAATCTGAATGCGGCGAACATCAACTCAACAGGCACACTTGCTGCTGGAATGACACAGAATGGAACGCTCACCCAAACAGGCATAGCGACGCTTACCAGCAACGCAGGCACTATCGACAATAGTGGCAGAATAGATGCCAGCACGGTTGTTGCTAGCAGCAACACCTTAACCAATACGGGTGCAATACTTGGTAACAACATCACACTTAGTAGCAACACGCTGAGCAATACAGGTTCAACTGCAATTATCGCTGCAACACAAAGCACTGACCTGATTATTCAGAATGCTCTAGTCAACCAGAATGGCGCAACCCTATATAGTTTAGGTGACCTTAATCTTGGCTCGAGTTTGGCACTCGATGCTACAGGCTACTTAATGGGTAATTCGGTCAGCGTGCTTAATTCGTCTGCCACTATCGAGGCAGGTGGAAATCTGCGTATTGGTGCTAACACGCTAACCAATCAGCGTACGGTAGTTGGTGTGGAGTGGGGGCCTGAGGTATTAGGTACTTATGTAGCTGGAAATCCTCGCTATACACCCAGTTATGCGAATCAAAAATTTACCGCGACCACCACCGCAGCAAGCCAGCTTACCTCTGGAGCAAATATGTGGCTTGGTGGCGGGATAGTTAGAAATGACTACAGTACCATTGTGGCAGGTCAAACACTTGCAAGTAACGCGGCAGTGACTAACTCGGGTGCGGCATTCCTTCAACGCATGACTGCCATGAACGGATTGCAAGATGTTCAGGTGTTAGTGATTACTGGTTACTCATGTAAATTATTCTCTCTGTGGGGAAGTTGTATTGGTGGGTCTACACCCAATTATGGTTACGTTACATCAACGATCCCGTATGCACCCGCGCCAACTTACGCACCGATAATGGGTTCAACTAATGTTGCTTATCTAGCTAACGTGCCAACACAGATACAGCAACCAAGCATTCCTGCACCAACAATTCCTAGTAATTCTCTCTACTCCATTCATAGTCAACCTGGACAACAGTACCTAGTCGTCACCGATCCGCGTTTTACCAATTATCAGAACTTCATATCTAGCGATTACATGCTGAGTCGTTTGGTGCTTGACCCGCAGCAAATACAAAAGCGACTGGGTGATGGGTTTTATGAGCAAAAATTGGTGAACGATCAAATCACCAGCCAAACTGGGCGCCGTTATTTAGCGAACTACACCGATGCACAAGCTCAATTCATTGCCTTGCTGGACGCGGGCGTTTTAGCCTCACAAGACCTTAAATTAGCTGTTGGTGTGAGTCTGACTACGAAACAAATCGATGCCCTGACGCAAGACATCGTTTGGATGGTAGAGCGCGATGTGGTTTTGCCTAACGGAGTGACTGAACGTGTTCTTGCACCACAAGTTTACTTGGCGCATTTAAACCCAAGCGATATTAAAACCAACGGTGCATTGATTGCAGCACGCGACATTCAGATGAGCAGTAGCGGCGGTATCCTCAACAGTGGCGCGATACAAGGCCGAGATAGCAGCGTATTGAGTGGGCAAGACATCATTAATCAAGGTGGCGTAATTAGCAGCCAAGGTTTTACCTTACTTAGAGCCGACAACGATATTTTTAATCTGTCAGGTCAAATCAAAGGTCAAGATGTGAACTTGAGTGCCGGGCGTGACATCCTCAATAAGCGTACCAGCCAGAACATTATCCGCAACATAGACATGAGCGGCGCGCCGACTGCGGGTTTAGGTTTGTTCAACATTGCGCCAGTGACAGGCACAGTAAGCAGCACGGAGCTAGGGCTGGAAGCGGGGATTAGTGCAACAAATGCGCTTACCCTCAATGCCGGTCGAGACCTTACCCTCATCGGTGCAAATCTGAGCAGCGGCACAGATGCTAACTTAGGTGCGGGACGCGATGTCAATATGGGCGTGTTGACTGCCACTGAAAATTCCAGCACTTCAACCTATGCGGCAGCGCTCAACAAACTCAGCAATCTAGGCAGCAGCATACAAACAGGTGGTAAGCTCAACATCGTATCGGGCAATGATTTAACCTTGACCTCAGCGACCCTGAATGTCGCTCAAGATGCTAGCCTGATTGCGGTCGGTAATCTCACCCTGAATGCGACGAAAGATCAAGCCAGCTTGGGCTTTAATACGGGCGTACAGCAGCAACGCAACTTCGACGAAACAGTTATCGGCAGCAACCTCAATGCGGGTGGCACCATCACCTTGGTGGCGAGTTATGGGGAGAATGGGCGGACGGATGGCAAGGGCAACATCAATCTGTTGAGTGCCAAGGTCACCAGCGACAGTGGCAAACTACAAGTGATTGCCGACAACAACATCACCATTGGCAGTACTGACGAGAAGCACACTAGCTTCCAGCAAACCCACACCGAAAGCAGTGGCCTACTGTCCTCCAGCAGTACCGATACACGCTCGGAAACAAAGCAAACCATTGCCATCGGCAGCGCGCTCAGTGGCGACAGCGTGCTGATGCAAGCAGGTGCGCAGGCAACTAAAACCGGTGACATCAACGTCACCGGCAGCAGCATCGCAGGCACACATGATGTAACTTTGAACGCCGCCAACGACATCAACATCCTCGCCGCCACCAGCACCAGCACCGCCAGCAATTACAACCATACCTCAGAGAGCGGCCTGATGAGCAACGGCGGACTTTCCATCACCCTCGGCAACCGCCAAACCACCGACAAATACGATAACAGCAGCACATTACAAAGCCAAAACCGCAGCCTGATCGGCTCGACCTCTGGCAACCTCGCCATCAACGCGGGTACCAATGCAAGCATCAGCGGCAGCGACATTTTTGCCTCGCAAAATATCGACGTCGCCGCCGAAAACATCCTCATCAACAGCGGCCTCGACCAAAGCACCACCACGCAAAGTTACGACAGCAAACAAAGCGGCCTCACCGTCGCTCTCACCAGCAATGTGACCGACACCGCCCAAACCGTGCAACAAGTCAAACAAGCGGGTAGCAAGGCAAAAGACAACCGCACCAAAGTACTTGCTGCTGCTGCCGCTGCCATGGCGATCAGCAACGCCGCATCGGGTGGCATGAGTGCCACGCTCAGTGCCACCGTAGGCAGCAGCCAAAGCCATAGCGACAGCATCCAGACCAGCCAGATTGCCAGTGGCAGCAGCCTCAATGCGGGTGGCAACTTCAACCTCGTTGCAACAGGTGGCGGACAAGACAGCAACCTCACCCTCCAAGGCAGCGACATCAGTGCCGGGCAAAACATCAACCTCACCGCCGACAACGCCATCAACCTCATCGCCGACCAGAACAGCACCAGCCAAGTTAGCCACAACAGCAGTAGCAGCAACGGTGCAGGTGTTGCGGCAAGCTATGGCAGTGGTGGTAGCGCCATCGGCATCACCGCCAACGCAGCAGCGGCGCGCGGCAATGCAGACGGCAACGACCTGAGCTACACCAACAGCCACGTCAACGCAGGCAACACCCTCAACATCAACTCCGGTGGAGACACCACCCTCAAAGGTGCGAGTGCAACAGGCAAACAAATCGTTGCCAACATCGGCGGCAACCTCAACCTCGAAAGTCTGCAAGACACCAGCACCTACACCAGCAAACAGCGCAGCGCAGGCATCTCTGTACTCATCCCCATCGTGGGCAGCGGTAGCGCCAGCGTTAATGCAGCCAAAAGCAAAATCACCAGCACCTACGCCAGCGTCAACGAACAAAGCGGATTCAAAGCAGGTGATGGTGGATTCCAGATTGATGTCAAAGGCAACACCAATCTCAAAGGCGCAGTGATCGCTTCCAACCAAACCGCGACAGACCAACAGAAAAACAGCCTTACCACGGCAATCCTGACGGTTTCGGATATCAGGAACAAGGCGGAATATGATGCCAATGGCGCATCGGCCACCATAGGCGCTGGCTTGCAAGCTGGGTTGCCGCAACTCTCGGGGGCCGGTATCGGGTCTGATAGCGACAAAGCCAGTAGCACAACGGTTAGCGCCATCAGCCAAGGCTCTGTCAACATCACTGATAACGAAGCTCAGCAAGACCTAACTGGCAAGGATGCAAACATCACCGTTGCCCTGCTCAACCGCGATGTGCATGTAAACGAACAAGGTGAGGCGGTGGATAGCCAAGGAAATTCAACCGCCAACACCATTGCACCTATTTTCGATGCAGAGAAAGTGGCAAAGGAAATACAAGCACAAGTACAGATTACCGGGGCATTCAACCAACAAGCCAACAAAGCCGTTGGCGATTACATCGCCAGCCAGATAACAACCCTGAAAGAGCAATTAAAAGCCGCCACTTCGGAAACCGACAAAGCTATCATCAAGGATCAGATGGACGACCTCACCACACAAGAACGCGTAATGAACATCCTCATTGGCGCCGTCACCGGACAAGGAGCCACCACCGTCACCAAGGAAGGCCTATCTATGGCGGCAGATCAAATGCGGCAACTCATGATTGAGGATTCGAAGAAATTTGCCGGAGTCGTGGATAAAAATGGCAAACCACTATTTAGCAATCTCAGTGGCGATAGTGCTGGAGTCAATGGCAATGGTCAAAAGATCGCGGGCACGCGGGCAGATTTGGATTTGTTATGCGGGGTGGATAACAGCCGCTGTTCATTTGACAAGAAGCCAGATGGTTCGATTGACACCAGCAAGCCAGTGAAATTTACGGGGGACTACGCGGCTTTCCTCAAAACCGAAGAAGGGCAGAAGATGCTATCGGCGCCGTTTGGAGGCTTGCAAGGTGGAGAGCGAACCTGGCTATTCGGCATGCCTTATGAGAAAGGTGGCATGGTGGACAAACTCCTCGAAGCCTTCGCAGGACCGCATGATTTAATCGGGGGCAAGGTTAGTGGGCTGTATGACGAACAGGGTAATACAACGCGAGGTCGCACGGGCGCAACTAAAGTAGTACATGAGGTTTGGAGCGGCGTAGCTTTGGTACCAGCGGCACCTTTCGCCGCCGCACAAGCGCTTCCGCCGGAGGTCTGGCAAGCGATCAGTGTTTTACTGAAGGCAGGGCAATAATTATGCGCCGCTTTGGATATGGGATGATGGTCTCAGGGCTGATGCTGACTGGCTGCATGGGGATTGGCGGAATTTGGCTTGACCCAGGTAATGCCCCCCTTGCTCAACATTACCCCTTCGGTGCCCGCTGGGTCAAAGAGGGCATGACGCGAGAATCACGTCTTGCGGATTGGGTGGGATGTGGGGGCGGAAGCAATCTACAGGATGGTTTTAGGGAGCCGAATTTGTCCGAACCCTATAGCTCTTATTGGCCTATGCACGAAAATCATCGATATGATTTATGGGCATGTATGAGGTCTAAAGGGTATGAGTATTTTAATAAAGGATTTGAATACGAGTACCCAAAATTGGACGGCAAATCGGAGCGATGCGATGCCCGTTGCCTTTACCCGTAGCCTGTTCCCTGTTGCCCCGTCCAAACTGTTGCGGTGCACTGAAAACTGACCCACAGGCTGACGAAACAAAGAGGCAACAAACCTACGCAGAGTTTCTTCAAACAGAAGATGGTAAAAAAATGACTTCGGCGCCGTTTGGAGGCTTGCAAGGTGGAGAGCGAACCTGGCTATTCGGCATGCCTTATGAGAAAGGTGGCATGGTGGACAAACTCCTCGAAGCCTTCGCAGGACCGCATGACTTAATCGGGGGCAAGGTTAGTGGGCTGTATGACGAACAGGGGAATATCAAACGTGGGATGAGTGAAACTGATATTAAGGTATATGACGCTTGGAGCGGCGTGGCCTTGGTACCGGCGTCACCCTTCGCCGCCGCACAAGCGCTTCCGCCAGAGGTCTGGCAAGCGATCAGTGTTTTACTCAAGGCAGGGCAATAATTATGCGCCAACTTGTTTGGGTGTCATGCACGTCATTGTTGCTATTAGTGAGCGGTTGTAACACGCAGGTCATTACTGGCGAGGCGGCAGAGCGATTGCGACATCCTGTGCCCTTTGGTGCCCGCTGGGTGAAGGACGGCATGACGCGTGAATCACGCCTTGCGGATTGGGTGGGGTGTGGGGGAGGGGCAGATATGGGAGATGGATTTGGAGACTGGATATCTTCACGTGAATCCAGAAAAAGTTACTTTGATGGATGGGATCGCCACATGAATCAACTATCGACTTGCATGCAATCCAAGGGCTATGTTTTCCGTAATCCCCAGATGCCTGGCGCCCCCGACCAATGCGACGCCAGTTGTCTTCACCCGAATGTAAGATACCTTAAGCCGCAGATAAGAGAATAGGGTCAGTTCTAACATCCCAACATTTCCTGTTAATATCTGGCCATGTCCAGACTGCCTTGATTCATTGTTCATCTCCAGAGGTATTGACCTCTGGAAGTTACGCGAACCGGAATATGGGTAAACTGATTTCAAATCGGTACCAAAATAATTTGCTCTGCAACCCGCACTAATCCTCAGCTTTGGCGCGTGGATTCGTAAGTTAACCGGACACTAGTGTCTGTAGCTAAATCGTAAATCACTGGTTCTTTATTTTTTTCGTTACGTATAATCAATACGTATTGCTATCACGCTTGCCTCTGGTCGCTAGGTAAGTCTTGTTGCAAGTAGTATTCAATTAGATCGTTTGGAACGGAATTTCTAACTCTCATGTGCGTTTATATCTAGTGATGATCAGGTACTCAGACATAGTAAATTTTATGCTGTCTGTATCTTGGGCGCGTCTATGATTAGAAATCCCAACATCCAGCAGCAGATGGCGTTGATAACGCTGATACCGTTATTGATATTGACCATTTTCTTAGAGTCCTTCCTATTGCACGGACGCTTTGCTGATTTGGACTTGAGTCTGATGGAGCGCGGCAAATTGATCGCTAGGCAGATGGCTTCCAGTAGCGAATATGGCGTCTTCACGAATAATCAAGAATTCCTCAGGATGATTGCTAATGGTAGCCTGCGTGAGCCGGATGTGCGCGGTGTGGCGATACTAAACGCGTCATCAGAAATTTTGCTGACGGTAGGGAGTATGACCTCGGCGAAGTTCGAGACTGGAAGCACTCTAAAAGTTGCACAGCAGAATGGATCGAAGCTGACGCACGCAAAGTGGGGAGAACCGCCCACCTTCGGCGGGATAGATGTTTCGAATCAGATCAAGGAATCAAATCAGAGCATCTGGTTGTATCAACCTATCGTACCTACACAAGTAGCGGTCGATGATCTGGATATAAGCGAGCCTGCAAAAAAGATTGGTGCAGTAATTGTCGAGATGAGCAAGGCGCATACGGAGCAAGATAAGCTCGAGATGCTGATTGTGGCCTTGATAAGTACAGTCCTTTTTTTGATGATTGCCCTGTATCTGATCTATAGGGCAAGTTTGAGTATAACCCGGCCTATCCATTTAATGAGTAAGGCAGTAGAGAAGATCGCAAAAGGTGATTTGGGCACCAGAACGAAATTCTCCACCAATGTTGTCGAGCTGAGTACGCTCGCTCATGGCCTGAATGAGATGGGTGTTCAATTGGAGCAAGACCGGGAGATATTGCAGCAGCGCATTGATCAGGCGACGCAGGCTTTGCGTGAGAAAAAGGATGAGGCCGTACTCGCTAATCAAGACAAGAGCCGATTCCTCGCAGCAGCAAGTCATGATCTAAGGCAACCCTTGCATGCGCTGGGACTGTATGTGGCGGAATTACGTCGCCAGTTGAGTTCTTCGTCTCAGCGGCATCTAGTCGAGCAAGTAGAACAATCGGTGGATGCACTCGTTACTTTATTGAATGCGCTGTTGGATATCTCTAAGTTGGATTCTGGAGGGGTGATTCCGCAGTATCAGTCTTGTAGGATGTCGGCCATCATCAGTCGTGTTGAGGCTGATTATCATATGCTTGCAGCAATCAAGAACGTCAAGCTGGTGGTGCGTACTTCTAGTCTGTATGTGAATACAGATCCTATTCTGTTGGAGCGTATTCTGACGAATCTTGTTAGCAATGCAATCCGCTATAGTCATCCAGGTGGTTGTGTGATGATTGCTTGCCGTAAGCGAGGCAATCAGTTGCGTATAGAGATTAGGGATAACGGCATCGGTATTTCTCGTGAGGATCAATCGAATATATTCAATGAATTCTTCCAGGTCTCTAAGCCACAGTTGGATAGTAGCAAGGGGCAGGGCTTGGGCTTAGCCATCGTGGATAGGCTAGTGAAACTCCTAGACTTGGGCATAGAGCTGAGATCCACGCTTGGGCGTGGCTCCATATTTGCATTGCGAGTGCCTATCGATAACGGTCAGAGCCATCTGGCGGTAAGCGGAAAGTATCCTGCGCTTCAGTCAGCTATGACTGTAGAAAAATTGCCATTGCAAGGTAAGTCGGTGTTGGTGATAGATGATGACGAATTAGTCTTAGCCAGCACTGCAACCATATTAGCTTCCTGGGGGGGGGCGGTGGAGACGGCCAATAACCTAGATCGTTTGCAGGCGTTGCTGTCAGCAGGTGCAGTTTGGGATCTCATTATCAGTGATTATCAATTGGCAGACGATGAAACAGGAATTGATGTAATCGCCATGGTGCGCAAGTATACGAATAACCAGACTCCCGCCATTCTGATCAGTGGCGACACCAGTACCGACTTATTGCAACTGGCCAATACTGCAGGGCATCATTTGATGCACAAGCCAGTCAAGCCAGCCAAGCTGCGTTCTTTACTGATGTTCCTGCTGAACGAGTCACGCTCGGATTGAGGGTGCGAGCAGGAGGAACAAGCTGGGGCGTTTATTGAGTTCGGGGGCTGGGCGGCGCTTCCATTGTGCGATGCTGAGCGTGGTGATCTGTTCGCTGGCTAGCGTGATGTCAGTCGCGACACAGAGCAAGGTATGGGGCTGGCAAGTCGCTAACAGCGCGGTATACATGCGCTCATTGCGGTAAGGAGTCTCTATGAACATCTGCGTCTGGTTGCGCTTTGCAGATTCAGCTTCCAAATTCACGATGGCTTTCTTGCGCTCTGTTTCATCTATAGGCAGATAGCCTTGGAAAGCGAAGCACTGTCCATTCAAGCCAGAGGCCATCAAGGCCAATAAAATGGATGAGGGGCCGACTAGTGGCACTACGCGTACCCCTTTGCGATGGGCAAGATTGACCAAGTCAGCACCAGGATCGGCGATGCCGGGGCAGCCTGCTTCGGAGATCACGCCTAAATCATGGCCTGCCAATAGTGGGGCGAGCAAGGATTCCAATTCGCTTGGCGCGGTATGTTGGTTTAAGTTGCTAAAATGCAGGGACTGTATCGGCTGTTCATGTTTGAGTGCAGACAGGAACTGGCGCGAGGTCTTAGTTTGTTCCACCACGTAATAGCTTAGATGACGGGCGATATTGATGACGTGGCTGGGGATAACCTGTTCGGCAGGGCTGTCACCCAAGGTGCAGGGGATGAGGTACAGTGTGCCTTTGGTCGTGCCTGATGCTGGTGGTGTAGTAGTCATATTCAAAAGGGTGTCAGGTTCTCGTTGCGCAACATGGCGAGTAGTAATATCAAGGGCAGGCCTACCAGTGCATTGGGGTCGTCGCCACGCATAGATGACATCAGGGCGATACCCAAGCCCTCAGATTTGGCACTACCCGCACAGTGATAGGGTTGCTCTTTGAGTAGATAGGCTTCTATTTCAGCATCGCTCAACTCGCGCAAGGCAACATCGTTCTCAGCCACTTCGGTCTGCATATTGCCAGTCTTGCTGTTATATAAGCTCAGTGCCGTATAGAAGTGTGTGGTTTTTCCGCGCATCTTTTGTAATTGACGTACGGCATTGTCATGGCTCATGGGTTTGCCGAGTTGTTCATCTTCCAATAACGCGACTTGATCCGAGCCTATGATTAGCGCATCCGAATAGTCAGATGCGACGGCGCGCGCTTTGAGTTGCGCTAAGCGTATGGAGGTCGCACGGGCGGATTCCCCGATTAAGGGGGTTTCATCGACATTAGGGGCTGCGGTGACGAAGGGGATTTGTAGCTTTTTAAGGAGTTCGCTACGATAGGTTGAGGTGGAGGCCAAGACAAGCAACTGAGAATTCAAGAATTTTCCTTAGGATTTTTGACACAAGAGGGCGAAAAATATATCATGCGCGCCTCATGCATGCACGACCTTTCATAGATAGTCTAGATTTTGCCAGAAATGGCCAGCAAATTAGCGGTGAAGTGCTGGTTGCTGAATTGTCACGTTTGGTCGATCTGTTGAGCGATACAGAGGGCACATTAAGTTATAAGTTATTGGGTGGAGTGGATAAATTTACTGTCCCATATCTTTCTCTGGATGTATCTGGCGTCTGCCATTTAGTATGTCAGCGTTGTATGCAGTGTATGGATTTTGAGGTTGTGGTGTCGACCTCTGTGCAGTTGCGGGATCAGGCTGGCTTAGATCAGTTGGATGCAAATGAAGTCGAAGAAGCGTTCGAAAGTATCCTTGCTGAAGCGCAATTGGATGTGTGGCACTTATTGGAAGATGAGATTTTGCTGAGTTTGCCCTTTGCACCCAAACATAATGTTGGGATGTGTCAGGCGGCAGATGAGGCAGGTACGCGGCAGGAGGAGTTACATCCTTTTGCGGCATTGGCAAAATTAAAGCGTTAATAATCTTAACGTTATTTTGAGTTTTAACTAGGAGTATCAGCATGGCAGTTCAGCAAAATAAAAAGTCCCCATCTAAGCGTGGTATGCACCGCGCGCACGATTTCTTGACAAATCCATCGATCGCGATCGAGCCAACTACAGGCGAGACACATTTGCGCCACCACATCAGCCCAACCGGTTTTTACCGCGGCAAAAAAGTAGTTAAGACTAAAGGCGAATAAGCTTCTTAGTGACGCAGCCGGTCTGTAGATCGGCTGCGTTTTCTTTTCTATTTTTTGCTTAGGGTCGCTTAGTGGACGTTACATTAGCAATAGATGCAATGGGTGGTGATCACGGTCCTTCGGTCACGATTCCCGCAGCAATTGAATATCTGAAACACTCACCCGGCGATACCATCGTGTTGGTCGGTATTCCCGATGCCATCGAAGCTGAGTTGCGCGCCATAGGTGCGCAGCTCGGTTCGCATTTGCGCGTCCATGCCGCCAGTCAAGTGGTGGCGATGGATGAATCCCCTCAGTCCGCATTGCGTGGTAAGAAGGATTCCTCTATGCGCGTTGCTATCAACTTGGTTAAATCCGGTGAGGCAGCAGCTTGTGTCAGCGCTGGCAATACTGGCGCGTTGATGGCGACCGCGCGTTACGTGCTTAAGACCTTGCCTGGTATAGATCGTCCTGCGATCGCTTCATTTCTGCCCACTAATAAGGGGCAGGTGTGTATGTTGGATCTGGGTGCAAATACCGATTGTACGGCTGAACACCTGCTGCAATTTGCCCTGATGGGTTCCACTTTGGTCAGTGCTTTGGAGCATAAAGAGAATCCTAGCGTGGGTCTGTTAAACATCGGCAGCGAAGAAATCAAGGGCAATGAGGTCGTTAAGCAGGCGGGTTTGATGTTGCAGGAGAGTGATCTGAATTTCTACGGCAACGTGGAAGGCAATGATATTTTCTTGGGCGTCACCGATGTCGTAGTGTGTGATGGCTTCGTCGGTAATGTGGCGCTCAAAACTGCCGAAGGCGTGGCTAAGATGATGGGAGGCTTCCTGCGCGAAGAGCTTACTCGAAACATCTTCACCAAGCTGGGCGCTTTGTTATCCATCCCTGCACTGAAAGCCTTCAAACATAGATTGGACCATCGTCGTTACAATGGCGCGAGTTTCTTGGGTCTAAAAGGTATCGTCGTGAAGAGTCATGGTTCGGCAGATGCATATGCTTATCTGTGTGCCATCGAGCGCGCCGCTGAAGAAGCACGCGGCGGTATGTTGCAACACATCAGCGAACATATTGAGAAGTGGCATCATCAGCGTCAAAACTCTGAGCAAGGAGCGGCTTAAATGTACTCACGCATCATAGGAACCGGTAGTTATCTGCCTGCTAGAACGCTGACCAATTACGATCTGGAAAAGATGGTAGAGACTTCGCATGACTGGATCGTCAGTCGTAGTGGCATCCATGAGCGACACTTTGCAGCCGATGATGAATTAACCAGCGATTTGGCTTATCACGCCAGCGTCAAAGCGATAGAGGCTGCAGGCATAGCAGCCAATGACATTGATCTAATCATCGTCGCAACCACCACGCCAGACCAGATTTTCCCCAGCACCGCATGTATCTTGCAGGACAAGCTAGGTATCACCAACGGTGGTCCTGCGTTCGATATGCAGGCAGTGTGCGGTGGTTTTGTGTTTGCCATGAATACCGCCGATATGTACATCCGTGGTGGTCAGGCCAAGAATGTATTGGTCGTTGGCGCTGAAGTGCTGTCGCGTATCTTGGATGTGCAGGATAGAACGACTTTTGTATTGTTCGGTGATGGCGCGGGCGCAGTGGTCATGCAAGCCAGCGAGACACCTGGCATCATCGCAGCTAAGCTGCACTCCGACGGCAGTCAGCGTCATATGCTCAAAGCTGAAGGCAATATTCGTAATGGCGAGATCGAGGGTAGTCCCTTCATTAAGATGGATGGCCCTGCGGTATTCAAATTCGCTGTTAATAACCTCAGTCGTGTGGTCGAGGAGTTGCTGGAGGAACATCAATTGCCGGACACCATCATCGATTGGTTGGTGCCACATCAGGCCAATATCCGCATCATGGAAGCGACCGCCAAAAAACTGGGCTTGAGCCTAGATAATGTGGTGGTGACCGTGGCTAAGCACGGTAATACTTCGGCTGCCTCTATCCCCTTGGCGCTGGATGTTGCGGTGCGTGATGGCCGTATCAAAGCCGGTCAGCACATCTTGTTAGAAGCGATCGGTGGCGGCTTCACTTGGGGTGCACTGCTGGTGCGCTGGTAATAATTTGTTGGGAGCGGGTAGGTAGTAGCTCGTAGCTACAGGCAACAAGCTACCCGCTACTAGCTTAACTTTCGAAGGTTTTTATAATGACTAAATTCGCTTTCGTATTCCCCGGTCAGGGTTCCCAATCTCGCGGCATGATGGATGGTTATGCAGACTTCTCTGCAGTCCGTGACACTTTTGCAGAAGCTTCCGATGTGCTCAAGCAAGACCTCTGGCAGTTGGTCAACGAAGGGAGTGATGCTGAACTGAATGCCACAGTGAACACACAACCTATCATGCTGACAGCGGGGGTGGCGGTATACCGTGCTTGGCAATCTCAAAATGGCGCAACACCAACCATGATGGCAGGACATAGTTTAGGTGAATACACAGCGCTGGTTGCTGCGGGCGTTTTGAGTTTTGCAGATGCTTTGCCTTTGGTACGTTACCGTGCGCAGTGTATGCAAACAGCCGTGCCTGAAGGCGTGGGTGGTATTGCTGCTATCTTGGGTCTGGATGATGATGCTGTACGTGCTGTGTGTGCTGAAGGTGCGCAGGGGCAAGTGTTAGAAGCGGTCAACTACAACTCGCCTGGACAGATCGTCATTGCGGGTGATCGTGCTGCAGTAGAGCGTGGTATGGAGTTGGCCAAGGCCAATGGTGCTAAGCGCGCCATCATGCTGCCGATGAGTGTGCCATCGCATTGCAGTTTGCTCAAAGGGGCTGCCGAGCAGTTGCGCACATACTTGAATGATGTTGTTATCAATGCGCCTGCCATCCCTGTTCTGCACAATGCCGATGTCGCTGCCTACCGCGATGCGGCCGCGATCAAAGATGCGCTGGTACGCCAGTTGTATTCACCCGTACGTTGGGTCGAGACTGTGCAGGCTTTCGGCAAGCAGGGCGTCACACATAACGTCGAATGTGCACCAGGCAAGGTATTGGCTGGACTCAATAAACGTATCGACACCAATCAGCAAGCGTCTGCCATCAATGATGGCGCGGCATTGACTTTGGCTTTGACGACCTTCGCCTAATTCGTCACTACTTAAGATAAGGAATTTCGGAATGACACTACAAGGACAGATCGCACTGGTAACAGGTGCTTCGCGCGGTATAGGCCAAGCTATCGCTTTGGAACTGGGAAAACAGGGCGCGACCGTGGTTGGGACTGCTACCAGTGAGAAAGGTGCGCTGGCAATCAGCGAGTATCTTGCCGCTGCAGGGATCAAGGGCGCAGGTTTTGCACTGAACGTCAACGATGCTGCACAAACCGAGCTTGTATTGGGTGAGTTGCGTAAGCAATTCGGCGAGATTTCGATCTTGGTGAATAACGCTGGTATCACTCGCGACAATCTGCTGGCTCGCATGACAGACGAAGAGTGGGATGACGTGTTGACGACCAATCTCAAGTCTGTGTTCCGCATGAGCCGCGCGGTGTTGCGCGCCATGATGAAAGCACGCGGCGGTCGTATCATCAGCATCGCCTCTGTTGTGGGTAGCATGGGTAATGCAGGTCAAAGCAACTATTCAGCTTCCAAGTCAGGCATGATGGGCTTCACCAAATCGCTGGCGCAAGAGATCGGTAGTCGCAACATCACCGTCAACTGCGTCGCACCCGGTTTCATCGATACAGATATGACCCATGCATTAGGCGAAGAGCAGCGCGCCAAATTGGTTGAACATGTGCCGTTGAAACGTCTGGGCCAACCTCAAGACATCGCTGCTGCAGTCGCCTTTTTAGCTAGTCCTTCAGCGGCTTATATCACCGGTGTGACGCTGCATGTGAATGGCGGAATGTACATGGAATAAGAGGGCATCCCGAAAAATCCAAACTCCGTCACGATGCGTTGTTGCTCATGAAATTTCCCCGCTTACATATGTCTGAATATGCGGCGCGTGTAAATTTCATTCGCGCCTAGCCTCACTTAGGATTTTGAATTTTTCGAGACACCCTGTGAAGCAAAAGAATGGAGTTGCTATCAGTTTGAAAAAAGTCGTCATCTTTGGTGTGGGTCTGATAGGAGGCTCGTTCGCACTGGCCTTGCGTCAGGCCGACGCTGTGTCCGAAGTGGTCGGTTTTGGACGTAGTCTTGCTACTTTGCTGCAAGCGCAACAACTGGGCATCATCGATCGCATCGGTATAGATGTTGCGCAGGAAGTCGGCGATGCAGACTTGGTGTTGTTGGCAACGCCAGTTGGACAGATGGCTGAGATCATGCAACGTATCGCACCGCATCTTGGTTCGCATACGCTGGTCAGCGACGGAGGCAGCACCAAGTGTGATGTGGTCGCTGCGGCAAGAGCATTCTTGGGCGATAAGATTGCCCAGTTTGTTCCAGCGCATCCTATCGCAGGTGCTGAACAGAGTGGGGCCGCCGCCGCCCGCGCTGAACTCTACGTGGATAAAAAAGTAGTTTTGACCCCCTTGCCTGAAAACAGCGCTGCGGCAGTCGCTCAAGTGCGTCAGGCATGGGAAGCTTGTGGCGCTAAGGTCAGCGAACTGACTGCGCAGGAACATGATCAAGTGTTCGCTTCTGTGAGTCATCTGCCACATCTACTTTCGTTTGCGCTGGTGCACGATCTGTCGCAGCGCGATAACCGTGACGTGCTGTTGTCATTTGCCGCGAGCGGTTTCCGTGACTTCACTCGTATAGCTGCGAGCTCCCCCGAAATGTGGCGCGACATCTGTCTAGCCAACCGCGATGCACTGATGCAAGAGCTGATGCAATATGCGCAAGAGTTGCATGTGCTATATCAGGCATTGGAAAAACGCGATGCCGATACATTGGAAGACGTGTTCAGCGAAGCACGTAAAGTGCGTAGCAACTGGACCCAACAATAAGGTAATGCCGCATTGCGGCTTTAAGACATGACTCACAACTCTCTGTATCTTCCTCCATTAATCTCAGCTCAGGGTACGGTGCAATTACCGGGCTCCAAGAGCATCTCCAATCGTGTGCTGTTGCTGGCTGCACTGGCGCAAGGTACGACAGAAGTGCGCGATCTGCTGCAATCAGATGATACCGACCGCATGCTTGAAGGCTTGCAGACCTTGGGTGTCAAAGTTTTGTCATTAGGTGATAACGCTTATCGTGTGACAGGTTGTGGCGGTGACTTTCCTGTTCGTGAAGCTGGGCTGTTCTTAGGGAATGCGGGCACTGCATTCCGTCCGTTGACAGCGGCACTCGCTTTGTCCGGCGGTCATTACACGTTGACAGGCGTGGCGCGTATGCATGAGCGTCCGATACGTGATCTAGTGGATGGCTTACGTGGTTTGGGCGCCAATATTGATTACACTGGTAATGATGGCTACCCACCTTTAGAAATATTCCCCGCAACATTGAGTGGTGTATCGCGCGTGAGCGTGCGTGGTGATGTTTCCAGTCAATTTCTCACCGCCTTGTTGATGTCGCTGCCCTTGCTTAAATCTACGATTACCGTCGAGGTGCAGGGCGAGTTGATTTCAAAACCCTATATCGAAATCACCTTGGCGATGATGGCTAAATTTGGCGTGACGGTACAGCGCGATGCTAGTCGCAGTTTCACGGTCGTCGCAGGCAGCCGTTATGTCGCACCTGAAGTAGTCTATGTAGAAGGTGATGCATCTTCCGCCTCATATTTTCTCGCTGCAGGTGCTATTGGTGGCGGACTGTTACGCATAGAAGGTGTGGGCCGCGACAGCATACAAGGCGATGTGCGTTTTGCTGAAGCCTTGGGTCTGATGGGTGCGCGTATCGTGCAGGGGCCGAATTGGATGGAAGTTCAATCACCCGTTAGTGGCAGACTGAATGCTATAGAAATGGACTGCAACCATATACCCGATGCCGCAATGACTTTGGCTGTCGCTGCCTTGTTCGCAGACGGTACGACCACATTAAGCAATATCGCCAGTTGGCGCGTCAAAGAGACAGACCGCATTCATGCGATGGCGACTGAGCTGCGAAAAGTCGGCGCGGCGGTGGAAGAAGGTGCAGACTACATTCGTGTCACGCCACCTGCTGACACCATTCTGAGTCCCGTTACCGGTATAGATACCTATGATGACCACCGCATGGCGATGTGTTTTTCGCTGGCGGCATTCGGGGCAAAGGGAATGCGTATCAATGATCCACAATGTGTCGCTAAGACTTTCCCTGATTATTTTTCGGTTTTTGCCAGCGTGACGCAGGCAGTACCTGTGATCGCAATCGATGGCCCATCCGCATCCGGAAAAGGGACAGTGGCACAGATCGTCGCCGACAAACTGGGTTATCACTATTTGGATAGTGGTGCGCTATATCGTTTGTTGGGTCTGGCTGCGCAGCGACATGGAGTGGCACTCGATGATGAAATCAGTTTGGCAGCATTGGCTGGCAAGGTGGATATTCGTTTCGAGCAGGGTGAGACTTGGTTAGAAGGCGCCATCGTGGGTGACGAATTGCGTACTGAGGAATCTGGGGCGGCAGCTTCTAAGGTTGCCAGCTTGCCCAAGGTGAGGGCGGCGCTACTCGATAAACAACATGATTTCAGGCGTGCGCCGGGCTTGGTCTCCGATGGTCGCGACATGGCTTCTGTGGTGTTTCCAGATGCTAATTTGAAGATATTTTTGACTGCTAGCGCCCAAGCGCGCGCAGATAGACGATATAAGCAGTTGAAGCAGAAAGGAATGGGTGCTAATATCTACGCCCTTTTGCAGGACATAGAGGCGCGCGACTATCGTGATACACAACGCAGCGTCGCACCTTTGCAACAGGCGGTAGGTGCAATATTGCTGGATACCACGACTCTGAACATCGAGCAGGCTGTCGACTTTGTGATGCAGGCATACCTTCCGGATCCGTCCAAAAAATAGGCCCCACTTGACTCTCCGTTGATTGGGAACTTTATAACTAACCTCTGTGCAAACAGAAATTTATCTTAGGTGTATTCAATATGAACGCAACCGCAGCAGTAGTAGAAAATCCCGATAGTTTTGCAGCAATGTTCGAAGAAAGCTTGACCCGCAAAGAAATGCGCGCAGGCGAACTGATCACAGCGCAAGTAGTGCGCGTAGATCACAACGTTGTTGTGGTAAATGCAGGTCTGAAATCCGAAAGTCTGATTGCTATCGAAGAATTCCTCGATGCAAAGGGTGAGCTGGAAGTCAAAGCAGGCGACTTCATCACCGTTGCTATCGAATCATTGGAAAATGGCTATGGCGAAACCAAGCTGTCCCGTGAAAAAGCTAAGCGCTTGGCTGCATGGCACGATCTTGAGATCGCCATGGAAGAAGGCAAGATCGTTGAAGGTTTTGTCAGCGGTAAGGTCAAGGGTGGTCTGACTGCTATGGTCAATGGTATCCGTGCATTCTTGCCAGGTTCTTTGGTGGACATTCGTCCAGTCAAGGACACTACGCCATACGAAAATAAGACCATGGAGCTGAAGGTCATCAAGTTGGATCGCAAGCGCAACAACGTCGTGGTGTCACGTCGTGCAGTGCTGGAAACAACGATGGGTGCTGATCGTGAAGCGATCATGGAAAGCCTGAAGGAAGGCGCGATCGTTAAGGGCGTGGTCAAGAACATCACTGACTACGGCGCATTCGTTGACTTGGGTGGTATCGACGGTTTGTTGCACATCACCGACTTGGCATGGCGTCGCGTGAAGCATCCTTCTGAAGTCCTGACAGTGGGCGAAGAAGTCGAAGCTAAGATCTTGAAATTCGACCAAGAGAAGAACCGCGTTTCTCTGGGTATCAAGCAAATGGGTGATGATCCTTGGAATGGTCTGGCACGTCGCTACCCACAAGGTACACGTATGTTCGGTAAAGTCACTAACCTGACTGACTACGGTTCATTTGTAGAGATCGAACAAGGTATCGAAGGTCTGGTACACGTGTCTGAAATGGATTGGACGAACAAGAACGTACATCCATCCAAGGTTGTTTCCTTAGGTGATGAAGTAGAAGTCATGATCCTTGAAATCGACGAATCACGTCGTCGTATCTCATTGGGTATGAAGCAGTGCAAGTCCAATCCTTGGGATGACTTTGAAATCAACCACAAGAAGGGCGATAAAGTCCGTGGCCAGATCAAGTCCATCACTGACTTCGGCGTGTTCATCGGTTTGGATGGCGGTATCGATGGTCTGATCCATTTGTCTGATCTGTCTTGGAGCCAGCCAGGCGAAGAAATCGTTCGCAACTACAAGAAGGGTGACGAAGTTGAAGCTTTGGTGTTGGCTATCGACGTCGAGCGCGAGCGTATCTCTTTGGGCATCAAACAAATGGAATCAGATCCATTCGGCGGTTTCGCATCTTCCAATGAGAAGGGTGCCGTTGTAACAGGTACCGTTAAGTCTATCGATGCCAAGGGTGCTGTTGTTGCGCTGGATAACGATGTAGAAGCTTACTTGAAAGCATCTGAGGTGTCTGTGGACCGTGTTGAAGACATCCGCACACACCTTAAAGAAGGCGATACTGTGACTGCTGTGATCATCAACGTTGATCGCAAGAATCGTGGTATCAACCTGTCTATCAAGGCGCTCAATAAAGCTGAAGAATCTGCTGCGATGCAAAAGTTCTCTGCTGAAAATAATGGCAATGCAGGTACAACTAATCTGGGTGCCTTGTTGAAAGCTAAGATGAGCGGCAGCAAAACAGAAGCTTAAGTTGAAAGGTAAGCATGACTCGTTCTGATCTAATCGCAAAACTTGCAGAACTGCATCCGCAGTTACTCGCAAAAGATGCCGAGCTGGCCGTAAAAGTGATTCTGGATAATTTGTCCGCTACGTTAGCGCGTGGTGGTCGTATCGAGATTCGCGGATTTGGTAGTTTCGGGTTGAATTACCGACCACCTCGTCTGGGACGTAATCCCAAGACTGGGGATAAGGTAAAAGTGCCGGCCAAATACGTGCCACACTTCAAGGCTGGTAAGGAGTTGCGTGAACGTGTCAGCGAACCTCAGTCTTAAGTAACTGAGAAATCGATTCGTGGCGGCATATCGAAAGGTATAGCCGCCATTTTTTATGCTATCGTTCGGCGTATTTTTTATTACAACTTGGACTGTCCATGCGTTATCTAAATTGGCTAGGGCGTTTAATCATATTCTTGGTTTTGCTGGGTTTCGCGGTTAAGAATGATCAACCTGTGACCCTGCGATATTTTTTTAACACGGAGTGGCACACTTCTTTAGTTCTCGTGTTGTTATTGTTTTTCGCAGCAGGCGTGGTGATAGGTGTATTAGCCATGATCATAAATATATTGCAGCAGCGTAGGGAAATATCGGCGCTTAAGCGCGATATTAAGGTCAAGAATCAATTGGCCGAAATGGAACAAGAAAAGTCAGTGACACAACCTTTTTAAATCGGGCAACTATGGAATTTCAACCTTGGATGCTACTCATATTCCCTTTGTTCTTTGGCATGGGATGGTTAGCAGCACGTATCGATATCAAGGAGATCCTATCTGAGTCCAGTGCCTTGCCGGATTCGTATTTTCAGGGTCTCAACTTCTTGCTCAACGAGCAACAAGATAAGGCTATCGAAGCCTTCATCGAGGTGGTCAAGGTGGATCCGCAAACTGTGGAATTGCACTTTGCCTTGGGCAGTTTGTTCCGCCGTCGCGGTGAAGTCGATAGAGCTTTACGCATGCACCACAACCTAGTCGATCGTGCCGATCTGGATGACGATAAGCGTCAGCAGGCGGTGTTCGAATTGGCGCAGGACTACCTCAAGGCAGGTATCTTGGATCGCGCCGAAAGTCTGTTCAATGAGTTGGGCAAGACCAAGTACGCTAAACCTTCCTTAGAGTTTTTATTGGATTTATTCCAGAAGGAGCACGACTGGATCAAAGCCATCAAGATCGCAGAACGTCTGACTGAGAAGACTGGCGAGTCGTACAACTCCCAGTCCGCATTTTTTTATTGCGAGTTGGCGGTTGAAGAGATTGACGCAGGTAATCTGGTAGTTGCGCGCGAGCATCTGCAACAGGCCTTGAACGAGTCACCTAAGAATGTGCGCGCGACCATGATGCTGGGTGATCTATATTTGTCCGAAAACAAGCATGAGATGGCCATCACGGCATGGAAGACCATAGAGCAGCAGGATGAGCAGTATTTGCCGCTGGTCGCTGAAAGGATACTGAACGCCTATCGTAGTTTGGATCGCGAGCGTGATGGTGTCGCCTTGCTACGCGGGTATATGGATAAATATCACTCACATGATTTGCTGAATGTAGTTTTCGACGGCGTGCTTAAGAACGAAGGCGCGTCTGCGGCTTACCAAGTCGTGCGTGATGAGCTAGAGCGAAATCCTAGTCTGCTGGGTTTGGATAAACTATTGGAAGCGCGGTTGTTGGAGGTTTCGCTGGAGAGACGCGCCGATGTGGAGTTGGTTAAGAATCTGGTACATAAGCGCACCCGCAATCTGGCCATGTATCACTGTAAGTCGTGCGGTTTCAATGCGCGTCAATTCTATTGGCACTGTCCTGCTTGCCAAGCTTGGGATAGTTATTCCCCCCGCCGTACCGAAGAAACAGGACTCACTTTATGAATTCCCCTTCCAAATTAGACCCCAAGATCATTATCGCGTTGGACTATGCATCTAGTGCTCCGGCTTTAGCGCTGGCGGAGCGACTCGACCCAACGGCTTGTCGATTGAAAGTTGGCAAGGAGTTATTCACCTCATCTGGCCCAGCCGTACTAGAAGCGTTGATGAAACGCGGATTCGAATTATTTCTTGACTTGAAATTCCACGACATTCCAAACACCACTGCGCAAGCCTGTAAAGCCGCAGCAGAACTAGGCGTATGGATGGTGAACGTACATGCTTTGGGTGGACGCAAGATGCTGACTGCAGCAGCAGAGGCTGTATCACGCGTCAGCAAGCCCCCTCAATTGATCGCAGTGACCATGCTCACCAGCATGGCGCAGGAAGATTTATCCGACATCGGCATCGCAGCTACGCCCGCGCAGATGGTGTCCCGTCTCGCCGCATTGACCAAGGACTGCGGTCTAGATGGAGTGGTGTGCTCTGCTCAAGAGGCCTCTATGTTGCGCAGTGCCTTGGGTAAAGAGTTTTGTCTGGTTACACCGGGGATACGTCCGGCCCTAGCCAGTCTGGATGACCAGTCTAGGGTCATGACTCCGCAGGCAGCATTGCAAGCGGGTTCCAGTTATCTGGTGATAGGTCGTCCCATCACGCAGGCTGCAGATCCTTTGCAGGCTTTACGCAATATCAATTTAGAAATAGGAGTGCAGGCATGAGTTCTTTGCCTAAGTTCAGCGCGGCCAAGGTCTTGGTCGTAGGCGATGTGATGTTGGATCGTTACTGGTTCGGAGATGTGCACCGAATCTCACCAGAGGCCCCTGTGCCAGTGCTCAAGGTTGATAGAGTAGAAGAGCGTCCGGGTGGTGCGGCTAACGTGGCGCGCAATATCGCCGCCTTGGGTGCACAGTCCACCTTGCTGTCAGTACTGGGTGATGATGAGGCGGGTGATTGCCTAGAGAAATTGTTGACGCAACATGACAATCTGACACCTTTGCTGCATAGAGACAGCAGCATCTCTACCATCATCAAATTGCGTGCCATTGCGCGTCACCAGCAATTGTTGCGTATCGATTTTGAAACGCCACCCAGCCATGAAGTATTGAATGCCGCACTGGAAGATTTCCGTGCTCAGTTGAACGGTGCCGATGTGGTGATTTTGTCCGATTACGGCAAAGGTGGTCTTGCGCACATCGCTGAGATGATTAGTCTGGCACGTGCAGCAGGTAAGCCTGTGTTGGTTGATCCCAAGGGCGACGACTATGCGCGCTATCGTGGCGCGACGCTGCTGACACCCAATCGCAGTGAGTTCCGTCAGGTCGCTGGGAACTGGTCAGATGAAGCTGAGTTGACAGCTAAGGCCGAGAAGTTGCGTGTGGAATTGGGTTTGGAAGCATTGTTGGTCACGCGTAGCGAAGATGGTATGAGTTTGTATCGTGCGGGCAGTGTATTGCACGAGCCTACTCATACACGCGAAGTGTTCGATGTCAGTGGCGCCGGTGATACCGTGATTGCAACATTGGCAGTGATGTTGGCTAGTGGCGCAGATCTGCCGGATGCGGTGCGCGTATCGAATCGTGCTGCGGGTATCGTGGTGGGCAAGCTGGGTACGGCTGTAGTCAGTCGTGAAGAGATTGTTCAGGATATGAAAAAATAGAAATCAGCATACAGGGCAAACAGTGCATCGCGATTACCGCATCTTTAGTCTTACAAGCTGATTCACAAACATAGAGGAGAGATACATGTACTACATCGTTACCGGCGCAGCCGGATTCATAGGATCCAGTCTGGTCAAAGCGCTCAATGAGCGCGGAGAGAACAACATCATCGCAGTCGATAATCTAAGCAAGGCTGATAAGTTCAAGAATCTGGTTGACTGTGAAATTGCGGATTATCTGGGTAAGGAAGAGTTCCTAGAGCGTCTCAAAGAGGGTTACTTCGATGGTCTGGTGACAGCTGTGTTGCATCAGGGCGCGTGCTCAGACACGATGGAGAGCGATGGTCGTTACATGATGGAGAACAATTACCAATACACTTTGGAGTTGTTGAATTACTGCCAGAACGAAGAGATTCCCTTCTTGTATGCTTCATCCGCTTCAGTCTATGGGGGCGGTAGTGTGTTCAAAGAGAGCCGCGAGTTCGAAGCGCCATTGAACGTTTACGCTTATTCAAAATTCCTGTTCGATCAAATCGTACGCAGGCGCTGGCATAAACGCGGTGCGCAAGTGGTCGGTTTGCGTTATTTCAATGTCTACGGTCCTCGTGAACAACATAAGGGTCGCATGGCATCGGTAGCCTTCCACTTCTTCAATCAATATCGTGCCGAAGGCAAGGTGCGTTTGTTCGAGGGCTGCGATGGTTATGCACATGGGGGGCAGTTGCGCGATTTTGTGTCCATAGAGGACGTGGTCAAGGTAAATATGTATTTCCTCGATAATCCGCATAAGTCTGGCATCTTTAATCTGGGTACGGGTCAAGCACAAAGCTTCAACGATGTCGCGGTCGCGACCATCAATACATTGCGTGTCTCGGAAGGCAAGCCAGCGTTGAGTTTGGAAGGTCAGATCCAAGAAGGTCTGTTGAGTTACATCCCTTTTCCAGAGGCTCTCAAAGGCAAGTATCAGAGCTACACCCAAGCTGATATCACTGCACTCCGTGAAACAGGCTACCAGGAACCCTTCTTAACGGTGGAGCAGGGCACAGCACGTTATGTGGAGCACATGCTCAAGCAAGCTGGTAAGTGAGCCTGTGCACTATCCATCCATAGAGGACTTTGTCGGCAACACGCCGCTGGTCAGACTCAAGCGTATCCCCGGTAACACCAGCAACGTCATATTGGCGAAACTGGAAGGGAATAATCCTGCCGGCTCAGTCAAGGACAGACCAGCGCTGTCCATGATTGTGCGCGCCGAGCAGCGCGGCCAGATAAAATCTGGAGATACTCTGATCGAGGCAACGAGCGGCAATACTGGTATCGCGCTGGCGATGGCTGCTGCGATGCGCGGTTATAAGATGATCCTAGTGATGCCCGAGAATCAGAGTGAGGAACGTAAGCAGACCATGCGTGCCTTCGGTGCCGAACTGATACTCACCGCCAAGCAAGGCAGCATGGAATTAGCAAGAGACACGGCAGAAAAACTACAAGCAGCCGATAAAGGATTCATCCTTGATCAGTTTGCGAATCCAGATAATCCCTTGGCGCACTACGAAGGCACGGCGCCTGAGATTTGGCGTGACACACATGGCAAGCTGACGCACTTCGTTAGCAGTATGGGGACGACTGGTACCATCATGGGTTGCTCACGTTACTTCAAAGAACAGGATGCTGGCATACAGATCATAGGTGTGCAACCCGAACAAGGCGCGCAGATACCAGGAATTCGCAAATGGTCAGAAGACTATCTGCCCAAGATATACAGCCCTAAGAATATCGATAGGCTGGAGTATGTGAATCAGTATGATGCGGAAGAAATGACGCGCCGACTGGCAAGTGAAGAGGGTATCTTCTGTGGTGTCTCCTCTGGAGGCGCTTTGAACGTGGCGATGCGTATCTCGCAACAAGTCGAGAATGCAGTAATCGCATTCATCGTATGTGACCGCGGAGACCGCTATTTATCTACCGGGGTATTCTCTTTGTAAGCTAATGTTAAGTTACAATCAACCCAAATAAAGACAACGATAATAAAAAATACAGTCAGTAGTCTAAAACATGGAAAACAAAAAGACACTCAAGCGCTCGGCTTCGCACATTAAAAAACTATGGTTTATCACTATGGTTTTTTTTGTTGCCCAACAGTGTCATGCGCTGGGGATGGGCGATATAAAAGTTGACAGTTATCTGGGTGAACCCTTCAAGGCGCACCTGGCGCTAATCGATATGGGTGAAAATTACGAAGCCGATCTTAGCGTTAGGCTAGCCACGCCCGAGCAGTATCAAAAGAGTGGCTACCCTTACCCATATGAGAAGAAGTACCGCTTTAGCATCGTCAATGAGACGGGCAAACAAGCTATAGTGCGCGTCACTTCCCTGCGACCTATTGAAGATCCATACCTAGACCTGATTCTAGAAGTATCCTCGCATAATAATAAGGTCATGCGCACCTATACCGTACTGGTAGACCCATCGCCTGATATGATGCGTAGTCAACAGTATGTACAGGCAATAGCGCCACAAGACGCTGTGCCCACACCGATTAAACCTCTCGCAATCGAGAGTGTCTCCCCAGTTGCGGCTCCTAAGGCTAAGTCTCGTCATGTAGACAGACCTGCACGTAAATCTGCGACTAGAGCACGTAGAAGTGAAGCAGTACCGAAGTCACAAAGGTATATCAGCAAGCTAGAGCGCGACGGCCAATTCTCCAACAAGCTTTCTCTGACGCTTTCGACCTCGTTGACTATCTCTAAGATAGACCCGAGCGTGCCCATGTCACCTAAAGAGCAAGATGATGCACTGCAGGAAGAGTTGATCGCCAAAGAGAAGACATTGAAAGACCTGAATGAGCAAATCGCCGAGATGAATCAAGTCATAAAAGTGTTGCAGGGGAAGCTTAGTTTGACAGTTTCATCAGGTGTAGATGCTATTTTGGCAGCATCAGGTATTGTTGATGCCAGCAATTCTGTTGAAAGTATGTCGTCCGTGTTGGCCACCACACAAGTGGTAGCCGTGTCTGCTCCCGCAATTGCCGTTGCGACTACTGCGCCAGTTGCAGAGCTGGATACTTATGCACAACTGATTAATGATGCTCGCAATCATAGAGCGTCGATTTTGGGCGGACTGGCAGTCGTTTTGTTGGGGGCGGCGGCATATTATCTTTACCGCAAACGCAAGTTGGAAAGTGGCTGGATACCAAGCGGTTTATTCGACGATCTTGATCATGTGTCCGCACCTGCTCCAGTTGTACCTGTTGCCGCGCCAGCACCCGTTATAGAATCCCAAAAAGTCAAACCTGTGATTACGACATCCTCACCCGTAGTGACCAAAACCTTGGACGTGGGTTCGCAGAGTATGAAGGTTCCTGCGTTCAAAGAACAAAAAGCACAACCCACTTTGCCTGCAGAATTCGATCTGATGGAAGAGGCAAATATCTATCTACGTTTTGGTCATGACAAACTGGCCGAGGAGGTATTACGGGATGCGCTCAAGATTAATGCCTCAAATCCAGATATCTACATTTCATTGTTGGGTATATTCGACACCCGAGGCGATGCTAAGGGATTCGAGCAGGTGGCTAAGAAGTTGAAGCCACTGGCAGATGAAGCTACTTGGAAGCAAGTTGCAGCGATGGGTAAAGTCTTAGATCTGGGTAATCCGCTCTACGATTGATCCATCCTTTGTTCTTGGGCTGCGAGTAGCATTCTGACCACAGCCTCCTGCCCGTTCTTAACGGCCAGTTTTACTGCCGTATCGCCATCTACATTTCTTATATTCAGTGCTGCGCCTTGTTCCAGTAAAGGTCGGATGATTTCTTTATAGCCAGCCGCTGCAGCCTTATGCAAAGGTGAGTTTCCTTGGGAGGAGACGATGTCTAAGTTTGCGCCACAATTAATCAATAACAGCACCATGGAGAGTTGTCGCTGGGTAACTGCTTGCATCAGCGGGGTGCAGCCTTGTATGTTGCGCTTATCTATGTCGGCGTGATGTTCGATCAGGACTTGTGCACTATCCACTTGGCCAGCATAAGCAGCCCAGTGCAATGCGGTGTTCCCACCTTGGTCTGTTATATAGACATCAGCTTGGTATTTGAGTAGCAGGGCTACAGTTTCTGCATGACCGCCTTGTGCTGCCAGCATCAAGGCCGTCATCCCATGATCGTTGTGTAGTTGCGGATGTACACCAGCTTCTAGGAATAAGCCGATGGCAGGCCGATTCCCAGTCTCAGCAGAGTGCATGAACCCAGTCGAGGTGAATGCAATACCCATCTGATCCAATGTATTGCAGATATCGACAGGCGGATTACGCCAAGTTTCTATAGCTTCTGGTGTGGCAGGCACGTTGGCTACAGCAGAGGAGGATATATCCCAAACGTCCGAACTCTGCTTGCTGGAATGCTGGGAAGTGTGGACCAGACTCAAATGCACAATCTGTGCAGCAACATCATCGGGAAACCCCGCGCGTCCACCCCGTCTGTCTACCATTAGATCCATGAAGTAATCATCGATTTCAGGTAAATCCCACAATGCCATTATCTGAGAAAAGACACGTGGATACTTGGCTTCCAGCGCATCTGGATATTCAGCCATGTTGCCGCCTAATATCCTCAATAAACGTTGATCCATGTTGTCCTGCCTTTAATTAGAAAGTGCGAACTTAGGTCTTGATAGGGCAGGGTTCTGAGAAAAGTAATGCTTAATGCCACTCATTACCGCCTGTGCGACCTTGTCTTGATACGAGGGATCGGTCAGTCGTTTCTCTTCGGTAGGATTGCTGATGAAGGCAGTCTCCACCAATATGGAAGGGATGTCTGGTGCCTTGAGTACTGCGAAGCCTGCTTGTTCCACATGACCGCGGTGTAGGTCATTGATGTTAGATAACTCACCCAATACGTATTTAGCTAACTTCATACTGTCGTTTATAGTTGCTGTTTGCGACAGGTCTAGCAGGGTTTTGGCCAGATAGGGGTCTTTGACGTCCAGATTCACGCCGCCTATCAAGTCCGCTTCGTTTTCCTTTTTCGCTAACCAACGTGCTGCCGAGCTGGTCGCACCGTGTTCAGACAGGGCGAACACCGATGAGCCGCGTGCATTTGGTTTATTGAAAGCGTCGGCGTGGATGGAGACGAATAGATCGGCATTGGCCTTGCGTGCTTTGACCACGCGGCCACCCAAAGGAATGAAGTAATCGCCGTCGCGTATCATCACGCCGCGCATGTTGGGCGTAGCATCGACCAAGGTTTTGACCTTGCGCGCAATCGCTAGGGTGACATCTTTTTCGTGCGTACCACGGCGACCATGAGCACCCGGATCCTCACCGCCATGCCCTGCATCGATTGCGATGATCAGTGTGCGGGCACGCAACTCAGGGATATTTTCAGGTTCATTTTTGACGGAGATAGTAGGGCTGCTTTCCGCCAAGGTCGCGGTGGGTGGGGGCACTGAAACTGCTTTACTATCTTTATCTGCTAGCAATGCCATCATGGGGTCTGTGGGGTGTGCAGGATAGATGTCCAATACCTTGCGGTACGAATACTCACCTACCGGCTTGAGATCAAATAACTGGGGCTTGATTGCGGTTTTAAGATCGAATACCAAGCGCACTACACCTGGCTTGAAGCGGCCTATACGCAGGCTTTTGATGTAGGGATCGTTGCTACCTATCTTAGCGCTGAGTTGATTGAGGGTGTCGTTGATGTCCACGTCCTCCAGATCTATTACCAGTCGGTCTGGATTATCTATAGTGAACATATTGTGTTTGATTGCGCGCTTAGACTCTAAAGTCAGGCGTGTGTAATCCTCTGCAGGCCAGATACGTATCGAGCTGATTTGCACGGCTGCTTGTGCTGGGCAAAGCCCAAGCAGCATCAGCAGCAGCGCAAAAATCCTTACCAGCGCGCTAGACATTCTTTACCCGCAAAACTAAATGCATCTATCTTCACCTCGCGGCCATCGGCCAATATATCAAAACGTATTTCTAAGTCTGCGTGAGGCACGTAGCCTAGTCCTTGCTCAGGCCATTCTATAAGCAGTATGTTCATACCGTCATATTCGTCGTCAAACCCCGCACCATCCCACTCTTCTGGTGTCTGCATGCGATAAAGGTCGAAATGTCGAATCTCATAGTCTTTTACAGTGTAGCTTTCCAATAATGTGTACGTTGGACTCTTCACTCTACCAGTGTGACCCAATGCATTGAGGATGCCACGAACTAAAGTGGTCTTGCCTGTACCCAAATCGCCCTCAAGATATATAACTAAGCCGGGTTGTAAGATGCCAGCCAAACGGCGTGCGCAATCCAAGGTCGCATTTTCATCAGCGAGTCTAAGTGTGATTCCGCTATCATCGGCACTATGCAAATTGAACATCCTCAACAAACAAATCACGCTGCGCTCAACCAGCAGATCAGGTTGTGGGCGGCAGAACTGGGTTTTCAAGCGGTGGGGATCAGTGATACTGATCTGGCCGAAGCAGAAGCTGGACTGATGCGATGGTTGGCAGCAGGCCTGCACGGCGAGCTCGATTATATGGCAAAACACGGCACGAAACGAAGTCGTCCGGCTGAGTTGCTTCCGGGTACCTTGCGGGTGATCTCGGTGCGTATGAATTACTTCCCTCAAGATGCCAAGGATAGCTGGCAAGTCATCGCACAGGGTGAGCGCGCTTACATCTCGCGTTATGCCTTGGGCCGTGATTATCACAAGTTGGTGCGCAACCGATTGGCAAAACTCGCGGACAAGATACGCGATGCAGTCACTGAATATGAGGGCAGGGTATTCACCGACAGCGCGCCCGTGATGGAAGTGGCATTGGCGAGCAAAACTAACTTGGGTTGGCGTGGCAAACATACGCTATTGCTGAATCGCGAGCATGGTTCATGGTTTTTCTTAGGCGAAATATATATCAACCTGCCATTGCCTATAGATACACCCCATAGCGAACATTGCGGCACATGCGAACGCTGCATCACGGTCTGCCCTACGCAAGCCATCATCGCTCCTTATAAATTGGATGCGCGTCGATGCATCTCCTATCTAACCATAGAGCTTAAGGGCAGTATCCCCTCGGAGTTACGGCCGTTGGTAGGCAACCGCATCTATGGGTGTGATGACTGTCAGTTGGTGTGTCCGTGGAATAGTTATGCACAAACGACGGTAGAGTCAGATTTTGCTGTTCGCCACGGGCTTGATGATGTGTCGCTGATTGAGTTGTTCTCATGGGAAGAGACCGATTTCAACAGCAAGCTCGCAGGCAGCGCCATCTATCGTATCGGCCATGAGCAATGGCTACGCAACATCGCAGTCGCCTTGGGCAACGCCCCCAAACATCCTGATATCATGTTTGCCTTGCAGAGCAGAACAGAGCATGCTTCGGCACTAGTGCGTGAGCATGTGGCGTGGGCGATAAATCAACAATGCAAATAGTTTTGAACTTATGCGTTTTCCCCCTGTCTGTTTGAGGCTTGCCTGAGATCGGGCTGTGCGATTTACTTCTCTATGCAAAAGACCCTACAAAAATTTCTGCTGATCGTATTCGTGTTCCTACAATGCTTGTCGCCTTTGGCGCATGCACATGTGGACGGGATTGATGCTGGACATGGTATTTATAGCCATGTCCTAAACTCGCAGCAGGAGGGCTACACACTTGAGGCATATGAAGGTGCAGTCGTCTCGGCGCAGTGTGCTTATCTGGTTAATGAGTCTGAGTTATTGACCGATCCGCATAATGAGACCTTAGTGATGAAGCCGCTACAGGCTGCCATTATTGATAACCCTGCTCATATTCTGGCTTACTCTCACCTTGTTACTAGCAGGGCGAATTTCGTATTAGCTTGGTCACAAGCCCCCCCGCGTATTATCCTTCCGGCCTAAGCGCCAACTTTGCAGTTCCGTCCACACCTAAGTTAAGTCGTGCCTTGCGCGACCTGGAGTAAACCATGAAACGTATCCTTCCTTTGCTTGGACTGCTGTCCTTGGCATATACATCTGTTGCGAGCGCAGCCTCTGACATCACGCTCAGTGCGCAACAGATACAGTCCTTAGGTATTGTCAGCGTTGCTTTGCCTGAGCGCTCATCTGGCACCGTCTCGGGATTGCCTGCGCAAGTCGTGGTGCCAAGCAACCATCAGTTTGTGATGAGCACACCGTTGCCTGGCTTAGTCGAGCAGACCATGGTAGGTGTGGGTGACAGCGTGCGTAAAGGTCAGGTGATGGCAACCTTGCAAAGTCCGTTGTTCGCTGAGGCGCAACGCGCTTACCTGCAAGCTAGCGTGCAAGAGCAGTTAACCAAAGATAATGCGAAACGTGATGAGGCCTTGTTTAAGGATGGCATCATTTCTGAGAGTCGCTTACGGGCTTCCAAGGGTGCAGCACTGGAGGCACGCGCGGCACTGATGGGCAGTAAACAGGTGTTGCGTGCGGCAGGCATGAATGATGCGGCCTTGAGTAGATTGCAGAGCGGGGCAGAACTGAGTGGCACCTTGACTTTGACCTCGCCTATGGATGGCGTGGTGTTGGAGAAGACCGTGAGCGCGGGACAAAGACTGGATGTGGCAGTGCCAGTGTTTAAAGTTGCCCAGCTTGATCCATTGGGTTTAGAGATACAAGCGCCGGTCAGTTTGACACGTGACCTACGTGTCGGTGCAGTGATTGAGATTCCTGCATTTCATGCACGTGGCAAGTTGACCGCTATCGGTCGCGGTTTGACGGGTAGCAATCAGAGCGTGTTATTGCGCGGCATCATTGATCAGGGTACTGAGTCTCTACGCCCCAACCAATTTATTGAAGTGAGCATCGCGACTGCAGGCAGTGATACTCCACAATGGGATGTACCCAACAGTGCCTTATCACGTGTAGAGGGCAAGACATTGGTATTTGTTGCTACGCCACAGGGTTTTCGTGGACTAGCGGTTCAAGTGTTGCACGAAGGTGCTCAGAGTAGCGTGATCACTGCAGCATTTAATGGTAGCGAAGCAATCGCGGTGCGTGGCGTTTCCGCGCTTAAGGCCAGCATGATGGGCATTGGTGGTGACCAGTAATGTTATCTAAACTCGTAGAATTTTCGCTGACCCAGCGCATGCTGGTTGCAGCGCTGACGCTGCTCGTAATAGGCGCGGGGGCTGTCGCTTTCCGTGATCTACCCATCGATGCTTTCCCGGATGTTTCGTCTACACAAGTCAAGATGATCATGAAGGCGCCGGGTATGACGCCGGAAGAAGTCGAAGCGCGTATTGTCACTCCCATAGAGTTGGAGATGCTGGGCATCCCTAACCAGCGTGTGATGCGTTCCATCTCCAAATACGCAATTGCTGACATCACTATAGACTTTCAAGATGGCACTGACATCTATTGGGCACGTCAACAAGTTGCTGAGCGTTTGAACAACGCGATGCGTGATATGCCAGCCAATATCGGCGGTGGTTTAGCGCCTATCACGACTCCTTTGGGTGAGATGTTTATGTTCACAGTGGAGGGGGAGGGCATCTCGTTGGAGCAGCGCCGTACCATCTTGGATTGGACGATACGTCCGGCCATACGCACCTTGCCGGGTGTTGCGGATGTGAATTCCTTGGGTGGGTTAGCACGTAGCTTCGAAATCGTGCCGGATCACACTGCATTAGCTGCACGTGGTATCTCCTTTGCGATGTTGCAAACAGCGGTGCAAGCCAATAATCGTAACGATGGCGCAGGTCGTATCAACGATGGTGATGAAGCTTTGTTGGTGCGCGCCGAGGGCAGCATCAAGAATCTACAAGACATACGCAACATCGTTGTTGCGAGTCCAGGTGGGAGTCCAATTCGTGTCAGCGATGTGGCGCAAGTGCGCATCGGTAGTCTGACTCGCTACGGTGTGGTGAGTAAAGACGGTAAAGGTGAGGCCGTAGAAGGCTTGGTATTAGGATTACGCGGTGCGAATGCACAGAAGGTGGTCGATGGGGTGCGTGCCAAGTTGGCCGAACTCGCACCTACCTTGCCTAAGGGCGTGTCCACCAAGGTCTTCTATGACCGGGGCAGTCTGGTTGAACGTGCGGTGGGTACTGTATCTAAAGCCCTGATGGAAGCCATCGTGCTGGTCATCGTGTTGTTGGTGTTGTTCCTCGGTAATCTGCGTGCCGCTATCGTAGTAGCGTTGACGCTGCCGCTGGCGGTGTTGATCACCTTCATTTTGATGCAGCAATTCGGTATGTCGGCCAACTTGATGAGTCTGGGTGGTCTGGCCATCGCTATCGGTATGTTGGTCGACGGTTCGGTGGTGGTAGTCGAGAACATCATCAATCATCTGGCGCACAAGCGTGACCATATCCCCCATCTGCACGTGATCTATCGTGCAGTGAAAGAAGTCATCACACCAGTTGCTGCAGGTGTGGCCATCATCATCATCGTGTTTCTGCCCTTGATGACGTTGCAAGGGCTGGAAGGCAAGTTATTCATTCCGGTCGCGCTTACCATCGTATTCGCACTGGCAGGTTCCTTGCTTTTGTCTTTGACCATCGTGCCTATGATGGCGTCCTTCTTGCTTAAAGAGGGAGATCACGGTGAGCCTTGGTTGGTACGTAAGTCGATGGCTATCTACACGCCGATGTTGCGCAATGCCTTAGATAAGGAACGTATCGTGATTATCGTGGCGGTGAGTATGTTGGTTATCACAGGTGGGATCTATACTCTGATTGGCAAGGCCTTTATGCCAGAGATGGATGAGGGCGATCTGATCATGCAAGTGTCCAAGCTACCCTCTATCAATCTGGCGCAAAGTGCAGAGATGGATACGCGCATCCAACAAGCGATCTTGAAAGCGGTGCCTGAGATCAAGGGTGCGGTATCGCGTGCCGGTGCGGATGAGCTGGGCTTAGACCCTATGGGCCTGAATGAGACCGATAACTTCCTCGTGCTCAAACCTCAGAAAGAGTGGCGTAGTCAGGACAAGAACGCCATCGTGGACGAAATACGTAAAGTCATGGCGGGGTTCCCAGGTGTGGAATTTAGCTTCACCCAACCTATCGCGATGCGTGTATCAGAGATGTTGACAGGTGCGCGTGGCGACATCGCCATCAAGATCTTTGGCTCCGACCTGAATAAACTCAATGAGACCGCTGAGCATATGGTCAAGGTGCTGGAGGGCATCAAGGGTAGCGAAGATGTATTTACGGTCAAGAACAGCGGTGTGCAGTATTACCGTGTCGCGATCGATCGTTTGGCTGCGGGGCGTTTGGGTTTGAGCATAGACGATATCAGCAACACCCTGCGCAGTCAGATCGAAGGTCAGCAATTGGGTACCGTGATAGAGGACGGCAGACGCACGCCGCTGATCATGCGTGGTGAGATCGATGTACAGCAGTCGCCGGCGTTGTTTGCTGCACTGACTTTGCCGCTACCTAATGGTCAAAGTGTACCCTTGGCAGCGGTAGCGAGTCTGGAACGAGTAGATGGACCGGTGAAGGTGGATAGAGAGAACGGTCAGCGCATGGTCGTGGTGCAGAGCAATGTACGCGGTCGTGATCTGGTTGGTTTCGTCGAAGAGGCTAAAGCTGCGGTCGCTGCACAAATTCAGCTTCCCGATGGATATCGCTTGACTTGGGGTGGCCAGTTCGAAAACCAGCAACGCGCTGCTGCACGTTTGGCGGTGGTTGTGCCAGTCGCCTTGGGCATGATCTTTATGCTGTTGTTCGCGACCTTCGGTTCGGTACGTCAGGCTGCGTTGGTGTTGACCAATATTCCGTTTGCACTGATAGGTGGTGTGGTCGCCTTGTGGGTGAGTGGCGAGTATATGTCGGTACCGGCCTCTGTCGGTTTCATCGCGCTGCTGGGTATCGCTGTGCTTAACGGCGTGGTGATGGTGTCTTATTTCAACCAGTTACACGCCGAGGGCATGCCTATCGCGGATGTCGTGTTCGAAGGTGCCAAGCGGCGACTGCGACCGGTGTTGATGACAGCAAGCATTACGGCCTTTGGTTTGTTGCCCGTGTTGTTCGCTACAGGCCCGGGTTCAGAGATACAAAAGCCACTCGCGGTCGTCGTCACAGGCGGGCTGATCAGCTCGACCTTACTGACGCTCATCATGCTGCCGATTCTGTATCGTCGATTCGGCATTGCTCCTGCGGAGAAATCACATGTCTGATATGAATTGTTGTTTGACGCTGGTCTGTCATCGTTCGCTGGAAGAGCGTTTGGTAGACCATCTACTGGAGCATCCGCAGTGGGTGCGTGGTTTTTCTTTGACGCGTATCGAAGGTGGCAGCCAAAAAGAAATATTGCCTAGTATGCTGGAGCAAGTGCGTGGTCGTTCGCAACGCGTACAGATCGTTACGGTGATGAATCTGGCCGATGCACAAGAACTCATCGCGCATCTTAAACGTGAAGAATCCAACCCCGAGATCGCCTACTGGATTACGCCGGTGATTGAGTTTGGGAGGCTGGCATGAGCGCACATAGATTGCAGTGGTTCGTGCTGTGTGCTGCACTGACTATGGCTACAGCACAAGCGGGAGAGTTGCTTACGCCCGACCTGCCTGCACAAGTCCAGATCGACCAAGCTTTAGAAAATCACATGTTGATGCGCAATGCACTCAACGGTCTTCGCATCGAGCAGGCTAATCAGCGCAAATGGAACAGCGGCACTCATGAGTTTAATCTTCGCGGTGGTACTGCGCAGCGCCATATTGTCAATACTGGCCAGCGCCTTAAGGAGTGGGATGTCGCTCTGGAACGTGCTCTGCGCTTACCCAATAAGGTCAGCCTAGATAGTGATATCGGTGAGGCTAGTGTAGCTCGTGCAGAATTTGCGGTGGGTGATGCACATCATGAAGCAGGTCGCTTATTGCTGCGTCTATGGTTCGCATGGGAGCGGGAGCAGCTACAGACGGTGCTTTGGCAGCATCAGGTGGTTAGCTTTGCACAACAGGCTGAGATGGTCGATAAGCGAGTTAAAGCAGGTGATGCGCCACGCTTAGAACTGAACCTATCTTTGGCGGCTCAGTCTCAAGCGCAAGTTAGTTTGCAACAGGCTGAGCTGCGTGCACAGATGGCAGCGAATGAATTGCAACGTCAATTCCCGGCCGTTGTGCTACCTGAGCAAGTTGCGACTCCTCAACCGCAGCCCATCAATGATAGTTACGCGCTTTGGCAGGAGCGTGTCTTAGCAGATAACCATGAGTTGGGTATGGCACAGGCGCAGGCGCAAGTGCAGAAGTTATTAGCGCAACGCGGTCATGCGGATGAAGTGCCTGATCCCACTATAGGGATGCGCTATTCCAGCGAAATGGGTGGCAATGAAAGAGTCACAGGCATATTCCTTTCTGTACCGATTTCATTCGGTCTTCGTTCTTCGAATGCACAAGTGGCCGAACAGCAGGCCAATATGGCGACCGATCAAGCAGAGTTCGTCAAGCGACGTTTATACACTGATGCGCTGGCTGTCTATCAGCAGGCGGTGCGCAGTTATGCGACTTGGCAACAGGCACATGAGGCCTCGCAGGCGATCAATGCCAATGCTGAGTTGATGGTGAAGGCCTATCGTCTGGGCGAAAACAGTTTGTCAGAGAGTCTTGCTGCCAAACGCTTGGCACAGGATGCGACTCTTTCTGAGAACTTGGCATTATTGGATGCTAACGAAGCGCGTTATCGCTTGGAGTTGGATGCACATCGTCTATGGGGTCATGAAGAGGAAGTACCCAAATGATACGATGCAGATTAAATCGGTAGAATGATGGGGGAGGGACTGAGCTGTCCCTCCCTTTTTTGATTTATTCCGTACGCGCGATTAATAAAATGAATGTGACCTTGATAGACGCCGTAGGCAGTTTTGCCGCCACACTTACTACCGTCTCCTTTCTGCCTCAGGTATGGCAGGTGTGGCGCACCAAGCATACGGCGGACATCTCGCTGGGCATGTACACCTTGTTCACTTTAGGCGTGTCTCTGTGGTTGGCCTACGGCTTACTTTTATTTTCTTGGCCCATCATCATCGCTAATGCCATTACTGTCTTGTTGGCGGGTGCGGTGCTAGTGATGAAACTCAGGTTTGGTTAATTACTTGCGGGCGCAACTATAATGCGTTGCTAATTTTCTCCCTCATAACATCATGACCAATATTCCCGAAATTAAACCTGGCCAATCCATAGAATTGCTCAAGGAATTGCACATCTTGACGCGTGACGGCAAGCTCAATCAGGACAGTCGTCGCAAGCTCAAGCAGGTCTATCATTTATACAACTTCATCCAGCCTCTGCTAGATGCGGTGTTGGCTGATAAGACCGATGTGACCTTAGTCGACCACGGCGCAGGTAAATCCTATCTAGGTTTTATCCTGTATGACTTATTCTTTAAAGCAATTGAGACAGGCCATATCTACGGTATAGAGACACGTGCTGAGTTAGTCGAAAAATCCCAACAACTGGCAGAAAAATTGAATTTCCCACGCATGTCTTTCCTCAATGTTTCGGTGGAAGACTCTATGCATACCGACCTGTTGCCAGCACGTATCGATGTGGTGACTGCACTACATGCTTGCAACACCGCGACCGATGATGCAATCAAGTTCGCTTTACAGAAGCAGGCCAAGTTCATCGTGCTGGTGCCGTGTTGTCAGGCAGAGGTGTCATCCGTATTGAACAAACACAAAAACCAATCCTTCGGCATGACGCCGCTGTCTGAGATATGGCGTCACCCTATCCATACCCGTGAGTTTGGCAGTCAGCTTACCAATGTGCTGCGCTGTTTGTTGTTGGAGGCTCACGGTTATCAATTGACCGTGACCGAATTGATCGGTTGGGAGCACTCGATGAAGAACGAGCTCATCATCGCCAAGCGTGGAGGTATGCCGCGCAAGAATGCTCGCGAGCGTCTACAGGAAATCATGACAGAATTGAATCTGCTGGATCTAAGTGAGCGATTTAATTATTAGTCAGTGGATTTTGGTTCGGATTTAGAGAGTAGTTAGTCTTCAATCGGTCTGTTGTCCTAGCCATTTTTTCCAAATGGTACGATAGGCTGATTCAAGTTCACGTGTGTAGCGATGGTTGTCACCGAGAGTGCTCTGGTGCAAACGAGTCCGTAAAGTATTCCTAAGCGTGCTCAAGTGATCCAAACGCTTAGATATTCCTACGGCTAGCTCAATGTATTGCTCGCACGTTTCTGTGACAAATTCATCTAACTTCAGCCCGCGCATGAGTGCGCTTCCGCAACGCGACACGGTCCGAGTACCTTGTAATGTGACTACAGGGACGCCCATCAAAATAGAAATAAAAGAAGTCGTTCCGCCGTTATAGGGGAAGGGATCTAGCGCAACATCGACCTGATGATGGAGTGTCAAAAACTCTCCGAAGCTGACCTTAGGTGCGAGTACTAATCTAGATGCATCTATACCGTGAATGGCAAAACTCTCCCTTAAACGTTGTCTCACGACTTCATCAGTCGCATTTCCGAACATCATGCGTGAATCAGGTACGCGTTTTAGAATCTCGGCCCATATTCTGAATGTCTCTTCGCTGAACTTTGCGTGCGAATTGAGACAGGCATAAGTGAAAGGTTCACCTGACATCGCTGGAAGGACATTAGGGTCGGGTGATGCAGTATCTAGTGCAAAGGTGGCAGAAGCCGAAAGTCGCAATAATTGTTCAGTATGGAATTTTTCAGTACTTCCTAGCGGATCTAGATATGCGTCGGTGATTCTATAATCAATGGCATTCAATCCTGTCGTGCCAGCGTATCCCATCCAAGTGATTTGTATCGGTGCCGGCCGAAGAGCAAACACGGCCAACCTGTTGCCAGCGGTGTGTCCAGACAAATCTACTAGGATGTCTATGCCATCATCTAGTATTTGGGTTGCAAGCACCTCATCACTCATGTTTTTGCAGGGAACCCAGTGATCTGATACTGCTTGAAGTGATTGAGTAATCTCATCGTTAATAATGTTGTTGTAGTAGCAATAGATTTCTACAAACTCCTTGTCATGTTGCTCAAGTATCGGCTTGATGAAGTAGTGTAAAGAGTGGTCGTAATAATCAGCAGACACATAGCCGATCCGTAATCTTTTATTTTGATCACGTTGATTTTTGTAATCCGGTCTGTGCAGGGTGGTGCGGCTTTCCAGCAAATGTGCGTAATGCTTGTGCGCATCAAACAATGCTTGCTCGCTGATGGAGGTGCTATGTTGCAAGATGAACAACAAATCTTTTTCTATCACAAGTGGGTCGGCACTAAGTTCGATGGCTTCTTGATATCGAGCAATCGCCTCTTCGGTACGGCCCATCTTGTAGAGGATAAAGCCCAACGCCAGTATGGTATTTTGGTTTTTGGGTTTGAGAGCCACGCCCTTTTGGGCAAACTCGAACGCAAGTCCGAATTTTTCCATCGACAAGTATGCGTAGCCGATATGACTATAGATCTCTGCCACATTGCTGCTTGGTAACGCCAATGCTCGTTCGAAATACTCGATAGCGAATGCGTATTCGTGTTGATCTCTGTACAGATAAGCTAGCTCAATAAAATATTCACTCTTGTATGGATTAAGTTCAACGGCATGCTCGAGTAATTGCTTCGTGCTATCCATATCGCCCAGCGCCTTGGTAGACAATGCGAGAAAATAATAGGTGTCGGCATGATCATGTACCTGTTCTGCACGACTGTATAAGGTCTTGAAGGATGCAGCAAAATCACCCAGTTTGTATTGAGCAACGCCTAGCGTGAACAGTACGTCATTAATATGGGGTGACAATCGAAGCGTGACCTGACTATGTTTGATCGCACCAGAATAATCACACTGATCGAGATAAGTGTTAGCGAGATTGAAATGTAGTTTTGCGTCGTCCGGATTTAAGGTTAGTCCATGCAAGAACTGGTTGACGGCATCCCTATGATGCCCCGTTTTGAGATAGACCACGCCCAAGTTGCCTATGTATGCGGTATTCGTAGGGCACAATGCAATAGAGTCTTCAAGCAGCTTTATGCCTTCTTGAGTCTTTCCTAGTCTGAACAAGGTCAAGCCGAGATGGTGGATGGCACCTGCGTGTTGAGGTTCGACCTTCAGTATCTTTTGGAAGCCTGTTTCAGCCAATTCCAATTCGTCATGGTCATAAGATTTCACTGCGGCAGCGAACTCATTTGGGATGTCGCACACACTAGAATTTTGGTCGAGTTCCGATTTTCTTGCGCAACATCTCTTGAATTTCTTGCCACTGCCACATGAGCAGAGTGCATTGCGGCCAGTTAAGGGGTCATTGCTAGCATGTGCATTCATTATTAGCCTTGCGAAGATTGGGGATGGAGTCTTCTGTAATTCGATCCTAGGGGCGAGACTAAACCTGCAGAATGTTTCGATTTAACCAAATTAGAGGTAGTAAACCCCTGCATATCATTGAATTAAAATATTTCTAGTGCTTTAGCATCGTTTGCTAGGGGTAGGCGGAATCCGTCTGCCGGAATCGAGGGAAGAATGATGGCAAACAATAGCAAACCGATATTTGTAACCCAGCCGTATCTGCCTCCGCTCGATGAGTTCATCCCATATTTAGAAAAGATATGGCAGAGTAAGCAGCTGACAAATAATGGCCCGTTCCATCAGATGTTTGAACAGGCGTTATGTGAATATTTGGGGGTACACCACATCGCCTTGTTCACTAATGGTACGTTAGCGTTAGTAACCGCCTTGCAGTCGTTACGCATCACGGGAGAGGTGATCACTACGCCATACTCATTCGTCGCGACTTCTCACTCATTGCTGTGGAATGGCATCAAGCCGGTGTTCGCTGATGTCGATCCGCGAACGCTCAATCTTGATCCAAGCAAGATAGAAGCGGCGATCACGCCGCAGACGACCGCTATCATGCCTGTGCATTGCTACGGACATCCGTGTGATGTAGAGGCGATACAGAAGATCGCGGACGACTACAATCTCAAGGTTGTCTATGATGCTGCTCATGCCTTCGGTGTAGAGGATGCCGACGGTAGCATATTGCGACACGGCGATATGTCCATTCTTAGTTTTCATGCAACCAAAGTGTTCAATACTTTTGAAGGCGGTGCGATCATTTGTCCAGATGCAAAGACCAAGCAACGTATCGATCACTTAAAGAACTTTGGATTTGTTGGTGAAACGACCGTGGTGGCGGCGGGTATCAACGGTAAGATGAGCGAGATCAATGCTGCATTTGGTATGTTGCAACTGAAGCACATCAACCATGCGCTTGCGAGAAGAAAGGAGATAGACGCACGCTATCGGACTAAGCTCAGCGGTGTACCAGGTATCACATGCTTGGAGCGATCTGGTGAAGCAATCGGTAATGCTTCTTATTTCCCGATCCTGATCGAGAAGGATTACGCTTTATCACGCGACGGTCTGTATCAAAAGATGAAAGACCATGACATACACCCCAGACGATATTTCTATCCGCTGATCTCAGATTTTCCGATGTACAGGGGGTTACCTTCAGCTGCCCACGCTAATCTGCCCAACGCAATCATGGCAGCACAGAAGGTGATGTGTTTGCCTATCTATCCAGATCTCGAGAACGAGCAAGTGGATTTCATCGTGGATCTGATCGTAGGAGCTTGAAGGTCATGCTGACACGGCGTGCATGGAGGCGATGATCATGAGACTGGCAATCATGCAGCCCTATTTTTTTCCTTATATCGGTTATTTTCAGCTAATCGCAGCAGTCGATCAATTCGTCGTTTATGACAACATCAAATACACCAAGAAGGGTTGGGTGAATCGCAATCGCATATTGCAGAACGGTAAAGATGTGACGTTCTCCCTACCGTTGAAAGGCGACTCTGATGCGTTGAATGTTTGCCAGCGTGAGCTGGCTGCGGATTTCAATCGAGAAAAACTGCTCAATCAATTAAGGGGTGCATATCGGTGTGCGCCGTATTTTGAACAGACTTGGTCGTTGTTAGAGGAGGTTTTGCGAAATACTGAACATAATTTGTTCGGTTTTATTCACCACGCGCTTGCCAGTACTTGTAAGCATCTAGATATTTCAACTGCAATCTTGGTCTCGTCGGAGATCGATATCGATCACACGCTGAAGGGGCAAGACAAGGTGTTGGCCTTGTGTCAGGCACTCGGTGCGACGACTTACGTCAATGCGATCGGTGGTCTTGAGCTGTATTCTAAGGATGCATTTCAGAAGCGCGGTATCGAACTGGCATTCATTAGATCGAAACCCTTCGAGTACACACAGTTCGGTGGGGATTTCGTGTCATGGTTGTCTATCATCGATGTGATGATGTTTAACCCACTTGCGGATATCCGAGAGTGCATCGTATGCAACTATGAGTTGATCTGAGCCATGTTTAAATGGAAGAAATTGGGTAAGGTATTCACGCCGCAAGATGTAACGGGACGTCCTTGGTTGAAGGAATTCGCACAGGCACCTGCCACATTGGTGTTCGATGATTTTGTGCGAGTGTATTTCTCGTGCCGACCTCAGGCTGATGGGCAAGGACTATATGTGAGTTATTCAGCTTACGTCGATCTGGATCGTGCCGATCTGTTCAAAGTGCGACATGTCAGCGAACAACCGATCCTGAGTTTGGGGGGATTAGGTGAGTTTGATGAGTTCGGTACTTATCCAGTTTCTGTCTTGCGTACTGAGGATACAGTCAGAGCCTATTATGCAGGATGGACTCGTTGCGAGTCGGTCCCGTTCAATGTCGCTATCGGTATGGCAGTCAGTGATGATGGAGGCAAGACCTTCATCAAGTCGGGCAAAGGACCGTTGTTAAGTTATACGCCGGATGAGCCTTTCGTATTGAGCGGCCCTAAGATTCGTTGCTACAACGATGTCTGGTATCTTTTTTATATCGCAGGACGCAAGTGGAAGCTGGTGGAGGGGCGAGCTGAACCAGTCTACAAGATACGTATGGCGATTTCGCACGACGGGATACATTGGCGCAAACTGAATACTGATTTGATCAAGAGTCGTATCGAAGCGGACGAAGCACAGGCTAGTCCGGATGTGTTCTTTGCACAGGGCAGATACCACATGTTTTTTTGTTATCGCTACAGCAGTCATTATCGAGGTAAGCAGAACGGTTATCGCATCGGCTATGCTTCTAGCGACAACCTGATCGATTGGGTTCGCGATGACAGTAAAGCGGGAATCGATGTGTCTGAGCAGGGCTGGGATGCGGAAATGATCAGTTATCCGCATGTATTTGAACTGGATGGCCAGATCTATCTGGCCTATCTTGGTGATCAAGTCGGTCGTTACGGTTTTGGGTTGGCGGTGTTGGATGGAGACTTGGAGTAGCACTATGAGGTGGCATAAGCTCGGTAAGATATTCGACCCATCGCAGCACATACTGCCTAATGCTTGTGTGCAGTTTGCTCAATCACCACAGGTGCTGATGTTTGATGATTTCGTGCGTATCTATTTTTCAACTCGAGCCTTAGACAGTAACGGTAAGTTCCTCAGCCACATTGCTTTCGTCGATATGCACAAGAACCTGCGAGATGTCATTCGTGTGTCTGACAAAACGGTCATTCCGCTTGGCGAGCTAGGCTGTTTCGATGAACACGGCATCTTTCCAATGAGTGTGATGCGATATGGTCAAGCTGTGTATGGTTATACCTGTGGTTGGAGTAGGCGTGTATCGGTATCGGTCGACACGGCAATCGGACTTGCTATCAGTCATGACGATGGACTGACTTTCCAGCGCATGGGCAGTGGGCCAGTCCTTGTTGCTTCACTACATGAGCCCTGTTTGGTTGGTGATGGATACGTCAAAGTCATCGGTGGCGTTTTTCATATGTGGTATATCTTTGGGACTGGATGGAAGCGCTACAGTGCCGATGCGCCTCCAGACCGAACCTATAAGATCGGACATGCAGTCTCTACAGATGGCATCAGTTGGGTAAAAGAAGAGGCGCGGCAAATCATCAGCGATCGTTTGGGGCGAGATGAGAGCCAGGCATTACCGACAGTGATCGAAGTGGCAGGGCGTTATCATCTATTTTTCTGTTATCGACAATCCTTCGACTTTCGCAAGAACGCTAAACGTAGCTATCGTATCGGTCACGCATGGTCAGACGACCTGTGTAATTGGACACGCGATGATGATAGTCCATCTTTAGAAGGTACAGCAGGCGAATGGGATGGTGAGATGCAGTGTTATCCCCATGTCTTTGAATGCGATGGTGAGGTTTATCTGCTTTATAACGGCAATGAGTTCGGGCGTTACGGATTTGGTTTGGCGGTACTGAGAGCATGAACACTCGTATCGAATTCATTCAGAATCATTCTGATACCCAAACAGTGATGCGGCATTTGTTTTGTTGTGACGCTGACTTCATCCCCCCCTTGAGCGATAGGGTGGAGATCGAAAACTATGCACAGAAGATCGTCCAGCAAGCGGCGCGCTTTGAAGCGCTAATGGATGGCGAGTTGATCGGGCTCGTTGCGGCTTACTGCAATGATTTCGAACAACGAGTGGCTTATATCACGAGTGTCAGCGTGTTGCCTTCATGGCAAGGTCGCGGTATCGCGGCACAGTTGATCACGCAGTGTATAGGGCATTGCCGCGATCAGGGTTTCGCTAGTATCTCACTTGAAGTGGATGGACAGAATCTGGTTGCGCTGAAGTTATATACAAGCAGGGGTTTCACATTCTGTGAGACACGAGGACGAAAGATGAGCATGCGACTGAATCTAAAAAAAAGAGGTAGCGATGAGTGAGCCACGTAATTACAACAGCGAGTTGAATGATACTGACAATCACCAATACGCGTATAGCTTCGACTTCGATGTGATGCATCCTTACATGATCCAGTCGTTCCAGCCTTACTTTAAGACAGGCAGTATGCTGGAACTAGGCTGTTTCAAAGGAGATTTGACTCGGCGCTTGCTTGCCCATTTCGATGATGTGACTTGTGTCGAGGCATCGGATGTGGCGATAGCGCAAGCAAAGCTAAAATTAGACGGCAAAGTGAGATTCGTACATGCATTGTTCGAATCTGCGAACCTACCAAAACGATATGACAACATCGTATTGACTCATGTATTGGAGCATCTTGACGATGCGGTGTTCGTGTTGAAACGTATCAACGATGAGTGGTTGGCAGAGGGTGGTAGGCTCTTTTTGGTTTGTCCGAATGCCAATGCGCCATCTCGTCAGATCGCAGTAAAGATGGGGTTGATCTCGCATAATTCTGCAGTCACGCCAGCCGAAGAAGCACATGGGCATCGGCGTACTTACTCAATGGATACTTTGGAGCGCGATGCCGTGGCGGCCGGTCTCAATGTTGTACATCGCTCAGGGATATTCTTTAAAGCGCTAGCCAATTTTCAGTGGGATCGGTTGTTGAGCACGGACATCATCTCTAAGGAATATCTCGATGGGTGCTACAAACTCGGGCATCTATATCCTGATCTGTGCGCAAGCATATTTTTGGTTTGTGAGCAGGGTGATCTAACCCATTCTGAGTCTAAAACATCGTGAATAAAGCCATCCTGATATTTCCTGCGGGTATGCCACGCTCTGTCGAATACCTCGCTCAGTGTTTAGGAGAACGACGAGTTGTCATTGGATCGTCCTCTCTAGGGCATGACCCAGTGCGTGAGCATTATCCAGCTTGGCTCACCTTGCCTTATGTGAATGATGATGGGTTTGCCGAGGCGTTACGCAGCGCAGTCTATGACTTGAATATCGGTGGGATATTCACCCCTAACCCTGTCGTATGGGGATACCTGAATCGTGAGCTAGCGACAATTGCGCCAGGTGTGGTGTTGTTGAATCCAGCACCTGGGAATGTCGAGTTAGCCAGCTACAGGGCTGCGCAAGCCCAAGCTCAAAATTTTTTGCAGCATCCTTTGCAATTATCGGACGAGAGTGAGCGGGTTGCGAATATGAGCGAGTCACAAATCGCATCCATTTTCCGACATGTCGAGCATATCCCCGGGATGTGCGATCACGAGAAGACCAAGGCTTTATTAGCAATAGCTCGTAGTTGTGTGGTGGGTGATGTCGTTGAGATCGGCAGCTGGTGGGGAAAGTCTGCGTTCATACTGCTCACACTGGCACGCACTTATAAGATAGGGAGAGTATTGTGTGTAGACCCATGGTCGGATGGTGATCTAGTTCAACACGATGCGAAAAATCTAGTCGATGTGACTTCTGCACAATTCAGCGCGGAAGAAGCATTCCAAGTCTTCCTGATGAATTTACTACCTTATGCTGCGGGTGATTTGAACTATATACGCGCAACTTCAGCGCTAGCGGTCTCACGCTATAGTCGATTCGATCCGATAGTATCGTCTGAATTCGGGACCACGAACTATGAAGGTAAGATCAGCTTGTTGCATATAGATGGCAATCATAGTTTCGAGAACGCCAGCATGGATCTGCATGATTGGGCTGAGCATGTGGTGAGTGGGGGGTGGATCGTGATGGATGACTACCGTTGGCCTTATGGTGACGGGCCACAGCGTGCGGCAGACAACTATCTCAAGGACCATGCGTCGGGTATTTCCTGTGTATTTTTCATGGGTGGCGCGCTATTCATGCGTAAGTGTTGAATCTTAAAAGTGTTTGTCACGTTGTCGGACTGTTCTAGCATGGCAATAGTTTTCCCAAGGAAACAGCATAGCTTGTGCTAGAATGCGCGCCCCTAAACCTAGCAAGGCTGCATTCATGTCCCGCGCACTCCGTAATATCGCCATCATCGCCCACGTTGACCACGGTAAAACTACCATGGTCGACAAGCTGCTGACTCAAGCAGGCTCTTTCTCCGCTCACCAACACGTCGCTGAACGTGTGATGGATAACAACGATCTGGAAAAAGAACGTGGTATCACCATCTTGGCGAAGAACTGCGCGGTGAATTACGAAGGTGTACACATCAATATCGTCGACACACCAGGTCACGCGGACTTCGGCGGTGAAGTCGAGCGCGTACTGGGCATGGTAGATGGCGTGTTGCTGTTGGTCGATGCGGTTGAAGGTCCTATGCCTCAGACCCGTTTCGTGACTAAGAAAGCGTTGGCTTTGGGTCTGCGTCCTATCGTGGTCATCAATAAAGTTGATCGTCCAGGCGCACGTCCTGATTGGGTCATCGACCAGACTTTCGACTTGTTCGACAAGTTGGGCGCGACTGAAGAACAATTGGATTTCCCTGTTGTTTACGCTTCTGCGTTGAACGGCTACGCGACGCTTGATTTGGACAAGCCTAGCACTGATATGCGCCCCTTGTTTGATACTGTATTGAAGAGTGTTCCAGGTCCGGCGATGTCTGCTGTGGATGAACCTCTGCAGTTACAGATCTCCGCGCTGGATTATTCTAGTTTCGTGGGTCGTATCGGTGTAGGTCGTGTATTGCGCGGCAGCATCAAACCCGGTCAAGAAGTCATGGTCATGAATGGCGAAAAATCTTCTAAGAAGGCTAGAGTCAATCAAGTCTTGGGTTTCCAAGGCGTGGATCGCATTTTATTGGATGAAGCAAAAGCAGGCGACATCATCTTGATCAACGGTATCGAAGAGATCGGTATCGGTGTGACCATCGCTGATGTGAGCAAGCCAGAAGCTTTGCCTTTGCCTAAGATCGACGAACCGACTCTGAGCATGAACTTGATGGTCAATACTTCCCCCTTGTGCGGTCAAGAAGGTAAATTCATCACCAGTCGTCAGATCCGTGATCGTTTGACTAAAGAATTGCTGGTCAACGTGGCGTTGCGCGTTGATGAAACAGATAACACTGACGTGTTCCTGTTGTCTGGTCGCGGTGAGTTGCACCTGACCATCTTGCTGGAAAATATGCGCCGTGAAGGTTTCGAGATGGGCGTGGGCAAGCCACGTGTCGTGTACCGTGAAATCAACGGTGAGAAATGCGAGCCGTTCGAAATGTTGACCGTGGACGTGGAAGATGCGAACCAGGGCGGTGTGATGGAAGAGTTGGGTCGTCGTCGTGGCGATCTGCAAGATATGCAGCCGGATGGTCATGGTCGTGTGCGTTTGGAATACCGTATTCCTGCACGCGGTCTGATCGGTTTCCAATCCGAATTCATGACGTTGACACGCGGTACCGGCATCATGGCTCACGTGTTCGATGATTACGCCCCAGTGAAGGCAGACATGCCAGGTCGTCGTAACGGCGTGTTGATTTCATCTGAGCAAGGCGATGCTGTGGCTTATGCATTGTGGAAGCTGGAAGACCGTGGCCGTATGATCGTTGTCCCAGGTGACAGATTGTACGAAGGTATGATCATCGGCATCCATAGTCGCGATAACGACCTGATCGTTAATCCGATCAAGGGTAAGCAACTGACCAACGTACGCTCTTCTGGTACGGATGAGGCAGTGCGTTTGACACCGCCAGTACGTCTGACGCTGGAATCAGCAGTCGAATTCATCGACGATGATGAATTGGTAGAGATCACACCTATTTCAATTCGTGTGCGTAAGCGTTACCTGACTGAGAACGAACGTAAGCGTCAAGTGCGCGGCTAATCAACTTTGTTAGCTTGAAGTGTAAAGGGGATGCGCAAGCATCCCTTTTTCATTGTGTGTAGTCATTTATACTGACTAGGATTATTCGCAAGGTAGATATACATGGAACGCTATATTTTCGTCGCACTCGTTATCGGCCTAGTGGCCGGTGTGCTGGTGACTTGGTTGTTGCAACGCGAGCGGAGTGCCGCTGCAGTGCGACAGGCTGAGGCAATCAGTCAGATCGAGTATGCACGTGTGAGTGAACGTCTGAACTCGGCACAGGAAGAGAGCAAACGTGCCGCTTTAGAGCTGACCGCTTTGCAACAACAATCTACCGCTTGGCGCGACCAGCTGGATGTCTCACGAGATGAGAAGGCGCAGATGCAGGAACGCACTGTAGGATTGACCGAGCAATTGAGCGCATTGCAGCGTGAAAAAGATGAACACGTGATGGTGCGCGAGCAACTGAACAATGAGCAGCGCCGTTTGAGCAATCAGGTCGCTGAATTGACTACCCAGTTAAATGCGGAACGCAGCCAAAGCGAAGAGAAGTTGCAATTACTCAAGAATGCCGAGGAGCAACTTTCTAATCGCTTCAAGAATTTAGCTAGCGAGATATTGGAAGACAAGACCAAGCGCTTCACTGAACAGAATCAGACCAATCTCAATCAATTACTCGAACCGCTCAAGATCAAACTCACCGAGTTCCAAGGCAAGGTGGAGGAGGTCTACGTCAACGAAGGAAAGGACAGGTCGGCTTTGGCTGAGCAGGTCAAACAGTTGATGGCCTTGAATAATCAACTTTCCAAAGATGCACATAATCTCACCAGTGCCCTCAAGGGGCAGTCCAAGGCGCAAGGAAATTGGGGTGAACTGATATTGGAAAAGGTACTGGAAGCTTCGGGACTGCGTAAGGGACATGAATATGATGTGCAGGAGAGCCACTCTCGCGATGATGGCAGCCGTGCGCAACCCGATGTGGTGGTGCATCTTCCAGAGGACAGACATCTCATAATAGATGCCAAGATGTCTTTGACTGCCTATGAATCACATGTGAATGCTGATAGTGATATACAACGCGAAGCTGCACTGCGTCGCCATCTTGATTCAGTACGAGCACATATCAAAGAGTTGGCAGATAAAAATTATCAGCAGTTGTACGGCATCCAGTCATTGGATTTTGTGTTGATGTTCATTCCTGTCGAACCCGCATTCATGTTGGCGATCTCGCATGACAGCGAGTTGTGGCAGGATGCATGGAAGCGCAATGTCTTGATGGTTAGCCCTAGCACCTTATTGTTTGTGGTGCGTACAGTGGCACATCTGTGGCGACAAGAGCAACAGAGTCGCAATGCGCAAGACATTGCCAGCCGAGGTGCTGAGTTGTATGACAAGCTGGTGGGTTTTGTTGACGATCTGGATATGTTGGGTAGTCGTCTAAATCAAGCCAAGGATGTATACGATAAAGCCTATGGAAAGTTCACCAGCGGGCGGGGTAACGTCATACGTCAAGCCGAGATGCTCAAAGCGTTGGGGGTCAAACCTAGCAAGCAATTACCTAATCGCCTGCTGGAACAGGACGATACAGAGTAAGCTCACGGTCGGTCTGAGCTGGCCGACATCACTACGATACCCTTGTAAATCTGCCTTTATTCGCTGCTTTGGATTGTGCTGCTGTGTCGATAATCGATACACGTAGCGGAGTGCATCATGGCAGAAGACAGCGATCTCGAAAAATCAGAACAACCCTCGGAACGAAAACTAGAGCAAGCCCGAGAGAAAGGGCAGGTCGCGCGCTCGCGCGAGTTATCTACGTTTATGGCTTTGCTGGTCGGAGGTGGAACCCTCTGGTTCATGGGCTCTTCGCTGACCCGCAATATGACGAAGCTGTTGCATGACGGCTTGAGTTTCAACCAAGAACAGGCCTTCAATACAGAGTTGTTGATGCCACGCTTGTTCGATTTTTCAGTGGATGTGCTGCTTGTGTTTGCACCTTTCCTCGCGGCCATGGTGATTACGGCTGCCTTCTCTCCGCTGATGTTGAACGGCTGGTTGTTCAGTACCGAATCCCTGCAACCAAAATTCTCGCGTATGAACCCGATTTCTGGCATAGCACGCATGTTTTCTGTGAACTCCCTGGTCGAGTTGAGTAAGGCCATCGCCAAGTCTTTGGTGGTGGGGGGCGTCGCGACCTGGGTAATCTGGCACCACAAGGAAGATGTGATGGCGTTAGGTAACCAGAATCTAAGCTCTGCTATTCCTCAGATTGGTCATCTATTGATCAGCAGTTTCATGTCTGTGGTTGGGGCGATGCTGTTGATCGTGTTGGTCGATGTGCCTTTCCAGCTTTGGGAGCATAACAAGAAGCTGATGATGACTAAGGAAGAGGTGCGTCAAGAGGCTAAAGAGACCGAAGGCGACCCGATGGTCAAGGGGCGTATCCGCAACCTACAACGTGAGGCTGCCCGCCGCCGCATGATGGCGGCGATACCAACAGCGGATGTGGTTGTGACCAATCCTACCCATTATGCCGTGGCGCTGAAGTACAGCAGTGATTCAGGAGGAAGACTAGGGCGTAAGTCAGGCTCGATATTCAATGCACCTATCGTAGTCGCCAAGGGCTCGGATGTGTTGGCACAGCGTATTCGTGAGATTGCTAAAGAAAATAACGTACCTATCTTAGAGGCTCCGCCACTGGCGCGTGCTTTGCACAAACATACCGAATTGGGGCAGGCCATCCCGCAAGCACTTTATACCGCTGTGGCAGAGGTATTGGCCTATGTCTATCAGTTGCGTCATTACCAAAAACAAGGTGGTGCGCGTCCCAATGAGCCGCAGGCGCTGGAAGTGCCTCCAGAGCTCGACCCTCTTTTCGCAGGGGTATTAAAATAAGCAGTTACTGATTCTTTAACTGATTTGTCATCAAATTTCAAAAGTGTAGAGCGCATGCTATCAAATGCATCCTAGGTCTCTTGGATATGAAGTGCACCTTAAGAGCCGGAAGATCGATGGCAAAGACTTTGTGGGTGCTTGTGCTAAGACAGTCGATGTACTGACGAACAATCTTGTTGAGTTGCAAGTCACGTTCAAGGCTTATAAATTTTGAGTAGCAAGTCATAGTAGGCAAATAGCCGCACAATTCCCCGCTTTATCCCGCAATCGATTACTACCAGGTTCCCGATAATACGCTTGAGCCATGAAGTCGAATCTGATCGAACGGCATTGCGAGTTAGGGGACACGATGTACAACACATACCATGCAACGAAAGCAAACAAAGGCCAACGAACATGAATCTCGTTGACCTACAGTCATTTCTGAAACGCATGGCCAATCTGCGCGGACTCGCAGGCCCCATACTGATTGTGATGATCCTAGCGATGATGGTGTTGCCATTGCCGCCGTTCCTGCTGGATATCTTGTTCACTTTCAATATCGCGATTGCTGTGATGGTGCTGCTGGTCAGCATGAATACCACCAAGGCTTTGGATTTCGCAGCCTTTCCCACCATCTTATTGATTACCACATTGTTGCGTTTGTCGTTGAACGTGGCCTCTACACGGGTGGTATTGCTGGAAGGTCACACCGGCCCTGATGCGGCAGGTAAGGTGATCGAATCCTTCGGACACTTCTTGGTTGGTGGCAACTACGCTGTTGGTATCGTGGTGTTTGCGATTCTGGTGGTCATCAACTTTGTGGTGATTACCAAAGGTGCGGGTCGTATCGCTGAAGTCGGTGCACGTTTCACTTTGGATGCGATGCCTGGTAAGCAGATGGCAATTGATGCGGATCTGAACGCAGGTTTGATTGGTGAAGATGTGGCGCGCAGTCGCCGCGCTGAGATATCACAAGAGGCGGACTTTTATGGTGCAATGGACGGTGCGTCCAAGTTTGTTCGAGGCGATGCGATCGCCGGCATCATCATTTTGCTGATCAATATCGTTGGCGGTCTGATTGTTGGTGTGTTGCAACACAATTTGGATATCGCAGTCGCGGCTAAGAATTACACTTTATTGACCATAGGTGACGGACTAGTTGCACAAATTCCTGCGCTGGTGATCTCTACCGCTGCCGGTCTGGTGGTCAGCCGAGTCTCTACAGATGAGAACGTAGGACAACAATTGGTTGGTCAATTGTTCAAGCAACCACAGGTCATTATGTTGACCGGCGCCATCATCGCCATGATGGGCATGATACCTGGCATGCCGCACTTCGCTTTCATCATGTTGGGTGGCAGTATGGCTGTATTGGCTTATTACTTGTCGCAGAAAACCGAAAGGGAAGCGGCGCAGCAAAAAGCCGAAATCGTGCCACAGGCCATGACTGAGACAGCCGATGCAAGCTGGGAAGATGTAGCTCAGGTCGATATGTTGGGGATGGAAGTCGGCTATCGACTCATCACGCTGGTAGATAAGGCACAGGATGGCGACCTATTGCGCCGCATCAAAGGCATACGCAAAAAATTCACTCAGGATATGGGCTTTTTACCACCTGCAGTACACATCCGAGACAACTTGGAATTGCGTCCTAACGGTTATCGCATCACCCTCAAGGGTGTGGAAGTAGGCAGTGGCGAGTCCTATCCGAATATGTTGTTGGCCATCAATCCTGGCAGTGTCAGCGGTCAGTTGCCAGGTAATGTGACCCGAGATCCAGCCTTTGGTCTGCCTGCGATCTGGATAGAAGCGGAGTTGCGTGATCAGGCACAGGTGATGGGTTATACCGTGGTCGATCCAAGTACCGTGGTTGCGACCCATCTGAGCCACATCATCAACACGCAAGCTTCGATGTTATTAGGTCGTCAGGAAGTGCAACAATTACTAGATCATCTGGGCAAGAGCGCCCCTAAACTCACTGAAGATCTGGTTCCTAAGACTCTGCAATTGGGTACAGTCCAGAAAGTATTGCAGAACCTGTTGGATGAAGGCATGCATATCCGCGATATGCGCACCATCGTCGAGACTTTGGCAGAGAACGCATCACGCACTCAAGACCCGTTCCAGTTAACTAGCCTGGTGCGCGTGGCATTGGGACCTGCCATCGTGCAGCAGTTTTATCCATCCGCCCAAGAACTCCAAGTCATCGGTATGGACCAGGAGTTGGAATACATCCTCATACAAGCCATGCAGTCCAGTCAAGAAGGTGTGGGTATAGAACCAGGCTTGGCCGATACCGTGTTGCGCGAGACGCGCGCAGCTGCCAAGGCCCAAGAGCAGCTGGGTCTGCCCACAGTGTTGTTGGTACCCGCGCAATTAAGAGATTTGCTGGCCCGCTTCCTGAAGCGTGCTGTGCCCCAATTAAGAGTGATATCGCATGATGAGATCCCAGATTTCAAGACCATACGTGTCACATCAACTGTAGGAGGTAGGTCATGAGCATCCGTAAATTCTTCGCCGCAACCGCACGTCAAGCACTGCGGGATATACATAATGAATTAGGCGATGACGCCATTATCATCTCCAACCGTAAAGTGGCTAATGGTGTAGAGATCATCGCCTTGGACAATGAGGACATTGTCATGATGACCCAGAACTCGGTGGACCATAAGCCACAAACAGCTATACCCACTACAGCCAGAAGAGTCCCCGTTCATGAGATGCCTACGGCCGCGCCTAGAGTCGAAGCGTTCATCCCCAAGGTTGTACGCTCAGTGCCACAACCTTCTGCCACGGTGACTGCAGTTAAACCTCAAATGGCCCAAGCTCAAGCTGCACAGCCTCAAGTCGTCAAACCACAGGTGGTGAAGAGAGAGGTGCAGGACCACAACGAGGGCTTGTTAGACGAGATTAAGTCCATGCACGACTTATTACAACAACAGATATCTGCGATGGCTTGGAGTGATGTGCAACGTCAAGACCCCAATCGGGCAGGCTTGTTGCGCGGCTTGTTGAACGCAGGCTTCAGCTCCATGTTGGCTAGTCAGCTGGTAGGTAAAATGCCCAATGGTAAAGAAGAGGGAGCTGCTTGGATCAAACAAGTGCTGAAGAATAATCTGCAAGTATCGAACACGGAAGATGACATTGTGACACGCGGTGGCGTGTATGCCTTGATCGGACCGACCGGTGTGGGTAAGACTACCACTACAGCTAAATTGGCTGCGCGTGCAGTGGTGCGCTACGGCTCAGACAAGGTCGCACTACTGACAACAGATAGTTATCGTATTGGCGCATATGAACAACTCAAAATCTACGGCAAGATCTTAGGTGTTGCAGTTCATGCAGTGAAGGATACTGACGACTTAAAACGTACATTGATCTCCTTGCGCGGCAAGCATCTGGTGCTTATCGATACCGTAGGTATGGGACAACGTGATGAGCGCGTCGCTAATCAAAACGAGATGTTCGACGCCACTCATGTGCGTAGATTGTTGTTGCTCAATTCCACAAGTTCGGGTGAGACCTTGGATGACGTGGTGCGTATGTATCACAGCGAGAAAGTCATAGGTTGCATTGCCACCAAACTGGATGAGGCAGTCACTTTAGGTGCGGTACTAGATGTCGCCTTGCGTCATCGTCTGACGATGCATTACATGGCCAACGGTCAACGTGTACCAGAGGATCTACATCCGGTGAATCTGGACTACCTGTTACATCGCACCATTAAGTCTGCAGAACACAACACGCCGTTTACAACACGCGAGCTGGACTTTCCTGTGCTGATGGCAGCCGGAGGTCCGCCACAACGCGCAACGACTAGCATCAGGATGGGTTAAGTCATGCGCAGCGAACAATATTTAGATCAGGCCGACGGATTGCGCCGTATGTTGATGGGTAACCAGACTCGTATGCTCAGCATTATCGCGGGTAAAGCTGGGGTAGGGCGTACTAGCATCACCATTAATCTGGCTGCCGCTTTGGCGCGTGCAGGCAAGGATGTATTAGTGTTGGATGAGAATCATGCGCCGGGCAATCTGGTCGATAGACTGATGTTGTCCTCACGTTATGATTTATTGGATGTGGCACATGGACATTGCGAAATTCAGCAAGCGGTGTTGCGCAGTCAGGGTTATGCCATCTTGCCAGCCGCGCGTGCCATGTCTGGACTTAAGCAAATGAGCGCTACGCAACAGGCACGGTTGGAGCAGGCTGTGACCACTGTTAGTAGTGGTGTGGATGTGTTACTGGTAGATGGCGCGGTGAGTGCGGGTCTTGGGTCGCCATCATCAAGTATGGTAAACGGTATCTCGTTATTGGTTGTGGTCGATGCTACCGCCAGCGGTATTACCGAGAGTTACACGCTGATAAAGCGTCTGGCTTTGGAGAATGCCAAGCTTAATTTCGAGATCGTGATAAATCGTGTTGTGGATGAGCAAGCCGCACTTATTGTGTTCGAGAACATGGACAAGGTTGCGCGTCTGCATCTGTCCGCACGTTTGGAATATGCTGGTTACATTCCATTGGATGATAGACAGAAACGCGCAACGCAACTCGGCCGTTCAGTGGTCGAGGCATTTCCGACTTCGCCTTCTGCATTGGCCTATGTAGCACTTGCACAGCAGTTTTTGAATTTCCCTGTAAGCAATGATGAGTCTGCGGAAAGTATCAGCGGCATGATGCAGAGCTTACTGCGCCAGACGCGTGGCGCAGCACAAATGGCAGGAAGAGATCATGTATACCGTTAACGGATTACAAGACAAGGACTATTGCCTGAGGGAATACGCGCCGTTAGTAAAACGACTGGCCCATCAATTGATGACCAAGTTGCCCTATAGCGTGCAGATAGACGACATCATTCAAGCTGGCATGATAGGTTTATTGGATGCGGCTAGCCGTTATGACGATTTGCATGGTGCACAGTTCGAGACATATGCCACACAGCGCATACGCGGTTCGATGCTGGATGAATTACGCAGTGCTGACTGGCTACCGCGCAGTCTGCGCCGCGATATGCGCCAGATTGAGTCGGCAATCAATAAATTACAGCAGAAACTAGGCAGAGCACCTAATGAGAGTGAGATTGCCAAGGAGATGAGTGTCCCACTGTTGGAATACCAGCAGATGTTACAGGATGCACGTGGTTCACAATTGCTCTATTACGAAGATTTCCACGAAGAAGAAAAGGATTTCTTCGAGCGTTTTTCTATCGATAACGACAGTGATCCTATGATGTTGATACAGGACGAACGATTCCGCGAGGCCTTGATGCATGCGATTGAGAGCCTACCGGAGCGGGAGTGCATGCTGATGGGCATGATCTACGAGCAAGAGATGAACCTGCGCGAGGTCGGTGAAGTATTGGGCGTAAGTGAGTCTCGTGTGTCGCAATTGCACACTCAGGCTGTGGCACGTTTGCGCAGCACTCTGAAAGGCCAATGATGGACAAGCTCACGATATTGGGTCTGTTGGTCGGTCTGACCGGTATTGCCACAGGACAACTGTTAGAAGGTGGCGGTGTTGATATTTTGTTTCAGGGCACAGCTTTTCTGATTGTGTTCGGCGGTACCTTGGGTGCGGTGATGGTGCAATGCCGTATGCAAGTTTTTGTCACCGCCATCAAGATGGGCCGCTGGGTGTTTGTAGAGCCCAAGCTCAATGGTGAGGCACTGTTGTATGAGTTGATAGACTGGAGCTTAGTCGCACGTAAGTCTGGCTTGTTGTCGCTGGAACCACGTATCGAGCATGTGCAGGACCCGTTCCTCAATAAAGGACTACAACTGTTGGTTGATGGCGCTTCACCAGAAAAGATACGCGAAGTGATGGAAGTGGAGATACACCGCTGGGAGCAACTGCGTTGGCAATCAGCACGGGTTTGGGAAGCGGCCGGCGGCTATTCACCCACCATAGGCATCATAGGTGCGGTACTGGGTTTGATGCATGTGATGCAGAATTTGTCTGAGCCCAGCAAGTTGGGTGCGGGTATCGCGGTGGCTTTCGTCGCCACTATCTATGGCGTGGCGTTTGCTAATCTGTTGTTCATTCCTATCGCTAACAAACTCAAGAACATCATCATGCGTCAGAGCGATATGCACGAGATGATCGTTGATGGACTGACTGCAATTGCTTCCGGTGAGAATCCACGTTTGCTAGAGCTGAAACTACAGGGTTACCTGGAATAACATGGCTAGGCGCAGAAAACGCATCGAGCACGACAATCCCGACCGTTGGCTGATCTCCTATGCTGACTTCATCACCTTGCTTTTTGCGGTATTCGTGGTGTTGTACGCGCTCTCCTCGGTGAATGAAGCTAAGTACAAAATATTCAGTGATTCACTCAACATTGCCTTCACTAATCAGCCCAACGTTTCGACCGATAGCCTCATCATCAATAAACAAGAGCAGATGCTGAAGGCATTGGTCGACCGTCGTACCGCGCGTCTGGGGGAGCAGCAGCGCAAGCTACTACTCAAGATGAAGGCTATCGCCGAGGGTTTGAGTCGTGCTATGGCACCTATGATCAAGCAGGGGCAGGTGAGTGTGGAGCAAACTAAGCGTGGGGTAGTGATTGATATTAGCGCCAGTTCATTGTTCAAAGAGGGCGAAGCGCGTCTGCAGCCCGCAGCGGTTGAGGTGCTGAACCAGGTTGCACAAGTTTTGAGGCGTGAGGATCAACCCATAGAAGTGGAAGGTCATACCGACGATGTACCAATTAATACGACTATGTTTCCGTCCAACTGGGAGCTTTCTGCAGCGCGTGCCAGCTCCGTGGTGCGCATGCTGATCGAACATGGTGTACCTGAATTACGTCTATCTGCCGTTGGTATGGCAGCCAATCATCCGGTGGTCGCTAACGATACGCCCGAGCATAGAGCGCAGAACCGCCGCGTCAGCATCACCATACTCTCACCCGATACTGAGCACGTGATTGCAGTTGAATAGTGAGCAGGATTTGGGATGCAGTAACTAATGTCTAACGACTGACAGTTGATTTTCAAGCGCTGGCGATGGATTTTCCGCTGGAGGAGGGTAGATTGCGTTGTCCGTCGGGGCCGTATAAGTTGGCGGTTTCATTGGCTCTACTGAGCAGAGCTAATGCCTGTTGGTTGTGTTGTAGCTTTAGATTTATCAACTCGCCACTGGTGGTGTTGATCTGTAAAGCACGTTCCGCCAGTGCGCAGATAGCATCCCATACAGGTACTGCCGCAATTTGGTTCTGCTGCAGCCAGTTCGCAATGGTGGAAATCTTTAAATCGGGGAGAAGCGCCCTTAGTGACTGAGTGCGCTTATCTACGAGCTGGTTGAGGAGCAGGGCACTGGCAGACTTTTGCTCGGCTAGTCTCATCAAGGCATCGCTATCGTTTTCCAGCAGCACAAGTTGCTCTTGCTCCAAGAGCCCAACAAAAGTCCTCAAAGCTGCCAGTTCGGCACTCAGTGAGCTGTGAATACTTATGTCCAAGCTCGTTTGCAAGGCCTTACCCGTGTGCGATCAAGGTTCTGACGCTCTCTAGCAACTTGTCTGCGACCACGCCGGAATTGACTTGGAAGCGACCTTCGGTAATGGCTTGCTTGATCTCAGCGACTTTTTTCGCGTCAACCACTGGGGTGCTTGCCATACTGCTTTCCATGCTTTGCAGCTGGGTAGCACGATGGCCTAGCGAAACACTGGTGCTACTAGGCGCATCAGAGGAACTGGATTTAGCGGCACTAGTTTGGGCACGAGGTTGCTGTTTGCTGCCAATTTCAGTCGCTGGAAGCGGTATGCTGGGTTTATCAATTTTCACGATGTTCCTCTCAGTCTGTATTTATACCCATTTTATCGGGTCGTTGGATATCTTATCGGATGAAAAATATAAAACTTTAGGCTTACCAACAATATTTTTTTGTAGTGCACCTAGTTTACAAGCTAATGCTTTGAATTTTATCGTTATGGCATTAATTCGACAATGCCGTTATCACGCGCCATGCCACTCACCACGCCACCCGCATCATTCTTGACTCGCACATACTGGCCTGCGATTGCGTTGGCAAGCGCCTGACCACTGCCGCTTACACTAAAGCCACTGGCTTGCACCAGCAATTGCACGGTCTGCCCTTGGGTTACGCTATATGGCGAACGCAACATGTCTTCGCGCATCACCTGACCAGCAGCAATGCTGAATCGCAAAACCTTACCTATCACCTTCTGCATGTCGCTCAGGCCGCTCAGCTGGGTGACTTCTATGGTCTGGGGATAGAGGTCATCTGCTTGTAGCACGTGGCCAGCGGTCAATTGCCGTTTACTGACCAGTAGGTCCATGCTGATCTTGATCTGTACTGGCACAAAGACTGTCCAAGCCTGGGCATCGTTACAACGCACGCCTACCGAGGTTCGGCCTATCAACTGTGAACCTGAGGGCAGGAACACTTGGATCTTGTTACATGCACTTAAAGTGATCCTGCCGTCTATCTCGTCGACCTGATAGTTGACTTTGTCATGCATAGCGGCGGTCTGCTGCTTTACAAAGCTCGCGACCATGTCACGCAGCACTTGATGGTCTTGCATCGCAGACCATACCGGTGTGCTGGCTAATAACAATAAAAATAGGATGAACAGCTTTTTCATGATGATCATTGTGCGCACCTTGCGTCAAAACGACCGTATGAATTGAAGCAGAAATCCGCGCTTATTCGATACATACACAGAATCTCATCCCCTTACTATGGCAATCATGAAATCAGTATCACTTTAACGAGGAGGGTGAGATGGTCGGCAAACTGGATGATGCACTCAGGTTCCAACAGACTGCGCTGAGCTTACGGGCTTCGCGGCAGGAACTGTTGGCTTCCAACATAGCCAACGCAGACACCCCCAAATACAAAGCTAGAGACATTGATTTTGCGAGTGCTTTGCAGAACGCTTTGTCTGGTTCGGGTGGCAAGATGGAAATGAGCGCAACCACCAATCTTCATCTGCAAGGGAATACGGGAACAAATATCTTGGGCTCGCCAGTGATGTATCGCACTCCCACGCAAGCAAGCGCCGATGGTAATACTGTGGAGATGGATACTGAGCGAGCTCAATTTGCTGATAACGCCTTGCGCTATGAAGCCAGCGTCAAGTTCATTAGCGATGAGATCAAAGAAATCATGCAAGCCATACAGGGGTAAATCATGTCGCTATTCAATATATTCAACGTTGCTGGTTCTGCCCTGACCGCTCAGTCGCAACGCCTCAATGTGGTTGCCAGTAATCTGGCAAATGCTGACAGCACAACTAGTGCCGACGGTAAACCTTATAAGGCTAAGGAGGTGGTGTTCAGTGCCACCCCTATGGGTGGTCAAAGTGCGCAAGGCGTCAAGGTGCAGGCTGTGGTGGAAAGCAACGCGCCCATGAAGATGGTCTACGACCCCAAACACCCGAATGCTGATGCGCAGGGTTATGTGGCGATGCCCAATGTGAATGTGGTGGACGAGATGGTGAATATGATCTCGGCGTCGCGTTCTTATCAGAACAACGTGGAGGTGATGAATACCTCTAAAGTATTATTAACCAAGACGTTGACCATAGGTCAATAAGCTGAGGAGAGATCATGATCAACGCCCCACAATCCAATAATGCCAGTGCACTATTCAGCGGCATCAACGCCAGTTCAAGTTCATTAGCCAATAAGACGACCAATCCTTTGGCCGATTCGCAAACTACCTTCCTTAAACTGCTGGTCACTCAGATGCAGAACCAGGATCCCATGAATCCTATGGATAACGCCCAGATGACTTCGCAGATGGCGCAGCTCAACACGGTCAACGGTATCAATCAATTGAACGCCACGCTGCAAGCCATGAGCAACAGTGTCACCACCGGTCAGACTCTGCAAGCAGCGGCCCTAATTGGACATGGTGTACTGACACCGGGTAGTAATTTGGATCTATCTAATGGTCTCGCCACTGGGGGTGTCAATCTTGCGGGCTCGGCAAGCAAGATGCAGATCAATATCAATGATGCGAACGGCAACACCGTGCGTACGCTCAGTTATGGCGCGATGCCCGCTGGCATGCAGGTTTGGCAGTGGGATGGCAAGGATGATGCGGGTAATGCGATGCCCAATGGCGCTTACAGTTATTCGGTCAGTGCTTTACAAGGGAATACAAGTGTCGATGTCAGTAGTTTGGAATACAACGTGGTAAATGGGGTGACACCGAGCCCTAAGGGTGTGAGTTTGAATGTCGGTTTGAATGGCATGGTGGATTTTGCGCAGGTACAACAAATCTTTTGATTGATCGCCCCGAATAGTGGCGTCGTTTCTATATAACTGAAATTTTAGGAGAACAACATGGGCTTTCAACAAGGATTAAGTGGTTTGAGCGCAGCAAGCAAGAATCTGGATGTCATCGGTAATAACGTGGCGAATGCGAATACTGCAGGCTTCAAGCAATCTCAAGCTCAATTCTCAGATATCTATGCCAACACACTCGGGGGTACGGGTGGTTCCTCTGGAGGTGGGGTGCAAGCAGGTACGGGGGCATCTATCGCCACCGTTGCCCAACAGTTCGGACAAGGTAATATCACTGCAACGAATAACTCCATGGATATCGCCATCAGTGGTGGCGGCTTCTATCGCATGGATAACAACGGTGCGACTAGCTATAGTCGCAACGGTCAGTTTCAGTTGGATAAGAACGGTTTCATCGTGGACAACAAGGGGCTCAAGCTCACCGGTTATCCCGTTGATGCTTTGGGTGTCGTTTTGACCTCTACACCGGGGCCATTGCAGATGTCCGCCGCGATGCTGGCACCCAAGGCGACGGTTAATGTGACGGCAGGCCTGAGCATGAATGCGAATGCACCTGTGCCGACCAACCCAGCGTTCAATCCGGTGGACCCGACCTCTTACAACAACTCGACCTCTGCGACGGTGTACGACAGTCTTGGTAACGCGCATGTCTCAGCCATGTATTTCCAGCGTCAGGCACTACCGGTCGCGAGCTTGGGTACGGCGACCATGGCAGCGGGTTCAAATGTGATGACGTTGGGATCAACTGCTGGTTTGGCTGTGGGTAATACGATCACAGTAGGCGGTACCCCTTACACCATCAGTGCCATCACCAGTGGCACGACAGTTACCACAAGCGCAGTAGCCGCAGCAGCTTTCGGTCCAGTCGCACCGACTGCGACCACAGCAGTTTCGTCTACTTGGAACACTTACTTGACCGTGGACGGTACGCCTGTACCGGCACCCGCAGCACCTTTGACTGTGTTGACCTTCAACACTAACGGCACGTTGGCTACGCCAGTAGCGCCGGTGCTCTCTGCGGCATTCACACCGACAGGTGCGGTTGCACAGAGTCTGACGATAGATTTTGCGGGTTCTACCCAGTACGGCACCGCATTCGGCGTGAACAGCCTAGGCCAGGACGGCTACACCACTGGCCAGTTGAACAGTATTAATACCGGAGCGGATGGCGTCATCGTTGGTCGTTATTCCAATGGTCAGACCAAGAACATGGGGCAGGTGGTGTTGGCTAGTTTTTCCAACCCACAGGGCTTGCAAGCGATGAGTAACAACCAATGGACTTCGACCAGCGCATCAGGTTTGGCATTGGTTGGCGCACCTGGCTCATCCAGCTTGGGTGTGTTGCAATCCGGATCGGTAGAGGACTCCAACGTCGATCTGACTGCAGAGTTGGTCAATATGATCACCGCGCAGCGCTCGTATCAGGCCAACGCACAGACCATCAAAACTCAGGATCAATTGATGCAGACCATGATCAACCTGAGATAAGGCAGCAGCATAGACTAGGAGTACGACATGGATAGACTGATCTACACCGCAATGACTGGCGCCTCCCAGGTACTGCAACAGCAGGCTACGGTCACGGAGAATCTGGCGAACGCGAACACCAACGGTTTTCGAGCTGCCTTGGATAGTTTCCGTGCCGTGCCACTTAAAGGTGATGGTTTGCCTACTCGTACTTTTGTGGTCGATGCTTCAGTGGGTTCGGATTTTACTTCGGCGGGTTTGCAACCCACGGGACGCCCTCTGGATGTTGGCATACAAGGTAGTGGCTGGTTGGCAGTTCAAGGGCCGGACGGTAAAGAAGGCTATACCCGTAACGGCAGTCTGCAAGTCACCCCCAACGGTATCTTACAGACCCGCAACGGTATGAATGTAGTGGGCGAAAGCGGCCCCATCACCTTGCCACCCGATACCGAAGTGACTATTGCCAAGGATGGCACTATTTCTACTGTACCGAGTGGCGCGAATGCTTCACAAGTGGTGGTGGTAGGGCGCTTGAAACTAGTTAATCCTCCCGAGCGTCAACTGGATAGAGGTGCAGATGGTCTATTCCGTACCAAAGGTGGTGCAGCACCTGTCGATGAGAATGTGCAAGTAGTGCAAGGTAGTTTGGAAGGCAGCAACGTCAATACGGTGGAGATGATGGTCAGCATGATCTCGTTATCACGCAAGTTCGATATGCAGATGAAGATGTTGCAGACCGCAGATAACAATTCACAAAAAGCGACGCAATTGCTTACGGTGACCGGCTGAGTCAGCCGAATTTGAAAGGGTTACATCATGATACGTTCCTTATGGATAGCGAAGACCGGACTAGATGCGCAACAAACGCAAATGGACGTGATCTCAAACAATCTGGCCAACGTCAGCACGAATGGTTTCAAACGTTCGCGTGCAGTGTTTGAAGACTTGCTCTACCAGACCATACGCCAACCTGGTGCACAGTCATCGCAGCAGACTCAAGTTCCTTCTGGCTTACAGATCGGTACCGGCGTGCGTCCTGTCGCGGCAGAGCGCATCCATACCCAAGGCAATCTGCAGCAGACTGGAAATCAGCTAGATGTCGCGATACAGGGTGCGGGTTTTTTACAGGTGTTGATGCCAGATGGCACCACAGGCTATACCCGCGATGGCTCCATGCAGAGTAATAGTCAAGGCCAGTTGGTTACCGCGAATGGTTTTCCCATCCAGCCTGCTATCACTATCCCAGCCAACTCCACCAGTGTGACCATAGGTATGGACGGGGTGGTATCGGTATTGCAACAAGGGTCGACTGCCCCAGTACAAGTAGGCAGCATGCAATTAGCGACTTTCATCAATCCGGCCGGCTTGCAAAGCGTAGGTAGCAATCTGTATCAAGAGACCGCTTCTTCAGGCACCCCAAACACCACAGTGCCCGGCACCAACGGTAGCGGTACTTTGAATCAGAGCTTTGTCGAAACCTCCAATGTCAATGTGGTGGAAGAGATGGTGAATATGATTCAAACCCAGCGTGCATACGAGATCAATTCCAAGGCTATCACTGCCTCGGATCAGATGTTGCAGAAACTGACGCAGATGTAGGAGTACAGCATGTTTACCCTGTTTAGATTGATGTTCTTGTTTGTAGTGTTGGGCTTGTCGGCTTGTAGCTTGACACCGCCCACCAGCATCCACCAACCCATGACGGCGAAACCAGTTGCCAAGCCTGTGGCTGTCATCGCGGATGGCAGCATCTATCATGCGGGCGTCAATGATCGTCCCTTGTTCGAGGATAAACGCGCACGCAACATTGGTGACATCCTCACCATCAATCTGGTCGAGAACACCGCAGGCAGCCGTTCGACTACTGGCACGACAGGAAACAGCAGCAGTGCGGCGACCTCTACCCCAAGTGTGACTAAGAACGGTATTGCTTTGCTCAATCCCTTCACTGTCAATGGCAGCAGTACAAATAAATCAGCCTCTACCGGTGCTGGCGCGGGCAGCGAGACGCTGACGGGTTCCATCACCGTGACTGTGATTGAGGTTCTGACCAATGGCAATCTGCAAGTGAGTGGCGAAAAGCAGGTAGGGCTGAATCAAAGTGATCAGTACATACGTTTCTCAGGCGTGGTCAATCCGACCACAATATCGAATCTGAATGTCGTTCAGTCCACGCAGGTCGCGGATGCACATATCGAATTCAAGAGTGCGGGTGAGATGAACGAAGTTGTCAACGATGCCAGGACCTTTGGCTTCTTGGGACGCTTCTTCAAATCGGTCTTACCGTATTGAACAGGAGTATGACCATGAAAAAGCTATGCACCTCTTTGTTGCTAACGCTGTTGCTGCTACCACTGGCCGCATCCGCCGAGCGCATCAAAGACATGGCCAATATACAAGGCGTGCGTGACAACCAATTGGTCGGTTACGGTTTGGTAGTTGGTTTGGATGGCAGTGGTGACCAGACCACCCAGACACCGTTCACCGTACAGAGTGTCATCAGCATGTTGTCGCAGATGGGGGTGAACCTACCTCAGGGCACTAGCCTACAACTCAAGAACGTCGCAGCTGTGATGGTGACGGCGACCTTGCCACCTTTCTCTAAACCAGGTCAGACCATAGATGTGACCGCTTCTTCTTTGGGTAATGCCAAGAGTCTGCGCGGTGGTACCTTGGTCATGACGCCGTTGAAAGGCGGTGACGGTCAGGTCTATGCAGTCGCTCAAGGGAACGTCTTGGTTGGCGGTGTAGGTGCTTCAGCTAACGGGACTTCGGTACAAGTGAATCACCTCAGTGTCGGCCGTGTACCTGATGGTGCGACCGTCGAACGTGCCGTGCCCACGACCCTGGGGCAGGGCGACTTTATTCATCTTGAGCTGCGTGACAGTGACTTTACTACTGCATCACGTATCGTCGATGTCATCAACGCACAGATCGAACCCGATATCGCCAGTGCGCTGGATGGTCGTGTCATCGAGGTGCGTGCACCAGTTGCTTCAAAGCGTGTCGCCTTTATCGCCAAGATCGAGAATCTGGAAGTCCAGCCTGCACAAGGAATTGCCAAGGTCACCATCAATGCGCGTACAGGTTCGGTGGTGATGAATCAGGCCGTGACGCTGGATACTTGTTCGGTGGCACACGGTAATCTTACCGTGGTGATCAAGACCGAGAATGCAGTCAGTCAACCCAGTGTGCTTTCCAAAGGCCAAACCGCAAAGACACAAAATTCCACTGTGGATGTGCAGTCTGAAAAGGGTGGATTGGTAATGTTGCCCAAGGGTGTATCGCTGAGTGAAGTGGTCAAGGCACTCAATGCTATCGGTGCGACACCACAAGATCTGTTAGCCATATTGCAAGCCATGAAGGCTTCAGGTGCACTGCATGCGGTGCTGGAGGTGATTTGATGAACTCGCCCTTCGCCGTGAACAACAATGCCTTAGCGATGGACGCACAAGCGCTGTCGCAATTGCGCAATCAGGCTAAGAACTCGCCTGACGAAGCACTGAAAAAAGCAGCTCAACAATTCGAAGCCGTTTTCCTCGACATGATGCTTAAGAGTATGCGTCAGGCCACACCACAGGAGGGCATTTCCGATAGCGAGCAGACCAAGATGTTTACTGGCATGTTGGATCAGCAGTTGGCGCAAAGTATGGCTAAGAAGGGCATCGGCTTGGCAGATAGCATGGTCAGACAATTGAGCCGTCATAGTACTGCACCGCTATCACCAGACAATAAAGCTGTCAGTGCTGCGCCACTATCAGCCATTCCCACACCCTATAACCAGAACGTGCAGCAAGGCTTCGTCGACCGCATGACACCACATGCTATGAAAGCGAGTCAGGCTAGCGGTGTACCACCTCAGTTGATGCTGGGTCAGGCTGCGTTGGAGAGCGGTTGGGGTAAGCGTGAGATACGCAATGCGGATGGCAGTAACAGCCATAACGTGTTTGGCATCAAAGCGGGGGCGGGTTGGCAGGGCAAGGTCGCCAGCATCGTGACTACCGAGTATCAAGATGGCAAGCCACATACTCAGCGTGCAGATTTCCGTGCCTATAACTCTTATTCAGAAGCCTTCCAAGACTATGCCAAGATGTTGAGTAACAATCCTCGTTATAACGCTGTATTGCAGCAGGGTGGGGATGCAGTCGGGATGGCTCAGACCATGCAACAAGGCGGTTACGCTACCGATCCGCACTATGCGGAAAAATTGGCGCGCGTGATGAACAGTGTGGACATAGCGGGGGCCTCGATTAAAGGTTGAGGGCCATGTGCCGATAACACCGATATAGCATAGTCGGTGACACCAAGAAGGATCACACCATGAGCAGTATCATCAGTATAGGATTAAGCGGATTGAATGCCGCACAGGCGGGCATGGCGACCACGCAGCACAACATCGCCAATGCCAACACGCCCGGATACTCTATGCAGCGCAATGTGCAGGCCGCCGCGTCTGCACAATATACGGGCTCAGGTTTTATCGGGCAGGGTACCAATGTGAGTACGGTGCAACGTGCTTACAATGACTTTATCGGTAATCAACTGTTACAGGCGCAAGCGCAAGCCAGTCAGCTCAGTACCTATCAGGCACAGATCACCCAGATCGACAACGTGCTGGCCGATCCTAATGCAGGTCTGGCACCTGCGATGCAGAGTTTTTTCAACTCATTGCAGACGTTGTCCAATATGCCGGATTCGATACCTGCACGGCAAGGTGTGTTGAGCAATGCACAATCATTGGTGGCGCGCTTCCAGTCCATTTCACAGCAACTGACCGATGTGAATACCAATGTGAATGGGCAGATCACCAACAGCGTCTCGTCCATTAACTCTTTAGCGCAGCAAATCGCTGTACTGAATCAAAACATCGTCGTGGCGCAAGGTACAGGTCAGCCGCCTAATGATTTGATGGATCAGCGTGACTTGATGATCAGTCAGTTGAATCAGCAGATCAAGGTCTCGGTGGTGAAACAGACCGATGGCAGCTACAACCTTTTCGTGGGTAATGGTCAACCCTTGGTGGTCGGACAAAAGGCATCTAGTTTGGTGGCAGCACCATCAAGCAGCGACCCTACACGGGTAGATGTGTCATACAACGCGAATGGCGTGATCGTGCCTATGCAGCAGAATAATCTGCAAGGTGGCGTATTGGGTGGGCTGGTGGCCTTCCGTGATCAAAGCTTGGTGTCAGCACAGAATGCGCTGGGACGTATCGCCGTCGGTATCGCCGATAGCGTCAACCAACAGAATCAACTCGGTGTGGATATCAATGGTGCCCTGGGTGGCGCAGTGTTTAGTGTAGGTGCGCCCTATCTGGGGGCTGCTAGCAACAACATCGGCAATGCTGTGTTAAGTGCCAGTATCACGAATGCCAATGCGCTGACGACTAGCGACTACACCCTGCAGGCCACAGGTGGTGGTAGCTACACACTGATCCGCTTGTCGGATAACACCGTCACCAACCTTGCGGCCTTACCTCAGACAGTGGATGGCATCACTATTAATTTAGCATCTGGTGCATCCGTCGCAGGGGATATCTATACCTTACGCCCTACTGTGAACGCTTCTCAGACATTGGCCGTCACAATGCTAGATTCTAATAAACTCGCTGCTGCTGCACCCATCTTGGCCAATTCCGCATTGGCGAATCTAGGGTCGGGCAAGATCAGCAACGGTGCTGTACAAGCGCCGTTGAACGCGAACGTGCAAGCGCCTGTGACCATCACCTTTAACGCCATCGTGCCCCCCGCGACCCAACCCACATACACCGTGACGGGTGCCGTTCCAGCAGTCGGTGCGCCCATCACCTACACACCTGGCACGACCATCGCCCTAGCTTATAACGGTTGGACAGCGCAGATCAGTGGCACACCAGCAGCAGGTGATGTGTTCAATGTCGCTGCCAATGCAGCTGCTGTAGGAGACAACCGCAACGCTTTGCTATTGGCAGGACTGCAAACGCAAAATACATTTGGCGGAACGACAACGTTGCAGGGCGCATACGATCAACTGGTCGGACAAGTCGCAAACACCACTCAGGCGATGACGCAATCAAGCACCGCGCAGACCACTATGGTTACCCAGTTGGTGCAAGCCCAGCAGTCTGTATCAGGTGTTAATCTTGACGAAGAAGCGGCCAACTTGATACGTTACCAGCGTGCCTATCAGGCAGCAGGTAAAGCGATACAAGTGGCGAATACGATGTTCGATACATTATTGAATCTTAGATAGGTAGGTGCATGATGCGTATCAGTACTAATATGATTTACGACAGCAGCGTCGCTACGATGAACCAGCAACAATCACGTTTGCTGCAGACTCAACAACAATTGGCGACTGGCAAAAGACTGATCAATCCTTCCATCGATCCGGCAGCGGCTGTGCAAGCTATGGATATCACTCAGGCTGATGCGATCAACACGCAGTACGCAGCCAATCGCATCTCTGCACAGAACACACTGACTCAAATGGACATTACTTTGCAGGGTGCTACCTCACTATTGCAAACCACACGCGAATCCCTGATACAAGCCGCTAATACAGGCATCGTAAATACCGAGAGACAGGGTTTGGCAACAGCATTGGAGTCACAGTTACAACAGTTGGTAGGCTTGGCCAACACCAAAGACGGCACAGGTTCGTATCTTTTTTCGGGTTTTCAATCCAAGACTCAACCCTTTGCGGATACCGTCGCGGGCTATGCTTACTTTGGTGATGCAGGACAGAAGTCGGTACAGATCAGCACCGGACAGCAAGTCCCAACCAGTATCTCTGGGGCGGATATTTTTATGCGTGTTCCGAATGGCAACGGCACTTTTGTCACCCAAGCGACCGCGACTAACACTGGCAGTGGCGTAGTGAGTCAAGGCAGCGTGGTCAACTCGGCCTTGCTGACAGGCAATAGTTATAGCCTGAGCTTCACCGTAGCTGCCGGTGTCACCACCTATAGCGTGACCAACACCACGACAGCTACACCTGTCGCCGGCATGACAGGATTGCCTTATACCAGCGGACAGGCGATCAGTTTCGATGGGATGCAGTTTGCGGTAAGTGGTGCGCTAGTCAATGGTGATAGTTTCACCGTACAGTCCAGCAGTAACGTCAGTCTATTCCAGACCATCGCCGATACAGCGGCACTGCTGCGTGCGCCGATTACACCAGGTAATCCCGCACAGATGGCTGCGCTAAGCGCTGGTGTGGCGGCTGCACTCAAGACTTTGGATACTGCAATGCAGAAGATCTCGGTTGCCAATGCGGGAGTGGGTAGCAATTTGCAGGGAATAGACGTGGCGCAAGTGACAGGTGACAACATGGGCTTGAATTACAAACAGACACTCTCACAGTTGCAGGACACCAACTTCGCCCAAGCCGCGACGGATCTGGCTCAGCAACAACTCGCCCTACAAGCGGCGCAAAAATCCTTTGCGCAAGTTTCGGGCTTGTCTCTGTTTACTTATCTCTGAAATAGCTTGGTTCAAATGGGGGCTAGATTGGGCGGCCCCCTTTTGGCTAACATCGAAAAGCTAGCACATCATGGATATGCGCAGTGATCGGAAAATCATCTGGTAAAAGGAAAGCTAGACATAAAAAAGCGCGGTGAGGCCCGCGCTTTTTTATGTCCAGAAACTCTGCTGGAAATGTGTTTTTCTACAGCGTCAACATGCTAGCTTATGCGCTTGTTGGAAGGGCTGTGACTGCGTGTAAATGATGTGGAGTTTGAGCGTCGCGAAATCATCGTGCGTGAGGGCAAAGTCAATAAGGATAGGGTGACGGTGCTGCCTGAGAATTTGATTCTGCCTTTGCAAGCGCATCTGGCAAAGGTGAAAGCCTTGCATGAAAAAGATTTGGAAGCCGGTTTTGGCGAGGTGTATCTGCCCAATGCACTGGCGATCAAATCTCCTAAGGTGGCGCGTACATGGGGCTGGCAATTCGTATTTCCCTCTGCGGTGCGCGAAGCAGCCAAGCTCGCCGAGATAAGCAAACCTGTTACACCGCATGTATTGCGCCATTCTTTCGCCACGCATCTGTTGCAAGCGGGCTACGACATCCGCACCGTGCAAGAGCTGCTCGGGCATTCAGATGTGTCCACCACGATGATCTACACCCATGTGCTGAACAAAGGCGGCAAGGGTGTGGTCAGTCCGCTGGATAGGTAAAGCTCGCCCATCGTTCCTTGGTATTTACAGGGTGCTTGAGGAGATAGGCTACATGCTCAAAGTTCTAAATTTTTGTGCCTTTGGGCTTTGAGATAGATGTCGGCTAGCTTAGGGATGCGCCACTTTCAGCATGCTCATCAGACCTTCTTGGGTCAGTCGATCCAAGATAGGTGCGAGGTAGGGGATGAATAGCATCAGTACGAAGAAACCGAGTCCTAGGGTGATGGGGAAGCCGACCGCGAAGAGGTTGAGTTGTGGTGCGGCACGGGTGAGGACACCTAGCGCCAGATTGGTGATGAGCAGGGCGGCGAGCAGCGGCAATGAGAGTTGCAGGCCGTAGGCAAACACACTCCCACCCCACAGCACGATGTCGTAATAGCCTTGCTGGGAAATCATGCCGCCTATGGGCAGGGTATGAAAACTTTCCGCTAGTCCGGCTACCATGTAGAGATGTCCGTTCAGCGCTAAGAAGGCGAGCGATGCGATGATGCTCATCCATTGCGCAATGACCGGTGTGAATGAAGCATTGAGTGGGTCGTAGAAACTAGCGAAGCCTAGTCCCATCTGCAAGCCAGAGAATTCGCCCGCCATCTCCACCGCAGTGAAAATCAAGCGCATGGTGAAGCCCATCGCCAAGCCGATGATGATTTGTTGTATCACGATCAACAGCCCTTGGGCCGAGCCAGCTTCGACTTGAGGCATATCACCCAAGGTTGGGGCGATGACTAAGGTGATGAAGACAGAGAAGCCGACTTTGATTCTGACGGGGACTTGTTTGTTACCGAGTATGGGGGAGCTGGCGACCAGTGCCAGTATGCGTACCAGCGGGAACATGAAAGCGACTAGCCATGACTCAAGTTGAGTGCTGGTGAAGCTGATCATGACGCTAACCTATCATCCAAGGAATGTTGCCAAACAACCTTTGCACGTAATCGACCATGCTGCCTATGATCCATGAACCAGTAAGCATCAGTACAAGGAACATCGCTAGCAATTTTGGGATGAAAGACAGCGTAGCCTCGTTGATTTGGGTGGCCGCTTGGAAGATGCTCACCAGTAGACCGATCAGCAATGCGGTGAGTAGCATCGGCGCGGCGATCATCAGTGTCATCTGCATCGCCTGCTGCGCCAAGGTCATGACAGCTTCGGGGGTCATGTGTAGAAACTCTGAGCAAGTGAGCCGATCAACAGATTCCAGCCGTCCGCGAGGACGAACAGCATGATTTTAAACGGTAGAGAGATCACTGAAGGTGAGACCATCATCATACCCAAGGACATCAGCACACTGGCGACTACCATGTCTAAGATGAGGAAGGGGATGAAGACCACGAAGCCAATCTGGAAGGCTGTCTTTAATTCACTGATGACATAAGCTGGCACGAGGATGCGCAGTGGTGTGGCTTCTGGGCTTTCCAGAGGTTCGCTGTTGGAAATCTTGACGAAGAGCGCAAGGTCGGCCTGACGGGTCTGACGCAGCATGAAGGCTTTGAGTGGCACGATGCCTTTGTCTGCAGCATCTTGCAAGCTCAGCTTGTTTTCGCTGTAGGGCAGATAGGCAACCACATATATCTTGTCCAACACTGGTGACATCACAAAGAAGGTCAGGAATAGGGCCAGTCCAATCAACACTTGGTTAGGCGGAGCGGATGGTGTGCCGATAGCGGAACGTAACAGCGACAAGACGATGATGATGCGAGTGAAGCTAGTCATCATCAGTAGGATCGCAGGCAGGAAGCTCAGCGATGTAAGCAGGATCAGTGTCTGTAAACTCAGGCTATAGGTCTGACCGCCGCCGGGTGCTGGGCTGCTGGTGATTGCGGCTAAGCCAGTCTCGGCCCACGCTGCTTGTGTGTAGGCGGCGAGCAGCAATAGCAGCAGACTCAGTAGATAGTGATTACGCTTCATCTTTCTTCTCGGTGAAACGTTTCAACCAGACTTGGAAAGGAATCTCGGGAGGTGCTGTCTTACTCCCAGTCTCTGTTTGTTCTATACGTGACAAGGTGTGCAAGGTGCGAATCTGTCCTGGCCCCACACCAACCACCAACCAGGTGTCGTCCACCTCGACTAATACGATGCGTTCGCGTTGTCCGATTGCAACGCCGGCGATCACTTTGAGATGTTCACCACCGACCTGACGAGTCAGATTGGTGCGTTTGAGTAACCATGCCACCGCCATGATGGCGGCAATGACCAATGCCAAACTGAACATCATCTGCATGATGCTGCCAGTGCCAACAGTAGGCGCAGGATATTCGGGTCTGGGTATCTCGGCGAACGACAGTGGTGCAATCGCCATCAAAGAAAGACCGACAAAATTTGATACAACAGCGGGAGCGCAAGACCGCAGGGGTCTTCCCGTTGAACTATGGGCGAGATAAGTCTTCGCCTGAATTCTGCGTGAGAGTGTGGTGCGCATCTTATCGGTTCAAACGGCGTAAACGCTCCGAAGGTGTAATGATGTCGGTCAGGCGTATGCCTAGCTTGTCATTCACTACCACGACCTCACCCTGAGCGATGAGGAAACCATTGATCATTACGTCTAGTGGTTCACCAGCCATGCCGGATAATTCCACCACGGACCCCTGTGCCAATTGCAGAAGATTCTTGATCGGCATCTTGGTACGACCCAACTCCACAGATAGCTGCACTGGGATGTCCATGATCATGTCTAGATCGTTCTGTGTGGTTGAGCCACCGGCAGCGCCGAACTGTTCGAATACATGCGGTTTGGCCGGCTCTACTACAGGTGGTTCTACTGCTGCCTGTTCAGCCATCGCAGCACCCCAGTCGTCAGCGCTGATTGCATCTTCTTCAGACATTGTTTTCTCCTTCGCTCATTGTGAGCATCTTCTCTATTTTGAGTGCGTATTGATTGTTCACTGCACCGTATTTGCATTCCATCATCGGTACGTCATCGACAGTCGCTGTGATGTATTCATCCATATCCAATGGAATAACGTCACCGTTGCGCATCTTGAGTACTTGTTCCAGTGTCATTCTTGCTGTGCCTAGTGTTGCAATCAGTTCTATGGTGGCTGACTGGACCTGCTTGGAGAGCATTTTCATCCAGCGTTTATCCACCACCATGTGTTCACCCTGCATATTGCTGTACAACAGGTCTTTTACTGGTTCCAGCATGGAGTAGGGCATGCAGATATGGAAGGCCCCGCCGTTACCACCTAATTCGATTTCAAATGACGTGACGATGACGACTTCATTAGGGGTGGCGATGTTGGCGAATTGTGGGTTCACCTCTGAGCGTACATATTCAAATTGCAGTGGATATACACTTTCCCACGCTTTTCCATAGGTCTCGAACACGACTTCCAGCATCTTGTGGATGATGCGTTGCTCGGTTTGGGTGAATTCACGACCTTCTACACGCATGTGGAAACGACCATCACCGCCGAACATGTTGTCTACTACTAGGAAGATCAGGTTGGGGTCGAAGATGAACAGGCCGTTACCACGTAAAGGCTTGGCTTGTACTAGGTTTAGGTTGGTTGGCACATGCAGATTACGGTTAAATTCAGCGAACTTCATCACCCTGACTGGCCCGACCGATATCTCGGGGGTTCGACGTATGAAGTTAAACAGACCGATGCGGAATAAGCGCGCAAAACGTTCGTTGATGATCTCCATCGTGGGCATGCGCCCGCGCACGATACGTTCTTGGTTGGCGAGGTTGTAACTGCGTACATCACCTGCGGGTGGCGAATCCTCTTTGACCTCATCAGACTCGCCATTGACACCCTTGAGCAGGGAGTCGACTTCGTCTTGTGATAAGAATTCGCTCATGATATTTACTGGATGATGAAGGAGGTGAACAAGACTTCGGCGATGCCGTTGCTTTCCTCTGCCTCTTCGTGTTTGGGCGTTGTGTGTGACACAGGTTTTTCTGCTGCGTGCTCGACGATGGCTGTTTCGGCAGCTGAATGCGTATCGGCATGAACGTCGCTAGAGGTTTCTGCTGCTGCAGTCTGATGTATCACAGGTGCAGCTTGTGTATAGCGGGGCTCTACTTTGAGGAAACCCATCACATATTCGACCTGTTGCTTGATTTCCTTTGCCAGATCTTCTTTGCCTTGCAAAGTGGCGAGCTCTGATGGCGATTTGGTCTGTAACAACATATTGATGCGATGCAGGATCTCAGGATTGCTGGCTTTAATCTTCTCTTCCAATTCGGGCTCGGTAATCTTCAAAGAAATTGCCACCTGTAAATAGCGATCACCATCTTCATGGATCAAGTTGGACGTGAAGGTACCTAGTTCTACATACTTAGGTGGAGCGGTTGGTTGTTTCTTGGTGTGGACTTCTTCTGCCGCTGCTTCATCATGTGGCTTCATCATGACGTAAGCGGCTGCGCCTCCGCCTATCAGCAACAAGGCAGCGACAATTATGATGAGCATTTTCTTGCTCTTTTTAGGAGGTGCATCACCAGAGGCGGCTGCGGCAGCAGGTTTTGCGGGCTTGGACATTTTGGTCTTCCTTAATTGATGATGTAATTATGAGAAATAATGCTCTGCGTTAATGTGGCGATTAAGGCCGATGTTCCGTATCAACTCGGGCTTTTAAAATCACTTAGGCGAACGTATCCACCATGCCATTGTGCTTACGCAGTGACTGGACTCCAATCGTTGAGGGGATCGCAACAGCCTGTGTAGGATTGTTGTTCCAAGTACGATTGTCACGTTGTGATCCCTGATTAGAATTGGCATTGCTATCTCGTTGCGATTGATCGTTCACACTGGTGTTACCCAGGGTGATACCATTATCGGCCAAGATTTCGCGCAACTTAGGCAATGAGTTCTCGACGGCTTCACGCACGGCCAGATGGGGGGAGCTGAACATCACCGTGGCTTGGTTCTCCGATACTTTGAGCACCACGCTTAATGGGCCCAGATCTGGTGGATTGAGGTGTAATTCAGCAAACTGGTCTTGTTGGCTATTCGTCATCCAACTGATTTTCTGAGTGAACTCATCCGTCCAGCCATGCTTACCCAGAGGCGTAGCCATCGCTGGCAAGTTCACTGGGGCGTGTGATTGGAGCGCTGCCGTGCCAGACATCTGTGTTGCAACGACCTGTTCTATGGTTTGTGCGACGGGTTCTTTAGATGCGGCGGCAATGAGCGCCACTGGATCATGGACTGTAGCGGACGAATCCAGTTTCATTGTTTTGACAGCTACATTGCTAGTTGTACTAACTTGAGCTGACGGATGTACTAGCGCTTTAGAATCAATCTTCAGGCCAGCGGCCGTTTTCCCATTTTGGGGCGTGAGCAATACTGGTTTTTCTGGCTTAGCTGATGCCTTGTCTGTCAGCACTGTGGACTTTGCATCGGCTAGCGTTGGTAACGCTAGCAATTCTGTATCTGCAGCACCAGCTTTAATATCTGCAACACCAGCTTTAGCATCTAGTGCGCTAGTCGCTGTTTTACTGGAGACAGTTTCTACCGCTGTAAGGTTGGCTGGGTTGCGGTCTTCCTGCATAGGTTGTATCAGTGCGATGATAGTGTTGGCTGTATCGGCAACAGATGGATTAGTGGGCGTATCCGCTTTGATATCAACGAGTTCATTCTTACTAGTAAGCTTGCCGTGGGATTTTTCTGGCATCACGGTGGCGCGCGGGGCATTGTCGCTGATCTGTTGTGCGAGCACGTTGCCGAAAGTCTTGCCATCGGCTACATCAGATTTGGCATTAGCGCCTTTCTCACTGATGGTGGCGACAATTGATTTGCTAGGGGTATGTATCTTGTTCATGGCGATATCCTTGTTCAGTCGTTGTTCTCTGATTCATTAATCATGCGTCTAGCAACAAAGCGTCCGGTATGTTCATCCAGTGCACGTTGCTCTGAGGTCGCTTCTAATTTTTTTTGCACTTCGATATGACGATCTTGCAAAGTAGTGAACGATTTCAAACGACGTTGGGTGGAATCAAACTCGCTGCGACCAATCTGTACTGAGACTTTGCTTTGTTCCAATACCTTGCGTTGTTGCATGATGGCTTCGTCGAGCTTGTTGATGAAATTTTGGAAATTGCGCAACTCCAGCGGGCCCATGCCATTCACTGTGGCGGTCTGCAGACGTGTTTGATAATCGCTGCGATAGCTTTGCAACAACTCTAGCTTTTCCTGTGCCACAGCTTGGTTACGGTTGCGTTGTCCTAGTTCGCGAGTGGCCGACTCTGTCTTGTGCTGAGCGAGGTTGAGTAGCGGTTGCAGTGTGAAGGTTTTGTTCATGGTTTAATCAATCAAGTTTTGTACTCTGAGAACAATGCATTCAATTGTGCGATGCTATTTATGCTGTTCTCCTGCTGGAACATGCCTTGCTTTAGGAATTGCTCCATGCGTGGATACAGCACGATGGCTTGATCTAGCAACGGGTCACTACCGTGTACATAAGCGCCTACGCTGATCAGGTCGTGATTGCGTTGATAGTGCGAATACATTTGTTTGAAGCGTTGCACCATATTCAGATGGTCCTGATCCACTAGATGGGACATGACGCGGCTGATGGAGGCTTCGATATCGATAGCGGGATAGTGGCCTTGTTCGACCAAGCGACGTGACAACACGATATGTCCATCCAGAATGGCGCGTGCACTATCGGCAATTGGGTCTTGCTGGTCATCACCCTCAGTAAGTACAGTATAGAAGGCTGTTATGGAGCCACTGCCTTCAAGTCCATTACCTGCGCGCTCTACCAGTTGTGGCAATTTGGCAAACACAGAGGGGGGATAACCCTTGGTTGCTGGTGGCTCACCCACTGCCAGCGCAATCTCGCGTTGCGCCATGGCATAACGAGTCAGCGAGTCCATGATGAGCAAGACGTTCTTGCCTTGATCGCGGAAATATTCGGCGATGGTGGTGGCGTAAGCTGCACCTTGTAGACGCATCAGTGGTGATGTGTCAGCAGGTGTGGCGACCACTACGGAGCGAGCCAAGCCTTCCTTACCCAAGATGTCGTTGATGAATTCTTTTACTTCTCGACCACGCTCACCAATCAGCCCGACCACGGTCACATCCGCGGTGGTATATCGCGCCATCATGCCTAGCAATACGCTCTTACCTACGCCACTACCCGCGAACAAACCCATACGCTGGCCGCGTCCTATTACCAGCAGACTGTTGATGGCACGTACCCCAACATCTAAGGTGTGGTCGATGTTGGCGCGTTCCAAGGGATTGAAAGGGCGGCTCTGCAATGAGGCAGATTTGGCATCTACAAGTGGGCCCAGTTGATCTAGCGGTTTTCCTGCACCGTCCAATACGCGACCTAGCAGCATGTCACCTACAGGTAAGTGTTTGCCTAAATCGGCTGAGCGACGCTTAGTCACTCTTTTGCCATGTAAGGTGGGCGTATGACTGTGTTCTATCTGGGTGACACGTGCACCGGGTACCAATCCATAGACGGTGTTTTCAGGCATTAGGAATAGACGTTCACCAGCGAAACCGACTACTTCAGCTTCTACGGTGCAATTAGGCAGGTGGATGGCGCAGGTGCTACCTACTGGTACTTGCAGACCGACCGCTTCCATCACTAGGCCCGTTACCTTGGTTAGATGTCCGCAAGGTTGCGTAGGCTTGCTGTCATCGACGTACTGCTGACTCATGTCCAGCAGATTCAACCAGCGTGAATGATGGGCGTTCAGGCTATCCATGATTGGTCTTGTCCTATCGAATTCAGCACACGTTTCCAGCACTCCTCACTGGTCGCATCGATGAAGCTGTGTGCGGTCTTAACCAAGCAACCACCGCGTTCGAGTTTTTCGTCGGTAAATATTTTCCAGCCTGCATGAGCCAATTCGTCGCCCATGTGTTTGCGAACTAGCTCTGCATCCAAGGGATGCAGGACAACGTGTGCGTTCTGATTGAACTGGGGTAGGGTGCTGATCGCGTCTTTGATGATGTCAAAGATGATCTCTGGTCGGAAAGTAGCGGTTTCGCGCACCATCTTCTTGGCTATTGATATGGATAATGCAACCAGAGATTGTGATATCTGCTCATCCATCTGATTCAGACCCTGCTGTAGGTTTTGTAACAGCGTATCCATAAGGGCTGCTTCTTCACGTGCCCGTGCGATACCGGCTTCATATCCTGTCTGGTAGCCGCTGTCGTGGCCCATTTGATGTCCGGTGCTGAAACCTTCCTCATGGCCTTTCTGCTGTGCGAGAGCCAGTGCCTCGGGGCTTAGGTTGCTCGCGTTCTTGTGTCCACTATTGGGTTGATCGAAGGATGATAGCTCCCAGCGTTGATAGGCGGTCATCTGTTCCTTAGGAATCACCCCGCTAGCAGATTTCGCACTGTGTATGTGATCGTTAGACATACGCTTCCTCGCCCTTGCCGCCTAATACGATCTGACCCTCGTCGGACAAACGGCGTACTGTCTTGAGAATCTCTTTCTGATTGGATTCGACTTCGCTGAGTTTGACTGGTCCCTTGGATTCCAAGTCTTCGCGCATCATTTCGGCGGCACGCTGCGACATATTTTTGAAGATCTTCTCGCGTAACTCTTCACTGGCACCCTTGAGCGATACGATAAGAGACTCGGACTGAACTTCGCGCAATACCAATTGGATACCACGGTCGTCGATCTCGAGGATGTTCTCGAACACGAACATCTTATCTTCTATCTTTTGTGCCAAATCTGGGTCATGAGTGCGTACGTTCTCTATCATCTCGGCTTCCAGTGTGCCACCCATATAGTTGAGAATCTCCGCTGCCGCGCCTACGCCACCTTGCAGATTCTTTTTATTGAAGGTGTTGCCGGACATCAAACGACTCAATACATCATTCAGTTCTCGTAAGGCTAAGGGTTGTACGCTGTCCAGCGTGGAGATACGCAACAGCACGTCATTTCGGGTGCGCTCGGTGAGCATCTTGAGAATACTGGCTGCTTGGTCGGGTACCAGATGGACCAAAATGGTGGCGATGATCTGGGGATGTTCGTTGCCTATCATCTCGGCGACAGCTCCGGGGTCCATCCACTTCAGACTCTCGATGCCGCTAGTGTCACTGTTATGCATGATACGATCGAGCAAGGTGGCGGCTTTGTCATCGCCTAGCGCCTTAGTGAGCATGCTCTTGATGTAGTCGTTGGAGTCCATGCCTATACTGGTCTTGCTGGAGGCAGATACCAGAAAGTCGTCGAAAACCTGGGTGATTTGCTCGCGGGTCAGGTTCTTTAAAGCCACCATAGCGGCACTAATCTTCTGTACCTCTTTGGGGCCGAGATATTTCAGCACTTCAGCTGCTTCGGCTTCACCCAATGTGATGAGGAAAATCGCGCTTTTTTCTACGCCGTCACTCATTTCCGTTCACCCATTCCTTGATCACACTTGCGACGATCTTGGGATCTTGCTGAGCGATTTGACGCGCAGCCTGCAATCCCTGCTCATATGGCTGTGCCGCTACACCGTGTATGTTCACTGCCGTCTGTTGTGCGGCTGGGTTGAGGCCGTCACCTTCTCTGGTACCAGACAGATTGCCCGTCTCATCTAAGAAGCCTTCCTCGTCATTTTTGACTTTAGGTGAAATGAGGGGCTTCAGGGCTGGTTTGATGACGCCGAATACCACAATCAGCATGACGATGGCGATCAACAGATACTTCACCAGACTGACGCCTTCGTTGATCATCTCAGGTTGTTTCCAAAGTGGTACTTCGGGGGTGACTTCCTTTTCCTCTGTATTAAAAGCGGCATTCTGGATGCTTAATGTGTCGCCACGGCTTTGGTCATAACCGACCGCTTCGCTGACCAGTTGGTTGATTTGGGCCTTTTCATCATCGGTGAGCGGTTTGTAGCTGACTACGCCCTTGTCGTCAGTGACTTTGCGGTTATTTACCACTACCGCGACCGAGATGCGCTTGATTGCACCGACCGGGAATTTAGTATGGCGTATGGTTCGATCCACTTCAAAATTGGTGGTAGCTTCTTTTTGAGTGCTGGTAGGTGTGCTATTCGCACCTGCTGGATCGGCTGTGGGCGTGGTCAGCGGGGCAGTGGCTGGGACGGGTGGTTGGTTACTCAGCGCGCCAGGGACACCGCCTGTATTAGCGGTGGTGTTGCTGGCATCAGAGGTTTGCAAGCTGCGCACTGACATCTCTTTTTTATCTTGATTGGGCTTGTATATCTCTGCAGTCTGTTCACTCTGCGAGAAATCAATATCTGCTGTGATTTGCGCATGCACATTGGCGGCACCCAATAGCGGGACCAAGATGGCCTCTACCCGTTGTACATAGCTGCGTTCTATCTGCTGTATGTATTTAAGCTGGTTGGTATCCAGCCCTTGGTCGCCTATGCCATCGTGATTCGCACTCAGCAATGTTCCGCTTTGGTCGACCACAGTGACGTTTTTGGCGGACATATCAGGCACGCTGCTGGAGATTAAATGAACGATGGCACTGACTTGTGCTGAATCGAGTAAACGCCCCCCGTTTAGTGTCAGTACCACTGAAGCGGTGGGCTTTTGCTGCTCTTTGATGAATACGGTGGGTTTGGGGATAGCTAGGTGTACACGTGCACTTTGCACCGATGCGATGCTCTGTACCGAGCGTGCCAATTCACCTTCTAAGGCGCGCTGATAATTGACCTGTTCCGCGAATTGACTGATGCCGAATTTCTGATTCTCCATCAATTCGAAGCCGACATTCCCACCCTTGGGTAAGCCTAAGGTCGCCATCTTCAAACGGGTCTCATAGACGACATTGGCTGGCACCATCAAGGCGCCGCCGCCGTCCGAGAATTTATAGGGGATGTTCTGCTGTTGTAAAGACTCGATGATGGCACCGCCGTCACGGTCTGAAAGATTGCTGTACAGCACACGGTATTCCGGTGTCTGTCCCCACATCCAGATGCTAGTCAGTAGCGCAATCAAGACTGCGACACCAATCGCGATGCCGAACTTTTGTTTGGTATCGAGTTGATTGATGTTGCTTGTTGGGACGTTTGCTTGGTCTGCCATGATATTTACGTTTGATCCACCCGTCAGATTCAGTTAAGCACAGTGAGCATTATCAGATTCGTGCCGGAAATAGAAATGTGGAATAAAGGCAGATTAACTATGCTTTTCCCTGCTAGCTAGAGATGCATTTGGGCATATCGTGTCAATACTGGAACAAGGAGAACATCATGAATTCTGTCGGAGTCGATAATCTGCTAGCCCAAATGCGGGTGGCTGCAGCAGCAGCTGGATTGCGTGAGCCTGCTCAGGTCAATAAGACGCCAGGGGTGGATTTTGCCAATGTCCTGAAATCATCTTTAGATGGCGTGGCGAAATCTCAATCGACCGCCGAGACGATGAAAAATGCCTTTGTGATGGGTGATGACAGAGTGAGCTTGAGCGATACCATGATCGCAATGCAGAAGGCGGGCATCAATTTCCAAGCGACGGTACAAGTTAGAAATAAATTCATTCAAGCTTATAACGACATCATGAATATGCAAGTATAGAGTTGACTTGTGTAGAAATGGAACAGGCTGCATATGCAGCCCGTTTATTGATTAATAAGCCTCCCGATCGATTAGTCCAGAAGGCTGTTGCTAAATTAACGCAGTAAGGTCATTACAGTATTGGGTGTCTGATTCGCTTGTGCCAACACTGCAGTACCTGCTTGTTGCAAGATGTTGTTACGTGCCATTGCCGCTGTTTCAGTTGCATAGTCAGTATCCATGATACGGCTATAAGAAGCAGAGAAGTTTACCGATGCGGTCTGCATGGTTGCAACTGCGGAACCCAAAGCGGCCATCTCAGCACCGTAGGTTGCACGTTTGGCAGTTACTGTGCTGATATCTGTCAATACGCCCGAGGCAGTAGTAGCTACAGGTGCCACAACTGCAGAACTTGCAGTTGCACGAACACCACCAGAGCCATCCACGGTGACGTTAGCTGTTGGCATCGATGCGCCTGTTAAAGTAGCGATACGACCATTTTCTGTAATCAGCGCGGTGGATTCTGTTGTTGCTACGTCACCTGTTTGTATTAGGATTTCATGTATACGTTGTAGATTTTCGGTGATTTGAGCTGCGTAACCGTCTGCGGTCTGTAATTTTGAAATCGCATCATTTGCATTACGCACGGCGATATTAGTTCCGCGTACGTTACTGTCGTAGCCTGTTGCGATACTTAGGCCGGTTGCGTCATCTTTGGAGCTATTAATACGCAGACCAGAAGATAGACGTTGTTGGGCAGTTTGCAAGGCGTTAGCTGATTTATTCAGAGCTGCGCCGGCGAAGAGGGCTCCAACGTTGGTATTGATGACTTGTGCCATGATGATTCTCCTTTAACTTGGTTTGGATTGCGGCCTTATCGCCGTTCCCCTTGGTTTGCGTTGCTTATGAACCTCGGTTAATTTAGTTATCGGAGCAAGTCAAAAAATCTTTAGCGAATTTCATAAAAATTTTTAATAGTGGGTGTCTTTGCGACGCAATGATTACGAGGCGGATAGCCTACCGGCAAGCATATACACTTGGAATAAATTCATCTATGTTAATAACGACATCATGAATAATCTTGGTAGATTAGGATGAAAGTGAAACGGGCTGCATACGCAGCCCGTTTCATTTAGGAGGGATAAATTGATTATTTATCGCGTTGCAGATTAAGTACATAACGTTGTAATAATTGAGCGGAGCTATGGTCCATATCCTGCATCTCACAGCCAGCACGTCTGTAACTTGTACCATCAGGATCGCGGAGTACAGCCTTGTTTTTGACGACGATAGTCCCATTGATCGTGCCGAATTCAGGCAGGCTGATGCTACATCCTTCATAGCGGTCGCCTGGAGTGAGTTCGGTATTATTCTCTTCACACGTCAAAGCGACGCCGCCACCACTGATATCCATGATGGTGATTTCGGTCGTCTGCATATCTACTTGGCCGGCAAGTGGAATGACGCACTTCAGGGGATTGACCGCTGGTGTCATCAATCGGAAATATTCACGCCGCTGCAAACGGAACAAGCGTACCGGTAAAGGCGTCAGGAAACACGCGGTGTCTTTGTTCTTTTGGCGTTGCGGACGATTCAGGGAGAATTGAATCTTGACGTTATGGTGTGAACTGACTACGACTAGGTTGTCGCTACTCATGATTTCCGAGTTGATGCTCTCGTCGCCGCTGCAACCTAAACATATGCCCTGACTATCTACCTCAATGAGGGTTGTGCGTAGATAGCGTTGTTGGTTGTTGTAGTAAAGTCCTACGCGTGCATCGTGGGAGGCAATATTGCGCAAGATGAACAAAATCTCACGTGCTGAGGTGATGTAATGTTTGTCATCATTGTCACTAGAATATACTTCCAATTTCTGAGTTTTATCCATATCCATAATGCGAGTCTTTCTGAAAATTAAGCTTTCTTGTTGTCTGATGATAGCGCTAATAGATTTTATTAAAGGGGGGAACAGCGGGGGTATCTGGGTTTTCCAAACGGTATAGCCAAGCCAGCAGTTCTGCCACAGCGACGTAAAGTTGCGGTGGGATCTCCTGATCCAGTTCTACTTGCATCAACATGCTTACCAGTTCTGCAGACTCATGCACATAGATATCATGTTGTTTAGCGCGCTCTATGATGGCTTGGGCGATTAAACCTCTTCCTTTGGCGACCACCTTAGGTGCACCGGCAGAATCGCCGTATTTCATTGCTACGGCATAACTTTTAGCTTTGTTTGCAAGCTCGCTCATGATTTTTCTATTACAGTTGAAAGCAAGGAAACATGCACATCATCCAGTGCAGATTTGAGCTTGGGAATGTTGCGTGTGAATACGTCCAGTGTCGCGGAATCGGCCGCTTGCAGAATCAACTCGAGTCCGTCGCGGGTGAACTGTAGCTTGGCATGTACATCACCCAACTTGGGCAGAGCCAGCTCCATCTCGGTACTCCAGCGTTTTTCATCTTGTTGCTCGGACGTATGCTCGGGTTCGCCTTGTATCTCCCATTGCATCTCCTGACCTGGCCAGACCGCACCGGTCCAGATGATCTGGTGTGTCTCTAGAGCGTGCAATTGCTGCTGTACCAGTGGATACAGTTCTTTGGGGATGGATAGGGGCTCGTCAGCTTTATTCATATTTTGTTCGGGATGTAAAGCCACGACTGATGTTTGATCCTTAGTCATCATCTCCGCTAGTCTAGACAGAGTCGAGTTGGGGGTAGGCAAGATAGTGCTTTTGTCCATCAGTCTATTCTGCGGTTCGACCAACAGATTCGCGGTACTGCGTTCGCCTCGTACCCATTGTGCCTGATGAGATTCATAGAACAAGCCGCTATTGCTCAAAGCATCCTTCAACGCGACTGCAAGTTGTTTTCCCTCGGGTGCGGAGACTAAGGTCTGAGACACCATGCTACGGCTGAGCTTTTGTAGTGCTTGTCGTTCCAAAGGTTCACCAGTGAGATTAGCTAACAGATGCGCTGTCGCACTGATCTGTTCTTGTGTGGAAATCGGGGCGGTGGATGGTGAAATGCTGAACGTTAATTGCGGATATTTAGATACCACTCGTAGATTGACCACATCTCCTGCACGCAAACCGGGAGGGAGATGCATTTGTAGGCTCTGTCCTGCGACCAAGACTTTGAAAACTCCCTTACCAACTTGGGCCTGTACCTCGCCTTTGACCTGTTGACCAGGCTCTACAGGGACGACAGGGTTGCGAGCAAGCTCAGTGGCGGGTGGTTTTCCTCCGCGCGATAAGGCTTGCAGTGCAGTGATCAGATTGGGGGGTAGCATGTCTCATGGTGTAGCGTGATTAGTATCCTGCCGAGTATTTATTTTGTAAACGCATCTCTTGCGTATTGCAGTGCATGATACCTTGCAGTTGTTCAACCCATGTCTCGGTGCGGTTACGTATCACTGCATCATTGGACATGATTTGCTTAATCAGACTGATTTTACGCTGACGAGATGCTTCATCAAGGCGGTTTTCGGCATCGACTTGACGCATCACGGCGACTTGCGCGGTGCACTGATGTTCCAAGGCGATGAGCTTATCCCATTCGCCTTGCACGGCTGCTTCACGCATTTGGCTGGTGATGGTCTGCAGCGACTCGTAGTTGCTGATGACTTGTGTCGTGCTCACGGTTATCCTTTCGCGTAAACCAATTGCACATTCTGTGCAGCTACTCTGGGGGTGGAAACGGAGGCTGTGTTGGGACGTATGCTTTCCCAAGCTTCCTTCAATTCGGTCAAAAGTTTACTGACTTCATCCAGCGGCGCGGCGTCATTTTTCAGATTGGCAGCCACCAGACGCATCACCATGTAGTCATAAAGTGCGCCCAGATTTTGTGCTAATTCACCACCGACATTCTTGTCCAAGCAGGCATGAAGACCCTCACCTATGATGGCGATTGCGTGTGAGATGGACTTACCTTTGGCAGTGTAATCTTTTCGTGCGACTTCGTTCTTGGCATTGCCGATAGCTTGCAACGCGCCTTGATACAGCATCAGAATCAATTTGTGCGGATCAGCGGCCATCGCACCAGATTCAAGGCCGACTTTTTTGTATGAACTAATTGCGTAGGTGGCGTTCATTTGGATATTCCCTATTTATATTAATGTGCTCATCGCAGTTGTTGTGACAAATAAGCACTGGTTCCGCTCATGTTGCTCAACAACATATTCAATGAAGTGTATTGTTGAGTGTATTGCGATTGCAGCATCTTTAAGCGCGATTGTAATTGGGTTATCTGGTTGTTGTCGTTGGTGATAGCAGTATTAATGCTGTCGGTCGCAATAGGAATCAATCCATTGCCTGGAGAAAGTACATTGTCAGTCCAAGTTTTCAAGCGAGTAGCAAATCCGGTGGCGGAAGAGACCACATTACTCACATCGCTGAAACTGGTAGCAAGCGCATTATTCAGCTTGGTGCTGTCTACCTGCAGCGTGCCATTAGACTGCAAAGAGACGCCAATCTGGGTTAGATAGGTAAAGTTGCCGCCAGTTGCTGGTGTGGCTGGACTGCTGAATAAGCTCTGTAATTGGCTCAACATGGTACGCAAGGTACCGTTGCCTGCTAGGCTGGAGCCAGCACTGGTGGCAGTCCCGTAAGCAGAACGACTCTTCAATTGATTATGCAAGCCGTTATACGCATCGACCATCGCATTGACTGCGCTGGTGATACTGGTTGTATCGCGGGCAATAGTCAGTGTCGCAGGTGCGGTGGTGATGCTCTTTAGATTCATCGTCACGCCTTGGATGGCTGTGCTCACTGTGTTGCTAGCGCTGCTGATGGCGATGCCATTCACTGTGAAGCTGGCATTTTGAGCTGCGACTGTCTGGCTCATGCTCTTTACGCCAGCTGGGTCATATCCGAGTATGGCGCCTACAGTACCATCGCCTCCAGTCGTAGTGATTTTCATACTACTGGTCGTACCTGTGGTGTTGGACGTGATGGCGATACGGAAGGGGGCAATGGCACTACCATCATTTACGATGGTAGCTGTTACACCTATGTTGGCAGCATTGATAGCACTACTGATACCTTGCAAGGTATTGTTAGTGTTGTTTATAGTGATATTAGAGGTGGCAGCGCCATTAGAGGTAAAGACTGTACCAGCGGTAGTGCCAAAATTGAAGCTGAGTGTTGTTGCCGTGCCATTACCTATTGCAGCTGTACTGCTAGTCTGTCCAGTTGAGACTAAGTTCTGTGCCTGTGCCAGATTGCTTACATTGATCGTATAGTTTCCAATGGCAGCAATGCTACTCGCCGATGCTGTCAAGATGCTTAGGTCAGATGAAGCTGCACTATTTTTCTGCAAGCTGGTATTTAAGCCGAGTGTGGCAGTCTGAAGGCTAGATACCAAACCACTGATGGTGCCGAAATCCGACAACTTCATTTGAGCGGTGCTGATATGCGCGTTAAGCTTGTCAACGGGTCGATTTGCGACCGCCATCAACTGTGATACTAGCGTAGGTACATCAATACCTGATGTAGTGCCGGATGCTGCAGTGGGTGTGATTGCCATGCCGCCTCCTACTATGCTTGCTTGTTCAGCAACACGCCTTGACGTATCTCACCTTGATTGAGTGAGGCTGCAATCGCTAAAGATACCTTGGAGGGGTATTGGGCGATTACTTGATTGGTTTCTGAGTCAGTCAATGTCATAACTGCCTGATGAGTAGAGCTATCCACACTAAACTCTAGATTGCTATGAGTTTTTTGTAGTGTACGATTGATCTCATCTACCGCACCTTTTACTTGTACAGGTGTAGGTGTAGGTTGAGGAGCGGGGGAGGTTTCCCTCACCACGACTTTGGGGGATTCGCTGTTATTGCTACCTACCGGTGTGGGTGGGCTGGAAGTACTTAAATTTGAGATAAGCATTTTGCCTCTCCTTTAAACGAGGCCCTCCGATCAATTAGACCGGAGGGCTGTTGCTAAATTAACGCAGTAAGGTCATTACAGTATTGGGTGTCTGATTCGCTTGTGCCAACACTGCAGTACCTGCTTGTTGCAAGATGTTGTTACGTGCCATTGCCGCTGTTTCAGTTGCATAGTCAGTATCCATGATACGGCTATAAGAAGCAGAGAAGTTTACCGATGCGGTCTGCATGGTTGCAACTGCGGAACCCAAAGCGGCCATCTCAGCACCGTAGGTTGCACGTTTGGCAGTTACTGTGCTGATATCTGTCAATACGCCCGAGGCAGTAGTAGCTACAGGTGCCACAACTGCAGAACTTGCAGTTGCACGAACACCACCAGAGCCATCCACGGTGACGTTAGCTGTTGGCATCGATGCGCCTGTTAAAGTAGCGATACGACCATTTTCTGTAATCAGCGCGGTGGATTCTGTTGTTGCTACGTCACCTGTTTGTATTAGGATTTCATGTATACGTTGTAGATTTTCGGTGATTTGAGCTGCGTAACCGTCTGCGGTCTGTAATTTTGAAATCGCATCATTTGCATTACGCACGGCGATATTAGTTCCGCGTACGTTACTGTCGTAGCCTGTTGCGATACTTAGGCCGGTTGCGTCATCTTTGGAGCTATTAATACGCAGACCAGAAGATAGACGTTGTTGGGCAGTTTGCAAGGCGTTAGCTGATTTATTCAGAGCTGCGCCGGCGAAGAGGGCTCCAACGTTGGTATTGATGACTTGTGCCATGATGATTCTCCTTTAACTTGGTTTGGATTGCGGCCTTATCGCCGTTCCCCTTGGTTTGCGTTGCTTATGAACCTCGGTTAATTTAGTTATCGGAGCAAGTCAAAAAATCTTTAGCGAATTTCATAAAAAATTTTAATAGTGGGTGTCATTTCTTCATCAATCAGCCACGATTACTTGGTTTTTGCCGGATGTTTTGGCCTTATACATGGCTTTATCTGCTCTGCCGATTGCGTATTCTTGTTCTTCGCCGGATGCTCTAACGGCCACTCCCGCGCTAAAAGTGATCAGGACGCGGTCGTTATCATGTAGGTAGAACTTCTTAGTAAGCTCGCGCTGTAATCGGACTATGGTCAGACGCGCATCTTCTAGGCTGATATCGGGCAATAGGATGACGAACTCCTCTCCACCGTAACGTGCAACGGAGTCGCTGGGGCGTAAGGCCTCTTTGATGACACTTGTTAGGTGGATCAAAGCGCCGTCACCGGCTTGATGGCCCAATGTGTCGTTTAGGCGCTTAAAATTGTCTATATCCAGCAGGGCGATACATAAAGGTGAGTCACTCCGATCGCAACGAGTGGCTTCGCGTTCGAAAGCTTCATCCAATCCACGTCGATTTAGGGCGCCTGTTAGCTGATCCTCACGCACCAATTCGCTGATTTCTTCAAGCGCGTGCTCCAACTCTTTGATCTTGACTTCGGCTTCATGTGCCTGTTTGCGCGTGGTCAGCAACTCTTCGTGCGACCGTAGCGCACTGGCTTGGATCACACGGGTGTCCTGCATGATGTCTTCCAGCAGATGGCTAAGCTCGGTGATGTTGTTGGTATTGCCTATCTTCTTGCTATATCCCTCTATCTTTTGACTATATTCGCCTGTGCTTTCGGTTAACTCACCTAATCTATCTATAAAGGTGGTCATTAGCATCTTCAGGGTGGTTTTCGCTTCACTCAAACTTTGTTTGAGCATGCTTTGTTTGATGATGGCATCACGCAGGCTACGTTCAGCATCTGCCAGCACAAATTTATCGATAGGGTTCTCGATGATGCCTTGTAGGGCTGCGACCTGGCCGTGCAGCCAGCCTTCGTCCTCGACGAGCTCACCGACGTTCTCAACTAAGAGTCGCAACAACCGTATCAGCCCTTCCTGTATCTTGTTTTTATCGCTACCGCGCAATTCAATTTTTAACCAAAAGGCCCTTAGTTGCTTGGCTAATTGGCTGATTTGTTCAAGCTCGGTAGTGGCGCGTAATTTTTCAGTAAACGTGTTTACCTCATCGACGAAATCGGGCTCTATGCTCAACGTTTGTTGTAGCGCTTGTATCAATAACTCACGTAGTTTTTCGCCTAACTCTTGATTCGTCGAGATTTGAGTTGATGTTACTGTTCCGGCAGGAGGACTAAACGAAGTCGAAGTCTCGGCAGATAAAGCAGATGCGGTGCTGCCTGTATTGGTTAAAGGCTCGCTGACACTGGAAGCTGTGGCCGACCAGGAGCGTATCAGTCCATTCAATTTTTCAAATAATGCGTCTGGATTCGTAGCGAATCTGGCCAACACCGTTTCCAAGCCTTCTTTTTTTCGGCTCAGGGTCAGTCCTTTATGAGGTATCTCAAGTTGCCGCAACAAGTCTTTAATCAGCTCAGCCCAAGAGGGGATAAGTGTATTCCCTTCTTTATTGAGGGGCAGAGCCTTGCTGAGCTCGCTCGATACTAGTTCCCAATCGCTATCGCTCAGGGCTTTGAGTACTTGTTTACCCAAGATGCCATTTTTGCCACTTTGTTTGTGTAGCTGCTCCGCAAGACGTTTCAACACCTGTTGCGGTCCCTGACGCTCGTCTGCTGCGATACCACTAATCTGCGCGTAAATCAGACCATAGTTATCGGGTGTAGGCGGAATCTTGCGCATCGCCAAGGTTTTCAGCGTTTCACGCGCGATATCGGGAGGATTGGTAAGCTCTTGGTTCATGGCTCGATACAATGTAAGGATCGAGCTTGATTATCGGCCTAAGAAGAAAAATCTAAACAGGGAATAGCGGGGAAGTCCCCCCCTGTTTAAGCGCTCAATACTAGATGCCGTGAGATCGCGTACTGTATCGCTTCAGCATTGTTTTTGAGGCCCATTTTTTCTAGCATGCGGCCACGATAGACGCTGATGGTTTTTGGGCTCAGTGACATCGCTTCGGCAATTTCTGTCAACGTCTTGCCTGAAGCCATCAGACAAAGCGTCTGATATTCGCGATTGGAGAGCGTCTGATGCAGGAGCTCCTGAGATTCGCCGATGAGATTGTTGAGTAATTGCTCGGCCATTGCCTCGCCGATGAATTTCTTACCACTTTGGACCTGATATATCGCACCTACCAATTGCTCAGGCGCACTTTGTTTGTTGATGTAGCCCATTGCGCCAGCCTTGAGCATACGCAATCCATATTGTTCCTCCGGATACATGCTCAAAACGATGATTTTGATATCTGGATGCTCAGACTTTAGTTGTTTCAACACGTCTATGCCGTGCTTATCAGGCAGTGACACATCTAACAGGACGACATCGAAAGCTTGTGAGCGTACTTTGCTGATCGCTTGCATACCACTATCGGCTTCTGCCGTCACACGTATATCAGGTGTTTCGTTGAGCAAGAGCGTTAAGCCTTTGCGTATCAAGGCGTGGTCATCGACGACTAGGATGTTGATCATGTTAAGTCTGCGGAATAATCGCTTAGACTAGGCGATTTTATTAAGTGAATAGGCATCAAGTGATTACGCGAAAAAACAATTGTGATGATGGGCGATTTTACTACAATTAAATGACTACACATCAATTTTGCGTATCGCAGCTAGCTACACTGCGGTGAACATAGTCTGGCAAGCGACATGGAAAAACTTTAATATCGTGCCGCGATTGTTATAGTCTGCTACGCATAGCAAGTCCTTTTGACCCTCGGTTCAAAGTCGATTCAATTCACACCCTAGCTTAAATCTCACATGCATAACTATTACAGCAAGCTCCCACCTTCTATATTGGCGCTGTTGATACAGGCGTTAGCAGTATTGTTGACCTATATGAGCTTGAGTCTGACGGGTTGGCAACTAAGTGCAGTGTTCGCTGCTTTTATCTGTGGTGGATATGCGGCAGTACTGAGCCAGTTGATCGGACTGGCAAGATGGTGGATATGGATATCCTTGCTGTTCGCACCAGCGTTGGTGATGGCGATGTCACTCGATATCGCCCCCATCTGGTTCCTGATGGCGTTCCTCATCATGCTATTGGTTTACTGGAGCGCGTTCCGTACGCAAGTACCTTTATATTTATCCAGCCTTAAGGTCTGGCAAAGTTTGTCAGAATTATTGCGTAGGAATACGTTGAGCAAGAACTTTAAATTTATAGATTTGGGCTCTGGGCTAGGGGGGGTATTGACTTATCTGGGGCGTGTCAGACCGGAGGGGCATTATTCGGGCGTTGAGTACGCCCCCTTACCCTTTGTTTGGAGTTGGTTGCGTATCAAGTTCTCACGCTTGAGCAATTGCCAAGTGCACTGGGGCAGTCTTTGGGATGTAGATCTGAGCCAATATGATGTTGTGTTCGCCTATCTATCGCCTGTTCCCATGGATGAGCTTTGGCATAAGGCGCGCAAAGAGATGCGTCCAGGTACGATGTTTATCAGCAGTACCTTTGGTGTTGCCGAACATCCTCCCCAGCAAAGCATACAGATAGATGATCTGCATCGTTCTACTCTGTACGTTTGGTATATGTGATGTTTTTAAAGCTTGGAAAAAAATCCGCTTTCCAATAATTCCTTGGTCAGCGTCATATAATCTGCGGCCCCTGGACTATGGGGAGCATAACTAAAGACATCCTGCCCATGCATGGGGCTGGTTGCCAGAGCCACGTTCTCGCCTATCCTAGTATTGCAAACCAAATCGCCATAACGATCCTTGAGCTTGTCGTAGATGTCATATGACAGTTTACGTCGTGAATCGAAGCGGGTGATGACGATACGCCGCTCGAAACTGCGATTCAGTTTACGCTCCAGTACATCAAGTGCACTACCCAGTCTATGTACACCTTGCATGGAAAGAAAGTCAGCCGATACAGGGATAAGAACACGGTCTGTCGCGAGCAAGGCATTCAAGGTCAACACACCCAACATGGGACAGCAGTCGATCATGATGGGTGCACCTGTCAGGGCTAATTCCTCATTCAAACCGAGCTTTAAAAATGTAGCCGCTTTGGGATCGCTACCGTAGAGCGCGTCTATCTTAGCTAAGTCTAGCGAAGAGGGGATGAGTTGCCAGCCGCGCGGGGTAGGCAATAATAGCTTATCCAAGGCGACCTTATCCCTGAAAAATCCGACCATGCCTTTGCCTAATGGAACATCCTTCACGCCGCATGCAAGGGTGAGGTGGGCTTGTGGGTCCATATCGAGAGCGATAGGACATTGCCCAGCTAAATCTAAGGCAGCGGTGACATTCAGGCAAGTTGTGGTCTTGCCTACGCCGCCTTTCTGATTGAATACGGTGACAATCGCCATTAGTCAGACATCCTATCTAGTATGGTTAGATTCATTTTTTTAGTTTTAATTTCTGGGAGATTACGGACACTGCTTGACAATCTGTCCAGATTGCCAATTGAACGTTTGATACCTCCGGTTTGAGTGTTCATGATGGTCTCCATTTATATAGAGTGCGTCAATGCATACAAGTGCTAGTACTTAGGGTGCATTCGGGAAATGCGTGCATAGTGCCGTGGCTAGGTACGCAGCTGAGTTTGAGTGTTTGTTCGAGGACGCGGATGGCATCGGCTTTGATACGCTGCTTGGAGGGCTTGCCATATTTCAATGCTTCTACGATGGATCTTGCACTCAAGCATAGGCGCAAGGCATAACGTCCTTCAGCCAACCGAACTGGTTGACCGAGTTGGCAACCGATCTTTGCATCAGGCAAGCTTTTATAGATGTCACGCAATGCTTGTGCATCATGCAGACTTATACCGCTTGCTGTTTGGGCATGCAGGTAGAAGGGGAAGATGGACTGTTCAGTATCCCAGCCTTCAGATGTTATAAGAGGTGAACGCTCTAGTGCGGGGACTGGCACACTCTCTATTAATTTTTGTTGTTGCATGAATTCCCTAATATGAGCTGAAAAGTCCTGCAGGAAGCTCTTGATGTCCGTATCATTCAAAGTGCGAAAGGCACGCAACTCATGCAAAGCAGCCTCCCAGCGCAATAGCAAACCGAAATTACTCGCGCAACTCAACACATCCTTGGCAGCCCAGCCTTGCGGCCATTCACCCGCTAGGCTAACTTTGGATAACTCCGTGGGGAAGGGTAGTTCGCGCAAGTGTGTGGCTATCTGTGCAGGGATCATCAGTGCCCCCGAGAAGCTGGGGCCGCTCACGAACTTGGAGCCTGTCAAAGCCACGCTGTAGCCACGTGCCAGACAACTACGGAGTGTGGTCGTTGAGAGGCGGAATTGGCAGGCGTCGATCAGGACATCCAGCTGCGTACCCAAAGCAAGATGTAGTCTTTCCGTACAGGCGTAGCTGGGCGCAATCATACCGGTCTTGGATTGGTCTACTTGTACCAATAAGACATGAAAGCCTTGTAATATCGCCTCACGTGCAATGCGCTCGAAGTCAGCATCGATATCGTTGGCGCTTCTGGGTGTTCCATTTACCTCACGCATTGCAACGGTCGCGACCTCGGTACCGAATCGTGAATTGATCAGGGCGTCATGGACGCCACTACCTGTTTCGGCTTCCTCCACCATCAGCGCCAAGACGGGTCGTGTTGTAGCGGCGTGTGAAAGTAGTACTGCGATGCGATGCAAATCTGTCCCCGAGGTTGCGAAGATGACATCAGGCTTGGGAAAATCACCTAGTTCACTTAGTTGAAATAATTGCTCACGCATGCGATCTAATTCACGCTCATAGATTATGGCCGGCGTCTTGTCATGTAGCTCACTCTGCAATTTACGGCGCAACTCATCTGCTGCTTGAAATGCACCCACCGAAATCACCGAGGCAGTGCATGATCCAAAATCCAGCAGCCCCTTTACAGCCAAGGGTGGGCAACCATAACGATTTACACCATGGACTTCGTCCAAAGCGATACGCTCGTCACCCCCCGATACTAGCAGTTGCTCAGTGGTAGGTAGTGGTTGGGCGTGGATAGACGTGAACATATCTTCAGACTTTCGCCGTAGTTGAAGCTGAGTTTGCCAAGAGTTTACGGAAGGCATAAAACACTTTGCGCATCTGTAGTGGTTTATATGGGAAGAGGTCGATCGGATCCATGGTATGAACGACTGCACTGTTGTCCAGTTCGAATAATAGTAATTCGCCCTGCTGTGTCTCTGCGCAATCTAAGACCAGATACTCCAGTCCCATCGTTTGATAGATGGCTTGGATCGCATCCGCATGTTTGACTGCGAAATCGGTATCGAACTCAGCGAAGAATCGTGCCTCTTCAGCACGTTTAGGTGCACTTTCCGCCATGCCTGAATTCATGTAATGGATCATCCAGTGCTGGGAGATACCCATGTGTGCTGCGTACGATTTACCTTCTATCACTACCACGCGGTATTTGCGATATTGCCCGTCGCTATCTTTATAGTTGACGAAGCGAGAGACATAGAACAGTTCGGCTTCCTCGCTATGTAGATAGGCGAGCAACTCTATCGGATCGTCGAGCTTTTCTAAACCATGTCCAGCATGGGAGCCAACGGGGCGCACGATGATGGGAAAGCGCGCATCCGGCAAGTAGTTATGTAGCTTCGTGGCACCCGATGTTATGTCCTGTAACTGCTGTCGTGTCACTCGTATGGTGGACGGTATCACTACACCCTTGATGTTATTAAGCTGGGTATAAGCTTGGTCGCGTGACAATAGGGGGATTAGTTCGGCACGATTAATGACGGGTCTGGGCCAGCCTTGCAAAGCTGTGCCCAGTCTTTCCAATAGAGGTCTAGTCTCGTCGGATTCGCCAATGGCGACGAACAACACGTCATGTTCAGGGATAACATCAGGGAAAGGGAGGTTTGTTGCCACGTAAAGTATGTCCAACTCGATGTCTGAATCTTCAGTGAGAAAATCCAGTGGGGTGTTAGTCATCAAGTCACCGGGGGTCATCAGTGCAAGCATTTTAATGCCCGCATTGCCACGCGGTGCAGCAAGATGGTAGAGCTGTTTTAGATTGAGTGCTTGGTGTTGCAGTGTCAAGGCGATGTCGCGGTTGCGACTGAGCTGCAAAATGGTTGAGAGGTCTAACAGGGCTTCGGCGCTGTTCGCGGTTGGGTCGGCCTCAATCATTTCCAGCAGATGTGCGCTCAGCGGCGTCATATCCGTGCCAGTACATGCCATCTTCATCAGACCAGCTGGACCTATATATGTATGGCTGGCGCTCAATTCAGCTTGACTCATAAAAAAACTCCCAAAATTCAGGAGTTCATTTTCGCAGCTCCCAGTTCAAGTGTTGCTTTGATAAGCGCGTCTATATCTGTCTTATTCGTACGATGGTTGAAGATGGCCGCACGGATCGCCAGTTTGCCGTCGAGGGTGGTGGTAGAGGGTGCGACACGACCAGATTCTTGCATGGCGCCGACGACGGCGGCATTGATGCGGTCGGCATCATCACAACGGTAACGGAAACACACGATATTCAGAGAAACAGGTGCTAGTAGCTCTAATTGAGGCGTCGCCAAGATGCGCTGTTCAAGGTATTTAGCCAACTCACAGGTGTGGGCAATGACCTGACCTAATCTTTCCGTGCCATAGACTTGTAAGGTAAACCAAGTCTTGAGTGCGCGAAAGCCGCGCGACAAGTCTGGGCCGAAATCACAGGGCCAATCTGTACCTGCTGCCATACCGTGGGTTTCACGGCGTAGATAGGCGGCAGGGGAAGCAAAGGTATCGCGATGTTGGGCGCGGTCACGGATTAGGACGAATCCTGCGTCATAAGGGACTTGTCCCCATTTATGGAAATCGAAGGCGACCGAATCTGCGCGCTGTAATCCTGCTAGTCTGGGTGCAATGATCGGGCTGAGCATGGCCAGCGCACCGTAAGCGCCATCCACATGGAACCAGAGGGAGTTTTGGAGCGCGACATCGGCGACTAAGTTCAGCGGGTCGATAGCGCCAGTGTTGACAGATCCAGCAGTCGCCGCGATAAAAAAAGGGGTGTAGCCAAGCGCACGGTCTGCGGCGATCGCGCTTTGCAGGGCTGCGATGTCCATCTCGTGATTGGCATTCATGGGAATAAAGCGGAGGGTTTCCGAACCCAGACCTGCCATGTCCATCATTTTGGCAATGCAGCCGTGTGCCCCCCTAGAGGTATATGCAGTCAGCTGCTTACCACTGGCGGCGACACCCAGGGTGCGCACCTCTGGGCCCAAGACTTTGTGGCGTGCCACAAGGATGGCAATCAAGGTCGCCATCGAGGTGCCGGTGACAAACAGACCGCTTGCATCTTCGGGAAAGCCAAACAGCTCACATACCCAGCGCAAGACCTGACGTTCCACTTCGATAGGGATATGGTCACGGCCGCCTAGATTAGCATTCAAACCTGCCGCCAGCATCTCTGCCAACATACCTACTGGCGTGCCACCACCATGTACCCAGCCCATAAAGCCGGGATGGCTGTTGCCAATAGCGTAAGGCAAAATAGAATGCATAAATACATCGTGGCTCAGGGCTAAATCGGTAGCATGTCTGGGGAGTGGTTGGTCAAATTGACCGCGTACCTCGTCTGGTATCGGTTGCCAGACTGGACGGCTGCGTATTTGCTGCAGATAATCGAACATGTCATCCAGCATCTTGTGCCCCTGCTCGCGAAGTTCATCCCACTGTTGGGGGTCTAATGAGTCAGGATCTTGATATTGATCAGAAGTGGTGGGCATGGTCGAGTTTTAAGTCTTGTTGTGCAATCATAGGGTGTTTGACTGCTGAGTGTAAAACACAAAAGTATATTGTTGTGTGCGAGTGAGTCTCAATCGCCTGATTAGATGCCAAAAAGATAGGGTGTTCGCAACCTTGTTTTTAAGGTTGACACGCATACTCTCATACTGAGAAGTATTGTTTGCAATGCATACTGATGACATGGGTTCATGTGGGCTTAAAGTTAAGTCGCAATCTGTCGATACAGCTATGTGAGCGATAAACAGGAGAGTGGAATGTATAACAATCAGGGTATGACACATTGGATTAGGATACTCACTGAGAGTGAACTTCCTGTCCTCAAACAAACCGACCGTGAGTTAACTAAGCTGCGTGCAGATGAGGCAGGGCTGACAGTTAATGCGATCACTGACGTAATAGCTCATGATCCGCTCATGACGGTCAAACTGATCAGATATCTGCAGTCACACAAACATAAGGCTCAGACCACCGAAGTCATACAAGTTGAACAGGCCTTACTGATGTTGGGCATAGAGCCATTCTTCAATAATATCAAGCTAGAGCTTCATGTAGAGGATATGTTGAAAGGTCATGTGACTGCCCTCCCTCCTTTGCTAAGGGTAGTGCACCGTTCACATCGGGCTTCCCAATATGCGTTGCAATGCGCGGTACATTTACATGATATGCACTATGAGGAGATTAGGGTCGCGGCCTTGTTGCATGATATCGCAGAGATACTCATGTGGTGCTTTGCGCCGGACGAAATGCTAAAGATCAAAGCGTTACAGCAAGCAGACAAAAGTTTGCGTAGTCTGCATGTACAGCGCGAGGTTCTTGGGTTCGGCTTGATGGAGCTACAAAAGGAGTTGGCTCAGTTGTGGGGATTGCCCAAGCTACTGTTGACGCTGATGGCTGACAATAATAAACATCTGCAACGAGAGCGTAATGTTACCCTAGCCATCAATCTAGCGCGGCATTCTGCCAATGGATGGGATGATGCTGCCTTGCCCGATGATTACCGTGATCTGGGCGAATTATTGCACATGCCGGCGAGTCAAGTACTGGCGTTTCTAACAGCAGAAGAGAATTGATATTTTGCTGCGTATTCACGTAGGTCACTAGCGTTTGTGAGAGATTGTGTTTGCATAAAGGGTACGCATTTTGGAGAATGCAAGTATTTTGGAGTAGTCACTCCTTTTCATGAGATTTAACTAGCATTTTTGGGATCGTATGGAGATATCGCGTAACAGACAATTGCTAATTTTCGCCGGACTGATGGTGGTGTGGAGTCTGGTCGCTTGGCAGATCACTCAGTCTAGCTTGCGTGCACAGGTTAATAAGGAAATAGCGTTGAGCCAACGCTTAAATGAGACACAAGCAGAAGATATAAGTAACAGTCTGCGCCACAACTTTCACTATCTTGCTGGTATACCCGAGATGCTCTCGCACCTAATCTGGGTGAACAATGTTACCGATAAGTTCGGTGACAAACTGCAACCGTCCTTGCTGCCCTATGAGCAACGTAAAAAGCTTTGGACTCAAGATCACGTGCTAAACGATTTAAGTCGTTATCTCGCCATCGTACAAAACAATCTAGGGGTGGATATGATCCATCTGCTAGATGCGGCAGGAGATACTGTCGCAGCTAGTAATTGGGACCAAGAGGGTTCACCTATAGGCAGTAACTTTAGTTCAAGGGATTACTTCCAGTCTACTTTAAGAGGTGAGCATGGCATGCAATTTGCCATGGGCAAGACCACGCATCACCCAGGGATATACTTCTCTAGCCCTTTGATCAAAAACGGACATTTCACCGGAGCAATCGTCAGCAAGGTCGATATGTCTACTTTGACATATTTGACCAAGGAATCTGATACCTTCATTACGGATAAGTTAGGTGTAGTCATTCTGGCCAGAGATAGAGCACTAGAGATGCATGCTATGCCTGAGAGTTTAGTGCTGAGTATGTCGGCGGAGCATAAGAACGAGCATTATTCAACGACTAAGATTCCTCTTGTCGACTTCGCTGCGTATCCAAACGCTGATTTCCCAGCCCTGAAAACCATGAGTGGTTCGGATACGCCTTTCGTAATGTCCAGCAGGACACTGCCTGAATACGGACTGACGGTATATACCCGTGAATATCTGACCAACTTATCGGCTTTGCATCGAGAATTCTGGTTAAGTCTCTTGCTGCTATTGGGTTTAGGCTACGTTCCCCTCTTTGCCGCCTATGGCTTGTTGATGTATCTGCGCACAGCCAAAAACGCTAAAGCCATCCTATCTGCAAGTGAGAAAAAACTCAGCATGACGCTCAAGAGAGCGCCAGATGCGGTTTTGATCTGTAGCCCAAGTTGCGAGATTACTTATGCCAATGATCATGCGGTTGCTTTATTGGGCTATAGCGCAGAGGAGTTGAAAGGAAAAAGGATACATGAATTTGTTCCTGTGGCTATGTACGCGTTCTTTCAACAAGTGCTGAGTAATGTCCTAGCAGATGATGAGCATCATATTTACGAAGAAAAAATGGTAAGCAAGTCGGGGCTGCACATACCTGTGGAATTGAATGCGGTGCAATTGCCGGATGGGAATATATATGCCGCTATCCGTGACATCACAGATCGCAAGAACACCGAGGCAGAACTCTTACGCTCTAGAAGCGCGCTCGAAAGTGAACGCCAGTTGTTTCACAGCATATTAAATAGTATTCCGGTTGGTGTCTGGATGGTGGATTTAGATAAGCGTATCAAATTTGTCAATCACACATTTTGTAGTTCGGTGGGGGTCTCGGAAAAGTCCTTTATGGATGCGAAAAATTATATAGACGTTTTACCAGCAGCGGTGGGCGAGAGTTGTAATGCTTCAGATGTTCAGTGTTTAGCTCAGGAAGAGCGTTATCACACTACAGAGATCATTCCATTTGTCGATGGACGTAATCACTTCTTGGAAGTCACCAAGCTAAAAATGTATGACTCGGCTGGACTTTTGACCGGTTTGATTGGTATCTCAGTCGATGTCACTGAAGCTAGGAACGAGCAGGTATTGCGCGATGGACAAGCCCAAATCCTAGAATTGATCGCCACGAGTCATCCCTTAGTTGAAACTTTGGATGCTTTGGTGAGATTAATAGAAGATCAATCTCCCAGCATGCTGGGGTCCATCTTGTTGTTGGATGAAGTAGGCCTGCGTCTTTTTCATGGTGTGGGTCCGAGTCTGCCTGAAGATTACCTTCAAGCGATCAATGGTGTGCAGATAGGAGATAAAGTCGGCTCTTGTGGTACAGCGGCTTATCGTAAAGAGTCTGTCTATGTGGCCGATATTGAAACAGATCCGTTGTGGGAGGACTATAAGGAGCTTGCACTGCAATACGACCTTAAAGCATGCTGGTCTACGCCTATCTTTGATGCCCAATATAAGGTGGTTGGTGTATTCGCCATGTACTACCGTCACACGGGTTTGCCAGATGCGCGACATAAGCAACTCATGCGGATCGCTACTCAGACTGCTGCGATTGCGATCTCGCAAGATCGAACACAGCATCATCTTCGTAAGAGTGAAGCAGCCTTCCGCACACTATTCGAAACCCCCCATGACGCTTACATACTCTCACACCCCGAACAGGGTTTTATCGATGTCAATCAAGCAACATTAGATTTATTCAGATGTGCTGATAAGCAGGATTTCTTGGCGCTTACGCCTACAGATGTTTCACCTGAGTTGCAGCTTGATGGACGCAGGTCAGATGAAAAATCACTCGAGATGATGCAACAGGCCATGGAAATAGGGGCCAATAATTTCGAGTGGATACACAAACGCATGGATGGCACCGAGTTTTATGCAGATGTATTGCTGACACGTACTGAGATTGAAGGCAAAAAGGTGTTACATGCCACAGTGCGCGATATCACTAGGCGCAAACAAGACAGTCAGCTAGAGCAGCAAAAACTGGATGAAGTGGAAGCACTGTCTTCATTGGTCAATGCGGTTGGTAAGGCACCTACGCTGGAACTGCTCTTCGAAGAAGCGATGGATTATGTGCAGCAACAGCTCAAGTCCGATAGGGTAGCCATCATGCTCATCGATACTAACAATGAAATGCAATTGAAGGCTGCTAGGGGCTTATCTGAGCATTACATGCAAAGCTATATGAGCTGTATGCCATGGAAAATCGATGATACTGAGTTCCGGCCCTACGTAATTCCAAACTTAGGTGTAGAGCAGTTTCAGTTTGTCGATAACAACTTACTCGAAGAGGAGGGTATACGTTCGGTAGCCCTCATCCCACTGGTTCATCATGGGCGTCTATTGGGCATGCTCATGCTCAATTACGATGCCGCACATCAATTCTCTATTGGTGAGAATAAGCTGGCGTTGACCATCGCTTCTCATATGTCATTCGCGATCGATCGTAAATTGGCAGAGCAGCAATTTATCGATATCTTTGAGTTCGCTCCGGATGCCCTAGTGATGACAGATATGCAGGCCACCATAAAATTGGTTAATCGGCAGGCAGAGAAGCTGTTCGGCTACAGTGAGGATGAACTCGTTGGTCAAAGTATAGAAATATTGATACCGCAGGACAGAATGCACGAAAGGCGCGATATGCGGTCTAGATTCTTGGCCAGTGCGATGCGACCTCGTCCTTTGGGTGCGATGGAGCGTAAAGACTTACGCGGTATAGATAAACAGGGACGTATCTTTTCGGTCGAACTATCACTCAGCCCTATGGATAGTCCTAAGGGCAAGATGATTGCCGTTGCGGTGCGTGATGTCAGCGCGAATAAGCTCATCATGGATAGGTTGCGCGACACGGCTGCCGAGCTGGAGTTAGCCAACCGCCAAGTAGAGGAAGAGCGCGCGATGTTGTCGCAGCGCGTGAATGAACGTACTACACAGCTAGTACTGGCGAATAAAGCCAAGGACTCGTTTCTTGCCACCATGAGCCATGAGATACGTACACCCTTGGGTGGTCTGTTGGGCATGATGGAGTTATTGCGTCTCTCACAACTGAATGCTGACCAAGCAGAGATGTTGCATATGGCGCAGAACTCTGGCAAGAATCTGCTGCGTATTGTCGATGATATTTTGGACTGGTCCAAGATAGAGGCAGGAAAATTGCAGCTTACCCCTCGTCCTACTTCTATACGCGAGCAGGTTGAGAATGTTAAAAACACCTATGCGCAGTTAGCGAGCGCCAAGGGGGTGTTACTGCACACTAGGTTAGATCCTAAACTGAGCGTTGCACATTTGTTCGACCCCTTACGAATCGCGCAAATACTCAATAACTTTACCAGCAATGCGGTTAAATTTACCCATCATGGTGATGTCGAGATTATCGTCGAGTTATTGAGTGCTCAGGATGGCAATGAGCGGGTGCGTTTCAGTGTTAGGGACTCAGGCATAGGTATCAGTAAGCAGCAGCAATCTCATCTGTTCGAACAGTATGAGCAAGCCAGTAGTGAAACCGCACGTATGTACGGTGGTACTGGTTTGGGGTTGGCGATATGTAGTCGTTTGGCGGAGTTGATGGAGGGCACCATAGGAGTAGAGAGTCAAGCGCATGTAGGCTCGACCTTTTACTTCTCAATCAATCTGCCAGTTGCTAATCGTCAGGCACAGAAGGAACTCTTACACCAGTTAGAAAAACAACATAAGCATGAAGATATTACAGATGTCAGTCTGTTAAAGGTAGGAGAGGGGCTGTTGGCTTTGGTGGTGGACGATCATCCTGTTAATCGTGCCGTGCTCAAACAGCAACTTGAGCAACTGGGACTGAAGGTCAAGGTCGCCGACTCAGGCATTGTAGGTCTGTCCATGTGGTGGACTGGGCATTTCGATGTTGTGATCACCGATTGCCATATGCCCGGGATGGATGGTTATGAATTAGCTCGCGGCATTCGCGAGATCGAGCAACATGATGAGCGTAAACGTGTACCAATCATCGCTTGGACGGCGAATGTCTTTGCTGAAGAACAGCAGAACGTCACCGCAGCAGGGATGGATGACCTGCTCATCAAGCCAACAGAGCTGTCCAGTCTTAAAAATGTATTGATGAAATGGCTAGGCGGGGAGCAGCAGGATATATCTGGTAAAGCAGTTAGCCGCTTCAAGAAGCAACAGATCGAAGTTGAAGATGTTGCTTCGGCTATTGATTTCAATATCTTGAAGAAATTTGCCCTAAGTCCAGCTATGCAGGCTGAAATGCTTAAAGAATTTAATATCCACAATCGCAATGATATCGCTAATCTTCATTCGCACTTAAATGATGGTAATCCAGAAGGTGTGGCCCGTGCTGCCCATCGCATTAAGGGAGCCTGCCGTATGGTGGGGGCAATGCAATTAGAAGGTATATGCAGTGCTATCGAGTCCGCGGCACGAGAGGGCGACATGGTTGACGTCCAAGTGAGTGTCAAATTAGATGAAGAAGTTGAACGCATAGAAGCGACCATCGCCGCATTTTTGCAAAACACGGATTAATTCGTCTTTTATTCATAGTATTCATAGCGTTTCGTTTAGATCCTCAGCCTTGTTTTTTTGACGTGCCCGCGCTATTAGCAGTACAAATATTCCAAAACAGCCCTAAAGTTCCGCTAATTCCTGCCGATAATAAAGGTGTGTAGTTGCGTCACCTATATTCCTAAATTGTATTTTGTTCTGGGTGGCACCAGGATGGCTGGGGGAGTTGCATGGAAAACTTACAGATATTAGTCGTTGAAGATCATGTCTTTCAGCGCAAGATGATTGTGCACATGTTGCATTCATTAGGTATTAAAAATGTGCGTCAGGCTGGCAATGGATTGCAAGCACTAGAGTTGATGGACGCTCAGCAGTTTGGTCAGATGGACATCGTCTTATGTGATTTGGATATGCCTGAGATGGATGGTATGGAGTTCCTGCGTCACTTATCTGAACGACAACCAAACCTATCCGTAGTGATCATGAGCAGCATGGAGAAACCTTTAATCACCTCTGTGAGTAAGATGGCCAAGTCTTATGGATTGAGGATAATAGGCGCGATTGAGAAGCCTGCAGCACTTGAGCAGATTGGGGATTTTTTAAACTTACATAGACAACGCAGCAGCAGTGAGCTGAGCGTAAGCCTGAATAGCGGGCACAGCTTCACTTTGGATGAGGTGTTGCTGGGGTTGATACAAGATCAGTTTTCCCCCTTTTTACAGCCAAAAGTAAATATCAAGTCTGGTCGTATAGTTGGTGCGGAAGCATTAGCCCGTTGGCATCATCCTGAGCATGGGGTGATTTCACCGCTGGCTTTCATACCTCTGCTGGAAAGTAATGGCTGCATGGATGAGTTTACTTTTATGATGCTGGAAAAGACTGCCAAGGTGAGCCGCCAATTACATGATAACGGGCAGCTCATCTCTCTGTCAGTCAACCTGTCACTGTCTTCATTGAGCGATACCAAGCTGGCAGACAAGATCACTAAAATCGTGCGGGATGCAGGTGTGGATCCACATCACATCATTCTGGAGGTTACTGAGTCTGCTGCCATGACGAGTGTCGCACAAGCACTTGAAAACTTAGCACGGTTGCGTATGCGAGGTTTCGGTTTGTCTATTGATGATTACGGCACGGGATTTTCCAGCATGCAGCAATTGACTCGCGTACCCTTCACAGAGCTTAAGATTGATAAATCCTTTATTTCCGATTGCACCAACAACCATGCCTTGCGCGTCATTGTTGAGTCCAGTATAGAGTTGGCCCGTAGGCTCAATGTAAAGAGCATCGCCGAGGGGGTGGAGAATCAGAGCGAATGGAATCTACTAAGGGAAATGAATTGCGATATCGTCCAAGGATACTTCATTGCAAAACCGATGAGCGCCACGGCCTTTTACGATTTCTGTGTAACTTATAATTCGCGCCGCAAATCTGCTGTCATTAATACGATGGGAGCGCAGCTGGCGGCCGCTTAAGTTATTGCTTTTAAGATGGTAAATATATATTTTTAAAAAAGCCTAAAGTTTTTGATATTGGTGCCGATAACTTTCAAGAGTGTGTGATTTCCCCCCCCTTGCACTATTGCATGCTCTTAAGCCTTACACCACTTCCTATGATGGAGAGTATGGTTGGCAGTCATCATGTAAGCCAAATTCCTACATTCCCCCTGCGCTGTTGCCTACAATATTTTCAGCCTCCTTCGGATTCTCATAACCTCGACTTGCTCGCATTATGCAACCGTCGCAGAAATAATCATTTACAAAGATTTCTAAGGGGAAATGAAAATGAATACAGCACAACTTCAAGATGGTATCCGTGATATTAATTTCAACTATTTGATGCTGGCACAACAGATGATTAAAGAAGACCGCGCTGCCGCGATCTATCGTTTGGGTCTGAGTCAAGACATGGTCGATATGCTGTCAAGTCTGACGCCAGCACAAGTCATCAAGATGGCCGTCTCAAATATGCTGTTGTGCCGTTTCCGCTTCGACGAACAACTGATGCTGAACATGGTATCTAACTACAGCAAGGACAAGCTGATGTCCCAGTCACACTCTGCCATATTGATGTCGGCTCAGCCCGTTGAGCAACTCGCCTAAGTGATACGACCATGGCTTATAAGAGTGTAGTCGACGAAGCCAAACAAGTTCACATCGCAGTAGAGTTGATCGAGTTGGGTGCTCGTTTGCAGTTGATACAGGCTGAAACGACACTGAGTCGCGAACGTCTGCTCAAGTTGTATAAAGAAATCAAACAAGAGTCTCCTTCCAAGGGAATGTTGCCTTACTCAACGGATTGGTTTCTCAGTTGGCAGCCTAACATTCATTCCTCATTATTCATGGATATCTACCAGTTCTTGGTAGCCAATGCGGGTATTACTGGCGTGGAAGCCCTAATCTCAGCCTACAAACTGTATCTCGATCAGGTTCAAGGGATAGAAGGAGGCGAAGCCGTGCTAAGTATCACGCGAGCATGGTTCTTATTGCGCTTTTTCAGCGCAGAAATGTTGCAACTCGTTCCCTGTCAGACCTGCGGCGGAAAATTCGTTAGCTATGTAGATGATCTGCATAAGCACTATGTGTGCGGTATTTGTCATCCGCCCGCACGCGCAGGCAAGACCAGGTTAGCCAAGTCACTTGGACAATGAATGCCAGAGATTAAAGTATCCCTATAGATTGCCGTTATATTGAAAGAGCAGGTTCAACAGTTTGTATCGGTCATCGAAATTAGTTAATGTCGAGAAAAATTGACATGACGTACACAGTAAGGAGCGCAGCATGTTAGTTATCGTTGGTTATGTGGTGGTGCTGGGCGCGGTGTTCGGTGGCTTTGCGATGGCGGGCGGTCATTTAGGCGCGCTATGGCAACCGTTGGAATTACTGATGATTGGTGGTGGTGCGCTTGGCGCGTTCTTTGTTGGTAATACGATGAAGGCTATCAAAGCGACTTTTAAGTCCATACCGACCTTATTTAAAGGCTCCAAATACAGTAAAGATACGTATATGGAATTGATGGCTTTGCTGTATGAGTTACTAGGCAAAGTGCGTAAAGAGGGTTTGATGGCAATCGAAGGGGACGTAGAAAATCCTGAAGAAAGTCCTATCTTCTCTAAGTATCCCAAGATCGTATCCGATCATCATGTGGTCGAATTTATAACCGATTATCTACGTATCATGGTGAGTGGCAATCTGAACGCAATGGAGATTGAAAATCTCATGGACATCGAGATTGAGACGCATCATCACGAAGAACTGGTAGCTTCACATGTGCTTGCCAAACTCGGTGACGGTTTGCCTGCCTTTGGTATCGTGGCTGCGGTGATGGGTGTGGTGCACACAATGGAATCCGTGGGCGCACCTCCGGCAGAGTTAGGTATGTTGATTGCGCACGCACTGGTCGGCACCTTTTTAGGTATTTTGCTGGCTTATGGCTTTGTGGGACCACTCGCAGCATTATTAGAACAAAAATCAGAAGAGGGTACCAAGATGTTCCAGACCATCAAGATTACCTTATTGGCTAACCTCAACGGTTACGCGCCTGCGATGTCAGTAGAATTCGGGCGTAAGGTTTTGAACTCTTCCGAACGTCCAGGATTCGCCGAACTTGAAGAGCATGTCAAACAAAAACGTTGATTTAAAAGATTGCCGAGAACGATATGGCTGACGCTAAAAAACCCATCGTAGTCAAACGAATCAAGAAAGTGGTGGGTGGCGGCCATCATGGCGGTGCGTGGAAGATCGCCTATGCCGACTTCGTGACGGCGATGATGGCTTTCTTCCTCTTGATGTGGCTGCTGGGCTCGACCGCCAAGGGGGACCTAAAGGGGATCTCCGAATTCTTCAAGACACCACTGAAGGTTGCGCTGAGCGGTGGATCTGGCAGTGGTGATAGCTCAAGTATCCTCAAGGGTGGCGGTCAGGACTTGACGCGTAGCGAAGGGCAAGTAAAGAAAGGTGAGCTGCCCTCTGAGAAAAAAATCATCAATTTAAAAGCTGCCCAGCAGGAATTCCTACGTACTGAACATCTCAAAGAGATATCCAAGTTAGCGGAGTTGAAAGCCAAAATTGAGCAAGCGATCGATAGTAATATCAATCTGCAAAAATTTAAAAATCAGATATTGCTCGATATCACTAGTGAAGGATTACGCATCCAGATCGTAGATGAGAAGAATCGTCCCATGTTTCAAAGTGGGCGTGCGCGTTTAGAACCCTACACCGTGGATATTTTGCATGAGATCGGTAAGACCTTGAATGAGGTCAGCAATAAAATAAGTATTTCTGGGCATACCGATGCTGCCGCTTACGGCAGTGGCGAAAAGGGTTATAGCAATTGGGAACTCTCCGCAGATCGTGCGAACGCCACGCGTCGCGAGCTGATTGCGGGTGGCATGTCAGAAGAGAAGATTGTGCGTGTGGTTGGATTATCTTCTGCGGTCTTATTTAATAAAGAAGAGCCATTAAGTCCGGTCAATCGTCGCATCAGTTTGATTGTGATGAACAAGAAGGCAGAGGAAGCTGCCAGCCATGATGGTGGAACAGTCGGTGTGGATGCGGAGAGTGATGCGCCAGACGTTCAGGATGTCATCAAAGGAAACATAGAAGCCATGCCTGTCATCGCGCCAAACTAGACACTTCTACATTGATAGTCGCGATTTTTATGTCCATAAAACTTGAATCCCGCTAATTGGCGGGTTTTTTGTTCTCTGTTCCCCTAAAGAAAAACCATTCAGTGCCGTTAGATTGTAATGGCTTGCAAATTGATATCTCGATATCCGATTAAAAGCTAATTTATAAAAAGATAGGGAGTAATAAATTATGATGAAAAAATGGTGGAGCACACTTTCCTTAAAGAATAAATTACAGATTCCTATCCAACTCATCCTACTGTTGGCGCTTGTCATGGCGCAACGTGTCTCGCTAGATCTGTTTGAGAAACGAGTGATCGAGGATGCGCGCGAAAAAGCTGGCATCTCCGCAGACGGTGTATTGAATGGTTTGAATATGCTTATGATCAACGGCATCATCAGTGATGCAGATCAGCGAGCTTTATATGTCAAGAAAATGGCTGCATCCGATCATATCTTGGATTTGCGTGTGATTCGTAATAAGCCTGTGCAAGATCAGTTCGGTCCTGGTCTGCCCAGTGAGCAAGCGAAGGATGATCTGGATAAGCTCGCACTTAGCTCAGCAAAAGAACAAACCTTATTGAAAGATGAGAGTGGAGTTCATGCATTGCGTGTGGTCGTTCCATTTATAGCGCGCAAGGAATTTCGCGGTACTAATTGCTTGATGTGTCACAACGTACCTGAAGGTACGGTAAATGGTGCAGCCAGTATTACCGTTGATATCACCAAAGAATATGCACTGATCTCGCGTGTCGACAAGCTCATGTGGGGTGCTCAATTGGGACTGCAAATTGTTTTGTACTTTATTATTGGTTGGTTGATTTCAATGGTCGTCAAGCCTGCGCGTGAATTGCAGCAGGCGATGGCTACCATGCATGCTAGTGGCGATCTAGCTAAACGTGTGGCGGTACGAAGTCATGACGAGATTGGTAAGACAGTCCAGACCTTCAATGAGTTGGCTAATAACTTTCAAGTGATTGTCACCCAAGTCGATGGTCAAGCGCATCAGGTCATTGAAGAAGCCAAGCAACTAACTAAAGATGCAGAGCAACTGGCAGCTGGCGCGCAACAACAGAACGATGCAGCTGAGGCTATGTCCAGTGCGGTCAGTGCGGTCAGTGAGGGGATATCTACAGTAGCCGAGAGTACTGACCGTGTTTCCCAGATATCTCAAGATAGTTTGCAGCGTGCGCAACACGGACGTGAAAAACTTACCGAGATGGTAGATGAATTACAGCGTGTCGAAACCGCAGTGACAGAGATTGCGGCAGCTGTGAGTGCTTTCATTACCAATACACAAAGTATTTCTGGCATGACTCAACAGGTGAGAGATATCGCCGAGCAGACTAATCTGCTTGCTTTGAATGCCGCGATCGAAGCAGCACGTGCTGGAGAACAGGGTCGAGGCTTCGCAGTTGTTGCGGATGAAGTGCGCAAGTTGGCAGAGAAGTCTGCGCATTCAGCCTTACAAATCGATGAGGTGACTTTATCTCTGGATACGCAATCTGGACAACTAAGGAAGACTGTTCAGCGTGGCATGGATGCACTACAAGTTAGTCAGACCCATGTGCATGAGGTTACCGGTGTGTTGGTCGAGTCTAATAAATCTGTTGAAGACGTCAGTTTGGGATTAGATGAGATTTCCGCATCCATCAATATGCAACGCGACGCTAGTCAAGAGATCGCCAATAACATTTCTAAAATTGCCAGCATGCTGGGAGAAAGTAATAAAGTCGTTCAACGTACGGTTGATTCTGTACATAACTTGGGCCAGATTTCAGAGAGTCTCATCAAGTCTGTCGGTAAGTTCAAAGTTTGATGCTGACCGAGGCCGGCAATGCGGCCTCATGTTTTTATCTTCATAGAAGATATTTTGTCCGCGGTATTAAGGATGTTCGGAATTGACCGATAACAACAATAGGGCGAACACAAATCATGTGTGCCGGATGTTCACTAAGGTGAATGCGAAAGTTAAGTAGTCAGTGGGCCCGGGTTACAGGAGAGAATGATGTCAGACCTATTAAAGAATATTGATGCACGTACCAAACTTGCGGGGACCAATAAGCTAGAAATCTTGATGTTCTCCTTGGGCAAGGATATACGTACTTTGCGTGAAGAGACCTTTGGTATCAATGTGTTCAAGGTGCGAGAAGTGATGCGTATTCCCGCGATCACGCGTGCGCCTGAGATGCCATCTTCTGTTGAAGGTATGGTCAGCTTACGGGGTGCCTTGGTGCCCGTGATTGATTTAGCAAAGTACATCGGTGTGGAAACTGAATGTAAGCCAGAGATTATGATCGTGACTGAGTACAACGGTCATACACAAGGATTCTTAGTCAGCGCCGTCGATAACATCCTGCGCTTGGATTGGGCCTCGATGAGGGTGCCCCCAGCCATGCTGGTAGCTGAGATGGGCGGGCTGGTTACTGCGATCACCGAACTTCAGGACAAGCGGCTAGTAATGATGATAGACGTCGAAAAAGTCCTTTCCGAAACAACTAACTTTGATAGCGATGCACTAATCATTCAAAACGTCAGACCATTGGGAAAAGAGAGAACGGTGTTCTTTGCGGATGACTCTTCTGTCGCGAGACATCAAATCTCCAGAACCTTGGATGCGATGCAAGTCAAACATATTTCAGCGATCAATGGCCGGCAAGCATGGGTCGAATTATCCAAGATGGCTGATTATGCTGAGTCTACCAATACGCCGTTGAAGAGCATGCTTCAGGTAATTTTGACCGACGTGGAAATGCCTGAGATGGATGGCTACATGCTCACCCGCAAGATCAAATCAGATAAACGCTTCAAAGACATTCCCGTACTGATGCATTCATCCTTGTCCAATAGCCAGAACGAACAATTGGGTAAGGCGGTCGGGGTGGATGAATACGTACCAAAATTCGAACCGCAGAAGCTTTCGCAGACACTCGCCCGTCTGTTGGATTGAGGAGGAAATGATGAGTTACACCGAAGATTCGCTGACTACGTCACATGATGGATTACTAGATAGCATTGATGCGCGTGCGAACCTTGCTGGAACAAATAAGATGGAAATCTTACTGTTCAATCTGGGCAGCGAAGAGAAGTTCGGCATCAATGTCTTCAAGGTTAAGGAAGTCTCTCAGGCAGGAAAAATTACGCGTACACCCAATATGCCCAAGGGAGTGGATGGCATCATCAGCTTGCGTGGACATGTCATGCCAGTCATCAATCTCGCTAGCTTCCTTAATATACAGGAGCAGCAGCCACATCAAACCATGATGGTGGCCGAATATAACAACCACATCTTGGGATTTTTAGTGAAGGACGTGGACCGTATCATTAGGGTGGACTGGGATAAAGTCAGGCCTGCTGAAGGTATGCTGACCGATAAAGGGGCTTTGGTAACCGCGTTGACCAATCTGGATGATGGCTCTCTTGTCTCAATACTGGATGTAGAGCAGATTCTTTCCAATGCCTTTGGCGAGGCCATCGTTGGCAATGTGGAACGTATCCAAGATGGTAACAATCTTTGTGTGTTCTTCGCCGATGACTCTATGGTCGCCCGTCGGAAAATAACGGAAGTACTGGACAAGATGGGTGTCAAACACATACAGGCGACCAACGGACAAGAAGCTTGGGACAGGCTGCGTTCCTTAGCGGACTCATCGCAAATCAGCGGTATCGATCTACATGAGCAAGTGCAGGTGATACTGACGGATGCCGAAATGCCGACTATGGATGGCTATGTGCTGACTCAACACATCAAGAGTGATCGCAGATTCGATGGTATCCCAGTCGTGATGCACTCATCTTTGTCTTCGGATGCGAATCGTGCGATGGGCAAACGGGTTGGTGTGGATTATTACGTGCCTAAGTTCGATTCGATGATCCTGTCATCGACGTTACGCCCACTGCTGACCTAAGTCGGCAGGGTAAGGATTTTTGGTATAGCGGGTCGTCAGTTTAGTGCGAACGACCTAATGAAGGAGATGGAAATGGGTATAGAAGATACAAAATTTTTGGTGGTCGATGATTTTTCCACGATGCGACGCATCGTGAGAAATCTGTTGAAGGAACTTGGTTTCGTCAATGTTCAAGAGGCCGAGGATGGCGTGGAAGCACTTAGTAAATTGCGCGGTGATAAGTTCGATTTCGTGGTGTCCGACTGGAATATGCCAAATATGACGGGTATCGAGCTGCTTACAGCCATACGTGCTGATGCCTCCCTTAAACACTTGCCGGTATTGATGGTGACGGCAGAGGCGAAAAAAGAAAACATCATACAAGCGGCACAAGCGGGAGCTTCAGGTTATGTGGTCAAACCGTTTACGGCGGCCACACTAGACGAGAAGCTTAAGAAGATATTCGCCAATATGCAAAAGTGAGATATGCCATGTCTACCCAAACAGCAATAGCAGCAGATGATGATTTAGAGGCTTTATTCGACAGCATCATCGCTGCAAACAATGAAGAGAACCAACCAGAGAAAGTTAGTTCTGCTAGCGTAGAAGAATCGCCTAAGGTAATGGCACAAATTGGTCACATGGCGCGTGCCTTGCACGACACCTTGCGAGAATTGGGGCTGAACAAAGAGATTGAGAAGGCTGCTTCCTCTATTCCAGATGCCAGAGATCGACTCAACTATGTGGCTACCTTGACTCAGCAAGCTGCTGAAAAAGTGCTTAACGCAACTGAGGCAGCTCAACCGATTGTTGAAAAATTGGGCGGAGAGGGCGCGCATCTGGCCAATCAGTGGGATGCCCTCTTTGAGCGCAAGTTAAACGTTGAACAGTTCAAGGATCTAGTTCTTCAGACACAAAGTTATCTGCGTGAAATGCCCAAGCAGAGCCAGATCATCAATGCATACTTGCTGGAAATCATGATGGCTCAAGACTTCCAAGATCTGACAGGTCAGGTAATCAAGAAGATTATTGAGCTGACGAGAAATATGGAGTCGCAACTGGTGCATCTGCTACTAGAGAACGCACCACCCTCAATCAAGGCTGAATTCGAGACAGGTTTATTGAATGGTCCCGTGATTAATTCGGCTGGACGTAACGATGTGGTGACCAATCAAGACCAAGTGGACGATCTATTGGAAAGTCTAGGCTTCTAAAAAATGGCTGGATGAATACGGTGAAGCAGACGAGTGTCTGTGGTACACCAAGTCGTACGAAAGTATTAGGAGAAAAGTATGAGTGACTTTGCCGGAATGGAAGAACTGTTGGGCGACTTCTTGATGGAAGCTTCTGACATGCTATCGGATGTGGATAGTAAATTAATGGAGCTTGAGCGTAAGCCGGAAGATACTAGTCTACTTAATGAGATATTCCGTGGCTTCCATACAATCAAAGGGGGGGCGGGCTTTTTGAACGCCACTGAGTTGGTGACGCTATGCCATCTCACGGAGAATCTCTTCGATAAACTGCGCAATCATGAGTTACATCTTAATGCCGAATTGATGGATGTCATCTTTGCTGGGACTGCCGAAGTGCGTCGAATGTTTGGCTCCTTGCAGCAAAACGCGCAACCGTCAGCCGCGCCGACTGAAATTCTTGATGCTTTGAATGCTGCACTGCAGGGGCAGCCAATCAAGCATCAAGTTGATACACCAACACAAAAATCAGGAACAGCACCTGTAGCCGAATTTCAAGCGGGAAGTGATATAGATAAAGTCGATTGGGATGGCCTATACAAGGCGCTTGTTGGCACAGATATCGTGGAGCAAGTGGGTGTCAAACGAGATCCGGAAAAAATCGCGGCCGCTGTCCATGAGGAAGAATCCACTCGTAAAGCTTTTGGTCGTAGAACTACCGATGTTCCAGGAGCTACTGTGGGACGACGCTCAGGTGATGTGCCCAGCGTGGAAGCCAAAGAGACCACCATACGAGTAGATACCGTGCGCTTGGATCAAGTGCTTAATCTCTCGGGTGAAATCGGTTTAACCAAGAATCGTTTGACACATTTGCGTTCCGACTTGATACAGGGACGCAATGATGCCGACACACTGCGTGAACTTGACCAGTCTGTGTCCCAATTGGATATGTTGGTGGTCAATCTGCAGAACGCGGTGATGAAGACCCGTATGCAGCCCATAGGTCGATTGTTCAAAAAATATCCACGTCTGGCTCGTGATCTCGCCCGCTCTTTGGGTAAGGATGTGGAATTGGTATTGTCTGGTGAAGAAACCGAGATGGATAAGACCATGATAGAGGATCTTAATGACCCACTGGTGCACTTGGTACGCAATGCTGTCGATCATGGCATAGAGACTATTGAGGATCGAACCGCTAACGGTAAGCCTGAGAAGAGTGTGGTGAACCTGAGTGCACGTCAGGAGGGTGATCATATCCAGATTACCATCGTCGATGATGGTCGTGGGATGCGTCCTGAAGTGATACGTAATAAAGCGATTGAGAAGGGGTTGATTACCTCCGAAGTGGCTAATACCTTGGACGAGAACCAATGTCTGGAATTAATCTTTCTGCCTGGATTCTCAACCAAAGATGAGATTTCCAGCGTCTCCGGTCGTGGCGTAGGTATGGATGTGGTAAAGACTAATATCCAGAAGATGAATGGCAACATCCGTATTGACTCGGAGGTCGGCAAAGGCACGACTATCGCCATATCCCTGCCATTAACCTTGGCCATCTTGCCTGTTCTGGTTTTGCGGCTCTGTGACCAATCCTTTGCCGTACCTTTATCTATGGTTAGAGAAATTCTGCCAGTCAATCCAGAGTTACTGCAGAAAGTGTCTGGTAAAGCGACCATGGTGGTTCGTGGTGAGGTGTTACCAGTTCTACCGCTTACTCAACTCATTGGGTGGGGCTCAAACGAACAATCGAATGTTGGCGTACTGATGCAGATGGGTAGTAATAGCTTCATTCTGACTGCCGAGGGTTTTGTTGGTCATGAGGATGTTGTCATCAAGTCATTGGATACGTTCCGTCCTAAAGGCGTAGCCGGTGTCACCATGTCTAGTGAGGGAGACATCGTGTTGATTCTCGACATCAAGGAATTGCTTAGCGATGTGCGTGGTCATTGAGAATGTCGTGCAATGTATACACCTATCAAGGTTTATAAAAAGACAAAATAGTATTTAAGCATTTAGGAGAAAGCAAATCATGAATAACCTGACCATAAAGACAAGATTGAATATTTTGGTAGCATCGATGGCGGTGTTAGCTATCGTGATTGGCATGCTGGGTATGTATGCAGCATCTCACTCCAACGAGGCGCTTAAGTCTGTCTATGAGGATCGGACGCTTCCAATTGTTCAGTTAAACGAAATAGCAAGAAAGAATCTGCATAATCGCATCGCAATCGCCAATGCCGTTATCTCCCCAGATAGTATGGCTAAGTATGCTGCAGAGGTAGGTGAACATCGAGCTGAAATTAATAAGTTGTGGGACGCATATATGGCGACTTATCTGACGGAAGATGAAAAGGTGCTGGCGGCGAAATTTGCAGAGGCGCGCCAGCATTTCGTTGAAGAAGGCCTCAAGCCTGCATTGGAAGCGATGAGTGCAAATGACGAAAAAGCAATCCGTCGAATTCAGGTCGAGCATATCCGTCCGTTGTATATTACATTCCAAGAGACCTTGGATGCGCTGATTAACTATCAGACCGATGAAGCAAAGTTATTATTTGAAGATGCCGTGGCGACCGCCAACAAGATGCGCACCATGAGTCTTATACTGATCATTCTGGGTGTGGCAGGTTCGATCGGATTAGGATTTTCAATCATCTCGGGTATTTCGCGCTCGACCAACGGTATGCGCTCTACGATGCAACAGACCGTAAACGATGGCGATTTGTCACGTCAGGTCCGAGTGATAGGTAAAGATGAGATTGCGCAAGCCGCTATTGCGTTCAATGCACTAATGGAAAGTTTCCGGCAGACCATACGTAAAGTGCATGCTAGTGCCGATACCGTTATTTCTACCGCTACGCAACTGTCTGCATCCTCGATTCAAGTGACGCAGAGTTCACAAGCACAATCCGAAGCCGCAGCCTCGACCGCCGCAGCGGTTGAAGAGATGACCGTTAGCATCAGTTCGGTGTCAGAGAACACAGCGGGCGTTCGTAAACTTTCTGCACAGAGCCTAGAGCAAGCGCGCGAAGGAAACCGCAGTACCAACGAGATGATCAAAGAGATCGGTCATATCCAGCAGACCGTCGGTCAGATTGCCAACTCCGTAGGTGAATTCATCGTAAGTGCGCGCACCATTGCCAGTATGACCCAGCAAGTGAAGGATATCGCCGATCAGACCAATCTGTTGGCGTTAAATGCGGCCATCGAGGCAGCACGTGCAGGCGAGCAGGGGCGTGGTTTCGCAGTGGTGGCTGATGAAGTGCGTAAGTTGGCAGAGAAGTCTGCCCAATCTGCTAATGAAATCGATCGCATCACCAAATCATTGGAACAGAAATCTAGTCAAGTGGAAGTCTCTGTACAGGATGGACTTCGTACGTTGCAGAATACACAGCGCAATGTTGATCAAGTGTCTGCGGTATTAGTGCAGGCAAGTGCATCTGTCGAAAAGTCTAGTGCTGGGGTCAATGACATCGCGGCTGCGGTTGAGGAACAGAGCAAAGCCAGCAATGAAATCGCTCGGCATGTAGAGAGCATCGCGCAAATGGCTGAAGAGAATCATGCCGCTATCGCACAATCCGAACAAGGCGTGGCAGAACTGAATAAGTTGGCGAAAGATCTGCAAGCAGCCGTAAGTTGCTTTAAGGTATAGCAGATGAATCTGGCCGTCGGGCGAGGGGGTAGGGCACGAGTGCAAGGAGCGATGTACTAATGCACCATCATACCCGCGAGTTTCATTTTACTGATCAGGACTTTCAATGTATCCGCAAGCTAATCTATGAGCATGCGGGTATCTCGTTGAGCGAGAGTAAGCAGGAGTTGGTGTATAGCCGACTTGCTGGGCGTTTACGTGCCACAGATAGTAAAACCTTCGCTGAGTATTTGAATCGCCTGCAGCGCGGTGATAACGCTGAGTGGGAGGCGTTTACCAATTCTTTGACCACTAACCTCACTTCATTTTTTCGCGAAGCGCATCACTTTCCCTTGCTTGCACAACACTTGCGCCATATCGGATTAGGACGTCCGCTGACCTTGTGGTGTTCGGCCTGCTCGTCAGGGGAGGAGGCCTATTCGATTGCAATGACCGCCGTGGAAACGTTAGGTTACGACCACCCGCTGCACATCATCGCATCTGACATCGATACCAAGGTGTTGCAGAGCGCGCGTGAGGGTCGTTACAGGGCAGATGCTGTAGCCAAACTGCCCGCCCAACAAATCGAACGATTCTTCATTCGGGGTAGCGGAGAACACAAGGATTTTGTGCAGGTGCGACCGGAGTTGAAAAAGTTGATCGACTTTCGCCGAATCAATCTACTGGAAACTGGTTGGGCAATACATGCACCTTTGGATGTCATATTTTGTCGTAATGTCATGATTTATTTTGATAAGGAAACGCAGCTCACTATCCTGAAAAAGTTTGCTCCGCTGCTGCATCCCGATGGATTGCTGTTTGCTGGCCATTCTGAGAGTTTCTATCATGCTGGTGAAATCTTGAAATTGCGCGGAAATACCGTGTATGAACTTGCGCGCAAGGGTTTGGTGAGCTAATGGGCGAGCGTGTCATTGTGGTTGGCTCCTCTACTGGTGGGACAGAGGCACTTAAAACTTTTCTTACTGCGATGCCAGTGAGTACACCTGCAATCTTGATAGCACAACATATGCCGGAGCACTTCACGCGCTCATTCGCAGATCGACTCAATGGCTTGTGCAAGATGCATGTGAAGGAAGCTGAACATCATGAGCTTATATGTGCAGGGCAGGTATACATTGCGCCTGGTCATTCTCATTTGTTGTTGGAAAAGTTTGCCGGAAAATATCGCACAGTACTGAGCCAAGAACCAGCCGTGAACCGTCACAGACCTTCAGTTGAAGTGCTTTTCCTTTCTGCCGCACGCGAATTAGGCAAGGATGCAGTCGGTGTCATGTTGACCGGTATGGGCAAGGACGGTGCTAAGGCTATGCTGGAGATGCGTCATGCTGGCGGATATAACCTTGCTCAGGATGAAGCTAGCTGCGTAGTGTTTGGCATGCCTAAAGAAGCCATTGCGCTTGGTGCCGTGAATGAGGTTGTGTCGCTTGATAGGATGGCAGAGCGTGTATTAGTCCACTTGTTAAGATGATATCTGCAATAATTGTTATTTGACATAATATACATTATGCGTAATTCAAGGGGGTGAACCTCGGCACGGTTCGCGGTATGGTTTCGCGTTTAACGTAAGGCAAATTCTAAGTCACCCGCTACTGTGTGGTTTTGCATTGAAGTCAGAGTCAGTAATATCTAGAGCTTAAGATGTAAAATGTATCTAAGTAAAAAACTTTACTTCCCTCAAACGTACTTTCCACTTGAGTAAGTTTGCTATCACCTACGTGGTGGTTATATTTGGAGTGTCGTGATTTGAAGCTTAAGACCAGATTTCTGTTACTGATGACCGTGATTTTTATCGGTTTTATGTTGATCACCTGGATGCTTTCCGAGCAAATCATAGGAAAATTGAACCAACAATGGGGAAAGCAATTTGCCGATCGTCAGGTAATGTTCGATAAATATCGCACCCTGTCGCCGTTGATTCGCGAGATTGCTCTGGCTAGACAGATGGCAGCCGAGCCTGCCATCATCAATATGGCACTTCACGAAAACGATTTACGCATGAGACAGCTGGGCATTGAGGCGATGGAGAAGTATCGTTTCAACTTTCGAGATCACAGTTACTTCACTGCATTTTCTAAAAGCGGTAATTATTACTTCAATGATGCTGCGAACCAGTATGCAGGCAAACAGCTGCGCTACGTATTATCACCGAATGCTGCAAAGGATAAATGGTTCTACGCTACGCTAGCGGATGATAAGGAGTATCAGATAAACGTAGATCCAGATGTTCACCTTAATGTAACCAAGGTATGGATTAATGTACTGATTCGTAATGGCAGCGCAAAGCTGGGACTCATTGGAACTGGCATTGACTTGACTGATATGCTCAAAGAAACAGTCAATATTACCCAGCCCGGCGTGGTCAATCTATTCATAGATAAAAGCATGGCAATTCAGTTGAATAGTGATCCAAAGCTAATCGATTATATGACCATTGCCAAGGATGTCGGGCGGCGCATTAAAGTTGATACGCTGCTGAAAAACCCATCTGATATTGCTCTTTTGCAAAAAGTTATGCTTAAACTGGAAAGTTCTCCCGCAGATAATGATTTTTTGCGCGTGGATTATATGGGGCAAAAGTATTTTCTTGGCGTCGCCTTCTTACCTGAGGTTGGCTGGTACGATTTAACGCTGATGGCTGACCACAGCCTTAATTTGTTCGGCGATCTATTCATGCAGCCTGTTTTGTTTGGCATTGCGTTTCTGTTGGCATTACTGCTGGTAGGCTGGGCACTGCGTAGCTGGATACTTAAACCAATTGCTGCATTACGTGCGTCTACCGACAAAGTTGCAATGGGTGATTTTAATGTCGATTCGCCTATGCTGGGTTCAGGGGAAATCGCCCACCTATCTCGCTCATATGCGCGCATGGCAAAATTCATCATTGATAGCAATCATGAACTGGAAGAAAAAGTAAATCAGCGAACCGAGGAGTTGCACCGTCTAACTGAGATTGAGCCTATGACGGGGCTATTCAATCGACGCGGTATGATGGAGCGTTTCACGACAGAGATTGCGCGACAATCGCGCGAAAATGGGTCGATAGGCGTGCTTTCGCTCGATATTGATTACTTCAAAAATGTAAATGACACATATGGGCATGCGGCTGGTGACTTGGCACTTTGTGCGGTTGCCAATGTATTGCAGTCTTCAAAACGTGCCTATGATTATGCCGCCAGATGGGGTGGAGAAGAGTTCCTGATGTTAATGCCGAATTGTTCGAAATCGGATTTACTGATGATTGCGGATCGTATACGCGAAGGTGTAGCCGCATTAAAAATACAGGCTGGGGATGAGTTTTTTACATTGACAATCAGTATCGGGGCTCACCACTCTAGTTCGCCGCAAACACTTGATACGATGCTGAAAAAATCCGACAAGGCATTGTATGCAGCTAAGGATAGTGGTCGAAATTGTGTAAAAATTTCGCAGTAGCATACATATGCTTGATTGCATAAATAACATGCGACTGCATATTGATTAACTGGTTGTTACTTCGAGGGATTATTAAATAAAACCGCCCCACCCTCTCGTTATGTATTCGTCATTGATGTTTTAGATATTTTTTAGAGAATCTAGGCAGTTAACACTAAATTTATGCTGTTCCTGTGATAGTTAGCAAATCCTGGGGAGTTGCTCTCCAGTTAGCCAATCCACCATGCGTTGCCCACCCAGCTTGGTTTTCATCTGTACAAAACTAGACTCATCTTTAACTACTTGTCCAATCTTGGCTGCCGCTCTTCCCAGTCGATGAGCTTGCATCGCAGCGAGTAGTTGCGGCGCATCGGATTCAGCGCAGATGGCGACAAGCTTACCTTCGTTGGCGACATACAACGGATCAAGGCCGAGGAATTCGCAGGCTGCTGCCACCGTACTATTTACAGGAATACTACCCTCATCAATCATCATGCCGACTGCCGACTGTTGCGCAATCTCATTGAGCGTTGTCGCTAGTCCACCTCGCGTCGGGTCACGTAACACGTGGATGTTCGCACCCGTCACTAGCATTGCCGCTACCAACCCATGCAATGCAGAGGTGTCGGAAAAAATATCCGCCTCAAATTGCAGGCCTTCACGCTGCGACATAATTGCCATGCCGTGGTCGCCGATGGAGCCGGATAGCAGAATGGCATCGCCCGCACGTGCGCCGTCACCTGAAGGCGCAACACCTTCAGCCACGTAGCCCACACCCGTGGTGGATATATACACGCCATCGCCCTTGCCGCGTTCAACCACCTTAGTGTCGCCGCAGACAACAGATACGCCCGCCTCATTTGCCGCTTGAGCCATAGAGCTGACGATAAGCTGCAAATCTGACAACGGAAATCCTTCTTCCAGTATAAAACTCGCTGACAGCCACAGCGGCGTAGCTCCCATCATCGCGACATCGTTGACTGTACCGTGTACCGCTAGGCAACCAATATCACCGCCAGGAAAAAACAGCGGCGATACTACATGTGCATCGGTGGACATCACCAATTTGCAGCTTTCAGGGATGCTAGGCAACGTGGCACCATCGTTCCCCTGGCGCAGATATTCGTTGTCGAATGCTGTAGCGAACAGGGTCTCGATCAATTGCGCCGAGGCACGTCCCCCACTGCCGTGGCTCATGTCCACACGGCCATGATTGATATCTAAGGGTCGAACATAAAAGGATTTTGATTTCTTCATATATGAGTTTTTCAGCTAGGGATTCGCTGTTTCTTGAATTTGATATCGCCCATAGGTGTAATGCGCCGCACATGCTCCTTCGGATGAAACCATGCAGGAGCCAACTGGATTGTCTGGCGTACACACGGTGCCGAATATCTTGCACTCCTGTGGGCGCTTTTCCCCGCGCAAAATAGCGCCACACTCACACGCCTTGTTATCAGGCACACTGCTGTAGACGAGATCAGAAAAACGCGCCTCGGCATCGAACTCAATAAACTCTCCGCGTATTTTCAAGCCTGAAGCTGGCAGCACACCCAAACCGCGCCATTCGAAGGCATCGCGCACCTCGAATACGTCATTCACCAATGCTTGCGCCTTGAGATTACCCTGTGGTGTGACTGCTCGGGTGAATTCATTTTCCACCTTGGCGCACTCGGCGTTGATTTGCCGCAGTAACATCAGTATGGCCTGCATCATATCCAATGGTTCGAACCCCGCGATCACGACTGGTTGGTGGAACCGCTGCGCGATAGATAGATACGGTGCGCTACCGATTACCGTGGATACATGTGCCGGGCCAACGAGACCGTCTAGCGGCACGCTGCTAGGTTGGCTCAGAATCGCTTCTATAGCGGGCAGTGTCAAAACGTGGTTGCACAACACAGAAAAATTCTTCAGTCCAGCGGCGCGCGCCTGTTTGATGATACTGGCAGTTGGCGGTGTGGTGGTTTCGAAGCCGATGGCGAAGAATACGACCTGCCGAATAGGGTTGTTATGCGCAATCTTGATGGCATCCAGTGCGGAATACACTATGCGCACATCAGCCCCTTGTGCCTTGGCTTTCAGCAGCGATAAATTATTGGATGCAGGGACACGCAGGCAATCCCCATAACTGCACAGAATCACGTCGTATTCCAGTGCAAGGCGGATGGCGAAATCGATGCGTCCAATCGGCAGCACGCATACCGGACAACCTGGGCCGTGGATCATCTGTACATTGCTAGGCAACATGCCCAACACACCATAGCGCGACAAAGCATGCGTATGGCCACCGCAAAACTCCATCAGACGATAATGACGACTGGCTTTAGCTTCGAGTGCAATGCTGGTGGCGAGATTTTTTGCCAGTGCGGCATCACGGAATTCATCCACGTACTTCATGACTGCGCGCTGCCTAATTCGGCGAACAGCGTCAACGTTTGTGCCGCCTCTTTAGGGTCGAGCTTTTGCAAAGCAAAACCTACATGAACAATGACGTAATCTCCCACCTGTACGTCATCCAGCAGATTTAACGAAATTTCTTTGCGCACACCGTCGAGTTCAATACGTGCCATGTCGTCAGGCAGTAATTCGACAACGAGTGCGGGAATGGCAAGACACATATATGCGAACCTTTCAGAATACAGACTTCATCTTATTTGTTGAGCAGCTATCCACGCCTGCCCCAAAGCAATTGCGGTATCGCCAGGTTGCATGGCTTGAGCGGTGAGCACGGTAATTTCGAACGCTTTAAGTTGTTCGTGCAAACCATTTGTCAGCAGTGTATTGAAAAAGCATCCGCCGCCGCAGGCCAATAATTTAATGTTATTGCGTTGCGAGACACGCACTACCCAGTCGCAGAGTCCAGCAATCAAAGTAACATGAAACACTGCCGCACCCTGCTCTGCATCCTGTATTTCGGCGAGATGTGCTAATAATGGCAGAAAATCTAACTGATTATTCCCATCAATTTGCCATCCCTCTGCTAATGCTTGCTGCATGCCATTTGCTGCAATATAGCTCGTCGCGGCTTGTTCTAGTGCAATCGCCGCTTGCGCATCGAATTCAATTCGATGGCACAAGCCGAGCAGTGCTGCTGCAGCATCAAATACGCGTCCCATACTGGAGGTGCGCGGACAGTTCAGATTGCGTTGAAGCATCGTCGCCACCGTCACAGCTGCTGGTTGAGTAGAAAAACGTCGTACGATCTCGTCATTGCGTCCAAGTTCATGCAGTACCGCCGCTGCCATACGCCACGGCTCCAGCGCGGCACGATCTCCACCCGGCAAAGGTAACGGACGCAGATGCCCTAAACGCTGGCAGTCTGCCCCATGCACTTGCATTAATTCACCGCCCCAAGCCGTACCGTCCATACCATACCCGACACCATCGAGCGCCAGTCCAATCACATGTTCGTCTATTCCATATTCGGCACAGATTGCGGCGATGTGAGCGTGGTGATGCTGCACGGCGATTAGCGGCACATTCAGCTCTGCGGCGAGTTGTACCGCAAAACGGCTGGAATGAAAATCGGGATGCAAGTCGTGCGTAATCGCCTGAGGCTTCTCGCCCAAGCAATCTAGCAGCCTGCGTGCGGTGACTTCGTGCGCACGGCAAGCATCCGGTTGGTTGAGGTTGCCTACCGTTTTACTGATGTATGCTTGATTCCCAAAAGTAAAACAAAGCGTGTTGCTGAACCATGCACCCATCGCCAGAACAGGCTTGATTGAGCGGTGCAGCAGGATAATCCGCTCGACACAATCGGGGACACTCATGCCACAGTGACCGCCTGATGTGCACGCGTCAACCAAGCTAGCCAGTCATCCATACCTGAGCCACTGGTGGCCGATAGATGAATGATCTCAATTTCAGGATTGACGCGCCGGGCATTCGCTTCAGCCTGCGCCACATCGAAGTTTAGGTGTGGCAGAAGGTCGCACTTGTTCAGCAGCATCAACTGCGCGGCAAGGAACATGTCGGGATACTTAAGCGGCTTGTCTTCACCCTCAGTCACGGACAGCACCACAACCTTTGCAGCTTCGCCCAGATCGAACGCGGCTGGGCAGACTAGATTGCCGACGTTCTCTATAAATAGCAGCGCTGGTTCTGGCAAGTCGAGTTGATCTAGTGCCTGTCGAATCATCTCGGCGTCGAGATGACAGCCTTTACCGGTGTTGATCTGCACTGCCTGCACCCCCGTTGCGCGGATGCGCTTGGCATCATTGTCGGTTTGCTGATCACCCTCAATCACTGCCATCCCCGCCCTACCCTTGAGCATCTCTAGTGTGCGTACCAGTAGCGTGGTCTTGCCTGAGCCGGGACTGGAAACTAAATTAAGCGCGAGCATGTTGTGAGCGGCAAAGAACGCACGGTTGATTTCGGCAATGGCATCATTTTTGGCAAGAATGTCGCGTTCGACCTGAACAATACGCGACTGCGCCGGATCAGGCATAAGTTCTGGAATAACTGTTCCCACATGAGAACGATAGGAAACAGGGCCGCTTTGTTTATGTGGCTCGCGCCGCATGGCCCTGCCACCAATCAATGCACCATGATTACCGCATCCACAAGTCGTACACATAAATACATACCTCATTTGTCATAGATATTAAGTTTATCCACTCAGTCAGTTCGGACTAGGGTAGCAGTTATGTGCTTGGGGATTCAACAGAACCACTGCAACTCATTCGACTTCCAAATCCTTGACCCGCATCTCGTTGCCCGCCGTGATCACCACACCTGCACTATCGCATTCTGGGCAGAGTCCGTATCGTTCTTGCAGAAACACAGTTTTAGCGCATACCTTGCAATATCCTGCGCCGCTGGTTTCTATGATCTCCAACTTCGCACCCTCGGCGAGACTACCGCGCATCACAGCATCGAAGCAGAAACGCATCGCGTCTGGTTCCACCGCAGATAAGGCACCAATCTCCAGCACCACTGTGCGCACGCGCTGGAAGCTCTGCGCGCGCGCTGATTCTTCAATTATCTGCAGAACATTCTCGGCCAGCGACATCTCGTGCATCAGCGATCCAACCTATGCACCGGAGCTTGCCACTTTAATAATGGTGCACTTGCGGCAGAATTATTTCTCATACGAAATTACTCCAAATATTCGATATTGCTCACAACACTTGAATGTTCACAATAACTACACGCAAGCTGAGTGATAATACAAATGATAATTTATTAGTCTACAGCGTATCTGCTTTGATATGCGATGCCTAGCAGAGAGTGAACAATATGACCCAGATTTCCCCTAATTCTTCCCCACGGCACGGGCTATCCAGCACAGAGGCGAAACAGCGACTAGTGGACGAAGGTCCTAACGAGCTGCCTGTATCTGGACAGCGCAATCTAGCCGGCATCGTGCTGGACGTACTGCGCGAACCCATGTTCCTGTTGCTGGTCAGTGCTGGAGCCATCTATCTATTGGTCGGGGATGTCAGTGACGCACTCATGTTGCTGGGATTCGTGTGTGTGGTGATGGGGATCACAATCTATCAGCAACACAGGACTGAACGGGTGCTGCAGGCGTTGCGCGACCTGACTAGCCCGCGCGCGCTAGTGCTGCGAGATGGCGAGGCTCAACGCATCGCTGGACGTGAAGTGGTGCGCGGCGACATCCTGATTCTGAACGAGGGCGACCGTGTGCCAGCGGATGCGGTGATGATCGAATGCAGCAGCTTGGCTGCGGATGAATCCCTACTGACGGGTGAGTCGGTGGCCGTCCGCAAGCGTGCGGATCCAAGTCCCAAAGTTATGACAACACCTGGCGGTGATGATCAACCTTATATTTACTCAGGCACGCTGATCACACAGGGACGCGGCATGGCCTTGGTTTTGGCAACTGGTGCACGCAGCGAGATCGGTAAGATCGGAAAGTCGCTGCAGGAACTCACCATCGAAGCGACGCCGCTCCAGCTTGAAATCAGTCGACTGGTGCGCAAGCTCGCCTTGATCGGCCTCTCGCTGTGCGTGTTGCTGATTCTTATTTACGGCTATCTCCACGGCGACTGGCTGCACGCAGTGCTATCTGGAATTACCCTCGCCATGTCCATCTTGCCGGAGGAGTACCCAGTGGTGCTGACGGTGTTCATGGCGATGGGTGCCTGGCGCATCTCGCGCCATCAGGTGCTGACCCGTCGTGTACATACGGTTGAAGCGTTGGGCTCGGCTACGGTGCTGTGCGTGGATAAGACCGGCACACTCACGCTCAATCGCATGACGGTGCAACAACTCAGTGTGGCAGGTCGGTCTTTTGGTGTTTCGGATACCTCAGTTCCGTTGCCTGAACACTTCCACTCACTGTTAGAGTATGCCGTGCTATCCAGCGAGGTTGAGCCATACGATCCAATGGAACAAGCCATCCATGTGATTACCAAGCAATATCTGGCAGACACCGAGCATATCCATAAGGACTGGTTACATGAGCACGAATATGCGCTGTCACCAGAACTACTGGCGCTGTCGCACGTGTGGCGCGCAAGAGATAGAGACGAGTATGTGGTGGCCAGCAAGGGTGCACCGGAAGCAGTGGCCGATCTTTGCCATCTTGATGACGCGCAACTGGCCACGCTGGAACAGCAGGTCGAGGCTTTAGCTGCTCAGGGCATGCGCGTGCTGGGTGTTGCACGTGCCACTTATGCAGGCAGCGAATGGCCGGATATTCAGCATGATTTCGATTTTGAGTTCATCGGTCTGATCGGTCTGGCCGACCCAGTGCGCCCCACTGTTGCGGCCGCCTTGGAGGAATGCATCTCGGCCGGCATTCGCGTGGTAATGATCACTGGTGACTACCCCACCACGGCCGCCGCCATAGCTGAACAGATTGGTCTAGCGAGCGGCAGTGGCGGCATCATCAGCGGCCCCGAACTGAACCAGATGGACGACCACGTATTGTGCGAACGCATCCGCCATAGCAACATCTTCGCGCGCATGGTGCCGGAACAGAAACTGCGTCTAGTCAATGCACTCAAGAACAACGGTGAGGTCGTGGCGATGACCGGAGATGGTGTGAACGACGCCCCCGCGTTGAAAGCTGCCCATATCGGCATCGCCATGGGCGGGCGCGGCACTGACGTAGCACGTGAGGCAGCTGCACTAGTGTTGCTGGATGACGACTTTGCCTCCATCGTGCATGCGGTGAAATTAGGACGTATCATTTTTGATAACCTGCGCAAGGCGATGGCTTATATCTTCGCGGTGCACATCCCTATCGTCGGCCTGTCGCTGATTCCCCTGCTACTGGGCTGGCCTGCGATGTTCACCCCAGTGCACATCGTGTTTCTAGAGATGATTATTAATCCCGCCTGCTCCATCGCTTTTGAAGCTGAGCAGTCCGAGAGCAACATCATGCAGCGCCCGCCCCGCAACCCGTATGAGCCTTTGTTCAGCAATAGCATTCTGCTTATCAGCCTGATGCAAGGCATAGTGGTGATGCTGGTGACACTGTCTGTGTTGGGTTATGCGCTGCATCTGGGCATCTCGCCCGACACGGCGCGTACTCTGACTTTTGCCACACTGGTCATCAGCAACCTCGGACTGATCTTGGTCAACCTTTCTTGGCAGCACTCATTGGCGACAATACTGCTAAGAAACAATTCGGCATTGTGGTGGATATTAGGCGGCGCGTTCGCCTTTCTGCTGAGCACCCTTATCCTGCCTCTACTGCGCGAGGCGTTCCATTTCACTAGCATCAGCCCATATCAATTGGGACTGTGTATCGCTGCGGGACTCGGCAGTGTGATGTGGTTCGAGTTGTTCAAGGCGCTGCGACGGCGTGCAAAAAAAATAGAACAACAAAGGCATCTATCATGAAGCACAGGCATTGTATGGAGTAGTATTAGGGCAACTGAAATTTCAGGCTAATGAGTGGAGTACGTATGGTAGCGGACGTTGAAGAACACGCAGCGTATTTGAATCCTATCTTAGAACGACACGGATATGCGGCAACCAGTTTGCTGCAGATTCTGTGCGAGGTGCAAGAGCATTTTGGTTACATCCATCCCGATGCAATGGATCAGATATCCGATAAGATTGCGGTCCCGCGTGCCCAGATAGAGGGGGTGGCGAGCTTCTACTCCTTCCTGTACACAGCACCCCATGGCCAATACCGAGTACTTTTCTCGGACAATATTACTGACCGTATGATGGGCAGCATAGAACTTATGCAACTGATGTGCCATCAACTCTGGTTGCAACCTGGTAAGGTTTCGGAAGATGGTCTAGTTAGTATCGGTACGACTTCGTGTATCGGCATGTGCGATCAGGGTCCAGCGATGCTGGTCAATGGCCGCACCATCACCAATCTGACCTTACAGCGCGTACAGGAGATTGCCCTTCTGATACGTAATCGCACAACATTGACGGAGTGGCCCGCCGATTTCTTCCGCGTAGAAGATAACATTCGCCGAGGGGGACTACTGCTCGACAACAGTCTGCCCTTTGGTGATACGTTGCGTGCTGCGCTGTCACTGGACGCGGCAAACGTCGTGGCCACCCTCAAGGCCTCCGAATTACGCGGACGTGGTGGTGCTGGCTTCCCCACTGGTTTGAAATGGGAAGCCTGCCGTAATGCACACGGCAGCGAACATTACGTGGTGTGTAACGCTGACGAAGGCGAACCAGGCACCTTTAAGGATCGAATACTTCTCACTCGCCAAGCCGACCTATTGTTCGAAGGCATGACTTTGTGTGCGTATGCTATCGGCGCTCGCAAAGGCTTCCTCTATCTGCGTGGCGAATACCGTTACCTGCTGGATCATTTGCATGGTGTGCTGCAGCGCCGGCGCGATGCAAATCTGTTGGGTGAGAATATTCTCGGCCACCTAGGTTTTGATTTCGACATTAACATCCACCTTGGCGCGGGTGCATACATTTGCGGCGAGGAATCAGCGCTGATCGAATCGCTCGAAGGCAAGCGCGGTATTCCGCGCAACCGTCCTCCGTTCCCAGTCACACACGGTTATCTGCAGCAACCCACCGCCGTGGATAATGTAGAGACCTTCTGCCAGGCGGTGCTTGCCGTCCATATGGGCGCCGAGCGTTTCCGCGAAATCGGGACTGCGAAATCCACGGGTACCAAACTCATCTCGGTCTCTGGCGACTGTACTCATCCTGGTATTTACGAATATCCTTTCGGTGTGAGCGTGCGTCAGGTGTTGCATGATTGCGGTGCAATCAACACAAGTGCGGTACAAGTCAGCGGACCATCGGGCATCTGCATCGGCGAGCACGAGTTCGACCGCAAGATCGGTTTTGAGGATCTGCCCACGGCCGGTGCTTTCATGGTGTTCGACGGCAGTCGTGATATGTTCGAGGTGGCGCTCAATTTTGTGCACTTTTTTGCGCACGAGAGCTGCGGATTCTGCACGCCCTGTCGGGTTGGCACCGCCATTCTGGAACAGACCATGGATAAGATTGCCGCTGGGCACGGCACCCAATATGATCTGCACGAAGTTGAAAATCTGGACCATATATTACAGACCACCTCGCATTGCGGACTGGGGCGTACCGCCTGCAACCCCGTGCTGCATACGCTTAAACATTTTCGCCCCGCGTATGAGAATCGCCTGAAGTCACTCGACTTTGAGCCTGGCTTCGACCTCGACGGTGCCCTTGCGCGCGCCAGACAGATGACTGGTCGCGACGATGCCGGCGCACACCTAAAGGAGAACGAATGACTGATACATTCCAACTCGATGGACAACCGGTGCCCTTTGAATCGGGGCAGACGGTGATGCAGGCTGCACTAGCGGCTGGACATTACATCCCGCATTTGTGCTATCACCCCGAGTTCAAGCCGCACGGTAGCTGCAAACTGTGCACGGTCAAAATTGATGGACGCACGGCAGCTTCCTGTACCATGCCCGCCGCCGCCGGACTGGAAATACAGAGCGATATCGAAGAACTCAATGCCTTGCGCCGCACGCTGGTACAGATGTTGTTCGCTGAAGGCAATCATTTTTGTCCATCTTGCGAAAAGAGTGGCAACTGTGTGCTGCAGGCGCTCGGCTATGACCTCGAAGTGCACAGCACCGGTTTTCGCCATCAATACCCTGACCGTCCACTGGATGCATCACACCCCGACATTCTGCTCGATTTCAATCGCTGCATTTTGTGCGAACTGTGTGTACATGCCTCGGCCGAAGTGGACGGCAAGAACGTGTTCGCGCTGTCCGGACGAGGCATCACTAAACACCTCATCGTCAATGCGAAATCAGGTCAACTCACGGATACCAACATCGCACTGACCGACAAGGCGATGCAAGTGTGCCCAGTTGGCGTGATATTGAGAAAGGAAGTTGGATTCATTCAACCCATTGGTGAACGTCGCTACGATCAGCGCCCGATCAGCGCCCAAGCGCTGGATGACGCGCCGCGTCCACCGCAGGGAGTTAAGCATGAGTGAGAAAAAGAAGCTCCGCGTTGCCACTACTTCGCTGGCCGGCTGCTTTGGCTGCCACATGTCCCTTCTCGATATCGATGAACGACTGTTCACGCTGCTAGACCTCGTCGAATTCGACCGTTCACCACTCACTGACATCAAGCACTGCGGTCCCTGTGATATTGGCATCGTGGAGGGTGGCATCTGCAACGCGGAGAACGTGCATGTGCTCCGCGAATTCAGGAAAAATTGCAAGATACTCATCGCCATCGGCGCCTGTGCCATCAACGGCGGACTGCCTGCTCAGCGCAATCACCTTGATTTAGGCAGTTGTCTGACTGAGGTGTATCTCACAGAACCGGGACTGGCGCACGGACACATCCCTAACGACCCAGAGCTGCCGCTGCCGCTGGATAAGGTACATCCCTTGCACGAAGTGGTAAAAGTGGACTATTTCATCCCCGGCTGCCCGCCCTCTGGCGATGCCATCTGGAAATTTCTTACTGATCTCATCTCCGGAAAAACTCCGGAACTTGGACATGGAATGATTAAATACGATTGATAAGGGAGTGTGCATGTATAAATCGATAACGAAATTCATTGCAGCAGCTCTATTTACCACTAGTGGCGTTGCTTTCGCCCACACTGGTCACGATGTTTCTGGTTGGGGCTCGGGATGGGTGCATCCCTTTTTGGGTCTGGACCACATGCTTGCCATGCTGGCTGTCGGATTATGGGCGATGCAGGGAGGTGGACGCAGAGTGTGGCTGTTGCCCGTCACTTTTATGACCATGCTTGCTGTGGGCGCGGGCATTTCTATGATGTTGCCTTATTCCTTGCCACTACTTGAAACAGGCATCGCCCTGTCAGTGCTTGCACTGGGCTTGCTGATCTCCCTTTCTCTGCACTTACCTATCTGGCAAAGTATTGCGCTAACCGCACTGTTTGGCATCTTACATGGCTACGCACACGGACTCGAATTACCTAGTTCTACTTCACCATTCGCTTATTCCCTTGGATTTCTCTCCGCCACCGCAGTACTGCATTTGGGTGGTATTTCAATTGGTGCAACCGCGCAGAATAAGTATGTAATATTGGCAAAATTAGCTGGGGGATTGATTGCAATGTGCGGCATAGGCTTGCTCACTTACGCTTGATTTTGCTCCAAGATAACGACACGAGAACCCAATATGACAGCCCCCAATCTAGAAACTGCCGCCCACCCCGAGAAACTCCGCCGAGTCGCTATAGACCCAGTGTCGCGCGTGGAAGGCCACGGCAAGGTCACGCTGTTGTTGGACGAGAACGACCACGTGCATCAGGTGCGTTTGCACATCGTGGAATTTCGCGGCTTTGAGAAATTTATACAGGGGCGCCCATACTGGGAAGCGCCAGTGATGGTTCAACGGCTGTGCGGTATCTGCCCAGTTAGCCATAATCTCGCCGCATCCAAGGCGATGGATATGATTGTGGGTGCCACACTTACCCCCACGGCAGAGAAAGTGCGGCGCTTGATGCACTACGGTCAGATATTGCAGTCTCATGCGCTGCATTTCTTCCACCTATCATCGCCCGACCTGCTGTTCGGTTTCGACTCAGACGTATCGAAACGCAACATCGTCGGCATCGCAGCTGCCTATCCCGACATCGCTAGACAAGGCGTACTGCTGCGTAAATTCGGTCAGGAAGTGATTCGTGTCACATCGGGTAAACGTATCCACGGCACTGGCTCGGTTCCGGGTGGGGTGAACAAGAACGTCAGCGTTGAGGAACGCAATTATCTACTGAAGGACATTAAGCAGATAATCAGCTGGTTTAGTGATTCGGTAAGAATCGCTCAGCAGTTGTTTGAGCAGAATCTAGATACCTACAACGACTTTGGAAGCTTCAAGTCTCACACGCTCAATTTGATACGTGCTGACGGAGCGATGGATCTCTACCACGGCGGTTTGCGCGCGCGCGATATGGATGGAAATGACTTATTCGACCATTATGATTACGCTCATTACTGGGATGTGATTTTCGAAGATGTTAAACCGTGGTCTTACATGAAGTTTCCTTTTCTGCGCAGCCTAGGGCCGGAGACAGGTTGGTATCGAGTCGGACCGCTGACGCGCGTAACCCAATGTGACTTCATCCCAACCCCATTGGCGGAACAGGCGCGTCGTGAATTCATGGCCTTCAATGGTGGCTCAGCAGCAAAGGCGACACTGGGATTTCACTGGGCGCGCATGATTGAGATGTTGCATGCGGCAGAGTTGATTGAAGAGTTATTGCATGATGCAGATATTCAAGGTAACGATTTGGTCAACCTCGGCCAGCGGCAGGAACGGGGTGTAGGTGTGATTGAAGCGCCGCGTGGCACACTTATTCATCACTACAAGGTGGACGAGCACGACCAGATTGTACGTTGCAATCTGATTGTCTCTACCACGCACAACAATCAGGCTATGAACGAGGCAATACGCCAAGTGGCACGCCAATACATTGATGGACGCAAGCTTACTGAAGGCCTGCTCAACCATATCGAAGTCGCCATTCGTGCCTTCGATCCTTGCCTGTCATGCGCGACGCATGCTCTTGGTAAAATGCCGCTCGAAGTAGAGCTGTTGGACTGTGAGGGTGCCTCAGTCTCGACACTTACACGCTCCGCAGACGGCACTTTTAGCTGATGGCCGCACCCATTCTTATCATCGCCATCGGTAATGAATCACGCGGCGACGATGCTTTAGCACCCTTGCTGCTGCGCCAGATTGACCGCTGGTTAGTAAACGAAGCCAGAGCCGAACAGTTCGAATTGATCGAGGAATTCCAGTTACAGATTGAGCATGCCATGGATATGGTTGGTCGCGAATTGATTTTATTCATTGATGCGGGTATGGATACACCTGCCCCCTTCAGCTTCTATCGCATAGAACCTAATCATGTTCGTACACTGTTCAGTCATGCGCTAACTCCTGAAGCTGTAATAGCAACGTATGGACAGTTGTACCAGCAATGTTCGCCCCCAGCCTTTGTACTATGCGTTAAAGGTGAAAAGTTTGATCTTGGTTCTCCGCTCAGCTCACAAGCACAGCAGAACATGGCATTGGTAATGGGATTTATGGAAGAACTATTGCACAAGCCGCGCCCATTAGCTTGGAAAGAACGCTGCACACAGCATTAAAAAATATTATTCGGGGCGGTCAATTTGCCCGTTTTTGTTAATACATTATGGTGAGAGCATTTAACGGTTCAGAGTGTATTACTACATCGCCGTAACTTATTTTGCTCCATAGGCGCGTCACATAAGTATCGAAAATATTTGACATACTACATTAATATAATCCTTCATCCATATGTTCTATATAATTAATTATCAAACCTCCCATGCTCTGCGGTAATATTTGAGAATGTGCTGACGTAATCAGCATCGATTTGATTCCAGATGAAACGCCACTCCCAATTTCCTTTAGCTAAGCCCGGGAAATTCATACGATGCGCCCCGTCTAGTCCAAGGATATCCTGCATCGGGAAAATTACAGTGTTGGCAGCAGACTCCAAAAGTGCCTTGATCATGTCATGGTGTATGGCAGTACCGTCACTGTGCAGATAATGACGTGCAAAATCTTTTTCATGATCCCCCGACGTTTGCCACCATCCTAAAGTGGTGTCGTTATCATGGGTGCCGGTGTATGCGAAAGTGTTGGCAATATAGTGATGAGGTAGGAAATAATTGGTTTCACCATCACCAAATGCAAACTGGAGGATACGCATTCCAGGAAGATCGAACTGATCTCGAAGCTCGATGACGTCTGGTGTGATCAACCCCAAATCTTCTGCAATGATGGGTAAATGGCCAAAAGCCTGCTTGAAGGCCTCAAACAACTTAGCGCCTGGACCGGGCATCCATTTACCATCAATTGCGGTAAGCGCATCTGCAGGAACTTCCCAATATTCTGAAAAACCACGAAAATGGTCTATACGCACTAGGTCGAATTGTTGCAAGGCATGACCTAACCTAGCAGTCCACCAAGCATAACCAGTCTTTTCGTGTGTGTCCCAGCGGTAAAGTGGGTTGCCCCATAATTGCCCTGTTGCACTGAAGTAATCGGGAGGTACGCCGGCAACAACTGTTGGTTTTCCTGTTTCGTCCAGATTGAACAAATCTTGATTTGCCCACACATCTGCACTTTGGTAAGCGACAAAGATGGGGACATCTCCGACGATACGTACCCCATTCTTATGGGCATACTCTCTCAACATTGACCATTGGCGTGAGAAGTTCCATTGACAAAACTTCCAAAAGGCAATGTCGGAACTAAAACCTATATTGATTCTATCGAGCGATTCGGGGGTTCGTTGGGCTAAGTCGACAGGCCAATGACTCCAAACGCACCCACCTTGATGTTGTTCTATCGTTTTGAACAAAGCATAGTCATGTAACCAAGCATGTTCGGCTTTACAGTAGGCTAAGTAGTTAGCGTGCAAGGGGTCATCGCGATTTGCAAAGAAACGAGTAGCAGCACGCTTGAGTCTATTTATTCGAAAAGGAACGACAGTTCCAAAATCGATGTGATGATCATCAAAATCAGGATGTGGAAATAAATCCTCCTGACTAAGCCAGCCTTGTTTGGCAAGATCTACTAGATCTATCAGTAGCACATTGCCAGCAAATGCTGAACAACTCATATAGGGTGAATTTCCCGGTCCAACTTCGCCCAACGGTAGCATCTGCCAATAGGTCTGACATGACCGTTTCAGCCAATCTATGAATTGGAATGCGCCAGCACCGAAGTCCCCAGATCCAAAGGAACCCGGTAAAGAGGTTGGGTGTAGCAATATGCCGCTTGCACGATGATTTTGCATGGAAATTTTTCGTATGATTATTCTGTGGCGCGACGCATCGCTCCAGTGACTTCTGTACTAACGCTACCAAGACTTACCGGCTCGGAAAGGTTATGCGGAGCTGGTTGGTCGATTAGGCGATACAGCTCACGGAGATTGTGGCGGTATAGCCTATCGAAGCTGGCGACCGACAAGGACGGGTTATAATCACCGAACCACCAAGTCCAGTCAGAACTTTCACATGAGCAAAGTTGCTGCTCAGCAGCGACTTCCTCACTTTTGCTGAGTTTGCCACTAGCGATTGCTAGGTCGTAACTGATTTTGGCAGCACACAGCAAATCCCATGCGTTATTTTTATCTCGGCAGCCTATCCATGTTGAGAAATTACCATATACCCAACTACCGGCAACGATGTCAGTCAACACCTCAGTCCTAGCGGTATCCGTCCGAATAGCTCCTAACTTTAGATAGTCACTATAGGTACTGGTATGTATCTTAGTGTGATGCTCCAGCTCCGTGTAGAGGTGATCCAAGAAATAAAATCCATTGTATGGGTAATATTCCCAAGCATTCTCTCCATCCAAAATGACACTGATTACAGGAGATTCGCTCGTTGGATTATGTTTACAGATATCTTCGATTTGTGTAACAAAGTGATGGGCGGCATCCTTGCCGTCCCAGCGCGCATATTCGAAGCCAATCAGATCGGACAAATTATCATCACGGAAGAAGCAATTGATTGACCCGCCCTCACCTGCCAATTGATATGGGCGGTAAAGATACTCTGCACGGTTGTCATTGGGTAGCTGATGCTTGCGTAAGCTATTGACGAGCACAGTTTGTCCACTTGCCGCCCAGTGGCAGCCTTGTTCAGCCATGACAGCAAGCGTTTCGTTAGAGATAGAACCCTCAGCTGGCCACATTCCCTTAGGCTCGGCTCCAAAACGTGCCTTGTGGCTTTTTTTCGCTTTGATGATATGTTGGGCTACACGCTCTCGACCACCTGGATAAATGGGCGAAACAGGTAATGGTGCGTCTGGCATCGCTTCCGTCGCGCTAGCAAAGTCGATCAATAACGGTGCTAGGGGATGGTAGTGCGGCGTAGCAGATATCTCAATCTGGCCCGATTTGGCTAGTTTTCGATATCTAGGAATGATGTCAGTAACTAGTTGGCCGATTAGAGCCAGCAACTCCATTCGATCATGGTAGGTAAAACCTTCCCCCTTGTGCATCAAACGCGTTACCAATGGGTATTCGCGTCGGACACTTTCACCACACCAAGCCAGATGATACCAAGTCAATAAGTCTGCCATGAACTGACCAGACATATATGACTGAACCGCATCCCCCTCACCTTGCAAATTTTGCGAGATGGTCATTAGACGACTGTAGGAGGGGAACGGCGCTATCATCTTGCTGTGATTGCAACGGAAGCAGGCATCCAATACGTGCTCACGTTGATCAGCAGTCAGTTCGTTGGGGTTCTTGTGAGCCAGAAGACGCAGTAAAGGGTCACGTAAGGTGCCAGTTGCAAATTGATCGACGTAGTCTTCAAGTTGATCTAACAGTATGGGCACAAAGTTCATCACCGCATGTATCTTGGGATGGTGCTCTAAGTGATACGCCATGTCAGTGTAATCCTTGATGGCATGGAGATAGGTCCAAGGCAGCACAAAATCACCGGTCGAATAATCGCGATAATCAGGCTGATGCATATGCCAGAGGAATACTAGGTCTACAGATTTTTTCATGATGTCTAGAACAGAAATCCTGCCGCTGTGCGGCAGGATTAATTGGAGGAAGAATTAACGAATGCTATGTACGACTTGCCCCAACATTTCCGGGGTAACAAGGGTGACACCATTTGCACTGACGTGGAAGCGCTTGCGGTCTTCTTCAGGGTTAAAACCGATACTCATGCCTTCAGGGATTTTGCAATTTTTGTCTATGATTACCTTCTTCAAGGTGACGTAGCGCCCCACATCGACATTCGGTAACAGTACGGAGTCTTCAATAGTTGAATAGCTGTTCACTCGCACGTCGGAGAATAACAAGGAGTGACGTACTGTAGAACCGCTGATAATGCAGCCACCGGATACCAGTGAATCAACTGCGATGCCTCGGCGGTCTGGTTCGTCAAAGACGAATTTTGCTGGTGGTAGTTGCTCTTGGTGAGTCCAAATTGGCCAGTCCTGATCATACATATTCAAGTCAGGAATGACTTTGGTCAACTCCATGCTGGCTTCCCAGTAAGAATCGATTGTCCCAACGTCGCGCCAGTACGGAAGCTTATCATCTCCCATGCCTACACAGCTTTGTTCGAAACTTTGTGCAAAAACACGGTATTTCTCAACCATATGAGGGATCAAGTCTTTACCAAAATCATGGCTAGATTTTGGATCATCTGCATCACGTATCAACTGCTCATACAAAAATTGGCTGTTAAACACGTAGATACCCATACTGGCAAGAGACATTTCAGGATTGCCTGGGATAGACGGTGGTTTCGCAGGTTTTTCGACGAACTCAATTACACGAGAGTCTTGGTCCACGTCCATGACGCCAAAAGCGGACGCCTCTGCGAGAGGCACTTCCAAGCATGCAACAGTCATATCTGCCTTACTTTCGACGTGGAAGGCTAGCAATTTGCCGTAGTCCATCTTATAGATATGATCGCCAGCAAGCACCAAGACGAAATCACATTTAGATTCGCGAATGATGTCTAGGTTTTGGAATACCGCATCTGCTGTACCTTGATACCAATGGTCTTCGCTGACACGTTGCTGGGCAGGTAGCAAGTCGACAAACTCGCCGAATTGACCATTTAAAAATGACCACCCACGTTGAATATGTTGAATCAGGCTGTGGGATTTATATTGCGTAGCTACGCCGATACGACGTATGCCGGAATTAACGCAGTTAGAAAGGACAAAATCGATGATGCGGAATTTGCCGCCAAAAGGTACTGCAGGCTTAGCGCGCCAATCTGTTAGTTGATGCAATCGACTCCCTCTACCACCTGCGAGCACCATTGCATAAGTGTTTTTTGTGATGCGGCTAACGAAGCGTGGCGCCGGATCTCCTGAAGCTACGTGGTATTTTTTTTGCAAATAACCCAATTCCGCATTCATTTAACATCTCCCTTGTATTTACCTTGTCGTAGCAAGTTCATTATCGTTTACAATTGGTCGACTAGACAAGAACAAATGGGAGTTTAAGTGGATACTTTGATCGAATCGTTGTTGCAAGCTCGCCTTTATGATCCATTTAGTGTGTTGGGGCTGCATCAAGATGCTAAAGAATGGGTCATTCGTGTATATCAGCCGTATGCCACACAAGTTGCGCTGAGTAATGAAGCTGGCAATGAAGCTCTAAAGCGTATTCACCCCTCTGGTATCTTCGAATGGCGCGGTAAGAGCGAGCCACATCGTCCATACAAACTCTGTATTCATGAAGGTGATTTGAAACGTGAGATTTATGATCCTTACCAATTCCCCCCCCATCTGACACCTCAAGACTTATATCTTTTTAGTGCTGGAAAGTTACGCCAAGGTTATCGCGTACTGGGTTCTCACGCTATCGAGATGAGCGGCGTCAAAGGTGTACGCTTCGTAGTTTGGGCGCCGAACGCAGAACGCGTAAGTGTGGTTGGAGAATTCAATCAATGGGATGGGCGTTTGCATCCTATGCGCTCTCATGGTGGTAGCGGTGTTTGGGAGTTGTTCATACCAGAAATCGCTAAACATGCCTTATATCGATACGAGATACGCAATCGTGATACCGGTCACCTGTTAACAAAGACTGACCCCTATGCTCAGGGTTATGAGTTGCGTCCAGGAACTGCTGCACTGGTGGCACCGGAGGTAAAGCATGATTGGAAAGATGCTAAGTGGATGGAAAGTCGCAGCCAATGGGACTGGATGCATTCCGCAGTCAACATCTACGAAGTCCATGCAGGCTCATGGAAGCGCCATCCCGATGGCCGTTTCTATAGCTACAAGGAATTGGCCTTGGACTTGGTGCCCTACGTCAAAAATATGGGTTATACGCATATAGAGTTGATGCCTATTACAGAGCATCCTCTAGATGAGTCATGGGGTTATCAGTGTTCTGGCTATTTTGCACCTACCAGCCGTTTGGGTTCCCCAGATGAGTTGCGCCATTTAATTGATACCTGTCATCAGGCGGGTATCGGTGTCATCTTGGACTGGGTGCCAGCCCACTTCCCGCAAGACAGTTGGGCATTAGCTCGTTTCGATGGCACAGCCCTGTATGAGCATGAGGACCCACGTTTAGGTTTCCATCAGGACTGGGGTACACACATCTTCAATTTTGGACGCAACGAGGTTAAGTCCTTCTTGATGTCCAGTGCGCACTATTGGTTGTCAGAATTCCATTTCGATGGACTACGTGTAGATGCTGTGGCGTCTATGCTATATCTTGACTATTCCCGCAAAGCAGGTGAATGGATACCTAACAAATATGGTGGTCGTGAGAATCTAGATGCAGTCGACTTCCTGCGCGAAATGAACATCATGGTGCATGAAGAATTCCCAGGTGCTCTGACTATGGCTGAAGAATCTACTGCATGGCCGGGCGTATCACGTCCAGTTTATATGGGTGGATTGGGCTTCTCCATTAAATGGAATATGGGTTGGATGAACGATACCTTGGGTTACTTCAAACATGACCCTATTCATAGACGCTATCACCATAATGAACTGACTTTCGGTCAGGTCTATGCTTATACCGAGAACTTCGTCTTGCCGTTTTCGCATGATGAAGTGGTACACGGCAAGGGCTCCTTACTTTCCAAAATGCCGGGAGATGGATGGCAGAAGTTTGCCAATCTGCGATTATTGCTGACGTATCAGATGACCAATCCTGGTAAGAAGCTGAATTTCATGGGCAATGAGATTGCCCAAGGTCGCGAATGGCAATCCAAGTGGGAATTGGAATGGTGGCAGTTGGGTGAATCTGTCCATCGTGGCATGCAAAATCTTACACATGATCTGAATAAACTTTACCGCGACATCCCTGCACTGCATGAGCTGGATTTTGCGCATGAAGGTTTCTCATGGCTGGATTGTAACGATGCTAGTCACTCAGTGTTGTCTTATCAGCGTAAGGCCAGAGACGGTTCTAGCGTGACTGTAGCACTCAATCTGACACCCATCCCTCGAAAGCAATATCGTATCGGCTTACCTGCTATGGGCGGATATAGGGAAATGTTCAATAGTGATTCTGAATACTACTCAGGTAGCAATATGGGGAATGGTAAGATTATTCATGCCGAGCCTACGCCATGGATGGATCAACCCTATTCCGCCGAGATTACTGTGCCCCCCCTAGCTGGTGTCATTCTGGTTTCCGAGGCCTAATTCAAAGTACCGCCGTTCAATATGTCAAAACTTACCCTATCACCTGCTTGGCAAGAACTCAGCGCGCATTACGACATTCTTCGCGCTAAACATATGCGTCAGATGTTCCAAGAAGATAATGCGCGATTTGAAAAATTCACAGTTCGTCTAAATCACTTGTTGTTCGATTACTCCAAGAATCGCATCAATGACGAGACTGTACGTTTACTGATGAATCTAGCTCAACAAGCTGGGCTATCTGCACATATCGAGGGTATGTTCTCAGGTAAAAAAATCAATAGCACTGAAGGCCGTGCTGCCTTGCACACTGCTTTGCGCAATCGTTCCGATCGTCCAGTTTTAGTGGATGGTAAGGATGTGATGCCCGATGTGCGTCGTGTATTGGGTTTGATGCGTCGCTTCAGCGATGCGGTTCGTGGCGGTAAGCATCTAGGCTATACCGGTAAACGCATCACTGACATCGTTAACATCGGTATAGGGGGCTCGGATCTGGGCCCGTTGATGGTTTGTGAGTCACTAAAATCTTTTGCGTCTCAAGATTTTAGTGTGCACTTTGTATCCAATATTGATGCCAGCCATCTTTGCGAGACTCTGAAAAAGGTCAATGCGGAAACCACACTCTTTGTGGTCAGTTCCAAGACGTTCACCACCCAAGAGACTTTGACTAATGCACGTTCAGCACGCGCATGGTTGGTAGAACAACTAGGAAATGATCAAGCGGTGGCACAACATTTCGCAGCAGTCTCAACCAACCTAGAGGCGACTGCTAAGTTCGGTATCAATCCAGACAATGTGTTTGAATTCTGGGACTGGGTAGGCGGACGTTATTCCCTGTGGTCAGCGATTGGTTTACCTATTGCTTTGTACTTGGGCATGGATAAGTTTGAAGAGTTACTCACAGGTGCTTACACGATGGACGAACATTTTCGTCATGCTCCCTTGGATAAGAACGTCCCCGTGTTGATGGCGATGTTGGGCGTTTGGTATGGAAATTTTTTCCATGCCGAATCCAATGCCGTGTTCCCCTATGATCAGTATATGCACCGCTTTGCGGCTTACTTGCAGCAGTTGGATATGGAGAGCAATGGCAAAGGCGTTGACCGTGAAGGTAATGCTGTCGACTATGACACCGGCATGGAAGTCTGGGGTGAACCTGGGACGAATGGTCAGCATGCTTTCTATCAACTGATACATCAGGGAACACGCTTGATACCCTGCGACTTCATCGCGCCCATGCGTAGCCAGAATCCTTTAGGTGAACACCACGACATCCTGATTGCCAACTGTTTCGCACAAACCGAAGCTTTGATGGTTGGTAAGACCGAGCAGCAAGCTAAGGCCGAACTTGAAACCCAAGGCATGTCAGAACCAGCCTTGTCAGCTTTATTGCCACACAAGGTATTCCTTGGCAATAAACCTACCAATACGATACTTGTGGATCAACTAGATGCGCATACGCTAGGGATGCTGATCGCAATCTATGAACATAAGGTGTTCGTGCAGAGCGTGATCTGGAATATCAACCCATTTGATCAATGGGGTGTGGAATTGGGTAAACAACTGGCAGCGAAGATATTAAAAGAGTTGCCAGTCTCCGCCACTATGACTCCACACGATGCATCGACCAATGGATTGATTCATCATTATCAGCAGCGTAACTCTCTATAGTTAAACTAAACCCATGAGCTCTGACCTGCAGATATTGCGTGATAAATTGCGTACTTTTGCGACAGAGCGTGATTGGGAGCAATTTCACACACCTAAGAATCTCAGTATGGCCTTGATGGTCGAGGCTGCTGAGTTGATTGAGCACTTCCAATGGTTGACGACTGAGCAGTCCTCCCAACTAAGTTCCGAAACTAAACTTGAGGTCAGTCATGAGATGGCAGATGTCTTACTCTATCTGATTCGTCTCGCCGATACCCTAGGTGTTGATCTCATGTCTGCCGCCCAAGATAAGCTGGTATTGAACGCAGAGAAATATCCGGCTGATAAAGTTCGTGGTAGCGCCAAGAAATATACTGAGTACTAATTCTTCACAACTGTACTGCCTCATCACTCAGATTAACGGTTGACAAAAGAACGTTCGTTCTTTACAGTTCGCAGTACGTTCGTTCTGTAGGTGATTTGCCATGACTGATTTCAACCCCAAAGATAGCGAGTATCTCAGCAAGCTTCAGGATTATTACGCGGAATGGAAAAGCATCCCGTCCTATGCAAAACTTTGCGAAGTACTGGGTATCACTTCTAAGTCTTGGGTCAAAGCTATACTTGACCGTTTGTGCGCAGCTGGATTCTTGGAGCGTACACCGGATGCAGTTTGGGTCCCTACACGTAACTTCTTTGCGCGCTCATTGGCGGAGTCAACCGTGCAAGCCGGTATGCCGACTGCAGCGATATCGAACGAAGGTGAGTATTTTGTCATCGACGATATGCTCATCGACACACCTTCTAAAACCACTCTGATTACTGTCAAAGGCGAGTCCATGATAGATGCAGGCATCCATGATGGTGATGTCGCAGTAGTGGAAAAACGCATGGCAGCCAATATCGGCGACATCGTCGTGGCAATCGTAGATAACGAATTCACCCTCAAAACACTAGATAAAGAGCGTGGCCAATTTATATTGCGCCCTGCCAATCCTGCATTCCCAGTAATCAGACCACAAGGGAGTATGGAAATATTCGGGGTATTGGTCGGCTTGATACGTAAATATCGGAGATAGTGAGATGGCTAGCACTCAAACCAACCAACGTCGTAGCACACCGGCATCCTTATTATCATTGACCTACCCGAATAAAGAACTATTCCACCGTCAACGTGCGCTACTACGCTGTTCAGTATCGGCTGGACTGCCTGTCCCATTGAGCGATGAGATACAAGACCATATGAGTTTAGATGAGCACCTGGTCGAACACCGCGAGTCGACATTTTTCATGCGTGTCACAGGTGAGTCGATGCGCGGCATGGGCATTTATGATGGAGACTTACTGGTCGTGGATCGCGCTACGCCGGCGGCACATGGCACGATAGTTATCGCAGTGCTCGACGGAGAGTTCACGGTCAAGCAATTGTGCTATACCACTCAAGGCACAGTATTGCGTGCTGCCCATCCCGATTACCCAGAGATCTCAGTCAAACCCGAACAGGATTTTGCGATATGGGGTGTGGTCTGTTGGAACGTACATAAGGTGAATGCGACTAGTTAAGTTGTCAAACCTCGTATTGCCTCAAGATAAAAGGTTACCGTAGCCTTAATCGTTACCTCAAGTTCAATGGTTACCGAAGGAGTTTGAAGATAACCTTTAGTTTATCCTGCATCTGCTGCTGAATCAGAAACGGATTGAGCGTCTTCATTTGCTCAATGAGTTTATCTTTGGTGGCTTGCGGTATCTCAGGGTGGTCAAGCAAACGTTGTGCAGGGGTAACAGGCTTGCCATGCTTTCTCACCCACTTACTCCCTTCTCGCGCTTTAGAGGTTAGTTTCAAGGTCGGACAGAAGAAGTTGGCGAACAAACTAAACTCATTTGCATATACCTCATTCATACGCGCCACCATCCGCGCATCATTCAATCGCTCGTAGCCAAATAGCTGCCGCACACACGACCAATTTTTCTGCTCCACATGCGCGTTATCGTTGGAGTGATAAGGACGTGAGCGAGTGAATTTGATGGGCTGCTTGTGGCTCTGGAAGTAGCGCAGTAAATGCCAGTTCAAGAACTCAGAGCCGTTATCGCAATCGAAGCCTTTAATTGGAAACGGCAACGCCTTTTGAATCGCTTGGATTTGCGTCATCACGCCATGCGCGCCTTTATTCCAAGTGGCTCGACACTCTGTCCAACCCGTGCAGATATCCATCATGGTCAAACTCCACACAAAGTCTCCCGCCAAACTATCGCCGCAGTGTGCGACAGTATCCGCCTCCATAAATCCCGGTTGGGTGACATCCCATACCCCTGCCTGAATCGGGATGTGTTTTTTGAGCAACGAACCAGGCTTAGTACCTGATAAGCCACGCCGACCTGCTTGTGCTCTGATGGGCTTGAGCAAACGATCAATGGTTGCAGCTGAGATGCTATCCAACAAAGCAAGCGTCTCCACGGTGAGGACAACGAACTGCGTTTGATAGTGTGGCAACCAAAGCGGCAGAGCGGCTTTCAGTCGCTTGCTACACAACTGGTCAGAAGCCATCCAGATGGTACGCAATGCCTTGATGAGCTCTGGCGTGTCGTAGCGCGATACTGGGCCAGGCTTGGTTACCGTCTTGCGATTACGCTTGTGCTGAGTACTAAGCAAGCGTAATGCGTATTTGCGGTGATAGTCACACACCGCACAGAACTCATTGAGGATGACTGCTTTACCTGCCTTACCTGCACGACGATAGCGTGTTCGTATCGCATCAAGATAAGCCCGTCGTTCTGTTTTGACCATGTCAGATTACCCAAGTTGTTTCGGTAACCTTTAACTTGAGGCAACGATAGCTTCGGCGCACTACCTTCGGTAACTTTTATCTTGAGGCAACTCGGACCTAAAGATTTAGCTAGCTTTAATTATTTATTTGCCTATAATGCGCCGCTTGTCACACACAGTGGCATTTAGTTCATCGTTATCTGACCTATCTCTCGCGCGTATTTAAATCGCGCCTGTCTATATAAACTCAACCGCCTAGCAGTATAGGTACTAGGGTTTTCCGGTTAGCAACGATGTTTTGTGCGCCGGTCTATCCTCCACCCACTAAGGGTGGTCTACCACCTGCGCTTACCCAAGGGAACTTATTAGTTCGATATGCTTGAACATTGCATACAGCTCAATGCTGCATGTAATTCCTAGAGCACACGACTTTGGTTCTCTTTGATAAAAGGAAGCAACATGTCTGAAGTTATAACAGCTACAACAACAAAATCAACATTTGAAGGTCTGAATCTGCACGCTTCTATCCTCAAAGCAATCGCAGAAACAGGTTACACAGAACCAACTCAGATTCAATCCGAGGCTATTCCTCTGGTATTGGCTGGTGAAGACCTCATGGCTTCTTCACAAACCGGTAGCGGCAAGACCGCTGCATTCATATTGCCTGCACTACAACGTCTATCCTCTCCATCTACAGTTCCAGGTAGCAAAGGTCCACGTGTTTTGGTGCTGACACCTACACGCGAATTGGCACAACAGGTTTGCGACGCAGCAAGCAAATACGGTAAGAACATGCGCTTCAAGATCATTAGCATCTTGGGTGGTATGCCTTATCCAGTACAAAATCGCATGTTAGCTGGCCAAGTTGATATCTTGGTAGCGACGCCAGGCCGTCTGATTGATCATCTGGAACGTGGTCGTATCGACTTCTCCCGTTTGGAAATGCTGATTTTGGACGAAGCGGATCGCATGCTGGATATGGGTTTCGTTGATGACGTAGAGCGTATCGCTGCTGCAACTCCAACAACACGTCAAACTCTGTTGTTCTCGGCGACTTTGGATGGCGTGGTTGGTAATTTGGCCTCCCGTCTGTTGAAGTCACCTAAGCGTCTTTCTATCTCTGCAGCTAAGGCTAAGCATGAGAACATTGAACAGCGCATGATGTTTGCTGATGACGTTGCGCATAAGAACAAGATGTTGAACCATCTGTTGTCCGATGCGGAGCTAAACCAAGCTGTGGTCTTTACTGCGACGAAACGTGATGCAGATTCCATTGCTGATCAATTGTCTGCTCAAGGCCATTCTGTTGCCGCACTGCATGGCGACATGAGCCAGCGTGAGCGTAACCGCACTTTAGTGAGCTTGCGTAATGGTCAAGTTCGTATCTTGGTTGCGACTGACGTGGCTGCTCGTGGTATCGACGTACGTGGCATCACTCACGTGATTAACTTCGATTTGCCTAAGTTTGCAGAGGACTATGTACACCGTATCGGTCGTACAGGTCGTGGTGGCTCTAACGGTATCGCGATCTCCTTCGCGTCTAATCGTGATGCACAGATGCTCAAACGTATCGAGCGTTACACAGAACAAACCATCAAGATGCACACAATCGAAGGTCTGGAGCCAAAGTACAAACTTCGTACCAGTGCTCCTTCCAATGATCGCGGCCCACGTCGTAGCGGTGGTTTCGGTGGCGGTAATGGCGGTGGCAATCGTGGTAATGGCGGTGGTTATGCAGGTAATCGTGAAGGCGGTAACCGTGGTAACGCTGGTGGCTTTGGTGGTGGTAACCGTGACTTCGGTAATCGTTCAGCAGGCTTCGGCGCAAACACTGCAGCTCCACACCATACAGCACCTGACAGCCGTCACACGCCTGCTCCTCGTCGTGAAGGTCAAGGTTTTGGCGGTCAGCGCACAGGTCAAGGTTTTGGTAACAACAGCCAAGGTTTTGGCGGTCAAGCACGCACACAAGAGCGTAGTTTTGGCAATAACAGCGGTCGTGGCTTCGGTGAAAACCGTGGTGGTGGCAACAGCGCTCCTCGTCGCACTGGCGACCGTCCAAGCGGCTTTGGCGGTAACCGTGGCGGCAATGGCGGTGGTTTCGGTGGTAACAGCCGATAATCTAGCATTTAGTTAGTACGATTAAAAAGCACGCCTAGGCGTGCTTTTTTGCGTTCTGTGACCCGTCCTAAAATAAGTCAATCGAGGCAGGCTTCAGCGGGATGACAAGCTAAACCGAATGCCTCGGCGACCTTCTGATGGGTGACGATGCCGTGAATAATATTCAACCCTTGCATTAAGGAAGGTGAAGATTTGAGTGCTTCTTGATAACCCATATTCGCCAACTGTAGAACATATGGCAAAGTCGCATTGGTCAGGGCCAAGGTGCTGGTCAGAGGCAGACCACCCGGCATGTTTGCAACCGCATAATGCACTATGCCATCGACAACATAGGATGGCTGCTCATGTGTGGTTGCATGACTGGTGGCGAAACAGCCCCCTTGGTCTATGGCGACATCGACCAGTACAGTACCCGGACGCATGATTTTGAGATCTTCTCGATTAATCACTTTTGGTGCGAGTGCGCCGGGTACCAACACTGCACCTACAACAAGGTCAGCAGTCGAAATCTGCTCTAGGATATTGTGCCGATTGGACAATATCATCTGTACATTAGCTGGCATCACATCACTTAGATAACGCAATCTTTCTAGTGATATGTCCAAAATGATTACTTGAGCGCCTAGTCCTGCTGCCATTTTTGCTGCATGAACGCCTACCGTACCGCCACCTAGGACGACAACTTTACCGGGCTGCACACCTGGTACTCCACCGAGCAAAATACCCCGCCCACCATAAAGTTTTTCTAGATATTTAGCTCCCTCCTGCACCGCCATGCGGCCGGCAACCTCGGACATCGGTGTCAGTAGCGGCAGGTCGTGATTGGGCAAGGCGACAGTTTCGTATGCTATACACACGGCACCAGATGAGATGTGCGCGCGGGTCAAGGCTTCGCTGGCGGCGAAATGGAAATAAGTAAATATAACCTGCCCTGGACGAATAAGAGACCACTCAGATTTCAACGGTTCTTTGACTTTTACGATTAGATCGGCCAAGTCCCAGACCTCTTCAGCACTTTGAGCAATGTAAGCCCCCATGGCTTCGTACTGGGCATCTGTGAAACCACTTCCAAGACCCGCACCTGCTTCTATCAGTACCACATGACCAGCTGCAACTAAAGTACCCGCCCCACTAGGTACCAATGAAACACGATTTTCATTGGTTTTAATCTCTTTAGGGATACCGACCTTCATCTTGAACTCCAATCAGGGAAACTCGAACGACTAGTATTAGTTTTCAGCAATACTCATGAAGGATAGCTTATCGACTTTCGCCTTTTGCGCAATCGACATGACTTGCGCTACACGCCCATAAGGCACAATAGCATCGGCATGTAAGTGCAACTCAAAGTTTTTTTGTGCTTCTACTAATACGGTCAGTTGTTGTTGGAGCTCATCATCATTCACCACAATATCGCCTAACCTCACTATCCCCTGTGCATCAATACTCACGGTCTTTTGCTTGGTAGGTGCAGACGATCCCGTCGCTACAGTCTTGGGCAGCTTAACACCCACTGCTTGGGTCAGTAATGGTGCGGTCACAATAAATACTACTAGCAACACCAACATCACATCCACCAAGGGTGTAACGTTAATCTCACTCATCATCTCCTGACCGGAATTATTTTGAAAAGCCATGCTGAGTCACCTAGATTTTATAATCGTGCTTCGCCGCTAAGCGCATAAAGTCGTGTGCAAAATTTTCCAAATCAGCTACAGACAGTTTCATACGACGCAAATAGAAGTTGTAGGCCAACACCGCAGGCAAAGCCGTGGCGATACCGATGGCGGTGGCAATCAACGCTTCACCTATGGGTCCTGCGACTACATCGAGACTCGCTGAACCTGTGGCACTTATGCCTTGCAGCGCATGCATGATCCCCCACACCGTGCCGAACAATCCAACGAATGGCGCGGTCGAACCGATACTGGCTAAAGTTGCCAAGCCACTTTCCAATTGGCGCTGCAAATTCTGCACGGTCTGGCGCAGACTGCGCTCTAACCCGTCTTGAGGTGAACCTAAGTGTTGCATTGCGCCATTTTGTTGCTGCGCATCACGCAATTCAGCGAAACCTGCTTGCGCAAGGTAGGCATGTTTACCACTCATATCAGCACTGGTTTGTGCTGCACGTTGCCACTCCTTTGCCGCCCAGAACGCGGTAGTAAAGGCTTTATCGGCTTGATTATCTCGCCATTGTTGGTACAACTTAATCAAGGCAATCGACCAAGTGACTATGGAAAAGATGATCAGCACAGCTAAGGTGCCATTAACGACTGGAGAGGCTGTAGCAGCAAAAAGATTCATTCGTGTTCTTCCAAAATAAAAGGGATGGGGACTAAAAACCATTTATCGATTAAAAGCCCCGCATGACGTGCTGCAACAAACTTCCAACTGCGCACAGCTTGCATGGCGGCATTATCCAAGACGTCGTGACCGCTGCTCTGATGTAATCTCACTTGCCCCGCAGTGCCATTCGCCAACACTTCTACACTGACGACGACCTTCCCTTCCCAGCCCATGCGGCGTGCCGCCATAGGATAAGAAGGCGTGGGATTATTGAGATACACCGCTTGAAAATCTGGCTCGCGATCAGGCAAAGATGATGTGAGTGGCGCGGCATCATCAGGTATAGCATTAGGCTCCGTAGCGATGGCAGTAACGGGTGCAACGACGATTTGTGGTATCGCCTGCTCAAGCACTTGCACCTTTGGTTTGGCAGGAACAAGTGATGGTGCGGGTACGTGCGGAGCAGATATAACTTGAGGTGATGCAGGCATCATCATGCTCACCGACATTTCATGTGGAGGCTGTAAGGTTTGTTTTACACTCGCCCACGAACCCAATATCGCGAGATGCGCACACAACACTAATGCGATTAACGCGATGCGTTGAATCGGTGGCACACTTTCATAGCATTGGGATGTTGTTATCAGCACGTTATACAATCACAGTAAAAAATAAAACGAGCCCAACCACAGCTCGGTTTGTTTGGTACAGACAAAATTAGGTGGTTACATTTTTGAATTTGTGAATCTTCAAATTAATAGCTTCAATATACTAACAAAATTCGCCTGATTACGAGCAAGATGAGTGCATTAGCACCACCCCATTCTAGCTATTGGTAGATTCATATTCCATTCTCAAGCTATCCCTTACTGAACAGCCTTATTAATCGCAATAGAATGACTTGTTTGTCTTGCAGTATAGAGAGCTTGCAAAGCTACAGTCGTAAAAAAGCCGGCTTGCGCCGGCTTTTTGTCATGCTATTGGCAATTACTTCAGGCCAACGATGAAGTGAGCCAGTTCTTTGATGTCAGCATCAGACGCGCCCATACCTTTAGGAGGCATAGAACCGAACTTCCAACCGAAAGAACCACCGTGAGTGATGTTCTTAACCAAAGTGGCTTCAGCATCAGCTTTACCAGCGTATTTAGCTGCAACATCTTTCCAAGCTGGACCCACTACCTTTTTGTCGATTGAGTGGCATGCGCCGCACTTAGCTTTACCAATTGCTGGCATATCTGTAGCCATTGCGCTACCTGCAACCATCAAACCTGCTGCTACTGCCAAACTTGCGATGATAGATTTCATATTTTTTCCTCGATTGAATGTAAGATTTTTGCTCTTAGCCCAGCGACACAATCGCAAGATCCGACTTACCTAGCCACGCTTTACACGCGACACCGAAGACGATTCAACGAGATTGCCAATTCCGGACGGAGGGGATTATCCAACACTTTTTAACAATTAGGCAACGATGCTGTTACATCTTATTTGGGATATCGAAATTTTAAACTCGATTTTTTTACAAAAAACCTCATATTTATTAGCCTCAAGCGACTACAATCTAATTAATATTCCAACGTATTACTTTCATGCACATTTGCCACTATCGCTATATATTTAGCGTGCTCATAGCGCTTTGTAGCACCATCGCCTCAGCCAGTAACGACCCGCTGCGCACTCAAGACACCCTTCCCCTCAAGCCATCTTTGCGTTTGAACGAAGCCCAGGGTGACCCATGCCAAGATATTTCACCCAAACATGCGCTCAATCTATTTGACAGTGTGAATCTAGCGCTATGTAACAACCCCCAGACTCGTGAAATTTGGGCCAGTGCACGAGTACAAGCTGCTCAAGTGGGTATCAATCGAGCCGCCTACTTGCCCAGCTTGACACTGAATGCAGGATTAAGCCGTAACTGGCCTGTGAACGGGAACGCCTATAACCAACGCAACGCAGGATTATCACTTTCCTATCTGATTTATGACTTTGGCGCACGCGCAGCAAATCTGGAGAGTGCCAAGCAGCTATTGGCGGCAGCAGGATATACACAGGACAGTACGGTACAAGCAATCTTCTTAGCTGTTGTGCAAGCCTATTTCCAGAGTCAGGCGACACTGGCGGCAGTTGATTCTGCGAAACTGGCAGAGACTGCTGCGCAAGCTAGCTTTGCCGCTGCGAATGCTCGATATTTAGCGGGTAGCGCCACACCGGCTGATAAATATTCCGCACAGACTGCCTACTCTCAAGCCAAACTGAACCGCATCACGGCCGAGGGTACACATCAAAATGTCCAAGGCACTCTAGCTAATCTACTTGGCCTAGAGGCTGGCTATCCATTGACCTTGATTGCCGAACATGATCAGGATGTGCCTGACAATTTCGAACAAGATGTACATGCACTGATCGAACAGGCACGCAAGCAACGTCCCGACCTTCAGGCGGCAGCAGCACAGTTACAAGCGGCTCAAGCAAGTACTGATGCTGCGCGTGCGGCTGGCCGTCCCAGTATCAGCTTGGGTGCCACAACCGGTTACCAAGGGATCTCGGGCAGCCCTTGGGAGCATAGTTCGACTTTGGGAGTGAATTTGAACATGCCCATTTTCTCCGGATATGCCCCTACCTATCGTATTCGTTCTGCCGAAGCTCAAGCAGAGGTTAAACAGGCGCAACTGGATAAACTCAGATTGCAAGTCGCGCTCGATGTCTGGACTGCGTATCAAAATCTGACCACTGCCACACAGGCTTTGCACGCCACGTTCGATTTGGTACATAGCGCAACACAGTCTGAGCAGATGGCGTTGGGGCGCTACCATGCAGGTGTGGGTCTCATGCTGGATGTGTTGAATGCGCAAAGTTCTTTGGCCAGTGCACGTCTGCAAAACATACAGGCGCGATTGAATTGGAACATTAGTCGCGCCACCTTGGCGCAAGCGATGGGAAATCTGGACGGTGATCTAATACAAAAATTGTCTGAAGAAACCTCTATCGCAGTTACCGAAATCACTCCCGTGAAGGCACCATGATGAAGAATCTATTTCGCTCAAAATTAGTATGGACCATGCTGCTGGCAGTGTTAGTCGCAGCCGCTTGGTATGGCTACCAAAGACTCAATCAACGGCCATTGGAGCAGCAATTTAAAACGCAACAACTGGAAACTGGAGATGTGAGCAAGACCGTTTCTGCCAATGGCACCATCAATCCTGTGTCACTAGTTAACGTCGGTACGCAGGTATCCGGCACTGTTAAGAAGCTTTATGTGGACTTCAATAGCAAGGTCGAAAAAGGTCAGGTGTTGTTGGAGCTAGATGATGCATTGCTAGCTGCACAACAGAAGCAAAGTCATGCCAACGTACAAAGCGCACAAGCGATGTTGGACCTCGCAACCGCTAATGAGGCCCGCAACCGTGGTTTATATGCTCAGGAATATGTTTCTCGTTTGGATCTAGATACCTCTATACAAGCCAAAAGCTCTGCAGAGGCAGCCTTAAAACTGGCAATGGCCGCCGTAGAAAAAGATAAAGCCAATCTAGCTTATACCGTCATACGCTCACCCGTTTCTGGGGTGGTAGTGGATAGAACTGTGGATGTCGGGCAGACCGTCGCTGCGAGTTTGCAGACCCCTACTCTGTTCAAAATTGCGCAAGATCTATCTAATATGCAGATCGATGCCAATTTTGCTGAAGCTGACATAGGCAGCATACATGAGGGCTTGCCAGTTCGATTCACTGTGGATGCCTTCCCAAATCTTAACTTCCATGGTGTGGTCAAACGGGTGCGCCTTAACCCCACCACCCTGCAAAACGTGGTGACTTATGATGTTGTCATCAATGTCGAGAATCCTGAGCAGATATTGCTACCTGGCATGACCGCCTACGTGAGCATCGCGGTAGCGGAAAGTAAAGCCGTTTTGCTGATACCCAATGCCGCATTACGTTTCAAGCCAGCGAACTTCGTAGACACCAAGCCCAAGGAGAAAGCGGGCGCAGGAAAGCGCGAAGGCTACAGTGGCAAAGTCTTTGTGATCCGAGGCAAACAATTGGTGCCTGTCAGTGTGCAACTCGGCATCACCGACAATCGCAACACTGAGGTGGTCGCAGGTGAAATCAAGGCTGGCGACCAGATCGTGATTGGCGAAGGCAGTACAGATGACCAATCTAAAGCTAGTGCTGCACCGCCGCGGAGAATGTTCTGATGGCTGAAGAAGTCATTCATATCGAGGATCTGAGTAAGTCTTACGCGACTAGCGCGGGAGATTTTCCTGCCCTCAAGGATGTGAATCTGACTGTCAGTAAGGGCGAGTTCGTCGCCATCATGGGCCCATCTGGTTCTGGAAAGTCGACCTTCATGAACATCCTTGGTTGTCTGGATGGTGCGTCTTCTGGTCTGTATCGTTTGGCCGGTCGCAATGTCGCCGAACTAGATAAGGATGAATTGGCCCTGCTGCGTAATCGCACCATAGGCTTTGTGTTTCAGGGCTTCAATCTTTTGCAGCGTATGAACTTGCTCGACAACGTCGCCCTGCCCTTGATTTACTGTGGCGTGGAAACAGCTGAACGCAAGGAACGCGGCTTGGCATTGTTGGAAAAGGTTGGGCTGTCAGACAAGGCCTACTCTTTACCCAGCCAGATTTCAGGTGGTCAACAACAGCGCGTTGCCATCGCACGTGCATTGGTGAACCGCCCTAGCCTGCTCTTGGCTGATGAACCGACGGGTAATCTAGATAGCCATACTAGCGCCGAGATTATGGCCTTGTTCGAGATGCTGAACCACGATGGCATCACCATCGTGCTGGTTACACATGAGGATGACATCGCGGCGCATGCACAGCGCCAAGTGCGCTTCCATGATGGTTATATTGTCAGTGATATAGCTACCCACGCGGAGATTACATCGTGACTTGGATGATGCTAGGTGAAGCTTGGCGTGCGATGGGTGCTAACCGCATGCGTACCCTGCTCACTATGCTTGGTATGGTGATAGGTGTGGCAGCCGTGGTGTTGATGATGTCCATAGGTCAAGGCGCGCAATATGCCGTCAAGCAATCCATCGCTGCCATGGGTAGTAACCTGTTTATCCTGTTGTCCGGTAGTACCTCTGCTGGCGGTGTTCGTTCGGGTGGCGGTGGCGGGTATACCCTGAACGTCAACGATGCTGATGCTATATCTGAATTGCACGGTGTACAGTCTGTCGCCCCCATACAGCCTGGCAGTGCACAAGTCATCTACGGTGCTAATAACTGGAGTACTTCTGTCATAGGTACCACCCCGCAGTATCTGGACGCTCGCTCTTGGAATATCTCATCCGGAGCCGCTTTTACCGATTCGGATGTACGGTCTGCGACAAGGGTTGCTCTGATAGGCAAAACAGCTGCTGAGAATCTGTTTGGTGATGATGATCCAGTCGGCAAGACCTTCCGTATCCGTCAAAGTCCGTTTATCGTGTTGGGTACTTTGGCTGCCAAAGGCCAAGGTATGGATGGACGGGATCAGGACGATACTGTCATCATTCCGCTGACCACAGCCCAGCGGCAAGTGTTTGGTACACAGTTTCCCGGTTCGGTGCGCATGATGATGGTGCAGACCAGCAGCGAAGAAGTCATGCCTCAGGTAGAGCGCAGCATGATCGAATTACTGCGCCAACGTCATCGTATCCGAGAAGGTATGGATAACGACTTCTATCTACGTAACCTCACTGCGGCTGCCGACTCTGCAGCAGAAAGCACCCGTGTGATGTCGCTGTTATTGGGTGCCATTGCCTCTGTATCCCTGCTTGTTGGCGGCATAGGTATCATGAACATCATGCTGGTGTCTGTCACCGAACGTACCCGCGAAATAGGTATTCGCATGGCCATAGGTGCACGTCAGCGCGACATCCTGCTGCAGTTCCTGATGGAAGCCATCATCATCTCGGTGTTAGGTTGCACCATAGGGTTGTTACTGGGGATAGGTGGTGCGCTGATGGTAGATGCCATCACTGGTACAGCGGTCATCATCTCGGGTAACTCAGTCTTTGTTGCCTTCAGTGTCGCCGCCACGGTGGGTATCTTCTTCGGTTACTACCCTGCCCGCAAAGCCGCTCAACTAGATCCGATAGAAGCCTTGAGATACCAATAAAAAAGGCAGGCCATCTGGCCTGCCTCTTCAAGTTTATAGCTCAGCTACGGTTTTACAGCGTACGTCCTATTGCCTTCGCAATCCCACCCAATGTAACCATCAGGTTTTTCAACTCTTGAGGTGTCAGCGCTTGATCTGCATCGCACCAAGCTTCGCATGGGTTCGGGTGCATCTCTACCAAAAGTCCATCCGCACCGGCAGCTATTGCAGCTTGCGATAGTGCCGCAACCATCCAGGCTTTACCGCCAGCGTGTGAAGGATCAACGATGACGGGCAAGTGAGTCTCTTTCTTCAGGACAGGAATCGCAGTCACGTCCAACACGTTGCGGTAGTAAGTCTCGAAAGTACGGATACCGCGTTCGCAGAAGATGATGTTGTGGTTACCACCTGCAGCGATGTATTCCGCAGCCATCAGCCATTCGCTGATAGTTGCCGACATACCACGCTTAAGAATGATGGGCTTGTTGCAGCGGCCGACTTCTTTGAGCAGATCGAAGTTCTGCATGTTGCGAGTACCAATCTGGATCACGTCTACGTCGTGCTCCAAGAAGGTATCGAGTTGGCGAGCATCCATCAATTCGGTAACGATAGGCAGTTTGTATTTCTCAGCCGCGCTACGGAACATGGTCAGACCTTCTTCGCCTTTACCTTGGAAAGCGTATGGGCTGGTACGGGGCTTAAATGCGCCGCCGCGCATCAAGCGGCAGCCTGCTTCGTGTACATATTGCGCAGACAAATCCATCTGGGGCTGTGTCTCGACTGAGCAAGGACCAGCGATGACTTGGATCTGATTACCGCCTAATTGGATACCACCGATGTCGACAATCGTATTTTGCTTGTGAGATTCGCGCGAAACGATCTTGTATTGTTTAGTGACATGCATCGCGGATTCAACGCCCGGCAAAGGTGTGAACATCTCTTCGTTCAGGACACGCTCGTCACCGATCGCGCCGATGACGGTACGCTCAATACCGCGTGAGATGTTTGCTTTCAGGCCAGCTGTTTCCAGTTTCTTAACGACAGTACCGATTTGTTCGTCGGTAACTTCTCTACCCATGATGATGATCATTGCTGCTCTCCTAATATTTTCTTCAATGCATTCAAAAACTTTTCATTCTGAGCCTGTAACCCTATGCTGACTCTCAAGTAGTCAGGCATCGCATAATTGCCTATGGGGCGGACGATGACGCCTTCCTCTAGTAAGCGTCGGTAAATACGCGCCGCGTTGACCACATGGAAGCTGACGAAATTGCCAAACGAAGGGATGTAACTTAACCCTAGCAACTTCAATCCCTGAGTGAGTTGCTCCATCCCGTGCAGGTTCGTCTCAAAGGTCTGCTGGACGAATTCCCTGTCTTGCAAAGCGGCGACGGCAGCGGCTTGCGCCATGCTGTTGACGTTGAATGGCTGGCGCACACGGTTGAGCATATCGATAACGCTGGCGTTACCCAAGGCATAACCGACACGCAGTGATGCCAGTCCGTATGCCTTGGAGAAGGTGCGCGAGATGATGAGATTAGGGAACTCCTTCAACCAAGCGACGCTGTCATAGCGCTTGTCTTCAGGCAGATATTCGTTGTACGCCTCATCTAAGACCACAAGGATATTGGAAGGTAACTTGCTCAAGAAATCATGTAGTGCACGGCCAGTTAGGAAGGTGCCTGTTGGGTTATTGGGGTTGGCGATGAAGATGATCTTAGCGCTCTGCGCGATTGCTGCTGTGCGCATCGCATCCAAATCATGACTGAATTCTTGCGCCTTGACGCTGATGCCGGTCGCCCCAACTGCCTGTGTCGCCAGAGCGTAGACGGCGAATGCATGGTCGGAGTAGACCGCTTTATCGCCCACGGTCAGGAAAGCACGTGCAGCTAATTCTAGTAAATCATTTGAGCCGTTGCCCAATACGACTTGGTCTATCGCCACGCTATATCGCTGGACTAAGGCATCCTTCAACGCATAACCATTGCCATCCGGATACAGGCCAATTTCATCCAAAGCCGCACGTGCCGCCGCGATAGCTTTGATGCTTGCACCCAGAGGATTTTCGTTAGAGGCCAACTTCACGATGTCGGTGATGCCCAGTTCGCGTTCCAGTTCGGAGATTGGTTTTCCCGGTTGGTAAGGTGCGATAGCGCGTATATAAGCTGGAGCTAGTTCGGAGTAATTCATATTGAAATCAGTTTAAGAGTATTTCGTATCTATCTGTTTATATTTAAATCAGTCTTCATTTTTTTGCAATTTTTCGCGCTCATGTTTGTACTCATCATAAGGCACTTGTTTGTCCGATGGACGTGCTGGTATGGGTTGATCTACCCTTCCTTCACGGTGTTGCGCGCCTTCGTACAAGTTGCGATATGGGTCTGCGCATGCGCCAAGCGACAGTAGAATAAGCAGGCTAATGAGGCTTAGTAATCGACTCATCAAAGTGCTACTGGGTAAGAGCCCAACACCTTGACGAAGGCTGCGACGTGCTTGAGTTCGGCCAATGCTGCGGCTACCTTGACATCATGCTGATGACCCTCGATGTCCATATAGAACACATATTCCCAAAGTCCTGAGCGTGCCGGACGAGACTCCAATTTGGTCATGGATACAGCATGCCTAGCCAAAGGCGCTAATAATTCATGTACCGCGCCAGGTCGATTGGGAGCGGAGATTACTAAGGATGTCTTGTCTGTACCCGATGCCGCGACTTCCTGCTTGCCCAATACCAAGAAGCGCGTGGTGTTTCTAGCGTCGTCCTCGATGTTCTCCACACATACCGTAAGACCAAAATGTGCAGCTGCCTGACTACCGGCGATAGCTGCGCTATTAGGATTCTCGGCGGCTAAACGTGCTGCCTCGGCATTACTAGATGCGGGTATACGTGCTGCATGTGGCAGATGCGCATTCAACCAACCTTGGCACTGACCCAACGATTGTGGGTGTGAATAGACGGTCTTGATTGAAGCGTTCTCACACTGCTGTGCCAACAGACATTGGTGTATAGCTAGCTTAACTTCACCGCAAATCTGAAGATTGCTTTGCATCAGCAGGTCCAAAGTCCTACCGACCGCACCTTCTGTAGAGTTTTCAACTGGCACGACACCGTAGTTCACAGAGCCTGATTCGACTGCGCGAAATACTTCGTCGATATTCAGACAGGCTTTACCTTGCACCGCACTACCAAAACGCTTCAAGGTCGCCGCTTCGGTAAAAGTACCCTCAGGTCCTAGATATGCGACGGCCAAAGGTGACTCAAGTGCACGGCATTGCGACATGACTTCTGTAAACAAGGCCGCTATGGCATCGTTGCTCAAAGGACCGGTGTTGCTAGCTTGAAGGCGTTTGAGTACCTGTGCCTCACGTTCAGGACGTAGGACTACGCCGTTATCCTTGAGGTGACCGATCTGTTGCGCCAGTGCAGCACGCTGATTGAGCATGACCACCATCTCGTTATCGATGCGATCAATCTGATCGCGGCATTGTATTAACTTATCACTCATGCAGCCTCTAGCAATGGCAGATCACGCACCATCAATACACCAGGTATGGCGGTGAGTTGCGCGATTAGGTTTGCGGGTATCGCGGTGTCGGTGTCCACCAAGGTGTACGCCATTTCTCCGCGCGATTTATTCATCATATTGCTGATATTGACGCCAGCCTGCGCCAACGCAGTCGAAATCTGACCTAGCATATTAGGCACATTGGCATTAGCGATGGCCAAGCGGAATCTGGATTCACGTGGCATGGTCAGGTTTGGAAAGTTCACCGTATTGCTGATGTTGCCGTGCTCGATATATTCGCGCAGTTGCTCTACCACCATCACAGCACAGTTATCCTCAGCCTCCTCCGTTGACGCGCCCAGATGCGGCAAGGTCACCACATGGGCTTGTCCTTGCAACTTCTGCGCGGGGAAGTCGCATACATAATGACGCAAATGTTTGCTTGCTAGACCCGCCAATACGGCATCCAAATCGACGATGGCATCACGAGAGAAATTCAACAGCACACTGCCCGACTTCATGACATGAATACGTTCCGCACTTATTAAGCCACGTGTGGCCTCGAGCAACGGTACATGCAAGGTGACAAAATCACTGTGCTTGAGTAACTCTTCTATGCTTTGCGCCTTCTTCACTTGTGATGACAAGCTCCACGCCGCCTCCACGGTGATCTCAGGATCGTAACCATAGACGCGCATCCCCAGACCTATTGCAGTGTCTGCAACCAAACGACCAATCGCGCCCAAACCGATGATACCCAAGGTGCGACCACGCAGTTCTATGCCCGCGTAGTGTTTCTTGCCATCTTCTACTTGCTTGTGCAAAGCCGCATCATCACCGTGCAGTCCTAAAGTGAAGCTTAACGCCGGCACGATGTTACGTGCCGCAAGCAGCATGCCAGCAACAACCAATTCTTTGACTGCATTGGCATTTGCACCCGCTGCATTGAATACGGGTATACCGCGGCCGCTAAGTTTGGCGACTGGGATATTGTTGGTTCCAGCCCCTGCTCTAGCCACAGCGACCACGCTATTAGGGATGTCCATCTCATGCATGTCTTGCGAACGCACCAAGATTGCATCTGGATACGTCATGTCAGTAGCTGCAACATAAAGCTCGGATGGCAGACGTTTCAGTCCGACAGATGCGATCTTATTCAGCGTAAGGACACGATAGAGATGGGTCATCGTTATACGTTTGCTTGAGCGAATTCAGCCATGAAATCAACCAAGGCCTGCACGCCCTCAATAGGCATCGCATTATATAAAGAAGCCCGCATACCACCCACTGAGCGATGTCCCTTGAGTTGCAACAAACCACGTGCATCCGCCTGTTTCAGGAAGGCTGCTTCCAGTTCGGTACTCTTAAGGGTAAATGGTACGTTCATACGCGAGCGGTCAGCTATATTGACTGGGCAATGGTAAAAACCATTGCTGCTATCGATCGCACCATACAGCATGTCAGCCTTGGCGATATTACGTTGTTCCATCACGCCTATGCCGCCATTGCGCTTCAGCCATTGGAACACCAAACCTGCCATATAGATGCCAAAGGTCGGTGGTGTGTTGTACATGGAATCGTTGTCGGCATGAGTTTTGAAATCCATCATGGTGGGCAAACGAGGATCAGCATGACCGATCAAATCTTCCCGGATGATCACCAAAGTCAAACCTGCTGGGCCTATATTCTTTTGTGCGCCAGCGTAGATCAGTCCATATTTCCATACATCGACCGGACGCGACAGGATATTGGAGGACATGTCTGCAACCAGAGGCACATCGCCCACATTAGGCACCCAATTGAATTCCACACCGCCTATCGTCTCGTTGGGAGTGAAATGCAGATAGGCTGCTTTTTTGTCCAACTTCCAAGTTTTGAATTCGGGTACATAGCTACACTTCTTATCCGAGTTGTCCGCAACCACATTCACATGACTGAATTTTTTTGCTTCAGCGATGGCCTTCTTGGACCACTCGCCGGTATTAACGTAATCGGCAGAAAGTTTGCCGCGCAAAAGATTGAGCGGGATCATGGAAAACTGCATGTGCGCCCCGCCCTGCAGGAACAACACCTTATAGTTGTCGGGGATTGCCATCAATTCACGCAAATCAGCCTCAGCTTGGTTGGCGATGCTGATGAATTCCTTGCCGCGATGTGACATTTCCATCACTGACATACCGCTACCATGCCAATCCAGCATCTCTGCCTGAGCTTGCAACAACACCTCTTTAGGCAATACTGCCGGTCCTGCGCTGAAGTTATAGATGGTCATATTCAACTTTCGATCGTTATGAATTATTGATAGCTCGGGATACTAGAAATCAAACCAAGTCCTAACACCCCAAATCCTGACTTATTCCTGTTCTTGCTCGGATTCTTCTTCCGGATCGGCGATGCGGCTCAGACTGACCAATTTATCACCCTTTTCCACGCTCATCAGTGTCACGCCCTGAGTTGTTCTGCCCATTTCACGGATCTCACTGACACGGGTACGAATCAATACACCACTAGAACCGATCAACATAATCTCGTCTTCCGGTTTAACCAGTGTAGCGGCGACCACCTTGCCATTACGCTCGGAAGTCTGGATTGCGATCATGCCTTGAGTACCGCGTCCATGACGTGTGTATTCTGAGATAGGGCTACGCTTGCCATAACCGTTCTCAGTAGCGGTCAATACGCTCTGTTCTTCATCCTCCGCAACCAACAATGAGATGACTTGATGTTTCTCAGCCAACTTCATACCCCGAACACCGCGTGAGGCACGGCCTGTAGCACGTACATCCTCTTCGTCGAAGCGTACGGCTTTACCACCGTTAGAGAACAGCATCACGTCATGCTTACCATCGGTCAGTGCCACGCCGATCAGGAAATCGCCTTCGTCCAAATTGATGGCGATGATGCCGCGCTTCATAGGACGTGAGAAATCGACCAGCGGTGTCTTCTTCACCGTACCGTTGGCAGTGGCAAAGAACACAAACTTATCTTCGGAGAATTCGACCACAGGCAAGATCGCATTGATCTTCTCGCCGGCCTCCAATTGCAACAGGTTAACGATAGGACGACCGCGCGATGCACGACTGCCTTGTGGCAATTCATAAACTTTGAGCCAATACACACGCCCCATGTTGGAGAAACATAGGATGTAGTTGTGAGTATTGGCGATGAACAGATTGTCGATGAAGTCGTCATCTTTAGTCGCAGTCGCCTGCTTGCCGCGTCCGCCACGCTTCTGCGCACGGTACTCAGCTAAAGCCTGAGCTTTCATGTAACCGCTGTGGGAGAGTGTCACTACCACGTCTTCAGGCGCAATCAGGTCTTCCATGCTCATGTCATGAGTATGAGTGATGATCTCACTGCGACGCTTGTCGCCGAACTGGCTCTTCACTGCGGATAATTCATCTGAGATGATTTGAGTCACACGTGCTGGCTTGGCTAGTATGTCGAGCAAGTCGGTGATCTTATCCATCACTTCGCGGTATTCGCCGACGATCTTATCTTGCTCTAAGCCTGTCAAGCGTTGCAGACGCAGCTCTAAGATTGCTTGTGCTTGAGCTTCTGACAAATGATAGCCACGGCTATTGCCTTCGCCATTCAGGCCAAATTCCGGTAACAAACCATCAGGACGTGATGCATCGCTTACGCGGCTGAGTAAGTCTTCGACCAAGGCAGAACGCCAACCTCTGGACATCAGGCCGCGCTTAGCATCTGCTGGTGATGGCGCAGCCTTAATCAGGGCGATGATCTCATCCACGTTAGATAAAGCGACTGCCAGACCTTCCAGCACATGGCCTCGCTCACGTGCCTTGCGCAATTCGAAGATAGTACGGCGCGTTACGACTTCGCGTCGATGGCGCAGGAAGGCATCTATGACTTGTTTGAGATTAAGCAGCTTGGGCTGACCATCGATGATGGCGACCATATTGATACCGAAGCTGTCCTGCAACTGGGTGTCTTTGTACAACTTGTTGAGAATCACGTCAGCATTCTCGCCGCGCTTTAACTCGATGACCGCACGCATACCGGATTTGTCTGATTCATCACGAATCTCGGAGATACCCTCGATACGCTTCTCACGTACTAGTTCGCCGACCTTGATCAACAAGTTGGCCTTGTTCACCTGATAGGGCAACTCATCGATGATGATGGCTTCACGTTCTTTGCCGATATCTTCGAAATGGGTACGACCACGCATCACCACACGACCACGACCGGTGCGATAACCCTCTTTCACACCCGATAGGCCGTAGATGAAACCTGCAGTCGGAAAATCTGGTGCAGGTACATATTCAATCAGCTCATCGACTGTCAACTCCGGATTCGCCAACAATGCCAGACACGCGTCGATTACTTCATTTAGATTGTGTGGCGGAATGTTGGTCGCCATACCCACGGCGATACCGGATGAACCGTTTACCAATAGATTCGGGAAGCGTGTCGGAAAAACTAATGGCTCGTGTTCAGAACCATCGTAGTTAGGCCCGAAGTCTACGGTCTCTTTATCCAAATCCGCCAGCAATTCGTGCGCGATGCGCGACATGCGGATTTCTGTATAACGCATCGCCGCTGCATTATCACCATCCACAGAACCGAAGTTACCCTGACCGTCGACCAATGTGTAACGTAGCGAGAATGGCTGAGCCATACGAACGATAGTGTCGTAGACAGCGGTGTCACCATGTGGGTGATATTTACCAATCACGTCACCGACGATACGCGCAGATTTTTTGTAAGCGCGGTTCCAATCGTTAGACAACTCGTGCATCGCGAATAATACGCGCCTGTGTACGGGCTTCAAACCGTCGCGAACATCTGGCAGAGCACGGCCAATGATGACGCTCATCGCATAGTCCAGATAGGACCTGCGCATCTCTTCTTCCAGGCTGACGGGGAGTGTTTCTTTAGCGAATTGATCCATGGTGTCCGGTGTAATTATTATGGCTAAAAACAGCGGGCGAGTTTACCACAGCCCACCACCCCGAACTACCCCTACTTATATAGGACTATTTGGCGCTTGCGCCAAGGTTTGTTAAAGTCGCAACCTCGTTTAATCCATCTACACACGCTATGTCCAACGTCGATCCGGTCGAAATCGAAAAATTCTCGCAATTAGCCCATAAATGGTGGGATCCACATAGCGAATTCAAGCCCTTACACGACATTAACCCATTGCGTGTGGGTTATATTGATCGCAACGCGAGTCTGAATGGAAAGAAAGTGATCGATGTGGGCTGCGGCGGCGGCATCCTATCCGAAGGTATGGCAAAGTTAGGCGCAGATGTAACCGGCATAGATCTGGCCGACAAAGCATTGCAAGTTGCCAAGTTGCATCTACTGGAAAGCAATCAGAAGGTCGAATACCGCAAGGTCGCCGTGGAAGAAATGGCGACTGAGCAACCAGAGCAGTATGATGTGGTTACCTGCCTAGAGATGCTGGAGCACGTACCGAATCCAGCTAGCGTCATCCAAGCCTGCGCTGACTTAGTCAAGCCGGGTGGATGGGTGTTCTTCTCCACACTCAACCGCAATCCCAAGTCCTATCTGCTTGCCATCATAGGTGCAGAATATGTACTCAACATGTTGCCACGAGGCACGCATGACTACGCCAAGTTCCTTAAGCCATCTGAATTGGCGCAAGCTAGTCGCAATGCAAAACTGAACGTCGTTGACCTGATTGGCATGAGCTACAACCCGATTAGCAAGGTCTACAGCTTGGGCAAAGACACAGACGTGAACTATATGATCGCGTGCCGCAAGGATTGAGTGTGAACTATCCTATTGTTAAGGGGGTGCTGTTCGATTTGGATGGCACCTTTGCTGATACTGCTCCCGATCTAACCGCTGCGCTCAACCATGTACGCGCCACGCGCTCGCTCCCCCCTCTCCCCTTGGAGATGCTGCGTCCGCAAGCCTCACATGGCTCGGCTGGTTTACTCAAGACTGGCATGAATGTCACGCCCGAGCATCCGGAATTTCAAGCTTTACGCGATATATTCCTAGACCATTACACGGCCCACATCTGCGAAAACACCCGCTTATTCGATGGCATGGCTGAGCTTATCAGCACATTGGAGCAGCGCGGCATCCTATGGGGCATCGTCACCAATAAGCCACATCGTTTCACTGCGCCCTTGATGCAGGCATTAGGTTATGCAGAGCGTGCTACTTGTCTCATCAGTGGTGATACATGCGCCCACGCCAAGCCGCATCCCGATCCCATGCTTAAAGCATGTGAGCTCATCGCACTCGAACCATCTCATTGTTTGTATCTAGGGGATGATAGACGTGACATACAGGCCGCAAATGCGGTTGTGATGCGTGGCATCATCGCCAACTATGGCTATGTCAGTGATGATGTCTCGGTGGAAAGCTGGCAAGCATACGGCAGTATTAATCAGCCTTTGGAATTGCTTAACTATTTAGATTAAATAGTTAATTTAGTCACCACAAAATCAATGGGCCTCGGAATCATTATCATCCGAGGCCCATCTAGTTGTGTTGTATGACAAGGCTCAACAGCCCCGGCTTACGGTTTTTTAGGCCGCGATAGCGTAGTTTTCATCGTTTGCATTTACATGCTTGCTTCATTTACGTCGATCGCCTGACGTGTCGCCCCAAAACCTATCTGCTCACTGTCGAAGCCATGTCATCCCCAGCATAAGCACGCTTAATATTTCAACGCACTTATGGTGGAGATGGGCGGAATTGAACCGCCGTCCAACAAGCCCTTATTGAATCAGAGTTTTCACGGGACAAGTCCCGATCACAACAATGACTAGATTCTAACACAACATGAATTTTGATTGCCAACACAGCAGGCGTCTTCATAATTTACCTATGTCACCTTAAGAACTGTCACAACTATTCGCACGCCATCAACCTTCTGAATTTACCACTACACTGGGAGCTATTGGATTTCATTTGTAGTAAAGAGATTTTCCTTACTTGGAGTACAAGCCTGAGTCATAATTCACACATGCTTGCTTAAGTGTAAATACACCATGACGCATCCGGCTCTTACCAGCATTTCGCCACCTCAACTCGCGCAACGGCATCGTCCATCAGGATTGAACTCAGTGTTTCGCGGTGAGGGTTTATCCTTCGAAACTTACATCGCTACCACTCGCGATATGTTGCGTGAGATTCATCGGCGTTTGGGCACACAAAATATCGACCAAGTAGTAGACGGGAATGCGCCCTTCATCCTCTTGCCGACGCAGGCAGAGGGTGTCGAACATCGCTATAAGCGTGGCATTTTGCTCACGCATGGTTTGACCGACTCTCCTTATTTTATGAGACATCTGGGGGACTTTTTTGTCTCGCAAGGCTATCTAGTGATGGCGATTTTATTGCCTGGACACGGTACGCAACCCGGTGATCTGCTAGAAGTGACTTGGCAAGAGTGGGCTAAGGCGGTGGCTTATGGAACTGATAAATTGGCGGAACAAGTCGATGAAGTCTATCTGGGCGGCTTGTCCACAGGCGCAACGCTGAGTATCCATCAAAGCCAGCATGACGCAAGGGTACGCGGCCTGTTCCTCTTCTCCCCTGCACTCAAGATTACTGAACGTGCTGCTTATGCCAAGCTGCACAAACACTATAGTTGGTTGGTACCTAAAGCGAAGTGGATATCAATACAGCCAGATACAGACCGCTATAAATATGAATCCTTCACCATGAATGGTGCGGCGCAGATGTATGCCCTGACGCAACGCGTCGCAGCTTCCAAGCTGGTTCTGCAAATACCAGTGTTCGCGGCAGCCAGTGAAGACGATGTGACTGTGAACACTCCTGCAACAATAGACTTAATGAGTCGAGCGCAGCATCCAGCAAGTCACTTATTGGTCTATAGCACCACTCCCGAAATCAGTGCCATAAAATACCCCGATGCGCGTATCTCTTGGTCGAATAGCGTCTTTCCTGATCACCGCATCATTGGCTTCTCGCATCTGTCCATCATATTTCCCGCCGACGATGACTACTATGGCTTAAAGGGTGAATACGTGAACTGTACCCACTATTACCCTTATGAACTAGAAAAATTCATTGCCTGCCGCACCCATCCGCGTGAGGTAGTATTGGGTGAAATCACAGCCGAGAATTTACAGACGGGTGTGATATTGCGATTGATGTACAACCCTGCTTACGAAGGCCTTTGTACGGCGATGCGACGATTCATCGCTTCGCTCGCCACCTAAAAATAAAGGAAGAATCATGGTCAGAAAAACAAATATATACGCACATCGGGGCGCTAATCGTCTCGCTGCAGAGAACACCCGCACAGCTTTTGATTTAGCTCTGAAAGAGGATATCAATGGCATGGAGACTGATATTCAGATGAGTAGCGATGAGGTTGCGGTGTTATGGCATGACAGGTTCCTTAACAAGTTGGGTATGCCGGATCGGCATATAGATGACTTCAACTATGCGGAATTACAGGATATGAATTTCGCGGCACACTTTGATCTCAATGCCCCGTCCGAAACTGTGATGCGCCTCAAGGATTTTTTGGAACGCTATCGTGCCCGCACCCGTTTGTTATTGGAGATTAAGAATCGGGATTGGGAACCGTTGTCTCGTCATGAATTGAAAGTGCGCCAGACATTGGCACAAGTTGGTGCGCATCATGGAAAGGAAGTCTTGATCTCCTCTTTCAATCTGGACAGCCTCATCTTCGCCCATGGTTGCTCGCCCAATTTCCCCTTGGTGTACAACATGGAGCCCGAGCAGGGCATAGAGGACGCGCGTACGGTATTAGCAGAAAATAACTTCTTGTATGGCTACTGCCTGCACATCTCGCGTCTAGATGCTGAGATGGTTGCCCTACTACGCAGTCATAACAAGCTCATTGCGGTGTACACCTGTAATAGCGAAGCCGAAATACGTCAGGCTTTAGCGCTAGGGGTGGACATACTGATCAGCGACATACCTGGCTACGCATTAAAACTGAGAGACGATGAAGCGTGATACTGAAATACTGAGTCAGGGCTGCTACGACTTGCTGGTCTGTGGCGGCGGGATCTATGGCGCATGGACGGCATACGATGCGGCACTACGAGGCTTGCGGGTCGCTATTGTGGAACAAGGTGATTGGGCCGACGCCACCTCCTCCGCCTCCAGTAAGTTGATCCATGGTGGATTGCGCTATCTGGAAAGTTACGACTTCAAACTGGTCAAAAAGGCACTGAAGGAGCGCCAGATGTATCTGGATTACGCCCCGCATAGAGTCTGGCCTCTGCGTTTTGGTGTGCCTATTTATCGTGATAGCCGTGTTGGGATGTTGCGCATGAAAGCAGGACTGATGTTGTATGACGCCTTGGCTGGTTGGCCTGGCGATGAGCTCGATCATCTGGCTTATGATGCATACGACTTCGAGTTACGCTTCCCTTTCATTAAGCATGATGGACTCAGAGGTGGATATACCTATGGAGATGCGCAGACCGATGATGCGCGGCTAGTACTCGAACTCATTGCAGGTGCACAAGTGGCAGGCGCAGTCTGTGTGAGCCGATGTAAGCTCATCGCTTATCAAAACGAGCACGGTCTGGCGACAAGTGCGACTGTGAAAGATTTGCTCACAGGTACTGAAGTCAAAGTGCATGCGCGCCAATTCGTCAGTACTGCTGGGCAATGGTTGAGTAACAGCGAGATTGGCAAGGATTGGATACGCATGAGCAAGGGTGTGCATGTCGTACTACCGAATAACGACTGCAAAGAAGCCTTACTACTCACTGCACCCCAAGATGGTCGAGTGTTCTTCATCATCCCTTGGTATGACATGACTCTGCTGGGTACGACAGATGATGACTACCGTGGTGATGTGGATCGGGTGCAAGTCTGTCAGGCTGATATCGACTATCTGCTTGCGGCAGCTAACCACTATATGACCAGCACTTGGAGCGCATCGGATGTCGTCGCTAGTTATGCCGGTGTGCGTGTGATGCAGCGTAGCGATGCGGAACATCCCTCGCAGCTCTCGCGTGATTGGGAACTGCGCAGTGATGTGAACGGCGTACACCATTCCATCGGTGGCAAGCTCACTTCTGCACGTACTGATGCCGCGCACATCGTGGATAGCATATGTCGTAATCTAGGCATTAAAAAGGCATGTGCGACTTTCGCTCGCCCCTTCCCTTGGTCGCCTGTCGGTGATTACGCCGATTGGCAAAAGAATCTGCGCAAGCAGGGTGAGCGTCTTGCGGTGGATGAGAGCAGCATAGAATGGCTGATGCGCAGATATGGAAGCTGTGCCAATGATGTACTCGATAGTATCGTGGAAGATGCTAATCTGGCACAGCGCATCGTCCCCGAGTTGCCGTTGATCTGGGCTGACCTGTTATGGAGCGCCCGCCATGAATCTGTGATCCATCTGGACGATCTAATCCGCCGCCGCATGCCCTTGCTGATTCTAAGCAGACCCGACTCGGAACGACTGAACCAAATCGCGATGCGGGTCGCCAAAATATTAAATTGGGATGAGGCACGAATGCTGTCTGAATTGGCGCGCTGTATGCCATGAGCAACACACTCTGCATCGCGCTTGATCTCGGCACGACAGCAATCAAGGGCGCACGTCTGAATGCCCAAGGAAAATTGCAAGGTATCGTCAGTCGCCCCACACCAACTCTCTCAGTCAGCGGCAAGACTTATGAAAGCGATGCTCTAGCCTATGCTGCAGTCGTCGATACTGTCTTGGCATCCTGTATAGATGCAAACAAGTACAAATTGGGAATATGCAGCCAGCGCTCTTCCTTTTTGTTGTGGGATGCGAACACGGGTGCGCCAGTCACCCCGCTTATCTCCTGGCAGGATGGCAGAGGTGCACAGAGTTGCATGGAATTGATGCCACAACAAGACAAGATACACGCGCTGTCTGGGTTGCCCCTTACCCCGTATTATTTCGCGCCGAAATTACGGGTGTTGCTGCACCAGCATGCGGACTATCGTGATGCGCTACTGCAAGGACGTTGGAAGGTCGGCACCTTGGAGAGTTTTCTGATCTGGCGGTGGACTAAGGGCATGCATCATGTCACTGATGTCTCTATGGCAGCGCGTAGCCAACTCATGGATATCAATACCCTGAACTGGTCGGAAGCGCTCTGCAGTCTGTTCGACATCCCTAGTCGCATCTTGCCTAAGATACTAACCAGCGCTGGACTGGACATTGGTTTGGGACATGGGCTGACGCTCAGTGCCAGTTTGGCTGATCAATCTGCTGCTCTGATTGCTAGCGTACAGACGGACGACAGCGAGGCTTTGGTCAATCTGGGAACTGGGGGATTCGTGGTGCGCTACAGCAATCTATCCTGCTTAAAGCCAGAGCGCTATCTGCGAACGTTAGTGTATCAAGACAAGAACGCGATACGCTATCTCGCTAAAGAAGGAACGCTCAATTCAATTGCCGCAGCCCTCGCCCCCTATGATCTGGAACGATGCAACTTGGAAGGATTGGCCAAACTCGACATCTTTAGTCTGGCCGAACCCAGCGGGCTAGGTGCACCCTATTTCAAAAAGGATATAGGTCAGCGATTCTCAGCAGACGTTAGCGCACTGCAAGAACAAGACATCGCAACACTTTTACTGGAAGCGGTGATTTTCAGGGTGGCGCGTATCTTGGAAGATTTCCACCAAGAGCGACCTTTACAGCGTGTCTATCTTTCCGGAGGACTAGCTAATGTGAAACTGTTGCAGCAAGGCATCGCCTTATGTGCGGCATGTCCTGTCTACCGTTTGGTTCAGGCTGAAACCAGCTTGTTGGGTGCAGTGATGTTAGCAGCAGACATCGCGCCAGGTAGCCTGCGTGATGCTGAGCTAATCCTCCCCGAGCAGTGCCATCAAGCAAGATTGCAGCATAAATACCAAGCGTGGAAGGCTTGGTTGGATGGACTGTTAACTTAGACCGCCTGTCCTGCTGCGTAACCAGAGGCCCAAGCCCACTGGAAGTTGTACCCCCCTAGTTGTCCTGTGACATCCACAACTTCACCGATGAAATACAGTCCCGGCACTTCATTACACTCCATAGTCTTAGAGGACAAAGCACGAGTATCGATACCGCCGCAAGTTACTTCGGCCTTGGCATAGCCCATTGTGCCCGAAGGTGTGACTTGCCAGTCATGCAACTCAGTCGCGATTACTTTGCGCTGTTTGTCGTTATATTGATTGAGCGGTAGGCTCTTAACCTGAGTACGTGCAGTGAATTGCTCGCACCACACATCGGCAAAACTCTTGGCGAACCACTGGGTAAGGAAGTTGCTGAGCAACTTCTTGTTGGTCTTCTCCGTTATCAGCAGTTCATCCATATCTACATCAGGCAGCATGTTGATGTGCAATGGTTTACCCTGTTGCCAATAGGATGAAGCTTGTAGTACTGCTGGTCCGCTTAGGCCACGATGTGTGACTAGGACATTTTCGCGGAAGGATTGCTTGCTGGATTTTTCGCCCGTGCTGATAATCGCCTCAAAGGATATGCCAGTGAGTTCCGAGTAAGGCTTCCAGTCATCCGGTGCAAAAGTCAGCGGCACCAAGCCCGCCTTGAGCTTGGTGATAGGCACATTGAATTGCTCGGCGACATGGTAACCAAAAGGAGTCGCGCCAGTTTTGGGAATGGATAGACCACCGGTGGCGATGACCAATGAAACGGCTTCGAACTCGCCGCGTGAGGTGCTGACATAGTACTTGGCCTTCTTACCGTCAGCCTGCTCTTCGGCATAGGGCGTGTGCTTGATGGACTCAACCTCGCAGTTCATGAAACGCTTCACGCCTGCATCATCGCACTCGCTGCGTAACATGCTGATCACTGCTTCAGACTCATCATCACAGAACAACTGACCCAGTGTCTTCTCATGGTAGCCAATGCTGTGCTTGTTCATCAGCGCGATGAATTGATGCGGCGTATAGCGGGACAGCGCCGATTTGCAGAAATTGGGATTCTCAGAAATGAAGTTCTCAGGCTTGGTATTGATGTTGGTGAAGTTGCAACGTCCACCACCGGAGATACGGATCTTCTCGGCTAGTTTTTTGGAGTGGTCTAGCAACGCTACTGTGCGCCCGCGCTGTCCTGCCTGCATCGCACACATCAGACCTGCTGCGCCTGAACCAATAATGATCACATCTACTTTCATCTTAATAATTCCATAGTAACTTCGTTTTGACATGCACCTGTACTCTCGAACAGGCTAATATTTTCCAGCGTTGTGTCGGCTATACTGGTCAAGGCTTCATGGGTGAAGAAGCCTTGATGCCCAGTGATTAGAACATTGTGGAAGGTTAACAGGCGCTCAAATATATCGTCATGTATCACTCGATTAGAGAGATCACGGAAGAATAGATCTCCTTCCTGCTCATACACATCCAGCCCTAGCGACCCTACCCGCCCTGACTTCAAGCCAGCAATCACCGCAGCCGTGTCTATCACCCCACCACGACTGGTATTGATGATCATCACGCCACGTTTCATCTGTCCCACAGCTGCTGCATTGATGAGGTGGAAGGTGTGTTTGTTCAGCGGTGCGTGCAGGGTGATGATATCGCTTGCAGCATAAAGCTGCGGCAAACTCACGAACTCCACCCCCAAAGATACGCAGGTCAGATCGGGTTGCGGATCATACGCGATTAGTTTACATCCGAAACCCTTAAGTATCTCGGCGACCGCAGCACCTATGCGGCCTGTGCCTATTAGGCCAACAGTTTTGCCGCGCAACTCAAAGCCCAATAGCCCATCAAGCGAAAAGTTGCCATCTCGTACCCGGTTATAAGCTCTAGGGATACGGCGGTTCAATCCCATCATCAATGCAATGCAGTGTTCCGCCACAGAATGGGGTGAGTACGCCGGCACCCTAACGACATGCATACCCAGTTTAGTGGCAGCTTGGATGTCTACATTGTTGAAGCCAGCACAGCGCAAAGCAATCAGTTTGGTGCCCTGTTCAGCCAGCGTTTCCAAAACAGCGGCATTCAATGTGTCATGGACAAACACGCACACCGCTGGGTAAGCAGTGACAATGTTACGTGTCTCTTCGTTAAGATTAACTTCAAAATAATCTAGTTGATGTTGGCCATCCTGATTGGCGGCATCAAAAAACTGACGGTCATAAGATTGTGTACTACAGACAGCGATTTTCATGGTTTTACATATTTTTGTACAAAATCATTAAGAGCATCACGATACTCAACCCATGCGATTGCACCACTATTGCCGTGACTGCCACCCTCAATGAGGGTGATGTATTTCGGTTTAGGGGCTACCGCATAAAGTTGTTGTGACATATAGGCGGGCACTTCTTCGTCCCAAGTGCCATGAATGAATAGAACAGGTATTTTGAGTGAGACTATCTTACTTAGTGAATCAAATTTCTGATTCAGCAACCACGCCACTGGCAAGTATGGGAATCGTAACTGCCCCATCGCAAGCATAGAAGTAAAGGTGCTTTCAACCACCAGCCCTGAAGCTTCAGGATGATGACTAGCCAGTTCTATGGCAATTGCCCCTCCCAAGGAGTGACCATAGATGACCACCTGATTCGGTTTGATTGCACCTTGCTTGATCAGGTATTGCCAACCTGACTCCGCATCCTCATATACTTTGCTTTCACTAGGCTCACTATCAGTGCTTTTCCCATAGCCACGATAATCAAGTAAAAAGACGTTGTAGCCCAAGTCATGCAGTCTACGTAGATGACTTAGATTGCTGGAGATATTCTTGTCGTTGCCATGCAGATAATAAAGTGTAGGCGCGATATCTCCATGTGTGGCAGGCACCCACCATGCATCCAGCATCCCCTTCTCCTTGCCTTGCCCAGAAGGAATATGCAGTTCCAGATAATTTAAGCCTATACGATTTGGCGTACTGGAAAGTATATGGGTGGGTTGAAATATCTGATCACGCTGAGTGGCCCACATATAGGCACACAGGGCGATAAATACGGTTCCAGCGAACAGGACTCCCTTTATTACAAGGTGCTTCAAATGCATATCTACAAACTTTCCAGCGATTTCCATAGGCAAGTGCCTTTGCTGGCCTTGTCGATGTCTATGAGTAGTTGTGTGTGCAGAGCTTGTTCCTCTTCATTGGCTTTGAGCACGCGTACAGAGGGACGGGATACATCTAGATTAAAGGAAACCATGGGGCGTACCAAGGGTGCATCATCTTCACCCAATAGGCTTTTCTGTCCACGGGTCATGGCAAAATAGACTTCAGCCAACAGCTCGGTATCCAATAAGGCGCCATGCAAGGTACGGTGAGTGTTATCGATCTCATAGCGGCTACATAGGGCATCCAAGCTATTTTTCTTGCCTGGATGCATGTCACGCGCGACCTTGAGCGTGTCCATCACCTCGTTCTGCAAAGGCGGCAGACCCATTAGGCTTAGTTCACGATTGAGGAAGCCCATATCGAATGGGGCATTATGGATAATAAGCTCGGCACCTTCGATAAACTCTAGAAAGCTAGCCGCGACGTCCGCAAATTTGGCACGGCCGCGCAGCATATCCCAAGTAAAACCGTGCACTCTAGCTGCGCCCTCATCGACCTCGCGCTCAGGATCTAGATAGTGGTGAAAGTGTCGCTGGGTCACACGACGTCCTGCCAACTCAATGGCGGCAATCTCGATGATACGATGTCCCTGTTCGGGGTACAGACCCGTAGTTTCGGTATCGAGTACGATCTTACGCATCTGCCTTCTCCAATATCATCTCTACGCCACGGTTTGCCAGTACATCGGCACGCTCATTGCCTTCGTGGCCGGCGTGGCCCTTGACCCAGATCCATTCGATCTCATGGTGAGTCACAGCTGTATCCAGCCTGCGCCACAGATCCTCGTTCTTGACAGGCTTCTTATCTGCAGTTTTCCAGCCGCGACGCTTCCAGTTGTCTATCCACTCGGTGATGCCCTGCATCACGTATTTTGAGTCAGTGTGCAAACGAACCTGACAGGGACGCTTCAAAGCTTCCAACGAAGAGATTGCACCCATCAACTCCATACGATTATTGGTGGTCACGCGTTCGCCACCGAACAATTCACGCTCCACCCCTTTACTGCGCAACAGTGCGCCCCATCCACCGACGCCAGGATTCCCCTTGCATGCACCATCGGTGTATATATCAACTACAGTTGTACTCATTTTTGTTTGTGTGATTTGTTATTATTCAATTTAGGTGCTGCAGGTATCAGGTTGCCGACAAGCTTTTTGTTCCATTTCGGTTGTATCAAACGCATCCCCGGTACGCGTTTCAGCGCATGGATGAAGTACACCCCACCGCTTCTGGACCACCAACGCTCGCTTTTCATTTCTATGCCACGGCAACGTGCTAGCGTAGAACTTAAGTTGAATGGTGGAACATGTGCGGTATAACTAACGCCTACCACGACAAAGCCCAATAGAGCCAGCCAATCCTTCAAACGCTTCAACGCGATGAAATCACCACACCAAGGGTAACCCTGCTTACGCCCTAAGGCGCGTCGCATTCCCCACAAACTATAGGGATTGAAGCCACTGATGAGTAGATTGCCCTCAGGCATCAACACCCGTTCTACTTCACGCAAAATCTGATGTGGATTGTCAGCGAACTCTAAGACATGAGGCAGAACGACCAGATCGATACTCTCACATGCTAGCGGGACCTCATCAAAACAAAAACGAATATTCGCCTCGGTCATCTCTCCACCACGCAAACGTAGTGGCATACGACTGTTACGCAGCAAGGGCTGTGTTTCCATGCCCACTTGCAAGGCATTGAAGCCAAAGATGTCCGTGACAGCCGCATCGAAGTAAGCCTGCTCGCGGCTCAGTACATACTCGCCCTGTGGGATGGCGAACCATTCCTCCATACTTTGCGCGCATACTTTAGAATCAGGCATCGCTTAGTTCCTCAACGACCATGTTCAAAATCACTGCCATACCCGCTTTCAATGACAATTACATATGGGCACTCCATAACGACAGCGTCGCCGTGGTGGTGGATCCCGGTGATGCCGCTCCTGTGTTGCGCTTTCTAGAAGAACAGGGTTTGAAACTACGCTCAATACTTTGCACCCATAGGCACGCTGATCATATCGGTGGCATCGAGCAACTTCGCGGATTATACAACCTAGCAGTGTACGGACGGAGTCATCCGAACAATCCACATATCACCCACGACCTGCGCGAAGGCGATACTGTGGTGTTGGACGATTTCAATTTGGCTTTCAATATCATCGAAGTACCGGGACACCTAGATGATCATATCGCCTATCACAATGATGAGATGCTGTTCTGCGGGGATGTGTTGTTCGGTGCGGGCTGTGGACGCAATAAGGAAGGAACGCTAGCGCAATTGCATCACTCCCTGCAACGTCTCAGTCTGCTTCGAGGCGAAACCAAAGTCTATTGTGCACATGAATATACTGCGGCTAATATCCGATTCGCATTGGCTTGTGAGCCTAATAACACTGCATTACAGCAAAGAGCGAAAGCGACTCAAACTCTGCGAGAGCAGGACATTCCCACCCTGCCCTCCTGCATTACATTAGAGTGCAATACGAATCCCTTCTTGCGTTGCGACCAACCCGAAATCATCAATACACTCAAACAAAGAGGCTTGGTCGATGACTCACCACTTGGTGTGTTCATTGCCCTGCGCACTTGGCGCAATCAATTTTGATAGAAATGGCGTTTTGAGATTGCAGTAAACGGCGTTCTAGTTTATTCTGCGCGCCCTTCGGAGAGGTGGATGAGCGGTTTAAGTCGCACGCCTGGAAAGCGTGTTCAGGATAATATCCTGACGGGGGTTCGAATCCCCCCTTCTCCGCCAGACAGTTACAACTAAGCCGCTAATTATTAGCGGCTTTTTTATTTTCTTCTCTACCCATAACTACTCAAAATTGGCATGGATTGACATGGGTTAGGCAGCTTTTAGGCAGCATTTTAAAGTTTGCATAACATACTCAATGTCAGGTCATCGGCCTTATGTGAAACTTCACATAAGGGCGAGCAAGCGACAGACAGTAATATCGGCCTTTGCGGCCGGTGGCATCCAGATGGGCCATCGTCCGTTATTGAAGTCACTGGCCATTCGACAAGGAAACCATCCCGAATGGCGGCTTTCTCAAAACGCGACCACATGGAGTATCCTTGCCGCTGAGAAAAATGAACGGCGGCAATCGAGGCTAACTTTTTGGTTGCGCGCTTCATCATCAATATTGGGGAGCGCATTTCGTGGTCGATTTCAACAAGCTGCGTGGCAGCATTAAAAAACAGAAGCCTATTGAGCCAACGGATATCTTTCGTCGCTTGCCAAAACCTCCCGGTATTAACGACCTCTACACCAGTCAGGCCGAAGTCCTAAAAGAGTGGCATCGCCGCCGCACGGATCACGATGTAGTTGTTAAGCTACACACGGGCGGCGGAAAAACGTTGGTTGGCTTACTCATGGCGCAGTCGACACTTAATGAAACTGGCGAGCCAGTCCTGTACCTGGCACCTACAACCCAGCTCGTCAATCAAACCTTGGAAAAGGCCAGAAGTTATGGAATCACAGCGGTGCCCTACGTACCCAAGACACCGCTTGCCGAGGAGTTCGTCAATGGTAGCGCCATCATGGTCGCCACTTACGCAGCCTTATTTCATGGCAGGAGTAAGTTCGGTGTTAGAGGGGCGCCTCAACCGCCCGTCAGGGTTTCTGCAGTCATTATGGATGATGCGCATGCAGCCTTTTCTGTCGTTCGCGATGCATTTACGCTGAAAGTAGAAGCACAGAAACAGAAAGAATTGTATGAAAAACTTACAACTCTCTTTCGTGCTTCATTCAAGGAAGTAGATAAACTCGGAAGTTTTGACGACGTGGTATCAGGCTCTGAGTTCAGCGTACTTGAGGTTCCCTATTGGGCCTGGCGCGAAAAGATAGATGTGGTTCGAGAAATGTTGAAGGCAGACACTTCCGAGTTCGAACTTGTTTGGCCATTCCTTCGCGATTACCTTCACCTCTGCCATGCTCTTGTCAGCAAATCTAGCTTCACCATTACTCCGGTTTTGCCGCTGGTCAATGCGTTGCCTACGTTCTTTGATGCACCACGCCGCATATACATGTCAGCCACAATTGCTGATGACAGCGAGATCGTGCGAACATTTGACGCATCGTCCAAGTCGGTCAGCGAGGCTTTGACTTCTCGATCATTGGCCGGCATAAGCGAGCGCATGATTCTCATCCCGGAGTTGATGCCTTTCCAGTTCAACGTGCGTGGAGTAGTCAAGAAGCTTTTAACGATGACAGCCGAGAAGAGCATGGGGGCCGTTGTCTTGGTGCCGTCTGGGGAGGGGAAGGCTGCTGAAAATTGGACGGATGTCGCGACGCTACCGAAAACCACGAAAGAAGTTGAGCAATTGGTCACTGAATTGCAGGAAAGCCAGGTATTCGGCCCGGCGGTATTTGCGAACCGTTATGACGGGATCGACTTGCCCGGCAATTCTTGCCGATTGCTTGTAATGGAGGGTCTACCCACAGGAACCTCTGACTACGAACTGTACAAAGCAAGTGCCCTATATGGCGGCACAACCATCACTCGCATGCTCGCTCAGCGCATTGAGCAGGGTATTGGCAGAGGTGCAAGGGGGGCCGGTGACTACTGCGTGGTATTGCTCCTTGGTAGGGATTTGGCCGCATGGGTTGCGAAGCAGGCAAATTCTCGCTATCTGACGAACGCAACCAAAGCTCAACTGGCAATGGGTGAAATGATCAGCAAGTCGATCAATGATACCAAGGATCTCGCTGCAACGATCTCTAAGAGCTATAAACGCGACAAAGAGTGGACTGGTTTCCATGCAGAGACGCTGGCTGAAATGATTGATGAGACACCGCCCGATATGACGCGATTTGAACTCGCGGCGGCAGAACGCAAGGCGCTGAACCTCTGGCAGGACGGGAATTACGCTAAAGCCATTACAGTGCTGGAAAAGGCAATTGATACCAACGCGCCAGATTCACAGACTACGGGATGGATCAAGCAACTTGCTGCGAGAATTGCAGACTCATGGCAGCACTGCGAAAGAGCTGAGGAATTGCAACGACAGGCATTCGCAATAAACCGCAACTTGCTTCGCCCCAAAGTATTACCGCCATATCGCCCTCTACCCACGCCGGATGCGCAGGCTAGGGCTATCGTCACTCAAGTTGCCGAATATCGGCCCAAGCGTGGATTTCTGCCTCAGTTCGAAGAGACCGTCGCTCACCTAGATAGAAATGCTTCATCTAATCAGTTCGAGCAAGGGTTGGCAGACCTTGGTCGCATGATCGGACTATCAACAGAGAGACACGATAATAATGGCGAAGGGCCAGATGTGCTGTGGTTGCTGCAATCCAAAACTGGTCTGGTCATCGAAGCGAAAAGCCGGAAGAAGGAAACGGGAGCACTCAAGAAGGAAGACCACGGACAACTGCTGGTTGCCAAGGAGTGGTTTGCCAATCACTACAAGGACTACAGCGCAGTTTGTGTATCTGTATTACCTCAGGCTAGGGCGACTAAAGCAGCATCAGCTCACGCCTCCCATGCGTTGACCTATGAAAAGCTCATGCTCCTCGTATCTGATGCTCGGACGTTGCTGACTGCTATATGTGATTCCCAGCTTGACGGAGATAATCTGGTGGCCGAGTGTGCAGCGCAGCTCAAGAGTTCGCCGATTCGAGAAGGCCGCCTGATAACGAACTACCTACAGCCCTTCGCCAACACTTAAGTCAATTATTTCTACCTTCGTGGCAACAGAATGACATCTTCTGAACTTACAGGTGGCGCCGGCTTTACCTTTGAAGACGCAGTAGCCGCGTTTTACTTGGCGTCGCTCGTTAATGGTACGACGGCCGCCGGATTAACTCCGCGTATTGTGCAGCGTGTTGCTTTGCAGCAGGCATCGTTTGGTGAGCCACTCGACGATGTAATCGTCGATGCAATTTCGGCATCGGACAACTCCGTCGCTCGGCTGTCCCTGCAGGTCAAACGCGCCCTGACTATTTCGGACGCTGCGACAAACGAAGATTTCCGGGAGATTATTCAACATAGCTGGGCAACGCTGCAAAAGACCGATTTTCGGAGTGACCGCGACCTGGTCGGAGCAGTCACCGGCACGATCGCGGAAGGTTCTTTTCGCGCCTTCATCACCGTGTGCGAGTGGGCTCGCGCGTCGCAGACAACGGCGACATTCATGCAGCGCTTCAGCGTAAGTGGTAACGCTTCGCAAGCACACCGCGATGTGCTTGATGCGGTGAGCAAGCTAGCCAAGGTCGAACCGAATGCCAGTCTCAACGACGATGAGTTGTACCGACTGTTCCGGCACTTGCTTCTGATCAAGCTCGATCTGCTGCACGAAGGAGCAGCTACGGATGCCGAGGTTGTCACCAATTTGCAGCGCTCTTTGGTTGCGAACCAAATAGGGCGTGCTGCTGATCTGTGGCGCCAGTTACGCCAACTCGCTCGTGAAGGCTCGGGCCGTAGCGAGGAGTTTACTCGTGGATCGGTGCTGCAGCGCCTGACCGGCGATCTGCGTTTCGTCGGCTCACCTTCATTCGCCAACGACTTGGATATCCTCCGTGAAATGACTCGGCAATGGTTGGCGCAACAAGCCGATGACATCGGTGGGACTCACATTGATCGTCCGTCCTTGCGGGCACAGCTTGCCACCGAGATGGAGCAACATCGGTTTACCTTGATCAAGGGGCTGCCGGGCACTGGTAAAACGGCACTGCTACAGGATCTGCTGACCCAGAGCGCCGTGGATGGCACGACGTTATTTCTCAGCAACAGTCGCCTGTCTGGACACTGCTGGCCTGAGTTTGCTCGCGCCGTGGGTATATCCTGTGTGGCGATTGAGCCTCTGTTGGTCGAGGTCGCGGCAAGCGGCCATGCGGTTCTGTTTATTGATGGGCTGGATCGCATTGCTCCCGAGCAGCGCGCGATCGTTAATGACCTGCTGGGCCTGATCGTGTCTAATCCTGAGCTTGCGCACTGGCGAATCGTAGCAACCTCGCGCGATACCGGAATCGAGCCGCTTCGCAATTGGCTGCCATCAACACTGCTGGCTAACGGTGGCGTTGGCTACGTTGACGTGCAAAATCTGAATGACGCTGAAGCGGCGGCGCTTGCGAAGGATATTCCGGCGCTACGCCCACTATTGCTGGGCGGAGACGAGCGGGTTCGCAGTTTGGCTCGTCGCCCGTTTTTTGCTGCGGTCCTTGCGCGCGGCTTCTCGAACGCAGCCTATCCAGATGGTTTTGCACCCCGTTCCGAAGTGGATCTGATTGAAGCATGGTGGACGCGCGGTGGGTACAATGCGCAGGTGTCGCAGACACTTGCGCGGCAGCGGGCCCTGATCGAGCTTGCTTGCCAGAGCACCTCAGATTTGGGGCGTAGCCTGCGCTTGGGAGCTTTGTCGCCCGCAACGCAAACTACCTTCCCGTCGCTGGAACAGGACGGCTTGGTGCAACAGGTGCGTCAAGGGCACTCGGCTCAGTTCGCGCATGACATATTCTTCGAATGGTCGTTTTTCCATTGGTTGGTTGATCATGGCGATAGGTGGATTGAGGCTCTAATCCAGGTCGGCGAACCGCCGGCTTTGGCTCGTGTCGTGGAATTGCTCTCGCAAGCGACCTACCCGGACATATCAGCTTGGCAGCGCAATCTGCAATATCTGCAAGGTGCCACAGTGCGACCGCAGTGGGCCCGTGCGTGGCTGCTCGCCCCCTTTTTCAGCCCCCGCTTCGTCGAACAATCGGATTTGTATTCGGCGACGGTGGCCGCCGACGATCACCGACTGCTGTCAAAATTGCTGGTATGGATGCAGGCCGAGAAGACGATTCCCAATCCCCTCGTTTTGGCGGGTCAACTCGGTGCGCCGGATATTGATGCCAACGCGCGCATTCGTCTTGCTGATGCGCTGGGTTGGCCATCGGATATGGTTTCGTGGAGCCGATTACTACATTGGGCGCTGAACCATGTCGAGACGTTTTCTAATCGGAGTCTTGGCGATCTCGTCACATTGTTCGAAACTTGGCAGGTGGTTTGCGCAGATTTCCAAAATCCGGTGTCGGAACGCTTGGTGGAGCAGTGCGCAATCTGGCTCCATGCCATTGAGGATGAACATCAGGCCATGCGCCAACGGCGTTTCAGTGAACACGCCGAGCCTGCAACGCAGGTACGTACACCATCTGGCTTGGAGACCGAACTACGGGGGTTAGTGTTGCGTGCCGGTCGCGCCTACCCCGCTGTGGTCACGACATATCTTTCAAGGATCGTTCAGCTTGACCGCTTTCGCGAATCTGCTTTTCATGAAGTGATGGGCTATGCGCCACTGTTGGCGCAAACGCATCCTGAGCTCTTGGCTCAGGTGGCACGGGTGAACTTTTTCAAGGAATTGCCGAATGATGCGACCATTAGATGGCGGCAGGAAGCCCTTGAACGTGGGCAACGGCGAACGGAAGTACTTGCCATTCCAGAGGATCAGCGAACACGGTGGGACGAACTCGTGCTGTGCAATCCTCAGCTACCCCCTTCGTTTTCTGATCACGATTGGCACGATTTATCGATTGGCGCCGATCATCAAGGCTACTTCCCCGCATCACCGTTGCGCGAACCGTTTCATTCATTGTTGCGCAGCACCCCGACTGTTGGTTTGGCGCTGATACGGGATATGGCTAATCATGCGATCACTGCTTGGCGCCAACTACATCAGCATATGCCCGAGTACGACACACCGATACCTCTGGTGCTGGAGTTTCCCTGGGGGCGGCAGGAGTTTTGGGGAACTGCTCATGAATATAAGTGGTTTCGTGGACACGGCGGACCCAAGGCTGTGGAATGCGCACTGATGGCGCTTGAAAGCTGGGCGCTTGATGAGCTTAAGGTGGGCAAACCTGTTGATGTTGTTCTTCAGCAACTAATTCAGGGGCATTCCAGCATTGCCATTTTGGGCATTGCTGTGCTCGTTGCATTACAAGCCCAAGAAGTCTCACTGGTTACCTTGCCGCTGGTTACCAGCCAGCGTCTGTGGCGTGTCGATCTGATGCGCTACGTCAATGAAAGCCAATTTCGAAGCGCAGGGCTTATCGGATTTGACCAGACTCAGAGCGACGCATCCCATCGCAAAGCAGTTGTTGAGGCGAGCGAGCTCCCAGCTCGACGCTTGGAAATTCGTGCGTTGGCCACACTCTTCGCTTTGACTTCAACCGAGGCGTTACGCTCTGCTTTCCGTGCAGCGCTCGATCGCTTTCCGCAGGAACTTGGCTTCGAGTACGAAGGAGAAGCCGCAGATACGGGGCACGTTGCCAACCTGCGTCAGACAGCCGAGTTGTGGGCAGAATGGGGCAGAACCGATAATTACGTCGCTACGGAGATTCCAGGTCGCGATGATGTCGTTGGCATCGAACTATGCAGCCCGCGTCATTCTTCCCCCGAAGTTTTGCAAGCCCAGCAGCGTCACAGCCAGGTATCGCAAGAATTGGAGTTGTGGCTGTGGGTCGTAAAGTGCTTCGAAACCAAGGCTTGGGCCGACGGTTTCACTGTCGATGAAGCTATTACGCGCGCATCGGCAGTTGCAGCCACCATAACAGGTGGCGATGGTTCGACGTTCCTACCAGGCAACGGCATTGCGCATGGCGCAATCGCCGGGACTGCGGCGGCGATTTGTTGTTTCACCGATGATACGAGATACCAGGACTGGATATACCAAACCTTGGCGAGCTACCGAGATGAAGTTGAGCCGCAATCGCCCGATATTTTCTCTAAATCGGTGATTCCGTGGCATCCGAAGATTTTTGTAGCCCACGCCCTGGCTGCGCGTATCTGCAAAAATTGTTCTCTGGATCGTGATCGGGGAGACCTCTATCAACTTGTTGTGCATCCGCTCGAAGTTGTGTCGCAGGCGGCGATTGGTGGCATCGCCAGCTGCTGGGAATGTGATTCACGCTTTGCCTGGTGCGGACTCAACCTCGGATTGCGTTTGGCCCAGTACATCCGGATTGAGTCCAACGATCCAGCATCACAGAATCAGGCCGAGCAGGAGCGCCGCATGCAGGCCTTGACAGACGCGTACGCGGAGTATGACGCCGAGGGCGACTTTCCGGAATGGGTCAGCCCTTTGCCGGTCTGGACCCAAATTCCTTCTCATCGTGAGCATCGTAGACCCGTATTCGACGACGACGGTTGGCACCGTTCAGACAATATATGGATTGGCGACTATGCTGCCATGGTTATGCGACAAGCGCCGGTGAACAAGATCATGGCCAGCCCGGCGCGGGATCGTTATGTGCAAGCACTCGAAGCGTTCGTCGCATGGACTTTGGGTGTTCTGAATCCTGAATGGCGGACTCAACGGCGGCGTGGTCGAGAGCGTGAAGGCACCGACTTGCATGAATGGCAGCACGAACTGGGAAATATCCTTGCTAGTGTCGCAGGACATCTGCCAGCAACTGAAATGCAAGCGAAGCTGTTGGATCTGATCATCGATCAACCTGACGATATCTGCATGAGCATACTGGCTCCCTTTACCGATACGCTGATTTGCATCAGCATTCTGGACGCTCCGCAAATCGAGGAATGCTCGCTCGTCTTGCTTGATGTATGTCTGGAGCGCACATTACAGCACGAGGATTTCCGCCGAACAGGCTACCGCGATGGGCAGATAAGCGGCTTTGATCTGCCTGTGCTCATAAAGGCACTACTTTTTGTGGCAGTCGAACGGGCCGACGGCGCAGCGCGCTTTGCCAACGGACGTTGGGATGACCTTCCACAAGTGTTGCCGCTTATCGACAAAATGGTTCGGCGGATAGGCTGGGTTCCTTTTGTTACGCGGCATTTCGTCACCTTATGTGAACGTGCAGGCACCAACTATCCGGCTGACGCATTTGCCAACCAAGTTCTTGCGCAAATCACGGAAGGTCAGTTGCCTGCGGGCTGGAAGGGAACAGTCATATCCGCTGGTATCGCAGGCCTAGTACAGGCGTACGCCGACCATAACCACCCGCTGCCAGCAGGATTGGCGAGCCAGCTCTTGCAAGTTCTCGATGCATTGGTTGACCTTGGAGACCGGCGTAGTGCCGCTTTGCAGCAGAGTGAGGCATTTCGTGGTGTGCTTTTGTACTCATAACACTAAGTCGATCTTTCGAGAAAACTGCCGTTCGGAATAGTTCCCGCGTCTATGGCTGGTGATGATTCCATATCGGTCATTGGCTCAGCAGGATGCCACCGGCAGCAATGGCCGAGGAATTGACGATTAAAGCACCCTAATGACATTCCAATTACTAAGATCTGCAATCGATATGCAGAAGGAATTTGTTACAAACTAGCACCTCAATAGATATCCAGCATCAACAAGAAAATCTTCTACCTCTTTTAAAGGCATATTAATCACCTCACTCCACTTGAGCAAAAAACTTTCTGCAGTGTAGCCCCGTAACTGACCACGATTCGTATATTCCGAAGCTGCTGAAAGTATGAGTTGTTCGCTCAGCCCAGTTTGCATTACAAGTTTATTGGCAGACAATTTAATTCGTTCTGGTAAGGGCAAAGAAGCACTCAACATAAGGTTTCTTCGTTGTGCTTGACTCTCATTGAATGCTGCGTGTACCGCTGAATTCCAGCCAAGACTTACAGACTCTTGTCTGTTTGTTGCAGCTTGTTCCTTGCGCAGCACTTCATCCTCTTCCCGTCTTGCTTTACTTTCTTGCAGTCGCCCATCCAGTCTTGCTTGAGCTTTATCTAAAGCGAGAACATATTTGGGGTGGTAAATCCATCGCCCAATATTCTCATCCTCGAATATCGCTTTCTCCAGCAATACTCTGGTCGCCTGTTTGGTTTTGAATTGCCCAAGGTCAATCTGAATGGAAGGAATTCCTGTTTTAACTAGTCGCTCTTGTTTGTCAGGCATGAGACGGTGAAATACCGTAACTTCAATAAGTATCTTATGTCCTTTGAACAACCCTATCGCATCAACATGAACGCCATTCAAGTTTCCCCCCGTTTTACAATCGTCGAGCTTAACTAACTGGCTTTTCAAAACAGACTCTCTCTCTTCCAAGAGTCGGCCATAAGCATCAATACTGGAAGTCTTGGCAATCAATGTTGGCAAAAACAATTCCATACGTTGTCGCAACATCTGTTTCGCCAGCTCATGAATTGAGACTTCATAACCTTCATCGCACTTTTCACCCTTAGCATGAGCGAAGTGCCACTCCCGCTCCGTTCCTTGCTTTGCAAGCACTGCAATATTGCAGCCAGGGCAGATACAATTACATGCCTGCCCACGCTTGACCTCATCAGGCGAAACAAGATTGCCATCAGATAGTCGCTTAGCAAACGGAAGCAGCAATGCTGTCATGTGATTTTGGTGTGTTGGTTGGATGTTCGGTCTAGCGCAATATGAAGCCAATTTAAATATTCGGCAACACTCATTGGGACAACTACCTAGGGTTGCCCTACTCCATCCACTCCTCACCCAGTGCCTGTGCCTGTTGCAACACCAGCTCAACAGCCGCATCTTGCATGTCAGGCGGATACTTATATTTACGCAGGATGCGCTTCACCATTAAACGCAGCTTGGCACGCACACTTTCGCGTTGCGACCAATCTACGCTGAGGTTCTGGCGTAGGTTCTCGGTCAACTCATGGGCAATCTTCTTCAGGATTTCATCGCTCAGTTCACGGACGGCAGATTCATTATCGGCAAGCGCATCATAGAAGCGAATCTCATCCTCGGTCAGGCCCAGTTCATCGCCCCGCTCCGCCGCTGCTCTGAATTTCTTAGCCATCTCTATGAGTTCTTCGATGACTTGTGCCGTCTCGATGGCGCGGTTCTGGTACCGCTTGATGACATCCGACAGCAGCTCGGAGAACTTCTTGTCTTGCACGATGTTGCCCGCGAAGCGGGTTTTGATCTCGCCCTCTAAGAGTCGCTCCAGCAACTCAACGGCCAGATTTCGCTCCGGCAAATTGCGCACCTCAGCGAGGAATGCATCATCCAAGATGCCGATGTTGGGCTTATCTAGACCAACAGCATTGAAGATATCAACGACCTCTTCGGACACCACCGCCGAGCCTATGATCTGCCGGATTGCCAGTTCGCGCGCCTCGTCGGTACGCTTCTGCTGGCTGATATCGCGTTTGGTCAGGATGACTTTAACCGCCTGGAAGAAGGCCACCTCTTCGCGCACTGCCTTGGCTTCATCCAAAGTACAGCACAAGGTAAAAGCCTTACTCATCGCCAGCGCAGTATCGCCAAAGCGCTTCTTGCCGTCTTTCAAACCCAGTACATGGTTGGCCGCACCGGCCAACATCTTGTGGCCATGCGTCATGAAGTCGCTGTAGTCGAAGTCACTCAACATGCCGCGCAACACGTCGAGCTTTTCTTCGAGCACGGCATACGCTTCATGCGCATCCACCGTTGGCCGGCCGCGCCCCTTGCTGTTGGTGTATTCCTTCAAGGCGCTGCGCAACTCATTGGCGATGCCGATGTAGTCCACCACCAAGCCGCCTTGTTTATCCTTAAACACACGGTTCACCCGCGCGATGGCCTGCATTAGGTTGTGGCCCTTCATCGGCTTATCTACATACAAGGTATGCACACAAGGTGCATCAAAACCCGTCAGCCACATATCGCGCACGATCACCATACGCAGGGGGTCGGCGGGGTCTTTGAAGCGTTTCTCTAAACGCTTCTTCACTTGGCCGCTGTAGATATGCGGACGCAGCAAGGCCTTATCGCTGGCCGAACCGGTCATCACAATCTTGATCGCGCCCTTTTCAGGATCGGCATCATGCCAATCGGGGCGTAGCTTGATGATCTCGTTGTACAGATGTACGCAAATCTCGCGGCTCATCGCTACCACCATTGCCTTGCCGGTCTGCGCCTTGCTGCGCTCTTCAAAATGCGCCACCAAGTCTTTAGCCACACTGGCAACACGCGGCTCCGCACCGACCACTCGCTCTAGCGCAGCCCAGCGGCTCTTGAGTTTGGCTTGCTGGCTTTCCTCTTCATCCTCGGCCAGTTCGTCTACTTCATCGTCCAGCAAAGGCAGCTCTTCGCTCTTGAGCGACAACTTAGCCAGACGCGACTCAAAGTAAATCGCAACGGTCGCGCCATCTTCCTTGGCCTGCTGCATGTCATAGATATGGATGTAGTCGCCAAACACCGCACGGGTGTCGCGGTCCTCGCTAGATACTGGCGTGCCGGTAAAGGCCACGAAGGTGGCATTGGGCAAAGCATCGCGCAGATGCTGCGCATAGCCCACTTGGAAGCGTGACAAATACTCAGCGGGTGCTTCGGCAACCTGCAAGATTTGTGCATCGTTTGCCGCCACTCGGGGTGTCTTGATGGACTTGAGCTTGGCCTCGAAGCCATATTGCGTGCGGTGCGCCTCATCAGCGATCACCACAATATTGCTGCGCTCAGACAAGATAGGAAAAGTGTCCTCATCCTCGCCCAGCATGAACTTTTGTATCGTGGCAAAGACGATGCCGCCGGAAGGTCGGTTGCCCAACTTGGCACGTAAGTCTTGGCGAGTATTAGCCTGCACGGGTTGTTCGCGCAACAAATCCTGCGCCAGCGAAAAAACGCCGAATAGTTGACCATCCAAATCGTTGCGGTCGGTGATGACCACAATAGTCGGATTCTGCATCGCCACGTCCTGCATCACGCGTGCGGCGAAGCAAGTCATGGTGATGCTCTTGCCGCTGCCTTGCGTATGCCACACCACTCCACCCTTGTGCGTGCCACCGGGGCGCGAAGCCACCACCACCTGATTAATCGCCGCACGTACCGCATGGAATTGGTGATAGCCCGCAATCTTCTTCACTAGCGTGCCGTCATCTTCAAACAACACAAAGTAGCGCAGATAGTCGAGCAGATAAGCTGGCGCGAGCACGCCGTGTATCAGCGTTTCCAACTCATTGAATTGTCCCAAGGGGTCGAGTGTCGCGCCGTCTATGGTGCGCCATTGCATATAGCGCTCCGCATCACTCGACAACGCGCCCAAGCGTGCCTCGCTCCCGTCCGAGATCACCAGAATCTGGTTGTACAGAAACACGTCGGATATTTGCTCTTTATAAGTTTGAATCTGGTCGTAGGCTTTCCAGATGTCGGCGTTTTCATCAGCGGGATTTTTAAGTTCCAGTAACACCAGCGGCAAGCCATTCACGAACAGGATGATGTCCGGTCGGCGTGTATGGTGTGCGCCCTTGATGGAGAACTGATTGATCGCTAACCACTCGTTGCGTTTTGGTTCTGCCCAATCCACCAATCGCACAAAGTCGCCGCGTGTCTCGCCGTCTTTCTGATATTGCACCGGCACACCCGTCACCAGCAGTTGATGAAAGCGACGATTCGCGGCAAGCAGCACCGGCGTACCTAGATCAAGCACCTGCCCAATCGCATCCTCGCGCGCCGCCGCAGGGATAGCCGGATTCAGTCGCTCAATTGCAGCGCGTAACCGCTCCACCAGCACTACCTGCCGATAATCGCTACGTTCAGGACTATCGCCATCGACTGCAATATCGGGGCCGTACAAATGCGAGTAGCCCACTGCCGCAAGCCAGCCTAGTGCTTCCTGTTCGAGTTGGTCTTCGGTCATCGCTGATTTCCCAGCAAGATCTGATTCAGCGCGACATTGATGTAGTAATTGCTGCCCTTGATTTTATGTTTCTGCACAAAGCCCGCTTCAGCCAATGCATCGATATATTTGGTAGCAGTCAGGCGCGAAACGCCCAAGTCGCGTTGTACAAATTCAATCTTGGTATAGGGGTGAGCAAACAAGTTATTGATCAAATCCTGACTATAAAATTTGAATCCCGCACGGATGCGGTGCTTGTAGTCGAATAATGCAGCCTTGATGTCTTGCACCGTTGTCAGCGTTTGCCCGGCGGTTTGTTCCACTGCCTCCAGCATATACAGCACCCATTCTTCCCACGCATCATCATCGCGCACCTTCTGCAACAAGCGGTAGTAATCTGCCTTGGTGCGCACGATATGGCTGCTCAAATACAACACTGGCACTTCCAGTAAACCTTCCTTAACCAGATACAGCACATTCAAAATTCGCCCAGTGCGACCGTTGCCGTCGTAGAACGGATGAATACTCTCGAACTGATGATGCAACAAAGCCATCTTGATCAGCGGATCGACCTGATACAACGCATCATCATTGATGAATCGCTCCAGATCCCGCATCAGCGCAATGATCTCGTTCGGGTCTTGTGGCGGGGCATACACCGTCTCACCACGGTTATTTTTTAACGCAGTGCCCGGCAACTTGCGAAATCCCGCATGGCTTTGTTCCAACTCTGATTGAATCGCGATGATGTGATTTGCTGTAATCAGCCCACTCTCCCGAACCTGCTCATAGCCCAGTCGCAAAGCCTGCCGATAACGCTGCACCTCTTTGGCTTCGGGGTTAGCAAAAGCATCAGGCAACACTTCCTGCTTGAAAATTTCATCCTGCGTGGTGACGATATTCTCGATTTCTGAACTATCCTTGGCTTCCTGCATGCCCAGCGTGTTGATCAGAATGCCCTGATTGGGAATGGATGCCGCGATGCCCTTGAGTTCCGCCAACTTGCGGCTACTGCTCGCCAACTTCTTGAGGATAGCAGGCGTATCGAAGCGACCGGCTTTCAGTTGTTCCAAGGGCAAGATGGAGGTCATTTCAGCGCATCCTCATTCAGGGTTTGTATAGGAAAGTCGATTTTCTATACATTCTATCCTGAGCATGTATAGAAAACGCGATTTTTTATACATCCTATCCGCGCCGTGTATAGCAAACGGCAGAAATGATATACGCCCGTTCATGCGAAAGCATCGGGCAAGCTTGGCTTACGCCGCTTGATTAGCCACTCATGCCCACACTCCAGGCAATGACGCTCAGGTGAATTTTCATCGATGCAGCATCCGCCTAATACGACCTCGCCTCTTTCGGCGGCTTCTGCCATATCAATGCCCGGCTCGCCGTATTCGATATTGACCCCCGCCTTTGCGCCACAGGATGGACAGCGATATTTTCGGGGGGAGCTCAGCTCAAATTGTTTGTCTGTCATTTTTGTTTACTATCCCGTATGCCGTATCTTCGCAAAAATTGTTTCATCCCATACAGCAGGCCAATGCATTTCATCATTCTTAAGATCAAATGGAACCACCCAAAGCCTTAAGGTAGACGAGAAATCGAATGGGGGTAACACACTAGAAAAACTGTCGGTCCGAGGGAAAATCAGCAACATCTCCCCTTTGCCTGCGAGATATTTATGGCCGTAGGCAAACAACTGGTAAAAGTCTTTTTGACTCAGGCCGTACTTATTTTCTCTATCATTCGTCGAAATGAGCTTCCATTTTGCATCCAGCACCAGAATGATTTTTTGATTTTGCTGAACAAGCAAATCGGGCCGCAACTGAAACATATCCCCGTCACCATGTTTACAGAGAGACAAGCTGGCAGCCTGCGCCTTCAATGTATATGGCGCGGGTAATTGTTTACGCAGTTGGACTTCTAGGTAACGTTCAAACAGCTTTTCCATCGGGAAAAGTAAACTGATACCCTGTGTTTTTCCACGCAGTGCCAACGGCATCTGCTGTCCAAGCACCAATTCGCACCATGGGCGCACTGGTTGGTAGTGTGCCATCAGGCGGTCGTTTTGCCACTGAAGGAAGTCACTTTGTATATCCCTGCTACTTGGAATTTCCGCCAGCAAACCTGCCAATTCGTGAGACAAACGCCATGTGTCAGGCTGTTTAGTAGTTTTACACACACGCATCAGAGCAGCTTTAAGCAACCGATTCTCTGGGCGATCAGGCAAGAAAAGATCGTGACGAATATTGAATATGTGCGCACGTCCAGGGGGTTGACGCAATTGCTTGACGACATCCAGTTGCCCCCTAAGATATCGCTGTTCCTCTTCAACACGTTGATAGTCAAATCGCAATCCACGCTTCACAAGATGATCCAGCGAAAGGACAAACTGCTTCATTACCCATTCCAACAATGGGTGGCGAAACGTTTCTATGTCAGCTTTGTCGGTACTGCGTACTGGCAGATCCAGTGCTGCGGAAATCATCTTGATTAACAGCGCACGAGATTCAGCTGCTGCTTCGTTACTGGCGTTATTAGTATGTTTTGGTAGAACTTCCAGCAAGGTGCCACAAGGAGTCTGCACCACCCCCACAAAGTTATCCAATTTTAACCAGCGGCGATTCTCTACTTTCAGCAAAGTCGCGCCAGCCTTTGTAAATCCAGCGGCGAGCTTGCACAACCAATCAAATGCTCCCGCCGAGATAGTCGCCTGATCTAATGTTGATTCAACTGCATCAGTCGTCAGTCGTGCATATTCACGCACGACAACCGTTTTCATGCTGCCATCCCCAGAATGCCTGCATAGCTTTCGATATTTCTGAAGGCTCTTTCATTTATACGCCACCGCTTGTCTTCGTTCTGTAGCTCGCTAGCAGTATTGGCACCAAATAATCCCTCAAGATTGATTGGCGCTTTCTGTACAAATGCATTGTTATGCGATTTAGCTTGGTCATTCAAAACCCATGCAATTCGCTCCCAATCTTCAAAGAAATACTCCTGCAAAAGCGGCAGGATTTGCTGACGGAAGATAAATGCCAAATTCTCAAGTGTTCTGTCTTCAATCAGCGGCATAAAGTATGCGTGACCGAGACAATGGTCTCTATCTAGCAACACCTCGATGCGTTCATTCAACTTGTGCAGCACTTCGCCAATATCTACACCTTGGACATCAATGCCCACCAGCAACTCTGGCTTGGGTGGCATTTCCTTGAATGTAAAACGACGTCGGAGCGCGATATCCAGCCCTGCTAGGGATCGGTCTGCCGTATTCATAGTTCCAATTAAATAAACATTAGAGGGAACGCTAAAAGGCTTTTTTGAATAAGGTAATGTGACGCTCAATGCTTCCGCAGTTCCCGCACGTTTTGAGGGCTCGATCAATGTAATGAGTTCGCCGAAAATCCGTGAAATGTTGCCCCGGTTAATTTCGTCAATTATTAAGACGTAAGGTTTGCGTTTATCGACCACCACTCCCGGCAAGGCCGGCTTTACTCCAGACTTTTCTATGTATGCCAAGAGATCACCCCAATTAAACCGATTCATTGAGTAAACCGTCTTAAGCGTGAACTGTTTGCCATCATTTAGGGGCAAAATCGGGAGTTGAATATCCCGAAACAGCCAATTAACTGGCAACACATGCTTGTAATCAGCTATCACATCCTGTGGCACAACCTCTTCGAAACGGTAATCACCGGTGACGACCCCGATCGCTCCAATAGTCTCCGCTGAATGGATGCAAAGAAGAATGTCACCTGGAACTATCTCCTCACTAAAATATTTCAAAGTGCCTTGATTGCCAGAACCTAAAGAGTTGAAGTACACATTTTGATCATTCAGCTCCATTAAGTTGCCGGTATCCCCCCAACCTATGCGCGCCTCACCGTGATTTAGACAGTAGGTTTTAGTCGGGCTTGGCCCTGTACCATTAATAGATATTTTCCAAATGTTCGGATTGCTGCGAATACCGGCTTCCGCTTGAACCCCTTGCGTTCTTGCGTCATCACACAAGCGCTTGAATACTCCTGGTTCCACTAGATACTCAAGTTGTTTGTCGTCATTGGAAACCGCACGCAATCCTTCCACAAAGTCTTCATAACTGAAGCTTTGATGGAAAGTTACGAAACGAATATTCTCAGCTAAGCTATCAAATCTAGCCTTTAGTGCGGTTCTGTCCTGCTTATGAACCGCAAAATATTCTGGGTCAAGAATCCGCAAAGTCTCATCAATTGTGCCGTATGTTTTTCCTGTACCAGGCGGTCCAAATAGAATCTGATTCAGTGGAGCAGTCGCTTGATTTGAATCAGCATGGTCGATGGACATAGAGGCTTCCTCGGTGAGTTCAGAGTTATCGTAGGCATTGCACAAAGCTACTAGTGCAGCGTGAGTTGGCACGGTAAGAAAGAGTGCCGGCTTTCCCTTGCCCAGACTGGGCGCATTTGAATCTAAATTACTATTACGAGCACGGTCAGGTGAATACACCTCAATGTCTTTCAACTGGGATTTCACTTCTAGCCAATCACCAGGTTCTAACCATAGCTTGGCTTCCTTCTGTTGAAGTGAAACAGCTACATTGCGCCCTTCGATAGTTGTAAATCCCGCAATATATTTTGTTGGCTGTTTGATTGGCTGAAAGCGTTCAGAATTCTCAACAAAGTACGCTAAGACGTCCTCCGCCTTTAACTTATGTAATGACAATAATTCTTCAGCCTTATTCCAAACTTGATTCCCAAAGGTCAGGACATCTAAGTCACCACGCTTTGTCATTACCGTCTTTTGAAGGTAACTAATGGATGTCTTCGAAGTTATCTGCAAATAGGCAGCAAGATGGTCATAGCTATAAACTGGGATTAATGATGGCTCTGAACGATTTTGATAGAGAAAAGTTATTTTCCATTTGAAAGCAGAACCAAGGTCAGACTTATCTATAAGCTCCAAATTTCCCCCTCGCGCAGCATTTGCTACCTCAACTATATTTGCACGAACTTTTTCAAATGCTTCTTTCGGGTCTGATCCATATTTGCTATACCAACCATATTCAGTTGTGTACGACTTTCCAGAGCCGTCCTTCTTATCAGTTTTATTTTTACGTGAATAAACTCCAAACTTAAATGCCGAACCACCCCAGATTGATCCTAGGCTAGAAGTTAAATTCTCCATCCAACCAAACGTGAAGCAATCAGGGTTACCTGCTTGGGTGTAATCTTGAATCGTCATTTGATTCAATTTTTCCAAAGGCCATCGCTGCAAGAACTTGTCCCAAAGAGCGTTGACTTCAGTCATAGATATGGTCATGCCTTCTCCTCGCTTGAGAGTTGCTGTGCCGCGTAAGACACCAAGGCGGTTGTAATCATCAACAACATCTGAGCGCCTAGGCGGTCAAAGTGGTTGTGGGGGCTGTGATGGGGTTTATTGGTAGCGTCTTTGATTGAACCTAACGAATCATTGAGCCATTGATAAGTGGCAGCGCCTAACTTTGGCTCCCAGCTTTTCTGCAACTTAGGAACCATCTTGCCAGAGCCATCACCTTTATCCGCAGGTGCGAAAAACTTATCGAGCGCTATGCGGCAAGAGCCTGCGGCTTCGTCATACATGCCATGTAAAAACTGCCTCTGTGCATTCTCTAATGCCTTAAACGAATGATCGAGCGCAGCACATGACTCCAAGCTAACGGCGGGGAGTTCGATAGCAATCACCTTGCCATAACCTAGCTGAGGCAATACACGCTCGCGCCATTGCGTATCAGGCACAGTGAACGCAATATCACCTTGGATATTGGATACCCCCAACAATCCGTTTGGAAACTCCGGCGTGAACTGGTTAGCGCCAAAGCTTTGCACTTGCAAATCAATGTGCAGCTTTGCCTCAAAACTTTTGCCTGCGCGCTTCTGCTCAAGCCATTCGATACGTTTGGCATCCAGCGGAATCTCGATGTTCAGATAAAGATCTGTTGCGTAATCTTGCGAACCCAATCGATGCTGATTCACCGAGTACGGCATGATGTCGGCGACTTTTACAGGTGTGTCCAGAAACAGTCCGCCGGTCAGCATACCCAATGACCAAGCTTGAACCGCGCCGCGCACATGGGGATTGGACTCTGAATCGATATTGATCTTCACCTGAAAGAAAAGGCGGGGCATTACCGCGCCGCCCGATCCGCTTACACTGCCAACATTAACGCTTGCCTCAGCCCTTAGCCCTGTATTGGTCGAATACAAACTGCTGCTCATTGAGTAGCTCCTTCAAAGTCAGGCAATCGGAGTTGGCCGGAGATCAGGCGGGGGAGCAGCGTGTCGCGGAGGGTGGCGAGATTATTAGCTCTCTCCAAGTTTGCCTCCATAGCGGCTCGTAATGGGCGAGCCGTATCTTCAAACTCTTTGAGTAAGTTGTGATCTGCTAACACGCATCTCAGCAATGGTATGTTCTTGACGTTTAGTGCATTCAATATTGTGCCAATGTCGGTACGCCTCTGAATTTCAGTCTCCATCCACGGAGATTGAAGCAATTCCACAAGGTAGGTTGGATACGGCCACTCTTTGCGCATCCGAATAGCTGTCATATTTCTGCCCATTGCGGCACGGAAAGATTCTGGAATCTGAGCAACAGCACCAACTCGACCTACGTTTGTTATTACACAGTCACCGCCAGACACCTCGATTCGAGAAATCCACTTGGTGTAATCAGCGTCCGACACGAAAGCCAAGTTCGCCGTGTCGAGCAAGCCATCGTCTCGAATGTTGTTCAGTTGAAGGTATGGGCTGCCGCTTTCAAGCAGCTCTGGTTTCTTGGCATGCAGACAATCGATGACTTCAGCAACTTTTCCAATTGAACCAACAGCCCACCCCCTCGGCACCAAGCCAAGCTCCGATTCCTCGAAGCTGTCGGGGAAGAGCGCGGCGGTGGCTTCGCTCATGCCTTCGGGGGCGCGGCCTTGTTGTTTGGCGTGGACGGGATCGAAATTGACAAACCACGATTTGAACATCGCCTGCGCAATGGCTTCCAGCGTGGCGTTGGTTTCGCGTAGGAGGGCGATGCGGTCGTCGAACATGCTTAATACTTCAGCAATTCGTTCTTGTTCGGTCAAACTTGGAATTTTGACTGGAAGCTTATAAAACTCGTCTCGACTTGTGGAAGGAATTGCCGATCCAGAATCCATTCCGTTGATGTCATATGTAAGTAGACAGTAGTAAGCCCACTTCATATTCACTTGTGCCTTGGGCTTCAAATAAAAAGCGGTGTCGATTACGAAGAACGGCTTCTTGCTGTAATGAATACCGCGATAGGCTCCCTTCCGTCCAATCACAACACCGGCTGAATAACACAACGGAGTGTGATGCCAACCAATTGGCCCATTGGTACCATACACAGGAAATTCACCTTCAGCATTTTGGTAATCACGAATAGATTTCCCGTACTCAAGAGTGGCAACTTCGCCCCAAGTTGTTTTCTCCCACTCAGAACTCATACCCCAGCCCTCCCAGCTTCTGCCGGATCAAAGCATCGAGTTCTGTTCCTTTTGCCATTTGTTCGCCCAGCTTTTCGGTGAGCTTTTGCATCTTATCGGTGTAGGCTTCGTCGTCGTCGTCCACTTCTTCTGCGCCGACGTAGCGACCGGGGGTGAGGACGTGGCCGTGTTCGGCGATTTCTGCGAGCTTGACGCTGCGGCAGTAGCCGGGGATGTCGGCGTAGTCGCCTGCGTCTTTCTCTTTACGCCATGCGGCAACGGTAGCGGCAATTCGGTCAATCACTTCATCGGTGAATTCGGTCTGCACGCGGCTGATCATGCTGCCGAGTTTGCGCGCGTCGATGAACAGCACTTCACCTTGTCGCGTGGTTTTTTGTTTGGCGAGGAACCACAGGCAGGCGGGGATTTGGGTGTTGAAGAAGAGTTGGCCGGGCAGCGCGATCATCACTTCCACCACGTCGGCTTCGACCATGGCGCGGCGGATGTCGCCTTCGCTGTTCTGGCTGGAGCTCATGGAGCCATTCGCCAGCACGATGCCTGCGCGCCCCGTGGGTTTGAGGTGGTAGAGCATGTGTTGCAACCACGCATAGTTGGCGTTGCCCTGTGGCGGATCGCCGTACACCCAGCGCGGATCGCCGGTGAGGCTGCCGTGCCACCAGTCGCTGATGTTGAACGGCGGGTTGGCGAGAATGAAATCGGCGCGCAGGTCGGCGTGCTGGTTTTTGGTGAAGGTGTCGCCCGGTTCGCGCCCCAGATTGAAGTCGATGCCGCGAATGGCAAGGTTCATCGCGGCCAAGCGCCAAGTGGTAGGGTTGGATTCCTGCCCGAAGATCGCCACGTCGCCTATCTTGCCGCCGTGCGCTTCTATAAATCTTTCTGACTGAACAAACATCCCGCCCGACCCGCAGCACGGGTCATACACCTTGCCATGATGTGGCGCGAGGACCGCGACTAAAGTCTTAACAATGCTGGCCGGCGTGTAAAACTGCCCGCCGCGCTTGCCTTCGGCACTAGCAAATTGACCGAGGAAATATTCATAGACCTGCCCCAGCACGTCACGCGCTTTGCCGGGATCAACGCCAAAACCGATGGTAGAAACCATATCCACCAGCTCGCCCAACTTGCCGTCCGGCAACTGCGCACGCGCATAGCGTTTATCGAGGATGGTCTTGAGCTTGGGGTTCTCCGCTTCGATGACCGTCAGCGCGTCGTCGATGCGCTTGCCAATGTCCGGCTGCTTAGCGGCAGCGCGCAACGTTTCCCAGCGCGCACTTTCCGGCACCCAGAACACATTCACTTCTTTGTAGTAGTCGCGGTCTTCCAGCTCGTCGGCAAACAGCGCGGCATCATCCAGAAAATAATCGTCTTTAGGATCAGCAAAGCGGCGGCCTAATTCGGCACGGCGTGCGGCAAAGGTATCGGAAATATATTTGACGAAGATCAGACCCAACACCAAATGCTTGTACTCGGCGGCATCCATATTGGCGCGCAACTTATCGGCCGTCGCCCACAGGGTTTTCTTGATGTCGTCGATCATGGTTACATAGTGATATTTTTGAATCGCGGATTATGAAGGGCTAAGGGGATAGATGCCAACCCATTAAAGTACATAGGCCATAGAAAAGCTCTCAACCTAGGGAATATTGGATATCCCCTGCCCTACCAACTTTCAAATGATAAAAATATTCCATATCTGGGAAATATCTGGTGCAGGGGTGATAGTCAGTTGTTGATTTGAAAAAAATTACATATAAAAGTAACCATGGGATAATAGTGACTCCCATAAGTCATGCTTTTAGAAGCAACGCCTGACATTACTTAAGGATCCAGATCAAACCATTTCGTTACATCCATATACCAGCAAACTCACATAATTTATGCGGCATGGACTAACACCTCTGATTATTTAGCACGAAGAAAAATAACCTTTTGAGTTGAATTTGGAGTCTGTCGTTCTTCAGTTACAAATATCTCTGTTTTAGCTTTCACTAAGTCGGATAATTTTTTGTAACCGTATAGTCGAGAGTCGAAGTCCGGTTGCAACTTAGTAAGGTAACTCCCAAAAGTCCCTAAATGAGCCCAGCCCGCATCATCGATTGATTGCTCAAGTGCGGTTAGAACAAATTGTTTAGGGAATTCAAGGTTGGGCTCAGTGAGTACTAAAGGTGATGTTGATTGCAAAACTATAGTTTCATGATCTGCCTTCTGAACTGTAGAACTTGATTCAGTTGTCGCACTCGGTCTAAGAACTTCGGTAAATATAAACTTGTGACATGCATTGCGAAAAGCATCAGGAGTTTTCTTTTCGCCAAAACCTAGCACGATTAGCCCCTCTTCTCGAAGCCTCATGGCCAATCCAGTGAAATCACTATCACTCGTAATCAGACAAAATCCATCAAACTTTCTCGTATAGAGTAAGTCCATAGCATCAATGATTAAAGTGCTGTCGGTTGAATTTTTTCCAGTTGTATATGCAAATTGCTGGACAGGCTTTATTGCATACTTCTGCAAAACCTTTTTCCAAGAAGCACTTGTTGGAGCAGTAAAGTCTCCATAGATTCTTTTAACGGTTGCTTCACCGAAACGCGCAATTTCTGCAAGTAATCCTTCAATGACTGCCGCTTGTGCATTATCAGCATCAATAAGAACAGCTAATCGCAGAGTTGGATCCTCAGTTTCAATCTTTGCAACTAATCTTGGTTTTACCAAAATTTCTCCTGAAAGGCATATACAATTAAATGGTGTCTCATACTGCTTGAATTAAACCATACCCAAGTCTTCATGAGTGTATGCAGAATATCTAGATACTTCACCTACGAATAAATATCGTGACACTGAATGATGAATATTACCGTTGCTTTGAATGAGCCGATATTACTAGAACCCAAATATGTGTAGTCATTACGAAGCAGTCAAAGACCTCCAGTCCCTAAAGTCCCTAAAGTCCCTAAAGTCCCACTTCAAATTAACTGAGGTGCCCGAAAGCGGCAAGCTCGACATTTGGCCAGGTTACTTGGGAACATTCATAAAGAACCAAGAGAACGTCTTGGAAGATTCTCCACATGCCCTGCTCGGTTCGTTTGGCCTCATTCCACATTGGGCATCAGATACCAAAATTGCTCGTAATACTTACAACGCACGCTCAGAAACAGTGGCCGAAAAACCTAGCTACCGTGACTCTTGGAGAATGAATCGAAGGTGCATTATCCCAGCTGATGCAATCTACGAACCTGATTGGCGCTCTGGAAAAGCTGTCCCAACCCGCATCTCTCGGGCTGATGAGAAACCTATGGGTATTGCTGGCTTGTGGTCGGTTTGGAAAGATGCCAATGGAGAGATCCTGCACAGCTACACGATGCTGACTATTAATGCAGAAACTCATCCGCTGATGAATCAATTCCATAAGCCGGCAGATGAAAAGCGCATGGTCGTAATTCTCCCGGATGACCAGTATGCTGAGTGGCTTAATACTGATTCGAATGGGTGCCGTGCATTCTTGCAAGCTTATCCATCTGATCAACTTATTTGCCAACCTAATATATCTACTCGGTTAGTTTCGCAATAAGGCATAAAAACTGTATTTTGGAGCCAATGGACCTCACATTGGCCCCATAGGGGTATCAGATCACTAACTTTATTTACTTGGTTATCAACAGAAACTTTAGAGAACTCTGTGCACCATATCTACCATGGTCTCACCAACAATAAAATGCAAATGACTTGATAGACATTTGTGTATGGCAGTTCAAACAAAAAAAAGTTCTGCAAATGTTGGAAGACCGCAGTACATTACTCTGTCATTTCCAGCATCGCCTCTTTGATTTTCTCTGAAAACTCGTCACTGAACTGGCCATTCTCACCATATATGGCCAGTGGGAGAACTGAAGTACACATGCAAAGTTGAACTTTCTTACCTTTCCAGCGAGGGCACAAGTGATTACGAACCTTTTTCGCCATTCCTTTGGACATAATAATGACTCCATATTGATTTATGCTGACAGAAAAGTCGACATAACCAGCATGGTGAAAATCGGCATAGGCTTTCATTTTTAAGCGCATTTTTAATTCCTTAGTTTTTTATAAAATTAATTGTTTACCACTATCTCAATTGACGGCGCCATAGGCCCTACCTGCACCGTCAGATTGTCTCTATCAATATTTTCAGTCTTCAAGTATTCAAAGTCACTCCTGTTTGCATATATAACGGAGGGTGATGTACCTTCCAACCTCAACTAATACTCAATCACTTCTTAACCTGCTGAGCCTTCAATCTCTTACAGATTTCTTGAGCTTTTGACTGGCCACAACTCAGAAATAATCGAACCTGATTAACATTATTTTTCAATTTCCCAGAGGAAATTGCCTTACTGACTTTAATCAGATCCTTGTCAACTTTGGTAACAAAAGTCTCCGATAACGTAGGAAGCACTGACGACTGCGACTGATACTTTTTCTCCGAGAGAATCAATAACCATAAATATGCCCCTAGGAGTTCAAGAAGCAGGGAAAAGGTAAATTCGACAGATAATTGAATTCCTCGCGCATTTAGACCTGTAACCTGTCCAATCCCCGAATACACTGAATCAGTAACGCCAATAGCTACAGTTTTGTCAGCAGCAGTGATAAGACTGATAAGCTGATCATGCAGAGTAGCGGCGCGCCTTGCTTCTGATAGCTCTAATGTAAGTGTGCTTCGTTTGCGCCACTCTGAAGTTGCACTAAGTTCTTGCGATACTGACGAAAGAGGCCGAGCAGATATCGTAGACAATGCTTTATTAATCTCTCCGATTTGCCTCTCTAAACCGACCATTGCAGGCGAATGCCTCAAATGTGATTCGCCCGCATTTCTCGAAACGATATCAAAACAAGACATTACATTGAATACTGTTGTGCCGACACAAACCACCCATAAAGCACGAGCTTTCTTACTACCTGAAATAGAGGGTAAAATTTGACTACCTATACAAAATGCAACCGAACATGCCATCCAAATAGCTTTGGCAACTAGGATGTCTTCACCTCCAAACCAACCACCTACCATGACCATCATTAATGATGTTGCCGCACATAGTGCAGCCAGCACAAAAGTTAAAGTATTCTGGATAACCGCATCCTTAATGTGTTTCTTATTCATGTCTATCTCTTCCTTTGAGTTGTTTTCGACATGAGTAATTTAATTGGATGCAAGTTGAAAACTCCGGCGAAAAGACGCACTTTTGCTCACTACTCGGGGAAACTGTCTTTTTTTCATGTATCCGAAAATTGCAAAAATCACTCCTACTAAATTGATATATAAAGATATTTATAGTTTTTAGGCAATATTGAACACAAAAGTAAGAGTTGGCGACTTATCGCTAGCCTAGCTATTGGGTAGTTTTCTTATTAAGCCTATGAACTGCTGTCATGATCCGGATGACATATTGAATAATACGAAGAGCTCACATCCCATTGCCCTCGGATCATATCGTCGTCATCTATCTCAAACGTATCGCTATCCGTTGATAACCAGTCACCACTATCCCCATCCTCTAGTGCCCCACTCCCATCCCAACTAGTCACACTACTTCCCTCACTCAAGTTGGTCAGTAACAAGGCCATGCCAGACAGTACCGTGCCAATAATCCAAAGTAACGACGACCCCAATCTCTTTGTAAGTTTCCAAGCATTTTCGTACCAAGGAATGACTCGGAGTCGCGGGCATCGGTATGGCTTATGTTTTCGAAATCGCATTTATTGTCCCCCTAGTCTTTCCAAAAGTTCTTAAACCGCTCAGGTGAAAGCTGGGTATAGCGAACCGTATGCTGGATGTTCTTATGACCCAGGTAATGTTGGATCGCTCGAGTGTCCTGCCCTGCCTGTGCCAGCTTGTAGCCACAGGCGTGACGAAGCATGTGGGGATGAACCGAGAATGGCAGTTGGGCTTCAGTCCCTGCGCGCGTGACGATTTTCCGAACAGCATCATCAGTCAGAGGGGCGCGCCTCTCGCTTATAAAGACATAAGGAAGGATTGGGTATTCACGCTGTACTCGTCGCAGTGCGCGCAACTCGGGGCCGCGTAACGGATGCACACTGGCATTTCCCTGTTTTAATCGATTGATGTGCAACAGTCCCTGTTTAAGGTCAATCTGATCCCAGCGTAGGCTGACCAACTCGGTGACACGCAGACCATGACGGTATGCCAGCATGATGAGGGTGGAATCACGGTGGCCGTGCCGCCCTACTCTGCCGGCGGCATCCATGAGTTTTTCGACTTCGTCTTCAGTTAGGTATTCGCGACTGCGATAGTCCGCGTTCTTTAGACGCGTAGGGACTTTCCGATTTACGAGGATTGGTGTGGTCTTGTGCGGGAACTGCAAGACCGCGTTGCTGCGTGGGGACATTGAGTGAACTCTCCGTTTTAGGGGCTTTTTACGGAAAGCTCTATATCTCGCTATCCGCAATCAACTGTTCACTCAATTTACCTAGATAGAAAATTTTACGAAGTACTAATTTCCTAAAATGAAAATCAACAGCAGAAATAGTCGCTTTGGAATGCACATCTTATGAGTCTTATAGCAAGCCAAGGTATATCTAACTGCTGAGTTGGGGGCGCATTCTAAGATTCTGACTATTTTTAACGACAGTACCGCAACCTCATTAAGTCATTTGCTTTGGCAAAAGCAGCTCGTCACGTATGACTACCCGTTCCGCA
>CAVUDR010000004.1:0-22265 GCA_963740305.1 uncultured beta proteobacterium | reverse complement strand
ATGAGAGCCACGCAAAACTTACTGCGCGGCCAGATTGCCGCGTCGCGCGGTACTCGCTCCCTCTCCTACCCACTAGGTATGTATCAGTCGCTGCATTCCGTGCTCCTTGCACTCCGGTCGCTCGCTACAGTTTTGCGAGGCTCTCAATGCTGAGCGCGTTGTTAGTCATGTCCGGTATCGCCATCGTACTTGGTGCGGTGTTGGGTTTTGCCGCCATCAAGTTCCGCGTCGAAGGTAATCCTTTAGTCGAAAAGATCGATGCCATCTTGCCGCAGACGCAATGCGGACAATGTAACTATCCCGGCTGCAAACCCTATGCCACCGCCATCGCCGCAGGTGAAGCTGACATCAACCGCTGCCCGCCCGGTGGCGAAGAAGGCATACAGAAACTCGCCGATCTGCTGGGTGTGGAGTTCAAACCTTTCGGCGGCGAGACCAATGCGCCCAAGCCCAAGTCGGTCGCCTTCATAGACGAGAATACCTGCATAGGCTGCACGCTGTGCATACAGGCCTGCCCAGTTGACGCCATCACCGGAGCAGCCAAGCAGATGCACACCATCATCTCGCAGGAGTGCACCGGTTGCGAACTGTGCCTAGCGCCTTGCCCAGTGGATTGCATCAGCATGGAAGTGATAGAAGAGAACATCAGCAACTGGAAATGGAAATATCCGGTCTATGCTTTAAAGGTTGCCAAATGAGTACGCTGCACAAATTTCACGGCGGCGTGCATCCGCCCACGCACAAAGAACAGTCCACCCGCACTGCGATTGCCACCTTGCCCATACCAGCAAAGTTGGTCATCCCCTTCCATCAGCACGTGGGCAATATTGCCAAACCACTCGTGCAGGTCGGCGACTATGTGCTCAAGGGCCAACTCATAGGCATGCCTGAAGACGGCATCTCCAGCGCGATACACGCCAGCACCTCCGGCACCATCAGCGAGATCGGCATGCAAGTCGTGGCACACGCCTCTGGCCTACCCGACCTGTGCGCCACGCTGCTACCTGATGGCAAGGACGAGTGGATACCAAAGACCGGCATGGATTTCCGCAGTGCCGCTGCCGCCGATGTGCGCCAAGTATTGCGACTGGCTGGCGTGGTCGGCTTGGGTGGCGCGGTGTTTCCTAGCGACCTGAAGCTGCGTGCCGGTAAACATAAGGTCAAGACCTTGGTGCTCAACGGCGCGGAATGCGAACCCTATATCACCTGTGATGACATGCTGATGCGCGAGCGCGCTGACGAGATTATCAAGGGTGCCGAGATCATGAGCTGGGCGCTGGAAGCCGAACAAGTATTGGTCGGCATTGAAGACAATAAACCACAAGCTATCGCCGCGATGGAACAAGCAGCATTGGCCAGCACGGATGACGTCAAGGTCATCGCCGTCCCCACGCTCTATCCTGGTGGTGGTGCTAAGCAACTGATACGCGTGCTCACCGGTATCGAAGTTGCAGCTGGCGTGCGCTCCACCGAAAAGGGTGTGCAGTGTTTTAACGTGGCTACTGCACAAGCGATCTATCGCGCGGTGCAGTTCGGCGAGCCGCTAGTGTCGCGCATCGTCACCATCACCGGCAATGTGCGCGAACCGCAAAATCTGGAAGTATTGATAGGCACCACGGTGCAGGATGTAGTTGACTACGCCGGCAGCTTGCCCGACACCGATGGCTACATCATGGGTGGACCTATGATGGGTCTGCCTTTGCCGGGCGCGACGGTGTCCATCGTAAAGGCAGCCAACTGCATCATCGCCTCCTCACCCAAGATATTCCCGGCACCTCCGCCCGCCATGCCTTGCATACGCTGCACTCGTTGCGCGGAGGTATGTCCGGCTGAGTTGCAACCGCAAGACCTGTATTGGTTTGCTAAATCCAAGGAGTTCGGTAAGGCGCAGGAATTCAGTCTATTCGACTGCATAGAATGCGGTGCATGCAGCTATGTCTGCCCTAGCCATATCCCACTTGTGCAGTACTATCGCTTTGCCAAGAGCGAGATATGGTCACGCGAATCTGAGAAGACCGCCGCCGATGCGGCACGTGACCGTTTCGAATTCCGCGAATATCGTATCGAGCGCGAAAAACTGGAGAAGGCAGAGAAACTCGCTGCTAAAGAAAAAGCTGCGGCAGAAGCCAAGCTCGCCGCCGCCAAACTCGCTGAGGCACAAGCTGCTGTCAGCGTCACCCCGCCACCCATGACCGAGGCACAAGCCAAGATACAAGCAGCCATCGAGCAAGCCAAGCTGCAAGCTGCAGCAGTGAAACCTAAGAACACCGAACAGCTCACGCCGCAACAGCTAGCCGAGATCGCTGAGATCGAAGCACGCCGTGCACACATCCACGAACTGGCATCGACCGATACCGAGCCACCCAAGGAATAATATGAGCGCGTTCTTCTCCCCATTTATTAGCAAGCCAGACAGCGTGTCGGCCATCATGCTCAAGGTGATACTCGCCTTGCTGCCCGGTATCGCTTTATATGTTTGGTATTTCGGCCCCGCGATCTTGGTGTCGATCACACTGGCCAGTATCACCGCCGTGGCTACCGAAGCGGCCATGCTCAAGTTACGCAACCGTCCTATCGCCCCCTTCCTCAAAGACAACAGTGCCCTACTCACAGGCTGGCTGCTGGCCCTGTCTATCCCTCCACTCGCCCCTTGGTGGCTGGTGGTAGTGGGTACGGCATTCAGTATCGCGATCGCCAAGCATCTTTATGGTGGCTTGGGTAACAACCCATTCAACCCAGCGATGATAGGTTATGCGGTCCTCATCGTTTCTTTCCCCGTGCAGATGACGCACTGGATCGGCCCACACGGACTGGGAGAAGTGGAACTGAGTTTTCTACAGCAACTGCAATACATCTTCTCCAGCGTGCTACCTGAAGGCATCAAGTTCGACGCGGTGACCATGGCGACGCCGCTGGACACGCTCAAGACCCAGCTGCACTTGGCATTACCGGTTAGCGAAATCCTTACCCAACCTATCTTCGGCCGTCTCGCCGGACATGGCAGTGAGATGGTCGCAGTCGGCTTCCTCATCGGTGGCTTGTATCTATTGGCGACTCGCATCATCTCTTGGCATCTGCCGGTGGCTTATCTGGGAACGCTGTTCGCGATCGCTGGCATCTTCTATCTGGTCGACCCCACCCATTACGTCGAGCCTTTATTCCACTGGTTCTCAGGTGCGGCCATGCTGGGTGCCTTCTTTATCCTGACCGATCCGATCAGCAGCCCCACAACCCACAAGGGCAAACTCATCTTCGCCGCGGGTGCAGGGCTGATTACCTATCTGATCCGTGTGTACGGCGCCTTCCCCGACGGCATGGCCTTCGCCACCCTGTTGATGAATATCTGCGTACCGTTGATAGACGCATATACCCAGCCTAAAGTGTTTGGCAAGAAGGAGGGCAAGTCGTGAGGCGCACCCTAGTCAAAGCAGCTGCACACACCGCGCTGAACGTGTTGTTCTTCACGCTGATCGGTACGTCCTTGCTGGCTATCACTTATCTTGAGACCAAGGACAGCATCGCCAAGAGTGAGCAGGAAGAGAAACTAAAACTCATCTCGCAACTGTTACCGCGCAGCAGCTTCGACAACGATATCGTGTCCGATAAAGTCACGCTTCCAGCCGATGCACTGCTGGGAACACGTGCTCCAGGTAAAGCTTACCGCGCGCGTTTGGCTGGACAACCGGTGGGCGTGGCGATGGAAGTGATCGCGCCAGACGGCTATAGTGGCCGCATCGATCTGCTGGTTGCCGTCAAGGCTGATGGCTCAGTGGCTGGAGTACGTGTGGTCTCGCACAAGGAGACACCTGGGCTAGGTGATTACATCGACATCGCCAAGAGCGATTGGATCGCGATCTTTGGCGGCAAGCGTTTGAACGATGGCAAGGATGACGAGTGGCAGGTGAAAAAGGACGGCGGCCAGTTCGATTACATGGCAGGTGCGACCATCTCGCCGCGCGCGGTGGTCAAAGCGGTACACAAAGCGATGCAGTATTACCAACTGCACCGTGACGAACTCTACGCGAATCCCGTGGTCGCAAAGCTAGCGCAGGAGGAAAAGAAATGACTAGCCAAGAACTAAAGGACATCTTCTACAACGGCTTGTGGAAGCAGAATACCGGTGTAGTGCAGCTGCTAGGACTGTGCCCTATACTCGCGGTGAGCAGCTCGGTGGTGAACTCAGTGAGTCTGGGGCTGGCCACTACGCTGGTGATGGCCATCTCCAGCGCCACCATCTCACCGATACGCTCGGCAGTGCCTAATGAGGCGCGTATCCCGGTGTTCATCCTCATCATCGCGGTGCTGGTGACTGTCATCCAGTTCGCCATGAACGCCTTTGTGCACCCTCTGTATCTGGTACTCGGCATCTTCATTCCGCTCATCACCACCAACTGCATCGTGCTGGCGCGCATCGAAGCTTTCGCCTCCAAGCAACCACCGCTACAATCGGCCGTCGATGGACTGGCGATGGGACTAGGACTGACTGCGGTGCTGGCAGTATTGGGTGGCATCCGCGAGATCTTTGGCCACGGCACGCTGCTGTCTGGACTCGATTTGGTGTTCGGGCCTAGCGCGAAGTCTTTAGTCATCACCGTCGTGCCTGACTACCACGGCTTCCTGCTCGCTATCCTGCCGCCCGGCGCCTTCATCACGCTGGGACTGTTGATCGCAGGCAAGAACTATATGACGCTGCGCGCCACCGCAAACGAACAGCGTAAGAAATCGACCGCAGTCCCCGTGGCAGCTTAGGTGCATGAACGCAGCTAAACGCCGCGCCATCTTCGAGCGTCTGCGCGACGCAGACCCGCATCCCACTACCGAACTTGAATACCGCACACCTTTCGAATTGCTGGTGGCGGTGATGCTGTCCGCACAGGCCACCGATGTCAGCGTCAATCTCGCCACGCGCCAGCTCTATCAAGTCGCCAATACTCCGCAAGCGATACTTGCACTTGGCGAACAAGGACTGCGCGAGTACATCCAGCGCATCGGCCTTTATAAGACCAAGGCCAAACATGTGATACAGACTTGCGAGTTACTGTTAACGCTGCATAAGGGCGAAGTGCCACAACAGCGCGAGGCGCTGGAAGCTTTACCTGGCGTGGGTCGCAAGACCGCCAATGTGATCCTCAACACGGCTTTCGGTCAGCCAACGTTGGCGGTGGACACGCATATCTTTCGCCTCGCCAATCGTATTAATCTGGCACCGGGCAAGAACGTATTAGAAGTCGAACACAAGCTACTCAAGGTCATCCCACGCGAGTTCCTACTAGACGCGCATCATTGGTTGATACTGCACGGGCGTTATATTTGTCAGGCGCGCAAACCTAAATGCGCTGAGTGTCTGATCAATGATTTGTGCGAGTACCCGAATAAGACCGACTAACCACAACTCCTTCCCCCTCATAGGGGGAAGGTTGGGATGGGGGTGCCTCTTTTTGGCTATCACGTTTCTACCCGCCCCCTAACTCTCCCCCTGTACGGAGGAGGGAATAATTTGGAGATTATTTTGTTATTCAATCCCAGCCGCGACGAAGCACGTAACTTTTTCTTTGAGACTTGGCGCAAGCGCCGCGCAGGTTCATTGCTTACGCCACTCGAAGACCTAACTGCGCAGTTGATAGAGAAGCATCCCGAATATCACGACCTGCTAGCGCAACCGGACGCGCATCTGGACAAGGATTACTCACCCGAGAGCGGCGCGACCAATCCCTTTCTGCACCTGATGATGCATCTGACCATAGAGGAGCAGATATCGATAGATCAACCGCCCGGCATACGCGCGCATTTTGTTCGCCTAACGCGCAAGCTCGAGTCCGAACACGATGCGCAACACCAGATGATGGAATGTTTGAGTGAGATGATCTGGCAGGCGCAACGTAACCACAGTCAACCGGATGCGACCATCTATCTGAACTGCCTAAGTGCACAGTGATATCAAGGTTAGCAAAGGTATAATGCGCGTAGACACTAAACTATGGCGATCATGAAACTCACTCAGAGCATCAAAGCCATCAAGACCTTCTTCAGCCTAGCCCAGCGCAGGAGATACTTGCTACTGGCAGTGATTGCCCTGCTCTCCATCTTTACCATCCTCGGTTTGGTGAACATCATCCAGCAGGTCGGCAAACTCGGCCAAGCTGAGCAGGATTACAACAGTCAGCTGCTCTGGCAACGCGAACAGTCAGACGATCTCGCAGCGATACAGATCGAATTCAAAAACCAAGTGCAGGAATGGAAGGACGTGCTGCTGCGCGGTCGCGACCCTGTGCTATACCAACAATATTGGGGACAGTATGAACAGAGCGAGCGCAAAGTGCGCAAGAATCTGGAAGAACTGCGTGACGAACTGTTAGCGCTGGAAAACATAGAGCGATCTATCCCGCACACGCAACTGAGTAACTCATCTTTTCCACTGACCTCGCGTGAGCAATTGAAGTTACTGCAGCAACGCTCACTCAATGAGCTGCATTTCGTGGACAGATTCAATATCCTGATCGAGGGACATGTACAGATAGGCCATATCTATCGCAGCTTCCTAGAACGCTTCCCATTATCGAAATCGGTGAACAACACTTTCGTCATCGATCAAGGTGTACGCGGCATAGATCGCTGGATGAGCGAGCAACTCGCGATATTGCACCGCGAGAGCATGGACAATCAGAACAAGGTCATCGCAGAAGCGATCGCCCGCCAGCAACAGGATATCCATGTGTTGCGACTGAACATACAACGTACCAGCGGTGCGGTCATCATCATCATGCTGATCAATCTAGGCCTGATAATCGAGCGCCTGCGCCGCTCAGAACAGGAAGTAGAGGACATCACCAAACGTTCTGATGCCACCATCTACGAGCTGGCCTACAGCGACGCGCTCACAGGACTTCCTAATCGCCGACGCTTCCTAGACCAACTCGACCATGCTATCGCTTTGTCGCGCAATCTTGGTTCTATGGGCGGATTGATCTTCCTCGACTTGGATAATTTCAAAACCCTTAACGACACCAAGGGCCACGCTTTGGGTGACCAGTTGCTGGTCGAAGTGGGACGACGTATCAAAGCCTGCGTACGCAACAGCGATGTGGTGGCACGCCTAGGCGGTGACGAATTCGTGGTACTGCTGGATGCCTTGCGTGGCGATGCCGAGTCCGCCAACGAGATGGCCGGCACCATCGCCGAGAAGATCTGCGTGGCTTTGAACCAGCCCTATCACCTTACGAGCTATACCCACCACGGTGGTGCCAGCCTAGGTGTGGCACTGTTCAGTCGCGGCGACATCGACGCCGAAGAGTTGCTGAAACGTGCTGACACCGCCATGTATCAAGCCAAACGCGCGGGGCGCAACACGGTGCGCTTCTATGACCAGAGCACACAAAACGCACTGGAGGCACGTAGTGAGTTGGAACATCACTTGTATGCAGCCTTGCAGGACGACCAATTCGAGTTGTATTACCAAGTACAAGTCGATCAGCACAGAAAAGCGATGGGCGCGGAGGCCTTGTTACGCTGGCATCATCCTGAGCTTGGCTTGTTGCACCCAGCCCAGTTCATCAGCTTGGCAGAGGAGAGCGATCTGATTCTCTCGATAGGCAGCTGGGTGCTCAACACCGCTTGTACACAACTCAAACGCTGGGAATCCTCACCGCTCACCCGCGAACTCGTGTTGTCCATCAATGTGAGCGCAGCACAACTGCGTAAATCCAAACATGTGACCAAGAACGGGCGCAACAATGCCAGTACCGCATCTTTGTACCGTCCAGACTTCATCGAGCACCTGCAGCAGGCACTGAACACCAGCGGCATAGACCCTTCCCGCCTCAAGTTAGAGATCACCGAGAGCATGGCGCTGCAAGATATGGAGCACACCATCAGCGTGCTGCAACAACTCAAAGCGCTGGGCGTGAGCCTATCCATGGATGACTTTGGCACCGGACACTCATCCCTCACCCACCTCAAGCGTATGCCGCTGGATCAAATCAAGATCGACCAGTCCTTCGTCAAAGAGATCGCCACCGATGAATACGATATGGCCATCGTGCGCTCCATGGTAGATATGGCAGCCAGCATGCGTATCAATATCTTGGCAGAAGGCGTGGAGAGCGAGGCACAGGAGCAGGTCCTGCTCAGCCAAGGATGTCTATCCTTCCAAGGCCATCTGTACTGCAAACCGGTGATACTGGTCGAGTTCGAACAGTGTGTACAACGCCACGCCGACAACTCCACTGCTTGATGTTCGCCCTGTTTAGTTTCAGGATAAGCCCCTTACTCAGTCCCTAGAGAGATCGCCATCACAACCTGGATAGACAAGCTGTTATCAAGCACAACGCGCGCCACGCTGGGCCTGCGTCTGTTCGGCTGGCGCAATATTCCCATGATGCTGTACGTCAAACCTAGCGTGATCGCGCTCAACCCGCAGCGCATCGTAGTCAGGCTGCCGTTGAATCGCAGGAATCGTAACCATTGGGGCTCTATGTATTTCGGGGCGCTAAGTGTAGGCGCGGATTGCGCGATAGGTTTGCTGGTGATGGAACTGATCGCGCAACGCGGACAAAACATCTCACTGATCTTCAAGGATTGCCATGCCCAGTTCCACAAACGCGCGATGGGTGCGGTGGACTTCACCTGCGAACAAGGCGATGAGATCGCCGCCCTGATAGAACAAGCGATTGCTACAGGTGAACGGGTGGATAAAGCCATACAGGTCATCGCTCACGTACCCAGCCTCGGTACCGAACCTGTCGCCAGCTACACACTGACCCTGTCACTCAAGCGTGTGTCCTAAAGCAGGCTAGCTGATAGCTAGCTTCAAACACCTTGTAGTACCCACCACCATCCGGTGAGTGTCACGAAAGAGATCACCAAACCCACTGCTACCATCAAGGTTGCAAATTGCGGATCGAGGTCGTGTTCGGTGGCGACGATGGCTGCGGTGATCATGGGGGGCATAGCCGCTTCGAACAGCACCACTTGCATGGTCGGGCCGGTCGCTCCCAGCAACTCTATATAAATGATATAGATCACCAGTGGAGCCAACACCAGCTTGAAACCGAGTCCCAGCGCTAAGTTGCGCGCATTACTCAACACCTGACGAGGTCGCAGTTGCAAACCTACTGAGAGCAAGGCCATTGGTGCCAAGGTATCACCCAAGCGCTTGAGCAATACCGTGAACCACTCTGCGTACTCGATAGGGATCAGCATCAGCGCGATAAGCAAAGAGATGAAAGGCGGAAATAAAGCGATACGTTTGAGTATCTGCGTCGCAGAGGGTCGGCCTGAAGAGTACAACCCAGCCACGGTGATACCGAGTATGGACAGTACGAAGAAAGAACCAAGTTGATCGGCGATGATGGCCGTGGTCAAGCCCGCCTTGCCATAAAAAGCTTCGACCATGGGCAAACCAAAGAACGAGGTGTTGCCCAAGCCACCAACCAATATAAGTGCGCCTGTCGTCCCACGTGGCAAGTTCAGCCAACGCCCCACCACCCAGAAAAATCCTGCCGAGAGCGCGAACAACAACCAAGCCATCAGACCGATCAAAGCCACATCCGCCGAGAGCTTGAGCTGATGGATATACAGCAGCGTCAGCGCTGGCAAGGACACATGGATGATGAAGCTATTGAGCGTTGCCGAAGCGTTTTCCGGCATACGCTTGCCCCAACGCAACAGCATGCCGGCGATGAAACAGAGGATGAGCAAGATAAGGTTATTCATTGCTGATCGGGCGCAATGAATTGCGCCCCTACTGCAAACCGGATGTAGGGGCGCGATTCATCACGCCCCGTTTGACCGTGCGCAGAGCTACTGCACATGCGCAGTGACGAACGCCTTGAGCTTGGACACATCCGCATCCATCACCACACAGCGTTGCGGTAGGTCTTCTATGCCCTCCAGCGCAGCGGGGCGTTCAGGTTTGCAGGACAGTGCTTCGACGATGGTCTCTTCAAACTTAGCTGGCAGCGCAGTCTCCAGACAGATCAAAGGCAGATTAGGACGGCGCTGTTCCATACCAACCTTGATGCCATCGGCAGTGTGCGGATCGACCATCACGCCATATTCTTCATATATGCCACGTATGGTCTTGAGACGGTCGAAATGCGAACTCTTGCCCGAGGCAAAATGGAACTTCTGCAACGCATCCCAATACGAGGTATGGCGGATATCGAAAGCAACACTGTCGGCCGTACCGCTGCCCGCTTCCACCTTGCTCCAGAACTCGCGGACTTTTGCACCATCGCGTCCCACCAAATCGAACACGAAGCGCTCGAAGTTGGAAGCCTTGCTGATGTCCATGGACGGACTGCTGGTCTCGTAGGTATGCGCCGTGCCTCGGGGCTTGTACTGACCAGTGGTGAAGAACTCGTCCAAAACGTCGTTCTCGTTGGTCGCCAAGATCAATTGACCGATAGGCAAACCCATCATGCGGGCGATGTGACCGGCGCAGATGTTGCCGAAGTTGCCGGACGGTACAGCGAACGCAACCTGTTCGTCGTTCGATTTAGTCGCAGCGAAATAGCCTTTGAAATAATAGACGATCTGCGCCGATACGCGGCCCCAGTTGATGGAGTTGACCGTGCCTATCTTGTGCGCGGCCTTGTAAGCGTGGTCGTTGGAGACCGCCTTCACTAGGTCTTGTGCATCGTCGAACATGCCATTGACGGCGATGTTGTGGATATTAGGATCTTGCAGGGAATACATCTGCGCGCGCTGGAAGGCCGACATCTTGCCGTTAGGCGAAAGCATGAACACGCGTATGCCGCGCTTGCCGCGCATCGCATATTCGGCTGCCGAACCAGTGTCACCGGAAGTCGCGCCTAGAATATTCAATTCTTCATGCTGTTTGGCTAAGGCGTATTCGAACAGATTGCCCAGCAACTGCATCGCCATGTCCTTGAACGCCAGCGTCGGGCCGTTAGACAACTCAAGGATATGCACGCCCGGTTCCAAGGTGCGCAAGGGCGTGATCTGTTCGAAATCAGAATCCGCACGTCCCTTGTTGTAAACCTCGGCGGTATAGGTCTTATCGAGTATGGCCTTAAGGTCAGCTGCTGGAATATCGGTCGCAAACTTGGACAACACAGCGAAGGCAAGATCGGCGTAAGACAAATTGCGCCAAGCATCCAACTCGGCACGCGTTACCTGTGGATATTCCTCAGGCAGATATAAGCCGCCATCGGGGGCGAGACCGCCCAACAGGATTTCAGTAAATGTCTTGGCCGGCGCATTGCCGCGTGTGGAGATGTATTTCATAAAATTCCTTGTTCAAAATTCTTTCTAGCCAGTAACATCCACTCAGGCGGATATCTTAGGACGGCAACAATGTATCCAGTTTTTTCAACCATTCATTAAAGTGCGGGCAAGCACCTCGCATAGCATCCAGCCCGATTCCGCAAGCAATCAAAGGGCCATGGAACGTTTTTTGATAGTTCGGCATGACAGCCAGAATGCGCTTGGAGGGAGCCGTTTTCGGGCTATCATTAATGTCTTCTGGGGTTTCATACTTCTGCGCCTGATCACCCAAAGAAATCGCTATTTTCGGGTTGCTTACCCATTCTAAAAACTTTCTTGTATCGACGAATAATAATGCCTCAAACTCATGCACCATCAGGTTTGGGATGAAATTAGATTGAACGATTTCTTGCGCCAGTCGTGCTTCCAGAAATGCTGCTTTTTGTTGACCGCTACCAGCCGAGGGGTATGCATCATCGGTTTTACCGGGAAAGTCTTGCGGCAGAGCATACAAATCAAACAGGGTGGTGACATATGCCCCCTCATCTTGCCTGCATAAACGTTGAATTTGCGGCTTAATCTTGGCGTAGCTCACCACACCGCCCTTATAACCCGGACTGGTGCGAACGATAATGGGAGAAAGGTAAATACCTAGGCGCGCATAATGTGGCTCAAGCAATTCACGCACAAAGGCTTCTTCAGTCTGCCCTTCAACCAGCATATAGACGCGTGTCATCGCGTCGGTCTCCCGCCCAACAGGTTCTTCTTCCACAATTCACCCAAGCTATAGTCAGTCAACCATTCATCCAGCTCTTCACTGTCCAGACGTTTGAAGGTAGAGGCACCGCCTTGCTTATCCACCACAATTAGGTCATCCGCATCGAATTCATTGAGCAGTTCGACAGATTGTGTGGAAACGATGAGTTGGTGCCCCCCAGCAGCAGATTTTATAAGCCCTCCCAGAACAGCAATCGCAAAGGGGTGCAGTCCCAATTCCGGCTCATCGATGAGAATGGTGGCAGGCATAAATGCTTCCGGCTGCAACAACACCGTAGCGAGGCAAATAAAACGTAAAGTCCCGTCGGATAGTGCGCTAGCAGTAAATGGAACATCTTCTCCGGCCTCGGTCCATTCAAGCTGGATTTTTTCCTTGTTGTCTACGCCAGGGCGTAAATGGAAGTCGCCAAAAAATGGAGCCACCAGTTGAACGGTTTTGACGATGCGCTTGTAATGAGCCTCGTGATGATTTTTCAGGCGATAGAGGAATGCCGCCAGATTGCGTGCGTCATCGCGCAGATATTCGTTGTCGTTGATACCATGAATCTGCTTAACCACCGCGCTACGGCTGGTGTCATGAAAATGATAAAGCCGCCAGCGACGCATAGCTGGAACGACGTACTCGTAAATCCCCGTCTTATCTTTCTGCTCTTCCACATATGTTTCAAAGTGTCCAGAACGGGGAAGCCAACTTCCATGTTTTTCCCACCAGAGCGCCTCTGGTGCAAACATCATGCGATTATCCTGCGTTGGCTTGAGAGTAAACCGGTATCCATTGCTACCAAAATACATCTCCGCACGCAGCTCTTCAGTTTTCTTCCGGCCAAAATGTAACAGTGCATCCGGCCCACCCGCATCGCCAACAGATGCTTGGAGTTGATTGTCGAGTATGCGATTAATCAGGCGAAAGAAACCAATGAAATTAGATTTCCCTGCGCCGTTTGCACCGATAAGAACGTTCAGCTTCCCAAGTTCAATATCGCACTCGGCTATTGATTTATAGCCTCGTAGCACAAGACGAGAGAGCTGATTCCAATTGGAAACTTTCTTAATCATTGACGGATACCTGTGCAGTAAATCGGTTTACTTCCCTAATTCTTCCATGCGCAACTTAGTCACTTTACCCGCTACCACACCTAGCGCTTCGATCTTGGCGATTGCCGCATTGATGCGTTTCTCGCGCGTCAGGTGGCTGAGCATGATGAGGTCTGCTTGGTCTTCGCCTTCGCCGGGTTCTTTTTGAATCACAGCATCGATGGAAATCTGCTCGTCCGCCAAGATGCGCGTGATGTCAGCCAGCACACCGGGTTTGTCTTGAACGCGCAGACGCAGGTAGTAGCTGGTCTGCACCTCTTCGATAGGCAACATCTTCAAGTCGGCCATGGCGTTAGGTTGGAAAGCCAGATGCGGTACGCGATTGAGCGGATCGGCGGTGTGCATACGCGTCACGTCAACAAGATCGGCAATCACCGCGCTGGCAGTTGGCTCAGCGCCTGCGCCCTTGCCGTAGTAGAGCGTTGCGCCCACTGCGTCGCCTTGTACCAGCACCGCGTTCATCGCGCCTTCGACGTTGGCGATGAGACGCTTGCTCGGGATCAAAGTCGGATGCACGCGCAATTCAACGCCCTCGGCTGTTCGCTTAGCGATACCCAACAGCTTGATGCGGTAGCCCAGTTGCTCGGCGTACTTGATGTCCATCGCGTCCAGCTTGGAGATACCTTCGATATGCGCCTTGTCGAACTGCACAGGGATACCGAAAGCCAACGAGGCCAATAGCGTGATCTTGTGTGCCGCGTCCACACCTTCGATATCGAAGGTCGGATCAGCTTCTGCGTAACCCAGACGCTGCGCCTCTTTGAGCACGGTATCGAAGCTCAGCCCTTTGTCGCGCATCTCGGACAAAATAAAGTTGGTGGTGCCGTTGATGATGCCGGCGATCCATTCGATACGGTTAGCGGTCAAGCCTTCGCGCACTGCCTTGATGATGGGGATGCCGCCCGCCACTGCCGCTTCGAATGCGACCATCACACCCTTATCCTGCGCGGCCTTGAATATCTCGTTGCCATGAGTGGCCAGCAAAGCCTTGTTGGCGGTAACTACATGCTTACCATTGGCAATGGCTTTCATTACCAACTCTTTCGCCACGCCATAACCGCCGATCAACTCAACGACGATATCCACTTCAGGGTCGGCCACGACTGAAAATGCATCGTCGGTCACACGACAAGTACCGCCAGTGACCGTCTTCGCCAACTCGACGTTGCGGTCGGCCACCACCGTGATGCGAATGGGGCGACCCGCGCGACGCGCGATCTCTTCTGCGTTGCGCTGCAAGACTGTGTATGTGCCGCCACCGACTGTGCCGATACCGAGTAGACCTACGTTGATGGGTTTAGCGTTCATAGTCATTTCTTCTGTTCAAAAGTTAAAGGTATAAGTTGCGATGTAGCGGCATACAGCAAACAAGTTTTACCTGTGTGCTGCATGCTGTTAATTGGTGCCGCTCTTCTTGCGATATTGTTCTAAGAAACGTGCGATACGACCGATGGCATCGATCAGATCGTCCGTGTTCGGCAGAAACACCACACGGATATGGTCAGGCGACTTCCAATTGAAACCGCTGCCCTGCACCACCAATACCTTTTCGGCTTCCAGTAATTCCAAGATGAACTGCTGATCGTTCTCTATCGGATATATCTTCGGGTCTAGGCGCGGGAACAGATAGAGCGCTGCCTTAGGCTTTACACATGTCACGCCGGGTATGGCGGTGAGCAAGTCGTAAGCAAGGTCACGCTGGCGGCACAAACGTCCACCCGGTGCGACCAAGTCATTGATACTCTGGTAACCGCCCAATGCGGTCTGGATAGCGAATTGTCCTGGCACATTCGAGCACAAACGCATCGAAGCCAAGATGGTCAGGCCGTTGATGTAATCCTGCGCATGCTTCTTCAGGCCGGACACCACCATCCAACCCGCGCGATAACCGCAGGCACGATAATTTTTAGACAGACCATTCATAGTGACAAACAGTACGTCATCAGCGAGCGCCGCCATTGAGGTGTGCACCGCGCCGTCGTACAACACTTTGTCGTAGATCTCGTCAGCGAAGATGATGAGTTGGTATTCGCGAGCGATCTGGATGATCTCCAACAACACTTCATTGGAATATAAAGCACCGGTTGGGTTGTTCGGGTTGATGACCACGATGGCACGTGTGTTCGGCGTAATCTTAGCTCTCATATCCGCCAGATTAGGGTTCCATCCGTTGTCCTCGTCACATAAGTAATGCTTGGGCGTACCGCCCGCCAGCGTCACTGCCGCGGTCCACAAAGGATAATCGGGCGCAGGTACCAGCACTTCGTCGCCAGTGTTTAGCAAACCCTGCATCGCCATCACGATCAGCTCGGACGCGCCGTTACCGATATAGATATCATCCAGCCCCACGCCCATGATCTTCTTCGATTGGCAGTAATGCATGATGGCTTTACGCGCCGCGAACATGCCCTTGGAGTCTGAATAGCCGGAGGAGTTGGGCAGATTCAGGATCACATCCTGCTGCACTTCCTCTGGCGCCTCGAAGCCGAACGGGGCGAGGTTGCCGATGTTCAGTTTGATGATGCGCTGGCCTTCCTCTTCCATCTGCTTGGCACGCTCCATCACTGGGCCGCGTATGTCATAACAGACGTTGGAAAGCTTGGTCGATTTCAGTATGGGTTTCACGATGTTAGAATCCGTTTTGAATGAGTGAGCCCGCAAGGGCTGATGAAACAACTCAATTCTGACTATGCCGATAAATCCGCCATGTCATCATTGATTCCCCATGATACAAAGTCGCTACGCTTCTTGTTTCATGCGAAAGGGCGCGATTTTACCTGTGCAACCGTGACACAGCAAATGGAGACAGTGTTTTGAAACTACACCAAGCCAATCTGGGTGAAACCAAGATGTTTACCGCGCACGATGCGGACCACGTGATGGTCAACCGCGTCCCCTATGATCACAACATCGTGGTGGATGCCCAAGAGGTGCGCGAAGACTGGCTGGTAGCCGATTTTGACGCACTGGACGAGAGCCATTTCAAGTATTTTTTACCCTTCAAGCCCGATGTGGTGCTGATAGGCACCGGCACCCAACAGCGATTCGCCCATCCCCGTCTATATCGGGCCCTGACGGATCTGGGTATAGGTGTAGAGTTCATGGACACCCCAGCGGCCTGCCGCACCTACAACATCTTGGTCGCCGAAGACCGCAAGGTGGTCGCTGCCATCATGCTGTGAACATCACCGTAGGGGCGCGATTCATCGCGCCCTCCTTCTATCAATTCTGGGCGCGATGAATCACGCCCCTACATCTAAAGACCATGACCCCACCACTCCACAGAGTCATCCAACAGACCGAAAAAGTCATCGTCGGCAAACCCATGCAGATACGCTATGCCTTGGCCTGCCTACTGGCGCGCGGGCATCTGCTCATCGAGGACCTGCCTGGCGTGGGCAAGACCACGTTGGCACATGTGCTGGCGCGTAGCCTAGGATTGCAGTTCCAGCGCATCCAGTTCACTAGCGACCTATTACCTGCCGACATACTGGGCGTGTCGGTATACCAACGCGATACGGCGGATTTTAAGTTCCACCCCGGCCCCATCTTCGCGCAGATGATCCTTGCCGACGAAGTGAACCGCGCCACACCTAAAGCACAGAGTGCCTTGCTGGAAGCGATGGAAGAGCAACAGGTCACCATAGAAGGTGTGACGCGCGCCCTGCCCGTGCCGTTCTTCGTCATCGCCACGCAGAATCCCTCGCACCAGATCGGCACCTTTCCCTTGCCCGAATCTCAACTGGATCGCTTTTTGATGCGCATCCAGCTCGGTTATCCCGATGCACAGGCAGAACGCGGTTTACTCTCTGGTGTAGACAGACGCGAACTAGTGTCGCGACTCAGCCCGCAGATGGAACTCGCCGAGTTGCTGTCTTTACAAAAACGCGTACAGGAAGTCTATGTCTCTGAACCTCTGCTCGATTACGTACAAGCCATACTGAAACACACCCGCGAGTCCGCCAACTATGTGCACGGTCTTTCTCCACGCGCCGGTCTTGCCCTACTTGCTGCAGCTCGGGCTTGGGCTTTACTTGACGGGCGCGATGCGGTCATACCTGAAGACGTACAGGCAGTCCTGCCCGGCGTCGCCAGCCACAGATTGCAGAAGACCCAAGACAACCAACCGTCTCATGACGACACTTTGGCTCACGAGCTGATCACAGCCGTCGCCATCCCTTAGCGCCGAATTTCCATCACCACCTGCGCCTGTAGTAATTTACTAAGGCTATGCATGGATTGGTGGCCCTGCACAATCATGCAGAGCTTCTTAAAAAAGCCTGAACGAGTCCGACTGACTTGCACTGTGTGTGGTTTAACATAGGGCATGGTCGCCAAATCGATTTCTAAACCGCATCAAGCCTTCCGTAACTGGGCGTTCCGCCGCACCGTAGAGACCGGTACGGTGGTGCTCAACCAGCGCCGCGTCTATATCCTGCCCTCTCGACAAGGCTTACTGTTCGCCGTCGTGCTGGTGGTGATGATGTTGGGCGACATCAACTACAACCTCAGTCTGGGTTATGTGTTGACATTTCTGTTGGCGATGATGGCGCTGCTGTCTTTGCTCTACGCCTTCCGCAATTTGGCACATCTGCACATACATGCTGGCCATGTCGCACCTGTGTTCGCGGGTGAGGCTGCGCGCTTCGTGTTCCATTTTGACAATCCCAGTATGCTGGCGCGTTATCAGATCCATCTGCATGACGATGCCGGCCATCACACCGTATTCGACCTCGCCGCACAGAGTGCGACACCGGTGTATCTGGACATACCCTCGACACGCCGCGGCTGGTTAGATAGCGAGCGCCTAACACTCTATAGCGAGTTCCCGCTGGGCTTGTTCCATGCGTGGACGTATATCCATTTCGATGTACTCGCGATGGTCTACCCGCGTCCCGCTCCTACTCAGCCCTTACCGCTATCCGCATCGCCAGATGGAACAGGAAAACTCTCAGCTGCGGGGGACGAGGACTTCGCCGGATTGCGCCGCTATGTCGCCGGCGATGCCATACCGCGTATCGCATGGAAGGCGCTGGCGCGCGAACAAGGCTTGCAGGTCAAGCAATTCTCCAGCCCTATGGGACAAGATCTGTGGCTGGACTGGGCGGCGATAGGCGAGCAAGGCATGGAAGCTAAATTGGAAGTGTTGACACGCTGGGTACTGGATGCCGATGCACAGGGGATGCGCTACGGCTTGCGCCTGCCGGACGGTGAACTAGCATCACAACACAGCCCAGCACATAAAGCCGAATGCCTACGCCGCTTAGCCTTGTATGGTTTGAGTAAGACATGAAACATAAAATATTTTTATCCACAGAAAACACGAAATATGTGTTCGTATTTTCCGTGGACATATGTTTTGACTTTTTTCATGGATAAATCTCTCGTCTACAGCTTGATCCTAAGCATCCTGTTGGTGATTGCACCCCATGCGGATCACTTGCCTCTGTGGGTGAGTGTCTTGTGTGCGGCGTTACTGATTTGGCGAACCGTACTCGCCTATCGTACATCCCCACTGCCACCACGCTGGTTGCTGCTGCTGATCACACTAGTCGGCGTAGCCGTCATCGGCAAGAGCTACCACACTCTATTTGGACGAGATGTGGGGGTGACCTTGCTGATGATGCTGGCCACGCTGAAACTGCTGGAGCTACGCAGTGTGCGCGATGCGATGGCAATCATCTACCTTTCCTGCTTCATCATCATCACCAACTTTTTCTACTCGCAGAGCATCCCCACCGCGCTGCTGATGCTGTTGTCACTGATCGTGATCGTCGCGAGTTGGTTGCGCATCCAAGCTCCTAGCATTCGCTTGCGACCACAGCTGCGCTTCGCCTCAGTCCTGCTGCTGCAATCTCTGCCGCTGATGCTGGTGTTGTTCGTCCTATTCCCGCGCGTTCAAGGCCCCTTGTGGGGTATGCCGCAGGATGTCTATAACAGCAGCGGCCTGAGTGACGATATGTCACCCGGCAGCTTAAGCAAACTGTCACTCTCCGAAGCCGTGGCGTTCCGTACCACCTACGCGACCACCGCCCCCCCGCGCGACCAGATGTATTGGCGCGGCCCAGTGTTGTGGCAATACGACGGACGCACCTGGACACGCGGGACCTCTGCCTATCCATATGCACCGCAGTTCACCGCGACCTCCGTTCCCTTTGAGTACAGCGTGGTGCTGGAGCCGCACAACAAACGCTGGCTCTATGCCTTGGACATGCCCGCGACATTGCCCGCCAACACTCGGCTTAACACCGATTTTCAGTTGCTCAACAACGCACCTGTAAACGCACGTATGCGTTACCAGATGAGCTCCACCTTGCGCTATCACGCCAATGCCGAAGAGACACCCGCGCAATTGCAGCGTGGTCTGCAATTACCTCCACGTCTCAACCCTCGTACTCTGGCACTGGCCCAGATGTGGCACGCGCAGCAGAGCGACCCTGCCGAACTGGTCAAGACCGCATTGCGTTATTTCAATCAAGAGAAGTTCAGCTACACCTTGGAGCCACCGCTGTTGGGACGTGATGGAGTGGATGAGTTCCTGTTCGACACTCGCCAAGGTTTCTGCGAACACTATGCTTCGGCTTTCGTCTATCTGATGCGCGCAGCTGGTGTCCCATCACGGGTGGTGACCGGTTACCAGGGCGGTGAATTCAATGCCTTTGGCAACTACTACATCGTGCGTCAATCCGATGCGCATGCTTGGGCTGAGGTTTGGATAGCTGCGATTGGCTGGGTGAGAGTGGACCCCACTGCCGCTATCGCCCCAGAACGAGTGGAGCGGAATCTTGCGGCTGCATTGAAAGACAACACCGCCCTGCCCTTTATGGCGCGCAATCCACCTGCTTGGTTGAACAAACTGCGCCTCAATATCGATGCGATCTCCAACTCTTGGAATATGTGGGTGCTGGGCTATGACCCAGAACGCCAGTTCGCCTTGCTGACACGCATGGGCATGGAGGACGTGAGCTGGCAGAGGATGGCGCGCGATCTGATGTTGGGCTTGGCAGTGATACTCGCAGTGCTGGCCGCTGTGATGTTCCGCCATTTATTTAAGCGCGACCCAGACCGCGTCCACGCCGCATGGTTAAGACTATGCAAACGTATGGCCAAGGCCGGATTACCGCGCGTGGCCCATGAAGGGGCGCTGGACTATGCGAACCGTGTCGGCGCGCTACGCCCGTCTCTGGCTTCAGAACTGCAGGACATCGCCCAACGCTACGTGCAACTGCGCTACGGTGTGGTGCCCGGCGATACGCAAAGTGTGCAGGCCTTCATGCGCAGCGTCGCCGACTTTAAGGTACGTAAGGAACGGTAAGCCCTAAAAGTGCAAACGGACTTTTTGCCGAGATACTGTGCACCCGCCCAAGTAGCTTAGTTGCCGATGCTATAATCCGCGCCCAGTTTCAATCCACATGCCGTCACCATGCTCATCACACGCCGTTTAGAATTCGATGCCGGTCATCGCATCCCCAATCACACCAGTCAGTGCAAACATCTGCATGGCCATCGCTATGCCATAGAGATCAGCCTGTCTGGTGAAGTCATCGCCACAGAAGGTCAGTCCGAGCAGGGCATGGTGATGGACTTCAGCGATGTGAAACGTATCGCCAAAGAGAAGCTGGTCGATCTGTGGGATCACGCCTTCTTGGTATACCGCGGCGACAAAGTAGTAGGCGACTTTCTAGCCACCTTACCCGGCCACAAAACCGTCACGCTGGACGTCATACCGACCGCCGAGAACCTTGCCCAGCTTGCCTTCTCGCTGTTGGACCCAGCCTATCAAGACACCTATGGCAACCATCTACGCTTAGAGCAGGTGCGCCTGTACGAGACCCCGAATAACTGGGCCGATTGCACCCGTAAATAAAAATCGTTTATTCTCTGGACATATCTCCGCGCATCGTTCAGAATGCGCGCCTTCCAAAAGTCGGTAACGGCTTTAAGACGTCGCACATGGAAGTTTGGGTGAGTGGTTTAAACCAGCAGTCTTGAAAACTGCCGACGAGAAATCGTCCGTGAGTTCGAATCTCACAGCTTCCGCCAAACAAAGCACCTAACAAACTGGAGTGGTAGTTCAGTTGGTTAGAATACCGGCCTGTCACGCCGGGGGTCGCGGGTTCGAGTCCCGTCCACTCCGCCAACACTGAGTAGGGCACAACTTAACAGTTGTGCCCTTTCTCTTTTCTACGATAACAATTGCAACTTTTTACCCGTATCAGTAGTCTCACGCCCGTCGTGTAACAAAACCAATCCGGAGGTCATCCATGCAATACCCTACTCAAGCCACTATCGGCACACTCGCAACAGAACAGAACAAAGTCCTGCGCAACACCTACATGATGCTGGGTCTGACCATGATTCCTACCGTCATCGGCGCGTTCATGGGCATGTCCATCAACTTTTCCTTTATGGCCTTGCACCCCTTTATGGCGGCTATCGGCATGTTCGCGGTGATGATGGGTCTGTTGTTCACCGTATCGAAGCTGCGTAACAGCGTATGGGGCATCGTTGCTCTATTGGGTTTCACCTTCGTCGCTGGCGTATTCCTCGGCCCTATCCTGCAAGTCGCCTTGCATCTCAAGAATGGCGCACAACTGATAGGCATGGCAGCAGGCGGCACCGGCATCATCTTTTTGAGTCTGGCGAGTTTCGCTACCGTGACCAAGAAAGATTTCAGCTTTATGGGCAAGTTCTTGTTCATCGGTCTGATCATGTTGGTGATCGCGTCGCTAGCTAATGCCTTCTTCCAAGTGCCGGTGATGTCTCTAGTCATCTCGGCTGTCGCGATTCTGATCTTCTCGGCTTACATCTTGTTCGACATCAGCCAGATCATTCACGGCGGTGAGACTAACTATGTGATGGCGACCCTGACCCTGTATCTCGACATCTACAACATCTTCATCAATCTGCTCAGTCTGCTGATGGCATTCAGTGGCGAACGTGATTAACGATTAGTTGTTGTAGAAAAAGGCGACCACTTGGTCGCCTTTTTTATTCGCCCAATTAGCTGCTACACATACTACTGAGGTCCCGAACCAAGCTTGGGGTAAAATGCCTGCTCAATTTTCTCGGAGGCATCATCATGGGTTTAGGACACTGGTTCATGGATCACTTCTGGTTGGCCGCACTCGCCAGTCTGACATTGATTTTCGGACTACACCTAGCGA
>CAVUDR010000003.1:0-66627 GCA_963740305.1 uncultured beta proteobacterium | reverse complement strand
CTAGGGTTTGGTAAGGTGCTGTATAGCAAGCGTTTCCGTGGCAGTGATACTGAATGGACGCTCTCGGCTATCCCCCTAGGTGGCTATGTGAAGATGCTAGACGAGCGCGAAGGCGAGGTTATGCCGGAGGAACTCGAGATGGCCTTCAATCGCCAGCCAGTTTTAAAGCGTATGGCCATCGTGGTGGCGGGGCCAGTTGCCAATTTCCTATTGGCTATCGCGTTGTATTGGATGGTGTTCGTCCTCGGTGTGCCAGGACTTAAACCTATCTTAGGTGAAATCACGCCAGCCAGTCCCGCCGCTTACGCGCAACTACAAGCAGGCGAGACCATTGTTAGCATTGATGGGGAAAGTATCCCTAGTTGGCAGGAATTGCGCTGGCGTTTGCTAGACCAAGCCCTGCAGCAAAGTACTATCAATATTGAGGGTGTCAATGCCAGCGGCATCACTCTTTATCATAAGTTGGACTTGTCGAGCATCAGCCCCAAAGATCTGGACGGCGAGTTCCTCGATAAGTTGGGGCTGAAATTGTATCGACCTGTGTTGCTGCCGGTGATAGGCATGATGACTCAGGATGGTGTGGCATTGGCATCCGGTCTGCGTGAAGGTGACGTAGTGTTGCGCGCCGATGGTGTGTCCTTGGCGCATTGGGAAGATTTGGTAGGTGTGATCAGCTCTCATCCAGACAGGCTAGTGTCCTTGGATATCCAGCGCGGCGAACAGATTCTGACCATCAGTCTTACCCCCAGAAGTGTGGTCGAAGCGGGCATGAACGTGGGCAAGATAGGCGCTGGCCCCAAGGTGGATAAAGCCGAGTGGCAGGCATTACTGAATAACGTTAGTTATGGTCCCTGGGACGCAATGCAACACTCACTGCGTAAGACTTGGGATACTTCTATCATTAGCCTCAAGATGCTGGGTAAGATGGTATTGGGGCAAGTGTCGATGAAGAATCTCAGTGGCCCCATCACGATTGCGGATTTTGCTGGACAATCGGCGCAGATGGGGTTGGTTGCCTATTTGGGCTTCCTGGCACTGGTCAGTGTCAGCCTGGGGGTGTTGAATTTACTGCCTGTGCCTTTATTAGATGGCGGACACTTGCTGTATTATGTCGCGGAATTGATTAAAGGTAGTCCGGTGTCCGAGCGGGCTTGGGAGGTCGGTCAGAAGATCGGCATCGCCCTGCTAGGTACACTGATGGTTTTTGCGCTGTATAACGACGTTAATCGTCTGATTCCTGGTTAAACAACAATGAACAAAAAAACGCTCGCGGGCTGGATCTCGCTCCTCACTGTATTGTCTTGCGGACTGAATGATGCGCTCGCTATCGAGCCATTCACCGTTAAAGCCATTCGTGTGGAAGGAATACAACGTACCGAAGCGGGCACGGTGTTCAGCTATCTGCCGGTCAAGGTCGGTGATGTGATGAATGACAAGCAGGCTGAAGCTTCTATACATGCCCTGTTCGCGACCGGTTTCTTTAAAGATGTGCGTTTGGAAGCGGCGGGTGATGATCTTGTCATCATCGTGCAGGAACGGCCTTCTATCGCCAGCATCGAGATCAATGGCGTAAAGGATTTTCCCAAGGATCAGCTCAAGGACAATATGAAGTTTGCTGGGCTGGCCGAGGCGCGTATCTTCGACAAGTCCGCCATGGAAAAAGCAGCACAGAACTTGAAGCGTCAATACGTGGCACGTGGCAAGTACTCGGTCAAGGTAGAGACCAAGGTGACGGAGTTGGAACGTAACCGTGTCGACATCGTGTTCAATGTGGTGGAAGGGGCTGTCTCGAAGATCAAGCAGATCAATATCATCGGCAATCATGACTATCCTGAGCAGGATCTGCTCGACATGATGAAGCTCAGCCAGACGGATTGGTTGAGTTGGTTCGGTAGTAGCGATCAATATTCCAAGCCTAAGCTCTCGGCCGATATGGAAACGCTGCGCTCTTTTTATCTGGATAACGGCTACTTAGAGTTCTCCATCGAATCGACGCAAGTCTCCATTACACCCGATAAAAAGGACATCTATATCACTCTGAACCTCAAAGAAGGTGCGAAATATACGGTGTCCTCGGTTGGGGTGTCGGGCAATACCTTGGTTGCTAAGTCTGAGATCGAGAAGCTGGTGCAGATCAAACCAGGCGATGTGTTCTCCCGTAAGGCCCTGACAGATACCAGTAAGAAAATAGGTGAACGATTGGGTATGGAAGGTTACGCCTTCGCCAACGTGAACGCTGTTCCAGAGATCGACAAGGTAGCGCATAAAGTCTCATTCAACTTCGTCATCGATCCGGGCTCACGTGTCTATATTCGCCATATCAATGTGGCGGGTAACACTAAGACCCGCGACGAGGTGATACGCCGTGAGTTCCGTCAAGTAGAGGGTTCTTGGTTCGATATCGAAAAGATCAAGAAATCTAAGCAGCGTACCGACAGGCTAGGCTTCTTCTCAGAAGTGAATATCGAAACGCCTGCTGTGCAGGGCAGCAACGATCAGATGGATGTGAATGTCTCGGTCAAAGAAAAGTCTACCGGTACTTTCTCTATCGGTATGGGCTATAACAACGGTGAGGGTATCGTGTTCACAGGAGGTGTGACTCAGGCCAATCTGTTCGGTACGGGCAATAGTTTGTCTACCACCCTGAACACCAGCAGAGTCAACCGCAATGTGTCTGTTTCTTACACTAACCCCTATTACACAGATGATGGTGTCAGTCGCGGTTTCGATATCTATGACCGTAACACCAATGCAGTGAACACCGCAGTCAGTCAATACACTTCGGCGACCCGTGGTGGCGGGGTGCGTTTCGGCGTTCCTATCGGCGAAGACGAGAATATGAGTTATGGCTTGTCTGCGGAGAAGTCCAGCATAGGCTTGACTGCGCTGAGTCCAGCGCGCTTCGTCAACTATGTGAACACCTTTGGCGCAACCAATGTAACGGTCTTGGGAAATATAGGTTGGGGTAGGGATACGCGTGATAGTGCCATCTACACGACATCAGGTTTGGTGCAGCAACTTTATCTGGAGGCGGCATTGCCAGTCCTGGATATGCGTTACTACAAGCTGAATTACACACAGCAGTACTACACGCCAGTGATGGATGACCTCGTGTTCCTGCTGAACGGACAAGCGGGTGTGGGCGGTGGCTATGGCGGCAAGCAGATGCCGTTCTTCAAGAACCTTTACGCGGGAGGTCCAGGCTCCGTGCGTGGTTATGATCCCAACTCTTTGGGGCCTAGAGATACCAGCAACCTTTCTATTGGTGGTACACGCCGTGCGATTGCCAATGCTGAGTTGTTCATGCCTTTCCCTGGCAGCAAGGAAAAGTCGGTGCGCTTGAGTGCCTTCTTGGATGCGGGTGCCGTAGGTGGTCCTACTGATCTGCAAGGGAGTATGGGGGTGCGCACCTCCACAGGTGTCGCATTCACTTGGTTGTCACCTATGGGGCCACTAAAGTTCAGTTACGGTATAGCACTTAATAAACAACCTATGGATAGGTTGCAGAAGTTACAATTCACCTTGGGTTCGATGTTCTGATCGCAAACCTAGGTGAAAATCTTTAAGGAGTTGAAAATGAGATTGAATTTGCAAGCGCTGTTGTTCGCTGTAGCAATGGTTGCGAGTGTGGCGCACGCGAGTGACTTCAGAGTGGGCGTGGTGGATACCGAGCGTGTGCTCAGAGAATCGGCACCTGCGATGAAGGCGGAACAAAAGATAGAGAAGGAGTTCTCTGCCCGTGATGTCGAGATCAAGTCCATGATCAAAGAAGCAAAGGATATGCAAGCCGCTATCGAGAAGGATAGCGCTAAGCTTTCTGACGCAGATCACCGCAATAAAGAGCGCGAGCTGACTAGTCTCAATGTAAACATCCAGCGTATGCAACGTGAGTTCCGCGAGGATCTTAATCTGCGTAAGAACGAGGAGTTGGCAGCAGTTCTGGATAAGGCCAACAAGGCGATACAACAGATTGCTGCTACGGATAAATACGACCTGATCCTGCAGGAAGCCGTGTACCGTAATCCCAAAATAGATATCACGGACAAAGTGATCAACTTCCTTGCCAATGATGCTGCCGATAACGCAGTCAGCAAAGAAGGCAAAGACAAAAAATAAGCAAAGTAAGCGGACTTCCAATGAAATCCTATAGTCTAGATGAGATCGTCGCACGACTGGGCGGTCGTGTCCTAGGTGATGGCAGCATCACTATCACGCAGATTTCCACACTGGATGCGGCTCAGCCAGACCAGATCAGCTTCCTCACCAACAGCAAGTACCGCGCACAACTAGCCACTACTCAGGCCGGCGCTTTGATTTTGTCTGAAGCCGATTCCGAAGCAAGCGAGCGTCCGCGCATCATCTCCAATAATCCCTATGCTTATTTCGCTAAGGTCTCGGCCTTGCTCAATCCTTTGCCTGAAGCGCCGCAAGGTGTGCATGAGCGTGCCGTGGTTGCCTCTGGTGCGCAGATAGCCGCCACCGCCAGTATCGCCGCCACGGCCGTGATCGGTGCGGATGCAGTGATAGGTGAATATGTGGTAATCGGTGAAGGGTGCTCGGTGGGCGAGCGCGCTGTGATAGGTGCACACTCACGTTTGTATCCGCGCGTGGTGATCTATCACGACTGCCTGGTCGGTGAGCGTCTGATCGCGCATTCTGGTGTAGTGATAGGCGCAGACGGTTTCGGTATCGCCTTGGATGGCGACCATTGGATCAAGATCCCCCAGATCGGTCGTGTAGTCATCGGTAATGACGTCGAGATCGGTGCCAACACGACTATAGACCGTGGCGCCCTAGCGGATACCGTCATAGAAGACGGCGTAAAGATGGACAATCAGATACAGATTGCACACAACGTGCGTGTCGGGGCACATACCGCTATCGCTGGTTGTGTAGGAATCGCAGGCAGCGCTACGATAGGCAAGTATTGCCGCATCGGTGGCAGTGCAGGCATCTTGGGGCATCTGCAGATCGCTGATAACGTCGAGATCGCATCCTTTTCTCTAATTGGAAAATCGATACGCGAAGCAGGTTCGTATGCGGCTATCTACCCATTCTCCAAGACAGATGAGTGGCGTAAGAACGCCGTGCATCTGCGACATCTAGATGACTTAGTCGGCCGCGTAAAAGCATTGGAACAAGAACTTAAATCTATAAAAGGGAACGCATGATGAGTACGCAAATGAACATACACGAGATCCTCGAGACCCTGCCGCACCGTTATCCTTTCCTGTTGGTGGATCGCGTGTTGTCTATCGACCCAGGTAAAGAGATCGTGGCATTGAAGAACGTCACCATCAACGAACCATTCTTTCCCGGCCACTATCCGCATCATCCAGTCATGCCCGGCGTGCTGATCATAGAAGCGATGGCACAGGTTGCAGCGTTGTTGTCATTCAAATCGATGGTAGCTAATCCTGAGAAAAAATCTGTCTATTACTTTGCCGGTATCGATGGTGCGCGCTTCAAGAAGCCCGTGACCGCAGGCGACCAGATCATCTTCAAGGTAACATTGCTGCGCAGTATGCGCGGTCTGTTCAAGTTCAAAGCAGTTGCGGAAGTGGACGGTCAACTGGTCGCTGAAGCTGAGTTGATGTGTACCTCCAAAGAGGTGGAGTGAGTAGCATGATCCATCAGACCGCTATCGTTCACCCCAATGCCAAGCTTGCAGCCGACGTTGAAGTCGGTCCCTATTCCATCATAGGTGAACATGTTGAGATTGGTGCGGGTACCGTGATTGGGCCGCACGTGGTGATCAACGGCCATACCCGTATCGGCAAAAATAATCACATCTTCCAATTCTGTTCTTTAGGCGAAGTCCCGCAGGATAAGAAATACGCGGGCGAACCTACGCGCTTGGAAATCGGTGATGACAACACCATACGCGAGTTCTGCACTTTCAATCTGGGCACCATCCAAGATGGTGGTCTGACCAGCATGGGCAACGACAACTGGATCATGGCCTATGTGCATATCGCGCATGATTGCCATGTTGGTAGCCATACCATTATGGCCAACGGTGCGACCTTGGCAGGACATGTGTATGTGCATGACTGGGTGATCATCGGTGGTTTGTCTGGCGTGCATCAATTTGTGCGTATCGGTGCGCATGCCATGACTGGATTTCAGTCACGCATCACTCAGGACGTGCCGCCTTATTTTACGGTGGCAGGCAATCCGGTCGAGGCACATGGCATCAATTCGGAAGGACTGCGTAGACGCGGTTTCGATGCTGCGGCTATTGCCTCTATCAAGAACGCCTACAAGACGTTGTATAAGTCTGGTCTTAGTTTTACCGATGCACAGACGGCCATACAGGAACAAGTGGCCGCACATCCCGAGTTGAATCTGCTGGTCGAATTCCTCGCAAGTTCACAACGCGGTATCGTTCGTTAAGGTCGTTTGATGCAACACAATAAATTGGTAGTAGGTATCGTCGCGGGCGAAGCATCAGGTGACCTTTTGGGTAGCCATCTAATCACCGCACTTAAAACAGTTCGACCCGAGTTGCACTTCGTCGGCATAGGCGGCCCCAAGATGAAAGCCGCAGGCATGGAAGTCATGTTCCCTATGGAAAAGTTGGCGGTGAATGGTTATTTCGAGGTGCTCAAGCATTACCGCGAGATTGTCGGTATACGCAATAAGTTGCGCGAGCACTTCCTCGCTAACAAGCCAGACTTGTTCATCGGTATCGATGCCCCCGATTTCAATCTCGATCTGGAGGTCGTGCTGAAGAATAATGGCATCACCACAGTGCATTATGTGAGTCCCTCTATCTGGGCATGGCGCGGCGAGCGCATCAATAAGATTAAACGTGCCGTATCCAAGATACTGTGTCTATTCCCGCACGAACCAAAGATATATCAGGATGCCAACGTGCCGGTCGAGTTCGTGGGGCATCCACTTGCTGACATGTTGCCCGAGCAACCCAAACGCGACGAGATGCGCGAGAGCATGCGTATTCCCCTGGCCGCCAAGGTGTTCGCCTTTCTACCAGGCAGTCGCCAGAGCGAGGTCAGAAGTTTGGCGGAAACGTATATCGCAACGGCTAAGCTTATCTTGGTAAGCCTGCCTGATGCTCGCTTCCTAGTGCCCTTGGTGAGTCGCGAGACGCGGCGCATCTTTGAGCAGGCCCTGTATGACCATGAAGGCGAACATCTGCCGTTCACTTTGCTATTTGGTCATGCGCAGGATGCCATGATTGCAGCCGATATCGTCCTTGTTGCGTCAGGCACAGCAACGCTGGAGTGCGCGCTGCTCAAGCGTCCTATGGTGATTACTTATCGTGTCTCCAAGATTTCTTGGTGGTTGATGAAGAACAAAGGCTATTTGCCTTATGTGGGCTTGCCCAATGTGCTGGCCGGACGCTTCGTGGTGCCAGAGTTGCTGCAGCATGATGCGACACCGCAGAATCTTGCGCAGGCTTTGCTCAATCTCTACAACGACAAATATGCAGCTGCCGAATTGAACGAGATATTTACGACCATGCACCACACGCTGCGTCAGGACACCGCAAAGAAAGCGGCTGCCGCAATCCTGCCTATGTTGAGTCATGCTTGAAGGCACGCTCTGCTGCGGAGTGGATGAGGCGGGTCGCGGACCGCTCGCCGGTCCGGTCAGCGCAGCAGCGGTGATACTCGATCCCGCACGTCCTATCGCTGGCTTAGGTGACTCCAAGAAACTCTCTGAGAAACAACGTGATTTGCTCGCTCCCTTGATTCGTGAACGAGCATTAGCATGGGCGGTTGCTTATGCCAGTGTCGAGGAGATCGACGAGTTGAATATCTTGCAGGCGACGCTGTTGGCGATGCGCAGGGCAGTCGAGGCTTTACAGATAAAGCCGCAACAGGTGTTGGTCGACGGACTTTATTGTCCAGACACTGGCATTCCTAGTCAGGCCATCGTCAAAGGTGACAGCAAAGTAGCCGCGATCTCTGCGGCATCCATACTGGCTAAGACTGCGCGCGACGGTTTGATGCATGAGTTGCACGAGCAATATCCGCAATATGGTTTTGCTATACACAAAGGCTATCCGACCGCAGCACATCTAGCCGCTTTGCGTACGCATGGTGCATCACCCATGCATCGCACTAGCTTCAAACCGGTGCGAGTTTTATTGAATGAAACAAAACAACAGAGAGACTGATCATGGCCCTATTTAAACTCCTGCATATCTTGTCCGTCATAATCTGGGTAGGCGGCATGTTCTTTGCCTATATGGTGTTGCGTCCCAGCGCGGTCGAAGTGTTGGAGCCGCCGTTACGTCTACGTTTGTGGGTCGCGGTGTTCTCTCGTTTTTTCGTCTGGGTGTGGGCTGCCGTTGCGTTGATACTGTTTACTGGGCTTTATATGATGCATCTCTATGGCGGCCATACGCCGATATACGTGCACATCATGCTGACGTTGGGCGTGGCGATGATGGCGATCTATGCGCATGTGTATTTTGCCTATTATCGTAAGTTACGCACACACGTGCAGGGAGAGCGCTGGGCAGAGGCGGGCGCCTTGCTCGGCAAGATACGCACCTTAGTTGGCATCAATGTGATACTCGGCATCTTGACGGTTTGCAGTGTGGAATTGGGTGTGTTGATCACGCACTGATTTGCGTGAATAGTGCGTGTTGTACGAGTGCAATGAATATCGTAAAAAAGTAGGCAGAATTCTTGCAAAATCGGTCTGAGAAAGTTGATCGCTCTGATATAATGCTGCGCTTCAGCGTGTAGCGCAGCCTGGTAGCGCACTACCTTGGGGTGGTAGGGGTCGGAAGTTCGAATCTTCTCACGCTGACCAAATTTTTCTATCCCAGTCCAACTCTAGAATAGATTTCCCATGCGTATATTGATCAGCAATGACGATGGTTATTTTGCCCCCGGACTGGCAATCCTAGCTACACATCTTTCCCGTATCGCCGATGTCGTCGTGGTCGCACCCGAACGTGACCGCAGTGGTGCAAGTAACTCCCTCACTTTAGATAGACCGCTCAAGCTGCGTCGTGCCGCGAATGGTTTTTACTATGTCAACGGCACGCCCACTGATTGTGTGCATCTGGCTGTGACTGGCATGCTCGATCACCAGCCCGATATGGTGGTGTCCGGCATCAACGCTGGCGCCAATATGGGCGATGACACTATCTATTCCGGAACGGTGGCAGCGGCGACAGAAGGTTTTCTATTGGGCATACCCGCTATCGCGGTCTCCCTCGTAGGCAAGGAACATACGAATTTCGAAACGGCAGCCTTGGTAGTGACGGAATTGGTGCAGCGCTTCGCCGCACAGACTGAACGCAAGCCCTGGTTGCTCAATGTAAATGTGCCCGATATCCCGTATCAAGACTTACAAGGTACGGTGGTTACCCGTTTAGGCAAACGCCATAAGGCAGAACCTGTCATCAAGGCGCAAGATCCGCATGGACAGACCGTGTACTGGGTGGGTGCGGCAGGCAAAGCTCAAGATGCAGGCGAGGGCACGGACTTCCATGCGCTAGCAGCCAAACAGGTATCCATCACGCCGCTACAGATAGACCTGACGCAATACAGCCAACTCGATGCGGTACGCGATTGGATGAAGCCTGCATGAATATCTCCGGCATCGGTATGACCTCGCAGCGCACCAAGCAGCGCATGATTGATCGGCTGCGCGAGAAGGGTATCAAGGATGAGGCGGTATTGGCCGCGATATTTGCCGTACCGCGTCATTTGTTCGTCGACGAAGCATTGGCTAGTCGTGCTTACGACGATGTATCGTTGCCTATCAACTTCAATCAGACCATCTCACAGCCCTATATCGTGGCGCGCATGATAGAGATCATGCGCAACGGTGCTCCTTTGGGTCGTGTTCTGGAAATAGGTACGGGTTGCGGCTATCAGGCGGCAGTTTTGTCTCATGTTGCAAATGAGGTTTACAGCATGGAGCGCATCGCGCCCTTGCATGAACGTGCCAAGAAGCAACTGCGCGAATTGAAGCTGCGCAATGTCACGCTACGATACGCAGATGGTTGTGCTGGTCTGCCGGAAGTCGCGCCCTTTGATGGCATCATCATGGCTGCCGCTGCGCCCACGTTGTTACCAGCACTACGCGAACAGCTGAAAGTCGGCGGTCGTATGGTCTTGCCGGTCGGAAACATGCAGGAGCAATCGCTGTATCTGATAGAGCGAGATGCAAAAGGTTTTCGCGAAACCAAGCTAGAGTCGGTAAAATTCGTTCCTCTACTCTCGGGGAAGGTATGACATTGAACAAGCTCATCACGTGCACGATGCTCGCAGTAACCTTAGTCGCATGTACGCCCACGTTGCAAGGGCCCGCCGATGGCAAGGGGCCGGCTATGGTAGAGACCACCGAGGCCACGCGTATGAAAGAAGCGGGTGAGAAGGATTGGCGTCCTGCGACCCATGAGGTGTTGAAAGGCGACACGCTGTACAGCATCGCTTTCTACTACGGTCTGGATTATCACGACCTCGCCGAATTAAATGGCATCAAAGACCCGCGTCAAATGAAGGTCGGGCAGATATTGAATTTGTTTCCTAGTGCAGGTGATAGCGCTACATCGGAGAGTGAAGCACCTGTGCAAATGGTCATCAAGGATCAGCCTAAGGTGGTGAAGTATATCTATAACGAAGCAGCGCTTGCGCAGATAGACGATGTGCAAAATTCTAGTAAAGCCACACCAACCATCATCGCCAAGGTTGAGCCTGTGCCTAGTACGCGCAAACCGGCCGTAGTGACTCCGGCAAAGGCCTTGCCTACGCCAACCCCGCGTGAGGATGCCCCCTATATCAGCCCGGATGAAGATGCTTTGCAATGGAGCATGCCTGCTAGTGGTAAGGTCATCGCCCAGTTCTCCGAAGCGGATAACCGCAAGGGCATAGATATCTCCGGTAAGTTGGGACAATCCATCGTTGCTAGCGCGCCTGGTAAAGTGGTGTATAGCGGCAGCGGTCTGCGCGGTTACGGCAAGCTCATCATCATCAAACACAACAAGACCTACCTGAGTGCCTATGCACACAACGACAAGATCCTGGTCAAAGAAGGACAATCGGTCAAAAGCGGTGAGAAGATCGCCGAGATGGGCAAGACCGATGCAGATCAGGTCAAACTGCACTTTGAAGTGCGCCGCTTGGGTAAGCCTGTAGACCCTGCCAAATATCTGCCCAAATCTTGACTGAGCACAGTTCCAACAAAACGGTGAAGCTAAGCGTGATAGACCATGATCGCGCCAGTGCCGACATGCGTTACGTCTACCCTGTGGTATCGCGTCGTGCCGGCGGTGTGTCAGTCGGTATCAATCTAAATCCCAACAACGCCTGTAACTGGCGCTGCATCTATTGCCAAGTGCCAGAACTCACCCGCGGCACGGCACCGATTATCGACTTGATGCTGTTGCAGATAGAGCTGTTGGATTTCTTGCACGAGCTACTGCACGGAGAATTCATGCAACAGCGCGTGCCGGAAGGTATGCGCCGTATCAACGACATTGCGCTATCTGGTAATGGAGAGCCGACCAGCAGTGCCGAGTTTTCCTCCGTCATCGCCCTGATCGCCAAAGTTCGCAAAGCCGTCGCGCTGCCTACTACCATAAAGACCGTACTCATCACCAATGGCAGCCTTATGCATAGAGAATCGGTGCAGAGCGGCTTGCGCGAGATGGCCAAAATCAACGGTGAGGTGTGGTTCAAGTTGGATAGGGCGAGTGAAGATGGCATGCTGCGTATCAACGATACGCATAGCAGCATGGATAAAGTGGGCGAGCATCTCAGAACCGCACTCGCGTTATGCCCCACCTGGTTACAGACCTGCTGGTTCGCCATCGATGGTCAACCTCCTTCCTTACAGGATGAAGAGGACTATCTGGCTTTCGTCGCGGCGCTGCTTAGAAATGACCAGCCATTGCAGGGCGTGTTGCTATACGGCCTAGCACGTCCTTCCTTGCAAGCCGAAGCCCCGCGTTTGAGTGCCTTGCCAAAAGATAGCTTAGAAGCCTTCGCTGAGCGCATACGTGGCTTGGGCGTGACGGTCAAAGTATCGGATTAAATGCAGAATACCTAGACTGAATCTCAGTCACAGGCAAAACAATATCATTCCGATGTAGCTGGTCGTAATCATTTAGTCTCGAGCAATCATTGCCACATTTGACCGAAATTGGAAAGACCGCCACGAGATTCCTGTGGGCCTAAAAACTATAAAAACTCTACTTCAGGCCCCAGTAACTCAACCATTGTCAGGGACGGAGATATATGAAATGCAGATGGCTGAGAAGGATTGGTCAGAATGCAATTTACGGCGCACACTAAGTCTAGTTTCATAGTTCTTGGCTAAGTGCGAGTAGTGGTTGAGAGAGTTTCTTTCCACTGAGGTTGTACCCGAATGAATAAGACTTGCATTAACGTCCTTCCCGCAGGGTGATAGAAGCGTTGCCGATCTATCACTTAAGGTGTGAATGGATGCTTGGTTCCAAAACTGTTGTCTCGGCACAAGCTACACGTTAGCCGCATAACATGACTAAGCTTACTGTTAATGGAAGGTGTGTCGAGCTAAAGGATGGCTCGACATTGCTCGAAGCTGCTAGGGAAGCGGGTGTTTATATTCCCACACTTTGTCATTATCCTAGCTTGCCACACCACGCCGTATGTCGTATGTGTCTGGTGGAAGTTGTTGGTGAAGCACATCCGCTACCGGCTTGCGTCACGATAGCGAAAGAGGGTGATGTCGTAGCAACGGACACCGAGGCGCTGCAAGCGTTTCGTAAGACCAATGCAGAATGGTTGCTGGCACGCCACCCGAACGACTGCATGCGATGTGAAGTGAACGGTTCTTGCAAGCTGCAGAGTCTTATTAGTGAGAATCAATGGGCAGATAGCTGGGAAAATATCCCGAGAGGGTCACTAGAACATCCTGAGCATAGGCTGACTGACCATACATCACCGAGTATCTGGCGTGATCTTTCAAAGTGCATCGAATGCGGCTTGTGTGTCGAAGCGTGTGGCGATGCGGGGCAACAACAACACGTGATCGGATTTGCAGAGCGTGGGGCGGGCCGTTTGCCTGTGACCGTTTTCGATCTAGCCTTGTCTGACACCAAATGTATCTCCTGCGGTCAATGTACGCTGGTATGTCCAGTGGGCGCCTTGATCGAGATGCCGCACTGGCACGATGTGCTGCATACCCTTGATGCACATAGAGGTGTATCTGCAGTACAGGTTGCACCTGCAACGCGCATTGCCATCAGTGAAGAGTTCGGTATGAAACCCGGTACTGTTAGCACGGGCAGAATGATCAACGCCCTGAGACAGCTGGGTTTTGATTACGTATTCGATACCAATTTTGCAGCTGATTTGACAATCATGGAGGAAGGAACAGAGTTTCTGGGGCGTCTTCGCAATCAGCAAAAATTGCCCCTTTTTACTTCCTGCTGTCCTGGATGGGTGAATTGGGTCGAAATCAATCGGCCGGATCTTCTACCACACCTGAGCACTACAAAATCACCCCAGCAAATGCATGGCGCACTCACAAAACGTGGCGCCTTCGCACGTGCGCTCGGTCCTGAATTCGCAGAGGGCAAGACCGAGCCCTATGTTGTCAGTGTAATGCCTTGCACTGCTAAAAAAGATGAGGCCATGAGGCCAGGTGTATCTGGTGATGTAGACCATGTTCTGACAACGCGTGAATTAGCCAAAATGATCAAGGCACGGGGTATCGCATTTAGCACACTGTCGGAAGAGGGTGCTTTCGATAATCCGCTGGGAGAAAGTACCGGCGCTGGACATATCTTCGGCGCATCGGGCGGTGTCATGGAAGCGATAGTACGTACAGCAGCTCATTTCATTGGTCTGGAGAGTTCGCTTCCGTTGGAGTGGCATCAACTTCGTGGCGTCAGCATGGCAGTGAAAACAGCCGAGATTCCCGGCATAGGCAAAGTCGCTATATGCAATGGCATCGCAGCAGCGCAACGTATGTTAGAAACGGAAACATGGCGAGATGAGTTCGTCGCGATTGAAGTTATGGCCTGTGTTGGCGGCTGTCTAGGTGGGGGTGGGGAACCAAAATCTATGGATCCACTTATCCTGGAGAAGCGCATGCAGGCAATTTATGCTTTGGACAAAAAGTCGTCGAGACGACGCTCTTATGAAAATCAGGATGTTCAGAAACTGTATGCGACAGAACTGAAAGAACCGAACTCTGTGCATACACATGCGTTGCTACACACCAGCTTTGCCGCGCGAGGCTCCGAGCGCCTACTACTCATGAGGTTCCTTGATTGTGTAGATAGACGAGATGGCAGTGTTGCAGCCAGCCTGTTTCACCCAGATGCTTTGTGGTCCACGGCTTCACCTTTTGGTGACATTAAGGGCGTCGCAAATATCGAGGCGTTGATTAATACTCGTTTACCACCGCGTAAGTTTGGCACATCATTTATGCGACATCGTATGAAATTCGCCGCAGATACTGACGATCTCACTGTCGTGACGCCTGCGGGTGAGTGCTGCAAGTTCAATATGGAAATAGCCACCATACTTGAGGGTAGCCAGTCGAAGATGGTGATCCGGAAGCTAGTGCGAGAATTGTTAGCTTAGGGTGAGGTTGGATAATCTATAACTTGAAAAACTTGCTTATCATTCTTTGACGGTGTCCTTACGATGATGGTATGCCGCCCAGTACACGCCCATCAGGCTTTGCAGCAGATACATGACGCTGGATACACCATGCAGCGCTTTGAACTTGTCGGCATAGATGCTGTGCATCACATCTTCTGGTAGCGCGAGTTGTTTGAGTTCGGCCATCTGAGGCGATATGCCAAACTGGATGATGAGGTTCAGTGCCAACATCGTGCCAACCAGCCATAAGCCTTTGCTGCGTTGCTTGCCCTTCTCTTTTAGCCACAGGGTGTGAGTCAATACGATCAGCCCGCACACTATCCCCATATAGCCAAGCGCATGAAACATCTCACCCGCTAACCTGCCAGATAATTGTTTGTCGGGTTGCGCACTAAATAGTATCGGTACAGCGAGATAGCCTATAGAGATCAATCCGCCGACCCAGAGAGTAAGTGCAATTGAAGAGAGTGAGGTATAGAGATTTTTCATCATCGCAGCCTAGCACACAGCATCGTTTAAGAGGAACAACTGACCACGATATGGCGAGCTGATTCGGGTGGTAGCTTGGCATAGCGTTGCATCTCGGGCTGCTCATCAAATGGTTTGACCAACAGCGCCAGCAGTCTATCTATCTCGGCGTAATCGCGTCGCTCGGCCTGCTCGATCGCCTGTTGTGCAAGATAGTTACGCAACACATATTTTGGATTGACCGCATCCATGCGTACTTTACGTTCTTGGTCATTGCTGTTTTCACTCGACAGTCGTGCGTGATAATCCTTGGCCCACACATCAAATGCTGCACGGTCAATATATTGGTCGCGCAAGCGACTGTTATCCGCATCTGGCGCAATCTTGAAATCACTGAGTGCGCGGAAGCTCAATGCGAAATCCATTTGGTTGCGCTGTAGCAGTTCCAGCCATGCTTCTATCAGAGGAAAGTCTGCCATGCTCGGATTACTCAGCCCCAATTTCGCTGCCATCAAATTTAGATAGTGCTGGTAGTAGGTGGGAGCATAGCTTTCCATAATCTCATCTCGTGCAGGCTCATCTACCAGCTTAGACAAGGCGTGAGCCAGACAGGCCAGATTCCACAGCCCGACCTGCGGTTGTTGGTCATAGGCGTAACGGCCCTGCGGATCGGAGTGGTTGCAGATGTAGCCTGGATCGAAAGTCTCCATAAAACCGAACGGCCCGTAGTCCAATGTCAGCCCGAGTATCGACATATTGTCAGTGTTCATCACGCCATGACAAAAACCTACAGCTTGCCATTGCGCCATCAGCTTGGCAGTGCGTTGTGTCACTGCCTGTAGAAATAATCGATATTTATCGGTCGTATCAGCGAACTCAGGATAGTGATGACCGATGACGAAATCCGCCAGCGCATTGATGTGTTCTTGTTGTCCACGGGAAGCAAATACTTCGAAGGAACCAAAGCGCACGTGCGATGGCGCCAAGCGGGTGAGTACCGCTGCGGTCTCGGCATATTCTCTATATACAGGTTCGTCGCTGCCCACGATGCACAAGGCGCGACTGGTGGGGATGCCTAAGCCATGCATGGCTTCCGAGCACAGGTATTCGCGTATACTGGAGCGCAGTACGGCTCGCCCGTCACCACGACGTGAGTAAGGCGTGACGCCTGAGCCTTTGAGTTGCAGTTCCCAATGTTCACCCGCGTGATTGCGTATCTCACCCAACATGATGGCGCGCCCGTCGCCCAGTTGTGGAACGAATTGGCCGAATTGATGACCTGCATACAGCATGGCAAGTGGTTCTGCATCGGGTGGCAATCGGTTGCCGCTGAAGTGTTCTGCAAAGTCAGAACGTTGCGCTTCGGCTGCATCGAGATCGATCAGCTTTGCCGCGTTGGCATTGAAGCTGACCAGATAGGGCGCGGGCAAAGGTGTAGGGTTGACGAGACTATAGAAATGCTCAGGAAGGCGTGCGTAACGATTGGCGAAGGTGAGCTGCTGGATATTGCGCATGTTGGATGTGTTGCTGTCTAGCTATTGGATATCCCGAGTATAACGGTCGGGTAATAAGTCTGCATCCTAACAACCCAGAATATATCTCTTAAGTCCGATTGAGGGCAGTCTCTGCATCCATCAGCGGCCACGACTGGGTGCATTTCTGGGGCACGGCCGCACCTAAATTGTTTGAGTTTTGATCTACGTGTTGCCGTGTGGCGTTAGGGCATGTAGTGCGAAGGATGTTTTCGGGGAGTTTTTGAGATTATGCCTAATTACTGCGCAGGCACTACTGCGTCATGGCTCGGTGTTAATGGTGCAGCTTTAAATCTTGTGTGATAACGATGAGTTGCTGTTTTCTTCGGGCATCGAGCATTTCACCACTAGCTTTGTTCTCATTGACTGCACTGCTTTTTTCAACAATAGCTGACTCTATCGCGATGAAGCCTGCTAATTGATATTCGAAGTCGTAACTTCCTTTTTGAAACATGATGTCCTGCACTTTCTGAGTTCTCTGTAATTGATATTGAACGACTGACGGGTGAATGCGGTTACTGGCTCGCTTTCAAGGCTGCTCTTTGAAGGGGACAAGAGGATAAAGTTCAATATCGTGAAGAGGAATCAAAACGGGGCATACGTATCAGTGACTTAGTGTGGGTTATGGAGAGCTACCCCTTAGCAACCACAATGATACTTACATCTCCTAGAGTAACCACTGAACCGGCACGTATCTTTGCAGTCTTGCGCAACTCCACCTGACCATCGACAGATACCACGCCCTCAGCAACCAAGGCTTTGCCCTGACCACCGCTGTCACATAAGCCTGTCATCTTGAGCAGTTGGTTGAGTTCTACATACTCACTATTGAGCTGGAATTCGGTTTCTTGCATATATATGTCTGTCTTGATTAAGTTGGGGTGTCGTTTATCGGGGCGAAGCGCTGCACTGTCTTGCCGTCGATTTCTATCGTTTCAAAGAACACATCGCTGGGTCTGGCCCAGATCGTGCCGTTGGCTGCTTTGTAAATAATCATCGTGATACTGGGATCGGATTCTAACTTAGCCTCACACACGATCTCGTAGATGCCGCCTTTGTAGTGTCTGTATTTCATCTCTGACCTTTTTGATGTAGCTCTCTCATTTCAAGCGCCCTTATACTTCAGGTAGATTAGTGCAAGTACGATTACGAATAATCCTGTATGTATAAAAATGACAGGGATGATTGTTGGGATATTGATGTGATAGTGAGAGAAAATCGACTCATCTGCATAATTTAAGTCAATCAAGAGATCGAATCTTCGCTTTGAGCGCTGATGTTGAAATATGGAAACCCAGCCAAGAGCGAACGCTGTAATCACAATGGCCACTAGGGATGTCCACATCAGTGTTTGATTGGCTAGTTGAGGGAACGGATTGTCTTTTGCGACGAACCATCCTATGGCCATAAGCTGCACAAAAATCACTTTTGAGATAAACGCCTCGTACTCTTTATAACCATCCACAAGGCTGGGGTACAAAATTTTAAATTTTTGCTCTATATCCATCGTGACTCTCCCAAAATCAAACATCGATACTGACTAATTGCCACTGTAGTTGAAAAAGTTGGCAAGATAAATGCCGCACTTTAGTAGTGTTTGTATCTCAATATCCGGTGAGCATACGGACTGCTCCATGCCGACCACGCATGGTCAATACCGAGCGGAAAAAGAAAAAGCCCTGCATTTCTGCAAGGCTTATCTTATCTGGCTCCCCGACCTGGATTCGAACCAGGGACCTGCGGATTAACAGTCCGTCGCTCTACCGGCTGAGCTATCAGGGAATTAAGAGGTGCGCATCATAGTGATATTGACTAGGTTGGTCAACCGAATACTGAAGTTTTTTATAATATTTTTTAAAGATGTGCGGCCCCAAAAAATCGAACTGATGATTTTCGTAAAAGTGTTAACTGGAGGTATGCATGCGAAAGGCATATGCCTATATATTCTCTAGGTATAAAGGGGTGTGGCGAAATCCTTGATATACGCTATTATTAGTAACCTTGAAATTTTCAGTGTTGCGTACGAGCATGCGCTCATAAAAAATGACGATCAAGAATCTTGCTTCACTTCATGAGTATGGAATTTTGTGTTCAAAACAATAACAAGTATTTAAACAAAAACTTCTCATCATATAAGACGATATGGATACTAAAACGATATTTGTGCTGACCCCCAAAGGGGAAGAGGAGGTCGCACATAAGACCTCACTTTTGTATGGTGATATCAAGCGAGCCTTGTCTATGATCGATGGAGCATCGACATTCGCAGAGATCAGCAAGCGAGCTGCACCTAGTTTGCGTACGATACTTGCTGAGTTGGTCAAAGAGTTGTTGACCGGTGGCTTCATCCAAGACAAATCCCGAGTGGGCTTTTCCGCAAAGATTGTAGTGCCACCAAAACCTGCTTCCGCTGCGCCAGTATCAGCCCCTCCACCTCCACCTCCCAAGCAAGAGCAAGCTGATAGTGAATTGGATTTCACAACCATCATGCGTGCACCTAGCGCTGACATATTGCGTGCGGAAGCTGCGAAAGTTCAAGCCGAGATGCTCGCAAAGCAACAGGCAGAACAGCAGAAGTTGAAAGCAGAACAAGAATCAGCTAAAGCGAAGCAGCTGGCTGAGGCGGAGAACGCACGTAAGGCTGCGGATCATGAGGCACGTGTGAAGGCTGCAGCCGCTGCGGAAGCTAAAGCTAAGCATGACGCTGAAGAGAAAGCGCGTAAGGAAGCTGAAGAGAAAGCGCGTAAGGAAGCCGAAGAGAAAGCTCGCAAGGAAGCGGAAGAGAAAGCGCGCAAAGAAGCCGAAGAGAAAGCCCGCAAAGAAGCCGAAGAGAAAGCGCGTAAGGAAGCCGAAGAGAAAGCTCGCAAGGAAGCGGAAGAGAAAGCGCGCAAAGAAGCCGAAGAGAAAGCTCGCAAGGAAGCGGAAGAGAAAGCGCGCAAGGAAGCGGAAGAGAAAGCTCGCAAGGAAGCGGAAGAGAAAGCTCGCAAGGAAGCGGAAGAGAAAGCTCGCAAGGAAGCGGAAGAGAAAGCTCGCAAGGAAGCGGAAGAGAAAGCTCGCAAGGAAGCGGAAGAGAAAGCTCGCAAGGAAGCGGAAGAGAAAGCTCGCAAGGAAGCGGAAGAGAAAGCTCGCAAGGAAGCGGAAGAGAAAGCTCGCAAGGAAGCGGAAGAGAAAGCTCGCAAGGAAGCGGAAGAGAAAGCTCGCAAGGAAGCGGAAGAGAAGGCTAAGCAGGAGGCTGAAAGCAAAGCACGTGCACAAGCTGAATTTGCTCGCCTGAAGGCAGAACAGGAAGCAGAGAAGGTCAGAAAAGATGCTGAGTTGGCGAAGCAGAAAGCGGATGCTGAAGCTGCGCGTTTCAAAGCAGAAGCAGAGGCGGCCAAGTCGCGCGAAGAAGCCGAACGTATCAAGAAAGAAGCTGAGCTAGCTGCCGCCAAGGCGAAAGAAGAGGCCGAGCGTATCAAAAAAGAAGCTGAGGCTGCAGCGGCTCAAGCCAAAGCGGATGCAGAGGCAGCCAAGTCACGCGAAGAAGCTGAACGTATCAAGAAAGAAGCTGAACTAGCTGCCGCCAAGGCGAAAGAAGAAGCTGAACGTATCAAGAAAGAAGCTGAGGAAGCGGCGGCACTGGCCAAAGCAGAGGCCGAACGCATCAAACAGGAGGCTGCAGCTCAGGCCAAGGCAATTGAAGAGGCTGCACACAAAGCTCAGGCTGAAGCTGAGGCTGCGCGTCTGAAAGCTGAAGAAGAGGCTGCTCGCATAAGAGCTGAGTTGGAAGAGGCGCGACTCAAGGTCGAGCAAGAGGAGATCGCTCGAGCCGAAGCTGAGACAGCACGCTTTGCCGCCGAACATATCGCAGCTCAAGCTCTGGTGGTTGCAGAACAACAGAAGTTGCAGGAGTTGGAGAAGCTGGCCATACAAGCCCGCGAAGAAGAAAAGATACGCGCCAAACAGCATGCGCTTGCCGCTGCTAGTACGCAGATACGAGATACACCCTACGACACGAGCAAGCCTCCTTCAGCACTTAAGCTCGATGCTATCGATTTGGATGCCCTTGAGATCAAGCCTGAACATACACGTGACAGTGCGAGAGACGGCAAAACCAAAGAGGTCGTAGCGGGTCTTTCCCGCGAAGAGTTGAAAGCTCAGGAAGAAGAGTTGAAGGCCAAGGAAGAAGCGTTGAAGCGGCAGGCTAAAAAAGCTGAAGAAGCGCGTCTTGCCGAAGAAGCTGCAGCTAAGAAACTAGCCGATGCACAAGCCAAGGCGTGGGCGGAAGCAGAGCAACGTGCTGCGCTAGCTGCGAAGGCGCATGTGGAGCATCTGGCTCATCAGTCTGCACAAAGTGCCCAAGCCAAACAGCAGCAGGAAAAGCAACTCAAGGCCAAGATGAGCAAGAGCAAGCCACTACCTTGGGGTGGGATTGCTGCTGCACTGCTGGTCTTGGCGGTTGCTGCAGTTTTCATCGTGCCTATGCTGCTCAACACCCGTAACTACGCTGACAATTTGGAAGCGCAACTTTCCAAGGAACTGGGTCAGCCAGTGCATATCGGTAAATTATCCTTGCGTATCTTGCCTACCCCGCAGGTGCAACTTGGCGAGATATATATAGGTGAGATCAAGCAGATCAAAGCGCAGCAAGCCCAGTTGGATATGAGTTTTGGCGCGCTGTTCGGCAGCATCAAGCGTGTTGATAGGTTGGAACTACAGGGCGCAGAACTGAATAGCAATGGATTGTTGAGTGTGCCGGATTGGATGCAAAAGATGGCTGCCGATTCCAGTCATCCGATTCATCAAATCGTATTTTCTGGCATGAAAGTATCGACCGAAGCCATACAATTTAACGATATAGATGGGGTCGTGGATTTTTCATCCAACGGCAAGATAGAGAGAGCAGTGCTGCATGCTATGGGGGGCAATTACACCTTGGAGCTCGCAGCTGCATCGGAAGGAAAATACAGCGCGACACTGAAACTACGCAAAGCCGCGTTGCCCCTTTTACCCAACTGGAACTTTGATGATTTGACGGCCAAAGGTGAATTGACTCGTGATGGATTGAATGTGACCGAGTTCGATAGCCGCATTGCAGGGGGCGGCTTGCAGGGTGATGCAAAACTCGAATGGAAGAACGGTTGGAGTGCTACAGGTTCATTGAACGCAAAAGCGGTTTCCTTAGCTAGCATCAGCAAGCTGATGGAAGGTGATATGGATGGTGTGGGACGATTCAAGATGCAATCTGACAATCTCGCAAATTTGGCGGATAGCGTCTATCTTGATGGTAGCTTCGCAACGAAGAAGGGCATGTTCAATGGTATCGATATCGTCGAAACTGCACGCTTGCACAGCAAGGATCATCTGCCAGGGGGACGTACTTATTTTGACCAGATGGATGGTGCTTTGACATATAGTGGCAATGCTTTCCACTTCAAGTCTATCAAGGTCTCTAATAGTGTGATGAGCGCGACAGCTAGTGTAGATATCGCCAAACAACAGCTCTCTGGTCGTATCTCTGCGCGCCTTTCAATCTCTGAAGGGGCGGGGCCGGCAGACTTGCAACTGGGTGGTGCGACGGACAATCCGAACTTGCGCGCGATTCGCTAGTCTTTCTTGAAACTAAAAGGCCGTGACGCTCAAAAGTGTCACAGCCTTTTTATTGCCTGCGATTCACTTTGGGGGAAACTAAAATCACTGTAGGCTGCGTGTCTCCAACCAGTGGAGATAGTCTTTTAGCGGCATGGCTTTTGCGTAATGGAAACCCTGCAGGATATCTACGCCCATCTCGGTAAGTAGCGTCGCTGTTACCTCATCTTCTACCCCTTCCGCTACAGTCTGCAGGCCCAGTGATCTAGCGATAGAGATCATCGCGCCCACCATGCTATGTCCGCTCTTCTCATGTATACGCTGGATAAAACTGATATCTAGTTTGAGTTCTTTGGCCGGTATCTCATGCAACTGCGAGAGTGAGGAATAGCCCACGCCAAAGTCATCCACTGCGATGCCGAAACCTTTCTGATCTAACTCATTGATGCGCTCACGTGCATATTCAACATCGGACAGCGCGATGCTCTCAGTGATCTCCAGCATGATGCGCTCGGGTGCGATATTGGCGGCAATAACATCGTCGTGGAACTGCTGCACGATCTGATTAGAGAACAACTGTCGTTTCGATAAGTTAATGGACACGCGATGTTGTGTAGGCAGCTGGCTGATGGCATGTAGTGACTTCTGCCATACCGTTTGTCCCAGTTGTTCTATCAGGCCCAGACTCTCGGCCATCGGAATAAAGACTGAAGGAGGAATCCAACCTTGCTCCTCTTCATGCCAACGTGCCAGCACTTCGGCCCCCAAGACCTTACCGGACTTGGCGCAAATCAGCGGCTGTAGCCAGATATCGATATCTTCGTTCTTGATGGCGTGCGCTAAGCGGCTTTGGATATAGAAGGACTTGCGGCCTTTCTCTTTGGCAGCGATGACGTTGAAGAACTGGATATTGTTACGTCCTTGCGCCTTGGCATAGAACATGGCGCGGTCAGCTTGGGCCATCAGCATTTCGTTATTGCTAGCATCGTCGGGATAGACCGCAAAGCCGGCGCTGAAGGTGAAAGGGAAGTCTGTGCCATCTATAGTGATGTTCTTATGCGTCAACAGACTCAGTTTGTTGGCGATTTCGCGCGCGTCTTCCAACGTGTTGAGGTCGGGACATAGCACCACGAACTCGTCACCCCCCCAACGTGACAAGGTGTCCGAACTACGCAGCGCGCCGAGTAGGCGTTGGGTCACCTCCTTGAGCATCTGGTCGCCGACCTTGTGGCCGAAGTTGTCGTTGATCTGCTTGAAGTGATCCAAATCGATAAAGCCCAGTGCGACATGTTGCTTGTTACGGTTAGCGCGGGTGATGGCGAGGTCGATGCGGTCCTCCAGCAGCACACGGTTGGGTAGGTCTGTCAGCGCATCATGCAGGGCCATATGGCTTATCTGACGCTCTTGGCGATAGGAGCTATTGATATCGCGCAACACACCGCGTATGCATACCACAACGTTGTTCTGAGTGATCGGGGCAAAGCGTCCTTCCACCCACAGATAGGCGTCTGGTTCGTCCATGCGCAGGATGCGAAATCGAATACTGACCTGCTGTTTCTGGCTATAGACAAGTCCGCTGATCTGCTCCAATACTTCTTCACTATCATCTTTGTGTACACAGTGTTCTATGCTGCACATACCGCCTACTGTACCGCCGGTGAGCATGCGGAATGCGTCGGTGGCGCGTATAAGTTTTCCTGCTGGCGTAATTTCTATAACTGCATCTTGTAGCAGGTCCAGCGTCTGTAAATATGAGCTCTGTTCGTCGGCGCGAAGTGCCATCGAGTCGATGAGGTGGGATAGCTCCAATGCCACCTGACTGATCTGGTCGTTCTTGCCTGCGTGTGCTTGCTCTAGCAAGCGGCTGGTTTCGGTACGCAGGATGGATTCAGAATCATTCTTGAACTGTACCGAAGCCATGCTTAGCATATCCAAGCGTGCCCCTATACGTGTCAGCCAGCGCCCAAATAATCCGAACAGCAACAGCGCGAACAACAGCATCGCTAACAAGGCTGTCAGTATCACTTCGGTCAAAGTGAAGTGGCTCTTAATCGGTTCGCGTAATACCAGCTTGAGTTCGGCAGCTAGTTCGGATTTTGGCGCGGCATCATTGAGCAGGCGCGAGTCTTCATGATAAGGGGCATCATTGATCTCATATTTGTTATAGCCTCTCCCAGAGGGTAGGTTGTTCTCCAGTTTTAGACTGCCTGAAGAACTCAGTACGACCTGCCCACCTAAGGTGATGAAGGAGCTGGCGCCCTGCGGGGTGAGATTGGCGAGCAGATTGCTGTCCCAGGCTTTGAAGAAATGCAAGGTCACAGCTCGGCCTGAGAGATTCAGTGTTTTGACCGCATGGGTGTAGAGCACATTGTGAGACTCATCCATCCAAAGCTTACCAATCCGATTGAGATCGTCTGGAAGTGCCGCCGCATCATCTGTCCACGCTTCAGCCAAGGTCTTGTTACCCTGCAACTCTATAAGTCGCACACCATATTTTCCGAAGGATTGGGCTTGCACAAAATCAGTTAAATGCGCCTGTAATTTAGGTGACGCGATATCCATAGAACCGGACCACAGCATGGCGCTGTAGAGTGTGTCCAGCGTCTCGGATGCAAGCCGATGTTGATTGTCTATGCGTGAAGATAGATAACCTAATTTACTTTCCAATTCGTTGCGATTCAGACTGTCGGAATTGCGTTCAAAGGCAAAACTGATCAAGCCAGTGCTGAGTACGCACACTACGAGCAACAACAACATCAGTCTGCGGTTGAAAACTTGGCGCAAGCTGGTACGCAAGGGGGTGGATAGTTTCTTCATAGAATCTTGATCGTGGGTAATAAACCCCAATCGGTCGAAATGCAAAGAGCCATATAACCGGTAGACCGGTCCACATGGCTCTTGGAAAATAAAGGGTTATGCCAGCGCTTTAGCCATACGTTTCAAGGCTTCTTGCAGATTTTCCATGGAGGTGGCGAAAGACAGACGGATGTAACCTTCGCTACCGAAAGCCGAACCGGGTACGACCGCCACGCCAGCTTCGGCCAGCAGATATTCTGACAAAGCGATATCAGTCGCAGCAGCGATGGTGCCGCGCTGATGCAACTTGGCGATGGCGGCACGCATATCGGGGAAGGCATAGAAAGCGCCGCCCGCTAGGATGCACTTCACTCCTTCGATGGCATTCAAGGCATTCACCACGAATAGGTGACGCTCACGGAAGGCTTTGATCATTGGTGCCAGACAATTTTGGTCGCCGTTCAGCGCCGCTTCAGCAGCCACTTGTGAGATCGAAGTCGGATTGGAGGTGCTCTGTGATTGCACGTTTTCCATCGCCGTGATGATGTTCTCTGGGCCTGCCGCATAACCAATACGCCAGCCTGTCATCGCATAAGCTTTGGATACACCGTTCAGCACCATGGTGCGCGGGTACAGATCAGGACAAGCGTCTAAGATGTTGACGTACTTGCCATCGACCAGCGCGATATGTTCGTACATATCATCGGTAGCGATCAGGATATTGGGGTGCTTGCGCAATACCTCGCCCAGCGCCTTAAGATCTTCCAGCGTATAAACCGCACCGGAAGGGTTGCTCGGGCTGTTGATGACGACCATGCGGGTCTTAGCTGTGATCGCTGCGCTCAATTGCGCAGGTGTCAGTTTGAAACCCTGAGCGATATCCGCCTGCACGATGACAGGCTTGCCTTCTGCAATGATGACGATGTCTGGGTACGACACCCAATATGGTGCAGTGATGATGACTTCATCGCCGGGGTTGATCACCGCCAGCGCGAGGTTGAAGAAACTCTGCTTACCACCACAGGACACCAGAATCTGCTTGGCGGTGTAGTCCAAACCATTGTCGCGCTTGAACTTGGCGATAACCGCCTGCTTCAACGAGGCAGTGCCGCCGACTGCGGTGTACTTGGTGAAACCCTTGTTGATGGCCGCAATGGCTGCATCTTTGATGTGTTGCGGTGTGTCGAAATCCGGCTCGCCTGTGCCCAGCCCGATGATGTCCTTACCCTCAGCTTTTAGTTTTGCCGCTCGTGCAGATACCGCAAGAGTAGGAGAGGGTTTGATGGCTTGTACGCGAGTCGAGAGTTGCACGATATTTCCTTGGGGGTTGAACGATGGCGCGGATTATACCCGTAGTGCCCGAAAAAGAATCTCTTTCATATCAGTCTGTAAGCCTTATTTTTATTGGCTTGAGACTTGCTTGCAGCAGCCCGGAAAATCCTCAGGGTGGGGCGCTCGCCGTCTACATGACACTGTGGCAGGTGGAGCCAATTAAGGTGTGCTAGCGCGAGACTCAATTTCGGTCATACCGGTTTAGCAAACCAGCCTTTGCCCTTACAATGCAGGGCTACCATGAATATCAAAACCTTCCCCAACAGCCCTTACCGACTCCACCAGCCTTTTGAACCGGCGGGTGATCAGCCTGCGGCCATCGCACAGCTAATCGAGGGGATTGAGGATGGCTTGTCGTTCCAGACTTTGCTCGGTGTGACCGGTTCGGGCAAGACCTTCACCATGGCGAACGTCATTGCGCGCACCGGTCGACCAGCGATGGTGATGGCGCCTAACAAGACACTGGCTGCTCAGTTGTATTCCGAGATGCGCGAGTTCTTCCCCGAGAACGCGGTGGAATATTTCGTCTCCTATTACGACTACTACCAGCCCGAGGCCTACGTGCCGTCGCGCGACGTGTTCATCGAAAAAGATTCCGCGATCAACGAACAGATCGAGCAGATGCGTTTGTCTGCCACCAAGGCGTTGCTGGAGCGCGAAGACTGCATCATCGTCGCTACTGTGTCGGCCATCTACGGTATCGGCGATCCGGTCGATTATCACGGCATGATCTTGCACCTGCGCCATAACGAGAAGATGCATCAGCGCGACGTCATCAAGCGTCTCATCGACATGCAATACGAGCGCAACGACATCGATTTTTCGCGCGGCACGTTCCGCGTGCGTGGCGATGTCATCGACATCTACCCAGCCGAGAGTAATGAGCTGGCGGTGCGTATCACTTTATTCGACGACGAGGTCGAGACCATCGCGCTATTCGACCCGCTCACCGGACACATACAGCAGAAAGTGCCGCGCTATACCGTCTATCCTTCCAGCCATTACGTCACGCCGCGCAGCACAGTGTTGAGCGCGATAGAGACCATCAAGGTCGAGCTGGCCGAGCGCATCGCCTACTATCAGCGCGAGAATAAATTAGTCGAAGCGCAGCGCATCGAGCAGCGCACGCGTCACGATCTGGAGATGCTGGCGGAGATCGGTTTCACCAAAGGTATCGAGAACTATTCGCGTCATCTTTCCGGTCGCCCCGAGGGCGCGCCGCCCCCCACGTTGATCGACTATCTGCCGCCCAATGCGCTGATGTTCTTGGACGAGAGTCATGTGATGATTCCGCAGGTCGGCGGCATGTATAAGGGCGACCGCGCGCGTAAAGAGAATCTGGTCAATTACGGATTCCGTCTGCCCTCGGCGATGGACAACCGACCGCTACGTTTCGAAGAGTTCGAAAAGATGATGCGCCAGAGCGTGTTCATCTCGGCCACGCCTGCCGCTTATGAAGCCGAGCACTCAGGGCAAGTTGTCGAACAAGTGGTGCGTCCCACCGGCCTAGTTGATCCCATCATCGAAGTGCGTCCGGCCATCAATCAAGTGGACGACCTGATGTCTGAGATCACCCTGCGCATCAAGGCGGGCGAGCGGGTGCTGGTCACCACGCTGACCAAACGCATGTCGGAAGACCTCACCGACTATCTGTCCGAGCACGGCATCAAAGTGCGCTACTTGCATTCCGATATTGAGACTGTCGAGCGCGTCGAAATCATCCGCGACTTGCGTCTGGGCATGTTCGATGTGCTGATCGGCATCAACTTGCTGCGCGAAGGTCTGGACATCCCCGAGGTGTCGCTGGTCGCGATACTAGATGCCGACAAAGAAGGCTTTTTGCGCTCTGAGCGTTCGCTGATTCAGACCATAGGCCGCGCCGCGCGTCACCTCAATGGCAAAGCCTTGTTGTATGGCGACAAGATCACCAACTCGATGCGCCGCGCCATCGACGAGACCGACCGCCGCCGCAACAAACAACTCGCGCACAACGAAGCGCATGGCATCACGCCGATAGGTGTGCAGAAACGCATCCGCGACATCATTGATGGCGTCTACCAAATGGACGATGAGCGCAGCCTGCTGAAAGCCGCTCAGACCCAAGCCAAGTATCTGGCTATGAGCGCAAAAGACATCTCCAAAGAAGTCACGCGTCTGGAGAAAGAGATGCTGCAAGCCGCCAAGAATCTCGAGTTCGAGAAAGCTGCCGACCTACGCGACCAGCTCAAGAAATTGCGCGAGAGCGTGTTGCTGTCGCCGCTTTGAAGCGTTAAAAACTGCGCGTGGTGTAGCGTTTGATGAATAGTGCGGTCTAGCGTATTATTTGGCGTACTTAATAAAACCCGACTTAGGAGTTTTCCATGTCCAGCCTGACAGCCAATGATCTGAAAACAAAAGGTATCGCCGCCATAGAAGCCGTGCTGGCAGAGCAGCCGGAGGCGATAGTCTCAGTACGTGGCAAGGATAGATTCGTAGTGATGGAAATCGCGCAATACCACTACCTGCGCGAATGCGAATTGGAAACGGCATTGGCCGAAAGCCGTGCGGATATCGCGGCAGGTCGATTCGAGCAAGGCACGCCTGCGGCGCATGTAAAACGCGTAAAGAAGACTTCTGCCGCGAGTTAAGAGTCACATGAGCTTCAAACTAATCTTCACCGCGCAATATGAAAAGCGCGCTGCGCGCTTTCTCAAGCGTCATCCCGATATCGAAAAGCAATACCTCAAAACCTTGCAATTGCTGGAGTTGAATCCTCATCATCCCTCCTTACGGCTACACGCGCTGGGCGGCAGGTTGCAAGGTTTGCATTCAGTCTCAATCAACCTGTCTTACCGCATCACCTTAGAGTTGCTGATACAAGATGACCAGATCATCCCGATCAATGTCGGCGACCACGATTTGGTGTATTGAAGTGCTCTTGGTTTTGAACAAAATGGCAATATGTGATTGGACTCATTTTGAATAGGGGGACGACAAACAAGGTATCAACCTTGACTATGTCGTAATAAATTATGGCATCAACTCGTTGGTCCAAAGAGCAAGTTAAGTTGGCTTTTCATTTGTATTGTCAGTTGCCTTATGGGCGTATCCACGGGCGAAACCCTGAAATCATTGCATTAGCTAAAGCTATTGGGCGAACCTCTGATGCGGTTGCGATGAAGATGCTCAATATCGCAAGCATTGATCCGGCGATTACAAGTACTGGGCGCGTTGGTTTAGGTAACGCTTCCACGTTGGATTATGAAGTTTGGGATGAATTTCATTCGGACTGGGAACGTCTTGCAATAGAGAGTCAGTCGTATCGTGAGCAACTCGACCAAAATATCGTTGAGGATATAACTCAGGAAGATGATGACTTGCTGCCAGAAGATTTCACTGGTGAAACGCGACAAGTTTTAACGACGCAACGAATCAAACAGCATTTCTTTCGCCGAGCAGTACTCAGTGGTTATCGTGGACGTTGCTGTATGTCCGGATTGTCAGAGCCACGCCTATTGATTGCAAGTCACATTGTGCCATGGAGCAAAGACAAGGCGAACCGTTTGAATCCCAGTAACGGTTTGTGCCTTTCGGCAATTCACGATAGAGCATTCGATAAAGGACTTATCTCACTTTCAGATGACTTTAAAATAATTATTTCGGAAGAGCTGCTGCGACGCGATGAGCTATTCGTAAGAGAGGTTTTACTGCCACTTGAAGGGCGCATGATAGAGATGCCAGAGCGCTTCTTACCCCAAGTTGAATTCGCAGCGTGGCATCGAAATGAGTTGTTCTTGGATAACAGAAAATGATTGCACTAGCGCTATTGGAGGAATCTTGCAACACAGTATTTCAGGTCATGTCTGACCAGCCTGACTGTTGTCCGAAATGCCAAACTAGATTGGATTTTATTGAAGTCATTACGAAAGAAGACGAGCGAGTATTTGTGAATTTTTGTGAATCCTGCCAGCGAACAATTTTCATTGTTGAATGACTAAAAGATTCGAAATCTAAATACCAACAAAGATGATGGGCGTGTCACCTGCCTGCCAAGCCGGAAACTTCTGCATCACTCGCATAAATAACTTCGACTCTGTGTAATCCGTTAGCCAATCGCGCAGCTTGGGATAGGGCGCGCTGGCGAACCAGTCTGGATCGACTGCGGCGAACTGGCGTATGAAGGGGAGCAGGGCGGCATCGGCGATGCTCATATGATCGCCAAGTAGATACGGCGCGACGGCTAGATGCTCTTCCAATCTCACTAGAAATTCTTCGCCCAGTTCTCGATAAAACTCCTGCAAGTGTTCGGGAAAACGTTCGGGATATTTGTATCGATCCAATGCGCGTTTGAAAGTGGAGTCGTTCTCGGCAACCAGCGGCAGTGTGGCTTCCACATGACATTCATTTTCACCCAACCAAGGGTGTGCACCTTGTGTGCGTAAGGCCCACAGCATGATGTCCCAACTCTCGTCTATCACGCGGCCATCAGGCAATACCAGCACTGGCACGCTTCCTTTGGGTGAGGCGGCGAGCATCTCGGCGGGTTTGTCGCGCAGCACGACTTCACGCAGTTCGACGCTGACGGCACTGGCGATAAGTGCACTGCGCGCACGCATGGCGTAGGGGCAACGGCGGAAGGAGTAGAGGATGGGGAGTGACATGGTGGGTATTTTATAAGTATTGCGAGTGATGCTGATTAGAAGATTTAGTTACGCCGCTTTAGAGCCCTCCCCCATGCAGGGGGAGGGCTAGGGAGGGGGTAGACATGCCCCTAGCGAGTAAGCCTTCCCTGATGGAACTACTAGCCAATCGACTAAGCCCGCAAGCGAGCAAGTCGCTGGTTACCTTCAAGGGGGAGGGATAAAAGCAACGGCTAAGGTTCATGCACTTGATGCGTCCAGTAGCGCTGATGGGTCTTGCGATAGCGTTCAATTTTCAAACCTTGCGCATCCATCTCGATCAAGATCGCGCCGTCTTCATCCGAGCGCAGTAGTTCTGCGCCACTGTCGGTGTAGCGTTGCACGATCTCTTCTTTGGGGTGGCCGAAGCGATTGTGATAGCCGTTGGTGAACACGGCATAGTCAGGGAGTACGGCGGCGATGAAGTCTAGGCCGGATGAACTTTTGCTGCCGTGATGCGGCACGACTAGCAAGGTGGCAGGGAGTTGCTCTTCGTGTTGTTGCAACAATCTTTGTTCACTGCGTTTCTCGATGTCTCCGACCAGCAAGATATGTTGTTTCCCTATGCTGATGCGCAGCACGCAGCTCATATCGTTGTCATGTGGTTTCTTGCTGCTATCAGCCACTGTGTCGGGATGCAGGATGGCGAAAGCTACTCCATCCCAAGTCCAATGCTCACCATCTTTGCAACGCCGTCTGCCTTGCATTTCTGTGCTGCTCTGCACGGGTATCGATTGCAGCATGGGGCTGTCGTCTGGCAGGGATGAGGCGACCCAATCCACTGGCATGGCTTGTAGCACGGAGGTCGTGCCGCCGGTATGGTCGATGTCGTCATGGCTAAGTATCAAACCGTCTAGTTGGCTGATGCCCATGGCGCGCAGGGCAGGGACGATGACGCGGTTGCCGCTGTCCGCGTCACCGGAGTAGTCGGGGCCGGTGTCGTAGAGCAGTGCGTGCGAGTTTGTTTGTACACCCACCGCCAAACCTTGCCCGACATCAAACACAATCATGCGCAAGCTATCGGATGCGGGCGCAGCAGGGGTATTTAAGAACATGGGCAGCATCAATATCCAACCTAACCAGCGTGATGGAAAGCCGCGCGGCGCAAGGATGAGCAGCGCACCGAGCATGCCGCTGACGATGCTCCAAGCGGGCGGCGCGTGTTGTGTCCATACCGCCTGCGACAGGCTGTTCAGCCATTCCAGTATGTACATGGTGACTTGTAAGACACCGTGTGCCAGCCACAAAGGTAACCCTATCGGGAGCACAGCACCCAGCAGCGTCAGCGGCACGACGATCAAACTTACCAGCGGAATGGCGATGGCATTGGCGATAGGTGACACCAGTGAGACCTGCTGAAACAAGCCGAGCAGCAAGGGCGTCAGGCCTATGCTCATGGCCCATTGCACGACGGCATATTCTTCGATGACGCGTCTGAAATAGGCTAAGCGCGTGCCGCTGGGTTCAGTTCCATTTGTCGCGCGTATATGGCCGAGGCGGTGAGTGCTGACATAAAGGATCAGTGCCACCGCGCCGAACGATAACCAGAAGCCCGGCGCGAGCACCGCCCAAGGGTCGATCATCAATACGGGCAACAGTGCGAAACTCAATATCTGAGACACCGAGAAGTTGCGCTTCATCCATAAGGCGAGCGTGACGGCCCCCACCATGTACACAGTGCGTTGCGCGGGTACGCCATAGCCGGACAGCAGGGCATAAGCTAGCGCCATCAGCAAGGCGACGGCGGAGGCGGCTTTGCGCGCGGGCAGCCAGAGTGTGAGGCGCACACTGCGTCGCCATAACCAATAGCACAGTGAATAGGCGAGACTGGCGAGCATGGTGATGTGGAGTCCCGAGATACTCATCAGATGATTGACCCCCGTGCGTGTGTATACCTGCCATTGCGCTTGTGGGATGCTGCTCTGGTCGCCTATTGCAAGCGCGCTCAACACGCCGACATAGGGCGCGTCTTGTAAGGTCGCAGCGAATCGTTCGCGCACTGCCTCGCGCCAACTCTCGATGCGATAGCCCATGCCAGCGGCGAGCACGTCTATACGATGATTGTCTCCCTTGCCGTGTACATAGCCGACCGCGCGGATATTGTTCTCCAACGCCCATCGTTCGAAATCGAAACTGTGCGGATCGCTGCTGCCGTGCGGTTGTTTGAGGCGCACGGTGAATTGCCAGCGTTCGCCAGACCGCACATGTAGCGGCTCGCTGCGCTCATCGACATAGGTGCTGAGATAGATGTGAGGAGGGACGGCAACTTCAGGCGTGAGGGTCTGCTCCACATCGAAGGCGAAGCGCTGGCCGCGTTCGCTTACGCGTGGCAACTCAGCGACTACGCCTATGACCTCGATGTCGCGCCCTTGCCACTCATAGGGCAAGGTGACGGAAAGGCGTTGCTGTGCCTGATAGGCAGAGAGATGAAAGCCCAGCACGACGCCGAGCAAGATGGTGAGCAGTCCATGCAGGACGCGTGCCCAGATCACTCGCTCGTCCAGCAGCAAGGCCAGTGGCGTGAGCGCCAGCAACCATGCCCAACTGTATCCAGGCAATGCAGCTTGCTGCTGCAACAGCCACACGCCGCAAGCGTAACTGAGAGTGAACAGAACCATACGCGTAGATTACGCCGCAGCTAGAATGCCGTCATGCGCAAACGATTGAAAAAATGGATGCCCGACCACGAGACGATTAAGAGCTATCGCTGGTTGCGGCCATTCGCACATCTCTTGCAACACCACGCACTGTGGCATCTGCACAGACGCTCGGTGGCTGGTGGGGTAGCAGTGGGGCTGTTCGCGGGACTCATCCCCGGGCCATTGCAGATGTTGGCAGCCGCCTTATTGGCTATCAAGTTCCGGGTCAATCTGCCGGTGGCGCTATTTTCTACTTGGTATACCAACCCATTCACTATCTTGCCCTTATATGTGCTGGCCTATCAGCTGGGTAGTCTGGTCACGGGTAGTCATAAAACAGTGTCCCTGAAATTACCCGATCTGCACTGGCATAACTGGGTGGAGGAGTTATGGGCCTGGTTTGCGGCATTGGGTGAGCCCATTTTGATTGGTTTGCCACTATTAGCTCTGCTGCTGGCCGGCTTGGGTTATGTGCTGGTGAGGCTGGCATGGCGTGTCATGGTGATCTTGCGCTGGCGGGCCAGAGCCAAAAGTAGAAAATCGACCAAACTGCAATTCTAAACAGCAACGCTTTTAGGGGCTTAATCGAGCCTTCTCTTTGCGCGAGTCCCCCTTAATCTAGAAGCCTCTCTAACTTCGGGTATTTTTTCCCGTGATGAATAGCGTCTCTCCAGAACACTCAGCCCAAGCATGGAACCAACCATGGCGATGGCCCTTGTTGCATAGGGTCTATGCGATGGTGGGCGTGATGACCGTGCTGGTGATACTGGTCAAGTTGTTTCCTGCGGGTGAGAGTTTGAGGGGGATTGCCGGTTATCTGCCGCTACATACCTTGTTGGAAATGCTTGCGGTATTTGTATCTTTGCAGATATTCACTGTCGGTTGGCATGCCCATCATCGCGGCGTGGCAGGGCAAAACCTGTTTATCTCCTGCGCCTTCTTGGGGGTCGCCTTGCTGGATTTTACGCATGCCATGTCCTATGCAGGGATGCCCGATTTCATCACCCCCAGCGGGCCAGAGAAGGCTATTGATTTTTGGCTGGCGGCACGTAGTCTTGCGGTCGTAGCCTTGCTTATCGTGGCCATTCGCCCTTGGTCTGACTTGGTTAGCCGAAGCTCGCGCTTTATGATCTTGGGCTTGGTGTTGGGACTGGTTACCGTCGTGCATTGGTTGTTTATGCGGCATCCGGAATGGATACCGGCTACTTTTGTTGCGGGCCAAGGCCTGACCCCGTTCAAGGTCGGCTATGAGTATGTGTTGGTGTTGCTGAGCTTCACGACCGCATTGATGTTCTGGCTGCGACGCAGTGACGAGGATCTGTTTAATGGCCCTTGGTTGTTGGCAGCTGCGTGTGCCATGGCTTTGAGTGAGTTTTTGTTCACGCTCTATGCCGACGTGACCGACATCTACAATCTGCTCGGCCATTTATACAAGGTCGCAGCATATTTCTTCCTCTATCGCGGCATCTTCCTTGCCACTATCGATAGGCCTTACTCCCAGTTGCATGAGACGCAAAGTCGACTACAGGCGACACTGGATGCTCTGCCTGACTTGTTATTCGAGATTGATGAGCAGGGCCGCTATCTGAACTACCACTCGCCTCGCGAAGAATTGTGGGCATTTCCGTCGGAACACTTGATAGGTAAGACGCTACAAGAGGTATTACCAGCTGCGGCAGTGGAGGTATGTATGGAAGCCGTGCGCGAGGCCGAGGCGCAGGGTTACTCCAATGGCAAACGGATATGGATGCAGATGCCTGATGGCGCGACACATTGGTTCGAACTGTCGGTGTCTCGAAAACCTAATCCGTCCAGCAAGTCGGCACACTACATCGTGTTGTCTCGCGACATCACCCTGCGCAAACAGACCGAGGCGAGACTGGAACGTCTGGGCAAGATGTACTCGGCTCTGAGCCAATGCAATCAGGCAATGATGCGCAGCGGCAGCGAGGTAGAACTGTTTCCCATCATTTGCAACAACGCGGTGCGCTTTGGTGGGATGCGTATGGCATGGATCAGTTGGCTGGATGATGACGGTAAGACAGTGCGACCCATCGCCTCTTACGGCGAAGGAACGGAATATCTGCAGGAAATCACGGTCAGTCTTGATACTGAAAGTCCTTATGGGAACGGACCCACTGGGATCGCGATGCGTGAGGACAGGCCTTATTGGTGTCAGGACTTCCATCATGATGGAGCGACCAATGCTTGGCGGCTGAAGGGCGAGCGTTATGGTTGGGTGTCTTCCGCTTCTTTGCCCTTGCATCGCAATGGCTTGGTGGTGGGCGCACTGACGGTCTATGCCCCCGAAGTCGATGCTTTTGATGAGGCATTACAGAGTCTGTTGTTAGAGATGTCTATGGACATCGATTACGCGCTGGAAGTGTTTATGGGCGAAGCGCAGCGAGTACATGCCGAGGCTGAGCTGGATAACTCGCAACAGTTGTTGCAGACCGTCATCGACACGGCCCCCATGCGCGTGTTCTGGAAAGATAAGGACTCACGCTATATGGGCTGCAATCCTTTGTTTGCCAGCGATGCGGGTAAGAGCAGTCCTCGCGATCTGCTTGGCAAAAGCGACTTCGATTTGGCATGGCGTGATCAGGCCGATTCGTATCGTAACGACGATAAGCGCGTGATGGAGACGGGTGAGGCGCAGCTGTTTTTCGATGAACCACAGACCACGCCTGATGGTAGCGTGATGTGGCTGCGCACCTCCAAGGTGCCGCTGCGCAACAAGGCGCAGCAGGTGATAGGTTTGTTGGGGGTATACGAAGATATCACCGAGCACAAACTCGCCGAGCAGCGTCTGCTTAGCGAGAGCAACGTACGCAAGCAGATGATGGAAGCCTTGCCCGGCGTGTTCTATATGTTGGACGAGAACGAGCACTTTCTGATGTGGAATAACAACTTCGAGCGGTATACGCAACGCAGTGGTGGAGAGTTGCAACGTATGTCGCCGTTAGAGTTGTTCATTCCCAAGGACCGAGGGCGTATCGCGATGGCTATAGCGAATACTTTTGAGAGTGGGGAAGCCTCGATAGAGGCGACCTTCCAGGCCAAAGACGGCACTAAGCTGGATTACTACTTGACCGGATTGCGCATCGAACTGGACGGCAAGCCGGTATTGGTCGGCATAGGCGTGGACATTGGTGAACGTAAGCGTGCCGAAGCCTCGTTGATGATGTTGTCGCTGGCGGTAGAACAGAGTGCGAACTCCATCGTCATCACTGATCTGAGCGCCAATATCGAATATGCCAACGCAGCCTTTACCAAGGTTACTGGCTATACCTTGGACGAAGTGAAAGGCAACAACCCGCGCATCTTGCAATCTGGCAAGACGCCCAAAGCTACCTACCAAGATATGTGGGAGACCCTGAGTGCGGGCAACACCTGGCGCGGTGAGCTGATCAATCAGCGCAAAGACGGCAGCGAATATACCGAGTCGGCGATGATCTCGCCGGTGCGTGGCTCTGACGGTAAGGTAAAGAATTATCTGGCGGTGAAAGAGAACATCACCGAGCGCAAGTTGGCCGAGTCACAGATACAGAAACTAGCGTATTTTGATCAACTTACCGGTTTGCCGAACCGTCGTCTTTTAGTCGATAGGTTCGCTTTTGCACACAGTCTGGCACAACGTAACGGCGAGCCATTGGCGGTGCTGTATATGGATCTGGATCACTTCAAAAATATCAATGACAGCATAGGTCACACCGTAGGAGATGCGGTACTCAAGGAAGTGGCACAACGCTTGAGCGCCATGCTTAGGGAAGGCGACGTGGTGTCACGACAGGGAGGTGACGAATTCATATTAGTTCTGCCGGGTACGGATGCCGACGGGGCGGGGCAGGTGGCCACGCATATCATCGAGACCATCTCTAAACCTTGCCATATCGAACATTACGAACTGTCCATCACACCCTCCATCGGTATCGCCATCTATCCCGAGGATGGCGAAGATTTCGAGACACTGGCGAAGAATGCCGATGCGGCCATGTATCAAGTCAAACAGGACAACCGCAACGGCTACCGATTTTTTACCGCGCAGATGCAAGCGCATTCGGCGCGCACCCTGTTGTTGAGCAATGCGCTGCGCCATGCTTTGGAAAGAAATGAATTGTTCCTGCAGTACCAACCGCAGATGTCGATAAGAGATGGACATATCGTCGGCGCGGAAGCGCTGTTGCGTTGGCAGCATCCCGAATTGGGGATGATCTCGCCCGCGGAATTTATTCCCATCGCGGAAGATAGTGGACAGATCATCGCCATCGGCGCTTGGGTGTTGCGCACCGCGGTGCAGAAGATGAAAGAGTGGATGGATATGAATATGCCACCTATGGTGATGGCGGTGAATCTATCGGCCGTGCAGTTCCGTCATACGGGTCTGCCCGAGATGGTGACAGCGGTGTTGGACGAGGTAGGCTTGCCGCACGAATGTTTGGAACTGGAACTGACCGAGGCGGTTGCGATGGATGACCCACAGGCAGCCGTGGCGGTGATGGATAAGTTGTATGAGCGCGGCATACGCATGTCGATAGACGATTTCGGGACTGGCTACTCTTCGCTGAGTTATCTGAAACGCTTCAAGGTCTACAAACTCAAGATCGATCAATCTTTCGTGCGTGATATCACCGTAGATGCCGAGGATAAAGCCATCGTCACCGCTATCATCAATCTAGCTAATAGCTTAGGGATGCAGACCATCGCTGAGGGCGTGGAAACAGCAGGGCAGTTGGCTTACCTGCGTTCACAGGGTTGCGATGAAGTGCAGGGTTACCATTTCAGCAAACCGCTGTTGCCAGATCACTTCGTCGCCTATGTGCATAAGCTGGGAGATATTTGATAGGAGAGTGAGCAGCGCTCACTCGACTTCGTCGCTGGCAACTTTGCGTAGTGTGGCGATTTTGGCTTCGCGGCGTAAAGCCTTCTCGCTCTTGCCATGTACGCCAGATTTTTTGAACAACACCAGCGCCACCAGCGGATTGCGCGGCGGGGATACCTTCCTTTGTTTAGCGCGCTTCATGATCCAGTTGTCCATCTACTAAGCGCATACAGCGCGGCATGCGTGCCGCTAGCTCTAGATCGTGAGTGACCACGATGAAGCTGGTCTGCAGTTGCTCGTTCAGTTGTTGCATCAGATCGAACAAGGCTTGCGCGCTATTGCGATCCAGATTGCCGGTAGGTTCGTCGGCCAATACGCAAGCGGGCGAAGTTACCAAGGCGCGCGCCACGGCGACACGTTGGCGTTCGCCCCCTGATAGCTCGGACGGTTGGTGATGCAAGCGATGTGCAAGTCCCACTTTTTCCAGCATCTCCGACGCACGCGGCTCGACTTCGGCGCGTTTCATACCGCGTATCAGCAAGGGCATGGCAACGTTCTCCAGCGCGGTAAACTCGGCTAGCAGATGATGGAACTGATAGATGAAACCTAGTGATTGATTGCGCACGTCTCCGCGCTGCGTCTCATTCATAGACTGCACGTCTTGGCCGAGGATATGCACGCTGCCACTTGTTGCTTTGTCCAAGCCACCTAACAGATGAAGCAGGGTGCTCTTGCCCGAACCCGATGCGCCCACGATGGCGATACGCTCACCGCGTTGCACTTGCAGGTCTACATGTTTGAGCACCTGCACTGTCTGTTTACCCAGTTGGAAATCTTTGCACAGGTCACGACAGGCGATGACGGAATTTTCGATAGGCTTATTCATAACGTAGTGCTTCCGCCGGTTGAGTTTTTGAGGCTCTGTAACTTGGATACAAAGTGGCCATCAGGCTGATCAAGAAGGACATAGCCGAGACCACCAACACCTCGTGATAATGCAAGTCGGAAGGCAGCTCGCTGATGTAGTACACGTCTTTGGCAAGGAACTGCACGCCGAACAGATGTTCGATAAAGGGCACGACCACATCCAGATTGAGCGCCAGCGTGATGCCGCTGAGGCTGCCCAATAAAGTCCCGATCACACCGATTACCACACCCTGTACGATAAAGATATTCATGATGCTGCGTGGCGATGCACCCAGCGTGCGCAGGATGGCGATGTCTGCTTGTTTGTCGGTCACCGCCATCACCAGCGTGGACACGATGTTGAAAGCTGCCACCGCGACAATCAGTGACAAGATGATGAACATCATCTTCTTCTCCATCTGAACCGCGCGGAAATAGTTGCTGTTCTGATGCGTCCAGTCGTTGGCATACAAGTCGGGCGGCAGTTGTTTTTGAATCTCGCGCGCCACTTCGGGTGCACGGTCTATGTCGCGCAACTTGGTGCTGACGCCGGTCACCGCATCGCCGAGCTGGAATAGTTTCTGTGCATCGACAATGTCGATCAGCGCCAGCGAGCTGTCATACGGTGCCATGCCAATTTCGAATATACCCACCACGCGGAACTGCTTAAGGCGCGGCATCATGCCGGCTGGCGTGATAGAGCCCTGTGGCGCGATCAGCATCACCTTGTCACCCACCCGCACGCCCAGAGCGCGCGCCAGATCAGTGCCCAGCACGATGCCGAAACCGCCAGTGTGCAGGTCAGACAAATTGCCTGATTTGATCTTGTTGGAAAGTTCGGTAATCTTGGTTTCGAGTGTTGGGTCTATGCCGCGCACCATCACGCCTTGCACGCTCTGACCGTAGGACAACATACCCTGTCCCGACACATATGGTGCGCTGGCTAATACCTGCGGTTGACTGGCGACCTTATCGAGTACCGGCTGCCAATCTGCGATGCGCCCGCCGTCCGCCACCACTTCCAGATGTGGCGACGCGCCCAACATGCGTTCGCGTATCTCTTTCTGAAAGCCGTTCATCACCGACAACACCACGATCAGCGCCATCACGCCCAGCGCCATGCCCAGCATGGAGATTAGCGAGATGAAAGAAATGAAGTGGTTGCGTCGCTTGGCGCGCGTGTAGCGCAGGCCGATGTAGAGTTCGTATGGTTGCAAGATGGTTCTACTTAAAAATCAAACGGGCGCAAGTTTGCCACAAGCTCGCGGGCTATGGGGGCTTTTGCGGGTAAAAGCGGCGTAGGCTTAAAGTTGGGTCAAGGTATCTGGGTACAGGGTAGGGCTGGACGGGCGGTACATGCAGAGATGCATATCGCGAAGGGTTAAATCGAATCTGCACTAATTAAGTTTGAATTTAATCTGGATCGCTACCGCGCTAACAACGTGTGGCAGGGGTGGAATAAAAAGCAGGTTAATCCCAATCTGCTTATATTCCACACTGACGGCAGGCATGGCCGCAAGGAAGTAATTTCCATTATTCATATCTGGGTAACCATCCATCAATCCGACGACCGCACCAAAACCAGCGTAGCCCCAATGCAGCGGCTGATAAAACAGGCCCGCATAATGTGTGGGGTGGTTTAGGCTGTTGTTGTAGTAGCCAAGCGTGTAGGCATAGGTGGTGGAAGTGTGGTACTCGATGCCCAGCCCTAGATTGTTATCGTTGAAATCGCGTGCGCCTGTTTTTTCCAAAATGTTCCGAGTGCGCCCCAACATTGATCCACAGTTCATTCTGTTGCATTGTGGGCTCGGTTAAACCTTCAGCATTGACACTTAGCGCCAGCGCCCCAAACAGCAAGCTGCAAAACAATCGAATAAACCAATAAAGCCGTTGCATGGCATGCATTCCTAAAATTGTGCGTACATGCAGTCAATATCGGAAGCCAAGACGAAATGTTGAGGGCGAATAGAAATTTATTTAGGCGAGGAGGAAAGTCCGGCGGGGCATCACTCGTTAGTGATAGTGCGCAATATCCATCAGGTAGTGCGCCGTTGTGTGAAGACCACCTATCCGGTGCAATGCTGCCCCTACGCTGGCTGAAAGAGATCGAAAAACTGAACAAGCGCGAGATTCAAAAAGAGACCAGCAAGCTCCCACCGACCTCAGCGCGAACTCATGCGCCCCGAGCCGAACACCACGAGCGCAGCTTTCCACCGCATCCCGTCAGCAAACATCCCAGCCGTGATGCTTGGTTCGACAAACCCTATTAGCCCAACGTGCGAAGCACACCCGTACTAGCGGTAGAGCCACTAGTCAGCAGACCTAAGACTCAAATGCCTGCTTTGTTTATGCGCCGTAAACCCGATAGCGCTGCTTGAGCGATTTTTTCTCAGAAACTTTCCGTTTCTAGGGATTTCCTGATGTTCAATTAGCTTGACGCCTGCCTATACTGGGGGCGCTAGTAGTTTGAGCGAAAAATAAGAAATGACTTTAGTTTCCGTCCGCAGTATTTTAGGTTGGCCTGAATGAAAGTTAAGCAAACAAATTATGTTATGAACATGCTAAGCGGAGCATTGAAGGCTATGTCTGAGATAGGCGACTTTAGCGACCTAAGAAAATGTTTTCTATTTTAAATTAGGGTTTCAAATCATCTGCTCGGAGGTTAAATGAAAGATACAGAATTACGAGGCATCATTCTCCGGTGCTACTACGAAAAGCGTAGAGAAGCCATGTTCACGCCTAAAGTGGGGGACTTCCAAGTACAGGTAGCGCTCGAAGATATTTGTGCAATTAGTGGGCAACTCGGCGAGCATGGCCTCATAACATGGAAATCAATCAGAAGTTTTGGTGGGGTATCATTTGGCTTAGGGAAAATTACTGCACTTGGCATTGACGTAGTTGAAGGAGTGGTTGTTCCAGATATTAAGGTGGAATTCGTGCAAAACAAATCCATAAACATCACGGGTTCATCGAATGTCATTGTCGGAGACCACAACAAGCAGAACATTGCTAACCATATCACTGAAATCGCTCGTGCCATCGAGGCAAGTCAGGCCACGCCTGAACAAAAGGCGGAAGCCAAAAGCCTTTTAAGAACATTTGTTGAGCACCCATTGATAACTTCTGTTGCTGGCGGTGCGATCTCGCTGCTTGGTGGATAAATGCATCCTAAGTCTTCTGTCAAGTTGGCTCAGCTTCGCTTCGCTTCGCTGAGCTGCGACTGCGCTAAAGCGCAGCCCCTTACCTTTAAGTTAGCCGCCTGAAAGGATGATTCAGTGAGCCATGAAGAGTATCAAGACCCGGATTTCAGCGACGATCAAGAATCATATCGACTCTTGTTGAATGGCAACTGGGAGCTAGATGATTTGTACGAATTTCCTCACGCTTTCGATCAGTGCTACGCCTTTATCTACTGCTTGGACTCCGAGCTAGACATTCATGATCGAGAGCGCGTTGACGGTGCCTTCTCAGGCTATCCTTGGCGCGGCGGCTACAGCTACGTCAATATCTATTCCGTCTTACAACACCAAATTCCTTGGCGTCACCGCCCAAAGGTCAAGTCAATCCACAAGGCATCGCCTGGTTGGCTTGATCTGTTCCTCAATGCCGATGTAGCTATCCAAGTGGCCAAGTCAGTCAGCGCACTTGCTGGAGCAGGTGTGGTGGCCACCAAAGCTTATTCCACGATCAAGAAGACCCTTTCTCAAATAAAGGTTGATCGTGAGCGCTCCAAGCTCCATGAACTCCAGCTCACGCAGGCTCAGCACAAAACACTCATGGGCATGTGTGAGGACATGGCAAAGTTCTTGGGATTTAAAAACGTCAAAGAATTGCACGCCCGGACCGGAAGCCCTGAAGTAAGCCTTAAGCTACTCGCCGCTCATTATCGTCGAACAACAGTTCTGCTTGAGTACGTCGAAGATGGGAAGATTAAACTGCCGGAGCAAACAGGTGGCTAACCCGGCAGCAAGCGTAGGGTGGGCAAGTTTCTGTGCCCACGCGGCAATGGGATGTATTGGTGGGCAGATTGCCCACGCTACGCTTGCTGACAAGTAAAAGATAAAAAAGGAAATCTATGTTAGATCTTCAACCTGCCATCCTCGCGCTCTGTGGAGTCATAATTGGTGGTGCATTCCAGTTTTATGCAAACAAACATATAAAGTCGCACGAATGGAAAATAGGGATTATTAAAGAGCGCCTGAATCATCGAGAAAGAATATTTACAGAGTTTTTAGCTTGCAGTCAGCGGCTTGTCTCGATAGGTGAATACGACAAAGTAGATTCCTTTAAAGATTTCCATCCACTTTCAGATTGTTTTGCGCAGATTGAAATGCTTAACGAAGAAAAGATACTGTCAGCAGCCAGAAATATTTTTGACTTTGTTGTAACAAGTCATTCGCCAAAGGCAGTCGAAGAAAAACGAGATTTTTATAAATTAAAAAAAGACTTTGTTCTCGCTGCGAGAGCTGAGCTTGTGAAAATTGAAAACGATAAATAATTTGAGATAAATGCGGTCAGATTCGATTTAGCTAAGTACTTTTTACTACCCCACTGAGCCTTAGCCGTCTGTTTGGCTATCAGATTGAACCTTCTGTTGGTCAAGTTCCTTAAGAAAATCTGCAATATCCCATTCGCAGCCGCCGCAGCCTGAAAGTGCGCCGGTCCAGCGGGAGATCGCCTGCACATCCATGCCCTGTTCGTACAAGCTTTGTATATAGCCACGCTTGGTGCCGCTGCACTGGCACATCACTTCATCAGCGGGATTGACACTCTCGTCACTCATTTCTGCTGCTAACTCAGCCCTTGGTTTTGGTGAGGAAGACCGTGATCTCTTCGCGGTCGTGATAGAGCTGCTTGGCGGTCATGCGGTAGTTGACGCCTTCTTCATCTAGTTTTTTGCGTATGCCACCCAGCGCACTATCGACAGCACTTAGATGTTGCTTCATCGGAAGTTTGAGATTGAAGATGGCGTGTTTGCACCAGCCCGCGACGAACCATGCTGCCATCAGGTCTGCGACCTTGGCGGGTTTTTCCACCATGTCGCAGATCAGCCAGTCCACCGCTTTGCGCGGTGCGAACTTGAAGCCGTCTTGACGCAGATGTTCTACCAGCGGGTGTTTAGCCAACACGCCTTTCATCGGGCCGTTGTCCACGGCGGCGACGCGTATGCCGCGTTTCACCATCTGCCAGCTCCAGCCGCCGGGTGCCGCACCTAGGTCGACAGAGGTCATGCCTGCACGCAGCAAGCGCGATTGCTCGCCCTTGTCCATAAACACCTCAATGGCTTCGGCCAGTTTGAGTGTTGATCGGCTAGGCGCTTCGGCTGGCATGTTCTGTCTGTGTATGCCCATCAACGAGGAAGAGCTGTTGTACGGATCGCTGGTGCCGATGAGTGCTGAAGATTTATCTGGAAAGAAGACATGCAGGCGCGGCAGATGGTTGAGTTTGTAACTCTCGGTCTGGGTGCCGTCTTCAGATACACCATCTTGCAACTTGCCCTGTTCACGCAGCGCGGTTTCCAACAGCGGCTGGAAGCGGCGGGTGAAAGCGGAGACGGTCTTGCCGTCGTTGGTGTCGGCTACTTCTAGCCACAAGGCTCCGAAGGTCTGTGGCAGTTTGGCGATGGCAGCGAGCAGGGGGGTGAGGCGGTCGCGCTCTGGTAGAGCTTCTATATTGTGTTCTAAGCGTATCAATTGACGCGCGAAGATCAGGTCTTTGTAGCTCAGGGATTGGGCGTTCAATGAGATTTGCACATAGCCGGTGTCTGCTGCGATGTGCGCTTGCTCTACACCTATGATGGGACGCTGTTGCTTGGCCTGACGCAGGGCTTCTTGTGCGCAATCTTGTTCGAAGCCGGGGCGGCAATAGAGCAACCAGTCTTGTTGTTTCGTGTGTGTCATAGGTGTCCTTTGTGGTTCAAGCCTCGGCGCCAAGGCGCGGCAGATGGATATGCCAACGTATCGCAGCGAGTCGGATGATGACGATACTGCTCATGGACAGCAGCATAGACGCATTGTGCGTCATGCCCAGCGTTTCCAAAGCGATGAATAACAGGGCGCCGGCCAACGATGCGGTGGCATAGATGTCGGTGCGCAAGATGAGCGGTACTTCGTTGCACAGGATGTCGCGTATCACGCCGCCGAACACGCCGGTGATGACGCCCATCAGGCTGGCGATCAGCCAGGGGGTGCCGAGTTTGAGTGCGACGCTGGTGCCGATCACGGTGAATAGGGCCAAGCCCAAGGCATCGGGAATCAGGAAGAAATTCTTGGGCAGGCTGAGGCGGCGACCGAGGAAGAAGGTCAGTGTGCCAGCCACGATGCCCACCATCACATAGATGGGGTCATGTACCCAGTACACCGGCAAGCGCCCCAGCAGGATGTCGCGCACCGTCCCTCCACCTATGCCGGAGATGATTGCGATGACCCACACGCCGAAGAGGTCTAACTCGCGGCGGTGTGCTTCTAGGGTGGCGGTGATGGCGCAGACAGCGACGGCGCTTAAATCAAGCAGGTAGATCAGACTCATGGTGCGGACAGAAAATCAAAGTCGCGCATTATACGAGTCGCGCTGGTGCACCGTCGGATTATTGCAGCATGGGGGCTGATTCGGCCTTTTTGCGTACTTTCTCATTGAAGCGGTCGCGATCGATGATGAAGCGCTCGTGTGTGCCTTGCGCGATCATGTCCACACCGTCATCGGCTTCCACTTCAAAAGTCACACGACGACCTTCCACAGCAACGATCTGTACCTTGGCGGTGACGATCATGCCAGGCGGGGTGGGGGCCAAATGACTGACATTGATATGGGTGCCTAGGGATTGCTCGGTGGGCCAGTCCAGATGCGGGTTGAGCGTGACGATGCAAGCCCACTCCAAAAAACCCACCATGAAGCCAGTAGCGAACACCGATGGCATTTGTTGGAACTCGGGCGACTCGGGATAGAGCGCTGGGACGGTCTTGTTGTCGGGTACGCGCATGCTGAAGCTGTGCCGGATGCCAGGTTTAAGCGTGTCTTTCAAGTCGAACTCCTTGATCATCGTCATGGATGGAAACCAGCACAGACTGTACGGATTTGCTGGCTCAGGGTCAATGTGAGAATGTCAGCCGCTGACATAGTGCCGGTAACGGCAAAGTGATAGACTCGCGCCCTCTTTTTTTGGCTGGTGCAGTGATGAGTAAACGATATGATTTGATTGTGTTTGATTGGGATGGCACGGTGATGGATTCGACTGCGGTTATCGCTGGTTCTATACAGATGGCTTGTCGCGACTTGGCGCTGACCGTCCCTAGCGACGAAGCGGCACGCCATGTGATTGGCTTAGGCTTGCAGCAGGCTTTGCGCCATGCCGTACCTGATGCGCCCGAAGAGATGTATGAGCCGCTGGTAGCGCGTTACCGTCATCATTTCTTGGCGCAGGACGGCGCAATACCTTTGTTTGAAGGTGCACGCGAGACCATCGCCGAGCTGCATGCGGCGGGTTACTGGTTGGGTGTGGCGACAGGCAAGAATCGTAACGGTCTGGATCGCGCACTGACCAGTACCGACATGAAGCAATATTTTCATGCGACACGCACCGCCGAACAGACTCGATCCAAGCCCGATCCCACCATGTTGTTTGAACTGATGGAAGAACTGGGTGTCAGTGCGGAGCGTACTTTGATGATAGGTGATACAACTCATGACTTGCTGTTGGCACAGAATGCCAAGGTCGATGTGGTAGCACTGGGTCATGGCGCACATCCACCCCATCAATTGGAAGAGTTGAATCCTTTGGCATTGCTGGATGATTTCGTGCAATTGCGGGCGTGGTTCAAGGCTAACGTTTAAGCCGCTTAACTTAAGGATAGAAAATGTCAGAACAAAATTGGGAACGCGGTGTACTTGAAAAGCTCGCCATGTCGGCCTTGCAGGAACAACGTCGTGCACGGCATTGGAATATTTTCTTCCGCACACTGACTTTTGCTTTCCTGTTTCTCGTGTTGTTCATCGTGATGGGCTGGGGCGACAGCAAAGAGACCGCACTCGCGAGCGGCAAGCACACCGCCTTGGTCGATATGCAGGGCGTAATTGCATCCGACAGCGCAGCGAGTGCCGATAACCTGATTCCGAGTTTGCAAGAAGCGTTCAAGGACAGCGGCACACAGGCAGTGATCCTGCGCATCAATAGCCCAGGTGGCAGCCCAGTTCAAGCGGGTCAGATCAATGATGAGGTCCGCCGTCTGCGCGCCAAATATCCCGCTATCCCGCTGTATGCCGTAGTGGAAGATATCTGTGCATCTGGCGGTTATTACATAGCAGTGGCTGCGGACAAAATCTTCGTCGATAAAGCTAGTTTGATAGGCTCGATAGGCGTGCGCATGGACGGTTTCGGTTTTACCGGTGTGATGGATAAGATCGGTGTGGAACGCAGGCTGGTCACTGCCGGCGCCAACAAGGGTTTCCTAGATCCTTTCAGTCCAGCCAATCCAGCCCAACAGGAGTATGCAAAACAGATGTTGGCTGAGATACATCAACAGTTCATCGATGTGGTGAAGCAGGGGCGCGGCAAGCGTCTCAAAGAGACAGCAGACACCTTTAGCGGCTTGGTGTGGAACGGCCAGAAGGGTGTGGAGATGGGCTTAGCTGACGGTTACGGCAGCATAGAGTCGGTGGCACGTGATGTTATCAAGAACGAGACCATCGTAGACTTCACCGTGAAGGAAGGCTTCGCCGACCGACTGGCTAAGCGCTTCGGTGCAGGCGTGTCGAGTGCCTTCCCCGGCTTTTCTACCATGAGTGGAGTGTCTCTGCGCTGAAAGCGTCATTCCCGCGCAGGCGGGAATCCAGCAAAAAATGTCAGCTCGCGCAGCGAAACGAGACCTAGGTTTTGTGCTGCTGCGCGGTTTTTTGTATCAACTGGATTCCCGCCTGCGCGGGAATGACATCACGCAATTATTTCGTCAACATCGACGTTAGCGATTTCAGCACATTGTTCATGATTTGAGGTTGCGCATCGGCAACGGGATGTAGATTGTCAGCTTGAAATTGAGTTGCAGTTACACCTTCAAGCAGAAATGGCACCAAGGCGACGCGGTGTTGCTTTGCCAGTTTTTTGAATGTGTTCTGAAATGTTTCCACATAAGCTGAGCCGTAGTTGGGCGGTAACTTCATTCCGACCAATAGAACTTTGGCATCGGCACGTTTAGCCCGAACGATGATGTCACTCAGATTGTCGCGCATTATAGAGAGCGAGCTACCGCGCAAGCCGTCATTGGCACCTAGCTCCACGATAACGATGTCAGGTTTGTGTTTCTCCAAAAGTGATTGGATGCGGCGTACTCCGCCGGCAGTTGTTTCGGCACTTACGCTAGCATTTACAACGTTGTAATTAGTTTGTGTGCGAGTCAATTCGACTTGTAATAACTGCGGCCAGGACTCGTCGCGTGATATGCCGTATCCTGCAGATAGACTGTCGCCGAATACTAAAATGGTTTTTTCGGCGTGTGCCATCGAAGTGCTCATCAGCAGACCGGCCAGTAATAACTTTAATAAGGATAGATAGTTCATGGCAGCGATTGTGCAGGTAGCGGGACTGAGTAAGCAAGTGCAAAGCGGCGATCAGCCGCTGACCATTTTGCATGATGTTAGCTTCGAGGTTGAGGCTGGCGAGAGCTTGGCCATCGTCGGTGCATCCGGTTCTGGTAAGTCCACGCTGCTGGGCCTGTTGGCGGGATTGGACGTTCCCAGCAGCGGGAGTGTGACGTTGCATGGCACGAATATGTTTGCTTTGGATGAGGACGGTCGTGCGCGACTGCGCGGAGAGTTAGCTGGCTTCGTGTTCCAGTCCTTTCAGTTGTTGCCTGCGCTGAACGCGCTGGACAATGTCATGTTGCCGTTAGAGTTGGTCGGTGCGAAAGATGCTCGCGAGCGTGCGACTACTGCACTAGCGCAAGTGGGTCTGAGTGCACGCGCTCATCATCTACCCAAGCACCTTTCAGGCGGAGAACAACAGCGTGTGGCTTTAGCGCGGGCCTTTGTCACACGACCCAAGATACTATTCGCCGATGAACCCACCGGCAATCTAGATGCCGCCACCGGTGCGCAGATCATAGAATTGATGTTGGACTTGAATCGTGCGCAGGGCACAACTTTGATACTGGTGACGCACGACGAGGCCTTGGCGGCTCGCTGTCACAAGCAGATGCGTTTGGAAGCTGGCAGGGTGGCTATTTAAACAGTTGGTCGTGCGCGTAGTTGTTTCAAACGTTTTTGTATCTCGGCGATCTCTTCCTGCGTCAGTCTGGCAGTATCTAGTCTTTGCTCTAGCATCTGTATCTGTTCTTCGCGTGTGCCTGGCAGGCGCTTGCCGCGCGCCTCTACCAGCGCATCTTTGATGATCTTTTCGTACTGTGTATATTCTTTGTCAGTCATGTGTTGCGGTCCAAGCGGACAGGCGCTTCAGTCCGTTAGGATAGAAGTTTAGCGCGCCTGTTCCAATTGTCCATCCCTGCGCTTACAGAACCTTGCTGACTTTCATGATGGCGTGATCGTCTTCGCTGCCGTGCATGGTGAAGCCCAAACGGTTCATCAGCTTGAGCATGTTGTGGTTGTTGTTCAATACCTCACCCTCGATGACCTTCAAACCTTTGTCACGTGCGGCATCCATCAACGAGCTCATCAGTTTGTTGCCCAGACCTTTGCCGGTGATATTGTCGGCAACTACCAGCGCGAACTCGCAAGTCTCTCCATCCGGATTGATGGCGTAACGTGCTACACCTAATTGGATCTCACGGTCTTTATCCTCGGTCACGGCGATCAGTGCCATCTCGCGGCTATAGTCGATCTGGGTGAAGCGTACCAACATCGACTCGGTAAGCTCCTGCAGACTATTCATGAAGCGGAAATACTTGGTTTCGTCGGACAAGTCATGGACGAACTTCTGCACCAGCTGTGCATCTTCTGGGCGGATAGGACGGATAGTGATGTCGGTGCCATCAGCAAGTTGCCATCTGCTTACCAATTGAGTTGGGTAGGGATAGATTGCCATATGAGAATAACGGTCTGCACTGGGCTGAACGAACTCGACCACGATGCGCGCATCTGCGGCTAAGGCGCCGTTCTCGTCCAAGATGAGTGGGTTGATGTCCATCTCTTTGATCAGCGGCAGTTCACAGACCATTTCTGAGACGCGCAGCAGCACCTCTTCTAGGGCGTCCATATCAGCCGCCGCCATATTGCGGAACTTGCCCAGCATCTTGGAAATACGTGTGCCTTTAATGAGATCTTTGACCAAGAAATTGTTTAGTGGTGGCAAGGCGACTGCGCGGTCACCCATGATCTCCACTGTTGTTCCACCTGCGCCAAAAGTGATCACTGGGCCGAATACTGGATCAGTGGTCACGCCTATCATCAACTCGCGACCGCCAGACTTGACAATCATCGGTTCGATGGAGATGCCATCGATACGTGCACTTGGCTGGTTGCGTTGTACGTTGTCCACGATGTGCTGATACGCCGCACGTACTTCTTGTGCGTTGCGCAGATTGAGCATCACACCGCCCACATCACTCTTGTGTGAGATGTCGTGCGAGTTGATCTTCATCGCCACAGGGAAACCCAGTTGTTGTGCGATCAGCAGCGCCTCGTTAGGCGAGTGCGCCACCATGGTCTTGGCCACAGGGATGTGGAAAGCCGACAGCAAAGCCTTGGACTCCATCTCGGTGAGTACCTTGCGATGCTCTTGCATCGCGCCTTCTATGATGAGGCGCGCGCTATCCACGTCTGGCTCGATATGGTGTGAGAACGGACCGGGCATCTGCATCAGCAGCTTCTGGTTACGGTAGTAAGCCGAAAGATGCGCGAATACTTCCACTGCAGGTTCCGGGGTACGGAAGTGCGGTTTGTGTGCGGCGGCAAAGGCGTTGCGTGCCTCGGCCACTTGGGTGTCGCCCATCCAGCAGGTCAACAGTGGTTTGCTGTGAGTGTTAGAAAGCTCGATCATGACCTGCGCCGATTCCAGCGGTTTGGTCATCGCCTGTGGCGTGAGTATGGCGAGTACGCCATCGACATTGTCATCTTCCAAGCAGGCTTTCACCGCATGGAGGTAACGGTCAGCCTGTGCATCACCGATGACATCCACCGGATTGGCGTGTGGCCAAGTGGCTGGCAAATATTGGTTGAGGTACTCGATGGTGCTATCCGACAAGGTCGCCATAGTCAGTCCCAGATCGGAGGCACGGTCGGTTGCCATCACGCCAGGACCGCCGCCGTTGGTGACGATGGCGAGTCGGTCGCCTACTGGACGGAAGCCGCACGACAACGCTTTTGCTGCCGTAAATAATTGGGTGATGGTCTGAACGCGTACTGCACCCGCACGGCTCACCGCCGCGTCGAACACATCATCCGCACCGACCAGCGAAGCGGTGTGCGACATCGCTGCCTTGGAGCCGGCTGCATGACGACCGACTTTCACCAGCACGACCGGTTTGATACGTGCCGCTGCGCGCAAGGCGCTCATAAAGCTGCGCGAATTGCGTATGCCTTCGATGTACATCAGGATGCTGTGTGTATTGGGGTCAGAAACCAGATAGTCGAGGATCTCGCCGAAATCCACATCGGTGGAAGAGCCCATCGACACGACACTGGAGAAACCTACATCGTTGCGTTGCGCCCAGTCCAAGATGGCGGTACACAACGCGCCAGATTGCGAGACGAAGGCGATGTTGCCAGTGTTTGCACCGCCCTTATTGAAGGTTGCGTTCAAGCCTATGGAGGGGCGCATGATGCCTAGACAATTGGGGCCGATGAGGCGGATGTTGTAGCGGTGTGCGGCTGCAATCAGTTCTTTTTCCAGTGCCACACCTTCTGCACCTGCTTCGCCGAAGCCGGCGGTGATGATGACGGCAGCCTTGACGCCGTGTAGGCCACATTCTTCTATGATGCCGGGCACGGACTTAGGCGGGGTGGCGATAACGACCAGTTCCACGGGCGCATCGATGTCGCTAATGGAAGCGTAGGCTTTTTGCCCTTGCACTTCGGCACTTTTGGCGTTGATGGGGTAGAGGGTGCCTTTGAAACCGCACTCCAACATATTCTTGAAAACGATTTGTCCAACTGCATCGACGCGGTCGCTGGCGCCGAACACGGCGACCGATTTGGGAGCGAAAAGGGTGTTAAGGTAGTGCTTGCCCATGAGATTGATAATAGCCGTATTGATAAGCTGGTTATGATAACACCTTATCCTTGCTAAACATTGACGGAGTAAGACTTGCAGACCGCATATATCAGCCATCCGCTGTGCCAAAAACATGATATGGGGATACATCACCCTGAATGTCCGGCACGTATCCCCGCCATCGAAGACCAGTTGATCGCCTCCGGTTTGATGGATTATCTGCAGCATCACGATGCACCAGAGGCTACTCGCGAGCAGCTGTTGCGCGTGCACGATGCGCACCATATCGACCATGTGGCTGCCAGCACCCCAACGCAGGGCATTGTGCATATCGATGGCGACACTGCCCTCAACCCCTATAGCTATCAAGCCGCATTGCGTGCTGCGGGAGCGGGCGTGATGGCGGTAGATTTAGTCATGGCGGGCAAGGTAGAGAACGCTTTCTGCAATATCCGCCCGCCCGGTCATCATGCCGAGCGTGCGCAGGCGATGGGTTTCTGCATCTTCAACAACATCGCAGTTGCAGCCACGCATGCGTTAGAGCATCACGGCTTGCGTCGCGTCGCCATCCTTGATTTCGATGTCCATCACGGTAACGGCACTGAACATATATTCCACGCCGATGAGCGCGTGATGCTGTGCTCCACCTTTCAGCACCCTTTCTATCCGAACAGCGGCGCAGATAGCGGCAACGATCACATCATCAATGTGCCACTCAAAGCCGGTACGGAAGGAGCTGAGTTTCGCGCCGCAGTCACTGAGTTTTGGCTACCGGCTTTGGAAAGATTTCAACCTGAGATGGTGTTTATCTCCGCCGGCTTCGATGCGCATAGAGATGACGATATGGCCATGATGGGCTTGGTCGAGGCGGACTATGCTTGGGTCACCGCCGAAGCAAAACGCATCGCCGCACAATACGCGCAGCGCCGCATCGTCTCAGCACTGGAAGGCGGCTATGAACTACACGCACTGGGTCGCAGCGTGGCTGCACATATCAAAGTGCTGAGCGGACTATGAGTCAATCATGAGAACGTTAAGACTCTCGCTGACGTTGCTTAAAAGTGACTGGCGTGCAGGAGAGTGGCGCGTGCTGCTGCTGGCTTTGGTGTTGGCAGTGGGGAGTTTATCTACAGTCGGTTTGTTTGCAGATAGGGTGCGTCAGGCTTTGCAGCAACAAGCACAAAGCCTGATCGGGGCCGATCTGCGTGTCACTTCAACTCGGCCGTTCTCGACCAGCTATCTATCGACAGCTAAAGCACTGGGCCTGCAAGCGATACAGAGTCGCGCCTTTCCTAGCATGGTGATACACGGCGAGCAGGTTTTGCTAAGCGAGATATTGGCTGTCGAATCGGGTTATCCCTTGCGCGGCAAGATCATGATTGAGACTAGCTGTGCATTCGAGCCGAACCAGCACCTTCCCCCTTGCAGGGGGAAGGGTGGGATGGGGGTAGAGCAGCAGGAGGATGGTAATGCTTCTACCCCCACCCTAGCCCGCCCCCTGCAAGAGGGCGGGAATGTTATTACTCTCGGTACGGTTTGGGCGGACGAACGTCTGTTGCGCCGACTCGATATCAAGCTGGGCGACACGATAGAGATCGGTGCGCGAAGTTTTATCGTGGCGGCGCGCATCGTGAAGGACATAGACGTCTCCATGGGTTTTTCCAGTTTTGCGCCGCGTGTGCTGATGAACGATGCCGACCTGGCGGCGACCGGTCTGATGCAAGAGGGCAGTCGAGTCAGTTATCGCCAGATGTATGCCGGTGATGCTCAGCGGATAGTTAAGCTACGTAAGGTTTTGGAGACTCAGCTCACAGGAAACGAAAAATTGGAGGATGTGCGCGATGCCCGTCCAGAGATACGTACGGCGCTGGAGCGTGCCGAACATTTCTTGGGTTTAGCTGCGCTGACTGCCGCAATATTGGCTGGGGCGGCGATGGCTTTGGCGGCGCGCCGTTTTGTCGATCGACATCTGGATGCTTGTGCCGTGATGCGCTGTATGGGGGCACAACAGTCGCAAGTGCTGTGGCTGTTCCTCTACCAATTCATCGTGCTGGGATTGTTGGCCGTCGTTGCTGGATGCGCATTGGGTTATGTGACGCAGGCGCTTTTGATCGCCAGTGTGGCCGCGCTGCAAGAGGCGAGTCTGCCGCAACCCAGCGTTGCGCCCTTGCTCAATGCAGCGCTGAGCGGTTACGCCCTGTTGCTAGGCTTCGCTTTTTTGCCGCTGCTGCAATTGCGCAAGGTGTCGCCGCTGCGTGTATTACGCCGTGAGTTGGGCGCACCGCAGGCTAGTGCATGGTTGGTCTACGGCTTAGCGATACTGGTGTTGTCCGCTTTGTTCGTTTGGCACTCGGGTTCGTTGAAGTTGGGGATGGCAGTATTGGCGGGCGTGCTGTTCGGCATGTTGTTGTTCGCTGCTGCCGCTTGGGCTTTGCTACATGTATCGGTCAGATATACCCAAGGCATCGCGGCGCATTGGCGGCATGCCTTTACCAATCTTGCGCGGCAGGGTCGTAGTTCCGCCGTGCAGATCGTGGCGCTCAGTCTGGGCGGTATGGCTTTGCTGGTGCTGACTTTGGTGCGTGCCGATCTGATGGCGAGTTGGCAGGGTAAGTTACCACCTGATACGCCAAACCGATTCTTGGTTAACGTTCAAGTCGATCAATATCAGCCAGTGTTGGATTTTTTTACTCAGCGCGATCTACCAGCCCCCGAGTTGCAACCTATGGTGCGCGGGCGTCTGGTTGAGATCGGTAAACATGTTGTCAGCCCTGATGACTATCTCGACCCTCGTGCGCGCGGACTGGTGGAGCGTGAATTCAATCTGTCCTATATGGAGCAGATGCCGTCATGGAACGAGTTGGTGAGCGGTAAGTGGTGGGACGCCGGTGCCACAGGCGAGTTGTCGGTGGAGGAGGGCATTGCCAAGACCTTGGGCATCCATCTGGGTGATACGCTGACCTATGATGTGGCAGGGAGTCGTTTCACCGCACGCGTTACCAGTCTGCGCAAGGTGCAGTGGGATTCCATGAAAGTGAATTTCTTCGTTATCACCACGCCCGATGTGCTCAAAGAGCAGAGCGCCAGTTATCTCAGCAGCTTTTATCTGCCTGCGGATAGGGCGCGCTTAGGCGATGAGTTGGCGCGCGCCTTTCCTAATATCTTGCTGATAGACACCGGCGCGATCATCGCCCAAGTGCGCGACATCATGGCGCGTATCGCCCAGACGGTCAGCGCGGTATTCCTATTCACCTTGTTGTGCGGACTGGTAGTGCTCTATGCAGCACTGCTGGCTACTCAGGATGCACGCAGGCATGAGGCTGCCATACTGCGCACTTTGGGCGCTGACAATCGTTATCTACGCCGTATGCATCTAGCTGAGTTTGCCGTGCTGGGGGCGATGAGTGGCTTGTTCGCGGCGGCTGGCGCTGAGTCCTTGGGTTGGGTACTGGCGCGTTTTGTATTGGAGATACCGTATCTACCTGATCCCACCATATGGTTGATAGGCATAGCAGGCGGTGTGGCAGTAGTGACGGTCGCGGGGTGGTTGGCGACACGTGAATTGCTGACGGTCGCACCACTGGTCTTGTTAAGAGAGTAGTGCCGCGCACGGCGAATAACGTTACATTAACGGCTTGGATTCTAGACACAGGAAAACAGACATGACTACCATACGTCAGCAGGATTTCATCGATAGCGTCGCGGACGCACTGCAGTTCATCTCCTATTACCACCCCACCGATTTCATCAAGGCTTTGGCCCATGCCTATGCCAAGGAAGAGTCACCCGCGGCCAAGGATGCAATGGCACAGATACTGACCAATTCGCGCATGTGCGCGGAAGGTCATCGACCTATCTGTCAGGACACCGGCATCGTAGTGGCCTTCGTGCGTATCGGCATGGATGTGCGCTGGGAAGCGAATATGGATGTGGTTGAAATGGTCAACGCTGGCGTGCGCAAAGCTTATCTGCAACCAGACAATGTGTTGCGTGCATCCATCGTCGCCGATCCTGCTGGGAAACGTAAAAACACCGGAGACAATACACCTGCGGTGGTACATGTGGAATTGGTCAAAGGCGACCAAGTCGAGGTGCGCATCGCGGCCAAAGGCGGCGGCTCGGAGAACAAGGCAGTGATGGAAATGCTTAATCCCGGTGACGATATTGTCGAATGGGTGTTGCAACGAGTGCCTGAGATGGGTGCGGGCTGGTGTCCGCCCGGCATGCTGGGCATAGGCATAGGCGGTACGGCTGAGAAGGCGGTATTGATGGCCAAGGAAGCCTTGATGGAACCTATGGATATGCAGGAACTGAAGGCACGCGGCGCGAAGAATCGTATCGAGGAGTTGCGCATTGAGCTGTATGACAAAGTGAACGCATTGGGTATCGGTGCGCAGGGTTTGGGCGGTCTGACCACGGTGATGGATGTGAAGATCCTCGATTACCCCACCCATGCAGCCTCTAAACCTATCGCCATCATCCCTAACTGCGCTGCGACCCGCCATGTTGATTTCCATCTGGATGGCAGCGGAGTGGCCCAGTTCACTCCACCCTCGTTGTCAGACTATCCCGACGTGCACTGGCATGCAGCCGAGAATGCGCGCCGCGTCGACTTGGATACTGTGACGCGTGAGGAGATCGCGCAATGGCGTCCGGGTGAAACGGTGTTGTTATCAGGTAAGTTGTTGACTGGGCGGGACGCGGCGCACAAACGCATCACTGAAATGCTGGCGCGCGGCGAGAAATTACCCGACGGCGTGGATTTTACTGGCCGCTTCATTTATTATGTCGGCCCGGTTGACCCAGTGCGCGATGAAGCTGTCGGCCCTGCTGGCCCCACCACTGCGACACGTATGGACAGATATACAGAAGCCATGTTGGCGCAGACTGGTCTGATGGGCATGGTAGGCAAAGCGGAGCGCGGCGAGGGTACGATACAGTCGATCAAAAATCACGGTGCGGTCTATCTGATAGCGGTTGGTGGAGCAGCTTATCTGGTCTCCAAAGCGATACGCAGTGCCAAAGTATTGGCATTCGCCGACTTGGGGATGGAAGCGATATACGAATTTGAAGTGCAGGATATGCCTGTGACCGTCGCAGTCGATACGCAAGGGCGTTCGGTACACGATATCGGTCCGGCGGAATGGAAACAACGAATCGGGATGATTCCGGTGAAGCAGGTTTAAAGTTTTATCCGGTCATATCGGCTATTTTACGAGTGATTAGAGCTATACCAACCGTCGCGAGCGACAGGAGAGCAAGGCGCGAATGATGCGAGAAACCGGAATGTGCTAGTGCACATGAGGATTTCGAGTGATTGAGTAACGCAGCTATCGTGGCGCGCAGTAGGTTGGAAATGAATTGGCGGGTCTCCCCGCATTGCAAGGTAGTGAACCTGGTCAGGTCCGGAAGGAAGCAGCCACAGCTATTTATTGTAAGTGCCGGGGGTAAGGCTCGCCTCCTTTTTAGCAAGGGCCGCGCTGGTTCGCACCTTGTGTCACTGTGATGTGATGGAGTTTGCACGATGATGTATCGTTCAGTTTCAACTACAGAAAGTCCCCATGGAAATCACTAGGAATTCGTCGCTTCAAGATGCCGCGCATGACGTGCGATGTACAGCGACAGGTCATACTGATAGACGAGTAAGCGAGCATCGTGCAACACAACGATGTGCCCGAAACACGGATTTATAGGATTCCAATTGTCAGCAACTACCGTACTAGCGCGTAAATGGCGGCCCAAGAACTTTGCCCAGTTGGCAGGGCAGGAGCACGTCGTTCAAGCCTTGAGCAATGCGCTGTCACAGAATCGTCTGCACCATGCTTATCTGTTCACCGGTACGCGCGGCGTCGGCAAGACCACCATCGCCCGTATCTTTGCTAAATCCCTGAACTGCCTGACTGGTATCACTGCTACACCGTGTGGCGAGTGCAGTGCGTGTAAGGAGATCGACAGCGGTCGTTTCGTCGACCTCATCGAGTTGGATGCTGCTTCAAATACTCAAGTTGATAGCATGCGTGAACTACTGGAGAGTGCACTGTATGCGCCGACCAGTGCGCGCTTTAAGGTATATATCATCGACGAGGTGCATATGCTCTCCAAGTCGGCCTTCAACGCGATGTTGAAGACCTTGGAAGAGCCGCCCGCACATGTGAAGTTCATCTTAGCCACCACTGATCCGCAAAAGATTCCTGTTACGGTTTTGTCGCGATGTCTGCAGTTCAATCTCAAGCAACTCCCTCCGGTGTTGATCAGTGAGCATCTCCAATATGTATTGGGGCAGGAGCAGATTTCGTATGAAGCGGCGGCAGTGAATCTGGTGGCGCGCGCGGCATCGGGCAGTATGCGCGATGCCCTGAGCTTGATGGATCAGGCGATTGCGTTTTCGGCTGGCAGTGTGGCCGAAGATGTGGTGCGCAATATGTTGGGCGTGATCGATCAGAGTTATCTGTTTGAATTGCTAGAAGCCGTGCAGCAAAACGATGGCGTGCGTCTGTTAGGTATCGCTGACAATATGGCGAGTCGCAGTATCGCTTTCGATGTGGCGTTACAGGAATTAGCCAGCCTGTTGCATCGCATCGCGCTGGCACAGACTGTACCGCAGGCGATTGCAGAAGATGAGCCGCAACGTGCTGCACTGATGGAGTTGGCAGGTGCGTTTGCTGCTGATGAAGTCCAGCTGTACTACCAGATCGCTATCCATGGCCGCGACGAGATCGATCTGGCGCCTGACGAGTACGCGGGTTTCACCATGACCTTGTTGCGTATGCTGGCATTTGCGCCGGCAAAAGGCGGCGTAAATGCCACTGCGCCTGAGAGTAAGGTTGCAGCTGTATCTGCAAACAAGGCTAGTGTTCCGATACCCCGTGCGCAGAGTGCCACGAAGGTTGAAGTCGTCGAGCCAACAAAATCAGTAGCGGTGCAGCCTGTTGCGCAGCAAACTGCGCCACATTTTGAAGTGGGTGCACCTCTTCCCGACTGGATGACCTTGTTGTCGCAGTTGAAAGTTCAGGGTTTGGCTGGAGAGTTGGCCAAGAATAGTGTGTTGGAGAGCTATGCCAATGGTGTAATGACTTTGTCTCTGTCACCCGAGCATAAGAGTCTGCAAAGTAATAAGGTGGCTTTCGAGCGACTGCAGAGTGTGTTGAGTGAATACTTTGCGCAGCCAGTCAAATTGCAGGTGGTGTTGGGCAAGGCGAGTGTCGCTACCCCCGCGGTGGTTGCTCAACAGGTCAAGCAGGACAAGCAAGAGCAGGCGAACGATGCCATTGCAGCGGACAGTTTTGTGCAGGCCGCGCAGGCCGAGTTGGAAGCACGTGTGATACCAGATTCGATACGACCGATTTAGTTTTTTAGGAGAGCAAGAAGATGATGAAGGGTGGATTGGGCGGCTTGATGAAACAAGCCCAGATGATGCAGCAGAACATGGAAAAGGCCAAACTGGAACTGGCCACTGTCGAGGTGGAAGGTCAGGCGGCTTCCGGTATGGTCAAGGTTTTGATGACTTGTGCGCATGAAGTGCGACGCGTCACCTTGGACGATAGCGTGATCGGTGACGACAAAGAGATGCTAGAAGACTTGTTGGTGCTGGCGATGAATGATGCGATGAAGAAAGCTGCAGCGACTACTGAACAGCGTATGAGTGGTTTTTCCGCCGGGTTGCCACCTGGCATGAAGCTGCCGTTCTGAGATCGGTGAGACCTCCGTCGCATCTTGAAGAGTTGATTGCTGCGCTGCGCTGTTTGCCTGGTGTAGGGCCTAAGTCTGCTCAGCGTATGGCCTATCACTTGTTGCAACGTGACCGTGCGGGAGCGTTGCACTTGGCTAAGTCGCTGGAGTTGGCGACCAGCCATATATTGCATTGCGAGCAATGTAATAACTTCTCCGAACACGAGATATGTGAGTTGTGTGCCTCTGATCAACGTGACAACAGTATGTTGTGCGTGGTGGAGATGCCCGCTGATCTGTTGATGATGGAGCAGACCCAGTGCTATCGCGGTAAGTACTATGTATTGATGGGCAGGTTGTCCCCGCTGGATGGGATAGGAGCCAAGGAGTTGCATCTGGAGCGTTTGCAAAAGCGTGTGCAGGAACATCCTTGTGAAGTGATATTGGCTACTAATTTCACTGTGGAAGGAGATGCCACCGCGCATTATCTAGCCACTTTGCTACAGGCTCAGGGTATAAGGGTGTCGCGTATCGCAAGAGGGCTGCCAGTGGGCGGTGAGTTGGAACAGGTGGACGCGGGAACTTTGGCGCAGGCCGTGATGGAAAGACGTGAGATGGCCATATGAAGAAAAAGATAGAACAAGAACCGTTGATCGAAGTGATCGAGCGCGGTGAAAAATTACAGAAGGTGTTAGCTCAAGCAGGCTTCGGCTCGCGTCGAACCATGGAAGAATGGATCGCGGGTGGCGCTGTCAGCGTCAACGGTGAACCCGCAACCTTGGGTATGCGCGTGGTGGAGGGTGATCTGATACGCGCTAGTCGTCGCACGATACGTGTTGGTGAGCGTGAGCGCGATGTGCGCATCCTGTTGTATCACAAGCAAGAAGGCGAAATCGTTAGCCGCGATGATCCAGAGAAGCGCACCACGGTATTCGACAAGCTGCCGAAGTTGCGTGGCCAAAAATGGACCGCCATCGGTCGACTCGACTTTAATACTAGCGGTTTGCTTATCTTTACTACCTCGGGTGAATTGGCCAACCGTCTGATGCATCCGCGTTTTGAAGTAGAGCGTGAATATGCCGTGCGTGTGCAAGGCAAGATGAGCGAAGCGCAGATGGAGCAGATGCTGGGCGTGGGTATAGATCTAGAAGATGGTCGAGTCATCTTCGATAAACTGCTCGATGAAGGTGGTGAAGGATATAACCACTGGTATCGCGTGATGCTCAAAGAAGGGCGTAACCGTATCGTGCGGCGTACATTTGAAGCTTTGGGACTGACGGTCAGCCGTTTGATACGAGTGCGTTTCGGCTTGGTCAATCTACCACCTCGTTTGAAACGAGGAATGACTGCAGAGTTGGGTGACGGTGAAGTCGCGCAGGTGCTGGAGTGGGTAGGACTGACTGGCGAACCTGTAGTAGAAGAGCCCGAGTTAGAAGAAGATGCCGTCGATTCGGCTCAAGCTAAGGTCAAAACCACTGCACCCAAAAGACCTGCACCGAAAGCAAGAACCACTACAAGATATGGACAAACGACCAGACCAAAAACTAAAACTGGTGTTAAACGTTGAGTACCACTAAAATCCGCCCGATGGGGTTAGTCTGCAAAATAATAAGATGTCACAGGGCTAGTTAGAGCGCGTCCGGTTTTTGGAAACCTAAATGGAACAACCTAGCAACAAAACGATCATGTGTAGCGTGTTCTTCTTGGATATCGTTGGATATTCCAAGCGTTCCGTCACAGGTCAAATCTCTCTAAAAGAGCGTTTTAACAGCTACCTGTCAGCTGCGATTCGTGACGTGCCCCTGTCTGACCGTATCATTCTAGATACTGGTGATGGCGCAGCAATCAACTTCATGGGTGACGTGGAAGACGCGCTCAAAGCTGCGCTGAGTATGCGTTCCAGCATGCTGCATGAAGACCCGAACATCGAACCTCCGTTGTTGGTACGCATGGGCGTCAATCTGGGCCCTGTCCGATTGATTCGTGACATCAATGGTCAGCCCAATATCGTGGGTGACGGTATCAACGTCGCGCAGCGCGTGATGGGGTTTGCTGATGCCAGTCAGATTTTAGTATCGCGTTCATACTTCGATGCGGTTTCGCGTCTCTCCCCGCAATACGCAGGCATGTTCCACTACCAAGGTTCGCGCACCGATAAGCATGTGCGCGAGCACGAGGTGTACGCCATCGGTTATCCCGGTGATAAGACCACTAGACCCATTGTTGTTCAAGATAGTGCGGACATCGAACCCCCAAAGTTAGCCTGGTTGACTACACCGCTGGAGCACGTTTGGGCGAGGTGGATGAAAAAGGTCGAAGGATGGGTAGTCGCGTTGGCCGATGCGTATCAACATATTGATCCGACTAGGCGTCCTTATTATGTCGCCGCCCTAGGTGTTCCATTGGTATTGTTGCTGGCATTCAGTTTTAAGTCTGCGCTACGTGATTCAGGACAAGATCTTCAAGCTGTGGCGCAACCCCCTAAAGTAGTGTTGCCAGCCAGCGCAGTCGTGCCAGCTGGAACAGTAGGTGGCGGCACCAAGGTAGTCAAAGTTGTAAAGCAGCCTACAACCGTGCAAAAAACGTCTACTCCTGCGCTTAAACCAGTTCCAAAGCCCAAGCGTTTGACCGAAAAACAGAAGGCTGAACTGGCTGCTCATCATGCTGCTAGCAAACTTTTGGGTTTCGCCCGAGGGGATAATGAGCGCAGCATGGGAAAAATATCTTTAAGTTGCCTGCAAGGTACGTTGATGTTTGTCGATGGGGCGCAAAGAGGGAAACTGGGTACTGAAGATATGGTCGCTGAAGTGACCGCAGGTAGGCATGTGGTCATCGCTATTTTGCCTAATCAAAAGTTATTCTCTCAGTCAGTGAATGTACCGGCAGGAAAGATATTGAAGATAAGTCCTTCAATGTGTAAATAGTCAGTCGTTTTAGTTATAAATATATATATCAAGATATTTAGTTAGGTGGGCGTGATGATTAGCCAGTTGGGACGATATGAAGTTATAAGGGAGCTGGGGCAGGGCGCGATGGGCATCGTCTATCAGGCCAAAGATCCCTTGATAGATCGTGTCGTCGCGATCAAGACCATCAATCTCGGCCTAGCTATGGAAGGTAAAGACGAGTACGAGGGTCGTTTCTACCAGGAAGCCAAGGCTGCAGGTCGATTGAATCACCCTAATATCGTCACGATCTACGATGTGGGTAAGAGTGGCGATATCGCGTATATCGCTATGGAATACCTGCAAGGGCGTGAGTTGCGCGACATCATGAATGATGCTGGCCTGTTACCAGTAAGCAATGTGTTAGACATCGTAGCCCAGGTCTCTTCAGGTTTGGCATATGCACACGAACACGACATCATCCATCGTGACGTGAAGCCTTCAAATATCATGGTGATCCGTGACGGGCATGTGAAGATCACAGACTTTGGTATCGCACGTATGGCTTCTTCAGCTGTGCGCACCCAGACCGGTATGGTCTTGGGTTCTCCCAAATACATGTCCCCCGAACAGGTCATGGGTAAGGAGATTGATCAACGCTCCGACATCTTCTCTCTTGGTGTCATGTTGTACGAGATGCTTACTGGTCAGGCACCGTTCAACGGTGACAACGTCAATGCGATCATGTATCAAACGCTGAATGCCGCTCCTGCTGCACCGAATTCGCACAATGAAGCCGTGCCTGAGATGCTCAACTTCATCGTTGCAAAAGCACTGGCCAAAGGCCTCGATGATCGATACCAGAACGCCAAAGATTTTGCAGATGATCTACGTGCTTGCCGCGACACCTTGCCTGACTCTACTCATGAGTACAACGTGGCAACTCCAGCCTTCGGCGGTGAGAAGTTTTTGGCGGATGCGATTCCAGTCAGTGGAAGGATGGAGTCCACGGCTGATGATATGAGTTCCAGTACGCAAGGCTTGTCCAAGACTTTCGATTCGGCTGCCGCCACGATGCGCTTGGCTGCCATGACTGCCAGCACCGAGGAGGTCGAAGACTTGTCGCGCACACTGAGGATGCCGAAAGCCAGCGTCGCTGAGATCAATAAGCTTGCCAGCAAAGCCAGTGTATTGTCGGCAAAGCCGAATAACCCGCGACCCATCCAGTTTGTGAATGAATTCGATGTTGCGCCACCGACCAATAACAACCAGATGATGTTGGTCGTGTTTGCTTTGGTTGCCTTGGGTATCGTAGCTATCATAATGTTCTGAGTTATGCGGCATGGTTGAATATGCCTGTAACTATCCCTCTGCGATATTCACGTTGTCAGATATACCTCGCTGTCGCGCTGCATGTCTCAGTCTTGTTGGTGGTTTACTTCACTCAGTTGTCTAAGTTGCCCTTTACTCTGCTGATCTTGGTCGTACTACTGAGTCTGTGTATCGTACTGTTACGTATCTCTGGGCGCTTGGGAGGGGCAACACTAGATGCGTTGCGGTATGCTGACAGACAGATAGTCTATTACGCGAACGGAAAGACTGAATTTACCGGTGACTTGTTGGCAAGTAGCGTAGTCACCCCCCACTTTATCCTGCTGTCATTGAAAAACAATTCGAATAAAAAGAAGCGTCGCTTATTTTTGTGTCGCAGCCAATTCTTATTGGAAGATTTCAGACAACTAACGGTACGGTTAAGGTTGTCTTAGTTTGGTGCTGTAGGAGTGAGTATGGTGGGTCCTGAATCGGGGAGTGTGTTCGGATAGTCTTTGCTGAAGTGTAAGCCGCGGCTTTCTTGTCTTGATAAGGCACTGCTCACGATAAGTTCTGCATTGGTCACCAGATTGCGCAGTTCCAATAGATCTGCACTGATGTGGAAGTTCGCGTAATACTCTTGTATCTCGTCCTGCAACAGTTGGATGCGGTGCTGGGCACGTTCGAGTCTTTTGTTGGTACGTACGATGCCGACATAGTCCCACATGAAATGTCTTAACTCCGCCCAGTTGTGGGAGATGACGATCTCTTCATCCGCATCGGTCACTCGACTCTCATCCCATGCAGGCAAAGCCACCGCTGGTTTAACCACACACGCTAAGATGTCACGCGCGGCAGCTTCAGCGAACACTAGACATTCAAGCAGAGAATTGCTGGCCAATCGGTTGGCACCGTGCAAACCAGTGTAAGCCGTCTCACCGACAGCGTATAGATTGGGGATATCGGTCCTCGCATCAAGGTCGGTCATCACGCCGCCACAGGTGTAGTGCGCCGCAGGGACGACAGGTATGGGTTCTTTACTGATGTTGATGCCGAGCGCAAGACAGCGCGCGTAGATAGTGGGGAAATGTTCTTGCAGAAACTCCACTGACTGATGCGAGATGTCCAGATAGACGCAATCTAGCCCTTGTTTTTTCATCTCGAAGTCTATGGCACGTGCCACCACGTCGCGTGGTGCGAGTTCCGCACGTTTGTCATGCCAGGGCATAAAACGGGTGCCGTCAGGTAACTTCAATATTCCCCCCTCGCCGCGTACCGCCTCGCTGATCAAGAACGATTTTGCATGGGGGTGATAAAGGCAGGTTGGGTGGAACTGGATGAACTCCATATTGGCAACTCGGCATCCTGCCCGCCACGCCATCGCGATACCATCCCCAGTCGCAGTGTCTGGATTGGTTGTGTACGTATAGACCTTACCCGACCCACCCGTGGCTAGTATGGTGTTCTGTGCCGAGATGGTGATGACTTCGTCACTCAGGCTGTTAAGTGCATATGCGCCCAGACAGCGGTTGTCACTATGGCCCAGCTTTGCTCCGGTGATCAGATCGACAGATATGTACTTTTCCAGCACGGTGATATTGGAGTGTTGCAAGACGCGTCTAGCTAAAGTTTCTTGCACGGCTTGACCAGTACGATCGGCCGCATGAATGATGCGCCGTTCGCTGTGCCCACCTTCGCGGGTCAGATGATATCCCGCCTGTGGTGTGGCGGCCTTGCTGAAAGGGACGCCTTGCGAGATGAGCCAATCGATTGCTTCTTTGCCATGTTCTACCACAAAGCGAGTGGCGGCCTCATCGCATAGTCCCGCTCCTGCGACGACAGTATCATGGATATGTGATTCCAATGAGTCTTCGGGAGAGAGTACAGCGGCGATGCCGCCCTGAGCCCAATTGCTGGCACCATCTAAGAGTGATTTCTTAGTGATGATCCCGACTTTTTGATGGTCAGCCAGCTTCAGTGCCAAGGTAAGTCCCGCCAAGCCACTACCGATGATGAGTGTGTCGAATTCTAGCAATTTGTATGCTCGTGATAACGAGGTGAAGACTATAGCAAATGTATTGCTTACAATGAGCCGGTTTTTTGTAGTCGAGTCGCAAACTGCTTCGCTCGGTGTGGGCTTGGGTGAGTGTTATGATCATAAGGAGATATATGCCTCTGCTTGATAGTTGGGACAGCAAAGTAGTTTTCAACGTGGATCAGAATGCAGCGTTCGCTACTCAAGTGTTCAATGCGTACTTTCGCACACCTGATGCAACGGGTAAGACCTATGCCGCATTC
>CAVUDR010000002.1:0-96512 GCA_963740305.1 uncultured beta proteobacterium | reverse complement strand
CTTTCGTTCGTCATACCCGCGCACGCGGGTATCCAGCTTTTTGATTGAACTGGATTACCGCCTTCGCGGTAATGACGAGAGTATTTAGCTTTTTACGCCTTATTGCCGAGCAGTCCGCCCAGACCCGCCAGCAGATGCGACACATCGCCTTGTGGCACTTGGCCGTTCGGCGTGAGTTTGTCGATGACTTGAGGTAACAGTGCAGACAACTGGTGCGCCATGTCAGAGGAGTTGAAGCCAAACTTCGCGGCGATGTCTTGCAAGCCAGACGAACCCAACACCGCTTGCAGTTGCTGCGCGTTGATGGGCAGATTCGCGCCTGTGCCAACCCAAGACGCGACTTGCTCAGCCATGCCGCCTTGCGACAGCTTTTGAACCAGACCGCTCACGCCACCCACTTCGGGGTGGTTGATCATGCCCATCAAAGAAGACAGCAGATCGCCCTGACCGCCTGTTTGTTTAGAAACTTCACCCTGAATTGCACCTACGATATTGTCAAAAAGACCCATGCTCATTACTCCTGTAGTTATTGGAAAGTCGAAATATAACGCTGCATATCGGGCGGCAAGCTCGCCAGCCCGACGCGCATCATACTCAATTTGGTTTATCCGAACAGGTGCTTTGCGGTAAGCTACGCGCCTTCATGTTTTACACTTAGAAAGCGCAATAAAATGGCACAAGGTCAATATGTAATGTCCATGCTCCGCGTGAGCAAGATCGTCCCTCCCAAGCGTCAGATCATCAAGGACATCTCCCTCAGTTTCTTCCCCGGCGCCAAGATCGGCCTGCTGGGTCTGAACGGCTCGGGCAAGTCCACCGTGCTGCGCATCATGGCGAATCAGGACAAGGAATACGACGGCGAGGTGCAGCACCTGCCCAACATCAAGATCGGTTATCTGGCACAGGAGCCGGAGCTCGACCCGGACGCCACCGTGCGTCAGGAAGTGGAATCCGCGATGGGCGAAGTGATGGAGGCGCAAGCCAAGCTGGACGCGGTGTATGCCGCCTATGCCGAAGAGGATGCCGACTTCGACGCGCTGGCCGCCGAGCAGGCGAGACTGGAGAACATCATCGCCGCCTCGGGCAGTGACGCCGAACACCAGATGGAGATCGCCGCCGACGCGCTGCGTCTGCCGGAGTGGGATGCGGTCATCAAGAACCTTTCCGGTGGCGAGAAGCGCCGCGTCGCACTCTGCAAGCTGCTGCTGGAAAAGCCCGACATGCTGCTGCTGGACGAGCCGACCAACCACCTCGATGCCGAATCGGTGGAGTGGCTGGAACAATTCCTGGTGCGCTTCCCCGGCACCGTGGTCGCCGTCACCCATGACCGCTACTTCCTCGACAATGCCGCCGAATGGATCCTCGAACTCGACCGTGGCCACGGCATCCCGTGGAAGGGCAACTACTCCAGCTGGCTGGATCAGAAGGGCGCGCGACTGGCCACCGAGCAGAAGCAGCTCGACGCCCACGCCAAGGCGATGAAGCAGGAACTGGAATGGGTGCGCCAGAACCCGAAGGCGCGTCAGGCCAAATCCAAGGCGCGTATCGCGCGCTTCGAGGAACTGAATTCGCAAGAGCATCAGGCGCGCAACGAGACGCAGGAGATCTTCATCCCGGTGGGCGAGCGTCTGGGTAACGAAGTCATCGAATTCGAGAACGTCTCCAAGGCTTACGGCGACCGCCTGCTGATCGACGACCTCAGCTTCAAGATCCCGCCCGGAGCCATCGTCGGCATCATCGGCCCGAACGGCGCGGGTAAGTCCACGCTGTTCCGCATGATCACCGGCAAGGAGCAGCCGGACAGCGGCAGCGTGAAGATCGGCTCGACCGTGAAGATCGCGCACATCGACCAGGCGCGTGATTCGCTGCAGAACGACAAGACCGTGTTCGACGCGATCTCCGGCGGCAACGACATCCTCACCGTAGGAAAATACGAGACCTCGGCACGCGCCTACATCGGCCGCTTCAACTTCAAGGGCGGCGATCAGGCCAAACTGGTCGGCCAACTCTCCGGCGGCGAACGCGGCCGCCTGCATCTGGCGCAGACGCTGATCGCGGGTGGCAACGTCCTCCTGCTCGACGAACCCTCCAACGACCTCGACGTGGAGACCCTGCGCGCACTGGAAGACGCGCTGCTGGAGTTCGCCGGTTGCGTCGCCGTCATCTCCCACGACCGCTGGTTCCTCGACCGTATCGCGACTCATATATTGGCGTGCGAAGGCGATTCCAAGTGGACGTTCTTTGATGGCAACTATCAGGAATACGAGGCTGATAAGCGTAAACGTTTGGGCGAAGAAGGCGCAAAGCCTAAGCGGATTCGGTATAAGCCGATTAGCCGATAATCGTTCACATTCATATTCAAAATATGGATGTGAATGGTAATTTTGGAGCATCAATATGACTGAACAAAACCTTCCTTTAACTTCCTTTTCTCTAGGTGGATTTAGAAGTTTTGGGGGGAAGGTTCAAAAATTCAATAAGCTATCGAAAATAAACCTCTTTATTGGTCAAAACAACAGTGGAAAATCCAACGTCTTGCGATTCCTTCATGATATTTATCCTGAGTTAGGAAATAGCACGCAACCGATAAAATTTGATGCGCTTGATGCTCATTTTCCAAATAGAGCAGCTTTCTTAGTTGGTCGTTCGATTTCTCTTCGTAAAGATAAGCAAGGTAACTACTCAAGGTTTGTTAGTGAAGTGTCGGCCACACTGGGTAAAATTGATAATTTGCAAAATCATCTTGGTCAGATATTAAATATTTTCTTGAAGAAAGCGGAGTTGGATGGCACCGATGAGAATGTTTGGTTTGAGTTTGATGCGAACCATGCATTGATACATGGCAATTGGGAAGCTGCCTTCAAAAATATTGGCGATAGCGGCCTTATGAGGCTCTGGGGCGCGATAACTAACCAGAATGGGGGAAGTAGAAATCAGCATTGGTACCCCGAGACACTAAGGAGACTGACGCCCAGATTTAACACTATTAATGCAAAAATGATTCCTGCTATTCGGCAGATCGGCAAGCAGGGAAGTGCCTCTGAAGAGTTTAGCGGTGAAGGAATTATTGAGCGTTTAGCAAAATTGCAGCACCCAAACGTACATAATCAGAGGGACAAAGAGAGATTTGAAAAGATTAATCGGTTTCTTCGGAATGTGATTGATAATGAAACTGCCTCTATTGATATTCCTCACGAGCGAGACACAATTCTCGTTCACATAAATGGTAAAACTCTTCCGCTCGAATCACTTGGCACTGGAATTCACGAAGTTATCATTCTCGCTGCCGCTGCAACGATACTTGAGAATGCCGTTATTTGTATGGAGGAGCCGGAACTTCATCTGAATCCTATCCTACAGAAAAAACTGGTTCGATATTTGCTGGAGGCGACTAACAACCAGTATTTCATCACAACTCATTCGGCCGCGCTGATGGACACACCCAGCGCAGAGATTTATCACATCAAACTGGAAGACGGTCAATCCATTGCGGAACACGCTACATCAGACAAACTGCGATCCGAAATTTGCGAGGATCTCGGCTATCACCCATCTGATCTGTTGCAGTCAAATTGCGTAATATGGGTTGAAGGCCCTTCCGACCGTGTCTACATCAATTACTGGATAAGCGAGTTATCGCCAAATCTGGTTGAGGGCATTCATTACTCAATAATGTTTTACGGTGGAAGACTCGCATCTCACCTATCTGGCGAGGACATTGATCAATCCATTGAAAATTTCATATCGCTACGTCGTTTAAATCGGCGAGGGGTAATTGTGATTGATAGCGATAAGGACAAAAAGCACGCGCGAATAAATTCCACAAAAAAACGATTACAAGTCGAGTTTAATTATGGCCCGGGTTATGCATGGATAACAGATGGCCGAGAAATTGAAAACTACCTAAAAGCAGAGTGCCTTCAGAAAGCCATAACTAAAATTCATCCGACAGCCAAGTACGTATCAAATTTGGGCAATATGAGAACGCACTGTCGATTAAACCCAAGACAGGAAAAGAGAAGCAAGCTTCAAAAGTCGGTGTTGCGAAATACGTTGTTGAAAACTATGCCGCTGACTTTAACCAGTTGGGACTGAAGAAACATATTCAAAGGCTTGTTGATTTCATACATGACTCGAATCCCAGTGTTGAAATAAATAAGTAATAGAGTTAACAAGTAATAGGGGACGGACCACGGTTTAATTTGAAAAAGCAAAATCATAGTTAAAGGGGGCAGATTCGCAATAAATTTGCGTTAGATGAAAAGCATGAACACTACGGCACACAACAAGCGCATCGTTATCATTGCTGGACCGAACGGTGCAGGCAAGACAACTTTTGCCCGCGAGTTTTTGCCTACCGATGCCGAATTGCCAAACTTTGTGAATGCCGATTTGATTGCTGCGGGCTTGTCACCTTTTACGCCTGAGTTAGTCGCGTTCAAAGCCGGACGTATCATGTTGGAAACGATTGCGGACTACGTTAAACGCGGCGAAAGTTTTTCGTTCGAGACGACGCTTTCCGGTTTGACTTATGCGCAGGATGATTCCGACGTGGCGTGACTCTGGGTATTTGCGTGAAGTTGATTTTTTTGTCTTTACCGAATGCTGAAATGGCGATTGAGCGAGTATCGACGCGTGTTAAGCAAGGCGGGCACAACGTCCCCGAAGAGGTCATCCGTCGTCGCTTTGCGCATGGCATCAATAACTTTCGAACGCTACAAGGTTCTGGTGGATAGCTGGCAGCTATACGATAATTCCGACACGCCCACCGTTCTGATCGACGAGGAACAACGCAAATGAAAGCTCCAATATCCCGCTTAAAAGACCCCGATCTGCAAAAAGTCCCGCAGGCATTGATGCGCGCGGCGGAGAAGGCAAGACTACTAGCCGAGCAAACGGGTACAAAGTTCGTTACGCGACCGTCCGACACTGCTGCAACTAAGGGTAAGTAAAATTATGTTGTTGAAGAATGGTTCGGCGAGTGCGATGGTGCAGGACTATGCAACCAACTGGGCTCAGCAGGATGCATTCCTGATGTTAAAGCTGATGATTCAAGGCGAGGCCAATGTACAGAAAAATCGGCTTACACCGCAAGCCAAGGTGTTCAATGGACTGCGCGCGTCTTTGCTGAAACAACAAAAGCGGCAAGGCTGAATCGAAGTCGGATTAGGTGTTGTGGTCGCACACGGCGCATTAGCTAAAGGGGTTAGCATTGCTATAGTTTTTGCATAGCTCAGAAAATCAAAGAATAGCAGCAGCCTTTTACCTTATTTCATCTCTCTCAAACATCCTGAACAAACAATATGCATATATCCACCCGTGTATCCTGCCCCATCGCAAACGAAGCCGATGTACTTGATGAACTATTGAGTTTGCACGGTGCAAAGGTGCTGGAGCTCGGTTGCGGCAAGGCCGACAAGACCCGCATCGTCGCGCGCAAGGCGGCTGAGGTATTTGCATTGGAGGTGGATGAAACCCAGCTCGCCAAGAATCTCGCCTGCAACAATCTAAGCAATGTCCACTTTGCACATGGCGGCGCCGAGAAGATACCAGCAGACGATGAGAGCTTTGACATCGTGCTGATGTTCAAGTCGCTGCATCACGTCCCGATGGAACTGATGGACAGCGCCTACACAGAGATACACCGCGTACTGAAACCGGGCGGCATCGCCTACATCTCCGAGCCTGTCTATGCGGGCAACTTCAATGAAATACTGAAACTATTCCACGACGAGAGAATCGTCCGCGAAGCCGCATTTTCCGCCACACAACGCGCGGTCTCGTCTGGGCTGCTGTCGCTGGTGACACAGAAATTCTTCCTGCAAGAGATGCACTTTGCCGATTTCGCGCAGTACCAAGAGCAGGTGCTGAACGTGACCCACACCGACCATCGCTTATCTGCCGAAGTACTCGAAGCGGTGCGCACCAAGTTCAACCAGTTCATGACGGAATCAGGTGCGACCTTCCATATGCCGATACGCGTCGATCTATTGAAAAAAATTACTGCACAAACTTGAGTAGTATCAATCAAATGAGCAGCACCCCTATCGAATTCGATAGGGGTGCTGCTCATTTTGATTTATTTCAGTGGCAAATGGAGATCGGTCATCAGCTCATGCTCGGGCGTATCTGGCATCAAATTAATGTAATGGAAGTACAAGGGAAAATCGCGCAACTCCTCGCCACTGTCCGGCAACCAATCCCTATATAAATAATATGCCGCTTCGCCGATGCGTTGATGCGACCCCATATGTCGCACAACCGCACAACGCCCTGCGGGAATCACTTTATTGATCACCCCTTGCGGATTGGTGGGCACGTTCTCATACACAGAGCCACAGATATCAAAGCGGAAGTCCTCTGGTGTGGTCGTGTCCGGATTGTCGTAGGCGATGCCGTAGTTGTCGCTTGTCTTTACCGGCGACAAGCCGCTGGTCTTGCGCCAGTCAATGAAGATCTTGACCGAATCGTTGACCAGATCTGGGGCGCCGCGATGTTCCAGTACGGCGACGGGGGTTTGCTCGAAATTAATGATTTTGACTTCCATGATGGTTTTCCTGTTTTTGATAGGGAATCGGTAACGTTCGTTCCAAGGCTGCCACTTCGGCTGCTTCCTGAATTCAGTCGGCGTTTGCCCGAAGGTGAGCTTGAATGCACGTGAGAACGATTCTGGGTTTTCGAAGCCGGCATCCAGCGCAATGTCTGTGACTCGTTCCAGTGTGTTGAATGCAAGCCGGTAAGAAGCTCGCTTGAGTCTGATCAACTGGATATAGCGCATGACACTGATGCCGCAATAATCAGAGAACTGGCGGTGAAAATGAAACTTCGAGAAGTGTGCGACCTGACTCAACAGCTCCACAGATAGCGCATCATCCAAGTGCTGATCGATGTATTCGAACACCTTGTTGAATCGCCCTGCGTATAAGTCTGCTCTCGATGTATTCACGCTGTATCTCCTTGAACGCCAAGATACCGAGCGGAGAGGGAAGTGTCCTGACTGAGATTGCGCATTATAGTTATTCAATGATAAATCCCCCAAAACTAGGGGAAGCATCCCTATCGTTTGACTTGAATATGCAATTCTAAATCCCAACCAACCTCTTTTACCTTGCCCAGCATCTTCCAAAAATCCTAACGTTTCATCAAAAAATGGCGCCACCGTGCCACCCCCTTTAGCGTAATCTGCACCCCTTAATGAACTCAACTGCTACATCTATTCAACTCAAGAGGTAAGTCATGATCGTCCGTAGCAGACCTTCCGGTCTCAGGTTGTTTCTAATTTTGCGTGGCTCGGTATTGCATCAGATATGGGCGGTTTTGCTGGTCAACTTCCTGTTGGCCACGCTCGTGACGGTGAGCCACGGTTCGCTGTTCACGCACAAGATCACACTGACTGCAATCCCGTTCACCTTGATTGGATTGGCGCTGGCCATCTTCCTCGGCTTTCGTAATAACGCTGCCTATGATCGCTACTGCGAGGGACGCAAGCTGTGGGGCGAGATCGTGCTGGAGAGCCGCAACTTTGCGCGCCAGTGCCTGACGCTGATCAAGCATGACGAACCCCTCAAGCCTGACGCTGGGCTAGAAGATGTGCGCAAGCGCATGATCTTTCGCACCATCGCCTTTACACACGCGTTACGACATCTGCTACGCAATACTGATGCTCATGCCGAACTCAAGCCTTTGCTGGTCGAGCACGAGTGGCAGTTCAAGGCGGCTAACATTCCCGATTATTTGATGCATCGCATGGGCGATGACTTGCGTGTGTGCCTGAACGAGAAGCGCATCGATGCTTGCCTCGCTGCTTCGATAGACGCGACCATGTCCTCGATGACGGCGGCGGCAGCAGCCTGTGAGCGGATCAAGAGCACACCAATCCCGTTTTCCTATACGTTGATGCTGCATCGCACGGCCTATATGTACTGCTTCCTGCTGCCCTTCGGCTTGGTCGATACGATAGGCTTCATGACGCCCTTCGTCGTAGGCATCGTCGCATACACTTTCTTCGGACTCGATGCGCTAGGCGATGAGATCGAGGAGCCGTTCGGTAACTCGCCTAACGATCTGGCGCTCGACGCGATCTGCCGTTCGCTAGAGATCAATATGCGCGATGCCGTAGGCGACCAACACCAACTGCTCCCCCTACAACCGGTCAATTATTGCCTGATGTAACCCATCCTCAAAGATCGCCCTCTCCCTTCTATATCTTCAATGTGCTTGCTCATGTACTATCGTCCAGATCCCTGCTTGCAATGACTGCTAATCCACCGACAAGGATACGCTCCAAGGCTTTAATGGCATTCCTCTTTACTATTGTGATGCGTTCTTTCACGAACTAATCGGCATTTATGGACGCTAAAAACAACGACACTCTTGAGGAGGATTTTTCGATCCTCGTGCAATCAGACAAATTGAAACTGTTATACCAACAGTCTTTCACGGCTATTTTTGTAAGCATCCTCACTGCTGCGATTTTGGTGGTCACACTGTGGCCTGCGCAGCGCCATACTTTGCTGATCGACTGGTTCTCTGTGCTATTCATTACGGCATTGCTGAGGCTTTATCTATTTGCCCGCTATCGCAAAGCGGCACCTGAAGGACAGTCCATCCTGTCTTGGGAGCAACCCTATCTGACGACACTGATGCTGACATCACTCACTTGGGGTATAGGCGGATTGATCATCATGCCGGCTGATTCCCTAGTGCATCAGGCTGTCGTATATAGTTTTTTGCTCGGCATGTCTGGTGGCGCTATTTCGCTATATTCATCCCACGCATCGATAACCATCGCCACGATCACGGCGATCCTCTTTCCTGTCACAGGGTATTTTCTGCTGAGTGGCAATCATACTTTTGTGGTGATGGCAGTTGGCGGCATCATCTTTTATTTCTCTGCAATACGCTCTATCCGTTTCCTAGGAAAAACTCTGCATCAAAATTTCAAGTTGACCCATCAGCTAGAGTTCTCCAACGAGAATGCAGAACGGATTGCGCATATTGATGATCTGACCGGCTTATACAATCGGCGCGCTTTTTATCAGTTTGGCAATGTACTGGTGAACAACTGCCAGCGTAATGATGATGCGCTCTCGATGATCCACATGGACATCGACCATTTCAAAAAGATCAACGACACATATGGGCATGCTGCGGGCGACACTGTCCTAAAACAGATAGGCCAGATTTTGCAGCATCGGCTGAGGAAGTCGGATGTCTTCGCGCGTATCGGTGGTGAAGAATTCGGCATGCTATTGCCTATGACACCACTTGAGCAAGCGGCTCAATTAGCTGAAGAATTGAGGCAGGAGATTGAGCAATATCCCATTTCATATGGCAGCGAGAACTTGGCAATCACTGCAAGTTTTGGGGTGTCGAGCGGCATATATGAGATCGATGGTTTGATCCGAGAATCTGATGCACTCATGTATCGATCTAAGCATACCGGTCGAAACAAGGTCACATACTAGCTTGCTACTTAAGGCTATGCCCTAGTTGTAGTGATAGCTCAGAGAGATGAAAGCTTCGTCTTGTAAGCGCGTGTTCACTAAAGGGCTGTGCCGGATGGCTGGCCCCAGCCATCTTCGCAACATGTAGAGATTTGCATTCCAATGCCCTTCCACCGGCACTTCCCATACAAAACCTAACATCGGCGTGGTGGTTGCTTTGGGTTCATAAGCCGTAAACCGACTGGTCACAGCTTCGGCTGACGTAACACCATAAAAATATCGCGTGTATCGAGCGGAGAAATGCTCGATCCCCAGCATAGGGTAGACCTCGGTCTGGCCTACGCTAAATTCAGCGGCATAGATCAGTTCGTAAAGTTTGCTGCGCGATTGATGGACATCGTAAAACGCATTCAGGAAGAAGCCGCCGATAGGTGTCTCCTGGAAAGTGCCTATGCCTAGTGGGAGTGAATTCTGTCGCCCACTTAGTCCCTGTAAACTGGGCGTATTGGTCTGGTAGCCATCCAGATTGATGCGCCCGACGAGCTCCAGATGACCGTAGCCCAACGGCACGGTCTTGTAGCCCAAGGTGTCGAAGCGCGCAAAGTAGCGGCCATAATCAAAATACAGATAGGGCAACGGGAGCAGTGTGTTGCCATCCCCTTTGACTGGGTTAGTACTGCCATAGACTGCGACACCCACGTCACCCTTTATGCGATCAGAAAACTCCTCTGCGCCTGCAGCTGCCGCCACAAACAAGTTGAAACCAAAAAACAAAATGCGTGCGAAGTTCTTCCGAGCTGCTATCAAGCATGTGGGGGAAAGTTGAAGATAGATTTTCTGCATATGGCGATTCTATCGTATTCCCTGAGTGCCTATCGTCTTCGACCCTAAGCAGAAACGAGTGAGTGTGAGGTTACGAAAAGTCAGCCGTGTTCTGCCCTGATTCACTTAGAATGTCGAGTTATAAGACTTAACCCTTTGTTGTGAAAATTCATCATGCATCAAGCTTATACAAATAATTCTGTATTCCGCCTGTTAGTGCTGGCTTACGCATTGATCAGTATCTTTGTTGGTTGGCTGCGGCGGGGGTGGCGGTGAGATCGCGCCAGCATCGGGGGCTCCTGCTGGCGCACTTGCCACGCCCGTTGCGACGGCTCCGACAACAACTCCTGGGGCGATTACACCGGTGACTTCGGGCGTTCCCGCTACCTTGGGCACGCTCAATCCGAACACGACCAGTGCCTATTTCACGGCGCTGACGACGACAGGCTTCAAGCAGTTCACGACTGGTGTGGTCGCGCAGATGAATGTGCTCGCAAAATCACCTACTGGGGTGACCACGACAGCGACCATCGCTGGCACAGCGGCGAATCTCGCGCAATCGACGGTGACCTTAAATGCAGGTGTATGGAGCAATCAACCTCAAGCGGGCGCTTATTATTTGAATGCGGCGGGTGCATGGGTTGCCGATAACGCAGTGGTGCAGATGACGACCAATCCCAATGGCAGCGTCACGCGCTTAGACCCGTATCTGGGGTCTATGACTTTGACACCGAATGCGATCAACATCGCGGGGCGCGCCATCGCCAATAGCGGCATCCCGCTGAAGTTCCAGTTGAACATCGCAGGGCTGGCCGCCGCTTCGTCGGTGGTGAACGTCAACGACCAATACGCGATGAATGCACAAGGCAATGGCGGCGCAGCGATGTTCAACAACGCGATCCCTGCCACTGCGGTCTACCCAGCCGGCTCGATAGACTGGCTACTCACTGGCGGTGTGAGCAGCCAAGATAGTTACGCAGTGTTAGATGCGAGTCGTGCACCGTTCGCCACCAATAACAGCTCCGCGCCCTACAGCTCTACCAATGTGGTCAGCACACCCATCAGCACGCTGACCAACAATCTCAATGTCGCGAATGCGCCAGTCTTCACCCTCAGCAACCCGCTGTGTTTCGACAATCTTGAATTGGTGTATTCGGCGACTCAGCCCGCCCCCGCGATCGCCAACTCAGCACGCTTCGATGTCTATACACAGTCCATGAACATGAATGCGGCGGGAGCTTATACCTGCACCATCATCAACACCGTCACCCCCCCTGCGGGCTACACCACCAATACTTTGCTGGGTTCGGTGGATGCGAACTTCTTGACCGTGCGCACCCAAGCCATCACGCGCTTCGTCAGTTTCGTGGTGGCGGCGGGTTCCGCCGTCACCAGCCCGTTCACTTCGACCGACACCTACCAAGCCGCGATACAGCACGAGACTTTTCTGGCTGTCGTGTATGGTGGGTTGAAATCAGGTCTGATGCAGACGACAGGCTGGTCTAGCGACCTGGATGCGATCGGTCGTTCGAACAATAACGGCAGCATCACGGGTGAACTCAACAAGACCGCCATGGATGCGGTGATGACAGCGGCAGGCATCGCACTTTTTTAACTGCCCAAGGTGCATACCAAACAAGATCAGCTCATGAAAATACCCGCACCGAGCAAAGCTGAAATCGCATTGATGGCGCCCTTTGTCGGGCTGACGCTCGCACAGATCCACGTGCCGCAAAGTCATGACGAATTCACAGCTGCCAGCAAGGCGATCATGGCGGCTGGCGTAGTAGGTTTCGATACCGAATCCAAACCGACTTTCTCTGTCGGCGAAGTGAGCAGCGGGCCACATCTGGTGCAATTCGCTTTGCCTGACAAAGCTTATCTCTTCCAGATGCATCACAGCGAGGCACACCCTTTTCTGCGTGACTTGCTGCAATCAGCGCAGCTCATCAAGGCGGGCTTCGGGCTGAAATCGGATAGCGGCCATATCTACGCCAAGCTGGGTATCAAGATGCATGGCGTGATCGATCTGAATGCAGTGTTCAGTAAAGACGGTTACCAAAAAGAGATCGGCGTGCGCACGGCGGTGGGCTTGATGTTCGGGCAACGCTTCGCCAAGTCCAAGCACGCCACCACCTCCAACTGGGCGAGACATGAACTTACCTCGCAACAACTGCTCTACGCGGCGAACGATGCCTATGGCGCACTCAAGGTATATGAAGCGTTGCAAGCATCTCTAGGGATAGACCTGATGAGTCACATTAATGCAGCTTAGTTTTGCTATCATCGCGCAAGATGCACCATCAAATTCATTAGGAGTCTTGCATGTTTAAGCAGTCGTTGCGCACCGCCATCCTCGCTACACTTACCCTCACCGTCCTCACTCCCGCCTTTGCCGAAGACACTGTCAAAGATTGCCGACTCAAAGGCGGCTCTATGGTTGTGCTGGCTGCGCCCGCTTGCGCTATGGAAGGCGGCACACCCATCGTGACGTATGTTGTGCCGACCCTGCAACTTTCGAACGACCCTCAACTAGCGGTCGCGCAACGTAGCGTGCTAGAGATACTGAACAAACCAGTGGTTGAAAAGACCGTACAGAAGAATGACCCCGAGAACATCTCACGATCCGCGAATTTCGATGGCTGTAATTTGCAAGTGGACGAGTTGGTCCATGTCGATCACGGCAATGCCTACACCAGCCGCCGACACTTCAAGATCCATTCCAGCATTAACCTCAAGACCGTAGAAGCTGATGCAATCAGCGATCTGGGCGAGGTGGATTCTTTGGGAGGTGGTCTAAAAGCCTATGGTATCGCACTGACCAAGCGCATACGTGACGAACACAGTGCGTTCTCCATCTCAGTGCTGGAGCAGACCATAGACAAGGAAAAGCCCTTCACCATGCCTGGACCTATCGCCTACTTCGGCACCTTGCGTGATGATATGTGGGTGGCTGACGAGTATGGTTATCCGCGAGGCAATGGCGCGAGTGACTACTACACCGACAAGGTTCGTCTGATGTACCTCGTAAATACATCCGAAGAAGCAAGCAAATTGAAACAGGCACTGGAAGCCGCGCGTGCCTTGTGTCAGAAGTAAGCACTAAGGTTTAAGGTTGCTATGACGTTCCGCTCGTTACATCATATTAGGACGGATGTTGGGATGCGATTGCCTGTATTCTTCGACAAGACGTATGGATTCCGTATAAGTTTGCAGGCGGATTCGACATCGACGTCGTAAAACCACCTAAGGAATTGCGCCATGAATAACGCCAAGCTGGAAGAATTATTTGAGATCTTGAGTGCTGCTTGCCACCGTCAGTTCCTATTCAACCCTAGACGTATCAAAGCAGAAGTGCGCTATGTCGGCACTGAGGGGCATGGTAAAGAAATGGTGCATGTATTCCGCGACAGCAAGACACATGCGCAGATCACCCTGAAGAACACCTTCGCTACATTGCGCGAAAAACAGGGCGATAAGCCACATTGGTCAGACGCTGAGAAGGCGCATTACAAAGAGTCCGATGCACAAATCGACGCACAGATACAGCTCAAAAATGACCACCTCGAATACGCCAAAGCTAGCCCGCTATACCTAGATCACCGCACACAATTATTGACGCATTACAAAGACAGCCCTAGTTTTGTGGCAGGCAGCAGCACACCCCGTGAGGCAGCTAGGCTTTTAATCACTGCATTGTCAGATTCACACGATGCACGCTTGACGACTTTTGCTGCGTATTACGGCTCTGACGATACCGACCTGTTAGTACATCATTTGTTATCGCCCTGCCACTTCGAGTTTGCCACAGGACAGCACGCTTGATGTTTGGAATGCCTAATCTCTAGTCCGCGTTAATCGAGATTTGCGATATGCGCTTTTTGCCCGAATTAACTGAACTCGAACAACTATTGGAACTCGGTGCCAAGCATCTTGATACCAAGGTCGCTTGCGAAGTCAGCGTGGGTGATAAGCGCTTTCCGGTCTATCAACTATCTTTAGGCAACCCCGACCCTAAGCTGCCCGCAATCGGTTTCTTCGGTGGCGTGCATGGCTTGGAACGCATCGGCACCCATGTGTTGCTGTATTTTATGCGCGGCTTGATCTCACGTCTGGCATGGGACAAGAGCTTGCATCACTCACTCGAAAATATCCGTTTAGTGTTTATGCCCTTGGTGAATCCGGGTGGCATGTGGCAAGCCACACGCTGCAATCCGCGTGGTGTCGATCTGATGCGCAACGCACCCATAGAAGCAGCGGGTAAAGTGCCCTTCCTATTAGGTGGGCATCGCATCAGCCGACATCTGCCTTGGTATCGCGGCTTAGCTTCCAGCGAAATGGAGATCGAGAATCAGGCCTTGTGCAAAACCGTAAGCGAAGAATTATTGTCGCGCAAGTTCAGCCTCTCGGTCGACTGTCACTCTGGTTTTGGCGCACGTGACCGCATCTGGTTTCCGCATGCACATACCGTCGAGCCCATCGCACATCTGGCCGAGATACACAGGCTGGAAGAGCTTTTTCATCAAGCGCATCCCAACAATAAATATCTGTTCGAGCCGCAGAGCACGCAGTACCGCACGCATGGCGACATCTGGGATTATCTCTACCTGCAAGCACAACAAGATGCGAGCAAGACCTTCTTGCCACTGACTTTAGAGATGGGTTCTTGGTTATGGGTGAAGAAGAACCCGCGCCAATTCTTCTCGCGTCAAGGCATCTTCAATCCCAAGGTCGAACATCGCTTGCAACGAGTGTTGCGTGGCCATTCGGTGTGGCTGGACTTCTTAGTACGCGCGGCATGCAGCCAAGAGAATTGGCAAGTATCAGGGCCGCTTCGCAACCGCTTGCAAGAGCGTGCCGTGGCGCGCTGGTATACAACATGACGACTTGGGTGCTATTGCGTGGATTGGTACGCGAGAAGCGCCACTGGGGCGAATTCTTGGATCTCTTTCAGGCGAGCTTGGGCACCCAGCAAGTCATCGCGCTCGATCTTCCCGGCAATGGCAGCCTGCATGAGCTCGACAGCCCTGCAACAGTAGAAGCGATGGCGGAACACTGTCGTACCCAGTTGTCAGCACTCGGCTACCCGCCGCCCTACCACGTTTTAGCACTCTCGCTAGGCGCGATGGTCGCGGTGGCTTGGAGCGAACATCATCCGCAAGAAGTCGAGAAGATGGTGTTGATCAATACCAGCCTCGCCCCCCACAACCCCTTCTACCAACGTCTGCGCCCCGTCAACTATCTCGGTTTGATACGCGACGGTCTGTTCGGTTCGGTAGCGCGGAAAGAGCGACGTATCCTCGAACTCACCAGCAATCTACGGCGCAACGCCGAGGATAGCCCGATGATATTAGCGCGCTGGATAGACTACGCGCGCGAGTATCCCGTCAGCCGGGCCAACAGCCTGCAACAACTGCGCGCAGCGGTGCGTTTTCGTGCCCCCCTGAGCACACCTAAAGTCCCCGTATTATTAGTGGCCGCAGAACATGACCAATTGGTTAATGCGCAGTGCTCTGTGACGCTGGCGCAACGCTGGCAATGCGAGCTCAGACTGCATGCTAGCGCGGGACATGATCTACCCTTGGATGATGGTGCTTGGGTAGTGCAGCGAATTAAAATATGGCTATCCTCAATAGCGCTCGCGCAACGCTAACGATGAGTCACTACGCCGAACCACTGCTCGCTTTCGAATGCGATATCCCTGAGGGCTGGGAAGTATTGCCCAGTGCTTGGGCGAAGAAAGCCAAATTCAGCGCCGCACCGACCTCGGAAAAGGTCGAGGCCTTACTCACCGCGAATACTGACCATCCCTTTCTCAGTCTCAGCATGCCGCAAGCAGATGGCCATTACGCGTTGCCCATGATCCAGTGCACTGCCAAGCAACTCAGTGTGGTCGAATTCATGGGCGGGCCCAGTGGTGTGGTGGCTATCGTACTGGAGCAGCTAGCGGGTGCTTACCCAGACTTCGAGCTGTTAGATAGAGAAGAACCTTATCTGGTGGCAGGCAGCGTGGGCGTCTATGTAAAGACGGCGATGTCGGTGCTCAATCAACAAGGCGCGAAGTTTTTCTCCATCTCCGAACTGTTGGTACTGATGGCACACCGCTATTGTTTGATCATAGGCTTCAGCGGCCCTGCTGATGTGGCACACCGACCGAGTGAAGATTTCGAATCGATGTTGCGTTCAATCAGGATGGGCTGAGGACACTCAACTATTCAGCAGCCCGTTGTAGAGGAACACCCCATACGCGGCGATGAGCACACCACCCACAGCGCGAGGGATGCGTCCAAAGGTGGCGACCATCAGGAAAAGTGCCAAGCCCGCACCTAAGATGATGTAAATGCCGTTCTGAAACGACGAGGGAATGTGGATGTCGTTGAAGACGGCGAATAAACCTATGCACATCGGGATACATATATGGCCATCACCAATCTGCGAAGTGAGTACGATGTCCTGTCTGCCTTTGTAAGCGTAATACAGCGCGAGGAAGGCATTCGGTACGACCATCAACAAGCCGCTGACCCAACCAATTTTGGCGAAGCTGAACAAGGGATCTTTGCTATTGGAGAGCCAGTCCACTAGATGATCGACCGAGAAATAGATGCCATAAGCACAGGCTGCGATCAGCACCAGATCGATCACGATGGACCAGTGAAAAGATTTGTTGTTTCTGATGTTGTCCTTGAGCACCTCGAAGACATGTAGTATCTGCCAGAACACGAATAGACCAATCAGGATCAATCCATCGTAGAGATTCAGCTCGCCATCTTTAGATAATGCCCACAGCGTGCCGGTGAACAAAAACAATGCAATCATAGTGAACAGCAGGTTGAGCTTATTGATGCGTGCAAACTCGGCATGCTTACGCTGCTGTGCCTTGGTCTTGGGCAGTACCGCCACGGTGCCGAACACTGCCGCCATGCCGATAATAAAGGTCAGGTTAGTGGCATTGTTGACCAAGCAGTTCTCAATCACCAACCCGCCATTGTCGGCAGATCTGCTCATCACATAGGCGAATACCAGATTCGCGAAGCCCGAACAGTAAGGCATGATCAGCGTGCCCAGCACTGTGCCTTCAAAGCCCTTAGTCTCCATCGCGTGCAAACGCCAGATCATCGCGGCATTCGCCGTGATGAATATAGTCAGTGCGACTAGGGGCTGGCCAGCGTAGGCAATAAGGGTGTCGAGTTCGATGGTGCCGCCTGTTTGAGATTTTGGAATTAGGAATTGCTGGCGGATTATCACTGCCCACATCCCGTGGGTCAATCGTATCAAGCACCCTAAGCGAGTCATACCAAATGCTTACTGCATTTATGCCAATGAGCCTTGCGTTAGTCTTGGCGATTCATTGCGGGTTTCTGTAAACTGCAGCCCCCGAAACACGGAAACAGGCCATGAACGATTCTTCTATCCAAGCAGCGCATGCAGCAGCCGAACGTATCGTGAGGCATTTTCAAGCACAGGGCTTTGTTGGCATCACCGAGGCGCTATTGATCCAGATCCACCTCAAAACCGGCGATCGTGCTGAAGTCGAGGATGCGTTCGAAGCATCGCATGAACTGGATCAAGCGCCGCCTGTGCAAAAATATTTCGAGATCCATCCCTATGGACACTACGCGACTTTCCGCAGTTTCGACGAGGCACTGGCCGAGATCAAGACGGACTTCACCACCTGTCTGCTAAACGATCTCCCTCGCGTGTACTTCGAAGATGCCCCGGTGTTGATCGATGATCCTCTCGCCAGTGGCACTAAATATGATGCAATGATCAAGTTGCAGAATAATGTCGACGGCTATGCTGTTGCGATCCTGATGAACGACCCAGATTCCTCCTTCCTAGACTATATCGGCACACGTATAGGGAGTGATTGGAAAAAGATCATGGGGGATTTTGAGATCGCCAGTACCGAGCTAGGTAAGAATCTAGACTTTCTGTAAGCGCTGCTTATAAAGTTTTCCGGCATGCTGCCGTAAATGTATCACCGCGTCGCACTTGAATTTAAGCTGCAAGCAAACGAATCGATAACTTAAAAAACACCTAGGAGGGCTATAAGAATGAGTGAAGTCGCAGATTACAAAATCATACGTAATTCCGTAGTTGGTACCGAACTGACCGAAGCCAATGCCAAAGTGCTGGCGGCAAAACTGGGCATGCGTGAATTGAAAGATGGCGAGATGTTGGTAAAAGAAGGTGAAGCCGATCAGACGCTTTTCATCCTCGCACATGGCAAGCTCACCGTTACCAGCAAAGATGCCAGCGGCGCGGACAACCATGTTTACACCATGAAAGTAGGCGAATGTGCTGGCACCCGCGCCTTCGTCGAACAGTCACCACGCCGTGCGACGATACTGTCGGTAGGCGCATCGACCATCTATACGCTCACCCCTTCCGCGTTCGAGACACTGTTGATCGAAGACCCACGACTGGCATTCAACGTGATGCGCGCGCTGTTCAAAGTCACCCATGCCAACTTGTCGCGCATGAACCAAGAACACAAAGAGCTCGCCAACTACATCAACAAGACCCAGGGGCGTTACTAAACCTGAATCGCTGCAAGGCACGCGAGGAACAGCAATGATCACAGGCATTAAAAGGTTCAATCTCCAACGCTGGCAATTGATGCTCTTGGCGATCCTTGCCATGGCGATGCTGGTCTCTTACAACCAACAAAAACATCGTTTCGATAGCGTCAAACAGGTGACTGTCAATGAAGCCAAGGCCATGATCGATGCGGGCGCGCTGGTGATCGATGTACGCAGTGCCGAGCTGTATCACGGTCGTCATATCCAAGGGGCCATCAATCTCCCACTGGCGATCTTGCAGTCCGGCATCCCCTCCTCCATCGCCAGCGCGATCGACAAGCCTGTGGTGGTGTATTGCGGCGATGGCGTGACCACCGGCCCCGAAGGAACGCAGCTATTGAATAAGGCCGGTTACAAACAAGCGGTGAATGTGGAGGCTGGCATTGCTGGCTGGGCTGACGCAGGACTGCCGATACAGAAATAATTGGTCACTCACGGGAACGCGTGCCTAACTTCCTCATCCAGTGCAGTGACCATCGGCACATTCTGCACCGCGACCACAGGATGGCAAAGTGCGGTCAGCTCTGCTTTACGCTGCTCAGCGAACTGCGCCATGAACTCGAATTTCTGCACCAATTTGTTTTTGGCGAAGTGATCTATCACCCACAGCGGCAACACCGTATCCGGCTCCCATACCCCACGAAATTTCAACTGGCTTCCGCCAGCCTCCACCGCAATATCCCATACCCCATCAAAGCTCTTCGAATCGCCCGATAGTTGGGTGAAACTGACACCCTGCTCGGGATGCTCGGTGTATTCCATCACCGAGTGCATACGCACATGGAAAAACAGCACGCGTTCATCGGCGACACGCTGTACCCGCACCCTGTCCGGCGCGATACGCAATGAGACAGACTCAATCACCCCTGGCATCTGCTTGGCAGCTTCATAATCCGTGAGTAATCGATACGCCGCACATGCATCCAGCGGCGTATCGAAACTGGCATTGAAGTAATACAGATGCCCATCCCTGTGCACATCCACATGCATATTATGTGAATCGGGCTCTGCCCAGACCGATAGGCTGATCAGCATAAGGGCACAAAAAGTTAGGCGTTTTTTCATAGCCTTTGTTTATAGTCGCCACATGTGTCAGCGTGATGACACACGTCAGAACAGGAAGCGACATATCGATGTGCGTACTGAGACAGCCTCTCTCATACGTGCACGCACCAGAGAGTCTATTCCGCGCTGGCAGCGGGTATCAGCGCAACTTCTTTGGTTTCACTTTGCTTGATCTTCACGCTGCGGTAAAAATCCATCACGCGATGCGCTTGCGTGCTCGCCGACCAGCCGAGAGCGTATTCACGTCCGGCTTCCCCCAAACGGATGCGCGTGTCCTCATCCTTCAGCAACGCGACCACTTTGCCAGCGAACGCTTCATGCTCTTCTTGAGCGATCCATACACCTGCGCCTTCCTTCAGCACATCGCGTGTGCCCATCTCGGCGATGGAAACGACAGGCACTGCTTGCGCCATCGCTTCTAGCAACACTAAACCTTGCGTCTCAGTACGCGAGGAGAACACGAACACATCGGCGGCGCGATAGCAGTCGTTGAGTTCGGTGTCGCGATTCAGATAACCCATAAAGCGCACATTGTTCTGCATACCCATCTTGTCCACGCGGTGCTTCAAACCTTCAAGCGCTGGGCCTTCGCCCGCGATCATCAGCAACACATCGGGGATGTCCTTGCGTACACGCTCGGCGACTCCCAACAAGAAGCCGATATTCTTTTCATGCGCCACGCGACCTAGAAACAACATGAGCGGACGCTTGGACGGAATGTCATAGCGACTGCGGAAATCATCGCGGTCACCGCGCACGAAACTCGCTGGCTCCAAGCCAGTCGGAATAACTTCAGCATGTGCTTGCACGCCATATGCACGCAACACCGCCAACATCTGCGAGGAAGGGATGACCATGCCATCTAGGCTATTGCCCTGCGAACGTGAGAAGCGACGCGCCAACGCGCTGGTCACCATCTTCGGCAAGAAAGGCACGTAGTGATGGAAGTATTCTTCGAAGAAGGTGTGATAAGTCTCTACGCAAGGGATGCTCAACTCACGGGACAATCGTGTACCCAGATAATGAGCCACGAAAGGCGTCTGGATGTGGATGAGGTCGTAGCCTTCGCCGCGCAGTCTTTCTAATTGCGCGATGACCAAGCTGTAGCGCATCAAGCGATCCTCTGGATCCATAGGAATCTGACGGGCAGCGATGCGGGTGATGTCGCTCTCATCTGTGCTGGGCGTACCGTAATCAGGTGCAATCAGATGCACGGTGTGACCGAGGGCGCGCAGTTCGCGGCGGAAGGTCTCGATAGAGGTGGAGACACCGTTGACGCGCGGAAAATAAACGTCCGAAATAAAGAGTATCTTCATGCTTGCTGCCCTCGGGCGTATTCGATCAAAGCTCCCGACTGTACGCCCTTGATGCAGCCGAGATCCTTGCACCGTAGCAGCTAATTGTTACGATTTTCCTACGGGGGACTGTTTTTAAATTAGAATTTTCTTGGCGGCTTGCCCACGGGTCTTCTCAAACACTTTGTAGACCTCTCACCTGAATAGCCATTCCCTCATAAGCTTTATATAAGCAATAGACCTTCAAGAAGACTTCCTAGTTGCAGGCGCTAGCGGCCCAGCCTATTACCCACTTATTGCTTAGCAATACATACTTTATTACGTCCTGTTTCCTTGGCTTCGTATAGTGCCTTGTCTGCATGACTGATAAGTACGTCAATATTGTCATCTTTAGAGGTCAGTGAAGCGATACCAATAGAGACCGTAAAGTGTAGTGGCAGCCCACCGGCTTCCAGTAGAACTTTGGCATTTGCGAGATCAACCCTCAATCGCTCGGCGATTGTATTTGCTTCTTCCTTGTCCGTTTCTGGCAATAAGATGGCAAACTCTTCACCCCCAACTCGTCCAATTATGTCTACCTCACGTAACACTTCCCGACATACTTGCGCCAGCTTTTTAAGTACCGTGTCTCCTGCATGGTGACCGAAGGTGTCATTAACCTGTTTAAAGAAATCGATATCCACCATAAAGAGTGAAAGTTGCCGTTCATAGCGTATTGACCTACTTAGCTCAGCCTCAGCCAGCTTCATAAAGTGACCCCGATTATTGACGCCTGTAAGGTAGTCAATACGCGCTTGATGTTTCAGCTCCATTTCAAGGCGCTTGCGCTCAGTAATGTCGCGAATGATCCCGAGTGCATGCCATTCATTACGTAACTTCAATGCAGAGATAGAAAGCTCAATAGGAAACTCTAAACCGTCCTTTCGTAGCGCGTTAGTTTCAAATGTTTTGCCAGCTGATTTCCCATGCTCAGATTGCTGCAATAATCCGAACCCAATGTGTGCTGGCTCACCTTCACCTAATGGCGCTAGGATGTCATGTAAATTCTTGCCCATAATCTCACTCACGCTGTAACCGAATATTCTTTCGGCAGCGGGGTTCCAATAAGTTATCTCCTCATTTCTTCCAATAATTGTGATCGCATCATGAGCAGATGCACTGATCAGGCGGAATTTCTCTTCACTTTCAGACAACTCTTTAGTTTTATTTTTTAATTCCTTCGTGCGACTCTTAACTAAGTCCTCAAGATGCTCTTTATGCAGTTTTAACTCGTCGGTGACAAACTGAAGCTTGCCAATAACCGTTCTAACATGCTTGATAAAAGGGTGGAAAATCAATACTGCTTCAATCACTAGCAGCAATAAAGTAACTAACCAAAACACCGTTTCAGCTTTCTGCAGTCTTCTTACGGAAGCCTCTCCCTCTAATTGATATTGACGCACCATCTTATCGAGGGACGTAACTAGCGTGGTCGATGCTGTGCTAATAATATATTGCAATAACTCGTTATCTGAAGTTAGCGCATCATCATCCTGCCGAAGTAGCTCATTGACTGTTTCTATATAACTTCTCACCTGTTGATCAAGCGGAGTTTCACCATCAAAGTACACGGCATGAACAGCTGCTGACATGGTGTCAGGCAAGCGCATTTCCTCGCTCCCATAAATTAACCCTTTATGAGAGCGAGCCATGAGCTCTATATCCCCTTTTAGCTTTTCGCGTATTGCCTTGCGTTCGACCTTGGTCGATGTAATCAATAATTCTGAAAACAATGCCGTCCGCTGACTAAGCATGCGCTGACGACCGCTCACGTTGACAATAGCGGCAGTGCTTTGCTGTTCTGAAATCACTAAATGAATACTAAGCCAAGCTGCAGTGGTTAGTGAGGCGACTAAAGCCAAGGCAATCACATAGCGCCAGGTTAGCGAACGTGAAATTTTTAGGTCTTGATGTTTTTCGGCCTCTTGAGGCGATTCGATTATCATTGTTGCAATATAGGGTAAGTCATTATTATGATGAGGTTACGCTCTATTTACCGGTTATGTCGCTCTGCATACATAGTCATTTCAAGGTTGCAAACGCAGGTCTTCCACATAAGGACGGCTAGGCACTTGAAAGGCGATGGGGCCGTCTGGCTTGGCATCCAAGAACTGACGCACGAATGGGTCTTGCGAATTACTCACATCATCCACATTTCCCTCCGCGACAACTTTCCCACCGTGAATGAAGTAGACGTAATCAACGATCTTCAATGACTCGGATAGGTCGTAAGTCACCACTACCGAGCTCACGCCCAGCGCATCGTTGAGTTTACGTATCAGGTTGGCGATGGTGTTCAGCGAGATTGGGTCCAAGCCCGCAAAAGGCTCGTCGTAGATAATGAGCTCAGGGTCGGTGACCGTAGCACGCGCGAGTGCCACTCGCCGCTCCATACCGCCAGACAACTCGCTAGGCATCAGGTCGCGAGCATTACGCAGCCCCACTGCATTAAGCTTCATCAGCACCAGATCACGTATAGATTCTTCGGAGAGCTTGGTGTGCTCACGTAATGGAAAAGCCATGTTATCAAATACCGATATATCGGTGAACAGACCGCTGACTTGAAACATCATGCCCAGCTTCAAGCGCATTTCGTACAACTCGTCATTGCTCAACTCGTGCACCACCTTACCCATGAAGCTCACGCTACCTTGCTGTGGACGCAACTGGCCACCGAAGTGACGCAACAGTGTGGACTTGCCGCTACCGCTGACGCCCATGATGCCGACGATCTTGCCGCGCGGGACGTTGAGGTTGATGCCCTTGAGCACTTGATGCTGACCATATGCAAAGTGCAGGTCTTTGACTTCGATGAGATTGTCCATATGCGATGATTCCTAAGCAGGATTTATTTACCTAGCTATTGTCCCACGACTGAGGGCGGTGAACAAAACCATTACGCAGCGCCGGCGCCAACGGCATAATCGGCCTGCCTTGAACTAACGACGACACACATGAAGAAAAACACTTGGCTCAGTTGGAGCAGCGGCAAAGATAGCGCTTGGTCGCTGCAGGTATTGCGTCTATCGGATGAGTACGCCGTGACAGGCTTGTACACGACAATCAACAGTGCCTTCGAGCGCGTTGCCATGCATGCAGTGCGTGTCGAGCTGTTGCGTCTACAGGCCGAGGCAGTGGGCTTGCCACTGTATCTGATCGAAATTCCCTATCCCTGTTCCAACGAACAGTACGCCGCCGTGATGGCCGATTTCGTCGCTAAGGCGCAGACGCAAAGGGTCGAGTGCATGGCGTTCGGCGACCTGTATCTGCAAGATATCCGCGACTACCGCGAGGAACGTTTGCAGGGTACAGGTATCAGCGCGGTGTTCCCGCTATGGGGCAAGCCCACACGCGAACTACTCACTGAGATGTTAGATGGTGGCTTGCGCGCCATGCTCACCTGCGTCGATCCACGTGTATTGCCTGCCGAATTCGCTGGATGCGAATTGAGCCTCGCACTGCTAGAAGAGATGCCGCAGACCATAGACCCCTGCGGTGAGAATGGCGAGTTCCATAGCTTCGTGTTCGACGGTCCTATGTTCGACTACCCGCTAGCCATCGAAATGGGAGAGGTAGTGACACGCGATGGTTACGTATTCGCCGATTGCCGGCCACACAGCACACCGTCATAGCCACCTAACTCAGACAAAAAATCCGCTGTGCTATGATCGAACCTCCAGCTGATGAGGTGCATATCGTGGTATTTATTACGACATCCGTGCTATCCACTACTGCCGCGCTATCTCACTCTGCGGCCAGTCTTCCCTTATACATAAAGCTAAGCAAGGGAGTGCAGCCATGAGTGTGCGTATCCGCCATCTGTTGCGCTCCGATGTGGCTGCAGCCATCGCACTGCAAGATCGTGTGTATCGTTCCATCCCCCCATTCACGCCCGAGCAATTCGAAAGTCTACTAAGCCGCTTCCCCGATGGACAATTCGTCGCCGAAGTAGACGGTAAGTTCGTCGGCATGGCAATCTCACTGCTGGTACTGTGGGACGATTACAGCCTGCATCACACTTGGGACAGTGTCACCGGCAGTTGCGAATTCGATACCCATGACCAGAATGGCCGCACCATGTACGGTGCGGAAGTTTGTGTCGACATGGCGTATCGCGGCCAGGGCATAGGACACGCGTTGTATGAAGCACGCAAGAAATTGTGTTGTGCGATGAATCTAAAACGCATCATTGCCGGCGGACGCCTGCCCGGCTATCACAATCACGCCACCCGCATGTCACCCGAGGAGTATGCAAAGCGCGTGATCTGGGGCGATTTTCATGATGAGGTGTTGCGCTTCCAATTAGGCGAAGGCTTCAATTATTGCGGCATCCTGCACGGTTATCTATCCACCGATGTCGAGTCCATAGGGAATGCCACACTGATCGTCTGGCTCAACAGAGATTACGATCCCAAGCGGCCCACTCTGCCCGCACCACCAGATCTATTCGAGGAGAGACCATGAGAGTTCGCATCGCTGCAGTGCAATACAAACTCCGCCATGTCGCAGATTGGCAGGGCTTCGAGGAACAGGTCAATTTCGTGCTCGATGCCGCCGTCGATTACCAACCGCAATTTGTATTGCTCCCTGAGATCTTCACCACGCAGTTGCTGTCATTCATGGAAAACAATAATGACATCCATACCGTGGCTCGCGAATTAGATAAGTACACGGCGCGATATATCGAACTACTGCGCAGCCATGCCATCAAGCACAACTATCATCTGATTGGCGGCAGTCATCCCACGATGCGCGAAGGTCGTTTACTTAACACGGCTTATCTATTCACCCCCAGCGGCGAGGTACACACCCAAGACAAGCTGCATCGCACCCGTTGGGAGAAGGAAAAGTGGGACACAGTTCACGGCGATGAACTCAAGGTGTTCCACACACCGTTCGCCAAGATTGCCATCCTGATCTGCTATGACATCGAGTTCCCAGAGCTAGCTAAGAGCGTTGCACAAGAAGGTGCAGAGATCATCTTCGTTCCATCCTGTACCGACGATAGACAGGGTTTTCTGCGCGTGCGCTATTGCTGCCATGCGCGCGCCATCGAGAACCAAGTGTATGTCGCAATGACCAGCACCGTGGGCACGCTGCCGGTGGCGGGCCTGCGTCTGCACTATGGGCAAGCGTCCATCATCACCCCCTCAGACTTTCATTTCTCACGCGACGGCATCGCTGCTGAAGGGGTGATCAACGAGGAGCAGATCGTGGTGGCGGATGTGGATCTGGCACTGTTAGACGAGAATCGCATCAAGGGCACGACTATCCCCTTATTGGATAAACGCAACGACCTGTACACCAACCGCGCGATTACAGTGATTACCACTTGATGTGCTAAGTTCATCGTTCCCCAACTTTCCAAAACGCCAATGAAAAGTATCGCCTCTGCCCTGTACGCCGCACTCCAGACACTATTGCATCCCAAAATGCTGACGATGATGTTATGGCCGATGTTGCTAGCAATGCTGGTGTGGATGGGTGCAGCTTGGATCTATTGGAGCAGTTGGATCAGCAGTCTGACCGAGATGCTGCACTCTCCTCCGCTGGAACAATATCTGGCTTACGGCTTCATCGCGGCGGCCTCACATTACCTGATCGGCACCGTGGTGGTGTTGCTATTGCTCCCCGCCATCTATGTCACCGCGCTATTGATTACAGCCATATTCGCCATGCCCATGATGCTCAATCATGTCGCCAGTCGTCGCTATCCAGAGTTGGAAAGATTGCACGGCGGCAGTGTGATGGGCAGCGTGTGGAACGCAGTGTTTGCGACATTCATATACCTATTGGGCTGGCTGCTGTGTCTGCCGCTGATCTTGTTCACGCCACTGGCTGCGGTGCTGCCGATCTTGCTAATGGCTTATCTCAACCAGCGCCTATTTCGTTATGACGCACTCGCCGAACACGCTAGCCCAGCCGAGTTTGACACCATCATGGAACGTGCCACACCACGCCTGTATGGCTTAGGGGCCTTGCTGAGTCTGCTACATTTGGTGCCGCTGCTCAATCTATTCGCACCTGTCTATGCAGGACTAGCCTTCACCCACCTCTGTCTAGCCGAATTGAAAAACTTACGCGAAGAACCGTTTCAGCTAGCATAGCGCGACATGAACGTCGCACTGACTATCGCACCCATCTTCCTGCTCATACTATTGGGTGCGTCCATGCGCCGCTGGTTCAGACTGAGCGACGATTTTTGGCCGCAACTGGACAAGCTGATCTACTACTTGTTTTTCCCTGCGCTATTGTTCAGCACCCTGTCACACTTCGTTATCGACCTCGCTGCCGCCACACCCATGTTGATGGTCGCCACGCTGTTCATGTGCGCAGGCATCGTGCTGGGCCTGCTTGCCAAGCACTTATTCCATGCGCCCGCCAAGGTATATTCCGCAACCTTCCAGTCCGCCTTTCGCTTCAATAGCTATGTTGGACTGGCGATTGCAGGCGGCTTGCATGGCCCACAAGGACTGGCGGCGATAGGCTTGCTGATGGGCTTCATGGTGCCGCTGGCCAACGTTGCCTCGGTATTGATGTTGGCACGCCACAGCGAGAGTCATTGGTTCAAGGAGATATTGCTCAACCCGCTCATCATCGCCACCGCAAGCGGCATCGCCTTCAGCCTGTTCGGCCTGTCTCTCCCTATAGTTTTAGACACCACCATGAAACTGTTATCGCAAGCCTCCTTGCCCTTGGGTCTGATCGCAGTCGGTTCAGGTCTGCGCATCCAAGGTCTACACGGCTATCCCAGCACGCTGTGGTATGGCGTGATCGTGAAGCTATTGTGCCTGCCCGCCATCGCTTGGGGACTGGCGACTTGGTTCGCGCTGGACGGCGTGTATTTCCACACCGCCGTGCTACTGGCCGCGTTGCCTATCTCAACCGTATCTTATGTTTTGGCTAAACGCATGGGTGCAGATGGCGACACCATCGCCGCCCAAGTGATGCTCAGCACCCTGCTGTCCGCCATCACCCTGCCCTTGTGGCTATTGCTGATGACACATTAATTTGGCGCAAGTCACGCTAGAATCTCACCATCCGACAACTCCCCCAAGGTTGCCCATGAGCACTTTGCACGACCTCACACCCGCCATCGTCTGGGCGCACTTCGCCACCTTGTGCGAGATCCCTCGCGCCTCTTGGCAAGAAGCGGCTTTACGCAACCATCTCATTGCGTGGGCGCAACAGCACGGCATCACCAGCAACGTCGACACTATCGGCAACCTCATCCTCCGCAAACCCGCCAGTCAAGGTTGTGAGCATCTGCCGGGCGTGATCATGCAAGGCCATCTAGATATGGTGTGTCAAGCCAACAGCGGTACCCAACACGACTTCTCACGCGACCCGATACATACGGAAATACGCGATGGCTGGGTGATCGCAGAGCACACCACTTTAGGCGCTGACAACGGCATAGGCGTGGCGCTAGCCTTGGCGGCGTTGGAAGAACCCAACTTGCAACATCCCGCGCTAGAAGTACTGCTCACCATCAACGAAGAGTCGGGCATGGATGGCGCGCGTGGCCTGCAAGTAGGTGTCTTACAGGGCAAGATGCTGATCAATCTGGACACCGAGGAGTGGGGACATTTCTATCTAGGCTGCGCAGGCGGCGTGGATGTCCAGATCGGCCAAAATTACGCGCTGCAAAAAGTTAATGCTGGATCAGGTGATGTTGCGCTTTGAAGTCAGCGGTTTGCGTGGCGGACACTCCGGCATCGACATCCATGAGGGTCGCGGCAACGCCATCAAGTTGCTCGCCGAGGCGCTGCGCGACATGGCGGCACACACACCACTGCAGCTCATCGAGATGCGCGGCGGCACGGCACGCAATGCCATACCGCGTGAGGCTTATGCGCTGGTCGCGGTGTCCGGCGATACGACTGCCGAGCATCTAGATGAATGGGTAGCACATCGCAACGAGGTGTGGCAAGAACGCTTTGCCGCCGTTGATGCGGGTGTGAAATTCGCAATCCAGCTAGTCCCCGAAAATCATGCCCAACATACGCTGAGCGACAACGACCGCGACCAGTTGTTAGCCTTCATCGACGTGGCGATGAACGGCGTGGCACAAATCAGTAGCGACTTCCCCGGCGTAACCGACACTTCTAGCAATCTAGGTGTGATCGCCCTGTCCGAGGGTGCACTGAAGATGACATTCAAAGTGCGCTCGCTGCAAGATAGCCGAGGCAATGCACTCGCCGAAAAACTGGTGACTTATGCACAAGCGCATGACTTGCAAGCTCACACAGATGGTGGCTACCCAGGTTGGACACCCGAGCCTGCTTCGCCATTGTTAGCACTCTGCCAACGCGTCTATACGGAGCAGTTCGGACACCCTGCCAGTCTGCAAGTGATACACGCGGGACTGGAATGTGGCCTGCTCGCCGCCAGTCATCCACATCTAGATATGATCTCCTTTGGCCCCGACATACGCGGTGCACATGCACCCGGTGAACGGGTAGAGATCGCCTCGGTCAACCATTGCTGGGCACTGCTCAAAGCGGTGTTGCAGGCTCTGGCGAAAGTCTGATCATGTTGCACCTGCCACTTAGTTTGCAAAGCTGGGGGACGACAGAATTCGCCGCAATACTCAAGCATGAACTCGCACAGTCCGCAGCCAAGCTCCCACTGCAACAGGGACTGAGCACTGGCAATCATGTGCTCGACATGCCCATCACTGTGATGGTGCAAAGCGTCAAAGCCGGCACAGATATACTAGTCGTGAAAGTGGGCGTGTTCTATCACAGCATCATCACAGGTTGCAGTTGTGCAGACGATCCGACACCCATCAGTGAGAACAACGAGTATTGCGTACTGCGTTTGGAAGTGGATATGAAAGATGCACAGACCCGTATCACTTTGCTGGAACAATGAAGGCTTAGCATCACTAAATTGAGGAGTGAACTATGAAACGACTACTGATCATCTCCGCCAGTGTGCGTGAGCAACGACGCTCTCACGGCGTGGCACTGTATCTCCATGATTACGCGCAGCGCAGCGGCTTAGCTGTCTCCAGTGTGTTCGACCTCAAGGAGGCGAACTTCCCGCTATTCAGTGAACGACTCGCCTATCTGCAGGATGCGCCAGCAGCAGCAACCCTATTCTCAGAAGCCGTTACACAAGCCGATGCGGTGATCATCGTCAGCCCCGAATACAACATCAGCGTACCCGCAGCCACCAAGAATGCCATCGACCTATTGACTAGCGAGTGGCAGGGTAAGTCCATAGGCATCGCCTCTGTGTCCTCGGGTGGTTTTGGTGCACGCAATGTGTGGGGTGAATTGAGCAAGATCATGTTGCACATAGGCGCACGTCCCTCCAGCATGGGCTATTTCACCCCCAATGTGCAGAACAGCTACAACGAATTTGGGCTTAACGTCGCCGACAGCAAACCCTACGACGAGCGTGCGCACAAGTTCATCACCAGCCTCTTGGGCTGAACAGCCGTCGCAGATGTTAAACTGCGCGCCCTGAGCATCCTGCAACAACCAAACTTACCTAGCGTCGACACTGCGTCGGCTTCCGCCCTACCTTGTAAAGATACTGCCATGACCGAAACCTACATCCCCAGCAAAGACGCTTCCCTTGAATCCTCTATCCGCACCTTGCAGGCGAAGTTGCTGGAGATCGGCTTCCATGTTGAAGAGCGCTCTTGGCTCAATGAGATCGAGAATATCTGGTCCGTACATGTCAGCGATCGCGATTGCCCGCGCTTGTTCAGCAATGGTAAAGGTGGTTCTGAACTGGCGGCGCGTGCCAGTGCGCTGGGCGAGTTCTTCGAGCGCCTGAGCACCAATTATTTCTGGACGCATTTCTATCTGGGCCAGACCATCAGCCAGCGCGACTTCGTGCATCACCCCAGTGAGCAATGGTTCCCAGTGCAAGGTGAGGCATGGCCGAACGGCATCCTCACTCCCGAACTTCAGGACTTCTACAACCCTGAAGGCGGCGTGCTTGCGGAGCAATTGATAGACCTGAATTCGGGCAATACAGAACGCGGCATCTGCGCCATTCCCTACCAGCGTCTGCGTGATGAGAAGCGTGTCTACTTCCCAGTCAACCTGATCGGCAATCTGTATGTGAGCAACGGCATGTCGGCAGGCAACACCTTGATGGAGGCGCGTACCCAAGCACTGGCCGAGATCTTCGAGCGCGACATCAAGTTCCGCATCATCCGCGAAGGCATCTGCCTGCCCGATGTGCCCGAAGCCGTCATCGCACGCTATCCACGTATCGCGGCTGGCATCGCGGGCTTGCGTGCAGCGGGCTATGGCATCCTCGTGAAAGATGCTTCGTTGGGCGGCAAATACCCCGTGATGAACGTCACGCTGCTACATCCTGAAGACCAAGGCTGCTTCGCCAGTTTCGGCGCGCATCCGCGTTTCGAAGTGGCGCTGGAACGCGCACTGACCGAGCTGTTGCAGGGCCGCGCACTGGACACCCTCAAAGATTTCCCAGCACCCGGTTGCGATATGGACGAGATCACCGATGCGCTCAATATGGAGATCCACTTCGTTGACTCCAGCGGCGTGATCAGCTGGGATTTCTTGCGCGACACACCCGATTACGAATTCACAGATTGGAACTTCGGCACCACCACCGAGCAAGACTATCACTGGTGCGTGGAGGCTATACATGCCAGCGGTCACGACATCTACGTCGCCGATTTCACCCACCTAGATGTATACGCCTGCCGTATCTTCGTCCCCGGTATGTCAGAGATCTATCCGATAGAAGAGCTGCAATGGCAGAACAACACCGTGGGCAATTTGGTGCGCCCAGCCTTGCTGCGCTTACAAACGTTAGACGAGGATGAATGCGTGCGCTTGCTGGACACACTGAATGCGCTAGACCTTGCCGACAATCTCGCCATCACCACACTGATAGGCTTGGCGGCAGATGCGAATTCAGCATGGGCGAAGCTGCGCCTAGGCGAACTGAAGACTTTGTTGGCGGTTGCCATAGGTGATGATGAAGCCACGCTCGAAGGTTGCACATGGATCGCACAACTTGGCGATCTGGGTGAGGCACGTGCCCGCGTCTACCGTTGCCTCGCGCACCTGATACAGATCGAAGGGATGTCAGAAGATGAAAGTAGCGAACATTATCAATCTGGTCTGAATCTACTTTACGGTGCAGAGACGCTGCAACAAGCGCAGCGATTATTGAGTGGCGAGCAACAATTCTTCGGTTTGTGCGATCTGGGTGACGACATGCAAGGCAGTGATATGCACACCCGTTTGCTGAACGCCTACCGCAAGGTTTGGAAGATTGCTTAAGAGGTCAGCACTAGCTGACTACAAACTGTCACCACAAACCCTCACGTTGCTCAGCTTTCTCGCTAAATGATGCGCAACTATTTACAAATTAAATTCGATTTCAATTAACCATGCAGATTTTCAGGTTTTCATTTACAGTCCTTTCCGCAAAAAAATAATAAAACAAATACGGGTTGCAACACTTCGTACCATGCAAGCCTAATTCATTGGCTCATTTACGGCTTCAGGAGAGAGAGTGTGGACAAGAATCAAGAGATGCTGGCTATCAGCAGGCTAGTGTTTGAGCTGACTATCACCAGCAGCATGACATCCGATATCGATGTGCTGCTAGAACGCCTATGCGCCGTACTGCTCAACTATCAAGAACTACCACTCGAGCCTAGTGGGGCAGTCCTGCTGCTTAACCCTCGCGGACGATATTTTCAGGTCGCCCAATTCGGTATGGAGCCGGCTTGGAAAACCGAGTTCCAGTGGAATGCGTTATCACTCACCGTGCCTGACTCAGACTCTCGTTGCAGCATCCAGGATATTTCGCTTGCCATACTCACCTCTAATGCGCAGACCAATGTTGCTAGGCGCGTACTCTTATTGCCCTTAGTCATTGAGGATAAAGGAATGGGCTATGCGGTTATATTCACCGCACCTGATTACACGCCGAGTCATATCCACTCCGATTTTTATAACGACCTTGCGCGCGCATTGTCCGGGCTGATCCATCGCACCCTATCGCATGAGACGCTGCATATCCGCGAACTGGAACTAGAAGAAGCGCGTGCCGATGCGATACGCAGCTTGGGTATCGCATCAGAGTATCGTGACAATGAAACCGGCTGGCACATCATGCGTATGACCAACTATGCGCAAGCCATAGCCAAAGCGATGGGTTTACCAGACGCCCAACGCGAATTGCTCTATGTCGCTGCACCAATGCACGATGTGGGCAAGATTGGCATTGCCGATGCCGTGTTACTCAAGCCGGGCAAATTAACTCCGGAAGAGTTCGAGGTAATGAAAACGCACACCAACATCGGCGTAACCATCCTTACAGGTAATGATGAATTGGTCAAAGCCGCGCGCGACATCGCTGGCTCGCATCACGAAAGATGGGACGGCAATGGCTACCCAGAAGGTTTAAAGGGGGAACAGATCCCTTTACTTGCGCGCATCTGTTCGGTCGCAGACGTATTCGATGCACTGACTTCAAAGCGCCCTTATAAAAAACCGTGGTCTGTCAAAGACGCACATGAGTGGGTCATGTCAGAGTCTGGGAAGCATTTTGATCCCGCTGTCGTTGACGCTTTTAATGAAGCTATGCCGGAGATATTACGCATACGCGAACTTTACCGGGATGACATCATCGATCCTAAACAGGTATTGAGCCTACCCCCGACCAAACGTCGTGCAGACGCATGGATCCCATGGGATGACTCGCTCAAAATCGGCATCGATGTCATCGACGAGCACCATCGCTACTTGTTCGATCTGATTAATGATCTTTATGTCGTAGTCGTCAACAAGCACGGGGCACGCGAAGTGGCGAGGCTCGTCAAATCGCTGGATGCGTACGCCAAAGTACATTTTCGCGCAGAAGAAAAGATGATGGCGCACTACGGTTATGCCGGTACCAGTCATCAAATAGGCCAGCACCACGCATTTGAAGAAAAGGTTAGTGAATTCTATGAAGAACTACATGCTAATCCGCTGGTCGCCCAATTCGACATTCTTTCTTATTTGCGAAATTGGTTGATCAGCCACATCCGTGTAGAAGATGCGCAGCTAGTTGCATTAGCCCGCGTAGAATGTTGACTCTGAATATCATTGCAGAAGGCTATGGACGCGCTTCAGCCCACAAAACACCTAGCAAATAAGCTGAACCTCACCACAGCGGCTAGGCTATTGTTCGTGGCACTGGCCTATTTTTCCTGCGGTCGTCTGGGCCTAGCGCTTCCCTATCTCGACTCCCACATCACCTTGATCTGGCTTCCCACTGGCATTGCCGTGGCAGCCTTATTGCGCTGGGGTTACGTCTGTTGGCTAGGAATATTTATAGGCGCTTACGCAACGAATTTTTCCATTGATAGCGCCCCACTGCTGGACGGCAGCATCGCATTCGGCAATACGCTAGGTCCTTTGCTATCAGTCTGGCTACTGCGCCGAATACAATTTCATGTCACGCTTGAGCGCGCTCAGGACATCCTCTGGCTAGTCCTAGCTGCCGCCATCGGCATGCTGGTCACGGCCAGCGGCGGGGTATGTAGCTTAGTGTTGCATGGCCTATTGTCCAAGCAAGATGCAGGATCGGCTTGGCTATCTTGGTGGGCAGGAGATTTTATCGGTGTGTTACTGGCAGTTCCGTTATTACTCAATCTATCCCGTGCCGAATTCCGGCATCTACGAACCCAGTGGATGGAAAGCTTGCTTTGGTGCGTGACCACTTTTAGCCTCAGTTGGTGGGTGTTTTTTGCTAATGTCGATGAGAGCAGCTATTCAACGCCCCGCGTTTTCATACTATTGCCCGCTGTGGTTTGGGCCGCCATGCGTTTTTCCCTAATGGCATCCTCATTGGCAACACTCTTACCGATATTCATTGCAGCGACAGCGACGGCGAACGGCCTCGGCCCATTCAACGTGGGTGATGGGCCGCAGAATTTGGTGGCGTTATGGCTATTATTTTTTACTCTGGTTTTGCTCAACCTGATGGTGACAGTCTTACAGTCGCGTCGCAACACCAACGAAGCCAAACTCCAGCAACTGACCCGACTCTATGCCGCGCTAAGCGAATGCAGACTATCCATCTTGCACTGCACCAACGAATCCGAATTATTCCAACAAGTCTGCAACCATGCCGTGAAAATCGGTGGATTGCGCATGGCATGGGTTGGCTTGTTGGATGAATCGACACGCCTCGTCAAACCTGTGTCCCAACAAGGCACGGGAACAGAGTATCTGCACGATATCCAAATCTCGGTGGATCCCGACCAGCCTTCCGGTCGCGGCACGACAGGCACGGCCATCCGCGAAGACCACGCGGTATGGATACAGGATTTTTTGCAAGATCCGCGCCTCGCCCTCTGGCGTGAGCGAGCGGCCAAATATGGATGGTCGGGGGTCGCCGCATTGCCTTTGCACCGCAACGGCAAAGTCATGGGCGCGTTGATGCTATATGCCGGCGTTACCGATGCCTTCGACGAAACCGTACGCGGCCTACTGACTGGCATGGCAATGGATATAGACGTTGCCTTGGATAGCTTAGTCGTAAAAGCACAACGCCTAGTAGCTGAAGACTTGCTACGCGAAAGTGAAGCGCGCACCCAATTATTTCTCGATACAGCACTGGATGCGGTGATCAGCTCAGACCAGGAAGGACTGGTGATTAGTTGGAATCGCGAAGCCGAACAGATGTTCGGTTATACATCCGAACAAGTATTGGGCAAAGATCTGGCCGATCTTATCGTGCCGCCGATACATCGCACGGCGCATTACCATGGCATGCAACGATACGTACAGAACGGCAAAAGCTCAATATCTGGAAAGCGCATGGAGATGTCGGCGATGCGGGCCAATGGAGAAGAATTCCCAGTCGAACTCACCTTGGTCGGCGTACAACGAAAAGGACGATTTTTCTTCAATGCCTTCATACGTGACATCACCACACATAAAGCCGATGCGGCGAAGTTGCAACGCATAGTGAGCATCCATACTGCACTGAGCCAGTGCAACCAAAACATCGTTCGCTGCAACACCGAAGCCGAGCTTTTACAAGAGGTCTGCCGCGATGCGGTTCAGCTCGGTGGCATGAGGATGGCGTGGATAGGCCTAGTGGATGAGGCAACTTACATGATCAAACCTGCGGCCTGCTACGGTGTGGGAACGGAATATCTGAACGACATAGAAATATCGACGGATGCCAACGAGCCGTCGGGTCGCGGCCCGACAGGGACCGCGATACGTGAAGATCGTCCTTACTGGTGTCAGGATTATCTGAATGAACCCAATCTCGCGCTGTGGCATGAGCGAGGCGCACTCTGCGGCTGGGCGGCATCAGCTGCATTACCCTTACACCGCAATGGTAAGGTAGCCGGTGTATTGTGCATTTATTCGGGCGAGTTGCACGCCTTTGACGACGCGGTCTGCAGCCTGCTGATTAGCATGGTGACAGATATCTCTTACGCACTGACCCGATTTTCACTGTTGGACGAACGAGAAAAATCTGCTAGTGAGATGCGCATCGCTGCAGTGACATTTGATACTCAAGAAGCGATCATGATCACCGATGCAAACAATAAGATATTACGTGTCAATCAAGCATTCGAGAAATTGACCGGATATTCCGCAAGTGAAGTGGTCGGCACGAATCCACGCATACTCAAATCTGGAGTGCAGGATGCGACTTTCTACCAAACGATGTGGTCGGAACTTACAGAGCAAGGTTCATGGTCGGGCGAAATATGGGATAAACACAAGAGTGGTGACATCTATCCCAAACAGATGACCATCACGGCCATTTACGACAATAACCATCGTGTCATCAACTATGTCGCAGTTGCACGCGACATCAGTCGGCGCAAAAAAAACGAACAGGATATCCATCAACTGGCTTTCTACGATCCGCTGACCAAACTGCCCAATCGACGGTTGTTGATGGATCGCTTGCAGCAGGCGACCACCATAAGCGCACGCCATGATCAACACGGCGCGTTGATATTCCTCGATTTGGACAATTTCAAGAGTGTCAATGATACTCAAGGGCACGCAATAGGCGACCTATTACTGTGTGAGGCAGCACGCCGCCTGACACTCTGCGTACGTGATAGCGATACTGTGGCGCGGCTGGGCGGCGATGAGTTCGTGGTCATACTGGAAGGACTTAGCAACAAGGCAGATGAGGCTGCGACACTAGCCGAACAGGTCACAAAAAAGATCCAAGCAGAACTTGAGAATGCTTATGTGCTGAATAATTTCGAGTGCATCAGCACACCCAGTATCGGCATCGTGTTATTCAAAGGACCGCATAAAAGCATTGATGATCTGCTCAAACATGCAGACTCAGCGATGTATCAGGCCAAGGCCGCAGGACGCAACACCATGCGCTTTTACGACCCCAATATGCAGACCGCACTGGAGGCGCGCATCACCTTGCTGAGCGAGCTACGCCTAGCACTCAAACGTCAGCAATTGAGGCTGTATTACCAAGTCCAAGTGGATCATCTGCTTCGGCCGTTGGGCGCGGAAGTGTTGCTACGCTGGGAGCATCCCGAGCACGGCTTGGTCTCGCCGATAAAGTTCATCCCGCTGGCAGAAGAATCAGGATTGATCGTACCCATCGGGATATGGGTACTGCAAACCGCCTGCGAACAACTGCAATCCTGGCAATCCGATACGCTGACCCGCGATCTGACGCTGGCGGTGAACGTCAGTGCCAAACAATTCTGGCAAGACGATTTCGTCACGCAAGTACAACGTATGTTGCAAGAGAGCGGTGCCGATCCGAATAAACTGAAACTGGAGTTGACTGAAAGTACCGTACTGGATAATTTCGAAGACATCATAGCCAAGATGCAAGAATTGAAATCGATCGGGGTGAGTTTTTCGATGGATGATTTCGGCACTGGCTATTCATCGTTGCAATATCTCAAACGTCTGCCGCTGGATCAGATCAAAATCGATCAATCCTTTGTGCGCGACATCACCAGCGATCCTAACGATGCAGCCATCGTCAGAACCATCATCGCGATGACCGAGGCACTGGGACTGGATGTGATCGCTGAGGGGGTCGAGACTGAAGCACAGCGTGAATTCCTAGATAACAACGGTTGTCACGCTTTCCAAGGATATCTGTTCAGCAAGCCTCTTCCTATCGCATCCTTCACCGCCTTGATACAGGCGATGTAGCACAACGCTTAACTTTGCTTATCATTAGAGTTTGAAGGCAAGCCCAGTCAGGAAGGTCACATCACTACGCTTTGCGGTCGGCAGGACATCGGTGTTGTACTTATGTTGCAAGCCCAGACTCAGACCTATGGTGTCAGTGATATCGACCACATAACTGGCGTCGAACACACTACGATACTGCCCGCTGGTCTTTAGGTTGGTGTAGACGGTCAACTTTTGTTTCCAATGGCTCTTACTGCTGATGGTGTGTTTGGATTCCTCTGCCAGCATCAACTCAAAGTTATTCTTTGGCGGTGCAACGATATATCTCGCCTTACTGTAGGCCAGACCGGCCATCACATCGAAAGTGGTTTCCTCACTTTTGATCAAGTGATGACCCAAACCACTACCCAAAGTGCTTCGTAGAGCCAAATCAGAGATGCTGTCACGTTCCAATTCAGCCAAAGCATAGGCGAAGTTTTTTTCGCTGAGATTATGGTCACGACGTGCGCCTAAGCGTGCCTTGTCGTTGCTCTTCACGCCCTGACTGTAGCCATACATGATGGAGCCATACAAGGACCACTTACCCTCCTTCGTCCCACTAGACTCATCCACCTTAGCCGAAACGACAGAGCTATTAGTGTTACCACTAGTCTTGGAAGAAGAAACTGTGGCATTCCCGCGCCATTCGCCATCCAACTCTTCTGCGGCTAATGGATACGAAGACAATAGGCTGACCACACCCAATGTTGCAGTGATGTATTTCATCAAAACTCCTAGTGATTATTTTTCTACTGCGCAAAAAGCAGAAGACGTATGTCGCGACTGAGACTAAAAGTCTCGATGTGATCAAAACAACAGTATCTTCAAACCTATCAGTATTAATACCACGCCGCCAAAGACCTCGGCTTTGCTCTCCAAATGCGTGCCACTGTTGCGCCCTATGTGTACGCCCGCCCAGCTGAAAGAAAAGGTAACCACACCTATGACCAAACAAGCTAGATATGGATCGACGTCCATCAGGGTGAGGCTGAATCCAGCCGCCATCGCATCTATGCTAGTCGCGATGGCAAGCATCAACATCATCTTGTTGGTGACGACGGCGATATCTTCCTCTATACCTTCTTGCATGGCTTCGTAGATCATCTTCGCGCCTATCAATGCCAGCAAGCCGAACGCAACCCAGTGCGCATACACCTCTATCCAACCCAGCACACCCTTGCCGCCGAGATAACCGATGAAGGGCATCAAGGCTTGGAACACGCCGAAATATAGCCCAGCCTTCAAAGCCAAGCCCGGCTCATCCTTCTTTGCACCCAGACCTATAGAAACCGCAAAGGCATCCATACTCAGCGCAACTGCCAATATCATTACATCTAACAACTATCCTTACTCCTCGTCAGGTTGGTAGCGCTCAGGTTCCTCGACAGGTGCGTCGGTGGACTCTGCCGCTAGACGCAACATCTCGGCACGTGTCTCTGGCGTCTCCAGAGTGATGCGTCCTAAGGTGCCAGCACGATAGTCGGTGAGAAATATCATCGCGGCCTTTTCTATATCCAGTTCGCCCTGACGTCCCTTGCTCTTGAGCAGACAGCCACGCTTCTTGGCGATGGCTTCAACCAGCGCTATGCCGTCCATATCGGCCACTGAGATCTTGTAGCGTGTGGCAACTTGTGCGGGATAACGTGCCAATAGGATGTCGCCCAGAAAAGCCGCGACCTCCTCGTCTATGGTGGCGTTACGACCGATGGCATGTATCGCAGCCAACATCAGACCGTCGTTAGGATGTTCAATCTTGGGCCACAACAAACCGGGGGAATCGGTGAGCGTCATGTGGCCATTCAAATTGTGGCGTTGCTGTGACTTGGTCACTGCGGGTTCGTCGCCCACATTGGCCACACGACGCTTGAGCAAGGTATTCATTAGCGTGGACTTACCCACGTTAGGGATACCCATGATCATCATGCGCAGTGGCTTGTGGTTGTCATTACGATGCGGTGCCAAAGGCGCACACAGATTGGGTACACGTGAGGCATCGCTGGCGTTCTTGCAACTCAAGGCAACCGCCTTCACCCCGGGCTGTTGGTTGTAATGATGCAACCAAGCTTGAGTCGCTAGCGGATCGGCCAGATCAGCCTTGTTCAATATCTTGAGACAGGGGCGCTGCCTATGTGTGCGTAGCTCCTCTATCATAGGATTGCAACTGGCTTGGGGTGCGCGCGCATCCAACACCTCGATGATGACATCGGTGAACTCCATAGTCTCGGCGGCCTTGTTGCGCGCCGAGTTCATGTGTCCTGGGAACCATTGGATAGCCATAGTGAGTACAACCTTTAAGCGTAAATACAAAAACAAAAGGGGCTTGCGCCCCTCTATCGATACTTGCAGCGCGGTGCTTAGTTCTTAACGACGACGTCGTTCTCGATTTTCACTTTATCACCACTGACCAGACTAGGAGCAGTCGCTTGGCGAATAGTACGTTCGCTACCATCTTCCATCCTGATCACGATATCGTAGCTCTTGGTCTTCTTGGCATTTTTCTCAATGGCGTTACCTGCAAACGCGCCACCGACTACACCTGCTAGCGTCGCGAGTTGGCGACCTGTGCCGTCACCTACCTGGTTACCTACCAAACCGCCGACCACACCACCTGCCACCACGCCCAAACCAGAGCCCTTGCCTGCTTCTTCTAGCATATTCACAGCGACAACTACACCGCAGTTAGAGCAGATTAGTTTAAGTGGCTTCATCGCTTCGACCGCTGGAGGAAGCTCTCTCTTCGCTGCGGCAACATGCTTAGGCGCAGCAACTTCCTTCTTCACTGGTGCAGCTTCTGGTGCAATGCGTACAGGTTCCGCAACAGGGGCGACCACACTCGGTGCGGCGTTAGCAGCTTCCTTTGCTTTCTCTTGCTCCAAGGCGATCTTGACTTGCGCGGCAATCTCTTCTGAAGAAGGTTTTTGTGAGCAGGCGGTCATGCTCAGCGCGGCAACCAGGGTCAATATGGTCAATGTGTTCAAATTTTTCATGTTGTTAGTTTTATCAAGTTGATTGGGCACGATATTTATCGCGGCGCGTATTCTACCTCAGAGCGGCTTAAGTAAAGCGAGTTGCGCCTCATCTAGATAACACCATTGCCCCTCGGCCAGTTGCAGATCAGCAAGCTTCAATTCACCTATCTGGGTACGACACAAGGCCACGCAATGATTTTCTGCCGCCGCCAGCATGCGTTTAACCTGATGGTATTTACCCTGCTCCAGCACGATCTCGATCTGATGCTCACCCACTTTGCGGCAACTGACGGCGGCCAAAGGTGCATCCTCGTCATGTAATTTCACGCCTTTCAGCAATGCGGCGACTAGGTCTTCCGTTACGGCATCATGGGTGGTGGCGACATATATCTTGGGCACATGGTGTTTGGGTGAGGATTGCTTATGGATGAAGGGCCCATCATCCGACATCAACAGCAGGCCGGTAGTGTCATGGTCCAATCGCCCAACAGGCTGCACATCGCGCAGACCGAATTGCTCAGGCAACAGCTTGAGCACACCGGGATGATGGCTAGCCTTGCGCGAACACTCGTAGTTGGCAGGTTTGTTGAGCGCGATGTAGACATGCTCACGATAGCGCCAAGTCTCACCGTAGATGGTGTAAGCCAATCCTTCAGTGTCGACTTTGCTACGCACGTCGTCGAAGACAGCACCGTTTATGCTGACTTCACCATCTTGTATCAACTCGGCACACCAACGACGTGAGCCGAAACCTTGTGATTGCAGGATTTTATCCAGAGTATTTTTAGCCATAAGGGCGAACTTTAGCAGAGGCGACACAAATCCGAAAAACTCTCTGCCGTATAATCCGCGCCACGCTCGACTTACGACTCACTACGTAAAAATCATGCCCTTACCCTTCGCCTTCCTCACCGTGATCCTGATCTGGTCCACCACCCCGCTGGCGATCAAGTGGAGCGCCATGGGGGCGGGTTTTAGTTTTGCCGTGATGTCGCGGATGGTGTTGGGTACGCTGCTCTGTCTGACCTTGCTAGCCTTGTTGCGCATACGTCCGCCCATGCACAGTCGCGCATTGCACAGCTATCTCGCCAGCGGCAGCAGCATGGCGTTGACCATGATTCTTGCCTACTGGTCGGCGCAATATGTGAGTTCAGGCATGATCTCCTTACTGTTTGGCCTGTCGCCACTCATCACCAGCCTAGGTGCAGCCATCTGGCTAAAAGAAGAAGCGCTGTCGACAAACAAACTGGCCGGGATGCTGCTCGGATTGTTGGGCTTGCTGATTGTTTTCCACGGTGCGCTGGCAGTGGATGCAGCCTGGGGTTTGATTGCGCTGTTCAGCGCGGTTGTCGCACAATCGCTGGGATTGGTGTGGATCAAACGTGTGGGTGACGACAGCCCGCCCTTGGCTACCACCTTGGGCTCCTTGCTAGTGGCGCTACCGCTTTTCATACTGGCATGGTGGTGGTTCGATGGCCGTATACCGCAGACGCTGCCAGTGCGCGCCATGAGCGCCATCATCTATCTGGGCAGTGTGGGTTCGGTACTGGGCTTCTTACTGTACTACTACCTCATCAAGCATATGGATACGGGTCGAATCGCCTTGATCACATTAATCACACCTGTGCTGGCGCTGCTGTTAGGGCATAGCCTCAACAATGAAGACATCCTGCCGCAAGTCTGGTTGGGTGGTTCCTGCATACTGTCGGGGCTGGCACTACATCGCTGGGGATACAAACTAAGATTGTGGCGAGTTTGACGCCTACGCAGTTACACATTTATTCTCACAGCATCACCAACGAGGAGGAAACGATGAACAAGGTCGCCCCCAAGTTACACCTGAGCAATCGCAAGGACTTCAAAGTCAGGGCATGGTTGTTGGCCGATCGGCTCGACCTCAAAAGTTTCAAGCTCGCCGACTGCCTGTCCACTACGCCACTTACGCTAGAAGTCGATGCTGCGGGTAGTGTCGCGGTGTTGTTCCGCTATGGTGTAGTGGTGCTATTCGGGGTCTCCATCACCGAAGAACTGCGTTATCTCGAATCTCTCAAGCCTCTGCTACACAATGCCTACACCTCGTCCGAGGTAGAAGAGCTGGAAGTGCATTGCGGCTTACCCCATCAGGGGGTGCAAAGCGGCACCATTTCACTGGACAATCTGTCATTGGAAAAACTGCAACTCATCGCCGATGCGCTGAGCAAACATCTGGTACTTAACCTGTATGAGAGCAAAGTCGCGAATGAGTTCGACAAGATAGAACCGCTGGCGCAAGAGCTGGCCACACATGGCAAGGTCAGTGTGGGCAGCAAGAAGTTACTTTCCAAGATTGGTCACATGCTGCTCATAGAACACCGCATGGTGGGACGTGCAGAGATCGGCGACAAACCCGAGACGCTATGGGATCACCCTCACTTGGGCGGACTATATGCAAGCCTAGAGGACGAGTTCGAACTGCTAGAAAGACAGACCGCCTTGAATCGAAAACTGAGCCTGATCTCCGACACTGCTCAGACCTTGTCGGACGTATGGGACAACAAACAACTGCATAAACTAGAGTGGTATGTGATCCTGCTCATCTTGTTCGAGATCTTACTGAGCCTTTATGAGCGTGTCGGGGTCTGGCTATATTAAGGCAGACCAGAAGCGATATTTGCGTTAGAGTATCCCCCCATCCTTGAAGGATTAGTGCCATGAATCCCATCTTCAAGATTGCGCTTTGCCTCTTCATCTTTGTATTCGGCCCTACCTCGGTGTACGCTGCGCCCGATGAGATAGAGGTCTATACAGACGAGATCAGCAAGCCAGCTGATTACGGTCTAGAGCTGCATATGAATCATTCCATGGTTGGCACACAGACCGCTGGCTATCCTGGCCAAATGCCCTCTGACCATATCAGCCAAGCTACACCCGAGTTCTATTACGGCCTCACTCCCACTCTGGAAGCAGGTTTGTATCTACCCATGTCTACCGACACGCGCGGCAATTCCAACATCAATGGCTTGCGTGTGCGACTTAAATACATCGCCCCACATGAGCACGAAGATGAGCTTTTCTGGGGCGTGAACGGTGAGATCGGTCATGCCTCAGTACGTTCTTCGCAAAGTGCAGGGGTCGCAGAAATACGCCCTATCATCGGCTACCGTAGCAATGGTTGGCTGGCCAGCTTCAACCCCATCTTAAACATGGGACTAAGTTCCAACGTCAGCCACATCCCGAATTTCGAACCCTCATTGAAACTGACTCACAGCTTGATCGGCCAGATACACGCAGGTGCCGAATATTATGGCGAGTATGGGCCCATCAACCAAATGCTGCCTTCCAACCAACGTAGCCACACCCTGTACGGCGTGATCGATGTAGAGAATGCGGATTACGATTTGAACTTCGGTCTAGGGCGTGGCAATGTCAATGCGACTGACCGTTGGATGCTCAAGGCAGTCGCGACTGTACCGTTCGACTAAGCATCGTAGCGCAAGTATCTTTTCTCAGCGCTTCGGCGATAACTTGCCAAGTTCTTGAGCGAACGGAGCTCGGACACATAACGATATCTTTATCTACTGATTGTGTACTCGACCAGTTCGACGCTATCGGTGGGATTGTCGGAATCGGAATAAGGCTTGCCGAGACTGATTGTTCCCGATCCCTGCAAGACCATTTCTTCGCTTGAGAGGTAAGACACCTCTCCGTCTTTTGGATACACATAAGTCCCGTTGCTACTCTGATCTATCAGCACGAACTTATCGAAACGTAACTCAATACACACATGTCGACGCGAGGCAAAACCTCCTTGCACGACAATCTGGCAACTCACGTCCCGTCCAAGCACCACGATGCGGTGAGCCTTGTTCACGGTTGCCGTCTGGTCGCAATAATTCAATTTCAACTCATCCTTGATGTGTGGTGCATTGCGGTATGCGGGAATGCCAATGCGCGTACTTGTCCCGTCATCCTGGTTCCACGTCACCAAAAAAATATCCAGTCGCTCTTGCTTGCCTTTGAACTCAGCCCGCAACACTTGACGTATTCCGGAACGCGAGTCAAACGCCAGATTATCCACCGCAGCCTGACTAGTCATGATCTGACCTGCACGAGTGATGGAGACAACCCGTGCTGCAACATTGACAGTGTCGCCGAACACATCTCCCGCTTCGTGTATCACATCGCCATAATGAAAACCGATACGCACTGCCATCTTATGAGCACCTTCATACACACCATGTGACACAGTATGTTGAATGGCGCGTGCAGCATAGAATGCCTGCTCAGCATCCTGAAATACACACATAACTTCGTCGCCTAATGTCTTGACTATCGTACCGTGACACTTCGTTATTTCGGCGCAAATATCGCGTAGGCAATGTGCAATCAAACGACGTGCAACAGCATCACCAAGATGCTCATATAAGGCTGTACTGCCCGAAATATCAGCGAACATCACAGCTAGCTTTTGAGTGGTCTGCTTCATGATCAAGTTTCTAAAAGGTCACCATCTACGTAATACCATCTTCCAGCTTCCAACACAAAACGACTCAGTTCGTGTAAACGATACGCCCTTCCTGCAATCTTGTATCTGGCGACGAACGCCACTGTGGCATGAGTTTCATCTTGCCGCGCATGAGACTTGATCTGTAGACCCAACCATTTATTGTTGTCTTCAGCTAGACCTAGAGACTCGGGTCGCGTGCTGACATGCCAAGTGGCGAGCAGATATTCCTCCAACTGCAACACATAAGCGCTGTAGCGAGTACGCATCAAAGCATGTGCATCAGGCGCTGCCTTGCCGAGGTGATAGACCTCACAGCACTGCGCATAGGAGCTATTCCCGCAGGGGCAATCAGTCGAATTCACGGAACTTGCCCTGCAGAACCTCTGGATGGATTTCTATCATGCCGGTATCGCTGGTCAGCATGATGTGATTCTCTTGTATGGCACATTGCAATGTCATGTTGCGCTCTGCCCAAGCCGCCAGTGCCTGTGTAGATTCTGGGAGGAGCTTGATGACGGTGAGATTCTCTAGACGCTGTAATTTGCTGCGATTCTCGTTCCACCAGATGTCGGCCGAACGCCCGTAAGTGATGAGTATCACTTGATCGGCGCGACCGCTAGCTTTGCGCAAGATGCGCTCGTCGGGCTGGCCGACATTGATCCATGTCTTGATCGCACCCGTCAGATCTTTGCACCACAGGTCCGGCTCATCGTCATTGGTCATGGCTTGTGCAAAGACCAGATATTCCTCGGCATACAAGGCGAAGGCCAACAACCTCACCATCATGCGCTCATCAGTCTCAGAAGGATGTCGTGCCAAGGTCAGTGCATGATCGGCATAGTAGTAGCGATCCATGTCTGAAATTTGCAGCATCGCTTTGTGTACGGTTGCTTTGATAGCCATCACTCATATTCGTGTGTATTTTTAGAGCGCGCATTCTAAGCGATACCACACCTAACGCCTGAGTTATCAAGTTATGCCTGAGCAGCATCCTTACGCGCTACGAGCTTTATCGCTACAGCCGTGTAAAATGACAGACTGCTGTCAAAACAATCCGAATACTCATTGGGAAAGAGATCATGCAAATCAAAACCGTTGCCACTACCCCCTTCAACGATCAAAAGCCCGGCACCTCAGGACTACGCAAACGTGTCACCACCTTCCAAAAACAGCACTACCTAGAGAATTTCGTACAAGCCATCTTCGATAGCATCTCCGCACCCAAGGGCGCGACTTTGGTGCTGGGTGGCGACGGTCGTTACTACAATCGTGAAGCGATACAGACTATTTTGAAAATGGCGGCAGCCAACGGTTTTGGTCGCGTGTTAGTTGGCAAAGACGGCATCCTGTCCACACCCGCAGCCTCTTGCGTGATTCGCAAATTCCAAACTTACGGCGGCATCATCCTCTCAGCCAGCCACAACCCTGGTGGGCCAGATGGCGACTTCGGCATCAAATACAACGGCAACAATGGCGGCCCTGCGACCGAGACCGTCACGGATGCGATCTACGCAATAAGCAAATCCATCTCGCAATACCGTTTGGTCGACGCACCAGATGTAGCGCTGGATAAGTTGGGCGACCAATCGGTGGGTGACATGGTGGTCAGCATCATAGACCCCGTCTCCGACTACGCGGAGTTGATGGAATCACTGTTCGACTTCGCCGCGATACGCAGCTTGTTGGCGGGCGGCTTCCGCATCCAGTTCGACGCCATGCATGCAGTCACCGGCCCTTACGCTCGCGAGATCTTCATCAACCGTTTGGGCGCACCTGAGGCCAGCGTGATGAATGCCGTACCGTTGCCCGATTTCGGCAATGGTCATCCTGACCCCAATCTTACTTATGCGCATGAGTTAGTCGACATCGTTTATGGCGACAACGCGCCCGATTTCGGCGCAGCGTCGGATGGCGACGGTGACCGCAACATGATCTTGGGCAAGCATTTCTTCGTCAATCCGTCCGACAGCTTGGCCATCATCGCCGCCAACGCGCATCTGATCCCCGGTTACAAAGCAGGCTTGGCGGGTATCGCACGTTCCATGCCCACCAGCGCGGCGGCTGATCGGGTGGCAAAAGCCTTAGGCATCCCCTGCTACGAGACACCCACAGGCTGGAAGTTCTTCGGCAATCTGATGGATGCAGGCAAAGTCACACTGTGCGGTGAAGAGAGTTTCGGTACTGGCTCCGACCACGTACGTGAGAAGGATGGTTTGTGGGCGGTATTGTTCTGGCTCAACATCCTCGCAGCACGCAAACAATCTGTAGAGAACATCGCGCTGGAGCATTGGGCGAAATATGGTCGCAACGTTTACTCACGCCACGACTATGAAGGCATCCCGACTGAAGCAGCGAATGGCGTGATGAAGTTGCTCAAAGAGGGTTTCACCACCTTGCCGGGTAAGAAGTTCGGTAGCTACACCGTAGCGATGTGCGATGACTTCAGCTACACCGACCCGATCGATGCCAGCATCAGTACAGGTCAAGGCATACGCATCATCTTCAGCGATGGCTCACGCATCGTGTTCCGTCTGTCTGGTACTGGCACCGAGGGCGCGACTCTGCGCATCTATCTGGAAGCCTACGAACCCGATGTCAGCAAACATAAACTCGACGCACAAACCGCGCTTGGCGAACTCATCGGCATCGCTTTGCAGATGACCGAACTAAAGGCGCGGACCGGACGCGACGCACCAACGGTTATTACGTAAAAAACAGTCGTAAGACGTAAGCAGGGAGACGTAAGTTAAATCAAAAACTCGCAAGCTCCCCATCTTACGTCTTACGTCTTACGTCTTACGTCTTACGTCACTTTTTCAAGGAGACTCTCATGGCAAACAAATTAATCATTCAAACCCCTGACGCACCCGCCGCGATCGGCACCTACTCACAAGCCGTGCGTATGGACAACACTGTCTATCTGTCTGGTCAAATTGGTTTAGACCCCATCAACATGCAGATGGTGGAAGGCATAGAGGCGCAAATCCATCGCGTATTTCAAAACTTGCGTGCCGTCGCAACTGCGTCGGGCGGTAGCATGGACGATGTGGTCAAACTCAACATCTTCCTCACTGACTTGGGCAACTTCGCCAAGGTCAATGAGATCATGGCGACCTATTTTCATCAACCCTATCCTGCGCGCGCAGCAGTCGGTGTTGCCGCTCTCCCACGCGATGCCCTAGTTGAAGCCGACGGTGTGATGGTCCTCCAGTTCTAATATCAGCCTATGCGCTCGATTAGATAGTGCCTAAAGATGGCATGGTGAGCCCCGTGATAGCGGCGCCGAATTGGTCATCGGAAAACTAGTCCAACTGCACTAGAATGCCGCCTGAACCTGATGTTGATCAGGTGTATCCCATACATGGCGCACGACTTGAGTACACCCGCAAAAATCTCTCCTGCAACATTGGCAAAACTTGCCAAGCTCGGCATCCATCACCGTAGTGATCTGTTGCTGCATCTGCCCCTGCGCTATGAGGACGAAACACAGATCGTCCCCATCGCCACCTTGCAGGCAGGCGAGACAGTACAAGTCCAAGGCGTGATCACACACAATGAAGTGGCATTCAGACCTCGCCGTACCTTGATTTGTCGTTTGCAGGATGAGACTGGCGAACTGTATCTACGCTTTCTGAACTTCTATCCTAGCCAGCAGAAACAACTTGCGATCGGCAACGCGATACGTGCCATGGGCGAAGCGCGCATGGGTTATTACGGCATGGAGATGGTGCATCCCAAGTGTAGAGTGGGCGGCGAGGACACACCCCTGCAACAAAGCCTCACACCGATCTATCCGACCACCGCAGGTTTGGGTCAGGCAGTGTTGCGCAAACTTATCGCTAACGCGCTCGAAGTCTTGCCACTCAAAGACACGCTGCCCGAATCGCTGCTGCAAGAGTTGCAGTTGGCAGACTTTGCCCAAAGTCTGCGCTTATTGCACAACCCCACACCGGATGTCTCTGCGGCTGCATTGGAAACACATAATCACGCAGCCTGGCAACGCATCAAGTTCGACGAACTGTTGGCGCAACAACTCTCCATGCGGGTACATCACCGCGAGCGCGGCAAACGTAAAGCACCCAAGCTCAGCGCAAAAAAATCGCTCACGCAACAACTGCTGCAGGCCTTGCCCTATAGCCTCACCAAGGCTCAACAAAAAGTACGTAAAGAGATCGCTGCGGATATCGGCAAGTCACATCCTATGCAGCGCTTACTGCTCGGTGATGTGGGTAGTGGCAAGACCATCGTCGCCGCCCTCGCCGCGCTACAAGCAATAGAGAATGGTTATCAAGTTGCCTTCATGGCACCCACCGAGATACTCGCCGAACAACACTACCTCAAGCTACAGGAGTGGCTGTTGCCACTAGGGCTCACACCGGTATGGCTGTCAGGAAGTTTGAAGAAGAAGGACAAGACCGCAGCGATCGAACACATCGCAGCTGGCACCACACAGATCGCAGTCGGTACCCACGCGCTGTTTCAAGCTAGCGTGACATTCAAAAAACTGGGACTGGTCATCGTCGATGAACAACACAAGTTCGGCGTACAACAACGCCTCGCGTTGCGTAGCAAAGGCAAGACCATCAAAACCGTTCGGGGTGAACCTATAGAACCACCTACATCCCCCCTTAGCCGAACTCAGGACGAACGGTCTGCAAACACAATTGAGCCCCACCAACTGATGATGAGCGCGACGCCCATCCCGCGCACCTTGGCGATGAGTTATTACGCTGATCTGGATGTATCGGTGATAGACGAGTTACCGCCGGGCCGCACACCCATCGTCACCAAGCTAGTTAGCGATAGCCGCCGTGACGAAGTATGTGAGCGCGTGCGCACTGCCTGCACACACGGCGCACAAGTGTATTGGGTCTGCCCACTGATAGAAGAGTCGGAGACACTGGAGCTACAGAATGCACTGGAGACCCATCAACTGTTAAGCGAGACTTTCCCCGAACTCAAGGTGGGACTGGTACACGGTCGCTTAGACAATGCCGAGAAAGCGGCGACCATGGCGGCCTTCAAAGCAGGCGATCTCCAACTCCTAGTCGCAACCACGGTCATCGAAGTCGGCGTGGACGTACCCAATGCCAGCCTGATGATCATCGAACATGCAGAACGGATGGGGCTAGCGCAACTGCATCAACTCAGAGGTCGCGTCGGTCGGGGGACGGCACAGAGCACCTGCATCCTGATGTTCCAACAGCCGCTCTCGGAACTTGCACGTGCACGACTCAAAGTCATCTTCGAGAACACCGATGGCTTCGTCATTGCACAACAGGACTTACAATTGCGCGGCCCCGGCGAGTTGCTAGGTGCGCGCCAAAGTGGTGTGGCGATGCTGCGCTTCGCCGACCTCACCAATGATGAAGACTTGTTGGAGCAGGCGCGCAAAGCGGCAGATGAACTATTGCGTGACCACCCCGAAGCAGCACGCGCACATCTGCAACGATGGATGTCCAACAAACACGATTACCTGCACGTTTAGAGAGACACTTGAACAACGACTGGAAAAAATACTTACCCCAAGTACCCGAAGCCTACACGCCTTGGATGCAAGATCACGGCTCCTTGACGCTGCGCATCCAGCAGCGTTGCAACACGTTCGCCGTGCAGCCGGTGCGTAGCGGCTTGGCGCGCATTGCGCATGATGAGTCCGATGTATTGGCTATCCCTGCGCGACACTACGCCTACTCACGCGAAGTCTATTTACTGGCCGATGGCAAGCCGGTGGTGTTCGCCCACAGCGCGTGTGCACAAGAACATCTGCGGGGTGCATGGCTGGCCATGACTGGCCTGGGCAATCGTTCACTAGGCAGCCTGTTGTTCACACACCCCTTGGTAGAACGTCAACCCTTGCACTATCTGGCGCTCAGAGCACTACACCCGCTCTACCAACGTGCAGCCAGCGTACTTCAAGATGCACCAGACACACTCTACGCACGCCGTTCCTTGTTCCACCTGCATGGCGCACCGCTCTTGGTCACAGAAGTTTTTCTACCTGAGGTAGTTAAGTTACGAAGCAGAATTTAGGGCGCGTGATTAAGTTAAAATCAGTGGGCTTGCCTTTACTGAATCCTATATCTCGCATCCTGAGTCCCGAACTAGAACTATGAATCTCGCCCATCGCTTTACCCAGTACATGCAGCTCACTCGGCTGAATCGGCCCATTGGTATCTTGCTGCTGCTCTGGCCGACTTTGTGGGGGCTGTGGATCGCCAGTGCGGGTCATCCTTCATATCTCATCGTCGCCATCTTCGTATTGGGTACGGTGCTGATGCGCTCGTCCGGCTGCGTCATCAACGACTACGCCGACCGTCATATCGACAAGCATGTGAAGCGCACCAAGGAGAGACCGCTCACCAGTGGCAAAGTAAGTGAACGCGAGACCGTATGGCTGGCCGTGGTCCTCGCATTGCTCGCCTTTCTACTGGTCTTGCCGCTCAATCCGCTCACTTGGTTATTAGCCTTTCCCGCCGTGTTCCTTGCGGGCAGCTATCCCTATACCAAACGATTCTTCGCCATCCCGCAAGCTTACTTGGGCATTGCCTTCGGCTTCGGTATCCCGATGGTCTTTGCCGCGACCATTGGTAGTGTGCCCCCTGTCGCTTGGCTGTTGCTTGTCGCCAACGTGTTTTGGTGTATCGCTTACGACACCGAGTACGCAATGGTGGATAGGGACGACGACATCCATCTCGGCATACACTCTTCTGCTTTGTTATTCGGTAAATATGATGTGCTCGCGGTAATGGCCTGTTACGCGACCGCGCTTACTTTGTTGGCGCTAGTGGGACTGATGGCGGGCTTGGGACTGTTCTACTTCTTGGGTCTGATTGCAGCAGAAGGCATCGCCTTCTATCACTTCAAACTGATACGCACACGACAACGCGAGCGATGCTTCAAGGCCTTCTTGCATAACAACTGGTTCGGCGCTGCGGTGTTCGCGGGCATCGTTGTGGATCATCTAATGCGTACAAGTTTGAGCTGAGACGAGGAAGCAAAGTGAGCTTCAGTTATGCCATATTCCCTGCTGTGATTCCTTTACCCAATCCATCACTTTCTCGGCGGGCATAGGCCTAGCGATTCCGTACCCTTGAGCAAGCTCACAACCCATCGCCAATAGCACATCCCCATGCGCTTTCGTTTCGACGCCTTCGGCAATCACTGAGCGCCTGAACGTATGAGCCAAGCCGATCACGCCCTGAACTAGGGCCAAATCATCTGCATCATCCAGCATATCTCTGATAAACGACTGGTCAATCTTCAAGGTTTCTGCGGGTAGATACTTTAAATAGGTCAGCGAAGAATACCCCGTACCAAAATCATCCAAAGCAAAATGCACACCTAGTACCTTGCATTCACGCATCACTTCTACCACCGCCAGCATGTCGTTCAGCGCGCTCGTTTCCAATATCTCCAATTCAAGTGCCGAAGCAGGCACATCCGCTTGGGCAGAGAGCAATTGTGCAAGTTGTGCTGAAAATCCATTTTGCAGCAGTTGCCGCGCACCCACGTTCACGCTGACTGCGATATTCATATGCTCGTTCCGCCAAGTACTCATTTGGCGTAATGCAGTTGCAATCACCCACTCACCGACAGCGATACTTAAAGGATGATTTTCGATGACAGGAAGAAATTCAGATGGGGGCAGCAAGCCACGAATAGGATGTTGCCATCTGATCAAAGCCTCCAAACCGACCACGGTTGCAGTCTTCATATTCACCTTGGGTTGGTAATAGAGCACAAATTGATTCTGGATAAGTGCATTGCGCATTTCTTCCAACTTTTGGCGCTGCGTATTGATGGCCTGATCGTACTCAAGATCGAAGAAGTGGAATCTATTCTTGCCTGCTTGCTTGGCGGCATACATCGCCTGATCAGCGTGGCGTAGCAACTGATCCGCATCGCCTTGATCTTGAGGATAGAGGGTGACACCGATACTGGCCGATACCCGAACGACGATGTCTTCTATGATCACCTCATCAGAGGCAGCAAGTAACATACGCCCCAATATCTGCTCACAACTAACGGCCTGTGGCAGATCGTTCAATATCACAACGAACTCATCTCCACCTACTCTCGACAGGGTGTCGCCCTCCCTTAAGACCAACAGCATACGTTGCGAAATGCGGACCAGTAGCTGGTCGCCTAGCTCATGTCCATACTTATCATTGACCACTTTAAAGCCATCGAGATCAAGGAACACAACCGCCAAAGACTGACCACGTCTAACGGCCTGCGCCATACTGTTCTGCAATCGATCCGAAAGTAGTGAACGATTCGGCAGATCCGTGAGCACATCGAAATGTGCGATATGCTCCAACGCATCCTTATGCTGCTTAGATTCGGTGATATCTGTAAACAACGATAGATAGTGTTGCGGCTTACCCGCTTGATCGCGAACGACACTAATGGTCTTTAATTCTGCATAAACTTCACCGTTCTTGCGTTTATTCCACATCTCACCGGACCAAAAATCACGCTCAAGAATGTCGCGCCACATCTCCTCATAGAATCTACTCGATTGCTTCCCTGACTTCAGGATACGAGGATTCTTGCCTATCACTTCTGCCCGTTGATACCCTGTGATCGCTGTGAATGCTTGATTGACATCGATGATCGCACCGCTCAGATCGGTGATGGTGATACCCTCATGCGCATGCGTGAACACACTTGCCGCCATCTTCAAACCAGTCTCGATTTTTTTTCGATCTGTTATATCGCGTGCCGAATTCCAGATAGCTATCTGTCCGCCATATAGGGTTCTATTTGCACTGATCTCGACGTCAAGGATCGTGCCATCCTTACGCATATGTTGCGTTTCAAAGATCTTATCGCTCGCTAGGATTTCTTTGGCTAAATCTTTAATCCCTTGCGGTGAGAGATAGGTATCCCATTGCGCGACATTCATCGTGAGCAACTCCTCCCGCGTGTAACCCAACATCTTGCAAAACTTATCATTCACCTCTACGACATTGCCTTCTGTATCCACGATATGAATGCCGTCACCCGCCGTCTTTAACAACAATTCGAATTTTTCTTTATCTTTTAAATTGGCTAAGGTCTCCGCAATGAGATGATCTTTAGTGACATCCTGTATCGTTCCGCGCATCACTATTTGCGCACTCTGCTGAGACTGGCTGCATGCCCCCCGCATATGCGCATAACGCTGCTCCTCGCCCACATTGAAACAGAGCCGTATATCAAATGTAGAGCGATGTATGAGCGCATCATTAAGCGCACTCTTCAGGCTCAGTTGATCGCTGGTAGACAACTTGTCTACCAGCGTGGCTAAAGTAGCTGTGACCTGCTCTGGTACATTCAACAATTGATACAACGCTGCTGACCATACCCAACGATCCGAGCTTGGAGTCCATTCCCATCTACTCAGATTCGCGAGTTCCTGCGCCTCACGCAAACTCTCCTCACTGTCTTTCAGATTCTTGAACAACAAATTCAGAGGATCTCTGAGCCCGGTGACGACCAAGGCTTTATAGATCAAGAAGAAGGAAGTGACTTTCAACAAGTGCCCCAGATCATTGAAAGCATCATTCATCGCGTTGGACATATACAGGGTGAAACACAACTCAGTCGCAATCATGATGGCGAGCGAGCCGCGTATTAGATTGAACACCCGAGTGTCGAAGCGATCTCTCAACCGTGTCAATATCAGGATATTGAGGAGGATCATTCCAATAATGATGTATTCGCTGACTTTCTTGAAGGTCGTTAAGCCCTCTCCAGGCACAAAGCAGATTGGAAATATTTTGAAATGTAGTATCGATGTGACCAATACTGCGGTGACGATACCCAATACACTTACAAGTACATATTTATTGAGCTTATGGGCCGAACCCAGATACACGAACGCAAACAGCATGCTGATAGCTTCAAGACTGCGTGCTGCGATCCAAAATTGCGGCGCGTAATAGTCGTAGTCTTTGAATATCGGTAGCCCCTTATAAGACAAGGTGTGCAATAGATCGATGATGCCGATGAACAAGTAGGCAACGCCAACGAACAGAACATATTTATTGTCTATCGACTTCCAACTATTGATTGCGATGATAAAGACCGTCACAGCGATGAAGATGCTGACCAACTCAGCCAGACTATGGAACAACAGATAGTTATAGTAGGACGTCAGTTGTATGCCCAACAGTAGCAGTGCAAAGGCGATCAACTCACCTAGGGATAAGTCATAGCGCGACCATATCGATGTCGATTCCTTTGAAGCCATAACCATTCAAACCCATTTCATTGAACTATCAACATACAGAAAAATCATCTACGCATAAACTATCGCACCACACTGACGACTTGTACAAAACTCCAAAATAGTTATCGGCAACGCATCAAAGTACTTGAGCGCTAGCTTGAGTATTTCAGCACCACGGCTTCGCGGCCCGCACCCTGATTAAACACATATTCAAACGATTAAGAAATTTAAAACTTTCACATACTACACTGGTCTGGTGAGTACAATGACGCGTGCCCCTGCCTACTAATTCGTTTCAAAAAGGAAGTTCATCATGAGTAGCAAAGTCGAAAAGCTTTCCCCCAATGAAGTACAGAATATCCACGCTTATTGGCGCGCTGCAAACTATCTCGCTGCTGGCATGATCTACCTGCGCGACAACCCACTCCTCAAATCACCGCTAGCGCTAAAGCACATCAAGAATCGCTTGCTCGGTCACTGGGGTTCGAGTCCAGGCTTGTCCTTCACCTACATCCACATGAATCGCTTGATCAATAAATACGATCTGAATGCGATCTTTCTGGCAGGTCCTGGTCATGGTGCACCGGGCGTATTAGGGCCAGTCTATCTGGAAGGTCGATATAGCGAGGTCTATCCCAATAAAAGTGAAAACGAAGCTGGCATGCAGCAGTTTTTCAAAGACTTCTCCTTTCCCGGTGGCATCGGCAGTCATTGCACACCCGAAACACCCGGCTCTATACATGAGGGTGGTGAACTAGGTTATAGCGTGTCGCATGCCTTCGGCGCGGCGTATGACAATCCCGACCTGATCGTCACGGTGATGGTCGGCGACGGCGAAGCCGAGACCGCACCGCTAGCCACCTCATGGCATTCCAACAAATTCCTCAACCCTATCCGTGACGGTGCGGTGTTGCCTGTGTTGCATCTGAACGGCTACAAGATCAACAACCCGACCCTGCTATCGCGCATCTCACATGAAGAGTTGGAGGCGCTGTTCAAAGGCTATGGCTGGACACCCTATTTCGTCGAAGGCAGTGATCCCGAGACCATGCACCAGACCATGGCGCGACTGTGATGGAGACCTGCGTGCTGGAGATACGCCGCATCCAACAGGAAGCGCGTAGCAGTGGCAAACCTACACGACCACGCTGGCCGATGATCGTATTGCGCTCACCCAAAGGTTGGACTGGGCCGGCCGAAGTAGATGGCAAAAAAGTGGAAGGTTTCTGGCGTGCACACCAAGTGCCTATCGCAGATGTAAAGACAGAAGAGCATTTCGACAAACTGAAGGAATGGCTGGAAAGTTATCAAGTATCGGAACTGTTCGATGAACAAGGTAGCTTGCTGCCAGAACTGAAAGCGCTAGCCCCCAAAGGCGAACGCCGCATGAGTGCCAATCCGCATGCCAATGGTGGCTTGCTGCGCAAAGCATTGCATATGCCAAATTGCAAAGACTACGCCATCGAAGTCACCAAACCGGGCACGACCATCGCTGAGAATACTCGACCATTGGGCAAGTTCCTGCGCGACATCATGCGCAACAACATGCACAACTTCCGCGTGTTCGGCCCTGACGAGAACAGTTCCAACAAGCTCGACAACATCTACGAGGTCAGCAAAAAGACTTGGTTGGCCGACTATCTCCCTGAGGACGCAGGTGGCGGCGAGTTATCACCCGATGGACGGGTGATGGAGATGCTCTCCGAACACACTTTGGAGGGTTGGCTGGAAGGTTATCTGCTTACCGGACGACACGGCTTCTTCTCCACTTACGAAGCCTTCGTACACGTCATCGATTCGATGTTCAACCAACATGCCAAATGGTTGGCAATGAGCAAAGCCGTGCCTTGGCGCGCACCGATCTCCTCACTGAATCTGCTCATCACCTCCACAGTTTGGCGTCAGGACCACAACGGATTCACGCATCAAGATCCCGGCTTCTTGGATGTCGTCGTCAACAAGAGCCCCGAAGTCACGCGCATCTACCTTCCGCCCGATGTGAACTGTCTGTTGTCGGTTGCAGATCATTGTTTGAAGAGCACCAACTACATCAATGTCATCGTCTGCGACAAACAGAAGCATTTGCAATTCCTTGATATGGAAGCGGCGATACTGCATTGCAGCAAAGGCATAGGCATCTGGGATTGGGCGTGCAACGATCAAGGCGCTGAGCCCGATGTGGTCATCGCCAGTGCGGGAGACATCCCGACCAAAGAGGCCTTGGCGTCCATCGTACTGTTGCGTGAACACTTCCCAAGCTTGAAGGTGCGCTTCGTCAACGTGGTCGATCTATACAAACTCAGCCCAGCCAGCGAGCATCCGCATGGCCTGACGGATAAAGATTTTGACGGCTTATTTACTGCGAACAAACCCGTCATGTTCAACTTCCACGGCTACCCTTGGTTGATCCACAGACTTGCTTATCGCCGCAATAATCACAAGAACTGGCATGTGCGCGGCTATAAGGAAAAGGGCAGCATCAACACCCCCTTAGAGTTGGCGATACAGAATCAGATCGATCGCTTCAGCTTGGTGATCGACGTGATAGACCGACTCCCCGAGTTGCAAGTTGCAGGCGCACACGTCAAAGAAAAGATGTTGGATATGCGTATCGAATGTCGTAACTATGCCTATGAGCACGGTATCGACTTGCCTGAGGTAGACAACTGGACATGGCCGCTTTAACCAAGACTCAGGCTGCGCCACAACATCCTGAATCACGCCTATGAAAAACATCCTCACCATCAATAGCGGCTCATCGTCCATCAAAGCCAGTCTGTTTTTAGCAGATGGAACTAGGCGCGATTTCCGCTATGAGCACCTACGCGACCATGCCCCTGCTTTCGACCAACTGATGCTCGACCTAGCGGGTATCAGACCAGACATCGTCGGCCATCGTTTTGTACATGGCGGTGATATCGTCGATGCAGCACGTATCGCGGATGCAACAGAGATAGACAGACTGCATAGCATCATCAAGCTTGCGCCGTTACACCTACCCGGCAACTTGATGGGCTTAGCATTATGTATGCAACGCTTCTGATGTGCCGCAAGTAGTCTGCTTCGACACTGCCTTCCATGCCACACTGCCCGAACTGTCTTCACGGCTCCCTATCCCCCAAGTACTCGGCATGCGTCGCTATGGCTTTCACGGTTTGAGTTATGCCTATATTGCATCGCAACTCCCGCGCTGCTAGGTGAAGACTGCACACGGTCGTATCATCGTTGCACATCTGGGCAGTGGCGCGAGCTTATGTCTTTTAGAAGGGTCTGATATCGTAGATACCACCATGGGTTACACCCCAGCTGGGCGGCATCACCATGGGGACGCGTAGCGGCGACCTCGACCCTGGCGTGATGTTGGAACTCGCCCAGCGTTACGACGAAAATCAGTTAAGCGATTTGGTCTTCCATCAGATGGGCTTGCTGGCACTCTCGGATGGAGAGAGTAGTGAAGTGAGTGAACTACTGGTAAGTAACACAGAGCACGCTCGATTTGCCATCAGCTACTTCTGTCGCCAAGTGCGCGCCGCTATCGGCGGCCTTGCCGCTAAAGCAGGGGGTATAGATGCCTTAGTGTTCACAGCAGGAATCGGCGAACACGCTGCCGCCATACGCAGCGAGATCTGCACACCCTTGGGATTTTTGGGATTCGCCATAAACGAAGCAAAGAATGCGGCGGGAGAGGTGCACATCGCCGCAGCGAACAGCAAACCCATCCTAGTCATGCCGACTGATGAGGAAGGAATGATATGCAAACTGTGTTTAGACTACGTAAACAAATAGTTTCGTATTGACCAAATCAACTCACTACTCTTCCAGCAAACTCCTGAGCATCCATTAAAACTTTTGGTTTCGGCATCACGCGGCAAGAGCGCCGCATGAGCCTCAAGAAACTGGTCGGCATCACGCGGCAAGAGCGCCGCATGAGCCTACACCGAAAGAACGCCAACTCGGCGGAGCACAACGATTTTATTCTTCTAATAAACTCCGCAGCATCCAGGCGTTCTTTTCATGGACTTCCATGCGGGTGGAAAGCATGTCTACGGTAGGTTGGTCGCCAGCCTTGTCGGCAATGAATAGAACACTTCTGGCGGTGCGCACTACGGCTTCCTGACCCTCCAATAACTCGCGAATCATCTCTTTGGCTTTAGGTACACCTTCACTTTCCTTGATGCTGCTCAAAGCGGCGAACTCTTTATAGCTACCGGGGGCAGGATAACCAAGGGCACGTATACGCTCGGCGATCAAATCGACGGCATTCCATGTTTCGGTATATTGTGCCATGAACATCAAGTGCAGGGTCTGGAACATAGGTCCAGTGACGTTCCAATGGAAGTTGTGGGTCTTCAGATAAAGTATGTAAGTGTCTGTCAACATACGCGACAGACCCTCTGCGACTTTCTTACGATCCTTTTCGTTGATACCAATATCAATCTGATGCTTAGCCATTAGTCTTCTCCTTTATCGTTGATAATGCAGCTATCAATCTGGGGGTTTGAAGGTGTCACGCGCATAGTTCATATCTTGTTCTGCAGTCATACCTTCCAAGCCCATACCTAACATCGCCAATGCTGCCACGAAGGATTGTGCCAGCAAATGACTGTGATGTGAAAAATATAGCCATACGTTCATCATGCTCTCCTTTGATGAAGTCTGCGCCATTCATTTCGACAGCGCAGATTCTCTAATTTAGATACGGTTTCTTAAGCGTGCCTCACTTAAGGTCATAGCGATCCAGATTCATCACTTTATTCCAAGCTGCGACGAAGTCTTGTACGAACTTCTCTTGCGCATCAGAACTTCCATAGACTTCAGCTAATGCACGCAGCTCGGAGTTGGAACCCAAGATGAGATCGACTCTCGTCGCGCTCCATTTGACTTTGCCAGTCTTGCGATCTCGCCCTTCGAACACATCTTGTGCAGCCGACGCCGCCTTCCATTCCGTCGCCATATCGAGCAAGTTGACGAAAAAGTCGTTGCTGAGTGCACCTGGTCGCGTTGTGAGTACGCCATGCTTGCTTTTCCCTACATTGGTTTCCAGCACCCGCATACCTCCGATCAACACCGTCATCTCAGGCACGGTCAGCATCAGCAATTGCGCTTTGTCGACCAGCATTGCTTCGGCTGGCACGCTGAAGCTAGCCTTGAGATAGTTACGGAAGCCGTCCGCTACAGGCTCAAGCACGGCAAACGATTCCACATCGGTCTGTTCCTGAGTAGCATCCATACGACCTGGGGTGAATGGCACATTGACGTCGTGCCCTGCAGACTGGGCAGCTTGTTCGACGCCAGCACAACCCGCCAGCACGATCAGGTCTGCAAGCGAGACTTGCTTACTGCCCTGCGCTTGTTCATTGAATGTCGTTTGGATGCCACGCAAAACCGACAGCACCTTAGCCAGTTGCTCAGGCTGATTCACCTGCCAATCCTTTTGCGGCGACAACTGTATGCGTGCACCGTTCGCACCACCACGCTTGTCCGAACCACGGAAGGTGGAGGCAGAAGCCCATGCGGTGGACACCAGTTCCGACACCGACAAACCGGCTGCCAGCACCTTGCTCTTGAGGGCGGCGATATCTTTGTCGTCTATCAGCGCGTGAGCTAACTTGGGAATCGGGTCTTGCCAGATCAGATCCTGAACTGGGACTTCTGCGCCCAGATAGCGTGCCTTAGGGCCCATGTCACGGTGAGTGAGCTTGAACCAAGCATGTGCAAAGGCGTCAGCAAACTCTTCTGGATTTTCGCGGAAGTGACGCGCGATCTTTGCGTAGTCTGGATCCATGCGCATCGCCATATCTGCAGTCGTCATGATGATAGGTACTTGCTTAGTGGCATCGTGCGCGGCTGGCGCCATATTGGCTGAGGTCGCGACTTTCGGTGTCCATTGCTGCGCACCCGCTGGGCTCTTAGTCAGCTCCCACTCGTTGTCGAACAACATCTCCAAGTAGCTCATATCCCACTTGGTCGGCGTCGGTGTCCAAGAGCCTTCCAAGCCACTGCCGATCTGGTCACCCCCCTTACCTGTGCGATGTTTGCTGCTCCAACCCAAACCTTGCTGCTCGATCGATGCCGCCTCGGGATTTGGGCCGACCAGTGCTGCATCACCTGCTCCGTGACATTTGCCAAAAGTGTGACCACCACAGGTGAGCGCGACCGTCTCGTAATCGTCCATCGCCATACGCTCGAAAGTTAGGCGTACATCTTGTGCCGACTTGAGTGGGTCAGGATTTCCTCCCGGGCCTTCAGGGTTAACATAGATCAAGCCCATCTGCACGGCAGCCAAAGGGTTTTCCAGATCGCGCTCACCAGTGTAGCGTTGCTCATCACTCAGCCAAGTTGTCTCAGCACCCCAGTACACGCTTTCGTCTGGCTCCCATACATCCACGCGACCGCCAGCAAAACCAAAAGTCTTGAAGCCCATAGACTCCAGCGCGACATTACCAGCGAGCACCAACAAATCTGCCCAAGAGAGGTTGCGGCCATACTTTTGCTTGATGGGCCACAACAAGCGGCGTGCCTTATCCAGATTGACGTTGTCTGGCCAGCTATTGAGGGGAGCGAAGCGCTGTTGGCCGGTACCTGCGCCACCGCGCCCATCCGAGATGCGATAAGTGCCAGCAGCGTGCCAAGCCATGCGTATGAAGAACGGACCATAGTGACCATAGTCAGCAGGCCACCAATCTTGTGAGTCGGTCATCAATGCGGTGAGGTCTTTTTTTACTGCCGCAAGATCAAGTTTATTGAAGGCTTGTGCATAGTTGAAGTCAGAATCCATAGGGTCTGACTTCGCAGAGTTTTGACGCAAGATCTTAGTATTGAGGCGATTGGGCCACCAGTTTTCAAGACTAGAGGAACTGCTAACTGCTGCAGTGGGTTGATGGAACGGACATTTTGATTCGGTAGACATGATCTCTCCTTAGTTGCGTGAATAAGGTGACGCCTAGGCGACAGTCACACTGTATGCCGACACAAGCCATCAATCCAATTGATTATTTCAGTCAAAGTGATTTACTATTTAAATCACTAGGGGGAAATTATGACGCTCAACGAATTACGCTTCATCGTCGCTGTAGCACAGGAGCGCAACTTTCGCCGTGCGGCGGAGAAGTCAAACATCAGTCAGCCCGCCCTATCGCTGGCGATACAAAAGCTGGAAGAAGAACTAGGCCTGAAGATATTCGAGCGCGGCAATAGTGAGGTCACGCCAACTACTGTAGGCATCGCCATCATTGAGCAAGCGCAACGTGTATTAGAAGAAGCGACGAAAATATACGCGCTTGCCAAACAAGGACAGGACCAACTCAACACGCCGCTACGAGTGGGCATCATTCATAGCGTCGGCCCATATCTCTTGCCCGACCTCATCCCCGCGCTGAAAAAAGTCGCGCCGCAGATGGCGCTAGAAGTCGAAGAGAACATCACCGCCAATCTTGAGACTCAACTGCGTAATGGCAAGCTGGATGTCATCATCATCGCCCTACCCTTTGGCGATAACACCATCTTGAGTCGCGCGCTATATGATGAGGATTTCGAAGTCGTGGTGAACAATGAACACCGCTGGGTGTCGCGTCGCAGTATCAAACCACAAGAACTGGCGGATGAAAAAGTGTTACTGCTTGATACGGGTCATTGCTTCAGCAACCAAGTCGCTGAAGCCTGTCCAGACCTGCAACGCAAAGGTGCTGAGACGCAACAAGGCACTTCGCTGGAAACCATACGCAACATGGTCGCTTCAGGTTTGGGTATCACCGTGTTGCCGGCCTCAGCCAACAGTGCGCGCTATCGTAGTCGCTTGCTGAAAGTCATTCCCTTCACCAAACCCATGCCTGCGCGCCGCATCGCCTTGGCATGGCGTAAGAGCTACGCGCGCACCCAAGCCATAGACGCGCTTGCGACCGCCATCCATACCGCCAAGATCACCGGTATACATCCCTTGGAGTGAACATGAAGCAACTGCCGCATCGCCAGAATCCCTTACTCAGGATCAGCTACAGCATGATCGCACCGCTCTACGATCTATTCATACAGCGCGCCATGCTGGCTGCGCGCACGCGATCCTTGCAGGCCTTACCTAATAAGCAGGCGGCGAACGTGCTGATCAGCGGCGTGGGCACAGGCTTAGACTTACCACTGCTACCACGCCTGCATCGTTATACAGCTTTGGATTTCAATGCCGCGATGTTGGCGCATGCCAGACCTCGTGCCGCGCAGCTTGATGCGGTCTTGGTGTTAGGCGACAGCATGGCACTGCCTTTCCCTGATGCGCATTTCGACCACGTGGTATTACACCTCATCACGGCCGTCGTACCTGAACCGCATCGTTGCTTAAGCGAGGCAGCACGCGTGCTGAAGACTGGCGGCACGATCATCTTGTTCGATAAATTTTTGCAGCCCAAGCAGAACGCGTTGTTGAGACGCGCACTCACACCCTTGTCACGACGCATCGCGACACGTATGGATGTGGTATTTGAAGAGGTCTTGGCTGAGGTACAGCAGTTAGAAGTACTCAGTGACCAGCCGCTCATGGTGAACGGCTGGTTCAGAGGTATCGTTCTGAAGAAACAGACGTGAGTAGGAAGACGTAAGTCGTAAGTTGGCTTTGTCCGCTGAGGCGGGTTCTGTTTTAACTTACGGCTTCCCGCTTACGTCTTACGTCTGTCTTACCTAGGAACTCTAACCTCATGTTCGCTGAAATCGACCTTGATCAGCACGCGTGTGACAAGCCCCACAGTTCGATGGGCTCTTTACCTTGGGATTGCGCCAAGTACGGTCTGAGACTTCCTCGTGCTCGTTGTGGAACCAACGTGTATCAGAGATACGCAGCACTGCCTTGCCGCGAGCAAATTCGCTACGATCGCCTGCCCCGTCTTGCAACGCTGCACTGATCTCTTTTTGCGTCGCCGCATCCAAGCTCGCATCTGTGCCAAAGTGTTTATTCAGATGCGCCATCAACTCCTGCCAAGATTCAGCACCGAGCATGTTGGGTGGGTAGACGATGTGACACGAACCACACTCTTCCTTGAGTTGCGTATCAGCGATCTTGACTACATGGCGGTCGCGCTCGGCCTTGGTGTGGTGATGCTGCTCATGGCGTTCATGACGCTGCTGACGTTCACCTTCTTCATCGTCGTCATCGTCATGGGCATGCGCCAATGTCGCGCCCAGACAAAGCGCCAGCAGCAGCGCGGAAAATATCAAGTAAGTTGATCTAGCTGTCCTGCTCATATCGCACACTCCTGTCACCCACAATCAGATCCAATCGAACAGTCGGAACTCACCCTACAGTTCGGCTTCGACTGTAGCCGCTTCCTGATGCCCGCCTCACCCCCAGTGTATGGGGACTGCGGCATTGTACTGTGAGCTAGCTGCGCCTCCCAGCACTTCTGTGGTCACCTTGCTGGGCACACGAGAGGATGCGTTCTGTGCGCCACGGGAATCCAATTTTGATGAATGGCGCACGCGCCGCCGCGATACACACACCATGGATTTATCGAAGTGCCCATTATAAAAAACGGGCTGATGGCTTAAAATGCACGCCTTTCAAATCGACCAATCAGGAATGACCATGACCAACAGAGTCCCCGCCTCATCGCCGCGCGCGCAACGTGCCTATCAACTCGTGTGCGAATTGCAGCAACGCTTTGTGGCCAAGCTCGACGGTCTCAGCGCGCAATTCGGCGACAACCGAGCCTATGCACCATTCGAATGGTTGCGCGCCGCGGGGCGGCATGGCGGCGGCGTGCGCTACATGGCAACCGACACCCGCTTGTACAACCGCGCCTCGGTGAACACCTCGCAGGTTCAATACGACGACGATGCGAGCAAGGCACTCGCTTCCGCCTCGGCCATCTCCACCATCATCCATCCGGTGAATCCGCTGGCGCCCTCGGTGCACATCCACATCAGCTGGACTGAGATGAAAACGGGCAGCGGCTACTGGCGCATGATGGCCGACCTCAACCCGGCGATTCCTTTCGAGGGTGACAAATCACTGTTCCAGCAAAGCCTGCAACAATCCGCTCCCGCGCAATATCCTGAAGCAGCGGCGCAAGGCGACCGCTATTTCAACATCCCGGTGTTGGGTCGCACGCGTGGTGTGACGCACTTCTATCTGGAGAATTACACCAGCGGGGACTTCGAGGCTGATTTCGAACTCGCGCGCAAGCTAGGCTGCGCCGCCATCGACACCTACATCAAGATATTGGGGGACGCGCTCGCTACCCGCACCGCCCCCACGCAGGCCGATCTTGCGCAACAACTCGCTTACCACACGCTGTATTTCTTCCAAGTCCTGACGCTGGATCGAGGCACCACCTCGGGCTTGTTGGTGCATGACGAAAACGACGTGGGGATACTGGCCTCGCTGCCTGCGCACATCGATCGCGACCTGCTCGCGTCATGGCAGGTCAAGATGCCTGAGCCACAGGATAGATTGCTGCAAGACATGGTCGCTTGCCTGCCGCAAGCCCACCCCTGCCCAGTGGATGACGATGCCAAACGCGCGCTGGCTCAAGCACTGCGCAACCATTACCGCGCGCATCCGGCGGCGATAGACATGCAGGCCAGCGGCTATAGCACGCCACCTACCGTGGCGAATCATCGTTAAGAGGATCTGAGGGTCGTCCCGCGCAGGCGGGAGCCTAGTCTAAGCAAAGTATTTTCGCCCTGAGTTTAATTTCGCCTTGAATTAATGAAGTGACGCAATGACGCGCTAGCGCAACACCCGACCGCTCGCCCAATCTCGTATCGTCGAAGGCTGCTTGCGTCGCCCCACACAGCCCGGCACCACGCGCACGCGGCTGCCGAACTGGCGCAGGCATTCTGCATAGGTCTTCACCGCGCGCCGCCCGCTCAGGTTGGCACTCGTGGAAACCAGCGCACTACCCAGACTGCTACACAAGCCTTGCGCAACAGGATGCGCCGTCATGCGGATCGCCAGCGTATCGTGCGCACCGCGCAACCAGCGCGGGCAGGAGGGTTTGACCGGCATCAGATACGTGACGGCCTGCGCGCCATCGTCCTGCAATCTTTGCTGTTCGGCCAGCGTCAGCGGCTGAATGTAGCGCGCCACCTGCTGGTAACTGGATGCGATCAGGATCAAGCCCTTACGCTGCGGACGCTGCTTGAGCCTGAGGATACGCCGCACCGCACCACGATCAGCCGGAGCGCAGCCGAAGCCAAAGCAAGACTCAGTCGGATAGGCGATGAGCCCACCGCGCTGGAGGTGCGCGGCAAGTGAGCGAAAAACAGGACGGCGTAGCAATTATTTTTTTCGATTGATGGCGCGATAACCGATGTCGTGTCGCATCTGCGCACCGTTGAAATGAATCTGTTCAGCCACTTCGTAGGCGCGTTTTTGCGCCAGCTTCACCATGTCGCCGAGCGCGACCACGCACAACACGCGACCACCGCTGGTCACCGGCTTACCGTCTTGCATGGTCGTACCAGCATGGAACACATGCGCGTCATCCATCCTCTTCGGCAGACCAGTGATGACATCGCCTTTACGTGGCGTGTCGGGATAATTCGCCGCCGCCATCACCACGCCTAGAGCTGTGCGTCTGTCCCATTCGGCTTCGACTTTATCCAACGTCCCTGCGATGCCATGTTCGATGATGACAGCGAAATCACTCTTCAAACGCATCATGATGGGCTGCGTCTCTGGGTCACCGAAACGGCAATTGAATTCCAACACTTTGATGCTGCCATCGGGCGAGATCATCAAACCTGCGTACAAGAATCCGGTGTAAGTGATGCCATCCGCTTCCATGCCATGTACGGTCGGTAGGATGACTTCGCGCATCGCACGTGCATGCACATCGGGCGTGACCACAGGCGCAGGTGAATAAGCGCCCATACCGCCAGTATTCGGCCCCATATCTCCATCCAGCAGACGCTTGTGATCTTGACTACTCGCCATCACCAACACGTTCTTACCGTCCACCATCACGATGAAACTGGCTTCTTCTCCTGCAAGGAATTCCTCCACCACCACGCGAGCACCTGCATCGCCCAACTTGTTATCGGACAACATCATATCGATGGCATCGAACGCTTCCTGATTGGTCATCGCCACGACTACGCCCTTACCTGCTGCCAGCCCATCCGCTTTGACGACGATAGGTGCGCCGTGTTTTGCTACATAGGCTTTCGCCTTGGCGATATCACTGAACGTCTCGAAGAATGCAGTGGGAATATGGTGACGCGTCATGAAACGCTTGGCGAAATCCTTGGAGGACTCCAGTTGTGCGGCCGCCTTGGTCGGGCCGAAGATCCGTAAGCCCGCCGCGCGGAAGGCATCCACCACCCCCGCCGCCAACGGTGCTTCCGGGCCGACCACGGTCATGTATATGTCTTCACGCTTAGCGAATTCGATCAGGTCCGGTATCGCCGTGATGTTGACGTTCTCCAGCCCTTCTTCCAATGCTGTACCCGCGTTACCCGGCGCAACAAATACCTTCTGAACTTTTACGCCCTGCGCCAAGCGCCAAGCGAGTGCATGCTCACGACCTCCGTTACCGATTACTAAAATTTTCATATTGATTCCCCTCTAGCTAGTTGCGGGTAGCAGGTGGTGCACCCATAGGCACGTTTTGGCTACTGGCTACGAGCTTAATGTCTAAAGTGGCGTATGCCAGTCATCACCATCGCAATGCCGTGTTCATCAGCAGCAGCGATGACTTCATCGTCACGCATCGAACCGCCAGGTTGTACCACGGCTTTAGCACCTGCTGATGCCAACACATCCACACCGTCGCGGAAGGGGAAGAATGCATCTGATGCGACTACGGAATTCTCTAGACTCAAGCCTGCGTTCTGCGCCTTGATAGAGGCGATACGGGTACTGTCTACGCGGCTCATCTGTCCCGCGCCCACACCCAAAGTTTGTCCGCCTTTGCAGAACACGATGGCGTTGGACTTCACATATTTCGCCACGCGCCATGCGAACAACAAATCACGCAGTTGCTCAGCACTAGGCTGAGTCTTAGTCACCACTTTGAATTGCTCAGGCTGCACATTGAGAATATCGGGTGTCTGCACCAACAGACCGCCACCGACACGCTTCATGTCATATTGGTTATGTGCATTTGACAGTGGCACGGTCAACACACGCACGTTCTGCTTAGCGGCGGTGACTTGCAACGCAGCTTCGGTCGCACTTGGCGCGATGATGAGTTCGACGAATTGATTGGCTGTGATCTGCGCCGCAGTCTCTGCATCCAGCTCACGGTTGAACGCGATGATGCCGCCGAACGCGGAGGTGGTATCTGTGGCATACGCCAGCTTATAGGCATTCAATGGGGAATCAGCGACCGCGACACCACATGGGTTCGCATGTTTGACGATGACACAAGCAGGTTGATCGAAAGTCTTGACCAATTCCCATGTCGCATCGGCATCGCCGATGTTGTTGTAGGACAACTCCTTGCCTTGCACTTGCGTGTAGTTGGCGATGCTGCCCGCGATCGGATTCAGCTCACGATAGAACGCGGCTTTTTGATGTGGATTCTCACCGTAGCGCATGTCCTGCACCTTGGCGAAATTGAAATTGATCTGCGCAGGGAACTCGCTGCGGCTACCGTCGCTATTGATGGTGGTCAGGTAGTTGCTGATCGCTGCATCGTAAGCAGCGGTATGCGAGAACGCCTTCTTCATCAGATCGAAGCGTGTCGCATCGCTGACAGTACAACCATTCGTCTGCATCTCGGCCAATACATCCGCGTAGTCAATCGGATCAGTGACGATAGCCACATGGCCATGATTCTTGGCCGCTGCACGCACCATGGTCGGGCCGCCGATGTCGATGTTCTCGATGGCATCTTCCAACGAGCAATTCGGCTTGGCGATGGTCGCTGCGAAGGGATACAGATTCACCACGACAAGGTCTATGGTCGGGATGCCATGCTTAGCCAATGTCGCAACATGTTCAGGCAGATCGCGGCGCGCCAAGATGCCCGCGTGTACTTTGGGTTGCAGCGTTTTCACGCGACCATCCAACATCTCGGGGAAGCCCGTGTAATCGGCCACTTCCATGCACGGCACGCCGTTGTCGGCGAGCAACTTTGCCGTGCCACCGGTGGACAATATCTTTACGCCCAGTTGATGCAGGCCTTGTGCGAATTCGAGTACGCCGGATTTATCCGACACGCTGATGAGTGCTTGTTTGATGGTCATGATGTTTCCAGAAAAATAAAAAATTGTTTGTTGAATAGACGCAAGATTTAATGGGTCGATTAAATCCATTCGCGGCTGAAGCCGCTCCTACACACCCCCTAGATACGGTAGGAGCTGGCTTGCCTGCGACAGCTCACCGTAAAAATAAATCAGCGTTACATTAAGTCGTAAGAGAATTCGCTATTCGATGCCGTGTAATTGCATTTTCTTGCGCAAGGTATTCCTATTGATGCCCAGCATCTCAGAGGCACGGGTCTGATTACCACCGACTTGCGCCAACACCATTTCCACCAAGGGTTTCTCCACGCAGTTCATCACCATCTCATAGAGTTCGCAACAAGGCTCTTCGCCATCCAGATCGTGGAAATATTCTTTGAGTGCCTTGCGCACGTAGCGCGCCATGTCATTCTCATTGATTGCTATACAGTCGCTCATACTGCTTGCCCTTCAACATAATGCAGGTGATGACCACGCTGCGCTTGCTCTGTAAAGAAGGCGTCTACCATCGCCATCTGCTCTTCTACGGATTCCAACTTATTCATCTCGTGGCGGAAATGCGCCGAACCGACCAAGCCCTTGGTATACCAAGAGATGTGCTTACGCGCGACACGCAAGCCGCTGTATTCGCCGTAAAAGTCATACAACTCTCGTACATGCTGCACGAGGACTTCATGGATCTCGGTTACTTCTGGAGGGGGCAGATGCTCGCCCGTCTTTAGATAATGGTCTATTTCACGGAACAGCCAAGGACGCCCTTGCGCCGCACGACCTATCATCACCGCATCTGCACCGGAATACTCCAATACGTGCTTAGCCTTCTCGGGTGTGGTGATGTCGCCGTTGGCGATGATGGGGATGCTCACGCTGGCTTTGACCGCCTTGATAGTGTCGTATTCCGCATCGCCGGTGTAAGCACATGCTCGCGTGCGACCATGTATCGCCAAGGCTTGTATGCCAGCCGCTTCTGCGATCTGCGCGATGCGCACCGCATTGCGATTGGTCTTGTCCCAACCCGTTCTGATTTTCAATGTCACAGGCACGTTCACCGCATTGACCACCGCATCCAACAGTGTTTTCACCAAAGGCTCGTTCTGCAACAAGGCGGAACCCGCCATCACATTGCAGATCTTTTTGGCTGGGCAACCCATGTTGATGTCTATGATCTGCGCACCGTGATCGACGTTGTGCTTGGCCGCACGTGCCAGCATCTCGGGGTCTGCACCCACGATCTGCACCGAGATAGGATCGACCTCACCCTCATGGTTGGCGCGACGCAGCGTCTTCTCTGAACCATATAACAAGGAGTTGGATGCGACCATCTCGCTGACTGCCATCCCCGCCCCCATACGTTTACACAACATGCGGAAAGGCCTATCGGTCACCCCAGCCATAGGGGCGACGATCAGATTATTCTTGAGTTCATAAGGACCGATGCGCATTGTTTTATGTTCGCGAGTTGTTCGTGATTTGCGAAAGGGGGGCGATTATAAAGCAAGCGGACATGATGAGGAAATCTCGCTAGAATCCCCAGCTTATGAAATCTTTCCAACATTACGATGTAATCATCATAGGGGGCGGCTTGGTAGGCGCCAGTCTTGCTGCCTCCTTAACTGATAGCGGCTTGGAGCTTGCGCTGATCGATAGCCAGCCCGCACCCAAACCCAACCCTGCATGGGATAGCCGCATCTACGCCATCAGCCCAGGTAGCCGTCGCTTTCTCGAAAACTGCGGCGCTTGGTCGCGACTAGATCCCGCACGCATTGCGCCTGTGGAGGAGATGCGCGTGTTCGGGGATACCTGTCCTGAGCCAGGTCGAAGGGCCGATGCCGAAATCAGATTCAGTGCTTATCAGATGGGCGTGAGTGAATTAGCCTGCATCCTTGAGAATCGCGCCTTACACATCGCACTGTGGCAAGGACTTGCTGAGCAAGAGAACCTGACGATTCTAGATGCGCAACGCTGCGACGATCTCAATCTGGAAGCTGAGCAAGCAACGCTGACGCTGGCGGATGGACAAATGATCACCGCCAACTTAGTCGTAGGTGCAGATGGTCGAGATTCTTGGGTTAGACAACAAGCAGGGCTGTCTGCCGCCCCGACCGACTACCAACAACATGGCGTAGTCGCGAACTTCGACTGCACTACTTCCCATCGCGGTATCGCACATCAATGGTTCCAGCCTGACGGTATACTCGCCTTATTGCCTTTACCCGGCGATCGTCTCTCTATGGTTTGGTCGGTCAGCCCTGAGCGTGCCGCAGCATTGCAAGCCCTCGCCCCCGAAGCGCTCGCCAAACAAGTCGCTGCAGCGGCACACCATACCTTAGGCGATCTCACTGTCATCACGCCCGCCGCCGCTTTCCCTTTGCGGCTGTTGACCCTAGACCACATCAGCGCACCGCGTGTAGCGCTCATCGGGGACGCTGCGCACAATATGCATCCACTGGCTGGGCAAGGTGTGAATACCGGATTCCGTGATGCGCAACAATTAGTCGAATGTCTGCTACAGCGTGGCGCGATCAAGGATGTGGGTGATGCGCAGTTATTGCGTCGCTATGATCGCAAACGTCGTGAAGACATCGCCACCATGCAAAACACCACCTATGGGCTCAAGCATCTTTTCAACAACGACAATGAGATTCTGCGTGGTCTGCGCAATACGGGATTAAGTGTCGTGAATCATCTGACGCCGTTAAAGAAACTACTGATGCGGCACGCCTTGCATTAAGCAGACACTCTCTCGCCTACGGTCTATCCAAGGGCTGGAGTTGTTTACTGATCTGATATGCGCTGCGTTCAAACCCCAAGGCTTGCGCTTTATCCAGCAACGTATCTAACTGTGCTTTTGAGAGTTGTGGGTCGCGTGACAGTATCCAGCTATATTTTCTACTAGGCTCGCCTATCAACACAGTGCGGTAATCTCGATCCAGATCGAGTATCCAATAGTCGCCATAAAATGGTCGGAAGAAACTGACACGCAACTTTGCGTTACCACTTCCAGACACTACTTTGGCAACACCGTTGGCTTCTTCTATCTTGCCTTCGGCATTACGGCACCGGTTTCTCACTCTCACCACATCTCCATCGATGCGATATTGCGCCTGAGTATCAGACACACACTGCGCTTGAAACTTATTAGGCAAGAGCGCGATCTCATACCATGTACCGACATAGCGTGTCAGATCGACTGCATCCACAGTCCTCAATGGCTGGTTCGGTGTAGATGTACAAGCTGACAGCATCAGCAACAGACCCAAGGTGAGCAGGCTACTTGTCCTTATCATCATGGAAGTGTCTCCCTATATAAATCTTCAACTTTCGCTCTTGCCCATGGTGTGCGGCGTAGGAATTTCAAACTGGATTTGATGCTGGGCTCGTGTGTGAAGCAATTGACGGGTACGGCTTCTGCCATCGCCGCCCACCCCCTATGTTCGACAAGACGAGTAAGCATCATCTCCAAGGTTACGCCATCTAAACTAGGTTTTTTCATAACAACACACGCCAAGCAATCAGCACATATCGCTCCAGCACGAACAGCAATCCGAACACCAACAGGAACACTGCAGCAAGACGTATTACCTGCCAAGCAAAGCGGTAGTAACGAACATCACGGGTGAATACATACATTGCACCACTGAGTACAACCAGTAATGCAACAGCAATAAGTGTGAAACGCAATATCAGCATGCTTTAGTCTCCTCGCAGAGATAGGGCGTGCACTAGGCGGATTGCAACTGCATTTGCAGGAAGGCAGGCGCTTCTTCCGGACTATCGTAAGTAACGTATTCCCATGCTTCCACATCCGCCATCAACTTGCGCAATAAGGCGTTGTTCAAAGCGTGACCGGATTTGAATCCCGAGAAGGCACCGATTACAGGATGACCCGTCATATACAGATCGCCGATCGCATCCAATACTTTGTGTTTGACGAACTCATCTTCGAAACGCAAGCCATCAGGATTGAGCACACGGTAATCATCCATCACGATGGCATTATCCAAACTGCCACCCAAGGCTAAGCCCTGTGAACGCATGAATTCCACGTCCTGCATGAAGCCGAAGGTGCGCGCACGGCTGATCTCACGCACATAGGAATGTTCACCCAGATCGACCACCACATGCTGCTTGCTGGTGGCGAACACCGGATGGGTGAAATTAATGGTGAAGGTCAGCTTGTAGCCGTGGAAAGGCTCGAAGCGCACCCACTTGTCACCCTGCACGACTTCTACCGCCTTCTTGATACGGATGAATTTCTTCGCCGCAGATTGCTCGGTGACACCCGCCGATTGCAACAGGAAGATAAAGGTCCCCGCACTACCATCCATGATGGGCACTTCCGCACTGTCCAAATCGATATAGATATTATCTATCCCCAATCCAGACAAGGCGGACATGAGGTGCTCTACAGTTGCAACACGCACGCCACTCTGCTCCATGCAAGTAGATAGACGTGTGTCATGTACCAGTTCGGCACCCACTCTAATCTGCTCTACCGGTTTCTGATCGACGCGACAAAACACGATGCCAGTGTTAGCGGGTGCAGGGCGCAAGCCTAGAGTGACTTTCTGTCCGCTATGCAAGCCGACACCAGTCACCTTGACGGGCGTTTTGATTGTGCGTTGTTTGACCATGGTTTTTAAGAATACGGGAACTAGGTTTTAGAATTTGTAAAAATCCGATGCAGCGATTTTAACTCAATCCCTATCCCTAATTCCCGATTCCTGCTCTTAGTCCGCCTGCTTACGCAAGAAGGTAGGGATGTCAAAAGTATCCACACCCGACTTCTCCATTGCTTCCACTTGCTCACGACGGCCTGAGCGCATCGCGGTCGGGATCTCTAGCTCTTTGTAATTCACGCCATTAGACACGGGGTGATTGTCTGTACCGGTGCGCTGATAAGTCTCTTCACCACGGTATACAACTTCTGGCTTAGGTTGACGGCGTGCCATAGGCATTCCCAATCCAGTCGCCACCACAGTCACGCGCAATTCATCTCCCATGGTCTCATCGAACACAGAACCCACGATGACAGTTGCTTCTTCGGCTGCAAACTGTACACACTCCATAACAGCATCCATCTCCTTCAGCTTCAAGGCGCTTGAAGAGGTGATATTGACCAACACACCGCGCGCACCAGACATATCCACATCCTCCAACAATGGGCTAGCGATAGCACGTTCTGCTGCGATGCGCGCACGTTCCGGACCGGATGCGATGGCAGAACCCATCATGGCCATACCGTTTTCGGACATCACAGTGCGTACGTCGGCGAAGTCGACGTTGATCAGGCCAGGAACATTGATGACTTCAGCGATACCTGCAACTGCGCCTTGCAACACGCCATTCGCCGCTTTAAAGGCTTCAGGTACGGTGATGTCGTCACCCAGCACTTCCATCAGTTTCGAGTTAGGCACGATGATCAACGAATCAACATATTCATTCAGCGCTTCGATACCTGCCTTTGCGTAACGCATACGATTACCTTCGTAAGCGAATGGCTTGGTGACGACTGCCACGGTGAGGATATCCATCTCTTTAGCGATCTGCGCAATGATAGGGGCTGCACCTGTACCGGTACCGCCACCCATGCCTGCGGTGATAAAGACCATGTTTGCACCTGAAATCAATTCACGGATACGGTCTCTGTCCTCTTCTGCTGCGGCCTGACCGATAGAAGGTTTGGCTCCGGCACCTAGACCCTTGGTAATGTTCATACCAATTTGCAGTTGTGTACGGGCCTTGCTGCGTTTTAATGCCTGAGCATCGGTATTGATGACTGCAAACTCTACGCCCTGTACACCTTGTTCGATCATGTGATCGACTGCATTGCCACCGCAACCGCCCACACCGATAACCTTAATGACTGCTTCTTGAGAATCTTCTTCCATGATTTCAAACATTATCTTCTCCTTGAATATTACAAAAATTAACTCTTAACCCTGAACTTCAAATACTGCTATTTCTGAACCTTAAAAATTCCCCTGGAACCATGACTTCATCCTTGCCAAGATCTCACTCATTGAATTCGTTTGCATACGTGTCTCCTCCTTGCGTAGATGATGTTCCATGCCATACAGCAACAAGCCCACACCAGTAGACATGCGCGGTGTCTTCACGACTGCCGATAGTCCGCCTACATATTTCGGTATTCCCAATCGCACGGGTAGATGGAATATCTCCTCACCCAATTCGACCATGCCTTGCATGGCACTACTACCGCCGGTGATGACGATGCCCGAAGCCAATAATTCTTCGAAACCACTGCGGCGTAACTCAGCTTGCACCAAGGAATACAATTCCTCCACGCGTGGCTCTATCACTTCTGCCAAGGTTTGACGTGACAACATGCGAGGGCCGCGTTCTCCTACCCCCGGCACTTCAATCTCTCCTTCATCGGCTAATTGGCGCAATGCACAACCGTGCTTGACCTTGATGTCTTCAGCATCTTGTGTCGGTGTGCGCAAAGCCATCGCGATGTCATTGGTGATCTGGTCACCCGCGATAGGGATCACCGCGGTATGGCGTATCGCACCACCTGTAAAAACTGCGATGTCTGTTGTACCACCACCGATGTCGACGATGCACACACCTAGCTCCATCTCGTCTTCTTCCAAGACTGCCTTGCTAGATGCAAGCGGTTGCAAGATCAACTCATTCACTTCCAATCCACAGCGGTGGATGCACTTCATGATGTTCTGCACCGCCGCGACTGCGCCACTGACGATGTGCACCTCAACATCCAGTCGCATACCACTCATACCCAGCGGTTTCTTGATGCCGTCTTGTCCATCTATGCTGAACTCCTGCTCCAGCACATGCAGTTGCTGCTGGTCGCCAGGCAAGCTGATAGAACTTGCGGTCTCCAAAACGCGATCAATGTCCGCCTGTGTCACTTCTTTCTCTTTGATCTTCACCATGCCACGTGAATTGGTGCTGCGGATATGACTGCCCGCAATGCCTGTGTACACCTCTTGTATCTGACAATCGGCCATCAATTGCGCCTCTTCCAAAGCACGCGCGATCGCTGCGACTGCAGCCTCGATGTTGACCACCATCCCCTTCTTCATACCCGATGACTGGTGCATGCCCATGCCTATGACTTCGAGCATGCCGTCGGGTTTTACCTCGCCGACAATGGCAACGATCTTGGACGTACCGATGTCCAAACCCACCACCAGATTTTTGCTTTCCTTATTTCTGCTCATCGCTCGCTCTCCGCTGCTCGCTTATTAACTTTGCTTACTTATTTGGCCCACCGCAAACCCATTGCGATATCGCAGATCAACTGTCTTCACTTCTTGCATATTTGCCAAACTGTAGGGATAAACCGCCACAAATCTTGCCAATCTTTCTTGCATTTGCTCACTACCCAATTCCAAGGTCATGCCATTACTCAGTCGCAATTGCCATGCATGGCGCGGAGATTCAGCGATGCGCTCCACCTTCAAGCCCACTTTATGCAGCTGCTCATTACAGCGTGCGTACTGCTCAGTGACCAACTGCGATTCCCCAGATTGCCCAACAAAACTTGGCAGCTCCTCATCACTCAGCGCACTGAAAACATCGCCTTGCTGATTCACCAGTTCATCTTCGTTCCAGCGTGCCAGTGTCTGATGTTCCGCCAGACTCACTTCCAGACCATCTGGAAAAACTCTGCGTATCTGTACTGTTCTCACCCATGGCAAGCGCTCTATCTTGCTTCTGAGCTGCTCTATATCCACGGTCAGAAAATTCCCATGTACGTTCTCACGTACCACTTGTAACACTTCATCCGCATCTACCTGCTCTGGCGCATGTTGCAATTGCACCGTATGTAAAGGTAGTAGCGTAGGCATATGCACCAGGTAATGCAGTCCGCCATAGAGCATCATCAGCAGACTCACCACTAACATCACGATGCTGCTGATGCGCATCAATGTTGGGTTATCCCACATGCGCTCTATCCAATACTTGCATCACCAGCTCTTCGAAGCTGATGCCTGCATTTCGTGCCGCCATCGGCACCAAACTATGGTCTGTCATGCCAGGTGAGGTATTGGCTTCCAGCACATAAGGCTGCCCCGCCTCATCGACCAGAAAATCCACACGTCCCCAGCCTTGTCCACCGATCAGGGTGAATGCCTGCTTTGCCAAACGCTGCATCTCTGCTTCCTGAGCTGCACTCAATCCGCATGGGCACAGATAGCGCGTGTCGTCGCGCAGATACTTGGCTTCGTAATCGTAGAACTCATTCGCTGGCACGATGCGTATCACTGGTAATGCTTGATCTCCTAGTATGGCTGCGGTGTACTCACCCCCTCCGACGAAACTTTCCGCGATCACCAAGGGGTCATGCACAACAGCTTCTGCGTAGGCATTGGCCAAATCGCTCACGCTCTTAACCTTGCTAATACCTACGCTAGAACCTTCACATGCCGGTTTAACGAACAGCGGTAGACCCAACTCATCGACTACTGCCTGTGCATCGAAACCTGCATGCAACATAAGATATTTAGGGATAGGTAATCCTGCCGCTTGCCATACCAACTTGCTGCGCCATTTATCCATACCCAATGCTGATGCCATCACACCACTGCCGGTATATGGGATACCCAGCAACTCCAATGCACCTTGCACCGTACCGTCCTCACCATAGCGTCCATGCAAGGCGATAAAAGCAAGGCTATATCCTTGGTCTTTAAGCTCTTGTAGATTACGTGTCGCAGGATCGAATGCGTGTGCATCCACACCGCTACGTTGCAATGCTGCCAATACCGCTGCGCCGCTCTTAAGCGAAACTTCTCGCTCCGCAGATTTACCGCCGAACAACACGGCGACTTTGCCGAATGAAGATGCGTTCTGTTTATTCATGATGCGGGTACTCACCTATAATTCTGACTTCGGGATGCAAATCAACCCCTGTTCTTTCCGCCACTGTGGCACGGACTTCCTGTATCAATGCTTCTATCTGTGCGGCTGTCGCATCGCCAGCATTGACGATGAAGTTGGCATGTTTCTCAGATACTTGTGCGCCACCTATACGCTTGCCCTTCAATCCGCATGACTCGATCAAACGAGCGGCGTGATCATTAGGCGGATTGCGAAACACCGAACCTGCGTTAGGCAAATTGAGTGGCTGGCTTGCGATACGCTTGCCAAGTAATTCCTTGATCTGCTGACGTGCCACTTCACCATCGCCTGCTTCAAACTGCAAAGTTGCCGAGACGAAAAATTCCGGTTCATCCGCATCGCGCTGCTCTACGTGCCTATATCCAATTTCATAATCTTGCTTGTTACGACTCAGCAGTTCACCGCTACGTGTCAGCACTTGTACGCTATTCACATGCTGCCAAGTCTCACTGCCATAACATCCTGCATTCATCGCCAACATGCCGCCCATGGTGCCGGGTATTCCGGCAAAGAAGGCCGCACCAGACAGATCGTGCAGAGCAGCGTAACGCGCCAGCTTTGCACCTGGCACACCAGCCTCCACATAGATACTGCGATCTTCATTCATGCGCAGTGCTTTCAATGCGCCGTGCAACAAGATCACCGTGCCACGCAAACCACCATCGCGCACGAGCAGATTGCTGCCTAGCCCGACCGCATAGACAGGCTCATCGGCGGGCAGACTGCGCAAAAATTGCTGCAAGTCGCTCATGTCCGCTGCTTGATAGACGCGATCCGCCACACCACCTGCACGCCAACTGGTGTGCTTGCTCATTGCGACCTGGTGATGCAACTCACCGCGCAAAGTGCTATCTGTGAAATGTAGGATCTCGCTCATATTCATTTTGTCTGTGCTTGCACCACTGCGCTGGCCACGCCACCGATGGACCCTGCGCCCATCGTCACGACCACATCTCCGTCACGTGCCATCTGCAATATGGCCTGAGGTACATCGGCGATCTGCTCAACAAACACCGCCGCACCCTGACCCGCGACACGTAATGCCTGCATCAACGCTCGACCATCGGCCGCCACAATAGGGGGTTCACCTGCTGCATAGACTTCACTCAGGACCAGCGCATCCACCGTGCATAACACTTTGATGAAGTCGTCGAACACATCACGCGTACGGGTATAGCGATGCGGCTGGAACGCCAACACCAAGCGCTTGTCTGGGAATGCACCGCGAACTGCCGCTAGGGTCGCCGCCATTTCCATAGGGTGATGACCGTAATCGTCTATCAAGGTAAAGCTGCCACCATTGATAGCCGCGACTTCGCCATAGCGTTGGAAGCGCCTACCCACACCCTCGAATTCAGCTAATGCAGCGACAATGGCCTCGTGTTTGACACCCACTTCCAGCGCCACTGCGATGGCTGCCAATGAGTTCAAGACATTGTGTACACCTGGCAGATTCAGCGTCACATCTAAGTCTTTAGGCGTGCCGTTCTGACGACATTGCACCGTGTAACGCATGCGACCACCCTCATGACGTACATCCACCGCACGTATCATCGCGCCTTCGCTTAAGCCGTATGTGCAAACTGGCTTGGTGATGCGTGGCAGGATCTCACGCACATTCGCATCATCGACGCATACCATTGCCATACCGTAGAAAGGTAGATGCTCGACGAACTCTACGAAGGCACTCTTGAGCTTGCCGAAGTCGTGATCGTAGGTCTCCATATGATCAGCATCGATGTTGGTGATGACGGCCAAGATGGGTTGCAGATACAAGAATGAAGCATCCGACTCATCAGCCTCTGCGACGATCAGATCTCCCTGCCCCAAGCGGGCATTGGTACCGCTGCTATTGAGTTTCCCACCGATGACGAAGGTTGGATCGAAGCCACCCTTGGCGAGGATGCTGGCGGTCAGCGAAGTCGTGGTGGTCTTGCCATGCGTGCCCGCCACAGCGATACCCTGACGCAAGCGCATCAATTCGGCCAACATCATGGCGCGTGGTACGACAGGGATGCGACGCGCACGTGCAGCCACGACTTCTGGGTTGTCCACACTCACCGCTGTCGAAACGACTACGGCATCCACATGACTCAGATGTTCTTCCGCATGCCCCTTGTAAATGGTCGCACCCAATTGTTTGAGACGCTGCGTCGCTGCATTCTCTGCAAGGTCAGAGCCACTCACTTGGTAGCCGGAATTGAGCAGCACCTCGGCGATGCCATTCATCCCTGCGCCGCCTATACCGACAAAATGCAGGTGTTTAACTTTATGTTTCATTTGCCAACTCCTCGCATACACGCGCCACATTCGCAGCAGCGTCTGGCTTGGCCAGCGCGCGGGCTTGCACCGCCATCGCCAGCAACTTTTCTCTGTCTAATTCTTGTAAGTAGCGCGCTAATACTTCCGCACTCATCTCTGTTTGCGGCAACAAGATCGCCGCCCCATGTGCACTCAGGAATCGAGCGTTATAGGTCTGGTGATCATCGACTGCGAACGGGAACGGCACGAGGATGCTCGCCACGCCTGCCGCCGCCAATTCAGCTACCGTCAAGGCACCCGAACGACAAATCACTAGATCGGCATCCGCATAACAAGTTGCCATGTCGTCTAAGAATGGTCTGATATCGGCAATCACACCTGCGGTGCGATATAGCGCCAACACTGCTGCGTGATGTTGCTTGCCAGTCTGATGTATCACCTCTGGACGTTGCGCTTCAGGGATCAGTGCCAGCGCGTGTGGCACAGCTTGATTGAGTGCCTGCGCACCCAAACTGCCTCCGACCACCAGCACCTTCAGCTTCTCTGTGCGTTCTGCGTAACGCTCAGTAGGTTGGGCTATCTCGGCGATGCTCGCGCGCACCGGATTACCGCACCACTCGGCACTTGGCAGTACATTTGGAAAGCCACTCAGTACGCGATTGGCTATCTTGGCTAAAGCCTTATTGCTCATACCTGCGACTGAGTTCTGTTCATGTATCAGCAGACTACGCATCAATGCACGCGCCATCACACCACCAGGGAAAGTGATATACCCGCCCATGCCCATGACTACATCAGGCTTGCGGCGCAAGATGATTGCTGCACTCTGCACCATCGCTACCAACAGATTGATAGGCAACATCAACTTGCGCAGCAATCCTTTGCCGCGCAGACCTGCGAAATTCACCATCTCTACGGGATAGCCATGCTTGGGCACCAAGTCGGCTTCCATGCTGTTCGGTGCGCCCATCCACACCACGCTCCAACCGTCGTCTTGAGAATGTCGGCTACAGCCAAGGCTGGCATGATGTGCCCACCTGTACCGCCCGCCATAATGAGGATGGTTTTACTCATATTGGCAATCCCCGAGCGGTGCGACGATTTTGGCTACGACCGCCCCACAGGGGCTTAACTTGCTTGCGCAAGTTAGTCTTCGCCGAAACAGAAAGGTCGTGTAAATGGGTGCTCATATCGACATCCCCCGCGCGACCCTTCTGTTTTCATAATCCACGCGCAACAACACCGCTGCGGCGATGCAATTCACGACGATGCCGCTACCACCGAAACTCAGAAAAGGCAGTGTCAGACCTTTGGTTGGCAGCACACCCATATTCACACCGATGTTGATCATGGCTTGCACACCTATCCAGATCCCTATGCCCTGCGCAACCAATGCTGCGTATTGATGTTCCAAGAATGCCGCATGTCTGCCGATCTGGAATGCGCGTATCACCACCAGCGCAAACAAGCCGATCACCATAGCCACACCGACTAAACCCAATTCTTCTGCAATCACTGCCATCAGAAAGTCGGTATGCGCTTCCGGTAGGTAGAACAGCTTTTCTACACTCCCACCCAAGCCCACACCCAACCACTCGCCACGCCCGAAGGCGATCAAGGAATGACTCAGTTGGTAACCCTTGCCATAGGGGTCATCCCAAGGATTCATGAAGCCGATGACACGTTGCATACGATAGGGTGATGAAACGATCAATCCGTAGAAAGCGACTGGCAAGGCACACAGCAACAACACGAACACCTTGAGATTGAAACCACCTAACCACAAGGTGCAAAAAGCGATGGAGAAGATCACCACGAAGGCACCCATATCAGGTTCCAGCAACAACAAACTACCGACTACGGCCATCACGGCGAACATGGGCAGAAATGCTTTGGTGAACATATGTCCAACATTGCTCTTGCGTATGGTGAAATCTGCCGCATACAGCACTGCGAAGAGCTTCATCAGCTCCGATGGTTGTAAGTTGATCACGAACAAAGACAACCAACGACGACTGCCGTTGACCTCACGTCCGACATGGGGGATCAATACCAACACCAGTAACACCCCACCCAAGATGAACAGTGGCATCGCTAAGTTTTGCCACATCTGTACCGGCATCTGAAATGCGAACAGACCTGCCACCACACCCACCGCGATGAAGACCCCATGTCGCATCAGATAATATGCGGGGTTGTAGGCAGTGAACTTGCTTGCCTCAGCAATCGCAATAGATGCCGAGTAGACCATCACCAAGCCTAACGCCAACAGTGAGACGAACACCCATATCAGCAGTTCATCGAATTGCGTTTGCGGTGGACGAGTGCGAGTCTTGATCATCGAGACCATGCACCCTCCGCTTGTAATTCTTTTACCGCAGCGATGAATACTTGGGCCCTATGCTCGTAGTTGCGGAACATATCGAAGCTGGCACAAGCTGGCGACAGCAACACTGCATCGCCGCTTTTCGCCTTACGACTAGCTTGTTGCACAGCATCAGCCATATCGCTTGCGCGTAACATCTCTACACCAGCGCCTTGCAATGCTAGAGCGATTACTTCTGCATCCACACCTATCAACACAACAGCACGCGCATGCGCTTGGACTGCTGCTTTCAATGGACTGAAATCTTGTCCCTTGCCTACTCCCCCCAGGATCACCACCGCAGCTCGACCCAACCCTTTTAGCGCGGCTTCTGTCGCACCCACGTTAGTTCCTTTGGAGTCATCGTAATAAGTGACGCCTGCGATCTCAGCGACCAACTCCACGCGATGTGGCAAACCCTTAAAACTGCGCAATCCAAGTATTGCAGCTTGCCTATCAAGTCCGATGGCATCACACAAGGCCATTGCTGCCAATGCATTGGCGACGTTGTGCAGTCCACTTACCTGCAGTTCGCTAGCCTTCATCAGCCTCTGGTCGCCCTGCATCAGCCAGGTATCTGCACCTACTGTTTGTATACCGTAATCGTTATCGTGCTGTGCCTCATTCAAACCAAAGCTGACTGTTTTACTGTCTGTATGCTGCATCGCCATGCTGCGCACATCATCACGATTCAACACTTGAACGCCACAACCCTCTAACACGCGCGCCTTGGCTGCGGCATATTCTTCCATACCGTCATAACGATCCAGATGATCTTCGGTCACATTCAATACTGTCGCTGCATCTGCATGCAAACTAGTGGTCGTTTCCAATTGGAAGCTGGAGAGTTCCAGCACCCACACATCAGCTTGAGCGTTGCCACGCTGCATCATCACATCCAATACCGCTGGCGAGATATTTCCTGCAGCCACAGCATCTTGGCCCGCAGTCTTACACATATGCGCGACCATGCTGGTAACGGTGGTCTTGCCATTGGCGCCGGTGATGCCTATCAACTTTGGACGCATCGGCTGCTTGTGGATCTCCCATGCAAATAATTCGATATCGCCCACAACCGGCATACCTCGCGACACCGCCTTTGCCACCACAGGGTCAGCCAAGGGCACACCCGGACTGATCGCAATCAGGTCTACGCCCTCGAACAACGCGTCTGTGAATGGACCGCAAAATAGTTGCTGTGCTGATACATATTTCACCGCTTCGGACAAGCTTGCAGGTGCGCTGCGGCTGTCTGCTGCGCGCAGACGTGCTCCCTGCGCGCTTAAATAGCGCAGCATGGAGAGTCCGGTTTCACCCAGACCCAGCACCATCACCAGTTTGTCTTTGAGTTGCATCATTTGTTTAGTCGTAAGTCGTAAGTCGTAAGTTGGAAGTCGCAAGTGGTGTTGTCCGCTACGCGGAGTTTTAACTTACGACTTACGTCTTCAGTCTTACGTCCCATATTCATCTCAGTTTCAAAGTAGCCAGCCCAATCAGCACCAGCATCATCGTGATGATCCAGAAGCGCACGACCACTTGCGTTTCCTTCCAGCCCTTTTGCTCGAAGTGATGATGCAAAGGCGCCATCAATAGGATGCGTTTTCCTGTGCCATATCTCTTCTTGGTGTATTTGAACCAAGACACCTGCAACATCACCGATACGGCTTCAACCACGAACACACCACCCATGATGGCCAACACCAACTCTTGACGGATGATCACGGCGACAGTACCCAACGCCGCCCCGAGTGAAAGCGCGCCCACGTCACCCATGAATACTTCTGCGGGATATGCGTTGAACCACAGGAATGCCAAACCCGAACCTGCGATGGCCGCACAGAACACTGCCAATTCGCCCGCACCAGGGATTGATGGTTCGCCCAGATATTTTGAGAACTCTGCATGGCCCGCAACGTATGCGAATACAGCCAAGGCGCTCGCCACCATCACGGTAGGCATGATCGCCAAACCATCCAAGCCGTCGGTCAAATTCACCGCATTGCTGCTGCCCACGATGACCAGATACACCAGCGCGATGAATCCGACTACACCGAGTGGCAACACCAGATGTTTGAAGAAGGGCACGATGAGCTCTGTTTGCGCCGGCAGTGTCGCGTGTGACCACAGGAATATGCCGACCGACAAAGCAATCAATGACTGCCAGAACATCTTCGCTTTGGCAGATAGGCCATCTGGATTTCGGTGCACGACTTTGCGATAGTCGTCCACCCAACCTATCGCACCTACACCCAGCGTGGTGAACAACACCACCCAGATATATACATTGTGTAGATCACCCCACAGCAATGTAGTGATTGCCACTGATGCGAGGATGAGTGCACCACCCATGGTAGGCGTACCCGCTTTGACCAAATGTGTCTGCGGGCCATCTGTACGCACAGACTGGCCGATCTTCATTGAAGTTAGCTTGCGTATCATCCATGGGCCCAACATGAAGGAGATAATCAGCGAAGTCATCGCCGCCATCATGGTGCGCAGAGTGATGTAATTGAATACGCTGAATGTGCGTACATCTTCAGCCAGCCATTGTGTGAGTGCCAACAACATCAGTGCACCTCCGTCAATGTAGTGCCCACACAGTGAGCAACGATACGTTCCATCTTCATAAATCTCGATCCTTTAATCAGCACCGTGCTGTGCGAGTCCATTTCTTTATCTAATGCGGCACATAGAGCATCCAATTCTTGATAATGCCGCGCTCCTGCTCCGAACTCCGCCACCGCACCTACGCTCATATCCCCCAGCGCATAGACTTGCTCTATTCCCAAGCCACGCGCAGCCTTGCCTATATCTTTATGGAATTGCGCTGCGTCTACACCCAACTCCCCCATATCGCCCAACACGAAGATGCGCTTACCCTTGGTCTGCGCCAACACTTCAAGCGCGGCGTGCACAGATGCTGGGTTGGCGTTATAGGTATCGTCTATGACAGTTGCACCATTGCTGGCTTGCTTGCGTTGCAAACGCCCAGATACACCACCAAAATCTTCCAAACCTTGTTTGATCATCACAAGAGGAATGTGCAGTGCGATCGCGGCGGCTGTTGCAGCAAGTGCATTGCGTGCATTGTGCATACCGGGCACTTGCAATCTGACGTCCATATCACCTACTGGTGTCTGCACCTTCAGCACACCGCCATAGCCCTGCGCAGACCAGCTACCCTGAATCATCGCCTTATTGCTCAAACCGAAATCCAACACATGATGACCATTTGCCATTTTGCGCCACAGCGTTGCATGTTCGTCATCAGCATTGATCACCGCGATACCGTCGCTACGCAGTCCAGCGAATATCTCACCCTTAGCGCGTGCGACGCCCTCAACAGAACCCAAGCCGAGCAGATGTGCACCACTGGCGTTATTGACCAGAGCGACTTGTGGTTGCGCCAAACGCGTGAGGTAATCAATTTCACCGAAATGATTCATACCCATCTCAATCACTGCATAGCGATGCTGCTTATTCATGCGTAACAGTGTGAGTGGCATACCAATGTCATTATTGAAGTTGCCTAGTGTAGCCAGCACCTTGCTCGCATCGCCTGCTGCTATCGACAATATCGAAGCCAGCATTTCCTTGACCGTGGTTTTTCCATTGCTGCCGGTGATTGCGACCAGATACGCCTCGAACTGTGCACGCCAATATGCCGCCAACTTACCTAGTGCAATGCGAGTATCTTTTACAACTAGGATGCAGCTTGCTGCTTGCAAGTTACAGGGGGCTGCCGCATAACTGTCCGCGTTGACTAGGCACGCAACTGCGCCACTTTGCAAAGACGACATGACGTATTCGTAGCCGTCGAATCTCTCACCGCGCAAGGCGACGAACAAGTCTCCCTGTCGTATCTTCCGACTATCGGTATTGACGCTACTAAAAGTCACATCTGCACCGACTAGCTTGGCGTCCAAGGCAAGTGCGATTTGGGATATATGCATCATGCGCTGACCTCCATAGGCCAGTTTTGCAGTGCACGTTGTGCAAGTTGCGCATCGCTGAAAGGATGTTTTACACCCTTAATCTCTTGGTAGTTCTCGTGACCTTTACCCGCGATTAAAACCGTATCGCCAGGTTGTGCATGGGCGATGGCTTGGTATATCGCCGCCTCTCTGTTTAATATGACGCGATGATTGTGTGCACTCATGCCCATCAAGATATGGGAGATGATGGTTTCAGGATCTTCGTCGCGTGGATTGTCGCTCGTGACGATGGCGCGATCTGCCAACTGCTCAGCAACCTTACCCATTATTGGTCGTTTGCCGTTATCACGATTCCCGCCACAGCCGAATACACAGATCAGATTCCCACCTCTGGCAGCGGTCATCTCGCGCAGGGTTTGTAATACTTTCTCTAGCGCATCAGGCGTGTGTGCGTAATCGATGATGACATTTGGCAAGGTCTTGCCACCTAGTCTCTGCATGCGACCAGAGACAGCTTGAACCCTGGCTAAGGAATCGACCGCCTCGTCCAAGGCGATATCGCTCAGTAGCAACACCGCCAATACCCCCAACAGATTCTCCGCATTAAAACGACCGACCAGTTGACTATGCAATCGCGCCGTACCCCAAGTGCAATGCACCACGATCTCCAAGCCAGCCTCACTCATTTTAGCGATATGGCCGTAGACCATGCGCAACCCCAAACTCTGAGCGCGCTTCAGTGCGGCATCACTCAATCCATAACCTATGACTTCTACACCATCTTTGCATAATCCGGATGCCCATTCCGCGCCGGTCACATCATCTAGATTGAGCACCAAATAGCGCAACGACTGCACATCGAAGAACTTGCGCTTACTTGCCGCATAACTTTCCATATCACCGTGGTAATCAAGGTGGTCACGACTCAGATTGGTCAATAACGCCACATCGAAATGCACGCCGTTGATACGCCCCTGATCCAGCGCATGGGATGACACTTCCATCGCCACCGCCTCTGCACCTGCTTGCAGATATTCAGCGCATAACTTGTGTACTTGTATCGCTTCTGGCGTCGTATTGGCTGTAGGCATCAAGGCTTCCGCGAAACCATTACCCAGTGTGCCTATCAACGCACAACGTTTCTCTGCTTCATTAAGTGTCTGTGCGATCCAGTGCGTAGTCGAAGTCTTGCCATTAGTACCAGTCACGCCGACCATCCACAGCTTCTCGCTAGCTGCGCCATACACGGCATGCGCCAGCTCGCCTGATAACTTCCGCAAGTCCTGCACAGCCAAATGGGGAATCTGCCACTCATCTCGCCATACAAAATCTGCAGCCTCATAGATGACTGCGTTCGCGCCCTTGTCTATCGCTGCTGCGATGTGATCTCGTCCATCGTTCTTCTCACCCGGGTAGGCAACAAAAGTATCACCCAGTTTCATTTGTCGACTATCAGTGACCAAATTTCTGATCTCGACTGGCAGATCTTTGAGTTGCGAATAAGGGAAAGTCATCACACCTCCTCCTTAATGACTTCTGCAGGAGCAGTGATGACGTTGTTTTGTGGCGCATCGTTGGGTACGTTCAACAAATGCAAAGTCTCGCCCGTGATTTGACTGAATATCGGCGCGGCCACCATACCGCCGTAATACTCACCTTCAGGCTCATCTATCATCACCGCCACGATCACGCGCGGCGCAGACACAGGTGCAAGTCCCACAAAGGAGGCCACATATTTATTGACGTAATGTGCGCCCGACAATTTGTGCGCCGTACCCGTCTTGCCCGCGACACGATATCCAGCCACTTGCGCCAGTGGTGCAGTACCGCCTGGCATCGTGACAGTCTCCATCATCGCGCGCAGTTCCGAGGCTGTCGTCTCCGACATGATCCTTTGCCCCACTGGCGGTCCATCCAATTTCATCAACGAGACAGGCTTGAGTTCACCGTTATCAGCAAACACCGTATATGCCCTAGCCAGCTGCAACAGGTTGACTGAGATACCGTGACCGTAAGCCATGGTCGCTTGCTCTATTGGACGCCAAGTCTTGGCATCACGCAGCTTGCCCAGCGCTTCGCCCGGAAAATTACTTCCTGTATGTGCACCAAAGCCACTTTCCGACAGGTTTTGCCACATCACGGCAGGCTCCATCATCAAAGCCATCTTGGCCGCACCTATGTTGCTTGATTTTTGGATCACCTGCGATACTGTCAGCATCGCTTCTGGATGTGAGTCATGTATCTGGCGTCCACTCACCGTATAGACGCCATTTTCGGTATTGATCAGCGTATTCGGCTTGACCTTTCCATGCTCCAAAGCCGCCGCAACGGTGAATGGCTTGAGCGTAGAACCCGGCTCGAATATATCTGCAACGGCACGATTGCGCATCGCATGAGGACTTACCCGTACACGGTTATTGGGGTTGTAACTTGGATAGTTGGCGAGTGCCAACACTTCACCTGTACGCGCATCCAGGACGACGACCGCGCCCGCTTTTGCCTTATGTTTTAGTACCGCAGCTTGCAACTCTCTATAGGCAAGATATTGGATCTTGCTATCTATACTCAACATCACATCGCCACCCGCCTTAGGAGCACGCAGACTGGCTACGTCTTCGACAATGTGACCACGCCTATCCTTGATGACGCGCTGACTACCTGGCTTACCGCCTAATTCCGCCTGCAGGCTGTATTCCAAACCCTCCTGACCATTATCGTCTTGGCCCGTGAATCCCAACAACTGCGCAGCGACTTCACCAGCAGGGTAGTAACGACGATATTCAGGCTGCAAGGAGACACCGACCACATTTAGACGTATCACTTCTGCGGCTTGTTCCGGCAGCACCTGACGCTTGAGATAGGCGAAATCACGCGAGGTATCGAACATCTGCCGACGCACATCCGACACACTCATCTGCAGCGCTTTGGCAAGCGACTTCACCTGCTGGCTGTTGGCCTCCACATCCAAGGGGCTGACCCACACCGACTGCACAGGTGTACTGACGGCCAATGCTTCGCCATTGCGATCCATGATCATGCCACGGTGCGCACTCACCTCGATCACACGACTGTAGCGCGCATTGCCTTTTTCCTGCAAAAAGTCATTATTTATCCCTTGCAGGTACACGCCTCTACCCAGCAAACCCACTAGGCCCGCAACCAAGACGACAAACAACAAGGACGCGCGCCAGCCAGGCAGTTTCGCCGGGGTCGTCATCGTCTTGTTGGTTGCGTAACTCATGGTTATTTTTTTACTCCGCTCACCGTCATATTCATCTTCCCTGCAACACAGGTGGATCGTTCGAATACTGCTCCGCGCCGATATATTTAAGCTGTTCGTTCTTTGGTAGTTGCATCTGCAAATGGCGAGCTGCGATTTTTTCAATACGCGCTGGCGCAGCCCATGTGCTCTGCTCCAATTGCAACTGCCCCCACTCCACTTCCATCTGTTGTGCGTGCATCTTTTCCTGCTGCAGCGCCAAGAATGATTTGCGTGCCTGATGTTGCGATGTCACAACACTGAGCGAGGCCAAGACCACCACCAACATCAACAGACTGTTGATCAGATTGCGATCAAACCGCATCGCTACGCTCCGCTATCCTCATCACCGCACTGCGAGCGCGAGGATTGACTTGCAACTCTTGCATGCCAGCCTTGATTGCCTTTCCCACTAAAGCCATCTTGGCTTGTGGCACTTCACTTGCCCGTATCGGCACATTGCGCGGCAATTTGTCACCTTCGGCCATATCACGCATAAAACGCTTTACGATACGATCCTCTAGCGAGTGGAAACTGATCACCACCAAGCGCCCAGCTGGTTTTAAATGCGTGACGCATTCAGGCAATATCCTCTCAAGCTCCTCGAGCTCCTGATTGAGATAAATCCGTATAGCCTGAAAGGTACGGGTCGCCGGATTCTGGCCTGCCTCACGGGTACGCACTGTTTGACCAACCAACTCGACGAGCTGCTTCGTTGTGCTGATAGGTCCAACTGCGCGCGCAGCAACAACCGCTCTTGCAATCTGCTTAGCAAACCGTTCTTCGCCGTAATCACGTATCACCTCCGCCAAAAAACTCTCTTCTACCGTTGCCAACCACTCTGCTGCCGTCGGCCCTCTACTCACATCCATGCGCATATCCAAAGGCGCATCGAATCTAAAACTGAATCCCCGCGATGCCTCATCCAACTGAGGTGAAGACACCCCTAAATCCAACAAGATGCCATCGACCTTATCCACACCCAATCGCGCCAGCACTGTCGCTATATCTTTAAAACCGCTATGCACGATCTGGAAGCGTGTATCCGTCCACTGCTGCCCCACCTTGATCGCAGTCTCATCCTTATCAAAAGCGATCAATCTTCCTTGCTCACCCAAGTGCTTCAAGATCAGTGCACTATGCCCACCACGCCCAAAGGTCCCATCGACATACACACCATCTGATTTGATCGCCAAGGCATCCACAGCTTCATTCAGCAATACCGTGGTATGCAGCAATTCATTACTCACAAGGAGAAGCCCTCAAGTTCGGATGGCAGATCTCCAGACATCAACGACAGGGACGCGGCTTGTTGAGCCTGCCACTTAGCCTCATCCCATAGTTCGAATTTATTGCCTTGACCAACTAGCATCACGCGCTTATCCAGCACGGCGTAATTACGCAGATTCGGCGAGATCAGCACACGTCCGGCGCTATCCATCAGCACATCCTCGGCATTACCAACCAATAGACGTTGCAGCGCGCGACTCTTGGGATTGAAAGAGGAAAGTTTGTTGAGCTTGTCACTGATGGGCTGCCAGATATTTTGCGGGTATACCAACAGACAACCATCCATATCCGCAGTCAGCACTAAGTTGCCGGCGCACTCGGACAGCAGCGCATCGCGATGCTTGGCGGGTATCGCCAGCCTGCCTTTGCCATCCAAATTAAGTTGCACTGCGCCTTGGAACATTTCCATAACCCCACTATTACCCACTTTTTACCACTTATCACCACTATATTGAAAATATTCCAGCGGGTCAAGCTGTAAAACAGCATTTTTCTTTACAAGACAATGAGTTAGGCGCACAAGTTAATGGAAATTAAATATGCTTAAAAAGCAATGAATTACGCAAACAAGCTAAAGCTGTTTGTAATGGAGGGTCTAGGCAATCGGGGGAGGTGAAGGCTTGCTACTGAGGGCAAGTTAAGTGGGATGCAGCGAGGGGCTGAAGTAGGAGTGCAAAGTGTCATCCACTGCCGCATCGCCTTTAACTTAATCCCACCTGCTATAACTGCCGCAATGCCGCAAGGGCATTCCCCTCATTACTAATTAGCAAGATGAGTCCTTGCTAAAGTAATTCGTGAAGGGCAACCCCATACAACTAGGGGTAAAGCCCCAAGTGGCTATGTGGAACCGCAAGGGTCTTCCCGCGCAACCAAGGAAGCAAAGCCCCTGGGCTGCTGGATGGCTGCCGCAGGGGCAGTCCCACAACCGCAAGGGTTGTCCCTCAGAACTAAGCCGATAGAGCTGGCAAGTTCTTGAGTGACGGAACTAAGGCGATGAAGCTGCCAAGTTCCTGAATGGCTGCCGCAGGGGGCAGTCCCACGGAACTAAGGCGATGAAGCTGCCAAGTTCCTGAATGAAAGGTGAAGTTGGCCGATAAGCCGGGTTCTGTCGTGGACAGTCATTCCTCTAGGCGTTTCGTTACCTGACGCTCAAGCAATCTACCCGCTGACGACGCGAGCAACGTCATAGTCAGCCTATTTGATCTTGCTCCGAATGGGGTTTACCCTGCCACTGATGTTGCCACCAGCGCGGTGAGCTCTTACCTCGCCATTTCAACCTTACCTGATCCGCTCAACTAGGCTCAGGGCTTACGCCCCTCCTCTATTTGAATGACTTTGCCTTCCTTGCGGTCGGCGAAGTCCGGCCATCGGCGGTTTATTTTCTGTGGCACTTTCCATCGCCTCACGGCGTCCGGTCGTTAACCGGCATTCTGCTCTATGGAGCCCGGACTTTCCTCTCCGCTCGCAAGCTCGCGAAGAGAAAAGTCCAGTTTCCCTGACTTTGGTTACGGCATAACTTGCTTACGCAAATTAGCCTACACCGCAACTCACCCGCTTACGCGAGCTCGTTGTCCTCCCCCATTCTTGCTAGCGCAGCGACTGCCTAGCCAACTTCGGCGCGGAGTTTACCATCAGAGAGGGAGGGGATTTTGAATATCTACTTACCTTGCAGCGCTTGCCCGGTCTTTTCTAGTGCCTTGCCACCTTGATGCAAGGTCTCACTGCCCAGACGCTGCATCTGATCGGCCAGCGTCTCTTGCGCAAAAGGATTAGAGAGTAATGGTTTATCGCGTCCGATATTCACGCCCAAAGCCATACCTATCAATACACCCACCAGTAGACTCAGAACAACCCATTTAGCCTGCTTCATACAATACCCCTCTTTAGATTTCACCCAGTTGCACACTTACGCCCAGATCATGCCAGCGCTTAATCTCTTCTATGATAGCCGTCTCCGACAAAGGATTCTGAGCCAGCCAACCTTGCTCCAGGAAGATATGAAACTTGCTCCCCGTAAAGTGTCCTTGCATCCTCGGCAAGCTCACATCACTGCGATTGCGGTAGAACAGTATGGACAAGCGCAATGCCATCACTTGGGAAGTAATCTGCTGATCCTGCAGAAAGTTGCGCAGTCTTTCTAAACTACCGCGCTGAGAAAGCGCCAGCAATCCCAGCCTTTGCTGTTCTTTTTTGGAGAACCCCGGCATATCGGCATTCTCCAGTATATAAGCCGAGTGCTTGTGATAACCGCTATGCGCGACACTGATGCCGACCTCATGCAGATGCGCGGCCCAAATCAGAACCTGCAAGGCTTTCTCATCCATAGATTCCGGCAGGAACTGACGCGCCCAATACTCCGCCAAGACACCTACGCGTTGAGCTTGCTTCTTATCCAGATGATAACGGCGCATGAACTGCTGAACCGTGATCTCACGCATGTCATTGTCATGCGAGCGCCCCCACAAGTCGTACAACACACCTTCCCGCAACGCGCCCAACGCAGGGTGCATATTGAAAATCCCCAGCTCGCAAAAGGCCGCATACATGATGGAGAATCCGCCAGCAAATGCATGCAGCCTATCTGGCTTCAATCCCGCCAGACTGAGACTCTGCACATCGCCCACCTTCAACATATGACTGCGCAACTGCTCCAAACCCTCTCGCGTGATGCCACTTTCGCTGTAGCCGTTCTGCTCTAACACCTCGGACAACATCCTAGCGGTTCCAGACGAGCCAAACGCGTCACCCCACTGCCCCTTATAGTCGGCCACTATGGTTTGCAGCTCGCTGCGCGCCGCCAACTCAGCCTGCTTAAGATTGTGTTTATTGATCTTGCCGTCCGCAAAGAAGCGCGAGCTAAAACTCACACACCCCATATACAGACTCTCAAGCTTAATGGGCTCCAGACCATTGCCGATGATGAACTCTGTAGAGCCGCCACCAATATCCATCACCAAACGGTTTTTGCCCGACGGTGGAAGACCATTCGCCACACCCATATAAATCAGGCGCGCTTCCTCGCGGCCAGCAATGACCTCGATAGGAAAGCCCAGCGCACGCTCAGCTTGAGGAATGAAGTCGGCAGCATTCTTGGCGACGCGCAGAGAATTCGTCCCCACCGCGCGTACTGCTTCGGGAGGCAGGCCGCGTAAACGCTCGCCAAATAAGGACAAAGCCTTCAAAGCACGCTCTTGGGCGGGGACATCCAGATATTTATCGGCAGAAAGGCCAGCAGCCAAGCGCACCGACTCGCGCAGACCATCCAGCATATAGAATTGATCGCCCTCAACTCGGGCGATCTGCAAACGGAAACTATTAGAGCCGAGATCGACTGCGGCCAACAGAGGTTGAGCTTGCACTAGCTTTTGAATTCGCGCTCGATCTCTTCGACGGTAACATGGCGCACATCGCGACCTTTCACCATGTAGATCACGTATTCAGCCATGTTTTGCGCATGATCGCCGATACGTTCGATAGCCTTGGCAATGAACAGAATCTCCAGCGCGGTGGAGATGGTGCGCGGATCTTCCATCATGAAAGTGATGAGATAACGCATGATAGAACGAAACTCTTCGTCCACCTGATCATCTTGACGCACCACTTGGGCGGCCATACCGACATCCAGTCTAGCGAAAGCATCGAGCGTCTTACGCAGCATGTCCACCGCAATCTCGGAAGCACGCAAAATCTCGTGATAACGAGGGATCGCCAAGAGATTACGCTGCGACAACATCTTGGCCATACGCGCAATCTTCTCCGCCTCATCGCCGATACGCTCCAAGTCAGTAACGGTCTTTACCACCGTCATGATCAGACGCAGGTCACTTGCAGTTGGTTGGCGACGTGCGATGGTCTGACTACACGCCTCGTCGATCTTGACATCCATGGCATTGACACGATGATCTTCTTCGATGACGCGATTCATCAGGGCTACGTCGTTATTGATCAATGCTTGGATGGCATTTTTGATCTGACTCTCTACCAAACCACCCATCTGCAGCACGCTGGCACGTATGGACTCCAGTTCGCTATCGAACTGTTTAGAGGTGTGATCATTGTTAGGCATGGCGATTCCTTATGTTGCAAGTGAGCATCTTGATGGACTTATATGTCAGTTTGATGAAGCCTATCCAACCTCACCAAACCCACACGAACGAAAACTGTTTATACGGTTATCGTTTTAACACCTTCTGGCGTTCCTAACAAGAGCACATCT
>CAVUDR010000001.1:0-405711 GCA_963740305.1 uncultured beta proteobacterium | reverse complement strand
TCAAAATCTGCAAACCATGCACATCCAAAATAATGTTGCCATTGTCAGTCGTGTAGCCTTCACGCAATTGCGGATGACCACCCAAAGCGACCAATTGACGGGCCACCGAACTGCGCGCCATAGGTACCACTTCGATAGGCAAAGGGAATTTACCCAATACATCGACCAGCTTGCTGGCGTCACAAACACAGATGAATTTCTTACACGCCGCTGCAACGATCTTCTCGCGGGTCAACGCACCGCCACCGCCTTTGACCATATGCAAATGCCGCGTGATCTCATCCGCACCATCCACATAGACCGGCATCTCGCCCGCATCATTTAGGGATAGCACTTCGATACCGTGACCTTGCAAACGCTTAGCGGATGCCTCAGAGCTAGCCACCGCACCGCGAATTTTGTTTTTGATCAACGCCAACTCATCGATGAAAAAGTTGGCCGTAGAACCCGTACCTACACCGACGATACAGTCTGCAGGCACATATTCGATAGCCGCTTTAGCGACGGCACGCTTCAAATCATCTTGACTCAACATAATCATTGCTCACTTTCATAATAAATTTACTTGACCCGAGATTATTACAGGATTTGCACGCTTATAGTCAACAAGCTGCCAAATTATCAGGCACTCTCCCTCTTTCGGCTTATCATGAAACTTACGCCCCTATATGAGCCATTGATTTGACCCTGTACAATTCGGACTCACTGATTTGCAACCCACCCCCTATACCCATTATGAAGATAGCCATCGCTGGTACTGGTTACGTAGGTCTCTCCAACGCGGTATTACTCGCTCAACATAACGAAGTGGTTGCACTCGACATCCTGCCTGAGAAAGTTGCGATGTTGAACCGTAAAGAGTCGCCCATCTCCGATCATGAGATAGAAGATTTCTTGCTCAATCGAAAACTGAATCTGCGTGCAACGCTAGACAAGCACGATGCTTACAAAGGCGCTGACTTCATCATCATCGCAACACCTACCGATTACGATCCAGAGACAAACTATTTCAACACTGCATCCATAGAGGCGGTGATACGCGATGTGATAAGCATCAACCCCCAAGCAGTAATGATTATTAAATCTACTGTTCCGGTTGGCTACACTGATAAAATTCGTAAGCGTTTCAACTGCGACAATCTGGTCTTTTCACCAGAATTTTTGCGCGAAGGTCGCGCCTTATATGACAATCTTCACCCTTCTCGCATCGTATTGGGTGAGCGCTCCAAGCGTGCGGAGACTTTTGCAAATCTGCTCAAGCAGGGCGCCGTCAAACAAAATATCGACACCCTCTTCACCGATTCAACCGAAGCCGAGGCAGTAAAACTATTCGCCAACACCTTCTTGGCCATGCGTGTGGCTTACTTCAACGAGCTTGACACCTATGCTGCGATACACGGCTTAGATACTAAACAAATAATCCAAGGCGTGAGCTTGGACCCTCGCGTGGGTGACTATTACAACAATCCCTCGTTTGGCTATGGCGGCTATTGCCTACCTAAGGATACTCAACAGTTACTAGCGAACTATCAGGGTGTGCCGCAAAGCTTGATTGGTGCCATCGTAGAATCCAACGCAGTACGCAAAAATTTCATCGCGGAAGACATCATGCGCAGCGAACCCAATGTTGTAGGGATACATCGCCTGATAATGAAAAGTGGTTCAGACAACTTCCGTGCTTCCAGCATACAAGGCATCATCCGCCGACTGAATGCACGCGGTACCGAAGTCATCATCTACGAACCCAAAATGGAGGAGACCGAATTCCTGCACTGCAATGTAGTAAATGACCTCGCTGAATTCAAACGACGTTCCGATGTGATCGTAGCCAACCGGCTGACCGACGACATCAAAGATGTAACAAACAAAGTCTATACTCGCGACCTATTCGGTCACGACTAACCCAAAGAAAGTAAGTACATGAGCATAATCAAAGCGATGATATTGGCTGCCGGAAAAGGCACACGCGTCCGTCCCCTCACACAAGATCTTCCCAAACCCATGATTCCTATCCTGGGCAAACCAGTGATGGAATATCTAATCGAACATCTAGCCAAATATGGCGTCGATGAGATCATGGTCAACGTAGCCTACCAGCACTGGAAGATCGAATATTACTTTGGCAACGGCAGCCATTGGAACGTACAGATAGGCTACTCATTCGAAGGTGAGTACGAACATGGCGAAGTCACCTCCAAGCCCATGGGATCAGCAGGTGGGATGCGCAAGATACAAGATTTCAGCGGCTTTTTCGATCGCACCACTGTAGTCATTTGTGGTGACGCACTGATAGATTTGGATATCCATGCAGCGGTTCTCGAACATAAGGCGAAAAAAGCCATCGTCAGCGTGATCACTTTAGAGGTTCCGCTCAGCGAAGTGAGTAATTATGGCGTGGTCGAAACCGACGCTGATGGTCGCATCATTTCTTTCCAAGAAAAACCAAAACCAGAAGAAGCACGTTCCAATTTTGCAAGTACGGGTATCTACATCTTCGAGCCCGAAGCGATTGACCTGATCCCTTCCGATCAAGAGTTTGATATCGGTGGCGAGTTGTTCCCAATGTTGGCCGAGAAAGGTCTGCCCTTCTATGCGCAAAAACGTAAGTTCAACTGGATCGATATCGGTCACGTTGATGACTACTGGTCAGTGCTGCAGCGCGTGCTCAAGGGCGAAGTCAAAGATATCAAGATGCCAGGCACACAAGTGAAACCGGGCATTTGGGTAGGCCTGAACACCTGCATCGACTGGGAGAACGTGAAGATCGAAGGGCCAGTCTATATTGACTCTGGCACTTGCATAGAAGCGGGGGCAGAGATCATCGGCCCAGCTTGGATATCTAACGGATCGCTAGTTTCCAAAAATGCCAAGATCATACGCAGCATCTTGCTTAGCTACACCCGCATCAGTGCAAACATGCACTTCGAAGATACCATCGTGTCACCCAATTACTACTTCGAGCACAAGACCGGCATGACCTACTATCTTGGCGATGAGGGCACGTATCTGCGCTGGGGGGATGCACGTAGTGTGCGTAAGTAGCCTAGACGACTCATCTAGCCACAACGTCTAGCGTTAACTTAGACGAGAGCGAAGACAGACAATCAGCACATAAAGTCTGTGCACGATCAGTGGTATCAGACTCAGCATAACAACGTAGCTCCGGCGCATTGCCCGATGGTCTCAGATGCACGATGTCTCCATTGTTAAAAGTGACTCTTAGTCCGTCTGTCTGGTCTATCGCCTTGACCTCACCTGATTGGGGTGCCAACAACTTTGCAAGTTGCGCCCTATCATTGAGCAAACCAGAGATTAAGCTGGCACTTCTTTCTGTTGCAAACTCTTGTAGTCTGTCACTGGCAGTAAACCGTGCTGGCAAGTCGTGTCCCAGTTGCGAGAGTTTACATCCTCGCTGCTTAGCCAAACCCAATAAAGCCAACATCGGCAATACAGCATCCCGTGTGGGCAATGCCACTAATCTGCCTCGCGCATTCATCACCTCAGTACCCAGCAAGAATCCACCGTTGGCCTCATATCCGACGACCACTGAGCTGCCCTTAACTGACGCCATCGCTTCAATGACATATGGTGAGCCGATACGAGTACGTATGACTTGATCAAACCAGCCACATCTTTCTACTGCGGTATTGCTACTCACTGGTGTGACGACTACTTGCGCTTGTAAGTACCTAGCACACAGTATCCCCGCCACATCGCCACGCAACCACACACCCATCTCATCACCGATCAAGGGACGATCCGCATCCCCATCGGTTGAAACGATTGCATCGAAATCATGCTCCTTAGCCCATGATCGCGCTTGTCGAATATCCTCTACTCGCACAGCCTCTGTATCGATGGGCACGAAACTATCTGCACGACCAAGCGGAATCACTTTCGCACCGAGTGCTAAAAATATTTCACTCAGAATATCGCGCGCCACACTGGAGTGCTGATAGATGGCAATCTTGCTCCCTAAAAATGAGTCCGCTCCAAAGAACTCCACATATCGTTGTATATATGCTTTGCAAACTTGCTCGTCTGGATGAGGCAGCGCTTCTATCCGTATAGGGGTCGATAGGCTGATGTTAGCCGAGCCTATCGACGCTTCGTCGGCCTTGGATATCTCACCCTCTGCGCGATAGAACTTGATGCCGTTACGATCAAATGGGATATGGCTCCCCGTTACAATGATCGCTGGCGCACCTATCAATGATGCGTAGTAGGCCAGTGCAGGCGTAGGGAGCGCACCTGCGTAGACAACTTCTTTACCAGCATCGCGTATGGCTGCTGCACATGCGGATGTGATCGCAGGGCTGCTGGGACGTAGATCGTGCCCTAGCACGACTTGTTTGGCCTCACTAGCAACCGCCTTCAGAAATGCCGCTGTATATGCGTAGCAAACCTCATCGCTCATCGCGCTCACTAAACCACGCGCACCACTGGTGCCAAATTTCACGCCAGATTCACGCATTACATCCTGCAGATTGATCGATTTCATCTTGCCGGCTTGTTATTCAAAACACTCTGCGTCTGCAAGCAACTTAGCTGCTGCATCTTTGCCGGATACCGTGGGCATCGCGTTCAATTTCCAATCGATAGCCAAGGTGGGATCGTTCCACAGCAAGCTACGTTCATGTTCCGGATACCAGTAATCCGTCGTTTTATACAAGAATTCCGCACTCTCAGAGAGCACCACAAAACCATGTGCAAAGCCGGGCGGGATCCACAACATGCGCTTATTCTCAGCTGACAGCTCTACCGCCTCGTGTTGCCCAAAGGTCTTGGAACTGCGACGCAGATCGACCACCACATCCAAGACTTTGCCCTGCGTAGCACGCACCAATTTCCCTTGCGGATGTTGTATCTGATAATGCAGGCCACGTAATACACCTCGTACGGAGCGCGAATGATTGTCCTGAACAAAATCGACCTCGCGACCCAACAGCTCGTTGAATCTGCGCTGATTGAAACTCTCGTAAAAGAACCCGCGCGCATCTCCGAATACCTTAGGTTCGATGAGCAAGATATCTGGAATGTTAGTTGGAATGGCTTGCATGCTTAGCGCCCCTGTTCTTTCAATACTTGCATCAAATAAGCGCCGTAGCCACTCTTGACCAATGGTTTTGCCAACCTCTCCAACTGCGCTGCATCGATAAAACCATTGTGATAAGCGATCTCCTCGGGGCAAGCAATCTTCAAGCCTTGGCGATGTTCTATGGTCTGTATGAACATGCTCGCTTCAAGCAATGACTCATGCGTACCCGTATCCAACCATGCGAAGCCACGCCCCATCATTTCGACCGATAACTGGCCACGATCCATATAGATACGATTCACATCGGTGATTTCCAACTCACCACGTGGTGAGGGCTTGAGGTCGCGGGCGATGTCGATGACTTGGTTATCATAAAAATATAGACCCGTCACCGCATAGTTAGACTTAGGTTGCAGCGGCTTTTCTTCCAAAGAAATCGCTTTGCCGTTCTTGTCGAATTCCACTACACCGTAACGCTCAGGATCGCGCACGTGGTAAGCAAATACGGATGCGCCCTGTTTGCATTCTGCTGCATTGCGCAATTGAGTCTGAAAATCGTGACCATAAAAGATGTTGTCGCCTAGCACCAAGGCTGAAGGATCATTTCCGACGAAGTCCTTACCGATGATGAACGCTTGCGCCAAGCCATCCGGTGAGGGTTGTACCGCGTATTGCAGATTCAATCCCCAAGCACTGCCGTCACCCAATAGTTGCTGGAAACGGGGCGTATCTTGTGGTGTGGAGATGATGAGGATGTCTTGTATGCCCGCCAGCATCAATGTGCTCAACGGGTAATAGATCATCGGTTTGTCATACACAGGCAATAGCTGCTTCGATACTGCTAGCGTGACGGGATGCAAACGCGTGCCAGATCCGCCCGCCAATATGATGCCTTTACGTTTAGCCATTTATTTCTCCAGTATCTCGGTGAGCATACGCTTACGCCGTGCTGCCAATGTGGCAGTGTCAAATCGAAGGTTGCTTGAAATTTTGCTGTATCCAGCCTTGAATTATGCGGACGTCGTGCGGGCGTAGGAAATTCGCTAGTCGGTACCGGCATGATCGCCTCTTGCGCCACCTTGATATTCACACCCTGTGCACGTGCATGCGCGATGACCATGCTCGCGTATTCATGCCAAGTAGTGACGCCACCTGCGACCAAATGATACAGACCTGACACCTCCGGTTTAACCACAGCAGTGCGTATCGCGTGTGCTGTCACATCGGCCAACAGGTCTGCCCCAGTAGGCGCACCGAACTGATCGTCTATGACTTTTAGTACATCGCGTTCCTGCGCCAATCGCAACATCGTCTTGGCAAAGTTTCCACCACGCGCGCCGTATACCCATGAGGTGCGAAAGATGAGATGCTTGCATCCTGATGCTTCTATCAAGCGTTCTCCTTCCAGCTTGGTCGCACCATAGACACTCAGCGGCGCAACCGTATCTTGTTCTTGCCAAGCACGCTCACCAGAGCCATCGAACACATAGTCAGTGGAGTAATGCACCAACCATGCTCCCAACTCCTTAGCCGCTTCAGCCAACACCCCCGCTGCCAAGGCATTGATGGTTCGTGCCAGATCAGGTTCGCTCTCCGCCTTATCTACAGCCGTATGCGCGGCTGCATTCACAATCACATCGGGCGCGACCTTGCGTACAGTCTCGGCTAATCCTCGTAAGTTTGTGAAATCGCCACAAAAGGCTTTGCTATCGTGATCCAGCGCGATGATTTCGCCCAAAGGCGCGAGACTACGCTGCAGCTCCCAACCGACCTGCCCACCTTTGCCCAGCAATAAAATTTTCATCTCTGATATTCCATTCGCTCGTCATTCCCGCGTAGGCGGGAATCCAGTAAAAAATTAGATTCTGCCTAGCAGACAAAACCTTATTTTGTCCCGCTACGCGGGCTTTTTTGTTCTGCTGGATTACCGCCTACGCGGGAATGACAGCATATTTTTATTGTGAGAATAATAGGATTTGTTAAACGCGCTCTGCGTAATTCTTTTCTACCCACTGGCGATAATTGCCGGACAGCACATTTGAGACCCAAGCTTGATTCTCCAAATACCATTGCACCGTCTTACGTATACCGGTATCGAACGTCTCCGCCGGCTTCCAACCCAACTCGCGTTCCAGCTTGCGGGCATCGATTGCATAACGACGATCATGGCCGGGTCTGTCGGTGACAAAAGTAATCTGCTCGCGATAGGACTTACCATCAGCCTTAGGACGTAACTCATCCAGCAAAGCACACACGGTATGCACGATGTCGATATTGGCTTTCTCGTTCCACCCCCCCACGTTGTATACCTCGCCTAGCTTGCCCCGCTTCCAACACGCGGCGTATCGCACTGCAATGGTCTTTCACATACAACCAGTCGCGGATCTGCTGACCATCGCCATAGACAGGCAGACTCTTGCCTGCCAAAGCATTGACGATCATTAAGGGAATGAGCTTCTCGGGGAAGTGGTATGGACCGTAGTTATTCGAACAATTGGTCGTCAGTACTGGCAAACCGTAAGTGTGATGATAAGCGCGCACCAGATGATCACTAGCAGCTTTGCTCGCCGAATAAGGACTGTTGGGTTCGTAACGATTCGTCTCGGTGAAGGCAGGATCGTCTTTGCTCAACGAGCCATATACCTCATCGGTAGAGACATGCAGGAAGCGAAAATCCGCCTTATCAGCACCACTCAGCGCGCCCCAATATGTCCGTACCGCTTCAAGCAAATGAAAGGTGCCAACGATATTGGTCTGGATGAAATCCTCTGGACCATGGATGGAGCGATCCACATGGCTCTCGGCTGCGAAGTTGATCACCGCACGCGGCTTATGCTCTTGGAGCAATTTGGCAACCAGTTGCGCATCACCGATATCGCCTTGTACAAAGGTGTGACGTGGGTTGGTTTGTAGCGTGGCGAGATTCTCGCGATTCCCCGCATACGTCAGCTTATCCAAACTAAGCACGGCCTCATCATTCAAAGCGCACCAGTCCAACACAAAATTCGCCCCGATAAAGCCTGCGCTACCCGTTACTAAGATCATAGTTTTATTGATTAATAGATTAATAGATTTTTGTAATTATAAATGCTATCGGATAGATACAAGTGGCATTTAACGAGATGCTGAATGATTAGCATTTCCGCATAACAGTAAGTTGTCATTCAGCCTGAGCATTTATTTGCACTTGAGCTTCACTCAGCTAGGGGATTCCCCTAGATCATTACCATCCACTCACCGATACCCTAGAGAATGGGGAGATGAAAAAATAGTTACCAATCCGTACCTATGCTAAAAATATCGTGATATGAATAAAATTTTTAATGAAAGTAGTGCGAGTAAAAACCACTCTTGCAGAGCAACCGCAATATACGATCTAGGTGCAGAATTTGAACAGGCCAAGATCGAATTCCAAAGAGTCGCATCCGCAAAGTCGATCACCTTCGATTGCCAATTTCCAGACTTATTTCCTGTTGCTTTTTGGGACATACACTGCCTACGCGACGACGTATTAAACGGTCTTTTTTCATACTCTCTAAATCAAGTATCTGAATATGACCATATAGTCCTTACCTTCGACTGCGTCGATGACTACACGATTGCTATCAAATTCCTCATTTCAAATTTGGCACCTCAAACCGAGAGTGAAGCTCCCAAGCAAAATTCGCGACCACTCCTCTCTACGGACTCCCTTAATTCGAAGGAAATCATCAATGCACGCAAATGCGTAGAGGAGCATCAAGGAACTTTATTCATTTCCCAAAATGAAATGCAACAAGGATTAACCATTACTTGTACCTTGCCACTATACAAACTTGCAGTAACTTGACCCGATCCTTCGATCCCAAAACGATTCGCAATGAACACTCATATTCTTCAAGTCACTCAAGCAATGGATTTCGCTGCCAATGCCCACGCTCATCAAAGACGTAAGGGCTCTCAGTCCGAGCCTTACGTGAATCACGTCACAGATGTTGCTCGCATCCTCGCAGAAGCGACTGGAGGCGAAGATATAGTTTTGATCATTGCCGCCCTATTGCATGACACGATAGAAGACCAAGAAGTTAGCCATGAACAAATTAGTGGATTGTTTGGTATCGAAGTGGCGGACTTAGTTCAGGAGGTTACCGACAATATGTCGATCAGAAAGCTAGAGCGCAAATTACTGCAAGTTGCCAACGCATCGAGAAAATCACCGCGCGCAAAAATGTTGAGGATCGCAGATAAAATTTCAAACTTAAATTCGATCCTTAACGACCCGCCTACACACTGGGATCTCAATAGGAAGCGCGAGTATTTCGAATGGGCAAAACAAGTAGTTGATGGCTGTCGCGGCGTTAATGCAAAATTAGAAGCTTTATTTGACGGCACCTATCAGCGCCGCCATGAATTGCTCGAATCGAAAACAAAGAATTGCACTGATCACATCATTGAAACAAGGCGTGCTGCCTAATCACCAAGACTGCAAGGGAATCTTAGGTGGCGGCCATCTTGATGGCGAATTGAGTAAGCTCTAGACCGCTTTTCAATGCAAGCTTCCTTTTGATGTTTGAGCGGTGTGATTCGATTGTTTTTATACTACGATTTAATTTGGTCGCAATTTCAGCAGTACTCATCGCCATGCCTATCATCTGCAAAATCTCAAACTCAGAGTGAGTCAGATCATCAATAGATAAACCTTCGCTGTTACCGCTCCTGAATCTATTCAGCATCTTTGAACGAATCTGGTCACTCAAATATAGATCTCCGCTCAACACCCTTTTTATCGCATAAATCATCGTGTCGGTTGCTTCTTGTTTCATCAGATAACCATGTGCACCCGCCTGAATAGATGGTTCGGCATAAATCCGCTCATCGTGCATGGAAATCACCAACAGAAACATCTTGGGATATAGAGCCTGGAACTTTTTAACGATTGCCAAACCAGACATTCCTTCTATCGACATATCGACGATAGCTAAATCATGAGGGCAAGTCTTGCACATCGCTTCCGCTTCAACCAAGCTACCCGCTTTGCAACAAACATGGAACTCTGGCTCTTCATTGATCAATCTAGCCATCCCCTCTCTCACAATGGGATGATCATCGATGATCAAAATTTTTGCTTTTCGATTTTCAGTCATTATTGCTTGGACTTATCGCCCATCTCGGTAGGTTGATATCAATTGAAGTGCCGCCACCAGGTGTATCCAAGACTTCGAAAGTGGCATTAATCATGGCGGACCGGTAAGTCATAGTATGCATACCTAAGCTCTCATGCTTTGTGGCAAGCAATATAGATTGATCAATTCCAACCCCATTATCAATAATCTTCATGTTGACGATTTTGTCATTAGACGAGAGGAGGATGGTGACTTTCGTAGCTGAACTATGTTTGACCGCATTGGTGACCGCCTCTTGGGCTATACGATACATATTCACAACTACCGTTGCATCGCTAATATCGACATCACTTATAAGTTCGAACCGTATGTCCGGTTCGAAAATCTCATCCATCCTCTCCGCCAATCGCCTCAACATGACCGCCAAACCCACATCTTGTATCTCTACCGGATATAGACCTTGTGCTAATTTCCTAGTTTTGGAAATGGACTCATTGAGCATTTCATTGACCAGCCTCGCATCATTTGCAAGCTCCTCATCGTGTCCCCTTAATTTATTACAAAGCAGCTTGGTCATAAAAGAAACACCTGTTAGATGCTGCCCTAAATCATCATGCAACTCTCTCCCTATCCGACGCTGAGCATCTTCAATGACCTGAATCAGCTTACGCTCTGCATCCCTAGCGCGCACTAGCGCCATGCTAGCTTCACGTTGTACTCGCCAATATAGAGCTAAAGCTGTTGCTAACATAATCAAGATACTGCCGGCAATCCCGAAGAATATCGAATACCATGTTTTATCTTGAGCGAATTCATTCAATTCACTCAAACTCTGCCCCGCAAATATTTTGAGGCCCAGCTCAGGCAACTCGTAAGGTAAATAGATATGTGGCTCAGATTGATCGCCGACCTTTACTAGATTCTCAAACCTCGCATTACCATCTTTCACAATTTTGAGTACCGGAAACTCAACTCTACGATATCGCTCATTCATCTGATTTGTTGAAAAACTCGAGATTTTCGAGTTTTTCATGGCATGCATCTCCCAGGCTTTGTTGTGTGCTAGCACGATGATGCCGTTTTCATCTACTACGAAGGTATCCAACTCATTCGTTAGAACGGAAAGACTTGGCACATTGGTTTTTGCGACGATCGAACCCGCATAAATGCCATCAATTAAAATCGGTGATGAGAAAAATAGTCCGGGAATCTTGGTTGTCTTTCCCACCGCATATTGCATAGCGCGAACTTTGGAGCGATTTTTTTTGATGATTTCTCGTTCAGAGAAATTGGTACCTATAGTACTGGTGGGCTTATCCCAATTACTTGAAGCAATACAATCCCCCCTTGCATTAACTAAATAGACAATATCAACGTTAAGGCGATCGCTTAGAAAGAAAAAGTATCTACTCAGCTTATTTAAGTACTCATCGTCCGTCCAAGCCCTCTTGCGGATATCCAAGGGTACATTGGACTTCTTGGCGCCTAACCCAAACCTATTGAGTGCTTTTCTTACGCGATCAGACTGAGACACCACATCAGGTATTCCCGACAGGTAGTTGATATTCCTACGCACACTATCTGCATACTCTTCAGCTTGAAGCTTTGCCAATTTGATCTTATTGGCGACTAATACATCCTCCTGTCGCTCGAAGTATTTATTTATATAAATAGTCCCGACCAGATTCCAAAGCACAATCAGGAATAGAGTGAAGATTACGAGTATTTTATTGGGATTCTTCAAGCTAAATTTTGACCACTGCGTGTATTTGAGTTGAATAATTTATTGGAATGAATTTTACGCCACCGCAGCGAATTCGATCTTAAATGACCTTGGCGCCACAAACAATGTACTTATTTTTGAGTGTACTTCTCAATCCGCTACCATTTTGATGCCTCATAGCTGATACCTGATTTTTCATCTCACACTTTAGGCCAACTTGATTATTCGGTTAGAATGCTCGTTCTAAAATTTTTAACCCCATTTCAATCTACTTTTCGAGGACTACGCCATGTATCAGATCGCTCCTTCAATTCTTTCTGCCAATTTCGCCAAACTGGGCGAAGAAGTCGATAACGTACTGGCGTCCGGTGCAGACATCGTTCACTTCGACGTGATGGATAACCATTACGTGCCTAACCTGACGATTGGACCGTTGGTATGCGAAGCCTTGCGCAAACATGGCGTGACTGCCGCTATCGACGTGCATCTGATGGTTAAACCTGTTGATCGCATCATCCCTGACTTCGCTAAAGCAGGCGCGACTTACATCACCTTCCATCCAGAAGCTTCCGAGCACATCGACCGTACTATCGGCCTGATCAAGGAAAGCGGTTGCAAAGCCGGTCTGGTGTTCAACCCATCGACTCCGCTAGAGATCTTGGAATACACCTTGCCTAAATTGGACATGGTATTGCTGATGTCGGTGAACCCTGGTTTCGGTGGTCAGAAGTTCATCCCTCACGTATTGGACAAGGCGCGCAAAGTGCGCAAGATGATAGACGCTGGTGGTTACAACTGCCGTCTGGAAATCGATGGTGGCGTGGGCCCAGCCAACATCCGTGAAGTTGCCGAAGCTGGTGTAGACACTTTCGTCGCAGGTTCAGCGATTTTCAGCAAGCGTAACGATAACGACAAGAACCGTTATGACTCCATCGTTGCAGAGATGCGCGCTGAATTGGCAAAGGTAGGTAAATAATGCCTTTCACACAACGTCCTCTGCCAATTTCCGCCATCGTCATCGACCTTGACGGTACGCTTCTGCACACTGCGCCACAATTGTGCGAAGCAGCTAACCGCATGCTGCGCGACATGGACTACACACCCGTCTCGCAAGAACTACTGTCTAGCTACATCGGCAACGGTATCTCTTGGTTGGTGAAACGTGCGCTAACTGGCGACATGCATGCCACGCCAGATGCAGCCTTGTATGACCATGCCCTGCCTATATTCGAACAACACTACACAGAACTGTTGCTGGAAAGTAAACCGTTCCAAGGTGTGATCGAAGGGTTGGACGCGATGGTCTTGGCAGGTTACCCATTGGGTTGCATCACCAACAAAGTAGAGCGCTACACCACTCCATTGCTAAAGGGCTTGGGGCTAACCAAGTACTTTAAGATCGTATTGGCTGGAGACAGTCTGCCTGAGAAAAAACCTCATCCTATGCCTTTGCTACATGCGGCTAAGTTCTTCGGTGTGCCTATCGAAAAGATGTTACTGATTGGTGACTCATTAAATGACACACTGGCTGCCCGCGCTGCGGGTTGCCCAGTGTTCTGCGTACCTTACGGCTATAACCACGGTGAGCCTGTAGAGACCTTGGATCTGGATGCTGTAATCCAAGACATCCCAGCCGCACTGCCTTTATTGAAACGTATGTGATGATGAATACCCTCCTGTCTCAAACCAAATATTGGCGATGGTGCTGATGATCTAGGGGCACAGTAATGTGTTTCCAGTTCGACACCTAGACCTAATGACACAGGAGTTTCACATGTTGCACCCCATCACCGAATCAGAATTTCAGGCGCTTGCTCAGCAAGGCTACAACCGCATTCCCTTGGTTGCGGAGACTTTCGCCGACCTAGACACACCGCTTTCGCTGTACCTCAAACTCGCTAACAAACCCTATTCCTACTTGCTCGAGTCGGTGCAAGGTGGGGAACGTTTCGGACGTTATTCTTTTATCGGTCTGCCTGCGGACACACGCATCACCGTACGTGGCAAGCAAGTCACACTGACCACGCCTACAGGTGCGATTAGCGAAGATGTGGACAACCCGCTCGACTATATTGAGCGATACCAAGCACGCTTCAACATCGCACCTTTGTCTGGTTTACCGCGTTACACCGGCGGTCTGGCGGGTTACTTTGGCTATGACACGGTGCGCTACATAGAACCACGTCTGGCCAAGACGCAGAAGAAGGACGTCATCGGCACGCCCGATATTTTATTGATGCTCACAGAACAACTGGCGGTCATCGATAATTTGTCTGGCAAGCTGACCTTCATCGTCTATGCCGACCCGTCGCAAGATGATGCTTACGCTATTGCCAAGGAGCGTTTGAGTGAACTCATTGCGATGTTGCGTTTGCCTATCGACATACCGTTCGCACCGGCTGCAGTCAAAGTTGAAGCCAAGTCGGAGTTCGGCGAAGCCGCCTTCAAAGCGGCTGTAGAAAAATCCAAGCACTACATCTTCGACGGCGACATCATGCAAGTGGTGCTCTCGCAACGTATGTCGCAGCCATTTCCTGCTTCGCCCTTGTCGTTGTATCGAGCCTTGCGCAGCATCAATCCCTCGCCGTATATGTTCTATTACGACATGGGCGACCATCACGTAGTGGGTTCGTCTCCCGAGATATTGGCACGACTAGAAGGCGATACCGTCACCGTACGTCCCATCGCAGGCACCCGTCCACGTGGCAAGACCAGCGAACAGGATGCTGAACTGGCGACAGAACTGTTGGCCGATCCCAAGGAGTTAGCCGAGCATCTCATGCTCATCGATCTGGGGCGTAACGACATCGGTCGCGTCGCCGAACACGGCACGGTGAAGCTGACCGACAAGATGGTCATCGAACGTTATTCCCATGTGATGCACATCGTTTCCAACGTTGAAGCTAAGTTGCAGAAAGGCCTGAGTGCGATGGATGTACTCAAGGCTACTTTCCCTGCTGGCACGGTGAGTGGTGCAGCGAAAGTGCGCGCGATGGAGATCATCGACGAACTGGAACCCAGTAAGCGTGGCATCTATGCAGGCGCAGTCGGTTATCTGGGCTTCAACGGCGACATGGACGTGGCCATCGCCTTGCGCACCGCCGTCGTTAAAGACCAGATGCTGTACGTACAAGCCGGTGCAGGCATCGTTGCCGACTCCGTGCCTGAGAGTGAATGGCTGGAGACGCAGAACAAGGCACGTGCCGTGTTGCGCGCTGCTGAGATGGTATTGGATGGTTTGGATGCGCAAGCACACCGATAAGCCATGCTGCGCCTAACCGAAATAAAACTACCGCTCGCGCATAGCGAGGAGGATCTCAAAGCAGCGATACGTAATCGCCTGAAGATCACTGCCGATGATTACGTCAGTCACGTCGTGTACAAACGCGGCGTGGATGCACGCAAAAAGAACAGCATCTTGTTCACTTACACCTTAGATGTGACGCTAAACAACGAAGCTGCTGTATTGGCGCACTTTCCTAATGAGCAGCACATCAAACTCGCGCCCGATACTCAATACCATTTTGTCACTCACGCACCTCAAAATTTAGCCGCGCGTCCTATTGTGATAGGCATGGGACCTGCGGGTTTATTCGCGGGATTGTTGCTCGCGCAAATGGGTTTCAAACCGCTCATTTTGGAGCGCGGCAAAGCCGTGCGTGAACGCACCAAGGACACTTGGGGCTTGTGGCGTCAGGGCAAGCTCGATCCAGAATCGAATGTGCAATTCGGTGAAGGTGGCGCAGGTACGTTCTCGGACGGCAAGCTCTACAGCCAGATCAAAGATCCGCGCTACCTGAGCCGCAAGGTGCTTGATGAATTCGTCAAAGCAGGTGCACCCGCCGAGATCCTATACGAGAGTCACCCACACATCGGCACATTCAAGCTGGTCGGCATGGTCGAAAAAATGCGTGCCACCATACAGTCGCTGGGTGGCGAGATCCGCTTCCAAAGTCGTGTGGAAGATATCGAACTTGAGATCGGCGCAGACGGCGTACAGCAAGTTAGCGCTGTGATTTTATCGAATGGTGAGCGTATCGCTACTGACCATCTGGTGTTGGCGATAGGTCATAGCGCGCGTGACACCTTCGAGATGATACATAAGCGCGGCATCTATCTCGAAGCCAAACCATTCTCTATCGGCTTCCGTATCGAACACCCCCAGTCGCTGATAGATGATGCCCGTTTAGGTGCGAATGCAGGTGATCCACAACTTGGCGCGGCCGATTACAAGCTGGTGTATCACGCCAGCAATGGTCGGTCGGTCTACAGCTTCTGCATGTGCCCAGGCGGCACTGTGGTTGCCGCAACGTCGGAAGTGGGTCGCGTCGTGACCAATGGCATGAGTCAGTATTCACGCAACGAACGCAATGCCAACGCGGGCATCGTGGTGGGCATCACCCCTGAGGTGGATTATCCTGGCGACCCACTGGCCGGCATGGCATTCCAACGTCGTTTGGAGTCACATGCATATGAACTGGGTGGTCGCAACTACCAAGCGCCGGGACAGTTGGTTGGTGACTTCTTGAGCGGCACAGCTTCGACCGAGTTCGGCAGCGTGCAGCCTTCTTACACGCCTGGCGTGCATCTCACAGATCTGGCAACTGCGCTGCCCGACTACGCCATCGCCGCGATACGCGAGGCCTTACCCGCCTTCGCAAAACAGATCAAGAATTTTGACCTGCCCGATGCGGTATTGACTGGGGTCGAGACCCGTACCTCATCCCCGTATTCGCATCAAGCGCAACAAAGAAGATTTGCAGAGTATCAATACCCGTGGTCTCTACCCCACTGGCGAAGGTGCAGGTTATGCGGGTGGCATCCTGTCGGCCGCCGTGGATGGTATAGAAGTCGCCGAGGCTGTGGCAACGAGTATAGTCAACAAGCTACGCAAACAGACCTAGCAACCACCGTCGCTTAACGTAAAACTGCAAAAGCCTGTATGTCGAACAACATCAGAACAAAAACCAACAGCGCCGCAACGCTGAACACCAGAACTGCCCCCGCAGCACAATCCTTGGCGATACGAACGAATTCTGCCTGATCTGGACATAAGCCATCCAGTACATGCTCTAGTGCGGTATTCAACAATTCCGCTCCAAGCACCAAGGCGATCATGATGACGATCAGTGCCAACCACAGCAGTGATGGAGAGAGCGCCATGGTGAGCAGAAGCGCCATGATGCCTAGCCACAACTCCACCCTGAAACTAACCTCCAGCTGATAAGCACTCACCAAGCCCTGAAATGCATAGCCGAGGCGCTTATGGAATACATGGCCCTTCATAAGTATCAATGGAGATTCCAGGTCAGCGTCGCCCCCTGTCCATCCAACCCCAGTTTGGGATAATCATTGCTTGATTCACGCGCTGATTCCCAGAATATTTTTCCTACCCCGTAACCAAGTAGACTAGCCGCTACCGTATCAGATACCCAGTGCTTACGACTTCCCACCCGCGCAAAGTTGGTGATCGCTGCAACACCATATAGCCAAGGCTCATGGTACTCCTCAGCAAACGGGGTGAGCATGGACCAAACTATCATGGTGTGGCCAGAAGGAAAGCCATCCGTCCCTTTCACTGCCGAGCCCGCCATTGGGCTGAAGTTCCCGTTGCTCTGACTGACTGTTGGTCGTGCACGGCCCACCACATACTTCATGCCCGTAACCAGCATCAGCGAACTGGCACCTGCTTCAAGAGATGAATAGCCAGTACGTGACATCACAGGATCGCTATTATCGAGGGCTGCTGCTAGTGCGCCACCAAATACCGCTAACGGAACCAGCGTATTGCCTACAAGATTGCCATTCTTCAACAAACTGCTCTGAGCATGTTTAATGGCAAATCTATTCGCACCATTGTCTAGTAAGCTGCTCGCCAACACCACGCCTGTACCGACCATCCCTGCATGCAGCCAGTCGGTATCCAATGCTGTATTTCCGGCATGCACCAAATCATCCTTAACACGATAGACTGGGCGTAAATCGGGCATTATCGTCTGTGCAAGCGTTTGTTTGTCCTCAATAGGCTCCATGTCAGCAAGATCTTGCAGCGGATTGTCTTCACGAGCAGCAGGATTGATGTAGTTAACATAAATCTTACCCATCAAGACAGACTGACTAACTTCGCCGGCCAAATACTTCTTCAAGATAGGTAGGTCGTTGAAGTTGTATTTCACAACCGGAAAGCTTTCGCTACTGAATGGCGCGATACCTTGTTCGAAGGTGATGCTTATGGCCTTGGTATCAAGCGGCGCATTTAGCAAAGCTGTGCGTGCGGCTCTACCTACCGCACGACTAATAGAATGAATATGATCATTTGAAACAGTCAGGTTAAGACGATAGGACGTATCAAAATTCATTTTGATATTACGAAATTTCTGTTTATAGAGTTCGGACTCCATACGCCATTGATAAGTTGACTCACCCGACTTCCATTGCTTCGCAGATACTTGCGGAACAACGTGAACATCAGGCGCTATGCCTTCGGGTGGCAAACTCCAACCTTCATGCCTATCAGCCGGCGCAACAACTTCATTGGGCAAGGGTGCAGCGTTTATCTGCAGAAGATTCGGGTCGCGTGATTTGGTAATATCATAAAGACTGACCTCACGATAAAGCTTTGCACCACCGTCGCGCATCAGCGGGTGCCAGATAAAATTACCCGTTTTCTCGCTCGAACGGGTGAGTATGGCATCGAAAGGAATAGCAATGGATATCCACTTATCCATGCTGCCCTCGCCAAACTGTACCGCTGATACGTTAGTCTTCGTGATTCCCGCACCTAAACTAACACCATTCTGAAAAGTCCGTGACACTTCAAAGGTAGCACCCACGTCCTTCGCGAGATACTGCCCCGCGCTAACTTTAGCGTGCACATCTTTCCAGCCCGTATCCCAATATAGCGTTGCATGACCCGTAGCGGCCCTATAGTTGCGCAGACTAAAGTCCTGCTTAAAACCGCGCTGCTTTACCTCGTTGATATCCACACCAAACGCTAAACGACTTTCAAATGGGCGGTAAAGCCATTCGGCACCGGCACCGGCAAACATACTTTCAAGATAGCCGCCGTACACGCTGTAATACTGGTTATCGCTCAACTTCCCTGTATGCGTGATCTGCAGATTTGGCATGGTAAATCTTGACGTAGTTGTGTATTCGCGCGCATAAGTACGCACACGAGGCAGATTACTAGGTGCGGTGTAGGTGAATTTATTGTAATTATCGATTAAACCGAGCTGAACACCGCCCTGCAGCCAAGCGTCATCAGACAACCTGAACTTGACCTTTTCGGTCGCCGCAAGTTGATAGAGCACAAAACCATTCGGGCCACCCAGGGTATAGTTGAAACCCATACCCGTTTGTGCTTCAAAACGCGGGCGCTTACCCTGATAAAGTATCGTTTCGACTTCAGGATGTGTTGGCGCCTGAGCAATCACCGCATCGCGCTGCTCAGAGGGAGCGACGGCTTGGGTTTTCTCTTTAACCCAAGTGGATCGGTTGATGCGATGTTCCGCCATATCCATACCCCGCTCTCGGTATATGAATGAAAATTGATCAACCGACGCAGGCGCATCGCGATGTAACACAGATGCAGCACGATCAAGCCTATCTCGCCAATAGACAGCATCTGCATCGTCAAAGGTTGTACGCAAATCATGACCATCCTGCACGATTTTTTTCACAGACCAATCGGTCTGCACGGTCAAATCGCGGCCCGTTTTGGACCAGTCTGGCGGCCGCACAGGGCGCGTTTCCTCAACTCCCACGCGAGTCGGGTCGCTTGATTTTGGCGTGCTCATTTTATTAAGGTAGGTATGCATCGTGATACCTAGCATCGCGGTATTTCCGCGCTCGAAACCCAGACTGATATCAACAGAATCTGCTGCTTGGTAGACGGCACCAAAATTCCAAGGCGAATTCTGTGGCATATTATTGCCCAGACCTTGATGTTGGTAATTATTACCATCGTATTCCAGCTTTAACATCAACGGCTGCCAAGGAGTTTGATACTGCACCCCGCCAAATAGTGCTGTCGGCCCGCTAAAGTAGGTAGAGGGGCTGAACGTTCCGCCCTGTCCAACTGCACCAACCTTGCGTGTCTTATAGGATGAAAAAATCTTCCCCAGCGGATTGCCCAGATTCCCTCGTCCACCCACATTCCCCCAGCCCAACCCTAGACTCAGGTCGAAATCCCCAGCACGTTTATTCGCCACTAAGAATTCACCGGAAAATAGGCCCGTTCCGGCGATATCGCGCAGACCGACAGACACCTCAGGCAGATAGGCAGACTCATGGTGGACGCCAAATTTTAAATCTATGCTCTTGTCCTTGTAGGCCTGATTCCCAGCGATGACGGGCCCATAGAGTCGATTACTGATGCTGGTGTAGCGGAAACCCACAGCCATCCAGTCGAATGGCTGCATGAACACGTTGATGCTGGTATTCGGATAGGCGCGATTCAATGTAAGAGAATACTCCCCCTCGTCGCGCATACGTGCCGTCGGTGTTTGCAACAAGCCTATGTAGCCCCAGTCACCGGAAGTGAATCTCATGCTACGAGAAACATCACCTGCTGGAGAGGGTAAAACTGATGTTTTTACAACGTTTTTTAGACCAGATTTTAGAGGATCGTTATAATTCATTTCGACCGCATCAGCATTATCAGGCGCGGGTTCTTGGGTGGCAAGAAAGGCCATCAACTGGTTCGATATCTGCTCAGACCAGACGCTGTTACGCGAAGGGGCCCATATCCATGCGCCTGGAGCGACTTCACTCTGCTCCTCGCCATTCCAGATTGCCACTCCGAAACGGAATACCTTACCATCAGCTTGTGCAATCCATGCCCAATCTGCATCTTGTATGCCACACGCATGAAGATAATCGATAACTTGATGGCCTGCCGCCTGCTTTATTTGGCAAAGCGTTCCATTTTCCAATACCACACTAGCCGTACTGGGGCGGCGAGGCAAAATGACACTTTGATCGGACTGCAATACAGGGTCGCGCAGCGGATTGGCCTGCAACCAGCGCGCATCTGCCATCGCTAGGGGAACCCGGCCTGTCACTGGAAGGCCAGCGACCCAGTCATACAACCCATGTTTGCCCCCCCCCTGACTATCAAGGGCGGACAGATTTTTCAGCAGTGCTGTTTTCAGTAAATCTTGCGCTGCTACTTCACCCTGCACCCGCCAGCTGACTCCCAAAGGATAATCACTCAGCGCCTGCGGATGTTCAAGCAACCAGTCGCTCAACCGCTTTGGCGCAAATACCTCTGGCTCAGCTTGCGAGTCAACAGGTATTAGGGTGAATGTAATACACAGCAGTGCTACACCCGTCAATGTGTCAGGTCTCGAAATTCGCGTGAACTTTAATACGCACGGAATAAAACCTGTCTTTATAAATTTCTTCATTTTTCGTCTGGCGCAAGGTTTAAAGATACCGGCCAACGTTGCCAGCTAAAGCAGAGTGTCTCAGACAAGCATTGCTCACCATAAACGACGAGCTCTTTTCCACGATGAAAATCCACTGCATACCGCGCAAACGGACTATCAGACGACGATGACCTCTCTTCAAACCAAGTCAATTCGGCAGGATTTAGCACCTTGATTTCACTATGATTTGGTATTTTTGCATGACGTAAAACTAGGCTATCCTTTACACCGAAGCGATAGCCTGGCATGACATCCCGAATCCTTGTCCACAATACCGGATGCTCATCGTGGGCAAGAGACGACCAAGATGGAAGTTCAGGCATCAGCACATTTCGCCATTCAACCGGCAAACCAACCGCGCCCACGAACCTTCCGTTTTGAAGGCGGAATGCCGCGCCTTCTCCGCTAGCCCAAACCTCGACAGGACCATGTGCATCATGATCTATTGCACCCAACACCAAGAATGCCACTCGATCATTCACAACCACCCGAAGATATCGATAATTCGGATTGAAGCCAGCGGAGTCATCAGAGTTAAAGACCTTTAACATGGATTGAATGGCAGGATCGCTACCCAACGAACAGGCTTGCAGCAACCCTATCGACAGGATGATTATTACGCGAAGGATATTCATGGCAGGCTTACTTAATATATGTAAAAAAAAACCCCGGCGGTTAAACCAAGGGTTTTTCGACTTTCAACGTAGGCTTGATTGATTTATCTAGAGCCTGTTGTACCGTTGTTACCACCTTGCGAAGTTACTACCCATACACCACCAACCACTACAAGAGCTACACCGGCAGCGGTTGTGAAAGTAGTACCCGCTGCTGCTGCAGTTTTCATCCCAGCAGCTACTTCCTCACCCGCAGCCATTGCTGAACTTGCCAACGTCAACATCACCAACAACAAAGCAATTTTTTTCAATTGAGACTCCTTAAATAAATTCTGGTTAGATAAATCCTCATCAGAGTCAAATTTCATCAACTCGTAGCTTTATGTTAATTTAATTGCGCAGCAAACACAAGGTCGTGCACAACCCGCGAAGTTTCCTTCCCTTCTCAATGAAAATCAAGGATTTCAAGCTGCCCGACGCTGTCAACAGCGAGTATCATGTCCAGCATACGCAAGCGGACATAGCAGATACCCACCGGAGCACGCCTTTGATAATCCTGAACAAGAAGTTTTATCGCGTCGTACAACCTTACTTAACCGCCGTGGCAGTAGTCATCACTTCTGCGTCACTCGTCTTCACCATCTACTTCACCGATCTGGGCCTGCAATGGACTACCTTCCTGACTGGATTGCTGGTCGCAGCCATCTTGGCAGAAGCATCGCGTATGTCGCATTCTGAATGGCGCTTAACACGTCGTACTGCCCAGCTTTCAGCCATGAAAGACAAGCTAGAGCAGACAACGCGCAAGCTATCGCAATATGAAGCTGGTCAGGCCAGTACTCTGTCACGCCTGCGCGTGATGGACGAGTCCCTAGACACCATCATCGCCTTCATAGACCACGAAGGCCGCTGCCGGTATCACAATAAAGCGTTTCGCACATGGCTGAATCTGGATGCAAAGAACATAGACGACAGGCATTTGCGCCAGGTCTTGGGCAACAAGGTACATTCCGAATTGGCAACTTTGATACGTCAGTCACTTGACGGGCAGGCTACCAGCTATGTGCGTACACTCACCATGACCAGCGGTGCGGTATATAAATTGGAAGTCGAGCATCTGCCGCAATTCGATGACACGGGCAAAGTCATAGGTTTCTATATGTTGGCTACCGATGTGACGCAGCCAGATGACGTGAGTTCAGTTTCAAGCAAGAATACTAATCGACCTGCCCCCCAGGATTTGAACGACCAGAATATGTTCGTCGATTCGATGTCACGCCAGATCACAGGACGCGAGGACGCAGGACGTGAGATATTCGCTGCGATAGAACACAGTGACTTCAATCTATTCTGCCAGTTGATTACTCCGTTAGGCTTGGACACTATAGCGTCCGAACACTATGAGATCTTGATCCGATTGCGTGAAGACCCAGAGAACATGATGCCACCCGGCGCATTTTTTCCTATTGCCGAACAGCATGGCCTGATGCCTTTTTTGGATCGCTGGGTAGTACAGCATGTCTTGCAACGTGCAGCTATCCAATACCAACAGGGAAGGCTCAAATCCAACACCATTTTCTTCATTAATGTCGCACGTGCAACCATACATGACGCTGAGTTCCCTAAGTCATTAGCACTGATGTTAGAAGAGTCAGGGGTATCTGCCAGCAATCTGTGCTTCGAGGTGTGCGACGTCGAAGACACTCTGCAGAACAGCGCGGTCGCCGAATTCGTGGGCAAGATCAAAGCACTTGGTTGCCTAGTAGCCCTGAGTAATTTCGGTCGCGACAACGTGTCATTCAAGTTGATACGCGACTTCAACATCGAGTTCATCAAAATCGATGGTAGCCTGATCTTGGCGATGCCCAGAGATAAGGTCTCGTATGCCAAAGTAGTCGCAATCAACAAAGTCGCCAAAAGCGTAGGGGTAAGGACTGTCGCTGAAATGGTCGAAAGCGAAGAGGCCATCATACAGTTACGCGATATCGGCATAGACTTTGCCCAAGGATTCGGTATCTCGCATCCGCAAGCCTTCTTTGAGTAGGACATTGCTGCCTATCCTGACTTCCAGCGCTTTAGAATGAATGAGATAATGCGCCCCTTCTTGAAAGGCCGCCGCGGCATAGGGCAAGCCCAAAATCACGTATAAGGTTGGATATATTTTGCTGCTAATGATCGACAACTATGACTCCTTCACCTACAACCTTGTGCAATATTTTGCCGAGTTAGGTGCAGATGTAGTGGTGAAACGCAATGACGAGATCAGCGTGGAGGAAATAACCAAGTTAAACCCCGAGCACTTAGTCATCTCACCCGGCCCTTGCACGCCAAATGAAGCTGGCATTTCGGTCGCCGCCATCAAACAATTCGCAGGCAAGATACCTTTGCTCGGCGTCTGTCTCGGTCACCAGAGCATAGGTCAAGCCTTCGGCGGCAAGATCATTCATGCCAAGACCTTGATGCACGGCAAGACCTCACTCATCCATCATCACAGCAACAGTGTATTCACCGGTCTGCCTAATCCTTTCACAGCGACCCGCTATCACTCGCTAGTGATAGAACGCGAGACTATACCTGATTGTCTAGAGGTCACTGCTTGGACAGACGATGGCGAAATCATGGGCGTACGCCACAAGACGCTGAACGTGCATGGTGTTCAGTTCCACCCTGAGTCCATACTCACTGAACATGGTCACGACATGTTGAAGAATTTTTTGGAAGGTAGACCATGAAGCCGCAAGACGCACTCAAACGCATCATCGACCATCGCGAGATTTTCCACGATGAGATGGTCTCGCTAATGCGCCAGATCATGAGTGGCGAAGTGTCAGCCGTGATGATTGCAGCCATCATCACTGGCTTGCGCGTCAAGAAAGAGACCATAGGCGAGATCGCTGCAGCCGCACTGGTGATGCGCGAGCTCTCAACACATGTGCAGATAAAAGATGATGGGCGCTTGGTCGACACTTGCGGCACGGGTGGCGATGGTGCTCACACCTTCAACATCTCGACCACCGCAGCCTTCGTCGCCGCAGCAGCGGGTGCCAAAGATTGCCAAGCATGGTGGTCGTTCTGTGTCCTCACAATCTGGTAGCGCGGACGTACTGGAGGCGCTGGGAGTGAACATCAACCTTACGCCAGAGCAGACCGCAACCATCATCGAGCAAGTCGGATTTGGCTTCATGTTCGCACCCAACTATCACAGCGCCATGAAACATGCGGCACCCGTACGCAAAGAGATGGGCATACGCACCCTATTCAATATTCTCGGTCCGCTAACCAATCCCGCAGGTGCCAAGCAGCAAGTGATGGGCGTATTCCACCCTGATCTGGTCGGCATACAAGCCCGTGTATTGCAGCGTCTGGGCAGCCAGCGCGTGATGATCGTGCACGGCGAAGATGGCATGGACGAAATCACCATCACTGGTGACACCTCTGTCGCCGAACTCAAGGATGGTGAGGTACGCGAATACACCGTACATCCGTCTCAATTCGGACTAAGCGCCGCACGCCTATCCGACATCAACGTTTCCAATGTCAACGAATCTCGCCTCATGCTGCTCTCAGTCCTGGAAGGTAAACTTGGTGCTGCACGCGATATCGTATTAATGAACGCAGGAGCGACTATCTATGTCGCAGGCCTGAGCGACACGCTAGAGAACGGGGTAAAGAAGGCAGCCGAGATGATAGACAGTGGCGCGGCCAGAGAAAAACTCAATCAACTCATTTCCGCCAGCAATACAGCCTAAGACTAGTCTGCCACCACAATAGGACTGACAGCCTCTGTCTTCTTGGGCCTACGCAACAACAATAGCAAAGGCAACATCAGCACGAAATTAGTCGTAGCGAACCAAAAACTATCGATGTAAGCAGCATTTTGTGCCTGATGGAACACCGCTTTAGCCACTATCGCAATTCCTTGTGTATCGCCTGCACTCATATGCAGTGGTGCGAGGTAACTGCGCAGCGCCTCGCTATAGGGCGTGATATCTCCGCGCAGACTGGCCCAGTTTTGCTGTGTACTGCGCGAAAAATATGCCGCCAGAATGGATATGCCCAGCGCCGAACCCATCGAACGTATCAAACTGTATATACCTGCAGCTTCTGCTGCAATCTCTCTAGGCAGGGTGGTGAACGCCAACGTTGAGATGGGCACAAAGATCAACCCCATGCCGACGCCTTGCAACATCATTGGCAATATCAATTCGCTAGGCGTGATATCACTGGTATAGCGTGTCATCAAGTAATTTCCCAGGACGCTTGCAAGTATGCCGACGAAAATGAAGTTACGCGGGGCGATCTTGCCGACGAATTTCCCGACGAAGATCATCACCAGCAAAGAAGCCAAACCGCGCGGCGCCATATACAATCCCGCCTCGAATGTCGGATAGCCGAGGAAGTTCTGCAAGAACAAGGATTGCAACAACATGCCGCCAAAGAAACCTATACCTATGGAGGTCATGATCAGGCTGGCAACCAGAAAGTTGCGATCACGGAAGATGCGCAGGTCGAACAAAGGATGATGCTTGCCCGTGATGGTATAGATGAAGAAAAATACGATAGACAACACTGCAATCACGCTGGCGAACACCAGCATTTTAGAGCTGAACCAATCATCCTGATTCCCCCTATCCAACACCAATTGCAAAGCCGCGATGCCCACTGCCAGCGAAGCGAACCCTAACCAATCCATACGTCGTGCTCGTACCGTTGTGTCCGGCACAAAACGCATAGTCAGCAGTAAGGATAAGACTCCCACTGGTAGATTGATGTAGAAGGTCCAACGCCAACTGATGACCTCTGTGAGATAACCACCCAGCGTCGGCCCAAGTATGGGTGCGACCATCACACCCATGCTCCATATCGCCATCGCCTTGCCGCGTTGCTCCCCGGGAAAATTCTGCAGCATGATGGATTGCGACAAGGGCACCAGCGATGCACCAAACACGCCTTGTAGGAAGCGGAACATCACCATTTGAGTCAGACTGGTCGCCATGCCACACATCGCGGAAGCGGCTACAAAACCTGCGATACTGATCAATAGAAAGCGCTTTTGCCCCAGCCTATCGGTGAAGAAACCGGTCAGCGGCATAAAGATGGCGGATGCAATGAGATAGGACGTCAGCACCCAGCTGATGTTGTCTGGGGTCGCATCCAATTGTCCCGCCATACTTGGCAGAGCCACATTGACGATCGTAGTGTCCAGCACTTGCATGATGGTTGCAGCCATCACGGCGACACTGATCAAGACACGATTGCTATTCACGCTTATCTCAGCTCTACGGTCACCGTCGCGGTTGCGCCGATACGCAAGGGATGATCGGCGTCCATCTGCGCGAATTTGATGCGCACAGGTACACGCTGCGCGATCTTCACCCAATTCCCTGTCGCATTCTGCGGCGGCAACAGAGAGAATGCCGTGCCGGTACCACCACTCAGACTTTCCACTGCGCCCAGGAAGTGTTGCTCGGGATACATATCTATATGTATATCTACGAGCTGACCTGCATGGATGCCGCCCAGCTCAGTCTCTTTAAAATTCGCATCAATATGAAAACTATTGTCAGCGATGATGGCAAACAGCGGATTGCCTATCCCCACCATCGATCCAGCTGTTAATGACAGATTGCTGATCTGTCCATCTTGGTTGGCATAGACTTGGGTGTTCTGAAGATCGAGTTTGGCTTGATCGATGGCGGCTTGTGCCCTCATCACATCACCGCGTTCGTTGAGTTTTTCTGGTACGGCCTGCGCCCTATTTAACTTTGCACTCGCTTGTTGCAACGATGCTTCCAAGTCTGCCACACGAGTATGCGCATCATCTAATTTTTGCTGCGGAATGAAATGTCGCGTTAGCAAATCTTGATCACGCTGATAGTTGACACGTGCATTATGGAGATCACTTTCGATCTGTTGTACTTCGGCGCGGGCGACATTCACATCAGCATGATCTTGGCGCGCCGATTGTTTGGCACTGGCGAGATCGGCCTGTGCGTGCTCTAAGGCGATCGCATAAGGACGTGGGTCTATATCAAATAGTTTGTCGCCCTTATGTACATGTTGGTTTTCTGTGATGTAGACCCCTAGGACCTGCCCTTTAACCAATGCAGCGACATTCACGACATCTGCATTGATATAGGCATTTTCTGTACTGCGTGTGTGTCCGAAATATTTTTGGTATGCATATACGCCCAGCGCCATAAAGAGCAACAACAGCGCAATCACGACCTTCTTATTATTTGCAATCAGCTTCATGAAAGTGCTCCAAGTTTGTTACTGATTACAGTAATGACATCCAATGTTGATTGAATCTCCTTACTCGTTAGATCGGACAACAACTCTTTACGAAGATCAGCCGCGTAGGAACGTATATCAGCCACCACTTTCAGCCCCGCATCGGACAGATACAAATGCTTGACGCGCCTATCCACACTGCTGCTGCGACGTTCAACGAGTCCTTCCTGCTCCATATAGTCAACCGACCGGACCAAGGTGGCGGCCTCTATGCCCATGTGCTGAGCCAACTCGCTTTGCTGACACCCGTCATTGCGCGAAAGATGCAACAACAATAGCCAACGCGAATGTGAGAATCCCAATGGGCGTAGGCGCCTATCCAACTCAGTACGCCATGCATGCGTAACTAGAAATATAGATTCTGCAAATTGCTCGTTTACCGATTTCACAATATAGTTAGCTTGCTAATTATTAAGTGGGCAATTATACGAGTTAGACTAGCGTACAAGTCAATATCAAGCTGTAAGCGATTGTTGAAATCCATACGTGAGCAGTAGTTCTGAGCCTATATCTGTATCAATTCGTAAAAAACCTCACACATAATCGCGACCTGTTAAAATCGCCGCCTACCAAATGCACCACAACGACCGGAGAAACATATGCTCGCACCCATTCCATTACGCGAAGTCCCACAAACCAACATTTTCCGCAAAGGCGATGTCTTTGTGCTTTTCGGAGAACTGTTTGGTCGCGGTTACGCCAATGGCCTGATCAACGAGGCGCGCAAGGCTGGCATGACCGTCATCGGTGTGACCGTAGGCCGACGCGACGAGAATAATGCCCTGCGTGCATTGACCGCAGAAGAGCATGCTGCAGCAGAAGCTAACTTGGGTGGTCGCATCATCAACATCCCTCTGATGGCTGGTTTCGATCTGGACGCACCCGCAGGCGAACCTACCCCGACCGACATGCTGGCCGACTTCACCTTAAAAAGTTGGCAGACTGACAAATTGGACTGGACGCACATCGAGAAGTGTCGTGCCGCTGGCGTTAAACGCTTCAAGGACTCCGTCGCGCAGGTAATGAGCCAGTTAGACGGCATGATCCCCGATGGCAGCAACGCATTTTTTGCCCACACCATGGCCGGCGGAATCCCCAAGGTCAAAGTATTCCTAGCCATCGCCAACCGTGTGTACAAAGGCCGTGGTGAACGCTTCCAGTCTTCCAGCACCTTGCTGGATAGCGATCTGGGAAAACTGATCCTGATGAACTTTGACGAAGTGACCGCCAACACTTTCCAGTACCTGATCGAAGGCAGCGCAGCGATACGTGCACGTCTTGAAAAATCAGGCGGGCAAGTGCGTTACACGGCTTACGGCTATCACGGCACGGAGATTCTCATCGATGGCAAGTATCAATGGCAGACTTACACCAGCTACACACAAGGTAAAGCCAAGATGCGCTTGGAGCACATCGCAGAAGAGGCTTGGAAAAATGGCATCAAAGCTACGGTCTACAACTGCCCCGAGATTCGCACTAACTCCTCCGATATCTTCGTCGGCGTTGAGTTATCTCTTTTCCCATTGCTTAATGCACTGCGCAAAGAGAACGGTGGTGCATGGGCCGAGTCACAATGGCAAGCTTGCCGTGAAACCTTGCAAGAAGGTCACTCCTTGGAAGAATTGCTTAACAAGATCAACACATACAACGAAAGCACTGTGATGCAAGGCTTCCGTAATTTTGCGGCATGGCCTATGCCCAACACAGCAGAGCTAGCTGACATCATGATAGGCACCTCGGAAGAGATCACCAAGATGCACACCACACGTGAAGCTCTAGTCACCGACATCTTGAGTGCACTGGTATTGGAAGGTACAGGTCCACTGATGTTCCACGAAACTTCGGCACCCGCAGGTCCCGTGTTGTGGTTGAGCCACGACGTCATCGCCAAGCAACTTAACAAGCTGCACGCTTAAGCGATAAGAACTGCACCAAGCAAAAGCCCCGAACTAGTTCGGGGCTTTTGCTTTACATCACGCCAGAAACCTTAGTAGTCGGTGTAACCCTTCTCGCCAGGTGTATAGAAAGTACTGAAATCCGGTGCGGTCAGTTCTGCGCCGCTTTGTAACTTATCAGCCAGATTCGGATTGCTGATGTAAGGACGGCCGAAGGCGACCAGATCGCCTGACTTGGCATCCAAATCAGTATTGGCACGCGCCGCATCGTAGCCACCAGACAAGATATAGGCTCCATTGAAAGTCCCACGTATTTTTGCTTTCAGCGTCGGACTCACTTCTGGCGCGCCCATAGAGCTGTGATCGACCACGTGGATATACACCAGCCCCAATTTATTCAACTCGGCAATCAGGCGCTCATACATCGCATCCATCTCAGCATCCGGCTTCATATCGTTGAATGCACCATAAGGTGAGATGCGCATACCCACTCGATCTGCGCCGATGGCAGCTACGGTCGCCTTAGCAACTTCGACGGCGAAGCGTATACGGTTCTCTACACTACCGCCCCATGCATCGGTGCGTAGATTGGATGCGGTATTAAGGAACTGATCGATCATATATCCGTTCGCAGCGTGCAACTCGACGCCATCGAAGCCTGCGGCAATCGCCTGTTTCGCGGCATGTGCGTATTCAGAGATGGTGGACAGTATCTCTGCCTCGCTCATCGCCTTGGGCACTGGATAAGCTTGCATCCCACTGCCATCCGTCCACATTTCGCCTGTCATTCCGACCGCTGAGGGCGCGAGTATCTGCGTACCAAGCTGCATGTTGGCGGGATGAGAGACACGACCAGTATGCATAAGTTGTATGAAGATCTTGCCCGACTGAGCGTGCACCGCATCGGTAACCCGCTTCCAGCCTTGCACTTGCGCCTCGGAATACATACCGGGGATGCGCGCATAACCCAAACCATTGGGTGAGGGTGAAGCGCCTTCGGTGATGATGAGGCCCGCATTGGCACGGTCTGCGTAATACTTTTCCAACAATGCATTAGGCACATTGCCAGTCGCGCGTGATCGCGTCATGGGTGCCATGACGATGCGGTTTTTGAGTTGCAATTTACCCAGTGTGTAGGGAGTGTAGAGTGTCGCAGTCATTTTATTTTCCTTTGCCATACGTTGATAGAATCAAGCTAGTTTTCCGTCTCTAAAATCATTCAGTGCTTCGTGTATCTGTTGCTGGGTGTTCATCACGAATGGTCCATATTGCACGATCTCTTCATGCAGCGGTTTGCCTGCGACTAAAATCAGCCTAGTGTCCAGTGCCGCACTCACGCTTAACCCGTCTACCGCTTCTGCGTTGGCCAAGATAGCCATGCGCTGTAAACCCACCGTCGTTCCGCCAACTTGTGCAGCTCCTCGATAGACATAGATGAAGGCGTTGTGCGTATTCGGTATCGCGGTGCTGAACTCGGCGCCTGCAGGCAGATGGATATCGAGATAAAGGGGCTCCGTGACTTCACGCAGTACAGCACCCTGCACGCCATTGCTCTCACCCGCGATGACACGCACTGTCACCCCCTGCTCATCGGTATATTCGGGAATCTGCTCGGTGCCGATGTCGCGATACCAAGGCGCTATCATTTTGCGTTCGGCTGGCAGGTTGAGCCACAACTGGAAGCCTTCCATCACACCATCTTCTTGCTCGGGTATCTCGGAATGGATCACACCACGTCCCGCAGTCATCCATTGCACACCGCCGTTCTGCAACAAGCCTTCGTGGCCTGCACTGTCTCTGTGACGCATGCGTCCCGCCAGCATATAGGTGATGGTCTCGAAACCACGATGCGGATGGTCAGGAAAACCAGCGATGTAATCATCCGGATCATCACTGCCGAAGGCATCTAGCATCAGGTACGGGTCCAGCCTGCGTTGCAGCTTGCCGGTCAACACACGGTTGAGTTTCACGCCCGCCCCATCAGAAGTGGCGATACCGGTCACCAATCTTTCCACGCTGCGTGGATGAGTGATTTGAGTTTTCATGATCATTCCTCCTGTGAATTATGCTGCAACCATAGTATATGTGCCGATTTAATAGATAAAGTAGGTAATTATGGATAAACTATCCCATATATGGAACAAACTAAAATCTCCGCCGACGACCTCATCCTGTTCAGTAGCATCGTCGATCAGGCCAGCTTGGTGCGTGCCGCAGAATTTCTGTCCATGCCCAAGACCACGGTATCGCGTCGCCTAGCCAACTTGGAAGCCATATTAGGACAGCGACTTCTCATACGCACCACGCGGCGTTTGACACTTACCGAATTTGGTCAGGAATTTCTGGACCACTGTCGGCGTGTGGCTGAAGAAGTCAGCGCGGTGAACGACTTCGTGCGCAGTCAAGAATCTACCCCACGTGGCAGATTGCGCGTTTCCATGCCTGGCGACTATGCCAAGCAGAACTTTTCCACCGCCATCGCCACCTTCATCGAAACTTATCCCGATGTGCAACTGGACTTGGACTTAAGCTCACGCCGCGTCGACTTAGTGGGAGAGCACTACGACCTAGCGATACGCATGGGTACCTTAAGCAACGACTCCACGGTAGTCGCGCGCAAGATAGACGAACAAAGTTTCGGCCTCTATGCCAGCCCCATCTATCTCGCCCTACACACCACACTTAACCATCCAGACCAGTTGCAGTACCACACAGCAGTACGCATGCTGTCTGCGCGTGGCGGTGCAATACCCTGGAATCTGATTAATGAAAAAGCGGTATGGGAAGGCATCCCGCCAGGCAGACTGACACTAAACTCTCCAGACATGATCCAGCAACTGGTACTGGATGGTGCGGGGATAGGCGCTTTACCAGATCGATTCGCCCGCGCCGATCTGGCCAAAAAACGCTTGGTACGGGTGCTACCAGACTGGTGTTTCCCGCCTGTGCCGGCTTGGGCTGTGATGCCTATGCGGCGCTATCTACCTGCCAAGACCCGCGTCTTCCTACAACATCTAGAACAAAATATGAATAAGGAATGAATCAGGGCAATGCATCGCGGACCGTGGGGTAGCGTAACTGCACGCGCAACTCGCGCTTCATCCTATCGTTAGTTAAACGGCGCGACTCGTTCATAAAAGACCACATCATAGGCGAGACCAGTGACTGTACTTCAGCACGCGGCAATCGCGGCGGATACGGTAAACTGAAAGCTTCGGCGACCGTATCGAAATAATCCCCCATCATCATCTCGTCATCATCTGTGGTGTGATACACGCGATTCGGTTTCCCTAAGCGCGCCGCGCGAACAATGATGGCAGCCAGATCATCGGCATGAATGTGGTTGCTGTAGCTATCTTCAGCCGCGAGGATGGCTGGCGAGCCAGCACGCAATCTGTCCAGTGGCAAGCGGTCATGCGCATAGATACCGGGCACACGCAGTATGCTGACACACACCCCGTTGCGGCTCGCCCAAGCCCGCACTTGTTGTTCGGCATCTACACGGCGTAGCGCGCGAGGATTCTTTGCTTGAAGGGCATCACTCTCTCGCACCCAAGCACCCGCTTTATCCCCGTACACACCGCTGGTACTGATATAGACCAGTCGCTTAGGTAGGCTGCCAGCCGAAAAGGCCGCGAGCAAATGCTGCGTGCGCGTATCACGCATGCCTACATTCGGTGGCGGCGCAAGGTGCAGCACTGTGTCGGCCAGTCCACCGATGCGTGACAAGCTGGCGCGCTTATCCAAATCACCAAGGATAGGTGTCACACCCATAGCGCGTAAGCGCTCACCATAGGCAGGATTGCGGATTAAGGCATAGACACGCCGAGTTGGCGTGAGCAGGGGGAGGATGCGCAGAGCCACGTCGCCACAACCGATTAATAACACTCGTTCCATCTGGCTAAAATTGTGAAATGGGGAGAGCGCGAGATTATGCGGTAAAATCTAAGTCTTTGCGCAAACCGAATTCGCTATCATGACCTTCAATACCACCTTAGTTCCCAGCGGCCATCAGTTCCCTATCGAGGAACATGAGACTATCTTGGAAGCCGCCCTCAAGCATGGCTACACTCTGCCATATAGCTGCCGAGATGGTGTGTGTGGCGCATGTAAAGGCAAGGTATTGGAAGGCAGTGTGGATCATGGCAAGTTCCAAGACAGCACATTGACCGAAGCTGAGCGTGCTGCCGGCATGACTTTATTCTGCTGCGCGAAACCCAAATCAGATGTAAAACTTGAATGTCGCGAAGTGAATGCGGTCAAGGACATCCCAGTCAAGACCATGCCCTGCCGCGTGCAGAAGCTGATCAAAATGGCAGATGACGTGATGGTGTTGCAACTCAAACTGCCTGCCAACGAACGCCTGCAATTCCTTGCTGGACAATACATCGATATCCTACTTAAGGACCACAAACCCCGTAGCTTCTCGCTGGCGAATGCGCCACATAATGACGAATTCTTGGAGCTACATATCCGCAACATCGTTGGCGGCGAATTCACCAAGCATGTTTTTGAAGTGATGAAGGAGCGCGACATCCTGCGCTTCAAAGGCCCGTTAGGCACCTTCTTCCTACGTGAAGACAATGACAAGCCTATCATCTTCGTCGCCAGCGGCACAGGCTTCGCACCTATCAAGGCCATCATCGAACACGCGCTCTACATTGGTATCAAGCGTCCTATGCACTTCTATTGGGGCGCACGAAAACTCTCCGATCTCTACATGCTGCACATGGCCAAGGAATGGGAGCAGGCCGGTATCAAATTCACGCCAGTACTATCGGATGCCATCCCTGATGACAACTGGACTGGTCGCACTGGCTTCGTCCATCAGGCTGTCATGAAAGACTATACCGACCTCTCCGGTCACGAAGTCTATGCCTGCGGCGCACCCATCGTTGTCGAAGCTGCACACCGCGACTTCACTACTCAGTGCAACTTACCTAACGATAGTTTCTACTCCGACGCGTTCACCTTCGCGCCCAAGGTTTAGAGCTAAGCCAGATGGATGCATGAAAAACGCCGCTAATAAGTGGCGTTTTTCATGGCTAAAATGATAATCACACACTACTCATTCTTGGTACACAGATTCCCCAGCTTGGCCTGCTTATAGACTGTATAGGGAAGAACGACGGTATCTGCAACGAAGCTCAGCGGCATATCTAGAAATACCCAGCCTTTACCTTCAGAGTTGCCATTTATAAAGCGGTAATCATTGGACACCCCAGAATAGACACGCGGGATAGTGTAATCAGGATTACATTCGAATTTGCCGGGTGAGTTTCCACCTGCAATGGTTACCATGGTCGAGCATCCTGATAGTAGAACTAAAGTAGATAAGAGTAACAATCTCATTTCAACTCCTAGTTGTTAAACGATGGGCGAAGTTCTTACTGAATCCAGTTTGAACGTGGGCGTGCTAACTTAGTATCTGCAGGGAGTGTTAGGATAACTTGCTAAAACCTATTTTGTGAACCTTAATATTGTGGTGTGCATTTCTCAGTCACCCTCGATGAAGCGCAAAAGCCCTTAAGACATTTTGCAAGCACTCCGTGCAATTCGATGAACTCACCTCAAGACGATAGCTCAACTTCAACTCAGCTCTGTTAAACTGCGCGCCACTTTCGTCTTCGTCGCTCGTCGGCTTACCGTAACGCTACGCCATCTTGGATGGCATAGGTCAGACGGTCCGCGTGTAGCAGACAGCTATCGAAGACTGAGCAATGTACCGTATCAACGCGCTGCCAGTGTGCAGGTCTGCAGATCCTATGAGGTACGCGCATGCTAAGCATCACCTAGCAGGCGAGTCGTTTCGTCCATCTCGTGGGCGAAGTTTCCTCATTCCTGCCACTGTCTGCGCCCACATCAATATATAAGGGTTAGCCATGACAAATTTCGCGTCTTTGAAGTCCATCAAATCTTTCTTCGGCATCACCTTCGCCACGATTGCGTTGCTATCTAGCGCTTCTTCTTACGCAGAACCTGTTTTGCGCGTATCTGCGATACCAGACGAGTCTCCTACAGAGTTGCAACGCAAGTTCAAACCACTGGGCGAATACCTAGAGAAGAAGCTGGGGATGAAAGTCGAATTTACGCCCGTCAGCGATTACGCCGCTTCTGTTGAAGGCCTGATCAACAACAAACTGGACATGGTGTGGTTCGGCGGCTTCACTTTCGTGCAGGCAAAAGTGCGCAGTAACAACCAAGTCATCCCTTTAGTACAGCGCGAAGAAGATGAAAAATTCAAGTCCGTGTTCATCACGACTCACAGCGATATCACCAAACTGCAAGACCTGAAGGGCAAGACTTTCTCTTTTGGTTCCGAGTCTTCAACATCGGGCCACTTGATGCCACGTTCATATTTATTATTAGCCAACATCGATCCAGACACCGATCTGAAGCGTATCGCCTTCTCTGGCGCACATGATGCAACCGTAGCAGCAGTTGCGGGTGGCAAAGTGGATGCAGGGGCACTGAACATCTCGGTCTGGAATAAACTACTGGCTGAAGGCAAGATCGATACCAATCTTGTACACGTGTTCTACACCACCCCCGGTTACTACGATTACAACTGGTCAGTGCGTGCAGACATGGATCCAGCTTTGCGTGAAAAGATCGCCAATGCCTTCCTGTCCCTCGATAAGAACAACGCGCATGACAAAGAAATCCTCGATCTTCAACGTGCCTCTCGTTTCATCCGCACCAAGGCTGAGAACTACAGTGCCATCGAAAAAGCTGCTCACAGCGCGGGCCTACTGAAATAAGCATGACCTATGTACTAAAAAACGTCAGCGTCCGTCATCTTGCAACCGAGCGCAGCAATCTGAGTCATGCGCTCAACGACATCGACCTGACCGTAGCACAAGGTGAGCAGATTGCCTTGATCGGACCTTCGGGCGCGGGCAAGACCACACTGCTCCATACCCTAGCTTGTGCACATCCGCCTTTATTCGGCGAGTTCACCCTGTTTGGTGTCTCTCCATGGGCGCTCCCGCGCGCGCAACGCCATGCCTTGCGCGCGCACTCTTTTCTCGCACCGCAGACCCCACCCATGCCGCCTCGACAGCGTGTGGTGACTGCAGTGCTGGCCGGTCGTTTACCACGCTGGTCTATCTGGCAGGCAATCGCCTCATTGCTAAAACCGCGTGATACAGAAGCGGCCTATCTCGCCTTAGCGCGTTTCGACTTGCAGGATAAATTGTATAGCCGAGTGGATAGATTATCCGGCGGTGAACGCCAACGTTGCGGAATGGCACGACTGCTGATATCCGATGCCAGAGCCTTCTTGGTAGACGAGCCGCTTTCCGCACTCGATCCCACATTGGCGTTGCAGACCCTAAAAACACTGCAAGACGAGGCGGCCACACGAAATGCGACCCTAATTTGCAGCCTGCACCAAGTAGAACTCGCACTTGAGCACTTCCCTCGCATCATCGGTCTGCGTGACGGACGTATCGTGTTCGACGCGGCTCGTGCCGATGTGACGCAAGAAATGTTGGATGCGCTGTATAGAAACGCCAGAAGTTTGGACAGCCGCAGCACCGAGAGCAAGGAAGTTCCACCTACCATCGTGCCGCATGTACACCTCGAAAACCAGTATTGATACGCGCTTGATGGAGAGCTATCGACCCGATCCTGCCTGGCGCGGTCGTCTCACTGCCGGAATCGTGGTCGTATTGTTGCTCTATCCCATGTTGGTCGCCAGCGAGTTCCAACCGTGGATATTATTCGACGCGCAAAGCCTGCATGCGACCTGGAACTTCCTCTCTGCCTTCGTGCCGCCAGCACACTCACCCGAGTTTATGATGTTGATGCTGGAAGCGACTTGGCAGACTGTGGCAATCGCCACTGCAGGCTTGGTACTAGCCTTGTTGGCTGCCATCCCTTTGGCATTACTCGCGAGCACCAGATTCTCAGTCTCACTCATGGAAACCGGCAAGATGCACACTGCAAGCGCCCTTGTTAGGCAAGCCGCGCGCTGGGTCTTGGTGGCTTTGCGCAGCGTACCCGAACTGGTTTGGGCACTATTATTGGTACGCATCGTGGGGCTGGGACCTACTGCCGGTGTCCTCGCAATCGCTTTGACCTATAGCGGCATGCTGGGCAAGGTCTATGCTGAGATCCTTGAGTCTTCAGAATCTTACACGACACAAGTGCTACTCAAGAATGGCAGTGGTCGGTTGGCTGCCTTGTTCTACGGCGCCTTACCTGAATCGGCTTCCGAGCTGATCTCCTACACTACCTACCGTTGGGAATGCGCGATACGCGGCTCGGTGGTAATGGGCTTCGTCGGTGCAGGCGGTATAGGTCAACGCATGGATGAATCGATGAAAATGTTGGCAGGCGACGAAGTCGCCACGATGCTGATCATTTTCGTACTGCTAGTCGCCTGTGCCGACATGGTCAGTAGTTTTTTGCGCAAAAGCCTCAGCTGATATGCCAATACTTCCCACTCCCCCACCCTTGATACGTCCTGCTACCGCTGCGCTGGCAGTTGGCTTACTGCTACTGATTGTGGCGAGTTTCTATAGTCTGGACATGCAATGGGCCGCATTATTCAGTGCAGATGCGATACGCTCCAGCGCTGAGTTCATGACTGGATTTGCACCACCGGACCTATCGGGGAAATTCCTAGGCAAGATTGCACAGGGTACGTTAGAGACCCTATCCATGTCCGCGCTGGGCACAGGTATCGCATTCATCCTCGGGCTTGCGCTTGCACTGCCCGCGAGCGGCCGCTTCGGCAGTGTTGCACGTAGCAGCTTGCGGCTAATCTTGAATGTACTGCGTTCTATCCCTGAATTAGTGTGGGCGGTGATTATGCTGATTGCCGCTGGACTGGGCCCCTTTGCCGGCACGATTGCACTGGCCTTGCACACGACTGGGGTGCTGGGGCGCTTATTCGCCGACGCGCTAGAGAACCAACCCCCTGAGGCCGAAGCCACTTTACGTATCAATGGTGCTAGTCCTATGAGCGCGTTCTGTTATGCAGCTTTGCCGCAGGTGTTACCACAATTGATGTCCTATACCCTGTACCGCTGGGAGAACAATATTCGCGCCGCTGCGATCTTGGGCGTAGTGGGTGCCGGTGGCTTGGGTCAGCTACTCAAATATCATTTGTCGCTATTCCATATGCAACAGGCAGCGAGCGTCATCATTGCGATGTTGTTAATGATAGCGGCAGTGGATGCGGTGAGCTTCTGGTTACGGCGCAAGCTGACTTAAAAGTTACACTCAGGCCTGCCACACGCCAAAACCCGCACTGCGCAGATCTATGCCGATCTCGATCTCGGTATCACACGCTTCGCCATACCCCATAGGATTGAAGGCTTCATACAGATCAGGCAATAATCGCAGACCGTACTTAAACACATAGCTATTGGACTGGATGCCAGCCTTGTGCTTATCGAAACGCAAGTCGGGGTCTAGTCCCGTCATACCTACGTACACACATGGCTTGCCGGTGATATAGCCTGGATTGCAGCGCATGAACTTAGCTTCCTTCAAGACCTCTTTGGCAAGCTCGATGACATAGACATTGTGGTGATTGCGACGCGCCATAGGACTAGAATCTGGAGCTTACTTTTTGGGGATGAGACGCATCTCGCCGTTATCTTGCTCGATGCGGAACTGCTGCAAAACGTTCATTCCCAGCAGGGACTGACTCAAATTTGGAACGATCATCGCCGGCACGTCCTTGAAGAGAAAAGGCCCAACCTTCAAGCGTGCAATGATGCTGGCACACGCATTGCCCGCACCGTTCGCGGTCAGCGTACGCACCTGCTCCTGACAGGACATGTTAGCGGAATATGCCAGATTACGCGGCAAGGCAACCATAGACGCTCCGGTATCCACAACGAAATTAAGCGACTTACCGTTGATTACACCTTCCACAAAATAATGCCCATTGCTCTGTTGTCGCAGCACTAACATACGTTGTTCTGCTGGCTTATCAGCGTCTTCTGGATCCAACGCTAGTTGCGCTGAGGTCGCCCAAGCAGAGACCGCAACGTCACCGCGTGCGCAGGGCGCGGACTGGTATAAGGTCTTCCCCTGTGCATCTTTGCACTTGTGTACCACTTCGGCACAAGCTGGAACAGACATCAAAGCGAGTGCCAGCACACTGACTATCATCTTCATTGCCATTCCTCTCTTATCACTTCTTCAACTGCATCGCCTGCTGATGGTAACGGTAGGTCTCCTCCGATTTACCTAGACGTTCAGCCAAAGTGGCGAGTGCTGTATAAGCTGCATGGCTAGGCATAACACTGATGCTGGCATCCAAATAGTTCTGCGCCTTGCCCCACAACTTTTGATGAAGACAAAGCTTGCCCAGCGCGAGCAGTAAACCAGCATCCTCCCTGTGCCGGAGTAACCATTTCTCAGCCTGTTCTATTTGTGCGACCACCTCTCCACCCTGACAGTCACCGTACAAGGCGACTAACTCACTGTCCCATTGCACATTCAGGCTGTCTGTCAGCAAGCGTTGCGCGCGCTCACAATCACCATGCAAAATTAAGGCACGCGCTGCAGTCGCGGCGATTTTGCTCCTGCGCTTGAATTCGTCGGGGATATTTTTAAGCAGTTTATTCACACTTTGGGCATCCTGTGCGCTGCGCAATTCTTCCAGATAAGCTTGTTGGCGTAATTGAGCTGCGACGGTAACGTCGATGGCATCACGCTTTTCCAGTTCACGCACAACATCCAACACTTTGTCCCAATGTCCGGCCTGCTGCTGCGCTTTTAGCTCCAACGATAAAGCACCTAGATGGCTACGCACACCAGTGGCGCGCAGCTTCTCAAGTGCATCCAATGCTGCTTGGGGATCGCGTTGGTCCAGCATGAACTTGGTGGTTGCCATCAAACGCATAGTGGCATCCCCCATATCTTTGTGTTCGGCCATCTCCAAGTATTCATCACGTTTATCGAACTCACGTAACTCATGCGCGGAACTCGCCGCCAAAATGGGGTGTAGGGAAGACTTCTCACCCAGCTCCATGGCATGTACGGCTGCTCGTTCAGCCGCCGCATAGCGACCTTCAAAATAGGCGTTAAGCGCATCGTTTAATAGCGCTTGGCTCTTTTCATGATTGCGATTCTCACGATAACGTCGTGCACGCTCTGGTAGGGTAGCGGCTACCATCACGATGCGTATCACGCTGTAAGCTGCAACCATCACCAGCACCATCAGGCATAGAAAGAGCGTGAGCGACATATCAACACGATACGGTGGATAGACGAACATCACATAAGCAGGGTTGTGCGCACCTATGGTTACAACCACAGCGACGGCGAACAACAGCAACAGCCAGAATAGGTACTTCATCGTGCCGCCTTACCCCTAGTATTGTTCTCGGCTTTGGCCTCACGGCTCAGACGATAATTACGGACTTGCGCAAGACTAGGATTGATGTCGGGCAATTCAATATTGATACTAGCCGCACCTAGTTTCTTAAGGCTATCCATCATGTGCTGACCGTTGCCGCTTTTTACATCGAAATAATGACGCAACCACTCTTGCACAGTATGGATCTCGGCTTTGAAGGCGACCTCGTCACGCGAGATTAGATCGACACGCGCTAACAGTAGGCGCAACTTGAGATTCTCACGTAAGAAGAATTCTTGCTCAGGTGGAAGTAATGGAAGCTCAACTTTGCTGGTATTTTGAATTCGTACCAGTTGTTTCACTTCCTGCCAAATTTCGCGCCACAATCTTTGCCAACTATCAGGTTCAACTGCGACAGTTTCCGGCACGACTTCTTTAGCATTGCGTTGTTGATATATCAGTGGCAGTTCGGCAGCAGCGGAGATCAGTGTATCAAGTTGAAAACTTAGACTGGCGACATCCACATTAGGCAGGGCGCGTAATTTATCCATATCCTGCGCAATGGCCTTACGTACACCATTCAAAGCAGGACGATTCATACGCTGCAAGCGTGAATCAGCAGTCTCCATGGCAATCAATGCGGCTTTGACATTGGCAGACAGTTGTAATTGCTGACTAGCGACCAACAACAACTGCTCAATCTCCGCCAACACCATCTCATCACGGCTGCTGGAAAGATCGTTATACAAATCTTCCAAAGCAGAACGTTGCCCCTGTGTTTCGGCATAGCGTGTCTCCAGCAGCGTCAATTTAGCAGCAAGCTCACGCGTGTCCTCTTGCGCTTTAGCCAACATCATACTGTTGGCTTTATTACTGCCATCCATCTCAGCGATCTTTTTGGCGAGTTGCTCTTGCATCACGCCTATGTCGTGATGTGCTGCTAACCACTGCCACACAAACACGGCCACCAGTACAGCCAGTGTCATTTGTGTCAGGCTGAGATGAGCTAATTTGGTGCCCATACTGGGTTTGACGGGTAGAGCTTCGGTCTGCGGTTCACTCATACTGCACCTCTCATGTTGCGCCATGCTATCAGACTTGCTATTAAACCATCGTCACCCGCATCTGTATGGACGATATGCTGCCAACCCTGCTGGGTGGCGTTTGCTGCAATGCGTGCATGTGGCACGAACAAAGGCAGGGACAGCCACTCGACTGCATTCCCTACCATATCCACCAGATGCGCCAAGGCCTCGCTACTGGTCACGGTGATGACATCGGGTCGTAGCTGCGCCAATTCCTTGAGATTCTGTGTAGATTTGCTGCGCTGGTAACAGGTTGCATACTCAACACTAGCACCGCGCGCCTTGAGCGTATCTCCTAGCAGCTCACGCCCACCATCACCGCGTAATATCAATACCCGCTTGCCAGACATATCGGCCAACTCAGGCAGCGCCAGCAAACCCTCACTATCGTAACGTTCTGTCGGCGCAATGATGGAAGTGACACCCGCCGCGCGCAACTCCCTCGCGCTGCCCTGCCCTATAGTTGCGACTAAAGGCGGCAAGACAGCATGCGCTGCAGCGATTGCGGCCATACCATATTGCACTGCATTGGGACTAATGAAGATAGCTAGATCGAATCGCTGCGCCAACTTTTGATGCAAATGCGTGACGTCCGAGACTGGGGTGATGTTTAACAAGGGGAAAAGAATCGCCTTGCCACCAGCTTGCTGTATGGCGAGAGCCAGCATACCCGCTTGATCGCGAGGCCGCGTGACCAACACTTTTAAGCCTGCGAGCGGCAAGGCATCCATGATCTTGCGCGGCTTTTCTAAAATAGAGATTAGAGGGCAAGTGCAGCCAAAATCTCGCCTGCACCCTGCGCCAGAAGATCGGCAGCAATCTGGTCACCTAGTACTTCAGGCTGTGCCAGTGAACCGATCGCTTCGGCACGTAGCATTTTCTTGCCGTCAGGACTGGCGACAAAACCGCGCATACGCAACTTGCCGTTCTGCACTTCTGCGAAACCACCCAGCGGCACTTGGCAGCTGCCCGCCAAGGCTCGACTCATTGCACGTTCTGCTAACACACTGGCTGCAGTATCACTGTGATGCAACGCTTGTAAGCAGGCGATGACATCGGCACGGTCGGCGCGACATTCAATACCCAGCGCACCCTGACCTACAGCCGGAAGACTATCTTCGCTGCTAATAACGTTGCGTATACGTGCGCCCAGACCCAGACGCTTCAGACCCGCGGCAGCCAAGATGATGGCGGCATATTGACCTTCGTCCAACTTGCGTAAACGGGTTTGCACGTTACCGCGCAAGGGTTGGACATCCAGATGGGGGAAACGCGCGCGTAATTGACTCTCACGACGTAGGCTAGAAGTACCGACCACGCTACCAGCAGGTAAGGCCGCCAAATCCTCATAGTCATTTGACACAAAAGCATCGAGCGGGTCTTCACGTTCGCCGATAGCAGCGAGTACAAAACCTTCGGGTAGATTCATTGGAACGTCCTTCAAAGAGTGCACGGCCAGATCAGCACTGCCATCTTCCAATGCGGTCTCTAATTCCTTAACGAACAAGCCTTTGCCACCTATCTTAGACAGCGTCACATCTAAAATCTGATCGCCTTGTGTGGTCATGCCGAGGATGCTGACCTCTGTTTGGGGATATAATGCCTTCAGCCTGTCTCGTATATGTTGGGCTTGCCACATGGCTAATGCGCTTTCGCGAGAAGCTATGACCAATCGGGATGGGGGGGTTGTAAAGACCTGACTCATAACACTTCCTGAATAATTAATTTGCGCCGCATTCTAACATAGGGTGTAACGCGCTTTTGCGCCGAGAACGTGATGAACTTAATTTCCACCACTACAGACATTTCCTCTAAAGACCAACCGTTGCGCGAAGATGTTCGCTTACTAGGTCGTATCTTGGGCGACACTTTACTTGAACAGGAGGGCGTTGCCTCTTTCGATCTCATCGAGAATGTACGCCGTGCAGCTGTGCGTTTCCGCAAGACACAAGATGACCGTGATCGCGTGCAATTAGAAAAGACCTTGGATGCATTGTCTCCTAGCGACACCTTGGTTGTCGTACGTGCATTCAGCTACTTCTCGCAACTGTCGAATATTGCAGAAGACTTGCATCACAATCGCCGTCACCGCGCACATTTAAAAGCAGAGTCCACACCAAAAGACGGCAGCCTGATGCTTGCGCTCGATCGTATGGAAGCGCATGAAATCACCAAAAAATCACTGCAGTCATTCTTAGACAGCGCAATCATCTCACCAGTACTCACCGCTCACCCGACTGAAGTGCAGCGCAAAAGCATCCTTGATTGCCAACTGATTATCGCTAGTCTGTTAGCAGATCGCGACCGCGTGGACATGACGCCAGACGAGCTCTCGGATAATGAAGAAGCACTGCGTCGCTTTATCCTCATCTTGTGGCAGACCCGCATGTTGCGTACTGCGAAATTGACAGTGAACGATGAGATCAAAAATGGTCTGGAGTTCTATCGTTATACCTTCCTCAACGAAATACCTAAGATCTACGCTAATCTCGAGAAGCAGTTTGAGAGTCGCTTCGACAAAGATATAAAAGTGCCACCATTCATGCGTGTTGGCAGCTGGATAGGTGGCGACCGTGACGGCAATCCCTTCGTCACTCATGAGGTGATGGAAGATGCACTGAATCAGCAATCCTCTCTGGCATTCGATCATTATTTGAGTGAAGTCCATATACTGGGTACGCGATTGAGCCTGACCGCACGTCTGACTGACATCAGCCCAGCGCTAGCAGCGCTAGCAGCTTCATCTCCTGATGCGGCGACCCATCGCATGGACGAACCTTATCGACGCGCGCTGATTTTGGTTTACTCACGTCTCTATGCATCTAGCAAGATGCTGGGCAACGAGTTGGCACAACGCGAACCGATAGACTCCAATGCATCCCCCTATGCGACGCCGGAAGAGTTCATCGCCGATCTGGACATTCTAATTGACTCCTTGTTCAGCCATGGCGCGGTCTATCTGGCTCGCGGCAGACTGGCGAACTTGCGCCGTGCAGTCGAAGTGTTCGGTTTTCATCTTGCGCCACTGGATATGCGCCAACACAGCGCCATCATAGAACAGACCGTTAGCGAACTGCTGGGCCAAGGTGAGGCTTACAGCGCGCTCTCTGAAACAGCGAAACGTACTGTGCTGCTGGATGCGCTAAAGTCAGGCAAGACACTGTTAGGTGATTTGGATAAATACAGTGACGTCGCTCAAACCGAACTTCGCATCATGCAAACCGCCGCCAAGATACATCTCAATTTTGGACGCGACTCATTACCTAATCACATCATCTCCAAGACCGATGCAGTCAGCGACATGCTCGAACTGGCATTGATGTTGCAGCAAGTTTCATTGCTAGAACATGGCGTGGTTAAACCTGCATTGCATATCAACATCATTCCACTATTTGAGACCATAGAGGACTTACGCAGTTGCGGCCCCATCATGGATGAGTTGTTCTCTATCCCTTATTATCGCGATCTGCTAAAGAGCCGCAACAACACCCAAGAGGTGATGCTGGGCTACTCCGATAGCAACAAGGATGGCGGCTATCTCACTGCCAACTGGGAGTTGTACAAGGCAGAACTGGTACTGGTAGATATCTTCGCCAAACACGGCATAGAGTTGCGCCTATTCCATGGCCGTGGCGGCACGGTAGGCCGTGGCGGTGGCCCTAGTTATAACGCTATTCTTGCGCAGCCACCAGGCAGCGTGAACGGCCAGATTCGCATCACCGAACAAGGCGAAGTGATTTCTAGCAAATATTCTAATCCCGAGATCGGTAGACGCAATCTTGAGACCATGATCGCTGCCACCATGGAAGCGACGCTGCTGCATCACCATGGTGCAGACAGTTCGATGCCCGAGTATCACCGCATCATGGAGGAACTCAGTCAGAGCGCCTTCGCGGCTTACCGTAAGCTGGTCTATGAGACACCTGGCTTTACCGAGTATTTCTTCACTGCGACACCAATACGCGAGATTGCCGAGTTGAATATCGGCAGCCGTCCGTCTTCTCGCAAACCTTCAAATCGCATCGAGGATTTGCGCGCCATCCCTTGGGTATTTAGTTGGGGGCTGACACGCACTTTATTGCCCGGCTGGATGGGCTTTGGTAGTGCGATAAAGGAATTCATCGCCAAGGAAGGTGATGCAGGTCTTGTACAGTTGAGAGCCATGTACAAAAACTGGCCGTTCTTCCGTGGCCTAATGTCCAATATGGATATGGTGCTTTCCAAAACCGACATGGGTATCGCTGAGAGCTATTCAGAATTAGTGGAAGATGTAGAGTTACGCGAACGCATTTTTGGTGCGATCAATTCGGCATGGGAAGACACTATAGAGATGATGTTCGCTGTCACTGGCAACAAGGCCTTGTTGCAGGACAACCCTGCCTTCGCCCGCAGCTTGACAACTCGTATGCCCTATATTGATCCGCTCAACCACTTGCAAGTTGCGCTGCTATTACGTCACCGCGCAGGGGACAACGACGAAAAGGTCAAGCGCGCGATTCATTTGACCATCAATGGTATTGCAACCGGGTTAAGGAATAGCGGTTAGTCGGAAGTTGCACTTCATTCCGCGCATGAAAAACGGGTTCGATAATTTATCGAACCCGTTTATTTTTACCAGCGTGCGTTTTTAACTTACGACTTACGTCTGCCAACTGCCGCCTGCCTTACATCAACTAACTTCGATAGCTCGCATTGATCTTGACATAGTCATATGAGAAATCGCAGGTCCACAGTGTCGCATCCACCTCACCGCGATTCAGCACCACACGTATAGTGATATCACTCTGCTGCATCACGCGTTGACCATCTTCTTCCTGATAACTCGCGGCACGACCACCGTGCTCGGCGACCAGCACATCATCCAGATACAGTTCCAATTTAGACACATCTAAATCGCCCACGCCCGCATACCCAATCGCGGCCAAGATACGACCAAGGTTAGGATCTGATGCAAAGAACGCAGTTTTAACTAAAGGTGAATGTGCGATGGCATAACCTATCTTTTTACACTCCGCCTCATCTCTACCGCCTTCCAGTTTGATGGTGATGAATTTGGTAGCACCTTCACCGTCACGCACGATAGCCTGTGCGAGAAACAAGGCGACTTCGCTCACCGCAGCCAGCAGACTCGTATATGCGCTACTGTGTGCAGTATCAATCTCGGCCATACCGGACTGACCTGTAGCAATCAGCATCAGTGCGTCATTTGTAGAGGTATCGCCATCCACCGTGATGCAGTTGAAGGAACGGTTACAGGCGACACTCACCATCTGCTGCAATAGTGGCTGGCAGATTGCGGCATCGGTCGCGATATATCCCAGCATGGTGGCCATATTCGGGTGAATCATGCCCGAACCCTTTGCGATACCGGTGATGGTGACTTGCACCCCGTCTATGACGACTTGCTTAGAGATCGCCTTAGCCACAATGTCGGTGGTCATAATGGCGTGTGCAGCGTCGTGCCAATTGCCTTCCTTGGCATTAGCGACTGCAGCTGGCAGTCCTGCCGCAATCTTATCTATAGGCAGTGGCTCCATAATTACGCCTGTAGAGTAAGGCAGTATTTGCTCAGGCTTGCAGCCCAATAGACCTGCCAGCGCGGCGCAAGTAGCATGCGCATCTGCCATACCCTGCTCGCCCGTTCCCGCGTTCGCATTACCGGTATTGACCACCAAAGCACGCACACCTAAAGCATTGGCGAGGTGCGCTTTGGCAACCGTGACTGGCGCCGCACAAAAACGGTTGGTAGTGAATACGCCAGCGACACGCGTACCTGCGCTCAGCTGCATCACCAGCAAATCTTTACGCTCAGCGCGTTTGATGCCTGCACAGGCTATACCCAGAGAAACGCCCGCAACGGGCAATAGTTGTGCCGCAACGGGCGATGTCAGATTCACAGGCATGCGATTTTCCTCGACTGAATGTATACGTCCCGAGGCCAGCCCGGGACGCGAGAGTACAGCGACTGCTTATTACTTAGTAACGACCTTTGGAACCAAAGATGTAGTTACTCATTTCAACAGCCTGCATATTCATGCGACGAACGATGCCATGCACATTACGCACGACCCCGCGCATCACGCGATACATGATCATAGGATGGCTATTGATCAGAGATTCGAAACGTTTGCGCTCTAAGCTCAACACCTGAGTCTCACCCATCGCAAACAATGTCGCGCTGATGTGCGATGCTGCACCGCCCACGAAAGTGATGATGCCAGCTAGGTCGCCTGGACGCAGCACATGGATGTTGGATACTTCACCGCTGTTCTGGATCTTTACTTCGATCTCGCCCTTAGCCAAGATAAACAGATTGTCGTGACCTTCATCACCTGGCTTAGTGATTTGCTCACCAGCGGAGTAAGACTTCACTTCAAACAAACTCGCCAAAATCTGCACTTCTGCATCGCTCAATTCTTCTGTAATCGTTGAAGTGCGCAGAGTATCAATCACTAATGACATCACATTCTCCCTTATCAATTAACTTAATTTACCATGACACTGCTTATATTTTTTCCCCGAACCGCATGGGCATGGATCATTGCGGCCGATTTTCTCTCCTGCTCTGACAAACGGGGCAGCTTCGCTTTCCGTTGTTCGAGCCAATGCTTCTTCATAATCGGCGTGATGATACTGCACATTTTCGGGTGCGGGGGTTGCTTCTACTTGCGATACATCTTCTTCGCTGCGCACTTGAACACGCATCAACACTTGGGTCACTTCGAATTTGATTGCTTCTAGCATAGAGGCGAACAATTCAAAGGCTTCGCGCTTGTATTCCTGCTTAGGATTCTTCTGCGCATAACCGCGCAGATGTATACCCTGACGCAAGTGATCTAGCGCTGAAAGATGCTCGCGCCAGTGTTGGTCCAGACTCTGCAGCATGATGGCACGCTCGTAGTGATGGATGTTCTCCTGACCGACCAGATTAACTTTCGCCTGGTAGGTGTCACGAGCATGCTCTCGAATACGTTCTGCAACACCTGCAAGATCGAGCGTCTTCTCGGATTCCAGCCATTGCGCAACTGGCAGCTCCAGTGCGAAATCGGCAGCTAAGGTCTTCTCAAGTGCCGGCGCATCCCACTGCTCTTCCATACTGCCGAGAGGCAAATGGATATCCACAGTATTCTGCAACACGCCATCACGCATTGCAGCAATAGTCTCGCTAATCTCTGCACTTTCCAACAACTCTGTACGCTGTTGATATATCACCTTGCGTTGCTCATTGGCGACATCGTCATATTCTAGTATCTGCTTACGCATATCGTAGTTGCGTGCCTCAACCTTGCGCTGCGCGTTCTCAATTGCACGCGTCACCCAACTATGTTCAATGGCCTCGCCTTCTGGCAACTTGAACTTATTCATGATGGCTGCGACACGGTCAGAAGCGAAGATGCGCAGCAACGGATCTTCCAAAGATAAGAAGAAACGGCTAGAACCGGGGTCACCCTGACGACCGGCACGACCGCGTAACTGATTGTCTACGCGACGTGATTCGTGGCGCTCAGTACCGATGATGTGCAAACCACCGCTGGCCAGCACCTGCTCATGTATAGGCAACCATTCGTTCTTCATGTCTGCGATGCGTTGCAACTTCTGCGCCTCATCCATGTTTGCATCTTCACGCACTTGCTCAAGCTGCTTCTCTATGCTGCCGCCCAACACAATATCGGTACCACGACCCGCCATATTGGTGGCAATAGTCACCATCTTGGGACGACCCGCTTGGGCGATAATCTCCGCCTCGCGTTCATGTTGCTTGGCGTTCAAAACCTGATGCGGCATGTCGATGCGTTGCAGATAGTCAGACAATAACTCCGAGTTCTCGATAGAGGTCGTACCCACCAAGACCGGCTGGCCGCGCTCATAACAATCTTTGACATCTGCGATCACAGCCAGATATTTTTCTTTGGTGGTGAGGTATACCTTATCCATCTGATCCTTGCGGATGGTAGGGCGATGCGGCGGGATAATGACTGTTTCCAGATTATAGATCTGCTGGAACTCATACGCCTCAGTATCAGCCGTACCCGTCATGCCGCCCAATTTTTCGTACATGCGGAAGTAATTCTGGAAGGTGATAGACGCCAGCGTCTGATTTTCTTTCTGTACAACCACACCTTCTTTGGCTTCAACAGCTTGGTGCAAACCATCAGACCAACGACGACCCGACATCAGGCGTCCAGTGAATTCATCGACGATGATGACTTCGTTGTTCTGCACCACATAGTGCTGGTCACGCAAATACAGATTGTGCGCACGCAACGCGGCATACAGGTGGTGTATCAAAGAGATGTTGGCTGGATCGTACAAACTACCGCCCTCAGGCAGCAGCCCCGCCTTGCTAAGCAACTGCTCTGCGTGTTCGTGACCTATCTCACTCAGCAATATCTGCTGACTCTTTTCATCCACACTAAAGTCGCCGGGGCTTTCTTCATCCGCCTGACGACGCAATTGAGGCGCGAGTTGATTCATTAGCGCATAGATTTCCACATCATCTTCTGCCTGACCGGAGATGATCAACGGGGTACGGGCCTCGTCAATCAGGATCGAATCGACTTCATCGACTACCGCAAAATTTAAACCACGCTGGAAACGCTCTTCGCGCTGCGTTGCCATGTTGTCACGCAGATAATCAAAACCAAATTCATTGTTGGTGCCGTAGGTAATATCCGCGGCGTATGCGGCTTGCTTATCGCGCGCATCCATCTGCGACAGCACCACGCCCACTGACAGCCCTAGGAAACGGTACAACTTACCCATCCATGCCGCGTCACGACTGGCAAGGTAGTCATTGACTGTCACCACATGAACTCCACGCCCCGAAATTGCATTCAGATAACAGGGCAGCGTCGACATCAGCGTTTTACCTTCACCTGTCCGCATCTCGGCGATCTTGCCGAAGTGCAACACCATGCCGCCTATCAGTTGCACATCATAGTGGCGCATGCCTAGTGCGCGCAGACTTGCCTCGCGTACCACCGCAAAGGCTTCCGGCAATAGCTGATCTAGTGTCTCGCCCTGCTGGAAACGCTGCTTAAAGTTCTCCGTCTTCTCTCGCAACTCATCGTCGCTGAGTTTATTGAATGTCGCTTCGAGCTTATTGATGGAGATGACGGTAGCGCGATATTGCTTGAGCAATCTGTCGTTACGGCTACCGAAGATATTTTTTAATGCTTTGGAAATCATATTTCGTTTTCTTGGCCACAATTAAAAAGGCGAGGTATGAATTCACCTCGCCCCAAAATAAAGTCATATAGCTTTAACTCGATGCGTTCTTCAAGAAGCGCACGGGATTTTGGGCGATACCTCTATAACGAATTTCAAAATGCAGATGGTTGCCCGTAGAGCGTCCGGTACTGCCAACTTCTGCGATTTTCTCGCCACGTCTTACTACTTGCCCCACTTTTACCAACAACTTAGAAGCATGGGCGTATCTGGTGATAATCTCATTACCGTGATCAATCTCGACCATATTACCATAGCTAGAGTTCATATCGGCGTATGAGACTACGCCACCTGCAGATGCATAGATAGGCGTACCTTCAGGCACCACATAATCTACGCCCTCATGCATCGCACTCAGACCGTTAAAGGGATCGACACGCCAACCGAAGTTGGACGAGTACCAACCATCGCGCACTGGCGCCACCGAAGGTAACAATTTTTTACTTAATTGATTCTGCATCAACATGGTCTGCAAAGCAGACATCTTGTCACTACGGTCGCTTAAAACCAATGTCAGGTTCTGCACTTCGCGGGACAAATCGTCGACATTGATCTCTTCACTAGCCGAGGTAACCAAGGGTCCACCTTGAGGACTAGGCTTATCGAAGGAGAACTCTTCTGGCTTCATTCCTGAAATCTTGGCTAGGCGCCCACCCAAAGTATCTAGACGTTGCATCTGCGATTGCATCTGACCAACCTTGGCCGCCATTCCTTGCAAGCTAGCCTGCACATAAGCCAACTGTCTTTGCTGCTCAGCTTCGCGACCACTGAGCAAGATTGCACGTGCGGCATCCCCCAGGCTTTCAGGGGCAAAGCGTAACAATACGTTCTGTAACGCGCTGGCGAACAGCATCGTCACGACCATCAGTACAAATAGTGCCAATGCGATCTGCTTACCACCCAAAGTAATACTTCGGGTCTTAGCCCTACCGTTTGAAACTATAATGATGTTCATGATCACTCCCTTATTTGTGCATAACTAGCCGTGACACTCGCCCTCAAAGACCTCCTGAGCGACAGTACGGAATTCCGTACCATCCTTAGCAAAGCACATGCTCTGTACGCCTTACAACAGCAACTTATCGCGCTACTGCCACCCAATCTCGCCCCATATTTTCAAGTTCTGGGGAAGGAGTTTGGCACACTGACAATCGCTGCCAGCAATGCCACCGTCGCCGCAAAAATTCGCCAAAACACACCCGAACTCGTTGACAAGTTTAAGAAAATGGGGGCCGAGGTTAACGGAATACGCGTCAAGGTGCAAGTCTCATACCCTCTACCCGCCAATAAGAATAAAGCTCGGCAACTAAGTCACACCGCAAAAGAGGGCATCAAACAACTTGAAGCGAGTCTGCCTGACTCCCCCCTTAAGGATGCTTTACATCGCATGTCCAGCGGCAATAAGACGGGGCGCAAGTAGTCAATTTGGAACGCACTTCTAGCTAAAAGGCGTAAGCTGAAAGTCGTAAGTTGTATTGTCGCTGCGCGGTCTTTTATTGAGACTTACGACTTACGACTGCTTGCAACACTTCCAAGCCGCCCATATACGGACGCAACACCTCAGGGATACGCACACTCCCGTCTGCTTGTTGATTGTTTTCCAGCACGGCGACCAAAGTGCGTCCCACGGCGAGTCCTGAACCATTCAGTGTATGCAGCAATTCCGGCTTGCCCTGAGCATTTCGGAAGCGCGCTTGCATACGACGCGCTTGAAAGGCTTCAAAATTTGAACAAGAAGATATTTCGCGATAGGTATCTTGCGCAGGCAACCAGACCTCGATGTCGTAGGTAGTTGCGGATGAGAAGCCGATATCACCAGTGCACAGCCTCACCACTCGATAGTGCAAGTCCAATTTCTGCAATATCGTCTCAGCGTGACCCAGCAACGCTTCCAATGCATCATAAGAAGTTTCAGGATGGACCATCTGCACCAACTCGACTTTATCGAATTGGTGCTGACGTATCATGCCGCGCGTATCACGCCCTGCAGAGCCCGCTTCGGAACGAAAGCAAGGTGTGTGTGCCACGAACTTCATGGGTAGATTTTCCAACGGCGTGATTGTGTCGCGCACCATATTCGTCACTGGGACTTCGGCTGTGGGGATCAGGTAGAAATTAGCTTCCCCCTCATCACCCATCTGGCGTGGCACCCTGAATAAGTCCTCTTCGAACTTTGGCAATTGACCCGTGCCGCGCATGGATGCCGCATTCACTAGATAAGGCACATAAGTCTCGGTATAGCCGTGTTGATCGGTATGCGTATCCAACATAAATTGCGCCAACGCGCGATGTAAACGCGCCAATCCACCTTGCAGCAAAGAGAAGCGCGCTCCAGAAATTTTTGTAGCCGTTTCAAAATCCAAGCCGCCCATTCCTTCACCAAGGCTGACGTGGTCTTTTACCTCGAAATCGAAACTGGGCTTAGTACCCACTTTGCGAACTTCCACGTTGTCGGCTTCAGATTTTCCAACCGGCACACTGTCGTGCGGTACGTTAGGCAAAACTTCGATGAATTTTTTTAACTCATCTTGAAGTTCCGCCAATCTTGCTTCTTTAATTTTTCGCTCCTGCGCTGCGGCTAACTGATCCCCCATCAGGCCGCAGACTTCTTCATCATCAAGGCCATGCCCAGCACCACGGAGTTGTCCAATCCGCTTATTAATGCGATTACCTTCAGCCTGCAACTCTTGAGTCCGTATCTGTATCGTTTTGCGTTCACTTTCCAGTAGTTCAAACTTAACCGTGTCTAGAGTAAAACCGCGTGTCTCCAAGAGTGCGGCGACATTGTTCAAATCGTTACGTAGGGTCTGTATATCTAACATGATTACTCGCTTTGATAGTGCGCCTTAAAGGCTTATGGTTTACGCAGCACATAGATGATGACTTCACCATAGTAAGGGATAGGTCCTTTCATCTCTACGGGCAGCTTGCGATTGAAGATTGGTCGCATCAACTCTGTCAACCAATTCTTATCCTTCATGCGATTCACCGCCAACTCAACCAACTCCAGTCCAGCTTTGCGCAAAGCACCCCGCATAAAGGTCAAGTCAATAGGGTGCAAATGATAAGCAACCTTATGAACAGGACTAAGGGGGCGGAAATATTTATGGTATCCATGCAGGTGAGCCGAACGACGGGAACGATAACTATCCACATTAGGCGTGGACAAGATGATCAGACCACCCGACTTCACCACACGGGCACATTCACGCACAAAGAATGATGGATTCTCCAAATGCTCGATGCCCTCGATGGAAACCATCGCATCAAACTCTCCATCCGCAAAGGGTAGCTTCAGATTGCCATCTGCCAGCACACGTTTAGCTCGGTCATAATAAAAAGGTTCTACCGCTTCTAGATCGACCGCAGTCACATCACACGCCAGCGTTGCGAGCGTTGCCGAAAAAGCGCCCGCGCCACAAGGCAAATCGCACACTCTCTTGCCCGCCGCTTGCGGCAGATGTTGTCGCACCAATTCGAATACTCGCTTATGCGTATTGGGGGCAGCAGCGTGTTCCGGCCATTTCTTAGTATTTGTCTGCAATGACGAGTGGTCACTCATACTTCAGCTCACTTTTTCTTTAAATTAGCTGCGTCATCCAACGCACGCAGATGGGCCAATTTCTCGGCAATCTTCGCCTCCAGACCTCGGTCGGTCGGATGGTAGAAACTCACCGCCGGCATCGCTTCGGGGAAATAGTCCTCACCCGCCGCATAGCCGCCTTCTTCGTCATGCGCATAACGATAGTCTTTACCATAATCGAGTTGTTTCATCAGCTTGGTCGGTGCATTACGCAAATGCATGGGCACCTCTCGCGAGCCGTCTTGGGCTACCCAAGCGCGGGCGGCATTATACGCGACATATCCGGCATTCGACTTGGGCGCGCAAGCCAGATATAGCGTGGCTTGCACCAAGGCTAACTCGCCCTCAGGAGAACCTAGGCGTTCATAGGTCAGGGCGGCATCGTTGCAAATTTGCAAGGCGCGTGGATCTGCCAAACCGATGTCCTCCCAGGCCATACGCACGATGCGCCTAGCTAGATAGCGCGCATCTGCACCACCGTCTAGCATACGCACCAACCAATACAGCGCCGCATCGGGATTAGAACCGCGCACTGATTTGTGTAGCGCTGAGATCTGATCGTAGAAGGCTTCACCGCCTTTATCGAAACGGCGCAATTTCTGCGCCAAAGTATTATCTAGGAATTCGCTTCCTACACTCGTCACACCAGCGGCATTCGCCGCAGTCTGCAATTGCTCCAACACATTCAGCAAGCGACGCGCATCCCCGTCTGCATAGCCCAGTATCCGTTCGCGTGCAGCGTCTTCAAACTGCAGTCCATCCAATGCGACTTGTTGTACACGATCTAGAAGCTGCCCGAGCTCGGCGTCCGACAGTGATTGCAACACATAGACCTGAGCACGCGATAACAAAGCGTTGTTCAATTCGAAGGAGGGATTTTCAGTGGTCGCACCGATGAAAGTAACCAAGCCCTGCTCTACATAAGGTAGAAATGCATCTTGCTGGGATTTATTGAAGCGGTGCACCTCGTCCACGAACAGGATGGTATGACGACCACTCTGCTGCAAGGTCTGTTCCGCTTGTGCGATAGCCTCACGGATATCTTTCACACCTGACAATACTGCGGATAGTGGCACGAACTCAGCATCGAAGGCCGATGCCATCAGCCGTGCCAGCGTGGTCTTACCCACGCCCGGCGGGCCCCACAAAATCATGGAATGTAACTTGCCCGAAGAGAATGCCAGACGGAGTGGCTTACCTGCCCCCAATAGATGGGACTGCCCGATGACCTCGTCTATATGATGAGGTCGCAAGCGTTCGGCCAAAGGCGCGGCAGGCTGTGACGGTGCAAACAAGTCTTTCAATCAATCACCCAACACATCCGCGCCTGCAGGCGGGGTGAAGTGGAATTGTTGCGCAGAAAATTTGGGGTTGTGCTTCATCTCACTGAAACGCAGCACCGTAGTGTGTCCGAAGGCATCCTTGAGCTCCATCGCAGCCAGATCTCCCTTAGCATCAAAGCCCATCAATACTTTGTCGAAACCACTCTCTTTGGATTTGGGTGTCGCTTGCAACCACTCATACGGCCCATCACGCCCTAACACTAGCAGATCGAAGCTGCGTTCTATCTCGTTATCACCCGATAACAAGGCTGCAGGACTGCTACCCAACGCCGCATCCAGTTTCTTTACCGTGACTTGATTAAGGTCCACGTCATACATCCAGAACTTCTTGCCATCGCCTACGATGAGTTGCTCGTAAGGTTTTTTATAGGCCCAGCGAAATTTACCTGGGCGTTGGAATTGCATCACACCAGAGGCACTCTGCACCCGCTTACCATTCTGGTCGCGTACTTCCTGCGTGAAGTTTGCTTGTGCAGCATGTGTGGCGGAAACGAATGCCTTGAGCTTATCTATCGCCGTAGCATGCACGACGGTCGAGAACAAAAGTACAGCGAGGGCTATGAGAGATCTACTGAACATGCGATTACCTTGTATATGAAATGTGGTGTTGAGACAGAGAGACTCAATTTTCCCGATTGGGCGCAATGACCTCACGATTGCCATTGCTTTGCATCGCCGACACCAGACCCGCCGCTTCCATCTGCTCCACCAATCGTGCGGCGCGGTTATAACCTATACGCAGATTCCGCTGCACCAGCGATATAGACGCGCGTTTTGATTTGAGCACAATCTCAACCGCTTGATCATAGAGCGGGTCAGCTTCTGCATCCAGTGATGCTCCGCCCTCGCCCCCTTCGGCATTCTCATCCGGCGAGTTCAGCACGCCATCGATGTACTGCGGCTCACCCTGCGACTTGAGATATTCGATGACGCGATGAACTTCCTGATCGGATACAAATGCACCATGCAGACGCTGGGGGTAACCGCTACCGGGTGGCAGATAGAGCATATCGCCTTGCCCCAGCAAAGCTTCCGCACCCATCTGATCGAGTATGGTACGTGAGTCTATCTTGCTCGACACTTGGAAAGACACCCGTGTAGGGACGTTGGCCTTGATCAACCCTGTGATGACATCCACCGATGGGCGCTGTGTGGCGAGCACTAGGTGGATACCACAAGCACGCGCTTTTTGAGCCAAGCGAGCAATCAGTTCTTCTACCTTCTTGCCGACCACCATCATCAGATCGGCCAGTTCGTCTATGAATACCACCAATAGCGGCAACTCTTCTAGTACCTCTGGATTCTCAGGGGTGAGCGTAAATGGATTGGTCAGTGGCTTACCTTCTTTGATGCCATCACGCACCTTCTGGTTGTAGCCCGCGATGTTCCGCACACCGAGTGCTGACATCAAGCGATAGCGTTTATCCATGTCCTGCACGCACCAGCTCAGACCTGCGGCAGCCTGACGCATATCTGTCACCACAGGTGCGATGAGATGCGGTATGCCTTCGTATACGGACAGCTCCAGCATCTTGGGGTCTATCAACAGCAGTCGAACTTGTTGCGGCGTGGCTTTGTATAGCAAAGACAAAATCATCGCATTGATTGCGACCGACTTGCCCGATCCAGTAGTACCTGCCACCAGCACATGAGGCATCTTGGCCAGATCAGCGACCACTGGTTTGCCTGCGATATCCTTACCCATGGCTATGGTGAGCATGGAACCCATATCAGCATAGACTTGAGAACTCAGTATCTCTGAGAGATGCACCATCTGACGTTTGGAGTTAGGCAGCTCCAGCGCCATAAAGGCTTTGCCCGGTATGGTCTCGACCACACGTATGCTGACCACCGAGAGCGCGCGGGCTAGATCTTTGACTAGATTGGTGATCTGGCTACCTTTCACGCCCACGGCAGGATCAATCTCGTAGCGCGTGATGACCGGGCCTGGGTAAGCGCCAACCACTTTGACTTCCACGCCAAAATCCTTGAGCTTGCGCTCTATCAAACGTGAGGTGAACTCCAGCCCATCAGTGGACACGACCTCTAATTGTTTTCCAGCAGCATCCAAGAGATGCAGCGGTGGTAGCGGGGAATCTGGCATCTCAGCGAACAACGATTTTTGACTCTCCTGCCGCACGCGCTCGGACTTGGGAACCTCAACCACGGCCATCTCGATATGGATGGGCTGATGCTCTTCCACACGTTTCTTTTCCTCCTGCACCACGGCACTACGTGCTTGCAAGGACTGCGCGCCGATACGTTTGTCCTGACGTGTCTGCCACGTTCTACGCAACCAGAGAAAAGTCGTTTCCAAACTTGCACCCAGCGCATCGACGAAACGCAACCAAGACAAACCGCTGAACACGCTGAAGCTGGTGGCGAGCAGTGCGATCAACAACAGCGTCGCACCCGTGAAACCAAACAGATGCGTCAAGGCCTCACCCAACACAGTGCCAAACACACCTCCAGGTGCCAATGGCAGTGCTACTTTAAGGGTGTACAAGCGCACTGCTTCCAGCGCACTACTCGACAATATCAACAGCAAAAAACCTACGCTGCTAACCCATAAAGTTCGTTTATCGAACACACTATCTATGCGTAAATTTTGATAACCCGCCCAGACGCGCTGCAACACCAGCCCGACCCACCACCATGCCGACATGCCGAACAAATAGAACAATAGATCAGAAAGGTAGGCGCCCAATATGCCGCCCGGATTAAGGGTCATTGCACCCGTTCCGGTGTGAGACCAAGCCGGATCAGTGCGGTGATAACCAAACAACACGACAGTAAGGTAAATAGCGCAAGCGACAAACAACAACCAGCGCGACTCACGCAATATCATCAGCAATCGATTGCCGCCCTGCTCTTTACCCACAGCCGCCATTACGCCGACCCGAGCAAGCCTAGCTGATCGGCGACCCGCACAGCTTCCATGCGGCTATTCACACGCAACACCTGATAGACCGCAGCGACGTGAATCTTGACTGTTCCTTCGGCCAGATCGACAGCTTTGGCGATTTGCTTGTTACTCAAACCTTGTGCCAGATGTCCCAGCACTTGCATCTGGCGCGCAGTCAGGCCGTATTCATTGGTATGCAGACTGCGCTTATCTAAACGCTCAGGCTCGCGTGCTTCTAGCGTGGAATGCTGTTGTTGGAGCATCTGCGGCGGAACGTATACGCCTCCGGCAAGCACCAGATTCAATGCGCTCAACATGACCGGCGCAGTAGAACTTTTGCACACAAAACCCATCGCGCCATAGCTCATCACCTTCTCCATTTTTTCTCTGCTGTCCTCACCTGACACGACCACTACTGGAATATGTGGGAAGCGTTGATGGAAGAATTTAATCGAAATTGCACCTTCACTACCAGGCATGTTGAGATCCACCAATGCAAGATCTAGATCAGGGTTGAGTTCCGCTTGTTTCAGCGCATCGGGAAAATTACTCGCTTCGGATATCTCTACCTGTTCTTGAAGTTGTTGCAATACATAGCGCATGCCCTCACGGAACAGACTGTGATCATCCACTAGCAATATCTTCATGACTCACTCCCCATTACTTTCGACGCGTCTTTGCACGTGCATCATAACATCCGCATCCCGCTGCGGAATGACCAAACCGAAACAACTTCCCACACCCAAAGTAGAAGTGACACTCACCTTCACACCTAGCAACAATGCTAAACGCTGAACGATGGCCAAGCCCAAACCCAAGCCATTGCTGCGATCACGCTGAGTGTTGCCAATCTGGTAATACTCTTCGAATATATGTGGCAGATGCTGTTGAGAGATACCCACGCCACTATCACACACCTCAACCAATAGGCCTGCTTCAACATCACGACAGCGCACCTCTATCGTGCCGATCTCGGTATAGCGAATCGCATTGGCAATCAGATTGCGCAAGATTCGTTCTACGAGTAAAGGATCGCTATATACCTGACCTTCGCAGCGCTGTACCGTCAATGTCAGTTCTTTGTCTCGTGCTGTCCAAGAGAACTCTGATTCAATACGGTCAAATACCTGACGTAGCGTGAAGTACTGGTATTTAGGCATGACCACACCTGCATCTAGCCTAGAGATATCCAGTAAGGCGTCAAACATATCGCCCAACACCCCTACCGAATTCGATACTTGCGCCATTAAGCGGCCTCCGTGCACGCCAGACACATGCGGCTTGAGCGCTTCCACGAACAACGTCAGCGCATGCATAGGCTGACGCAGATCATGACTAGCTGCGGCGAGAAACTTCGACTTAGAAAGATTGGCTTGCTCGGCTCTTAGTTGCGCCAATTCGACACGCTGATTCTCTGTGCGCAAACGCTGTACCAATTTTTCGTTTTCTAAGGTGTGCCGCAGCGAGATCTCAAAGGTATCAGCCAACGCTTTTCCAGCATTAAGGACATACATCAGATACACCATCAGTAACAGCGCTAACATAATATGGGTGGCATCCCAGACCATGAAATTTGAAAGTGACAGCGGCAATATCAATAAAACCTCGAAGATGTACAAGGCTGGCGGAAAGACTGGATTGGTCGTGACTGCGCCTGCCGCGACACCCACTACTACACAAATTAGCATTGATTGATAGGCCAAGTCATTTGGCACAAACAACAAAAATCCACCTGCACTCCACATGCCGCCGACTAGTAGTACGAATATCAACAAACGTCTACGCCACTCCTCGCATTCACGTACGGTTCCCGTCTGAGATTTGTAGCGATATATATACCAAGACTCTATGCCATGAATGATGAGCAGGGCGCCAGCCCAAATCAGAAGCACTTCTTGTGCGACTTTCTCCCACATCAGACCAACCAGGAATGGCACCACGATGATGCGCACAATAATCATCAGTGGATAGGTACGCAAACGCGTCCGAATCTGCTCGGCTCGTATCGGCAAGTTCTCTTCGGTGATATCGAAATAAAGCTGCGATTTCAATTGTCCATGCATCGCCCCACGCCCCCCACCTTACTAGCTAGCCATGTCCATCATCTGCTCAATGTAATGCCGCCAACACCCGTATGTCTTGCGCCAACCATTCTGATCTTTGCCCGTAAGGCGCCAACAATCTCACCTTACCATTACCATCGATGATGTAAGTGCCTGCGCTGTGATCGACGCTGTAACCGGTCTTGCTCGGCTGCTTGGCATAGCTCACCCCAAATGCTTGCGCTGCTTGTGCGGTGGCTTGCATATCACCAGACAGGCCGATGAAACGCGAGTCGAATGCGGGTACGTATTTAGCCAACAATTCACGTGTATCGCGCTCTGGATCGACCGTCACAAACAACACTTGCACCTTGTCGGCATCCTTACCCAGCATGCTCATCGCCTGCGCCATATCAGCCAAAGTGGTCGGGCATACATCTGGGCAGTGGATGTAACCGAAGAACAGCAACACGATCTTGCCGCGATAATCCACCAGACTACGCGGATGCCCTTGTGGATCATAGAGATGAAAATCGGCCTGCGTCAGCTTGCCGCTCACCTCGCTGGCATGGAATGGGGAAGGCAACTTGGGCTCTTCACAAGCAACCAAAAAAAACATGAGGGCCAAAACGATGATGTGACGCAACTCACTTCTCCTAAAATCAATAGTGCCAAGCCAGACTAGGCGCGCGAAAAAAATCACCGCGCCACGTTTTATGCCGCAACATGACAAGCACCCGCCCAACCATTGATGTAGAAGGTGTAGCCGACTTTGATTAAACCATAAATGCCGAAACCGGCGACAATCAATCCTGCAGTCATGCGCACCCTAGGCGCTTGCACTAGATGGCGGATACGCTCCCAGAACATGCCGATCAGCAGCAGATTGGGTAAGGTGCCCAGACCAAAGGCCGCCATGATTAGCGCGCCTTGGTGGGCACTGCCTGACGCAAGACCAGTCACCAGCACGCTATACACTAAGCCGCAGGGCAACCAACCCCATAATGCACCTAGAGCCAAGGCTCGCGGCAGTGTAGTGATGGGCAATAGTCGTCGGGTATACGGCTGTATGCGTTGCCATAAGCCACGCCCCATACCCTCTATGCGCCGCACTGCGCTCCATATTCCTGCCAGATACAAGCCCAATACGATCAGCATCAAACTGGATAGTGCAAACAACAGATGTTGCACTGGCACTTGATCACGCATCAGCATGCCCGCTTGTCCTATCGCACCCACTAAGGCACCCGCGATCGCATAACTACTGATACGCCCCATGCTGTATGCAAGATGGAAAGGCCAGCGTGTCTTGTTTACAGGGAGCTGGGTCGTGAACATCCCCACGATGCTGCCGCACATACCTAGGCAATGCACGCCACCGAGCAGGCCGACCACGAATACCGCATATAGACTGAAATCGCTCATCTACCCTCTTAACGCCACGCCCAACAAACTCATATCCAAAGATGCAACCACACGCGGCACATCGACCTTAGCTTGAAACTGCACCACGCCCAGCATAGGGGCAGCGATGCGCTCTTTTAACGCGGCAATGTTCTCCGCCAATGCACCCATGTCAGCATCAACCACATTCGCCACCCAAGCTGCACATTCTAAGCCACTGCGTTCGATCTCGCGCAGTGTCAACAGCGCATGGTTAAGACACCCCAAACGCATGCCGACCACCAAGATTATCGGCAACCCCAGTTGGGTTGCCAGCATCGCAACGTCTTCGCTATCGTTCAAGGGCACGCAGTAACCGCCCACACCTTCGACGATAACGACATCCGCCGCCAGCGCCAGCTGTTGATAACAGTCGGTGATGTGCGCAATGGAGATGCTTCTATTTTCGCGTGTGGCGGCAATGTGTGGTGCGATGGCAGCGCTAAAGGAATAGGGGTTGATCAAGGCTAAATCAGCCTGCACCGAACTTGCTGCTGCCAGCAGCTTCACGTCCTCGTTCACACCATCGGCATCGACACCAGCAGAGACCGGCTTCATCCCCACCGTAGTCAAGCCCTGCGCAGATATCGCCTGTAGTAGGGCGCAACTGATCAGCGTCTTACCCACTGAAGTATCCGTACCCGTAACAAAGAAACTCATCTCAGCTTGAAATCCGTCTTGATGATGGCACGCCCATCCGCGAGTTTTTTTGCTTGGGGTTTCCAAGCATGTCCGTAGATGACTTCATACGTGGCGGGCAACTTGCCGTCCTTACGCAGGGTTTCGTAATTCTCCACCAGCGACTTCCAAGCCTGCTTACCCATCAAGCCCTGACTACGCCCTGCCGTTGCATTGTTCGCGCCTATGGCTTTCAAGTCATGCAATACCGAGCGCACATCCTCGTAGGTCAACGTCAGATATTCCATATCCATGACTGGTTCGGCAAAACCACCATGTGACAACATGTCGCCTATGTCGTGCATGTCAGCAAAGCGATTCAGATGGTTATGTGCATCCACACCATGAAAGGCCTGACGTAGTTCTTTGAGCGTATCTGGGCCGAAGGTACTGAACATCAACAAGCCCTCAACCTTCAACACGCGGTGTAGATCGACAATGGTTGCGGGCAGATCGTTACACCACTGCACCGCAAGATTAGACCAGACCAGTTCCAAACTATTGGATGCGATAGGCAGTGCTTCGACGTCGGCACACAGCATCGCCGCTTTCTGGCTGCTGAATATTTTCTGCCACCATCCTGTCTGTCCACGTGCGGCCTGCAACATGCCAATGGCGATATCCAGCGAAACCATCTGCGCAGTTGGATATTTCGCTATAAGTTGGCGAGTTCCCCAGCCCGTACCACTGCCCACATCAAGGATGCGCTTAGGCTGTAGCTTGATGTATTCCAATCGCTCCAACATACGGCTACATACCTCACGCTGCAGCACTGCCGCATCATCGTAAGTGTGCGCCGCTTTGCTGAATGCGTTGCGCATAGCACGCTTATCTATTTCAAATTCATCCATACATGAAGTCTTTTATGTGTTGTGCAAATATCTCGGGATGCGACAAAAATGGCGCGTGTGCAGCACCCTTGATTTCGGCCAGACGTGCATTCGGCATCTTGTTCGCCATATACACCGAGGCTGCTAATGGAGTGAGGGTATCACGCTCACCCGCGATGATTAATGTGGCCTGCTCGATACTGGCTAATTCCTTACGCTGATCACTGTCACGCAGAATATTCAACGCCGCTTGCAGGGCTACCAGATCAGGTTCGCCGCGGCTGAACAATGCCGTACGCAGACTCGCCAGTAACTCACGCTCACCTTCGCTCCCTCGCACTTGCAGTGCCAAGAAGCGGCGCAGTGTCATCGCGTAATTCTCAGTAAGCGCAGCAGCGAATCCAGCCAATGTCTCCGCTTCCATCGCACAATCCCAATCGCCCTGGCGTACAAAATATGGTGTGCTTGAGACTAGGATCAAGCGTTGGATCTTTTGCGGTTCACGCCTCACCCAATGCAGTGCGATCTGCCCCCCTAAGGACCAACCGCAGAGCGTGATGGGGTGGCTAAACTCTGCACATAACGCTTCCGTGATTGAGTCTAAAGAGTAAGGGGAATGGAGTAGAGAGCAGGGTAACTGCGGCTCGACGTTTTGCCCTCCCCCTGCATTAAACCCATGTCCCGGCAGGTCGACCACATGCACACTATTTGTTTCTGCGAGCTTGGCTACAACATCGCCCCACATGCCGCCATGCATACCCCAGCCGTGCAGCATGACCAAAGGTTCGCCCTGCCCATAGACCTCAACGTGCAAGCTCATGCAGCGCTCCAATCAGGGTCGACACATCTACCGCAGTATGCGAAGCAGACAAGGTGATACGTAAGCGTGCCGTGCCTTCAGGTACGGTGGGAGGGCGTATCGCCGCAACCCAGATTCCCCTTGCGCGCAATCCCTCGCTCAATGCCAATGACTTTTTGTTATCCCCTACAAGCAAAGGCTGTATCGCCGTCGCAGTAGGCATCAGCGACCACGGCAAATCGGACAGACCGCTACGCAGTTGCGCAATGAGTACTTGCAAATGTGCACGCCTGTCATCGCCCACCTTTATCAATCGCAAACTTTCCGAGAGTGCCACCGATAAAGCCGGCGGCGCGGCGGTGGTATAGACATAGCTGCGCGCATGATTCACCAAGCTGTCGATGACCACTTGCTCGGCGGCAACAAATGCGCCGAACACACCCGCCGCTTTACCTAGTGTCGCCATATAGATGATCCGTGGCGAGTCAAGATTGAAATGTGAAAGCGAACCGCGCCCCTGCTCCCCGAGCACACCAAAACCATGTGCGTCGTCAACCAGCAGCCATGCGTCGTAACTTTCACAAAGTGCCAGCAGTTCAGGTAGTGCTGCAATATCGCCATCCATGCTGAACACCGCATCGGTGATGATGAGTCTTCTACCGCTGGTGGCGCGCTGCAACTGTGATTCCAACTGCGCCATGTCGTCATGCCGATAGCGTTGCACCTCAGCTCGCGACAACAGCATCGCATCGTTCAATGACGCATGATTGAGTTTGTCGGCGAATACCGTGTCACCACGTCCGACTAAAGCTTGGACTACGCCCAAGTTAGCCATATAGCCAGTAGAGAACAACAGCGTGGCTGGCTTGCGCACGAACTCCGCAAGCTTGCATTCCAATTGCTCGTGCGCAGCAAAATGTCCGCTCACCAGATGTGCCGCCCCCGCGCCCACGCCCCACTGCTCAATGCCTAGTTGTAGCGCATCCGCGATGCCATCCTCGTTAGCCAGACCTAGGTAATCATTGCTACAGAAAGCCAGATATGCCTTGCCGTCGACGACGATGTGGGGTGACTGCGGACTTTCTAAAGTCCGCCGAGTGCGCAACAAACCTGCGGCTGCGCGTTCATTCAGCTCAGTTTGAAGTGCTGCAAAGACCACTAATGCTTGTCCGCAAACGGATACATGCCCAACTTATCCAGCAAGGCACGATCACGTTCTGCTTCAGGATTGCCTGTGGTAAGTAGTTGCTCACCGTAAAAGATAGAGTTCGCACCAGCGAGGAAACACAAGGTCTGCACGGCATCAGACATCTGCTGACGACCTGCTGAAAGACGCACACGCGCCGTCGGCATGGTGATGCGTGCTACCGCGATAGTACGCACGAAATCCAAAGGATCAAGGTCAGGCTGTTCGGCGAGCGGCGTACCTTCTACCTTGACCAGATTGTTGATCGGCACACTCTCAGGGTAGGGTTCCATGTTTGCCAGTTGCGCGACCAGTCCTGCACGCTGCGTGAGGTTTTCGCCCATACCGACGATACCACCGCTGCATACATGCATACCTGCTTTACGAACACGGTCCAGCGTATCCAAGCGATCTTGGTAATCGCGGGTACTGATGATGTCGCCATAGAATTCAGGCGCAGTGTCGATGTTGTGATTGTAGTAATCCAGACCCGCGTCACGCAGTTGCTCGGTTTGCACATCATTCAACATCCCCAGCGTCGCGCAAGTCTCCATACCGAGTCCGCGTACCGCCTTGACCATCTCGACCACGGCTTCCATGTCTCCTTCACTAGGTTCACGCCATGCTGCCCCCATACAGAATCGGTTCGCGCCTTGATCCTGTGCAGCTTTAGCGGCACGCACCACTTCTTCCACTTCCAACATCTTGCGATTCTCTACGCCGGTATCGTGGAAGGCCGATTGCGGGCAATAGCCACAATCCTCGGAACAACCGCCTGTCTTAATCGACAATAAAGTAGACAATTGCACCGCATTCGCATCGAAGTGCTCCCTATGCACTTGTTGGGCTCGGAACATCAGATCCGCGAAGGGCAGATTGAACAGTGCTTCAACGTCTTCTACTGGCCAGCGCTTAGGGGCAGTGTCGCGTTTGACAGGACGTATGAATTCTATAGTTTGAGTGTTCATGAAGTGGGCTACCCGATATGATTGAAACAACGCGGCATCATCCTTGAAAGGACGAGACCTTGTCAATTTTAGTATCGATTAAATTGAACGTCAGCTTATTATTTAAGCACCTCATCCCAGCGCAGCCTTGCATCTTATGCGGCACCATGAGCGATGCAGGCTTGTGGTGTGCGGACTGCGAGCGTTCGCTCCCATATTTGCGTGGCCCTTCGTGCAGGCATTGCGCGCTGCTTTTGCCTAGTGGCGATATCTGCGGCCACTGCCTAAGTAATCCACCTAGATTCGATCGCACCACAGCACTTTACGCTTACACCTTCCCCATCAACAAACTGATACAGCAACTCAAATATACTGAGCAGCTTGCTTTGGCAGACGCCTTCGCCGCTAAGCTAATGCTACGAATCCCTAATGACGAATTGCCCGATTGCATCATTCCTATGCCCTTGCATCCCAATAAGCTCAAGCAGCGCGGCTATAACCAAGCATTGCTGCTGGCGCGAAGTTTGTCCAAACGATTGGATATAGCGTTACTTCCGAATGTATGTAAGCGTGTACGTGATACTGCCTCGCAATCCTCTCTGCCGTACAAAGCGCGAGTTAAGAATATGCGCGATGCATTTCTCTGCGATGTCTCACTAAAAGGTCGCAAAGTGGTATTGGTGGACGATGTATTCACCAGCGGAGCCAGCCTGAACGCACTCGCCAAGGCTGTCACTAAGCGGGGAGCAGAAAAGGTAGAGACATGGGTAGTAGCCAGAACGATACGGCACGGATGAGACTAAGCCGACAATCGTTACAGCTCTTTGAGTCTTTGCTGCACGTATTGCTCCAGATCAGGGCCGAGATTCTTTGAATCGAGTGCATGTTGATAGGCCAACTTAGCATCCTTGTTTTGTTGCAGCGCCTGCAATGAGATCGCTTCTCCCATCCACCAAAGTCCATTGTCTGGTTTCAGTGCTAGCGCTGTCTGATAACGTGTGACCGCCTCTTGATGGCGCTGTTGTCGTTGCATCAATGCAGCTAGGAAGGCCTGATACTCAGCATGCGTAGATGCGTAATGGAGGGATGACTCCAAAGTCTGCACAGCTTCATTGGTCGCACCCCGCTCCACTTGCAGCCTAGCCGCCATCATCACAAAGCCCAGCTTTTCAGGATTGGTTTTAATCCCCTCTAACAGGACATGTTCGGCTTCTGCGTTGCGCTTACTTTCTATTAACAACAGAACCAAGGCTTGCCGTGCTTTGTCGTGAGCTGCATCCAGTTCGAGTGCAGTTTTGTATTCCTGCAAAGCCTCAGAGCTACGCCCCTGCTGCATATGGGCTATGCCCTTGCGGAACTCTGCATCAGCCCTTTGCTGTGTGCTGATCTTTTTTTCAGGTATTCCGTCGCTTGCCAGTGGCGGCGAGGGAGGTGCCAAATTACCAGCCTTAGCGACCTTAGCTTGCCGCTCAGGTACTACCGCTTGTTGCGGCAGCTTTTCTGGTACGACAGTTTGGATAGTCTCAGTTACCACTTTCGAAATAGGCTCGCTCAGATCCAAACTTAACTGAAATACCGGTGCCATCACCACAGCACTGCTAGCATCTGATATCGCTACAGACACTTCTGGCTGGCTTTGTCGCTTGATTCCTGTCGATGCTACTAATTGGGATACAGGCACTACTGCCCTGCTTGTATATCTAACATAGGCCCACCCTGATATCGCCGCAATCAATGCTAACGCCAACAGCCACCAGCCCAACTTAGATGACCTTCTTGAGGTTCGCACCGAACGGACTAAATAGTCTTCCGTATCAAATTGCGCACCGCGCTGCTCCATCTGATTCACCATCTGATTGATCAAGCTCATAGCAACCTCATCCCTGCGAGCGAAACAAGCAAAACAGCAATTGCAATTCCTGCTCCCCATAGCAACCAGTCTCGCCCGGCTTCGGGAGTATCTTTGGCGGCGAGTGTTATGTGCTTATAAGCCACTTGCTGACGCCCTTCGCCATAGGCCAACATCATCGCCTTGTGGGCAAGTATGTTTATGATTCGTGGCGTTCCCTTGCTGATGCGTTGTAATTTCGACACTGCCGCCTTGCTGAACAGAGTCTCGCCAGCATATCCAGCCACTTTAAGGCGATGGCGTAAATAGCGATCTAACTCATCCTGTTGCAAACCCATCAACTGATGCTGGAAAGTGATGCGTTGGCGCAACTGACGTATCGCATGCTGGCGCAGGTGTTCATCTAACTCGGGTTGACCGAATAAGACTACTTGCAGCAATTTACGTTTCTCAGTCTCCAAATTCGTCAACAGCCTCAACACCTCTAAACTCGGGAGAGGCATAGCTTGTGCTTCATCCAAACAAACGATCGCGCGTTGTCCTTTGCGGGCGCACTCCAACAAGCTAAGGGTGAGTGCCTTAAGCAGCTGGTGCTGATCGCTTAGGTTGGTGACATTGACACCGAACTGTTCGGCCATCGCCATCAGCAAACTACGAGGCTCTAAATAGGGGTTAGGGATATAGGCAATCATGAAGCGCTGATCTGATTTCGCTACGGCATTCTCTGTGCCTTGCGTAACAGGTGTGCGTGCGGGATTCAGCGCCGCGAGGAACTTTCGACACAGGAGTGTCTTGCCGTTACCCACCTCGCCCGTGATCTTGATGAAACCCTCGCCGTTCCGTGCGGCGATCAACAACGTATTAAGCGCCTCTTGATAGCTAGAGCAGGCGTAAAAAAAACTAGTATCAGGTGTCAGTCCGAACGGCTGTTCATGCAAGCCAAAATGCTTCAGATACATACTATTGCTGCTTGTGCTGCGATGAGTAGAGATCATGAACCCGATCACGACTGCGTGCGATATCTTCAGACCAATCCTTGTCACTGTCGACGATAGTTGTCTTCAGCAAGATGACCAACTCACGTTTTTCAGTACGTTGGTTGGTTTGACCAAACACACTTTTGGGCAGGCCGGGTAAACCAGAGTTATCGTCGTAAGTCGCTTGGCGCATCAACCCGCCTATCGCAACAATCTGGCCATCACGCGAACGCACGATGCTATCGGTTTCCGATATAGAACTTGAAGCCAGTGGCAGATTGTATGTACCGTTGGCTGTACCAAGATTCAGTGACTTATTGACCGTCGTGACAGTGCTCACAGAGGGATGTACATGCAAGATGATCTCGCCGTTCTGATCGATACGTGGTGTCACATCCAGTGCGATACCAGAGAAGAATGGCTGCACCTTGACCGTGGGTGCAGTACCCGCCACGTTAGCTGTTCCCTGAGTCCCACCTGAAATCTCGGTCACGAAGAACTCATCCGTACCTACTTTAAGAACAGCTTTCTGGTTGTTCAAAGTTGCGATACGAGGGCTGGATAGCACATGCACATTGCCCTGAGATTCCAAGAAATTCAGCAAGGCTGCAAAATTACTGGTCTGGAATGCTAGGCCAAACAAGGAACCCGGCACTTGTCCTGGAACAGCAGTATTGGCCATATCCGCACCCGGTATAGATGAGAACGCTCCGCCCGCCCCTAGCAAATTAGGTGTGATCTTGCCACCTGCCGCACCTGTCACGCCTGGCGCAAGCACACCACCTGCGTTTGCTGTGGCAGCCAGTTGTCCAGCACTCAATCCACTGTTTTGACCTGACTTGAACACCCCCCAGTTCACACCCGATTGATATCCATCGCTCAACTGCACCTCGACGATCTTCGCTTCAAGTATCACCTGACGCTCAACAGAGATTTGCGCCGCTTTAAGATAGGCGGCCACACTATTAAGCTCATCCGGCATCGCACGTATCACGATCACACCTGAAGTCGGACTGATGACCACGCTACGACCTTTCTCTTCACCTACGATGGTGCGGAGCGCGGTATCCAGTTCCCCCCAAAAATCTGTGCTGGTCACTGTCATGACCTTGCTGCCATCCTTGCCACTTTCATTATTGATACTGGCTGAAGTGACTTGCCCAGAGGATTTATTCTTGGCGAATTCGATACGATTAACAGAAGTCGGCAACTGTCCCGTCGTGCTACTGCCTGTAGCCGTATCCGACACCGAGCCTGAGGTCACGCGCAAGGATGAAGTACCCGCACGCAATCCAGTCAGGTAATTAACTTGAAAAATCCTAGTCTGTAAGTCTGCTGACTGAATATAGATGCGGCTCCCATCGACCTTGTAGTTGTAACCATAGAGTTCGCGCACCGCTTCTAGCGCCTCAAAGACTGTGACATCTTTCAAATTGAGCGTGATGCTGCCACTCACATCTGGGTGCAACAACATGCTGTAGCGTGTACCCGATACGATGGCCATAAAAACTTGAGTGGCTGGTGTATTGACGACAGACAGATCGAAACGGCTTTCCAAAGACTTGCTATCTACTTTGGGCATATCCATGGAAATTGAGGGGAGTAGCGCGGCACTGACTGCATCAGATTTACTGGGTTGGGCGCTTTGCTCTACCGCCTGATTCATCGTGCTTTCTATCGATTCACCCGCAACATTGCGTTGTGCGGGTGTCGCACAGCCCGAAAGCAGTGTCAGTATGGCGATCAGCCATAACGAGTGTCTCATTTTTTCTCCTTATTCGTGATTCCGGGCTGTGCACTTGCAGGCGCTGGCCCGTCTCGCGATGTTACTACCTTGTCAGTACGCTTGATCGACACGCTAGGGTAGAGCTTCATCTCCCTGCGACCACTTGCACCTTGTAGCACCACGCCATCCTCATGCACTTCGACCAAGCGCGCATCGCCAACGTTGCCTCCCAATTCCACAGTTTGGCCATCTATGATGGCTGCGCGTCTATTCTTCTTGATGATGATGAGGTGCAAACCCTGAGTCTGACTGACCTCTTCTTGCGTGGCGTTCCCGACAGCTTCACCTACCTCCAACGTAGCCGCAGGGCGGGTCGGGTCATTCAACATCTCTGCAGAATTTAGCTGCACAACTAACAGCAGCAGTAAACCTGCGAATTTGATCATACGGTCAGCCATGTCTTATCTAAACTCAAGGTATAAAGTACCAATGTCAGTACTGAATCTGGATGTTGCTCCACGACCAAATCTGCTTCCGCCCAAAACATCTGGGTAGGCATACGTTCCAACGCAGAAACGTAATTCAACAGATCTAAATAAGTGCCGCGCACACTGATCTGCACACCATGCTTGTATATCTGCTTGGCCTGAGCATCCGCACTCTCTTGGACACCCTCCTGAGCACTGGGCTTATCAATCAACAGACTCACAGGTAAAGTCTTTAACGAAACTAGCTGCAGATGTGAATTCTTACTCAGCACCTGTTCCAATAGATGAGCCATTTTCTCAGGCTCTACCAAGCGGTCGCGACGACCTTTGAGATAGTCCTCCTGATTTCCCAGCAAAACTTTCAGTTCAGCAATACGTAATCTAAGCGGTGAGGTCGCATCACTTTGCTTAGCAACCAGCAAAGCTTGCAATTCGGCCTGTAACTCTTTATTTTTTTCTTGTTGTTGCTCGATTTGCAAGGACAAGGATTTTTGACGCAAGGTCAATGGATCGAGTAACAACGCATTGATGACCGAGATCACAACGAAACCCGCCGCTACGAACATCATCATGCGCTCACGTATCGATAGGTCATCTACTTTGCTGCTGATCAGTTTCCAGTAGGACTTCATTTTGTCGCCTCGCTGGCTTTGCTGGACTGTAAACTGAACGACACATAGCGGGGCATAGGCGCTATCTTGCCATCTTTGCTCGCTAGACTCTTGACTTGCTCCATTTCCAAGGTCGCAAAGGTCTTACCCTGCATACTCTTCTCATGACTCAATCGACTGATGAAGTTAGGCAACAGCTTCCCGTCAACGACCGCGCCTTGCAGATTGATCTGTGCACCATCACCCGTCAGCTCGAAGCCTGTTAACCACAAGCCGGGCACGACCTGCCGAGAGAATGCCTTCATATATTGGGAGTAGCCCATGGTGTTGCCAATTACACCGGTCTGTAATGTGCTGACCAAAACGCTCTGCTCAGTAAATTTTTTTTCCAACAGTTGAATCTCGTCCTGCAATGCACGGTTAGTTTGCTCTGGAGAAAATTCACTGCGAAATTTCTCTACACGCACCCTGTCAGCCATATAACGCTCATTATTTTTGATCGCTTGTTGCTCTAAGGTGCTCACTTGATAGCGTGCATAACCATAGAACAAGAAGGAACCTAAGACAATCAACGCTAAGGATTGCAACATGGTAAGCAAAGAAAAATATTTTCTTTGCTTCATGAAAATGGGGTTGAATAGATTGACTTGCTGGCTCATAGCGCACGTCTTTCCTGTCTCAATGCGGCGCCTATCACTGGTATCGCATTCATCAGAAAGTCCTGATTGCTTAACTCCGCGACCGCACTTGTATCCATGACTTGCGACAGATCAAGTTGTTCGACCTTAATATCCATCGTGCTGCTCAAGAAACTGATGAGCCCCGAAACTGATGGCGCACTCACTAAGAGCCGACTAATGGGTATATGGTTATATTGGCGATCAAAATAATCCAGCGATCGCTGCAACTCCAGTTCGATACGGTTCATGGCCTGTGACAATAACTCTTCGTCGACTTCGCGCAATTGATCGGCCCCGATCTCTATGCGGCGAGACATATACAGCTCTCCACCTGATGAGAAGGTCATTAAGCCGCCCTTTTCATCGAATACCAGCAAAACGACTGCACGCTCATTTTGCTCATAGAGTGTGGCGATATTGCGCTGCGCGGTTTCACGTATATCGATAACATTTAAATCGAGCTTGGCACGCTCAAACATCGCAATCTTCTGCTGTATGACGCTATTCTCGGCTGCGATGGCAAAAAGATACGTCATCCTTTCCGCACCCTGTTTGGGAATCTGCAAGACGTCTATCGTGGCATCTTCCACATGGAAACTCAGTGCATCTTTAATCTTCCATCGTATTGCCGTCTTGAGTTCATCGGCAGGCACCACCGGCGCTTCCACCATCAGCATCTGATATTCACCGAAGCTCAGGAGTGTTGTAACTTTCTTCTTAGGAAAATCAGCATCGCGCGACAAACGCTCCAACACTTCACCGCTCATCGCATCTGCAAGATGGAATGCACAACGCATCACTTTAGGTCTAGCGCCCAAAAAATCGACTTGCGCTGTATATGCTCCGTTAGAGACAAAATCGCACGCAAACCATCCATCGCCCTGAGCTTTTGCGCCCAACAGTCTGGAAATGGATGGCATCTGTATCATGCTCTGGAACTTACTTTAGCAATCATTTGTTGTCAATTGATTTATATGAATTTATTCCTATCGTCCGCGTCGACCACGATAGATATAGACATCCTTACCTTTGTAAACACCAAAGGTCGCACGCGCTGTCGGATCGGCCAACACACCCGTTCCGCTCCAGTCATAGCGTAACCATATAGGCGCAGCAATGGTCACATTGACGAAACCGGGGACGTTGGGACGTGTTAACACCAAGCCACCATCCCCTGCGATGAGCATGTTATTCATGGTCGCAGTGACTGCAGTTCCACCTGGCTGCAAAACCAGCGTAGGCGTAGGTACAGCAGTACAGGTTGCAGCAACATCGTCATCCACGTTGGTCACATAAGTGCTGCCATCCCAATATTGTGCGAACATCGGCACAGGCAAGTCTAACAACTCTGAACCATAAGTATTGCCTAGCCACAGTCTGCCACTGCGGATATCTACACTACCTTCCGAAGCAAAAAATGCGGCTGGCAATACACTCTTAGAGATTGCCGAACTGACGCCATCACCACTTGCCATTTCTGCGGCAGTCATCCTGATGGTTATCGGGGCTGTCTTGATAGAAGTAAGGGTGTATGCAGGATTGGCAGTAGCCATACCCGCCGTGAAGCTGCCAACCAATGTAGGCGCAATCGAACCGACACTTGCTGGGTTCATCGACTCACTAAGCGCAACGGTCTTAGCGTATGTGGACTCGTAGTTCTGCAATACTGTTGAACCGGAGGCATCTTTTGCCTGCACCTCGACTAAGAATGGCTGCCCTGAGTAGGTGAAGATAGTGCACTCATTCGTCGCAACCGTATCAAAATGATCTGGCACGAAACGACCGAAGAACGGTGTCGCCGCACTACCAATTAGACAACCGTACTTGCCACCCACTAATACGTTAGAGGTATTTGGTGTGCAATCACCTTGAAGGGCATCCACATCAGCAAACGTCGCATCTACTACACCATCAGCATTAAACTTGAAGTACCCAACTTCATCATAGGAGAAAGCATTACCACTGGATACGCCAGTAGCTACATTGGCTGGCGAGAACGTACCTGCAAACAGGCCATTTGATACAGCGCCAGCATGCGCAACCAATTTGGCGGTATCAACGGTGGGTGTACCGTCATACCCTGCAATGGCCGTTGCAGTCATGTTGAAGTTCGCACCAGCAGCGATTATCGGCGTAGCGCTGGCACTCGTACCCGTAGGATCTGCATTCTGATTAGAGCTTACTGATAGTGTGGCTGGGCGAATCGTAAACTTATCCGTGGAGCAGCTAGATGACCCCGCTCCCGTAATGCGAACCTTTGCTTGTCGCACCGCGCCTGCATATTGGAAATTTACAGTCTTGAACTTGACGTTCTGGAAACTGACTACTTGTGATGCTAGGCTAGTTCGATTTGCGCAGCTCGTTCCAGATGCGGCATCAACAAGCTCAACAGTGACATTAGCGTTTGTGTAATTAGTGCCTGAAGAGGTCAGTACGTCCAATGAAAAAGGCACACCAGCCAGTTTAGTGAAAAGTCCAGAACCAACTACTCCGCCACGCTCAGCCGCATCCATGCACAGACTGGATTGAGTAAAGGTCAGACTGCAAGAAGTGCCGCCAGCAGTATTTTTGCAGGTAGTTGTCGTCGTTGGTGTTGGAGTAATGCTATTAGCACTGAGCGTCACTGTTTGAGCGGTTGTGACGGGCAAGCTCACGACAACCTGTCCAGTACCGCCACCTTGAATGTTGAACGGAATGTTGTTGCCGCCCCACGCCAACCTGCCCGATACTGCTGCACCAGTAAGATTTGCGCTACAGGCTGCGTCTGCACAAGCGCGAATCGTGATTTGCTCTGCCGCGCAGGTCAGACCAGCGCCATCATGCTCAATTTGAATATGGTGAGGAACGTTTGATGGAACGCTGTAGGTCACAGTGATCGGCATGTAATTGACCGATACTGTTCTGGTTTTGGTTGTCTTGACAGCAAATGCAGCACCAAAATTTACTGCATTGATATCCGCTGGTGTCAGTGCTACACCCCACATATCGGTAGCCGAACCGTGAGCCTCTGTTACATCGACTGTGGTGTATACAGTAGCAGTCGAGCGATCTATCGTGCCGACAACACCAGCCTTAACCAAACGCATCGCGCCATCCGTTGTTCTACTATTGCTAGATGATTTGCGCTGCACATTCACTGTCACACCCAAGATGGTCGCGTTCGCTGGGATATTGAAGCCATATTGTGAGCAGGTCAGCAAATCACTCGTGCCATTGGGTTGAGCTATTGCATACTTGGTATCAGATGCGCTGACATCCGTTGGATTCAAATTCCAAGGTGAGTTGCCGCCAGTCCATCGGGTAGAAGCGCATGTGCCGGGCGCGCTAGTCGCAGAAGACACACCGCCGCCACCGCCAGTTGGGCAGCTATTTTGCAATACCGTGCCTGCAGCATTGGTGATGGTGTAGCTCGTCGGGCAAGTTGATACGATATTAGCCGTAGTCAAATTAGTCGTGCCAGTTATTGTGATGTTGCCTGTCAGCGTGAGTGCTGTTTGCGTACCAACGGTTAAGTTAAAGAATGTCGTAGGACTAGTGCCACCGATGGTTTGATTCGTACCAGTCAGTGAAACCGTGCCACTGCTTGCGGTGAACGTACCATTGTTGATGAAATTACCAGAGAAGAAGATCGTATTGCCGCCTTGGCCTTGCAATGTCCCGCCTGAATTGATGGTGATGTTTGCGACGTTCAGTGTATTGGCATCCACCTTGATCGTGTTACCGCTGGAGATGATGACCGAGCTGCCCACTGGCGGCTGACCATTATTGCACCCCATCCAAGCACTCCTACTATTCCAGTCCTTATTATTTTTAATGCTGGTACAGGTCACCGCCATCGCATCTGCTGCGAACATCAATGACGACAACAACAAAATGAGTTTGACGATGTTCTTCATATCTTTCCCCTTGCACTACAAACGCTAGATTAGTTTTTGGTCAATGCTGCGCATTTTATCCTACGAACTTAATTACCCATACTTCAAGAGCGGACTATGATCACAATCTTACTTCATCTTGCCATTTTGGCCGTTGCCACTTGCTCCACATAGTTGGCGCTGCCAGGCGCAATTCCTGTTGTAGCAGCGACAGCAGTTACGTCATACACCCAGATACCCACGCCAGCCTCATTACTTAAGGTGGCGTTGCAATTGACCGTCACAGGAGAAAAAGCGGCGAGATTCCCTCCCACCGTCACGCTCGCACCTGTAGCACATCCCGTCCACGCCGCAGGCGCACTGGCGGGCGTTTGAGCAACATTGAATGCAGCCCACTCTATTCCCGCCAATGCTGCCTGATAAGCCCTTGCCCCGACGATGTCCATCGTTTGGGACTGATTTTGTGATGTAGAAAGCGTCACAGCAAAAGTGCCCAAGGCAGCGATCACCACCAACAAAAATATGGCTGAGATCAAGCTGAATCCGCCTTGCATCGTTTTCCTCATGGTATGTTGCTCACATGTATCTCATGGTAGAGGCTGACGCTCTCACCACCTATACTCAACGCCAGATGCACTGCCAACAAACCCAGTCGCTGATTGCTTGAGCCATAACTGATACTGCACGCACTGACCTTGTCTGCGAGTATTGCGCTCTGCACCCCCGCCAGCGCTATGGGCGGAACGGGTTGTGCATTTGCGACAAAACCATATTTCCAGTAACGCTTGAGTTGCCCCGTACCGGAACCGCTGGTATCTGTACCTACACCCTCACAAGCATAAGTTACAGCCTGCTGCGCGCCATCGACCACATCAAATCGGCGTGACGGCAAACTGGCGAAGAATGGGAACTGAGTCGCCGTGATTTGCACGACTGTTTGTGCGCCCACCGCGCCTGTATAGGCACGCAACACACCGGAAGCTGCACCTGTGTCGTAGGGTGGATTACCATCGGACTGCACACTACCCAAGGCAATTTGATCACCTGCCGCGAAAGTGATGGGAGGTCCGATGATCTCAAAACAACTGTCAGCAGCCGTGAAGTTCAAATCATCCCCAGCCAAACCACATCCACCCATGCCACCCAATGCATCCACACGGTAACGGCCACCGTTCTTAGTGGGCAAAAATTCCACACAATTGGGGCTGCAGCCCAAGGTGCGTAGACTATTCGGCACGGCAGTACTGATGTCACTGGCTAAGCGATACAAAGCCGCATCAGCAATATCAGTCAGCTCTGCACGCCGAGCAACATCCGTATATTGCTGTATGGGTGCTTTGAGAAAAACTGCGACGATGCCGCCCAAGATACCGGTGATCACAATCACCATGATCAACTCGACCAGTGAGAACCCCACCTGCTTAGAGTGCACAGATACGTTTGCAAGTGTTCTCGTAGAGTAGCTCATCAGTAGGCAGCCCTATATCCCGAGGCAGTAATCGCCTCTCCGCTAGGCGTTGACACCGTGACATTGATCATCACTGCACTGGCTGCAGCGATGCTCCCCAAGGCTGTCGGTATGATTGCCACACTGACGTTGTAGCTCTGCAATCCTGCCGCAGGTGTCAGCCCACCTAAAGGATAGATATCTGCGGTGGCGTAACCGTTATAGTCGCTGACGATGTGATATGTCGTGGCGCGATTGGCTGTCGTCACCGCAGTCGTCACGCCAGAAGCCGAGATAAAGTCCTGCAACTCGACCTCTTCAAGCAAAGAAGACGCCGCAGCCATTGCCTGCTTACGCAACAAGGGATCTGCGCTGTTTTTGTTGGTGGTGTTTAAAACCAAGGTTATCCCAGCGAGTGCTACTCCTACGATCACGATGAACATGATTAACTCGATCAAGCTTGCACCGAGCATGTGGCTCGATCTGCACTGCCTATTTAGCGTAAGAGGCGTCTCAATGCACATAACCCGTCTCCGCTTCTATAGTGATAGCCACATTTGCCCCTGTGATGGATATACCCTGCGCAGTAGCAAAAGAAGGACGACCCAATACATCGAAATTAAAATTTGCCGGGGTGGAAACAAATCCCACCCCAGACGGGGCATTCAAACTTGCGTTGCCATCAGGCATTGAAACAGGCGTTCCACAGGCAGGTGCCACACCCAGACTCAAACTTAACCCCGTAGCCGAGAAGCTCACACACACAAAGCGATGTTGGGCGATCGCAACCTTCTGCGCATAACGCACACTCGCCTTGACTTGATCGGAGAATCCACGTGATTGGAAGATCGTGTTATCGAAGAAACGGGGCACGGCAACGGCCGCGAGGATGCCGATGATGATCATCGTCATTACCAACTCGACCAAGGTAAATCCAGCACTATGCTTCATTTCAAACCACCCTAGTAACTCAAAGACCTATAAACGACAAAGGGAGACGAATCTCCCTTTGCGCTCCTAGACTTAGACTAGCTGCACACCTCAATCTAGCTAAAGTTAACCCGCATTGGTCAAAGTAAATGTAGTGTTTGCTTTATTACCCGGTGTAACCGGTGTCAAGGTGCAAGTTGCCGTAACGCCAGAGGCTATAGCTGCTGCAGTAATCGTATAATCTGGTGCACCTGGTAGAACGCTACCTTCCAACAACAATCCACCATTCGAGCAGTCAGTCACTACCACACCACTTGCCGGATGCAATGCCTTAACGCCAACATTGATTGTATTGGAGCTAGAAATAGCACCCGCCACACCCGCCAGTGCAGCATCTCTAGCATCAGCAGACAAGTTAACGAACTTAGGCAAGGCAGTTGCTGCCAAAATACCCAAGATCACGATCACCATAACCAATTCAATCAATGTAAAGCCAGCTTGCTTTTTCATGTTTCTCTCCTTTAATTATTTGGGCATAGCCCACATACCTAGTAAATTCTGATGGCCTTCTTGAAAATCAAGCCTATTTGAATGTGAGTGACTGTAGTTGCCAAGCTCAATATCCACAAGTTTTAGACAAAAATTCCTAATCAGTGGTCACACTAGCACGACTAATGGATATTTTCCAGTTTAAATTCAATACATTTAAACTGGGACCACAGAAAAAACATGAAGACCTTCACCTAAGACTTCCAGTGATAGCCCTGAACGGGTTCGAACACTATTCCTACCAACTCATTTTCTGTATCTCGCTGATTACCGGACAAAGGCTCCTCATACTGCAGTGTCACGCGAAATCGTATCCAGTCATTGCCGTCCTTGCCAGATTGAAAATGTTCCTTATGCTGGACCAGATAAATCATTTCCCTAGACTTCAAATCAAATATCCAGTTGCCTGATTCTGCACTACTAGGAGTCGCACCATAAAACTCGCCTGCATAGTTACGTGGCTTCTTTTGCAAATAGCGCATAGGGTTATCGATTACCATCGCCGCCACATCAGATGCCTGCCCTCTCGTTTGAATCTGCGCAAATTGCAATACCAATGCACTTTGCACTGTGCCAACCACTTGCTCCATTGCAGTCTTTTCGGCGAGCTCCTGATAACTCACAAATCGCTCAAGGAATACGCCGACCAAAACTGACACGATGGCTATGACCAGTATCAATTCAAACAAGGTGAATCCTTGTAATTGCTTGTAACTGCGTATGTATCGAGCGCAACTCATGAATGCATCGCCGCCTTGCCCAGATCCCACATCGGCAGGAATACCCCCAAAGCCAACACCAAGACCAGACAGCCTAATGCAACAATGAGAATAGGCTCTATCTTTGCGCTCAGCCCCTCAACTTCGTACTTCACTTCACGCTCATACATATCGGCCACTTCGAACATAAGTCCATCCATGTCGCCGGTCTCTTCGCCTACCGAGATCATTTGTAACACCACCGAATTGAATACCTGAGATGCGACCGCAGTCCGCAAGATACTTTCACCACGTTCTATACCATCACGCATCTGCTCGATACGGCTGCGCATGAATTCATTATCTACAACCATCCCAACCACATTCATACCTTGCAAAATAGGCATACCGCTCTTGAACGACAGCGCCATACTGCGCGAGAAGCGCGCTAGGGTCGCCTTCATGATGATGCTACCCACTACTGGCAGTTGTAGCTTGTATTTATCCCACTTGAAGCGACCATTCACCGTACGTATGTAATAGCGAATGCCCACCACGATTGCGACCACAATCGCAATCATCACCAGCCAATAATTCACCATAAAATTGGAAAATCCAATCAGCAGCTTAGTGACCATGGGTAGCTCGGCATGGAAGCCCGCATAAACTTTAGCGAACGTAGGAATGACGAACAGATTAATGACAACTATGGCGATTGCCATCGCCATCACAACGAAACTGGGATATCGCATCGCACTGCGTATGCGGTCGCGCATGTCACGTTCGAAATCCAGATAGTCATAGAGCCGGATGAAAGTCTCATCCAGCATGCCCGTCATTTCACCGACTTGCACCATGCTGACATAAAAGGGGGAGAACACGGCTGGGTGGCGTCTGAATGCGGCGCTGAGTTCACGACCACTATCCAAACTCTCTCGTATATCCTGCAACAAGGCTGCAAATTTTGGATTAGGAGTTGATTCCTGCAAACCTGAAAGCGCCCGCAATATAGGCACACCGGCTTTCAATAACGTGTACATCTGGCGGCTGAACAACATCAAATCCAGCGAGGTGATAGGCTTTTCTCTAAGTGCCTTTTGCAACCATTCAGTTCGATTCCCGCTGCTGCGTCCACTGCTCGACAACTCAATCTCTACTGGCGTGATGCCGGTATTGAGCAGTTGATCCGCGATCACGCCACTGTCACTTCCGTCCAACGAACCTGACACCAGATCACCTCGATGGTTGCGCCCTTTGTAACTGTAGATCGCCATCCTAATCCTCTACCTGATTGGAGATACGCATCACTTCACTTACCGTGGTCCGCCCCTGCAATGCCATTTCTATACCGTTTGCGACCAAGGTCTGACCTTGCATATGCTTGGCCGCGACCTGCATGAAGTGCCCAGAGCTATCGTGAGCAGCTGCTTCCACCATCTCACGCCCCATTTCCAACATCTCGTAAACGCCCATGCGACCATGGTAACCCGTGCTATTGCAATGTGAGCAACCTCTGCCATGTAACAAACCAGCCATGCGATCTGTGGTCACACCCTCAGCCTTAAGCCATTCGCTTTCCTGAGGGGTAGGCTCATGTTGCACACTACAACTTTGACACACCCGTCGTAACAACCTTTGCGCGATGATGGCCTGCACAGAAGATGCGACCATAAATCGTGGTGTCCCCATATCGACTAATCTGAACAAAGTACCTGCCGCATCTCGTGTATGCAGTGTGGAAAGCACTAAGTGCCCCGTCATTGCCGCGCGCAGACCAATCTGTGCAGTCTCAGCATCACGCATCTCGCCTACCAAGATAATATCGGGATCTTGACGCAGCGCCGAGCGTAGTACGCGCGCGAAAGTCAGATCTATCTTCTCATTGACCTGTACCTGATTAATCCCCGGCAAACGATATTCGACAGGATCCTCTACCGTAATGATCTTTTGTCCGACCGAATTTATCTCGGCCAGTGCTGCATATAACGTGGTGGTCTTACCACTGCCTGTAGGCCCAGTCACCAACACCATGCCATTGCTGCGCCGTATGATCTCGCGAAATCGCTTCAACATCGCTGCAGGCATGCCCAATTCGGACAATGAAACCATGCCGCCATCCTGACGCAACAAACGCATCACTACTGCCTCACCGTGTTGGGTAGGGCAGGTCGCAATACGAACATCCACCCCTTGCTCGCGGACGCGCACATGGAATCGTCCATCTTGCGGTATGCGCTTTTCAGAGATATCCAAACCTGACATCAGCTTGAGCCTTAACACCAGTGCAGGTCCGATCTTGTTGTCGGCCTCCATCTGCAAGTGCAAAACTCCATCGATACGAAAACGCACCACCAACCGCCCTTCTTGCGGTTCTATATGGATATCAGATGCGCGTATCTGGGTCGCATCATCGAACATCGTTTGCAGCAACTTTACGACAGGTACTTCTTCAGAGCCCACACCATCACTGAGCGCACCAAAGTCTATATACGAGTCTCCCAAGTCTTCACTCAACTGCGTCGCCAGTCCCGTGATCTCTTCGGTACGCCGATAAGCTCGGTCTATGCTCTCCAGCAATTGGCCCTCATTCACCACCGCGATATCGATGTCACGCTTCAAATACCGAGAGATTTCATCAAATGCGAACAAGTCTGTGGGATCGGCCATTCCAACCAGCAACTGCTTGCCACGCGGCTCCAGTACCAAGGCCCTGAAACGCCGTGCCAAGTTTTCTGACAACAGGCGTGCGTGCTCTACATTGATGTTGTAATACTTGAGATTCACATAAGGGATGTTAAGCTGCTTAGCTAAGGCTTCTGAGATTTGATCCTCGGTTACAAAGCCATTGCCAACCAATACTCGCCCTAGGCGGCGACCGCTACGCTTCTGCTGATCTAGCGCAAACATTAGCTGCTCTTGCGTGAGTAGCTTCTGAACTACCAGCAAATCTCCCAAGCGTACTTTCTCTGGACGCGCCATATTTCAACCTCGTTTACGTGTTGTATTTTTACAGTAGTGCAGGAAGTTAATCGTTTTTATCTGTGCTGACAACACTTTCCGCCATCAGCGCCAGTTAGTGAATATCGAGGGCAGTTACAATCGCGCCTACGATTAGAGATGGCGCAAGTCCAATAAGTATGGAGAGTACAAAATAACGGCCATCAATGACGGATGCTCATATGCATGACCTCATTGACTGTGGTCTGCCCCTTCTTAAGCAACTCGATGGCCTGATCTAGCATTTTGTGACCATGCATTTGCTGCGCTGCCTCTTTCAAAAATGGCCCAGGTGCATCGTGAGCAGCGGCCTCGACCAGCGTGGCCTTCATTTCCAACATCTCGAATACAGCGATGCGGCCAAGATATCCACTGCTCTGACACTTTTCACAACCATGTCCGCGACGCAGACCTGCAACAATCTGCCCCGAGGAGATCATTTCGGATTTCAGCCAAGCACTTTCCTGTCCATTCGCCACGTATGGTTCACTGCAATGTGGACAGATACGTCTCAACAATCTTTGCGCAATCACAACCTGAACTGAAGATGCGACCATGAAAGCTGGCACGCCCAACTCGGAAAAATGATACAAGGCATTTGCTGCATCGTTGCTACTTAAACTTGCAAGCACTACGCGCTGCTCCATCGCAGTCTTGATCGTCAACCTTGCAACCCGCTTATCATGGATGCTGCTTAGCATCAGCACATCCGGATCCTGAACAGCAGCGGCTTGCAATGCGCGCACGTAGTCAAATCCCGCATCCTCATCCACCTGAATCTGATTCACACCTGCGATCTGATGCTCGACCAAATCTTCCACACTGAATATTTTCTTACTGACCTTATCGATTTCAGTCAGAACCGCATACATCGTTGTTGTGATACCTGCGTCTGGCGGCGCTACAAACAACACCATACCTTTGCCATACTCCATGATTTCACGCAGCCTAGTCAGCATATGCTCAGGCATACCTAGACTATCCAGTGTCGCTCTTTGCCTATTCTGGTAAGTCAGGTGCATCACGATGGACTCGCCCTTCTTGACGGGGCAGGACACCAGACTCACTAATAGACCTTGATCGTCGATATTCGTCTTGAAACTGCCAGACTGTGGCAAATATTTTTCGCCAATATCCAACTCTGCCATCAACTTTAGGCGTAACACCAAAGCATCAGTCAGCGGGTAACTAAGATCAATGTGTGCATGCAAACTACCGTCAATCCGTAACCGGCAATGCATCAAGTCTTCAGTTTTCTCTATATGGATATCCGAAGCTCGCACTTGCATAGCCGTGTAGAACAACGACTGTATCTGCTGGGTAATGGAGGCCTCGGGATTCACGCCAGCAACTACACTGGTCACCCCAAAGCGGGGAGTTTTCATTGTGGTTTCACCATGACGATACATGTGCCCACTGATTTCGTTTGTGCGCCTGTATCCCCTGTCTATGCTTTCCAGCACTTGCCCCTCAGTGACCACCACAACCTCTACTTCGCATTTCAGTGTGCGAGTGAGATCTTCAAGCGCCGCTGCATCAGTCGGGTCAGCCATACCGACACGCAACCTATCCTCTACAGCATCCAAGACTATGGCACGATAGCGTCGCGCCTGTTCTTCTGGAAGACGCTTCACCAGATCAGGGTTTAGATTAAAACGTTTTAGGTCGATATAGGGGATATTGAAGAGCTTGGCGAGCGCTTCTGATATCTGCTCCTCGTTGATGAAGCCATTATCAACCAAGAGCCGCCCCAATCGGCGCCCGCTACTCTTCTGTTGCGTAAGGGCTTGATCTAGTTGTTGTTGCGAGATGAGATTCGCAGCAACCAGTAAATCACCTAAGCGGACTTTCTCCGGACCCCCCATAATTCCCCCTCGTTATAAATTGAGTTACAGCTGATTGACCACAAAGTTAATCGCTTTTACCCTTCCTGACAAGAACTTACTCAGCTACTTTTCATGTTCAATATCGTACTTTTTCAACCAGAGATCCCACCCAACACTGGGAACATCATTCGACTGTGCGCCAATACTGGCTGCAAACTGCACTTAATTCAGCCGCTGGGCTTCACATTGGAGGATAAACAACTCGTCCGAGCAGGCTTGGATTACCATGAATTCGCCACCCTCAAAGTTCATGATGATCTGGCAAGCTGCTTAGCTGATTTCGATCCCGCCAGAGTATTCGCACTGACCACCAAAGGCTCTCAAGCCTTCCATGGCTTGTCTTACCACGCTGGTGATACTTTTTTGTACGGCCCAGAAAGTCGCGGCCTGCCTGCAGAGGTTCTTGCAGATTTTCCCGCTGTACAACGCGTACGCCTACCTATGCTGCCCAACAATCGCAGCCTTAATCTTTCGAATACGGTCGCGGTCAGCGTTTACGAAGCATGGAGACAGTGTGGCTTCCAAGGTAGTAGTCTATAAAAGGTAGGGGTAGTAGCAGGTATACTGATCGCCGCCGCCCGAGTTTGAGATGAAGCTAGAATTCCGAATTGGGCGTGCGACTCAACAGGTCGGCAAGTACAACATCCACAGGCTCTTGTTCATAGACGATACGGTAAACAGCATCGCATATAGGCATGGTTACACCCAAGCGCTGTGACAGCTGGTGTACTTCGCGCACGGTATACACACCTTCTGCGACATGACCCAAGCGCTTAAGTATCTCGGGTAAGGTGTGCTGTTGAGCCAAGAGCAAGCCGACTTGACGGTTACGTGACAGATCGCCAGTACAAGTGAGTATCAAATCACCCGCACCAGACAATCCATTCAACGTTTCAGCCTGTCCGCCAAGTTTGACCCCCAACCTAGCAACCTCCACCAAACCACGAGTGATCAATGCAGCTCTAGCGTTATAGCCTAAACCCATGCCATCACTGATACCCGCAGCGATCGCCAGCACGTTCTTAATTGCGCCACCGACTTCGACGCCCACCACATCAGAACTCGCATAAACCCGCAAGCGCGAGTTATGCAAAGCTTGTGCAGTCGTACGAGCAAATTCTTCATCTGTGGCAGCAAATGTCAGCGCAGTTGGTAAGCCCCGAGCTACTTCTTGCGCAAAACTTGGACCTGACAGCACACCGCACTTAATACTAGGTGACAGCACTTCAGCCACAACCTGATGAGGCAGTAACCCACTCCCCGCTTCAAAACCTTTGCACAACCATGCAACGCCTACAGGGCGCCCCATAGTCGCTATTTTTTGCAATGCGTCACGCAAACCTGACATCGGGACTGCCACAATCACCAGCTCTGCTTCGACCAACGCCGACACAAGATTCGCAGTCAGTGTGATTTTGCTAGGAATGGCAACATCTGGAAGGTAACGGAGATTGCTGTGCTTCTTTTGCATCTCCGCTATCAGCTCTGCATTCCGAGCCCACAATGTGACCTTATGTTGAGCAGAAAGATTGATTGCGAGAGCCGTGCCCCAAGCGCCAGCGCCCATGACAACTATGTTCACCTTAGCCCCCCCAAACTTCACTACGCTTTACGTATCCCAACTCGCCATCTTGATGGCGCACCTTCAACCAACCCGTACCCGTATCTTCGAGCAACTCCAAGGCCACTTGCTGTCTAACTTGCAGCATGCTGGGTGAGGAGAATTCTGGGGCTTTGCGCACATCGACGACTGGCAAAACGGCGAACACGTATCGCTTGAAGGTGAGTTCCGATTTTTCAACCCAATACAAAGCACCCGATCTGTCCCTGACTTTGACCCAAGCATCCAAACTCACCACAGTCTCGAATGGCATGTAGCGATTCACGATAAACATTTTTTTGGCGTGCTGAGACGGAGCGTCATACAAGATCGCATGGGGCGCCGACACTGACATATACTCCACTGCACCCACAGCTCCCACAGGCAGCAAGCCTATAAGGAGTGTTGCTACAAGTAAGCGGAGACTATGCCTCATTAATGTGTCGTTTCGGGTACTTGCGCTTGTTGCTTTTGCTGTTGATACAGGGCTTCAAAGTTGATAGGGTTGAGCATGACAGGTGCAAAACCACCGCGTACCGAGACGTCCGAGACCACTTCACGCAAATAGGGGAACAAAATATTAGGGCACATTACGGCCAATATCGGCTCCAGCTCTTCATTAGGGACATTGCGAACTTGGAATATGCCCGCTTGCTTGGCCTCTATCAGGAACATTACCTTCTCGCCCAGCTTGGAAGTCACAGTCGTCGTAACAGTAACTTCGTAAACGCCTTCTTCAATGACAGCAGCTTGGCTATGCAGTTGCACATCAATCTGTGGGCTTTCCCGCTCTAGGAATATCTGAGGTGCATGAGGTATCTCCAAAGAGATATCCTTCACATAAATTTTATCCATACTGAAAATGGCTTGTGCTGGGGTTGCTTCACTCATCGTTCTTCCTTATTTAGCTAATAGAGGTTCTAATTTACCTGCTCTGTCCAAGGCGGCAAGGTCATCGTATCCACCAACATGAAATGTATCGATATAGATTTGAGGGACAGTGCGGCGACCAGTCTTTTCCATCATCTCCAAGCGCAATTCCGGCTGCAAATCGACCCTTATCTTCTCTATATCATCCACACCTTTGCGCTGCAAAAGCTGTTCCGCTCTAATGCAGTATGGACATACTGCTGTGGTGTACATCAATACCTTGGCCATCTTATTTTTCCAACGGCAGCTTGCTGCTTTGCCAAGCCATCACGCCACCTGACAAATTATATGCCTGAGCAAATCCTGCCTTGCCGAGCAGCACACAAGCGTTTCCAGAGCGATTACCACTACGGCAAACCACAACTATAGCTTGGTCGCGATGGCTCTCTAACTCACCCATACGCTCCTTGAGCTTACCCAGAGGGATCAGCTTGGCATTCAATACATGGCCAGATTTGTATTCTTCCGGTTCACGCACATCTAGTACAAAAGCATTCTTGTGATTAATTAGTTGCAGTGCTGCTTGCGCATCCACCGCTTTGATGCCACGAATACGATTGCCAAACATAGACCACAGCAACATCACACCGCTGAATAAGCCAATGCCAATCGGGAAAATATTATCTAATACGAACTGCACGAGCATGCTCCTGTTCTTTTTGGGTGGCGAATTCTAGCAGAGCCGAAAAATGCGCGGGGTCTTTCCGATTCAATTCAAGTAATATCTGATGCGCACTCCCATTGCCAGGATAAGACCAGATTGCCTGTTCCATCACTTTTTCCGCCTCCCCCAACTTACCACCTTGCGCCAACAAAAATGACTGTCGGTACATTGCATCCGAGGTTGGAATAAAGCGTACCACCTTATAGTTTAATGCGACTTTTTGTTCCAAATTCTGCGGACTAACATCTATGTATGAAGCCAGATATAGATTCGCATATGGTGAAAGTAATGCTCCATTCCTTAATAAATACAAAGACTGATAAGTGCGCATAGAGTTTTCCTGGCTCACCCCTGATATGGACTGTATGGATAAAGCTGCTTTCAGCTCCCTATAGGTGATCTGCATCTGCACTATCGAAATTAGTGCCATCGATAGAATCAAAGCAATTGATACCCTACCTAGATTACGCAACTCCAAACGATATGCAGTTTCATCAAATATTCCCAACAATAGTGCCAAGATCGAGATGAAGTATAGGTACCACAGTGGATACTCCAATGAACCATGTATACACAGTACTAAAATAATGGAATATCCCCACCAATGCGCACTACCGAATACAGATACTCGGCGCAAACCCCAGGCCCATGCCCCCGCGCCCCCCAACAAAACCAACAATCCAAGCAGGCCTGTCTCCGCCGCCAACTGCAGAACAACGTTATGCGCATTGTTGTATAAGCCAGAAATACTATTTGGCTTTAATATAGGCAACCATTCGCTATGATTCCATGCGAATTGCCCGAAACCGACTCCCAAGAATGGCTGCTGCATGAACATCAGAATAGCCTCATGCCATAGATATATACGAATACTGCCACTCGTATCTGAGTTAATCAGCCGACTCCACGCATTCGTTTCATCCCCGCTCCCTGCAAGAAACGGCAATAACACCAACAAATGCATCAAAGCAGACCCGATGAGAACTGCAAGCATGAAATAAGCGATTTTTTTCATCTGCCGATTCTTGATAACTAACCAGAATGCAAGCAAGCTGACGCCTAACAGATAGAGCAATGAGCTTCGGGATCCGCTCAAAGTCAGCACGAACAGGAGGGGGGTGAGTATCAACGCCAAATAAGGCAATTTGATCAAATTACGCTGATAGAGCAGGCCTACGGAGATTAAACCCAATGTGATGTAGTTCGCATAATGGTTAGGTTGAGCCACATTCCCATACAGACTAAATGATACTTTGCGGACGACCACGCTGTCGAATACGGTATGCCACCCAAAATGTTGCAGCACGCCTATAAATGCACTCAGCTCAGCACCTATCAACAAAAATACCGCCAATACCAGTGCGATATTTTCCAATCCGATTGCACGACGTAACCAGCCACCCAATACTATTAACAATGCCGCAAATAATAGATATTCTATATACAACAAGCCCTGCTCAAGAAATGGAATCATCCCTAGCGATACTTGCATCAGGGCTATAAGGACAAGTCCAACTGGCAATATGCTGATACGCGGAATAGTAGGCCCTTCCCAAAAGGACTTGCTCACGAGTGCGGACAGCGCGAAAACGCCTATCAATGCCACCCACCACTCCTGATCGAATGTCGTCAATGGGTATTCATGTGTCGTCAGCAAAAATGGCACAACCCACATCAGTCCGACCAAAGCCAGACTGATGTGGGTCATATGTACGGACTGCTTAATGCTCGTTAGCAAGAACCGCTCTTGATACCAAACTTGGCGAGGATGTTATTCAGCGGGCAGAATGTCGTGAAACCACTTTGAAACAGATTCACACCAACAAAGGTAGTGAACCACAACCAGTTAGTATTTTGGAATACTGGGCTGCCTGGTGCGCCCAGCGCCAAAGATAACAGCACGAAGCTGCCTGCGACGATACGTATGATGCGTTCTGCGTTCATGTTTAAAGCTCCTAAAAATTTAGTCCAGCATTTTACTGGATTTTTTTATACAGGGTTGCGTAATACAAAACTGGGATAACAATCAAGGTCAATACTGTCGAAACCAAGATGCCAAAGATCAATGCCAATGCTAAGCCATTGAAAATAGGGTCATCGAGAATGAATAACGCGCCCAGCATCGCTGCCAGCCCCGTCAAAATGATGGGTTTGGCTCGCGCGCTGGCTGCCGCAATCACTGCATGTTGAAGATCGACACCATCACGCACCTGCAAGTTAACGAAATCAACCAAGAGTATGGAGTTGCGCACGATAATACCCGCCAGCGCAATCATGCCTATCATTGAAGTTGCGGTGAACTGCGAGCCAAACAATGCATGACCCGGCATCACACCAATGATGGTCAACGGGATAGGCGCCATGATGATGAGCGGCACTACATATGACTTGAACTGCGCCACTACCAACAGATAGATCAGGATCAGCCCTACACCATAGGCGATGCCCATATCGCGGAATGTCTCGAATGTCACTTGCCATTCACCATCCCACTTCAAGGCATAACTGGCGTATTGATCACTAGGCTGATTAAAGTAATAACTTTCCAAGTTGCCGCCTTGTTCCAAAGCCATACCACTGACTTTGCTGTTGATACCGAACATACCGTATAGCGGACTATCCAATTTCCCCGCCATATCACCGAACACATAGACCACAGGCAAAAGATCCTTGTGGAAAATAGGCAGATCACGCTCCACCTTTACCACTTGCACCACTTCTGACAATGGAACGAGCACACCGTCATGTGCATGTACCTTGAGCTTAAGAACCTCGTCGATATTGCTGCGGCGCTCTGCCGGCAAGCCGATATGCAAGGGTGGCGCATACTTTGCGTTGGTGTCATGCAATGAGGTTACGTTCTGTCCGCTCAGCGCCACACTAATCGCATCCACAATGTCGCGTGGTGCAACACCAAGCATCGCCGCTTTGCTTTGTAATACGCGCAACATCAATTTGGGTGCGATTTCACTGACGCTATCGTCTATCCCAACGATGTCTTTCGTCTGACCAAACTGCTCACGTACCATGCCCGCAACTTTGCGCTGCCCCTCATAATCTGGGCCATATATCTCAGCAACGATAGGTGACATGACGGGTGGTCCAGGCGGCACTTCAACGATCTTGATCTTGGCACCCCATTGCTTAGCGATCTTTTGCATAGGCTCCAACACTGATGTCGCAATCTCGTGGCTACTGCGGCTACGGTGATGCTTGTCACGCAAATTGACTTGCAAATCACCCTGATTGGCCTCACTACGCAAATAGTATTGGCGTACTAGACCATTGAAATTAATCGGCGATGCTGTACCCGCATAAGCTTCGTAATCGGTCACTTCGGGTACGGTCGCAATGTAGGCTCCGATGTCATGCAGTACGGCGCTGGTTTGCTCCAGCGCTGTGCCTGTAGGCATATCCACTACGATTTGAAATTCGGATTTATTATCGAAGGGCAACATCTTCAGGATCACCAGCTTCACTACACCCAGTGATACAGCTAACAATAATCCCCCAAATATAGCCAACCATAGCTTACGACGTGCTGGCTTGCCATATTCCCCATTCAAAAATGGACTCAAACGTTTACGGAAGAAGCGACTCAACACGGTATCGCGCTCGTCCTTGATCTCTTCATGATGCGGCCCCGCAAAACGCAGCACCAACCAAGGCGTGATGACGAAAGCAACCGCCAACGATATCAGCATACCCATGCTTGCATTGATCGGTATAGGACTCATGTAAGGGCCCATCAATCCGCTCACAAATGCCATGGGCAGCAGTGCGGCGATGACAGTAAAGGTCGCCAATATGGTAGGGCTACCAACTTCATCCACAGCTTCTGGGATAATTTCGGAGAGTGACTGATGCGTTGAGAGCGCACGTCGCCTATGGATATTTTCCACGACCACGATGGCATCATCAACCAATATCCCAATCGAAAAGATCAGTGCGAACAACGATACTCGATTGAGCGTGAAGCCCCACGCCCATGATGCGAACAGTGTTGCCGCCAAGGTCAACATCACCGCGACGCCAACCACCAACGCCTCTCGCTTGCCCATGGTCAACCACACCAACAACACAACTGCAGCTGTAGCAAATAACAACTTCTTTATCAACTTCATCGCCTTGTCATTGGCGGTCTCACCGTAATTGCGTGTAGTACTAACTTGCACATCAGCCGGAATCACACTGCCCTTGAGTTCCTCTACACGCTTAAGCAATTGGTCTGTCACATCAACTGCATTCGATCCCGGCTTCTTGCTAATCGCAATGGTCACTGCGGTGAATTCACCTTTAGCTTTGATATCTTTATCAGCAGCCGCTGGTCCCGCCCCCATCCATACATAGCTACTGGGCTGGTCTGCACCGTCTTTCACATCGGCAATATCACGCAAGAATACAGGCTTACCATCCGACACGCCGACCACTAACTGTTTCACATCACTTGCGTTGTTCAGGAAACCGCCTGTCTGCACCAATAGTTCGCGGTTGTCCTGAGCAAGCACGCCAGCGTTCTGCGACACATTGGATGCCTGCAAGGCATTGCGCACATCTTGCAGACTAAGCTGGTAGGCGCTCAAACTCTCAGGATTTAGCTCAACTCTAATCATGCGCTGAGTTCCACCCAGCGTAGAGACCTCGCGTGTACCTGGCACGCGCTTCAAGTCAGACTCTATGGCATGCGCTACTTGAGTCAGCTCCACACTGCCACCCGCGTTCTGTTCACGCCACAAAGTCAGCGCCATCACTGGTACGTCATCTATGCCTTTAGCTTTGATGATGGGCTGCGCCACTCCCAAAGTTGGTGGCAACCAATCTGCGTGCGAGTGCACCACGTCATAGAGCTTCACCAGTGAAGGAACATGTTCTTCACCCACCTTGAACTGCACTGTAACCACGGCCATGCCAGGTTGTGCAACCGAATAAACGTGATCGACACCAGCGATTTGTGACAGTACTTGTTCTGCCGGAGTCGCTACAGTTTGTGATACGTCTTTTGCAGACGCACCTGGATAGGCAATCATGACGTTCGCCATCGTCACATTAATCTGCGGCTCCTCCTCACGAGGCGTCACCAATACCGCGAACACCCCCAACAACACTGCGACCAATGCGAGCAATGGAGTCATTTGTGAATGCAAGAAGTGCTTGGCGATACGTCCTGAGATACCCATAGTTATTCCTAAACTGACATAAAACTTAAGACCAGGTCATAGACCCGGTCAGATTTGCTTACTGATCACTCTTTGAGCTTGGTAATACCCATCGCATTCATCACAAGCTTCTCGTACATGGGCTCGGATGTACCTCGCTTCATCTTACGCATGAAGTACTTCTCGAACGCGATTTTAGCAACATGCACCCATTTGCCTGATGATACCCAGTTCACGTTACGTGGCGGAATCTGTGGCAACGCCACGAATGCCATGCCCGTGTCACCAAAGTCTGCCAGACAGACAGTATTCCATGTCGCCTTGCTGGTTGGTGGATTCCCAGTCAGTTCGGAGTGGATGTTATGTGCGGTTGCAGTCACCATAGATTCAATCATGTAACCGGTCTTGGGCGTACCGATAGGCACTGGCGTCTTCTCCACAGGAGGGATTGCGATACATACACCGACTGCGTAGATATTTTTGAATTTTGGATTGCGCTGATGTTCGTCTACCACGATGAATCCGCGCGGGTTTGTAAGGCCTTCGATACCATATACTGCATCTACTCCCTTAAATGCAGGCAGCATCATGCTATAGGCGAAAGGCAATTCGTGTTTTTGTTTTTCCTTGCCCATATCGTCAAATTCGGTAACGAACATTTTTCCCGCTTCGACCTTGTCAACCTTGGCATTGCAAATCCACTTTATGTGCTTCTCACGCATTGCCGACTCCAACATGCCTTTAGAGTCACCTACGCCTCCCAAACCGAGGTGGCCTATGTATGGCTCGGAAGTCACGAAAGTCATAGGCACATGGTTGCGGATTCGTCGGCGACGCAGATCTGTCTCGATAGTAAATGCGTATTCATAAGCAGGACCAAAGCATGAGGCGCCCTGTACTGCGCCGACGATGATAGGGCCTGGCTCTTTGGTAAAGCCATCCCACATATCATGAGATTTCATCGCATGATCCACGTGGCAAACGGATTGAGTGTGGCCGCCATGAGGCCCCAAACCTTCAACTTCATCAAATGCCAACTTAGGCCCTGTTGCGATGATCAGGAAATCATAATCGACCAATGAGCCATCGTTAAGCTCCAAGCGATTATTCTCTGGATGGACACGCTTTACGCCGGTAGAGATAAAGTTGATACCTTTGCGCTCCAAGTATGGTCGCACACCAAACTCGATATCCTCACGGTCGCGCCACTTCACGCCCACCCAGGGATTGGATGGCACAAAATGGAAATTCTCCGAATTGGAGATAACGGTTACTTTGTCTGCCTTGCGTATCTTTTCCTTCATTTCATACGCCATAGGCATACCGCCTATGCCTGCGCCCATGATTACGATATGTGCCATTGCTTTACTCTCCCAAGTTTATTTATTGCTACGTACTGCCAACAATCACCTCCTGATCATGCCTGCCTTGATCGGGTCCAATGCCACCTTCTCACCAGCCGATAATCCAGCCAGCACTTCCACTCCGCCATCTGTACTTACATCGCCCAAACGCACTTGACGCAACTTAACACCACCCTTGTCATCGACCACGTAGACAGCAACTACTTCACTACGATGCAGCACTGCACTCACGGGCAACATCAATTTTTTAACTTTACCAATCACAAAATGCGCACGCACAAACATACCAGGATAGATACCCTCCTCATTTGGCGGCAGCGTGACACGCGCCTCGGTACCATGCGTACGTGCATCCGCTAAAGGCTGAACCTGGGTCGATGCTGCCTTGATGTACCTACCAAGCGTGGGCAACTCAACTGCCACCTCAGGGTGCTTGCCAATCTCAGCCAACTTGTATTGCGGCAAGCTCACTAATACCCTCATCTCTGAGGGATCAAAGCCCGTCATCAATGGCTTACCTGGCATCACCATCTCACCTACTTCCACATGACGCGAAGCCACTACGCCACCGTAAGGTGCAATCACTGAGGTATATGCATGTGCCAGCCCAGCCTGACTCGCTCCCGCACTGCTTGCAGCAGCTTGCGCTACGGCAACCTGATAATCCGCTTCGGCTTTATCCAATGCAGCCTGGCTGATGAATTTTTGTGCAAACATTTGCTTGGCACGCTCGTAAGTCGACTTAGCGTTCTGCAGATTAGCTTGCGATTGCGCCAATTGCGCCTGACTACCGGCCAAGGCTTGCACCGACTCCCGCTCATCTATGCGCAAGATCAGCTGCCCTGGCTTGACTCGATCACCCACATCAAAATATATTTCTTTCACCCGACCTGATATCTGCGCAGACACCGTCGACTGGCGTGTCGCCTCTACCAATCCTTCAGCGACATAAGTTTGTGCGACCTCGCGATATTCAACAGGCGCGACCGCTAGTTGCTCAGCCGCATGAACCGACATCACACCACCCAGCAATACACCAAACATCCATATGTTTTTCATCTTAGACATCCCAAAAATCATTAATACAATGTATTAGCATATACTAATACTCAATATAATCAAACAACTTTTCAGTTGCTGCAGAACACCTCCCGCATCAAACCCACCAATTTCAAGGTGCGCGGGTCATTGATGCGGTAGTAAACAAAATTAGCCTCTTTGCGGGTCGCCAACACGCCTTTGTCGCGCAAGATGGCCAAGTGTTGTGAGATATTGCTTTGCGAGGTGCCCACGTATTCGACGATGTCTTGCACGCTGACCTCCTGATCACCCAAAAAACACAATATCTTCAGGCGCAAGGGGTGAGCCATGGCCTTGATTGCTTGCGACGCTTGGTTGATATCTTGCTCTCTAGCTATGATGGGATGTTGCATATAAACCTCGGGGTTATAAAATTCACGACGAATTCGGCTAAAATGCGAATGTTTAAAAATTATCGCTTACTTATATATTACCTGATGAACATCACTCCTGTTTTACTGATTATCTTGGACGGCTTCGGATATCGCGAAGATGCCGACTACAACGCCATCGCCGCAGCCCATAAACCAAATTGGGATGGATTCTGGCGCGACTACCCTCACACCTTGATTGACGCATCAGAAAAGGCAGTTGGACTTCCTAGTCATCAGATGGGTAACTCGGAAGTAGGGCATCTTAATATAGGGGCCGGCCGCGTGGTATACCAAGACATCAGCCGCATAGACGTAGAAATTGAAGAAGGCAAATTCTTCGACAATACCGCTTTGCGCGCCGCGATTAAACATGCTTTAAATAATGGTAGTGCACTGCACATAATGGGACTGCTTTCTGCTGGTGGCGTGCACAGCCACGAGAACCACATCTATGCCATGTTGGAGATGGCAGCCAAGGCAGGCCTAAAGAAAGTATATCTACATGCCTTCCTTGATGGTCGTGATACGCCACCCAAGAGTGCGGGCCCATCCTTGCAGACCCTACAAGCTCTATGCGACAAGCTAGGTGTAGGACAGATTGCCTCCGTGATAGGACGCTATTTCGCGATGGATCGCGACAATCGTTGGGATAGAGTAGAAACCGCTTATGATTTACTGACTCAAGGTCAAGGATTATTCAGCGCTGAAACTGCACAGGCTGCACTGGAAGACGCATATGCGCGGGGCGAAAACGATGAGTTCGTACAAGCCACTAGCGTCGCCCCTGCGGGCCAAGCAGCGGTGCGTATGAATGATGGTGACACGCTGATATTCATGAATTTTCGTGCCGACCGAGCCCGCGAGATTACTCGCGCACTGAGCGACGAGAACTTTAGTGGCTTCGCACGCAAATACTTCCCAAAACTAGGCAACATCACCACCCTGAGCAACTACGGTGAGGATTTTCACCAACCGTGCGCCTACCGCGCGGAAGCCATACACAACACTTTGGGCGAATACCTTTCCAAACAAGGCATGAAGCAACTGCGTATCGCCGAGACCGAAAAATATGCACACGTCACCTATTTCATGAACGGCGGCAAGGAGCAACCTTATGCTGGCGAAGACCGCATTTTGGTGCCCTCACCCAAAGTGGCGACCTACGATCTCAAGCCAGAAATGAGCGCATTCGAAGTAACCGACAAACTCGAAGCAGCCATCTTGTCGCGCCAGTACCAGACTATGATTTGCAACTACGCCAATGGCGACATGGTCGGCCACAGCGGCGACATGGTAGCAGCCACCAAGGCCATCGAAACCTTAGACATCTGTATAGGTCGAGTGGTCAAAGCCATGCAATCCATAGGTGGCGAGGTCATCATCACGGCAGACCACGGCAATGCTGAACAGATGATAGATCGCAGCACTCATCAGGCGCATACCGCACACACACTGAACCTAGTGCCATTCGTCTATATCGGGCGCCAAGCTGCGGTCGCAGAGAAAGGGGCTTTGCGTGACCTAGCACCTACCCTATTGCACATGATGGGCCTGTCCAAACCCGAAGAAATGACCGGGCAGAGTTTGATACGCTTCCAGTGACCTTATATATCCGCTGTTTGCTGCTGATGTGCTGTTTCCTGCTCACCATCCGTAGCGTGCATGCAGATCAGCATGCAGAGTTGGAAAATCTGCGTGAACGCATCTCTGCCATGCAGCGCGATATGGACAAGACCACCGAATCAAAAGCTGCCGCTTCCGATGCCTTGCGTGAATCTGAGCACTCCATCAGCAACGTGAATCGCCAGATTTCCCTCCTCTCGTCCCAGCAACGCATCGCCGACCAAAAACTCAACGAGTTGCAGTCCAAACAAGAACAGCTAAGCAAAAACATGGCCGGACAGCAAATTTTGCTTGGGCGCTTGCTCTACCAACAGTACCTCGGCGGGCAAGAAGAATATGCCAAACTGTTATTGAGCAACCGCGACCCCAATCAAGTCGCGCGCGACCTTGAGTATTACCACTATATCGCGCGCAATCGTGCGAATTGGCTGAACACTATGCGCGCTAATCTGCAAAAGATCGCCAGCCTTAGCAGCGCGACTGAAGAACAACGCGTCACGCTACAAAAATTAGAGGCCGAACAAAAGACACAGCAACTCGCCCTCAAGGAAAAACGCCAACAGCGCAAAAAAACTCTGGCCCAGATATCGCAGCAACTCAAGGGGCAGCGCCGTGAGATACATCGCTTGCAACAAGATGAGAATCGTCTAGCCCAATTGGTCGAAAAGATCACCCAGATGCTGGCCCAACCTAAGTCCACGTCTATTTTCCGCAACAACAAATTGCCCGACGACCGCTATGACGGCAGGCCCTTCGCACAACTTAAGGGCAAACTCGCCATCCCCGTCAAAGGCGATATCACCAACCGATTCGGTGCTCCCCGCCCAGAGAGTACAGTGTTGTGGAAAGGTATTTTCGTCCGCGCCGCCGAAGGTCAAGTGGTCAAAACCATCGCCGCTGGTCGAGTCGTTTTCGCTGACTGGCTACGCGGCTTCGGTAATCTGCTGATCGTCGATCATGGCAAGGGTTATATGAGTTTGTACGGCAACAATGAAACACTCTATAAACAAGTAGGAGATGAACTACGTGGGGGCGACACGATAGCGACTGTAGGCAACAGCGGCGGTAATGAAGATACTGGTTTATACTTTGAACTGCGATTAGAAAGTAAGCCTTTGGATCCCCTTAAGTGGCTAGCAGCAAAATAATTATGGAGCACACATGCGTCGTTTAGAGAAATTGAGTTTAGTGGGTCTGGGTTTATTCACAGGTGTGGCGCTGACCATACATTTGACTGCTGTCGCGCAAAAAGACACGCTAGCAACCCCGCTCCCCGTCGAAGAGATGCGCGCATTCACGGACGTATTCGGACGGATCAAAAGTGATTATGTAGAGCCGGTTTCCGACAAGACCCTAATCACCCAAGCCATCAATGGCATGGTCAGCGGCTTGGATCCCCACTCTGCCTATTTAGATGCGGATGCATTCAAAGAGCTGCAATCCAGCACCCAAGGTGAATTCGGTGGACTGGGAATAGAAGTCGGCATGGAAGACGGTCTCGTCAAAGTCATCTCTCCTATCGAGGACACACCCGCTTTCCAGGCAGGTGTAAAGAGCGGCGATCTGATCATCAAATTGGATGACATGCTGGTCAAAGGCCTGTCGCTGAATGATGCGGTGAAACGCATGCGCGGCAAACCAGGCAGCAAGATACTACTCACCATCATCCGCAAGAACGAATCCAAACCACTACTCATCAGCGTGACGCGTGCCATCATCAAGGTGCAGAGCGTTAAGGCTAAGCTGCTCGAATCGGGCTATGTATTCGTGCGCATCACCCAATTCCAAGAACACACAGGCGAGAATCTTGCCAGTGCGTTGGAAAAGCTCTTCAAAGAGAACAAGGGCGAAATGAAAGGTCTGATCCTAGATCTGCGTAATGACCCAGGTGGCTTGCTGACAGGCGCTGTTGGCGTGTCCGCTGCATTCTTGGCTAAAGATGCCTTGGTGGTCTATACCGATGGTCGCACTGACGATGCCAAGATGCGTCTCACTGCTAATCCAGAAAATTACATCCGCAGTAGCGGCAAATCAGACTACTTGAAGAACCTACCCGAAGCGGTCAAGAGCGTGCCTATGGTGGTGCTAGTCAATGGCGGCTCTGCATCGGCATCCGAAATCGTAGCCGGCGCACTGCAAGATCACAAACGCGCAGTTATCATGGGAACACAGACCTTTGGCAAAGGCTCTGTCCAAACCATATTGCCACTGGGCAATAACACTGCTGTGAAACTCACTACTGCGCGTTATTACACCCCTAGTGGTCGCTCCATACAGGCCAAAGGCATCGTACCTGACATTTTGGTTGAAGATCCGTCGACGACAGCCCTAGAAAATGCCTTCCGTCTGCGTGAAGCCGATCTAGATAAGCACCTGATCAACGATACCCAAGCTGAAGACAAGGGCGACAGCAAGAAGCCTACACAGGTGATAGATAAACCAGACGCCAACAAGACAGCCCCTGCCGAATTCGGCTCCAAGAACGATTATCAATTGAACCAGGCTCTGAATCTGCTTAAAGGGATGCAGATCCTGCACGGTAAATGATCGCTGAGACACTGCGAGGACATCATGATCAACCCCTGCGACATGCAAAAAAAACGCGAGCTAATTTTCGCCGAGGAGCCTTCTGAGCAAGTAGATAAAGCCTTGCAGTTATTGTTCGGCTTAGAGGACTTTGAGGTACACCGTAGCGAAAAGCCCAATACGTTAGTGATCTGCTATAGCTTGGAGCACTACACCATGGCTGGCTTGGAACACGCCTTGGTAGAACAAGGTTTCGTGCTGGATAATAGCCTGCTGCATCGAATCAGCCGTCAGGTCATCCACTATTGTGAAGACACAGAGTTACACAATATGGATGTGCCTGACCATCCCACCAAACGACGCGAAAAAGAAATCTTCATACGCGCTTACGACACCCATCTACACGGTGATCACGACGAAACCACGCCGCCTGAATTGCGTCGCTATAAGTAATCGTGCATGAATGATAGTCAGCTACTGCGTTACAGTCGCCACATCCTGCTCGACGAGATCGGTATAGAAGGTCAGCAACGATTACTCAGCAGCAAGGCGCTCATCATCGGGCTAGGCGGACTAGGCTCACCGGCCTCGCTGTATCTAGCCTCCAGCGGTGTAGGCGAACTCACACTGTGTGACCACGACACCGTCGAGCTGAGTAATCTACAGCGCCAAATCGCGCACCAAACCTCCGCGCTAGGACAGAGCAAAGTCGCTTCGGCGGTCGCTACCCTCACCCATATCAACCCCGAGATCAGCTACGTACCAATAAATGAGCGCGCCGATACCGCACGTCTACGCACTCTCATCGCACAGACAGATGTGGTGCTAGACTGCTCAGATAACTTCGACACACGCTATGCTATCAATCGCATCTGTCACGAGTTGAGAAAACCGCTAGTGTCGGGGGCGGCTATACAGTTCTCCGGGATGGCTTCAGTGTTCGACTTCCGCCGCGACGACATCCCCTGCTACAACTGCCTTTATCCTGAAGATAGTGAAGCGCAGGAATTACGTTGCGCCACCACTGGTGTGTTCTCGCCACTGGTGGGCATCATAGGCACGATACAGGCTGCTGAAGCTTTGAAACTACTGATGGGAATAGCGTCCGGCTTGAACGCGCGCATGCTGACGGTGGACGCTTTGCAGATGAACATTCGTCAGGTTGCACTGCGACCCGACCCTCATTGCAGCGTGTGTCACCCTAGCTGAGGTCCTTCATGCCTTTGTACAAAAAATTCCTGACAGGCGGCGTACCAGATTATCTGGCACGACATTATTGGTGGGCTTATCTATGGGAGAAGAGCATCTGGTTCTTCGACCACCAACCCATCATCAATGCCATCCTGTTCGGCCAATACAACACGCTACTGAATAAGACACTATCAAAGGTTGAGGGCAAGCCAGATGCACGCTTGCTGCAACTCACCTGCGTATACGGCAAACTCACGCCCTCCTTATTACATCACACCGACAACGAGGTGCATTTGTGTGACGTTGCTATTGGTCAGTTACAACTGGCGCGTGGCAAGACACGAGATGTTGCTGACCGCTGCCATCTGGCGCGCATGAATGCGGAGTCACTCGCGTATGCAGATAACGCCTTCGATCAGGTCATCTTGTTTTTCTTGTTTCATGAGATGCCAGCAGAAGCGCGGCAACATGTATATGACGAGATCGCGCGAGTACTTCGCCCTGGTGGCTCTGTCCTCATCACCGAATATGGCGAGACACCCCGTCACCACTTGCTTTACCGCCTCCCGCCCTTCCGCTGGATTTTGGCGCGCCTAGAACCGTTCTTACCCGGATTCTGGGGCGAGGATGTGGCTGTGAAATTACACGATGCGCTCTCCCGACGCGGCAAAGCGCTAAAAGACTCGCCCGACGTGCAGCATTGCTTCTATCGTTTTTATCGTGTGATGCGTTTTGACTTGGACGACTAGCGTATCGCCTCGGCACGCTCGACATACACTCGGTAATAGCGAGCTTCCTGTACATCTGTCAACCGCATACCGCTTCGTATGACGCGCTGCTGTTGCGCCACTAACTCACCTGGCAAAGCAATCAACTGAGTCTGCTCCACAGGCTGTCCATTCGCGGGATCTAAGCGTTGTACTCTGAATTTCACTTGCACCAAACCCACATCGGTAGGGTTCTGCACGACGGCATAAAGATTACCGTAATTATCGAGCTGCACCCCCGTACGAAGATACTTAGAAGGGTTACGTGGCACATCCAGCTGCATGATGCGCGCCATCGAATCCTTGCCCACTTTGGAATTAGAAGAAGAGGCGAGTTGATAGTTTTGCATCGCAATATTTACATCACCGCGCCCTTCTGCTAACTGTCCAAGTAGAAAATGACTGGTTGCTGTGGGCAACAAGGCATTACTACGATTGAGTTCCTTTTCCGCCTCGGATTTTCGTCCCAGATTATTGAGCGCGATACCGCTTTGCACATGGGGACGGAAATAGTCAGGCTGCATTTTGATAGCTTTTTCGTAGTAGCTCAGTGCCTCCTTATTATCCTTCTTTGCCAGAGCCACATCACCCAACAACTCTTGGAAGCGTGCTTCACGAGGCTCAATCGCGATAGCCTGCTTTGCCAAGCTGGCAGCCTTGCCCGCATCACCTGCAGCAAGCACCTTTACACCCTCGTCATAGTCCTTGTAAGCAGACTCGGTCGCTTTAAGATGCTTGACCTTTTCTGCGTAAACTTCACGCCCCCATTCCCCCCCTGCACCTATCTCTGCCAACGTAGCTTTGTTATCGGCTACGCGCTGATCAGAAGGCGGGTGGCTGGCAAACAGGCCTTGGATAAAATTGGATTTATTACCTTTACTTAGGCGCACAAAAGTCTCTTGCAGGGTGACTGCTGCGGTCGGATCGTAACCAGCTCGTTTCATATAGATCATTCCGTAATGATCAGCCTCAGACTCATCATCCCGACCAAATTTGGTGGAAATCAGTTGAGAACTTAGCTGCGCACTACCCACCACCAGATGGCCATAATTCTTGTTTTGCGTCGCTGCACCCGCCGCCACTATCAACCCCTGTAGCAAAGTACTACTCTCTATGCTCTTGGCACCGTGACGGGCTGCGGCATGAACAATCTCGTGACTCAACACCGCAGCCAGTTCAGCCTCACTGTTAAGTTCGTACAATAAGCCACGATTGAATGCGATCTTGCCGCCAGGCATCGCCCATGCATTGGGGACAGAATCGTTGAGCACCACGAACTCATAAGGTAGCTTACGATCCGATACCGCCGCCAGCTTATTGCCTACGCTTTGCACATAGGCCGTCAGTTCAGGATCGATGACATAATCGCCACCCTGCTGTTGGCGGGCAGGTACATAATTCTGCCGCCCCATCTCAATTTCTTTAGATTCGGAAACGAATTGGAACTCGGTCTTGTGTGTCACGGGATTGGTCCCGCATGCACTCAACATCATCGTCGCAACGAACAGTAAGATCGCACGTAACATAGTCAGCTCCTAGTAAAAATGGTTCGATATGTTTCGCCTACCGCGAACAGCGAAGCGTAAGATCAGGCAGACAGTTTCTTCTTCAGTAACTCATTCAATTGTGCAGGATTGGCTTTACCTTGGCTGGCCTTCATCGCTGCACCGACAAAAAAACCGAACAGCTTGTCTTTACCACTGCGATACTCGGCAACCTTGTCGGCATTCGCCGCCATCACCTCATCGATGATCTTCTCGATTGCGCCACTGTCGGAGACTTGCTTCAAACCTTTCGCTTCTATGATGGCATCAGCATTACCGCCATCGGTCCACAGAACACGGAATACTTCCTTCGCACCTGAGTTTGAGATGGTGTTATCGACGATACGTGCCAGCATGCCGCCTAGTTGTTGGGCGTTGATTGGGCATTGCGAGATATCCAAACCATCACGATTCAGCTGAGCGCTCACTTCACCTATCAACCAGTTAGCACATACTTTGGCATTCGCCTCACCCACCATAACAACCACCGCATCGAACAATTCAGCCATCTCACGCGAAGAGGTCAGTTTGCTCGCATCATAGGCAGACAGTCCAAATGTATCGATATAACGCGCCTGCTTGGCGACAGGCAGTTCCGGCATGGTGGCACGTACTGCATCCAACATCGCAGGTGAAATATCCAAAGGCAACAGATCTGGATCAGGGAAGTAGCGATAATCGTGCGCATCTTCTTTACTACGCATGGCGCGCGTCTCGCCCGTGTCGGGATTAAACAAGATGGTGGCTTGCTGAATTTTTCCGCCGTTTTCTAGCGTGTCAATCTGCCATTGCACTTCGTAATCGATCGCCTGTTGCATGAACTTAAAAGAATTCAGGTTCTTGATCTCGCGGCGTGTTCCCAAAGGCTCACCCGGACGACGCACCGAGACGTTCACGTCACAGCGAAAAGAACCTTCCTGCATATTGCCGTCACAGATGCCTATCCAACGTACCAAGGAATGCAAAGTCTTCGCATACGATACCGCCTCGGCAGCAGAGCACATATCAGGCTCAGACACGATTTCCAGCAATGGTGTACCCGCACGGTTCAAGTCTATGCCCGTCATATTTTGCGACGCACCATGCACAGACTTTCCTGCATCTTCTTCCAGATGAGCGCGCGTGATGCGTACCACTTTTTCATACGGCTTCGCATTACCGGACAATGGCTCGACCTGTATGGTCAGCGCACCTTTGCCAACCACGGGTAGATCCATCTGGCTGATCTGATAACCCTTGGGTAGGTCAGGGTAGAAGTAATTTTTGCGGGCGAACACTGAGCGCGGTGCAATATGCGCGCCAACCGCCAGACCGAATTTAATGGCGCGCTCGACCGCGCCCTTATTCAGCACCGGCAGCACACCCGGCAAGGCAATGCTCACCGCATCGGCTTGCGTGTTCGGTTCAGCACCGAAGGCTGTCGATGCACCTGAAAATATCTTGGTATTAGTGGAGAGCTGGGTATGTACTTCCAGCCCGATGACGATTTCCCATTTCATAGTGTTTCCTTACAGACCTTGTGGTGCGCGGCTGTGCCAGTCCGTCGCCAATTGATATTGATGCGCGACATTGAGCATCTGCGCTTCTTTGAAGTAGTCGCCTATGATCTGCAATCCTACCGGCATGGCGTTCGCGCCTGTGCCGCATGGAATAGACATGCCGGGCAAGCCCGCCAGATTCACTGCGATGGTGTAGATGTCCGACAGATACATCTGCACTGGGTCATCACCTTTTTCGCCGAGATTGAACGCGGTCGAAGGGCTGGTCGGCCCCATGATGACATCGCATTGCTTGAACGCTTCGGTGAAATCCTGTGCAATCAAACGGCGTATCTTCTGCGCTTGTAGATAGTAAGCATCGTAGTAACCGTGACTGAGTACATATGTGCCGATCATGATGCGGCGCTTAACCTCCTCGCCAAAACCTTGCGCACGAGACTTCTCATACATATCGGTCAGGTCGCTGTAGTCCGGTGCGCGATAGCCGTAACGTACGCCATCGAAACGCGATAGATTGCTAGAGGCCTCCGCTGGCGCGAGCACGTAGTAGACAGGCACCGCCAATTTCGCGTTAGGCAGACTAATGTCTACCACTGTCGCACCCAACTTTTGATATTCGGCAACCGCAGCTTGTACGCATTGCGCCACATCGTCAGACAGTCCCTCAGCGAAAAACTCACGCGGCAGACCAATCCGTAGGCCTGTCAGAGGCTTACTCAGTTCGCGGGTGTAATCTTCCTTGTCACGTTGCAAACTGGTGGAATCGCGCTCGTCGTGACCAGTCATCACATTCAGCATCAGCGCGCAATCTTCCGCGCTGCGCGCCATCGGTCCGGCCTGGTCCAAACTCGAAGCAAAAGCGATCATGCCGTAGCGCGACACCGTGCCATAGGTAGGTTTAATGCCTGTGATGCCGCATAGGGCAGCAGGTTGACGGATAGAACCACCCGTGTCTGTTCCTGTTGCAGCGGCGCACAGGCGTGCAGCCACTGCGGCGGCCGCACCACCCGAGCTACCACCAGGAACAGCTTTGATATCCCAAGGGTTGCGCACTGGACCAAAATAGGATGTCTCGTTGGACGAGCCCATCGCAAACTCATCCATATTGGTCTTACCCAGATTCACCGCACCCGCATTGTTGAATTGAGTGATGACGTGTGCATCGTAAGGGGAGATGAAATTATCCAGCATCAAAGAACCACAAGTGGTACGCCAACCTTGAGCACAAAAAATATCCTTCTGCGCGATGGGAATACCAGTCAGCGCTTGGGCGGTCCCAGCGGCGAATTGCGCATCAGCAGCACGCGCTTGCGCCAGACTTTTGGCTGCTTCGACTGTGACAAAGGCATTCAAAACTGGGTTATGGGTGGCGATACGATCCAGATAGAGTTGAGTCAGTTCGACACTGGAAATCTTCTTGGCGCGCAGCGCATCGCCTTGTTGTTGCAGACTGTGATTGAGCATAATGGACTATTCGATAACTTGTGGGACGAGGTACAAACCGCCTTCGACTTGCGGTGCAATTGCTTGGAAAGCCTCACGATCATTCGTCGCCGTGACCACATCTGCACGCAATTGTTGCGAAAGGTCCTGCGCATGCGACATCGGTTCTATGCCCGTGGTATCGACTGCTTGCATCTGCTCTATGAGCTCAAAAATGCCCGACAACTGGGTTCGAGCTGCTTCGATTTCGGTATCATTCATCGCCAATCGCGCCAATCTGGCGATTTTTTGAACATCTTGAGTGGTTAATAACATAGCAAATTGTTTATTTGAATAAGGCTAATAGGTTATCATAACGGGGTTTATCAGCACACCTCTTTGACTACGGGACACATCATGTTTGGATTTTTGAACGGCTACTTCTCTAACGACTTGGCAATCGACCTTGGTACTGCCAACACTCTGATCTGGTTACGCGGGCAGGGTATTGTGCTGAACGAACCCTCGGTTGTGGCAATTCGGCAAGAAGGCGGCCCGAACGGCAAAAAGGTGATCCAACAAGTCGGCCTAGGCGCCAAGCAGATGCTAGGACGCACGCCGGGCAACATCACTGCGATACGTCCTATGAAAGACGGCGTGATTGCCGATTTCACTGTCACAGAGCAGATGCTTAAGCAATTCATCCGTAAAGTCTACAAAGCAGGCATCTTCAGCCCTAGCCCCCGTATCGTCATCTGCGTCCCCTGCGGTTCTACTCAGGTTGAGCGTCGTGCGATACGCGAGTCAGCGATCAATGCAGGCGCGCGCCGAGTAGAGCTGATTGAGGAGCCGATGGCTGCTGCCATCGGTGCAGGTCTGCCTGTAGAAGATGCGACCGGATCGATGGTGGTCGACATCGGTGGCGGCACGACCGAGGTGGGAGTTATCTCCTTGGGGGGCGCGGTCTACTCGGGTTCTGTACGCGTAGGCGGCGACAAGTTCGACGAAGCCATCATTAACTACATCCGCCGCAACTACGGCATGTTGATAGGCGAGACGACAGCCGAGGAGATTAAGAAAACTATAGGCTCAGCCTTTCCAGGCTCAGAAGTGCGCGAAATGGAAGTCACTGGGCGCAATCTGGCGGAAGGCGTGCCACGCAGTTTCACTATCTCCAGCAACGAGATATTGGAAGCGCTGACCGAGCCGCTGAACAGCATCGTCAGCGCGGTCAAAATTGCGCTGGAACAGACGCCTCCTGAACTGGGTGCCGATATCGCAAAGAAAGGTATGGTCTTAACTGGCGGTGGTGCCTTGCTGCGCGACTTAGATCGCATGCTGATGGAGGAGACTGGCTTGCCTGTGTTGATTGCGGACGATCCGCTGACTTGCGTTGTTCGCGGTTCGGGTCGTGCGCTGGATAGCTTGGATACTTCCACAAACATATTCACTACAGAGTAAGGTTAATCACTATGGCAAGGCGTCAACTGAATACATCCATGACACTTGCCCCGCCCAGATTCCTGCCTAACTCAAGATGCTAGTAGACAATACTCATTCATTTCGCTTTTTCAATCGCGGCCCTAGCCCGGTCGCTAGGCTTGTGTTCTTTGCGGTATTGTCTTTGCTGTTGATGTTCGTTGATGCACGTTATCGCTATCTCGAAGCGGCTCGCGGCACACTCTCGGTGATAGTCGCGCCTATACAAGCCATGGCAACCTTCCCAGGACGAATGTGGGATGAGGTTGGCGACTACCTATCAGCCCAAAGCACGCTCAAAGCCAATAACCAGTTACTAAATGACAGACACCTGCAGGATTCTGCAAAATTAGCACAACTACAGGCCTTGCAGCAGGAAAACCATCAATTACGCGAACTGGTTGCCATCCCGCAACGTACCGAGTATCAATCGCAGATTGCAGAGATCATCTATGCAGAGCGTGACTTATTCAAACGCAAGATCATCATTAACAAAGGGGCGGACGCTCAACTACAAGCCGGTCAGGTAGTAATGGATGATGTCGGCATCGTCGGCCAGATCACCCGCGTCTATCCTATGCTTTCCGAAGTGACCCTGATTACCGAAAAGGACCATGTCGTCCCTGTGCAAGTATTACGCAATGGCTTGCGCACCATCGTGTTCGGCGCAGGCGATACTAGTCAATTAGCCTTGCGCTACATGCCAATCAGCTCTGACATACAGGAGGGTGACCTGCTGATAACATCAGGCATCGATGGCGTATATCCTGCGGGGATCGCAGTCGCCACCGTTACCAAAATAGAACGTGATGCAGCTTATCCTTTCGCGCGCATCACATGCCTACCAGTAGGCGGCGTAGACAAGAACCGCCAACTACTGGTTTTATCCAACCAGCCCAAACTACCCGAGCTACCGATAGTACAACCCAGTGCCGAAGAACTCAGAAACGCCAAAACAAGGCGGATAAAATAATGGGGCTGAGCTCAACCACCAAAACCGAAATCCAGCGTCCAGTCGGCAATCTATTCATCTTTACGTCGATCGCCATCGCGCTGCTGCTCAATGGCCTACCTTGGGATGGTTATGGCCTGATGTTACGTCCAGATTTTGTCGCGATGATCTTGCTCTATTGGTGTATGCACAAACCCATGCGCATAGGCATAGGTTTGGCTTGGGCGGTTGGCATCTTCGCCGACGTGGCGGATGCCAGCCTATTCGGCCAACATGCGCTGACTTACACATTATTGGCCTTCGGTGGCGTGGTGTTGCACCGTCGCTTGCAGATGTTCGACTTACGCCAGCAAACCACCCAAGTGTTTGGACTATTCGTCATGTCTTACACCGTATATGCCTCGGTACACTGGTTGGTCGATGGTGACGTGGTGTGGGGCTACTTCTTAGGCAGCTTGACCTCCACACTGCTATGGATACCCCTTAGTCTCGCCCTGCATGCCTTGCGCCAGATTCGTGTGAGCCGTGATCGCTGATGAAACGGCATGTCGAGTTAAAGAACCATCTCAAGGAGATTTTCCACTTCCGTCTACGATTGGCAGTCAGCGTGGTGTTCGCACTGACGCTGATTACTATCCTGCTGTTACGCCTGATCTATCTGCAAGTATGGCGACACGATTACTACCAAACATTGGCCGAGAGCAATCGTATCTCCATCGTACCCATCGTGCCCAACCGCGGCCTGATACTGGACCGCAACGGCGTGGAGATGGCGCACAACTATTCCGGCTACACGCTGGAGATCACGCCGAACAAGGTCCCTGTCAGCACGGATGCAACCATAGAGGAGTTGGGGCAACTCGTTCCGATTGCGCCCCGCGACAAGAAGCGTTTCAAAAAGCTGCTGGCCGAGAGTCACAACCTTGAATCGGTGGTGATACGTAATCGTCTTAGCGATGAGGAGGTAGCAATCTTCGCCGCCCAGCAGTACCGTTTCCCCGGTGTAGAGATCAAGGCGCGCTTGTTGCGTGATTATCCTTTTGGCGACAAGGCTTCACACCTGCTCGGCTATATCGGACGCATCAATGAGACGGATGTGGATCAACTCGAAGAAAATGATCTGGCCGCCAACTATCGTGGTTCTGACTACATCGGCAAAACCGGACTTGAACAAAGTTACGAGAATGAGTTGCACGGCATCACGGGCATAGAACAAGTCGAGGTCGACTCGGCAGGCCGCGCAGTACGCTTGCTGTCGCGCACCGCGCCAGTCTCTGGGAATGCCTTGGTATTGAGCATAGATGCGAAGTTGCAGGAGATTGCCGAAAAGGCCTTTGGTAATTACCGTGGCGCACTGGTCGCCATAGACCCAACTAACGGTGAAGTACTCGCCTTCGTAAGCAAACCTGGCTATGACCCTAGTTTATTTATTGACGGCATCGATACGCAAAGCTGGGACGAGTTGAACAACTCACCCGACCATCCGCTCAATAATCGCGCCCTGCGAGGACAATATCCATCAGGCTCGACCATCAAACCATTCATGGCGTTAGCTGGGCTGTTTTACAAGACTCGCTCCCCCAGTCGCACCATCAGTGACCCAGGTTATTACACCCTACCGGGTAGTAGCCACCAATATCGCGACTGGAAGGCTGGCGGGCATGGCTCGGTAGACCTATTCAAGTCCATCGTGGTGTCCTGCGACACTTACTACTACGGACTCGCCACTGAGCTAGGTATAGATAACATCCATGCTTTCTTGTCGCGTTTCGACTTTGGCAAAAAGACAGGTATTGATCTGGAAGGCGAGACATCTGGCCTACTCCCTTCACAGGAATGGAAGCAGAAACGTTACAACCAGAAGTGGTACCCAGGCGATACCGTTTCAGTCGGTATCGGTCAGGGTTATAGCTTGGTGACTCCCATGCAGTTGGCACATGCGGTCGCTACGCTAGCCAACAACGGCATCGCGTATCGCCCCCATCTAGTCCGCGAGATCCGCAGTCCGCGCATAGAAGAGAGTCGAGTCATCGCTGTTGAGCCGGAGATTGACATGAAACTCGATCCAGCAGATGTCGATCTGGTCAAACGCGCCATGGTCGCGGTGACGCAGCCAGGTGGTACAGCAGTTGCGGCCTCCCTAGGCGCGCCCTATCACATCGCCGGCAAGACTGGTACGGCTCAGGTGATAGGCATGAAGCAGGGCGAGAAATACGATGCCAACAAGATAGAAGAGCGTCATCGCGACCACGCATGGTTCATCGCCTTTGCGCCTGCAGAGCAACCCAAGATTGCACTAGTGGTGCTGGTCGAGAACGGCGGTCACGGCGGCGGTACTGCCGCACCGATCGCTCGCAAAGTGATGGACTATTACCTACTCGGTAAGATACCCACTCCTCTCCCAGATTTGCCAGATGACGAGGATGCGCCCCATGACTAAACGACAACTCTGGCAACGCTTCACCGCCCACATCGATCCGATGATGATGTTGGGACTATCCTTATTGATGCTCACCAGCCTGATGGTGCTATTCAGCGCGACTGACGGGAGCTGGTTACGCGTGGGCAGTCAAGGGGTGAATATACTGGTCGGTCTGACCTTAATGTGGGTTGTGGCGAATTTACCACTGCATTATTTGATGCGTACTGCTCTACCAATCTATAGCCTAGGCTTGTTACTGCTGATCGGTGTGGCACTGTTCGGTGAGATTAGCCACGGCGCGAGGCGCTGGCTCAACATCGGCGTCGCAACCATACAGCCTTCCGAATTGATGAAAATAGGCGTACCACTGATGATGGCTTGGTATTTCGAGAAGCATGAGGCCACACTCACTTGGAAAAATTACCTGATTGCGGCCCTCTTGCTCATCGTGCCAGTCGCATTGATTGCGCGCCAACCAGATTTAGGCACAGCATTGCTAATTACTGCTAGTGGTTTCTATGTACTTTTCCTTGCAGGGCTCAGCTGGCGCATCATAGGCGGCATGGCGATTGCCGCCATCGCAAGTGCACCCATCATGTGGAACATGCTGCACGACTACCAACGTCACCGTATCATGATGTTGCTAGACCCCTCGCAAGACGCACTGGGCAAGGGCTACCACACTATACAAGGCATGATTGCAGTGGGCTCAGGGGGATTGCTGGGCAAGGGTTATATGGCTGGCACCCAAACACATCTGGACTTCCTACCCGAGCGTAGCACCGACTTTATCTTCGCGGTCTACTCCGAAGAGTTCGGCCTAATAGGCACCGTCCTACTGCTGGCTATGTATCTATTCGTGATTGGTCGCGGCTTCATGATTACCTCCAGCGCATCCACCTATTTCACCCGCCTGATGGCGGGCAGCATCACACTCACTTTTGCCACCTATGCCTTCGTCAACATGGGCATGGTATGCGGCATTCTGCCGGTAGTGGGCGTTCCCTTGCCGCTGATCAGTTATGGCGGCACCTCCATGCTCACATTGTTACTCGGTTTTGGCATGCTGATGAGCATAGAGACACACCAAAAACTCAACAAGACATAAGGAAAGCACATGAATCAAAAATTTGCCTTGATGGCTGTAATCACTTTGCTACTCGCTGCTTGTAGTAGTGCCCCACAACGCAGTGATACAACACCCCCAAGTAGCAATAATACCGGTGGATATCTTGCCGGCGATGGTCCAGATGCCAACACGCCCGCCAACATAGATGACACACCCGATGCAGTACCCAAAGCAGAACCGCTACACCGCTATGCCAATCGACCCTACAAAGCCTTGGGCAAGGAATACATCCCGCTCACCGAGGTCGGCAAATATAAGCAGCGCGGCATCGCCTCCTGGTATGGCAAAAAGTTTCACGGTCAACGCACGTCCATAGGCGAGACCTACGATATGTATGCGATGAGCGCGGCTCATCCCACACTGCCCATCCCTAGCTATGCGCGCGTCACAAATCTGTCCAACAAGAAGTCTGTCATCGTACGCGTGAATGACCGCGGCCCTTTCATGCATGACCGCATCATTGATCTGTCTTACACCGCCGCACATAAACTCGGCATCCTAGGTGCAGGTAGCGCGGAAGTCGAAGTTGAGAGTCTGGTACCTGATACAGTAACCGCGCCAGCCTCCCCTATCACCGTAGTACAGAGCACACCTATGGAAAGCCCCGTGGTCACCACCCCCTTACCAGCAGCTATACCTGCTTCCGCTGTGGTAACGAAACATACAGCGCCACCTAGCGAAGGCAAGGTATATCTGCAACTGGGTGCGTTCAAGAACTACGGCAGTGCCAAACAATATATGGACAAGATGCAACATAAGCTCGGCCATAGTGATCAGTCACTCAGCTTGCACCACCAAGGCGACATGATCAGAGTCAGGCTAGGCACCTATGCCAACGCCGATGAAGCACGTGAAGCTGCCGTGAAGTTGCATGGGAAATTGGGTGTAAAGCCCTTCATCAGCCAGCAATAAGCGCAGGCTTCTCCCCTTTATCCGCCGCTTTAGCGTGGCGCAACAACGGCTACTCTGTGAGCCTCTCCCACTACGGGTATGCGCTAGATGGTCGATAGCACACAGCAACATGCGTTGATGGAATTGCGCAGCCAGCTTGAAACCGAGCGGGCTGCACACGAACGCACCAAGACCGAGTTGGCATTGACCGAGGTCGCGTATCGTCAATTCGTCCCAGTACAATTCATGACTTTAATGGGCGCGAACAGCATCCTGCATGCGCGTCTAGGCCAACACACCGAGCAAGTGCTCACAGTTCTGTTCTCTGACATTCGCAACTTCACCAGCTTGTCAGAGTCCATGACCCCGGACGACAACTTCAAATTTTTGAATTCCTACATGAGCGTGATGGAGCCAGTGATTGCGCGCTTTGGTGGCTTCGTCGACAAGTTCATGGGGGACGGCATCATGGCCTTGTTTTCGGGCACCACCGATGACGCGATGCGGGCGGCGATCGGGATGCTGCTCAATCTAGAACGCTACAACCAAGGTCGACATCGTGCACGTTATTTCCCAATCAGCATAGGTATAGGCCTGAACACCGGCATTACTATGCTGGGTACGGTGGGTGGCGAAAATCGTATGGACACGACCGCCATAGGCGACACCGTCAATCTGGCTTCTCGCCTAGAAGCGGCCACTAAAGTCTATGGGGTTCCTATGTTGATCAGCGACCATACTCTGTACGGCTTAGAAAACGCTTCGAATTACCGCATACGCCTAATAGACCGCATCCATGTCAAAGGTAAGACGCATCCGCAATCAGTACACGAGGTGTATGACGCTGACCCCGAACATCTGCGCAATGCCAAAGCAACGATACAGCCTGTGTTCGGTGAAGCAGTCGCCTGCTACCACATGCGCGAGATAGCGCGAGCATTGGAACTATTTCAGCAATGTCACCGCTTAGCGCCTGATGATAGTGTCGTCAGCCTATACATACACCGCTGTGAACATTATCTCGCACACGGCTCACAAGAGGACTCCGACGAACTCGATAGAGTCACGGAGTGGAATGAAAAGTTGGAAGTTGATATACCGGAGATTGATGTACAACACCGCGAGATGCTGAGCAAGATGCATCAACTCTCGGATGCCTATAAAGTAGGCGATATGCGGCAGGTCCAATCAGACTTGGAGTCACTAGACGGAGATATGACACTGCACTTCAGGCAGGAAGAACAAATCATGTCAGAAACACAATATCCCTTTGCCAATCAGCACAAAAGGGAGCACGCAGCATTTCTACGTTACTACACCTTGCTACGTGAAGAAATTACAAGCTCCCCGGCCAAATCCTCCTATGTGGCCTTCCGCATCCGTTTGCTCTTAATAGATTGGTTGATTAATCACACCACCCATACTGATCGGCATCTTGGGCACTACTTACGCAACCCTCACCTATCAAACTTAGAACTTGGGTTCTAACAAGAAAACTGCGTTCAAAATATCTACGTAATCCTCAACAATAAGCCCTTGAGATAAGCACTTTCGGGGAAGCTCAGTAACACAGGATGATCTGCACTAGCATGCAGATGATGCACGATTTGCGCATTTACACCCGCGTCCAGTGCGGCACCTGCGATAATTTTTTGGAACAGGTCTTCAGAGATGCCACCCGAACAAGAGTAGGTGGCGAGTAGTCCGCCGGGATTGAGCAATTTAAAACCCAGCAGGTTGATGTCCTTATAGCCACGAGCAGCTTTTTCGGCAAAGGCTGCGGTGGGCGCAAACTTGGGTGGATCGAGAATAATGAAATCGAACTTCCTACCTTGATCGCGAAATTTACGTAGCGCTTGGAATACGTCATCACATTGCCATTCCGCTGCACTCACATCCAATCCGTTCGCACTCAGATTATGTTCGGCAATTTTCAGTGCTTCTGCAGATGCATCTATCGATAGCACAGACTTTGCGCCACCACGCAGCGCATAGAGCGAAAAGCCACCGGTGTAACAAAAACAGTTAAGCACGGTCTTACCGTGGGCCAATATCTCGGTGAGTTTGCGGTTATCACGCTGATCCAAATAGAAGCCGGTCTTCTGTCCATCTGCCACATCGACCTTAAAGCGTAAACCGTGTTCGACGACTTCCACTTGCTCAGGCAAAGTGCCACGCATCACGCCGTTGCGTTCTGGCAATCCCTCCAACCCACGCGAGTCCGAATCCGAGCGCTCATAGATGCAGCTAGGTTTGCACGCAAGTTGCAGCACATCGGCAATGGTCTCGCGCCAATATTCAACGCCAGCACTGCCGATCTGCATCACCAGCACATCGCCATACTTATCCACGATGAGGCCGGGCAAGCCGTCTGACTCCGCATGAATGATGCGCATCCCACTGCTATCCTTGGACATGGCCAGCGTGTCACGTGCTATCAGCGAATTTGCGATCTTGCGTTCGAAATATGCGGCGTCGATGACCTCATCCACGCGCCATGACCACACGCGTGCAGTGATCTGTGAACCAACGTTATATGCAGCCCAAGCTAGAAACTCACCCACCGCGCTTCGTACTGCCACGGTCTGACCATTAGCGGGTTTACCATCTACATGAGCGATCGCCCCTGAGAACACCCAAGGGTGGCGACGCTGTAAAGATCGCTCACGCCCCTCACCCAACACGATGGTCGGTTCTACATAGGAATCGCCACTGCGTGGCGCAGTCAACACACGCGGCGCGGCATTCTCTTGTTGCGGCCTGCGTTTGCGGAAGTCGCGCTTACCGGCGTGTGAGCGTCCTGACTCGTTACGTGGCTTACGGGATTTAGTTTCAGTCATAGTATTTGTGGGCGATTTAAATTCGAGCCTAACAACGAAGCGATACTCCGTAGTTAAGGTTTACGTTTGGCGCGTGGGTGCGCTGCGTCATAGATTTTACTGAGGTATTGGAAATCCAGATGAGTATAGACCTGAGTAGTAGAGATGCTGGCATGTCCCAACATCTCCTGTACCGCACGCAGGTCGCCTGAGGATTGTAATACGTGTGTCGCAAAAGAGTGTCGCAGCAAATGTGGATGAACACCACTGGTAATGCCCAGTTTGATACCCCACTCTTTCATACGAAGTTGGACCACACGCGGTGAGATGCGCGAACCTCGCTGACCGACGAACAAGGCCGTCTCATCCGAGCCTGCGAGTTGTGCTCGCACCGCCAGCCAGGCTTGCAGCGCACTGATCGCATAACTACCCAAGGGAATCACACGCTGCTTGCTGCCCTTACCTGTAACACGTATCTCATGTTCAGCAAAGGCGTTGTTCATGTCGACTTGTTCCAAGGAGACCAACTCGGCCAAACGCAGGCCAGAGGAATACAGCAACTCCATCATCGCTTTATCGCGTATCGCGGCAACATCGTCAGTTGGTATATCCATTAATCGCGCTGCCTCGTCAGGCGACAGTGTCTGCGGCAAGGTCTTTGGTGTTTTTGGCGCGCGTAGACCAACACAGGGATTGTCACTATGTCCATGCGCACGCATCAGGTAGGCAAAGAATCCCCGCCAAGCGGACAACATCCGTGCCAAAGACCGACCAGACAATCCTAGTCCGTGTAGCTGTGCGATATAACGCCGAATCTGGTGCGTCTTAAGTGTATCCAGTGGAGTATCTCCGCTCGATACGAACAAGCGTTGCAGATCACGGGCATAATTTTCCGCAGTCAATTCAGAATAGCGTTTTTCAAAACGCAACCAAGCCAGATATTCTTTCAGATAGCGCTGATTACGTACCGCCACATCACTATTTTCAGACTGGCCAGTATCGTTCACGTTTGTTGTTGTAGATGAGGATGTAAGGCACTAGCGACTGCTTCGGCGATGCGTTGCAGGAACACGGTACCCATTTCGGGATAGAAGCGTTGTTTGTCTGGGCTGGCAAGCACCAACAAGCCGACCGTATCACTACCTGCATGCAAGGGCATATAGGCATAGGAACGCAGTTGCGGAGCACTCTCACCGAACCATGTGACAGTGTCGTGCGCGGCATGATGCAAACACACAGGCTGAGCTTGAGCATCAGCAAAGGCTAGCGTCTCGGCACTGGGCGGATTGACTTCCCACAGGCGTAGCACACTGTGCGGAACATTGAAGATATCACTCAGCAAATGCGGAACCATGTCACGCAACGTACCTAGATCGCTTGCGGCGAACAGTGCGACGATGAACTCGTGCACCTTGTGTTGCAAGGCGTCGTTTTCTTTGGCGAATTGCAACAGATCATGCAATTTTTTTTCCAACTCTTTGTTCTTTTCACGCAGCGCCAATAACTGACGCTCACTCAACGAGATGGTGCGCCCACCATGTGGATGCGGGATAGAAATACGTAACAGGGTATCGATATGTGACTCGAAGAATTGTGGGTTGTCTTCCAGATATTGCGCTACGTCTTCTACTCTCATACTCGCTCCTTATAGGATGATCTCACCGCTGAATACAGTGATTGCGGGGCCAGTCAGCATCACTGGATGGCCTACGCCATCCCAAGCGATGCTCAAGGAACCGCCACGTGTCAACACATGTACCGGGCTATGTACCAAGCCCTGTCGTATCCCCGCCACAACTGCCGCACAAGCACCCGTACCACAGGCCAACGTCTCCCCGGCACCGCGCTCGTATACGCGCAGTTTGATGCTGTGCCTATCCACAACCTGCATAAAACCGACATTGACTCTCTTGGGGAATCGTTCATGCACTTCGATGAGTGGGCCCAGTCTACTCACAGGTGCCGCTTCCACATCCTCGACTACCTGCACCGCATGTGGGTTACCCATAGATAAAGCACTGATATACACCGTCTCGCCACCTACGTGCAAAGGTTCGCTGACCTGCTCAGTGCCATTCGTGAAAGGGATGCGCTCTGCAGTAAAGATAGGCGCGCCCATATTGACGGTGACACGTCCATCGTCCTCCAGCTTAGGCACGATCAAACCACTCTTGGTCTCGACCACGATCTCACGCTTACTAGTCAGTTTTTGATCATGTACAAAGCGCACGAAGCAGCGTGCGCCATTGCCACACTGTTCGACCTCGCCACCATCTGCATTAAAGATGCGGTAGCGAAAGTCCGCCTCTTTACTCTGTGCTTTTTCGACCAACAGTATCTGATCACAACCCACACCAAAGTTGCGATCAGCCAACAAACGCAATTGTTCCGGCGTCATACTCACTGATTGACGTACTCCGTCTATGACGACAAAGTCGTTACCTGCACCGTGCATTTTAGTGAATTTCATAGCGTATCCTTTACTTACTCAATGGTCCGTGGCGGAAACAATCCGTGGTGTGGTCGTTAACCATTCCTGTCGCCTGCATGAATGCATAACATATCGTGGTGCCTATGAATTTGAAGCCGCGCTTCTTCAAATCTTTACTCATGGCATCTGACTCTTTGCTGCTGGTCGGCACCTCAGCTAGGTTGGGACGCTTGCTCTGTATCGTTTTGCCGCCGACAAACTGCCAAATATAGGCGTCAAAACTACCGAACTCGGCTTGCACACCCAAGAATTTCTGGGCATTCAACACCGTGGAATTCACTTTTAAACGATTGCGTACGATGCCAGGATCTTGCAGCAGTGATTCTATTTTAGCTTGGGTGTAGCGAGCAATGCGCTTTGCGTCGAAACCATCGAAGGCGGCACGATAATTCTCGCGTTTACGCAATATGGTGATCCAACTCAATCCCGCTTGCGCACCCTCCAAAATGAGAAACTCGAATAGCTTGTCGTCATCGTGTAAAGGCACACCCCACTCCAAGTCGTGGTATCGCTGATAAAGCGCATCGCCTTGCGCCCAAGCGCAACGTTGTTTAGTCATTGCCGCTCAAATCCTCGCAAAGTTGTACACAGTCACGCCACATGCATCTATCCATCACCACTGTGATGCCTGCTTGTTGCGCGCGCGAGGCGGCATTATCGTCTACCACGCCATCTTGCAACCACAGATTCTTGATACCCAGCGCAATACAACTGTCGACGATCGCGCTGACATGCTCAGAGGCTCGAAACACATCCACGATGTCCGGCAATTGCGGCACGCTTTCCAGATCAGGATAAGCGTGTTCACCCAACACTTCGTCCACCATAGGCCGTACCGGGATGATCTGGTAGCCGCGGCTTTGCAGACCACTGGCAACACGGAAACTGGGACGTGCCGGATTTAGCGATAATCCCAATACCGCAACTCGCTTTACCGACTGCAACAATGAACGAATCTGCTCGCGACTTGGATTTTTAAATGACATAAGAGATAGCACCTAACGTTAGACGTCTAAGATAACACCATAGTAACTAAGGTCACCAGTCTGAATGTTTATTTTCAGCCCTCCTGAGGGCATCGCTATAATGACAAGAAGCTACCTATCGGAGGCCTTACTTTGAGCGCGATCCACATCTCACAGCTTTCTTTTCTCACCGCACACGCGCCTTATGACAGGATGGAGACTGGCCATCAAATCTGGCTGCTAGAGCGTTTACGCTTGGCCTACTATCCAAAAGGCACCGTGATACTCGAGCCTGCGCAGGGTAAATCCACACGCTTCCTGATCATCAAACAAGGAATGGTGCAGGGCGAGCGTCACAGCGAAGATGCAGTGATGGAATTGCACGAAGGTGAAAGCTTCCCCGTTGGGGCCCTACTCGCTGCGCGAGCGGTATCTGCGACTTATAGAGCGACTACAGACGTTTTCTGCTTCGAACTCGACGTAGGGAATTTCCATACCCTGCTGGACATGTCGCTGGTATTCAAAGATTTTTGCACCCGCCGCATCGCTGCTTTGTTCGATCAGTCCAATCAGGCCATGCAAGCGAAGTTCTCGCAGGCTGCCAGCGAACAACAATCCATGTCGACCACCTTGGCTGATGTGATACGCCGCACCCCTATCACCTGTCCTCCTGACACCAGCATACAAATCGCACTGACGACCATGCGTGATGCGCAAGTCGGCTCCATGGTCGTAGTAGACGCTCACAACAAACCGCTAGGCATTTTCACTCTGAATGATTTGCTGGGTCGCGTGGTGCTACCCTGCATCGCAACCGATCAACCCATCTCTGCGGTGATGAGTCACTCTCCGACTGCTCTCCCACCCGATGCGCTCGCCTATGAGGCGGCCATGGTGATGGCACGCAAGGGCTTCCGTCACGTACTGGTCTGCGACAATGGTGGTGTGCTACTGGGCATCTTGTCCGAACGCGATCTCTTCTCGCTACAACGCGTCGGCTTGCGTCAGATCAGTGGCGCATTACGCAAAGCCGAGAACATCGATGTACTTGTTGGCCTAAGTAAAGACATACGCACCTTGACTCACAACATGATGGCTCAGGGAGTTGCTGCCGAACAGCTAACCTTATTCATCTCCACACTCAACGATCTGCTCTCAGCTCGACTGATTGAACTCGAGTGCAGTGCAGCTGGCCTGTGTGACTCGCCTATCTACGACGGACTGTGCTGGCTAGTAATGGGTTCGGGGGGGCGCTTAGAGCAGACTTTAAATACCGATCAGGACAACGCCTTGATCTTCACCGTCCCCGATGGCATGTCCATCGATGAAGTGCGTGGCACCCTTCTACCTATCGCACTGCGTATCAATCACGCGATGGCGCGTTGCGGCTTTTCCTTATGTAAGGGCAACATCATGGCGTCCAATCCGCAGTGGTGTCTGTCCATGGATGAATGGCGTGCGGTCTTCAGCAAATGGGTGGACAGGGGCTCACCCGAAAGTCTGCTGCATTCCTCCATCTTCTTTGATTTTCGTGCGCTGGCTGGACAAACAAAACTCGCCGAGCAACTGCGCAATTGGTTGGCGAAATTAGCACGTGGCAATCAACGTTTTTTGCACCAAATGGCCGCCAATGCCATACGCAATCGTCCGCCGTTAGGCTTGGTGCGTGATTTCGTTCTCAATGAAACGGATCGTATTGACCTCAAATACAACGGTTTGACGCCCTTCGTCGATGCGGCGCGCATCATGAGTCTCGCCACCGGCGTGACATCCACCAGCACCGTACAAAGACTGCGCCAGAGTGCTGCAGTCGCCCACCTCCCTGCAGCCGAAGTCGAGGGCTGGATAAATGCGTTCCTGTTCATTCAGATGTTGCGCCTGCGCCACCATTACGAAGTGAGCAAAAGTACCGATACTACCGGTCAAGAACTCGATAATCTGATTGACCCAGAGCAGCTCAACGAACTCGACCGGCGCATCCTCAAAGAAGCCTTCCGTCAAGCACGCAAGGCACAAGCCAAGCTGGCACTGGACTACCAACTTTGAAACGCATCTTGCAACGCTGGCTGACACCCAAAGCTCAGCTAACATCAGGACAGGCTGAGCGCCTGGCAACTTGGCAAGCGCTCCCTGTATCGCGTGACGCCCCGCGCTGTGTGGTGTTGGATGTAGAGACCACAGGACTCAATCTGGTCACAGACACCTTGATCTCCATCGGTTCTGTCGCCGTAGTGGATCAGCGCATCGTGCTAAGCGACAGTTACGCTGTCGTATTGCAACAACACACCAGCAGCCATCACGACAACATCCTCATCCATGGCATCTCTGGCTCTGCTCAACGCGAAGGCGTTTTGCCAGCAGATGCATTGCTGGACTTTCTGGAGTTCGTCGGCAAGGACCCGCTTGTCGCCTTTCATGTCGCCTTCGATGAGACCATGATACGCAAGGCGATGAAAGCTTACCTAGGGTTTAACTTCAGGCACACTTGGCTGGATTTAGCCTATGTCATGCCAGCGCTATACCCCACGCTGATGTATACCCACCGCGTCCTTGATGACTGGACGCAGCATTTCAACATCATCAATGACAGCCGCCACAATGCACTCGCAGACGCATTGGCAACCTCTCAATTATTACTCGTTGCGCAATGCCACAACGCTAGCAGATTGAATTACCACACATTACGCGACATGGAACGTGAGCTGCGGCACTCAAAAGGCGAGATTTAGGCTCATATCCACACTAACTTTCAGGATATTGACGATTTATAGTCGAATATTTCAATCAGGCTGATATACAATCCTCGCGTCTCGTTTCATCACCTCGAGATAACGACATTTCGAACACACCACATCAATAATAAAGGGGAATAGCAATGGACAAAAGCGGCGAGGCCTATTGGAAGGCCACGTTGGGTTTACTGACCAAGATCCTAGTAATTTGGTTCTTAGTGTCATTCGGCGCAGGCATCTTATTTGCCGACTTACTCAACAATATACATTTGGGCGGATATCCACTGGGCTTTTGGTTTGCTCAACAGGGATCTATCTATGTCTTCGTGGCTTTGATTTTTGTCTATGCCAAAAAGATGGGTGAGATCGACCGCAAGTTCGACGTACACGAGGAATAAGGGGATAACATGGATCTGCAAACAACGATTTATCTGGTGGTGGGGCTGAGTTTTGCGCTCTACATCGGTATCGCTATCTGGGCGCGCGCTGGTAGCACCAGCGAGTTCTATGTAGCGGGTGGCAGTGTAGGCCCTCGCATCAACGGTATGGCAACAGCTGCGGACTGGATGTCAGCTGCATCATTTATCTCCATGGCCGGCCTGATCTCTAACATGGGCTACGGTGGTGGTCTATTCCTGATGGGTTGGACGGGTGGCTATGTGTTGTTGGCCCTGTTGCTAGCACCGTATCTGCGTAAGTTCGGTAAATTCACCGTGCCGCAATTCATTGGCGACCGTTACTACTCTAAATCTGCTTCTACCGTGGCTGTGCTGTGCTTGCTGACAGCTTCACTGACGTATGTGATTGGCCAGATGACGGGTGTCGGTGTGGCATTTTCACGCTTCCTAGGTGTTTCAAGTGAGACGGGTATCTATGTCGGTATGGGTATCGTATTCGTGTATGCCGTTCTAGGCGGCATGAAAGGCATCACTTACACCCAAGTAGCTCAGTACGTCGTGCTGATCTTTGCTTACACCGTTCCCGCCGTGTTCATTTCTCTGCAATTAACTGGCAACCCCATCCCGCAATTGGGTCTGGGTTCCAACATGATCGGCTCAGATGTTTCTCTGTTGCACAAGCTGGACACGATTGTGGTCGACCTGGGTTTTGGCCAATACACGACAACGACAGCAGGTAGTACGCTGAATATGTTCGTGTACACCTTATCCCTGATGATCGGTACAGCGGGTCTGCCTCACGTCATCATGCGCTTCTTCACAGTTCCTACTGTTGCAGCGGCTCGTTCTTCTGCTGGTTGGGCTTTGGTTTTCATCGCGATCTTGTACACGACTGCACCAGCAGTAGGTGCAATGGCCAAGATGAACCTGTTACGCACTATGACACCTGGTGTCGTGATGCAGAATGCGGATCCATATGGCCCTGACTCACAGATCAAATACGATGAGCGTCCAGACTGGATGGCACGTTGGGAAAAGACTGGCTTGTTGAAGTTTGAAGACAAGAACGGCGACGGCCGTATCCAGTACTACAACGACAAGACTAAGAACGAAACCGCAAAGGCTAAAGCTGAGGCTGCTGGCTGGAAAGGTAACGAACTGACAGTCAATGCCGATATCATCGTGTTGGCTAACCCTGAAATCGCATTGTTGCCTAACTGGGTTATCGCCTTGGTTGCTGCAGGTGGTTTGGCCGCTGCGTTGTCCACTGCTGCTGGTCTGTTGCTGGCGATCTCATCCGCCATCTCGCATGACTTGATCAAAGGCGTGTTCAACCCCAATATCAGCGAAAAGAATGAGCTTATGGCAGGCAAGGTCGCCATGGCATGTTCCATCGTCGTTGCGGGTTATCTGGGTCTGAATCCTCCTGGCTTTGCAGCGGGAACTGTGGCGCTAGCCTTCGGTATCGCAGCTAGCTCCTTGTTCCCAGCAATCATGATGGGTATCTTCAGTAAGAAGATGAACAAAGAAGGTGCGATCGCCGGTATGTTGGCAGGCCTGAGCATTACACTGTTCTACGTGTTCGCACACAAAGGTATCTTCTTCATCAAAGGCACTGACTTCGTGAACGTGATAGGCGGCCCTAACAGCTTCTTCGGCATCACGCCTGAAGCGTTTGGTGCAGTTGGTGCAGTAGTCAACTTCGCTGTTGCCTTCTTGGTAGACAAGTTCACTCCAGAGCCACCAGAGCACATCCAACACTTAGTTGAAAGTGTACGTACACCACGCGGCTCTAAAGCTGTAGACGGTGCACACTAAAATAGTTTGATTTAACTGTAACATTGACCCCGCCGTAACCCGGCGGGGTTTTTTCTTGGAGAGCACATGGTTTTTGATATCAGCATCGCGATGACATGGATACTATTTATCGCACTATTTCCGATTTCCTTTTACTGGCTCAGACGCTCTTGGCGCATCGCGTTCAAGCATGACTATTCTGAAGTCGCCCTAAAGCGAGGACAACCTCCCGAAGATGCAGAGCGCTATGCCCCTTACACATTGGCCATCAATCTACTGGCTGCAGTGACATTGCTTATAACGATCTACGGCGTAGCATCAGCGACCTTTGAATACAGCACTTGGAGCGCCATGGCTGGACTCACCATTTGGTTCAAGCTGATTGCAGACTTCATCCTGAGCAGACACGCTCATCCTTTCATGGCCAAGAAAAAAGGCTGAACAAGGCCCTGAAATACGGACTCTTAATACTCATAACGCTAGATATGAAGAGCGACAAAAGCAACGGAGGGACTAATTTAGCCCGCATTTAAAATATTCCTCACTCTTTTGTTGACCTGCGACTAGGTATCCATTAATATGCGCGGCCTTCGGAGAGGTGGCCGAGTGGTCGAAGGCACTCCCCTGCTAAGGGAGCATCCGGGCATAAACCTGGATCGAGGGTTCGAATCCCTCCTTCTCCGCCAAGGCAACAATTTACACGCGCCCGTAGCTCAGCTGGATAGAGTACTTGGCTACGAACCAAGGGGTCAGGAGTTCGAATCTCTTCGGGCGCACCATATAGACAAGGAGTTAGCTTAACGGCTAGCTCCTTTTTTATTTCCCACATATTACTTGCATCAGGCTGCCAGATACTTGCGCACAATCTCCAATGATTCTTGCATCGCGTCCAGTATCAATTTATCCGCACGTTGCTGATCGATATCTGGAACATCGCCACCGAAAATGGTGCGGTATTTCTCAACTAAATTTTTAATATCTTCATTGATCTGCCTACGGTAGATACCCAACTCTATATTTTCAATCTCTTCCAATTTTCTCTCCTATCGGGGTTTTGCAATCAACTACGCTGTGATCATGTCTTGCTGTGATGGAACATTGCTTTCAGTCTCGCGAACAGACTTGTACTTGCTTGTCCGGTATTGATCTTGTCAGAGACTCTAGCGATCTCGTTCTTGATATCTTTGTACTCGCTATAGCCTAACAGTTTCCCCAATTCTAATTGCTGTTTGGCTTGAGTGAGCAAGGTGAGCGCTTCGTCACGATTCTTAATCTTGTCGTTCGTAATCAGCTGTTCTGCGTGCAGTGTATCGATTTCTGCTCGTAGTGGCGGGAGTGGGACGATCTCTTCTTTGCTGACGATGGAGTCCAGCGTATCTGTCAACAGCTGTTCGGCTTCTTGCAACTTGCCATCCTGAATCTCCTTGCTGGCAACTTTAATCGCAGCTGGATAGGTTTCCATCGGCAAATATTCTGTCGTGATGCGCAGTTCGCTAGAGAGCGGTGCAAGGAGTGTTCGTGCTTCTTGTATATGCCCTTCGATCAATTGCACCTTTGCTTGTTCGACTACTTTTTTGACATCCTTGTTCTTCGCATCCAGATCTCTGGAATAGGTCTGCACGCCGATCAATGCCATCTTCAGATTCGGATCTCGCGCCATGACGATATCCAGTTTACCTGATGCATCAGTCAGGATTTTTGTATGCCTTGTCCTTATCATGCTTATCCAGATTTTCTATAGCCTGCAACATCTCCTGGTGTGCATCCATCGCCTCCAGCGTTAAAGCATGCTGACGCTTTAACATCTCACCTGTTGCGACTTTTTTGACGACACTGCTCTTGTTGCCGGCAGCAGCATCTTGGGCAGTGGCTGGATGTTGCGCGGGTGCTGCAGCCCATGCACTGCCTTGTGATACCCCTGCTAGGATGATTGCCGCCATACCGTATTTTGACAATTTGCTCATTGGTGTCATGACTATTCTCCTTTTCATCGTTTGCGATCTACCACCAAAACTGCACACACAGATGCGTTGGATCTTTGGTGACTCAGTACACTCAAGTTGCGTACGTCACGAACAACGGGATAGTCACTGATAGGTTTACGAAATTAATATTCGTTTACCTTAGAGCAAGGTGTCAGTTACATATGACGGAGAGATTAAGGACTCACTCACCCGCACGAATACGTCGCCACAACGTGGTACGACTGATGCCCAGATGTTGCGCGACTGCCGCGCGGTTTCCAGCGTACCGCTGCATTAGTTCAGACAGATTATCCGCTGCAGATGACGGCCTCTCCACACTAGCGTTATGAGTCGAGCTAGCGCCTTGCAGCAACTCGGGAGCGACTCTGAACATGAAAGCTGGCGTGAGGGATTGCAGTGGTTCGGCGGCCAGGAATAAGGCGACACGCTCCATCAGATTACGCAGCTCGCGCACATTCCCATGCCAGGGATAAGCCTGCAGTAAAGCGCCACACGCTTGCATCTCGGCATGCAGATTCTCATGTGGACGGGCACCCAACGAGGCTTGCGCATTCTTGAAGAACCATACAGCCAAAGGCACGATGTCTTCGACACGCTCGCGCAAAGGTGGCAGTGATAAGCGCAACACACTCAAGCGATAGAATAAGTCTGCGCGGAAGCGGCCATCTTTGATACGCGCCTCCAGATCGCAATGTGTCGCGCTGATGATGCGTACGCTCACTGGAATGGGACGCGTACCACCCACGCGGACCACTTCACGCTCTTCCAACACGCGCAGAAAACGTGTTTGCAAAGCCAGCGGCATCTCGCCGATCTCGTCCAAGAAGATAGTGCCTCGATGCGCAGCTTCAAATAGACCAGCATGACCGCCCCGTCGCGAACCTGTGAACGAGCCCTCCTCATAACCGAATAGCTCAGCCTCCAACAATGACTCGGCCACTGCGCCGCAGTTGTATGCGACAAAGGGCTTGTTGACGCCCTGTAGGCCCTCGCGATGTATCGCCTGTGCAGCCAGTTCTTTACCCGTGCCAGTCTCGCCTTGTATCAACACCGTAGCTGGAGATTTGGCGAACAACACGATGGACTGATGCACACGTTTCATCTGCTCAGACTCACCGCGCAGATCCGCCAAACCATGTTTCGCACGCAGACTGTCTGCGACTGTCGTGCCGCGTTTGCGCCTACCTTCGGTTTGTGTAAAGCGTGCAATTTCCAGCGCATGGTCGAAGGCCTGCCTTATGGTCGCTGCGGAATACACGAAGATGCCGGTCAAGCCAGCTTCCTCCGCCAAGTCGGTGACCAGCCCTGCCCCAACAATGGCCTTAATGCCCTTGGCTTTGAGTTCATTGATCTGACTGCGCGCATCCTCCTCAGTCAGATAAGTGCGCTGGTCTATTTTGATGCCGAAGGTATCTTGAAATTCTGCCAGCTCGTGCATGGTCTGCTGATAACTCACTACACCGATATGCGGGGTCAGCTTGCGTGCATGTGCCAGTGCTTGCATGACATCGAAGCCGCTGGCTTTGGCGATGATGACAGGCACGGACAAACGACTCTTGAGATACGCCCCATTGGATCCTGCCGCGATGACTGCATCGCAATGTTCGTTCTCTAGCCGTTCGCGTATGTGTTGTACCGCATCTTCGAAACCCAGATGTATCGGTTCGATGTTGGCGCGCTCATCGTATTGCGGCGCGATATCGCGGAACAGATCGAACAAGCGCGAGATCGATACCGTCCAGATGACGGGCTTATCAGTAATATCTTTGGGGGCTGGATAGCTCATGTTTCAATCGTTTCGCCATGGTTCATACATGCAACAATTGAAACACACAATGGAACATATGAACATAGATATAAAATCATCTACATCGAACTTAATGTCGCTTAGCCTGCTGTAGTTAAAGTAAATTAAGCGACCTCCCTACCACTCAGCAGTCATACTGGCACAGTGCTTGCGTTATTCCTTCGCACAGCAGCCAAATGAAACATCGTTGAAGGGGTCCATATGAGCCATCATTCCGCAGGTGCAGCATTCCGTCAGGCGATGAAAGACGAATCGCCCTTACAAGTGGTCGGTGCGATCAACGCCAATCATGCTTTGCTGGCAAAGCGTGCTGGCTTCAAAGCCATCTATCTTTCTGGCGGCGGCGTAGCAGCAGGCTCACTGGGACTGCCCGATCTGGGCATCTCCAATCTCGATGACGTATTGACCGATGTGCGCCGCATCACCGATGTCTGCGACCTGCCATTGCTGGTCGACGTCGACACGGGCTTCGGCTCCTCCGCTTTCAACGTTGCACGCACCGTCAAATCCATGATCAAGTTCGGCGCGGCTGCGATGCACATCGAAGATCAGGTCGGCGCCAAACGTTGCGGCCACAGACCCAATAAAGAGATCGTCAGCAAGCAAGAAATGGTCGATCGCATCAAGGCAGCGGTGGATGCGCGTACCGATGACGACTTCGTCATCATGGCCCGTACCGATGCGCTTGCAGTGGAAGGTCTGGAGGCTGCACTGGAACGCGCCATCGCCTGTGTAGAAGCAGGCGCAGACATGATCTTCCCCGAAGCCATCACCGAACTCGCCATGTACCAACAGTTCGCGGCAGCCGTCAAAGTACCAGTACTGGCCAACATCACCGAGTTCGGTAGCACACCTCTATATACAGTCGAACAACTCAAGTCCGCCGATGTCGGTCTGGTGCTCTATCCTCTGTCGGCTTTCCGCGCCATGAACAAAGCTGCCGAGAACGTCTACACCGCGATACGCAGAGACGGCACGCAACAGAACGTGGTCGACACCATGCAGACCCGTATGGAACTTTACGAACGCATCAACTATCACGATTACGAACAGAAACTGGATGCCTTGTTTGCCCAACAAAAAGCCAAATGATCAGGAGACGAATATGAGTGAGCCTACTAGCACCGCCTTCAAACCCAAGAAATCTGTCGCACTATCTGGCGTGACTGCCGGCAACACTGCCTTATGTACCGTAGGCAAGACCGGCAACGATTTGCACTATCGCGGCTATGACATTCTCGATGTTGCCGACACCTGTGAGTTCGAAGAGATCGCCTATTTGTTGGTGCACGGCAAGCTACCCACAGCTGCCGAATTAAAAGCCTACAAGACCAAGCTCAAAGCATTGCGCGGCATCCCTAGCAGCGTGAAAGCAGTACTCGAATGCTTGCCCGCTTCGGCTCACCCTATGGATGTGATGCGCAGTGCAGTCTCCGCGATGGGCTGTGTGCTGCCCGAACAGCATGACCACAACATCCAAGGTGCACGCGACATCGCCGACCAACTGATGGCCAGCCTAGGTTCCATGTTGCTGTACTGGTATCACTACAGCCATAACGGCAAGCGCATCGAAGTCGAGACCGACGACGATTCCATAGGTGGACACTTCTTGCATCTATTGCACGGCAAACCTGCCTCAGCGTTGTGGACCAAAGCCATGCACACTTCGCTCATCCTCTACGCGGAGCACGAATTCAACGCCTCGACCTTCGCTGGCCGCGTCATCGCGGGCACCGGTTCTGACATGTATTCCGCCATCACTGGCGCGATAGGCGCACTGCGTGGTCCCAAGCACGGCGGCGCAAATGAAGCCGCGTTCGAGATTCAGAAGCGCTACGACAATCCCGATGAGGCAGAGGCCGACATCCGCCAGCGCGTAGAAAATAAGCAAGTCATCATCGGCTTCGGCCATCCGGTCTATACCCTCTCCGACCCGCGCAACAAGGTCATCAAGGAAACAGCGCGCAAGCTGTCCGTCGAAGCAGGTTCCACCAAGATGTACGACATCGCCGACCGCCTAGAGAGCGTGATGTGGGACGTGAAAAAGATGTTCCCGAACCTAGATTGGTTCTCCGCTGTCTCTTATCACATGATGGGCGTGCCGACCGCGATGTTCACACCGTTGTTCGTCATCGCAAGGACTTCTGGCTGGGCTGCGCACATCATCGAGCAGCGCATAGACAACAAGATCATCCGTCCTAGCGCCAACTATGTCGGCCCTGAGGATCTGAGATTCGTTCCACTCGCACAACGCACTTAATTCGATACGTAAAAAGGAAAATCATGTCAGCACACATCTCTAACGTCCGCCCTCCCGCCGATCAAGTTCTGGTCGATATCGTCGACTATGTGACGCAGTACCAGATCACCTCCAAGGTCGCTTACGACACCGCGCGCAACTGTCTCATCGACACGCTGGGCTGTGGTCTGGAAGCCTTGGAATACCCAGCTTGCAAAAAATTGCTCGGCCCTATCGTGCCTGGCACCGTGGTACCGAATGGCGCGAAGATCCCTGGCACGCAATTCCAACTCGACCCCGTACAAGCCGCATTCAACATCGGCGCAATGATCCGTTGGCTGGACTTCAACGACACATGGTTGGCAGCTGAATGGGGCCATCCTTCCGACAATTTGGGCGGCATTCTTGCAACTGCCGATTGGCTGTCACGCACTGCGGTCGCTGCAGGCAAGAAACCCATGACCATGAAAGCCGTACTGACCGGCATGATCAAGGCGCACGAGATCCAAGGCTGTATCGCGCTGGAGAACTCTTTCAACAAAGTCGGCTTGGACCACGTCATTCTGGTGAAAGTCGCCTCGACTGCTGTCGTCGCTGAAATGATGGGCTTGTCACGTGACGAGATATTGAACGCGGTATCGTTGGCTTGGGTAGACGGCCAATCGTTGCGCACCTATCGCCATGCGCCGAATACCGGTTCGCGCAAATCTTGGGCGGCTGGTGATGCGACCTCGCGCGCAGTTCGTTTGGCGCTGATGGCGAAGACTGGCGAGATGGGTTATCCCTCCGTACTGACCGCTAAAACTTGGGGCTTCTACGATGTCTCCTTCAAGGGACAACCGTTCAAGTTTCAACGCCCATACGGCAGCTATGTGATGGAGAACGTGTTATTCAAGATCTCATTCCCTGCCGAGTTCCATTCGCAGACTGCTGTCGAAGCCGCAATGACCTTGCATGGCAAGTTGGCTAAGGCTGGCAAGACCGCCGCCGACATCAAAAAGATCACCATACGCACTCACGAAGCGTGTATCCGCATCATCGATAAGAAGGGTCCACTGAACAATCCTGCTGATCGTGACCACTGCATCCAATACATGGTTGCCGTGCCGCTACTCCATGGTCGTCTGGTCGCATCCGACTACGAAGACAAGGTCGCCGCCGATCCACGCATCGACATCCTGCGTGACAAGATCGTGTGCGTGGAAGACACCACATACACCGCCGATTATCATGATCCGGCCAAACGCTCCATCGCCAACGCACTGACTGTCGAGTTCAACGACGGCAGCAAGTTGGACGAGATCGCGGTTGAATATCCTATTGGTCATGCACGCCGTCGCACCGACGGCATCCCCCTGCTGGTAGAGAAGTTCAAGATCAATCTGGCACGCCAGTTCCCAGCCAAACAACAACAAGCCATCCTCGCGGTATCGCTAGATCAAGCTGCGTTGGAAGCCATGTCCGTCAATGAATATGTGGACTTGTATGTAATCTAATCACACACCAAATCGCTCACTCTGATCTAAACTCAAAGTGGGCATATCGCAAGATGAAGTAGCAGTTGCTTAGCACACAAAATAATGAGGGGGAGCTATGAACTTTGCAGATTTCTATCAACGATCCATAGATGATCCAGCAGCGTTCTGGGGCAAAGAAGCCGAACGCATAGACTGGCACAAGCCATTTGAGCAGGTGCTGGATTATTCCAAACCGCCGTTCGCCAAATGGTTCGTCGGTGGCGAGACCAATCTCTGCTACAACGCAGTCGATCGCTGGTTGACTACGCAAAGCGACAAGCCCGCACTGATCGCCATTTCCACCGAGACCGATAGCGAGAAAGTCTACAGTTTTGCAGAGTTGCACCGCGAGGTACAATGCACCGCCGCTATCATGCAATCGCTGGGGGTAGTCAAAGGTGACCGTGTGTTGATCTACATGCCCATGATCGCCGAGGCAGCGTTCGCCATGCTCGCCTGCGCACGCATCGGTGCGATCCATTCCGTGGTGTTCGGCGGCTTCGCTTCGAATAGTTTGGCGACCCGTATCGAGGATGCCAAACCTAAACTCATCGTTTCGGTGGATGCGGGTTCGCGCAATCAAAAGCGTGTGCCCTACAAGCCCTTGCTGGACGCTGCCATCGATCTCTCATCACACAAGCCACAGCACGTGTTGCTGGTGGACCGAGGTTTGCATGTGATGAACCATGTGGCTGGCCGCGATGTGGATTACGCTCAAGCGCGTCAGCGTCACATGGACGCGCAAGTGCCTGTGACCTGGCTAGCGTCGGAAGATGTCTCCTACATCCTCTACACCTCAGGCACCACCGGAAAACCCAAGGGTGTGCAGCGCGACGTCGGTGGTCATGCGGTGGCACTCGCCTCATCCATGAAGCACATCTATTGCGGCAATCCCGGTGAGACCTATTTCTCCACCTCGGACATCGGTTGGGTAGTGGGTCACTCCTACATCGTTTACGGCCCGCTCATTGCCGGCATGGCGACCATCATGTACGAAGGCCTGCCGATTTGTCCTGACGCAGGCATCTGGTGGAGCATCGTCGAGAAGTACAAGGTCACGCGCATGTTCACGGCGCCGACCGCAGTGCGTGTGCTGAAGAAGCACCCCACCGAGCTGATGCACAAATACGATCTATCCTCGCTCAAGACTTTGTATTTGGCAGGCGAGCCTTTGGACGAGACCACCTCACATTGGATCTCCACCGCACTAGGCGTGCCTGTCATCGACAATTACTGGCAGACCGAGACTGGCTGGCCCATCCTCACCATCGCCAAAGGCATAGAAGATTTGCCCACCAAACTTGGTAGTCCTGGCATCCCAGTGTTTGGCTACAAGGTCAAGATCATCAACGAGAGCACAGGTGATTTGTGCGGCGCGAATGAGAAAGGTGTGGTCGTCATCGAAGGCCCGTTGCCACCCGGCTGCATGCAGACCGTGTATGGAAACGATGATCGCTTCGTCAAAACCTATTGGACTCAGAACAACGGCACACTGGTGTATTCCACGTTCGATTGGGGCATACGCGATGAAGATGGTTACTACTTCATCCTAGGTCGCACCGATGACGTCATCAACGTCGCAGGCCATCGCCTAGGCACACGCGAGATCGAAGAGAGCATCTCCAGCCACGCACAAGTCTCCGAAGTTGCGGTGGTCGGCGTGGAAGACAAATTGAAAGGCCAAGTCGCCGTAGCATTTGCTATCCTCAAGAACCCAGCGCTGGTCGATACTGAAAATAAGCGCGCTGCGATGGAAAAAGAGATCATGACGGTGGTGGACAAACATTTGGGTTCATTGGCTCGCCCGGCACGCATCTATTTCGTCACCATGTTGCCCAAGACGCGTTCCGGAAAATTGCTTCGACGCGGCCTACAAGCCATCTGCGAAGGACGCGATCCGGGTGATCTCACCACCATCGAGGACCCAGCCTCCTTGGATCAGATACGCTCTGTGCTGAAATCGAGGAATTGAATATGTACAGCCGCACGGTCATCTTTATCTCGGACGGAACAGGCATCACTGCCGAGACTTTGGGGAACGGGCTGCTGTCACAATTTGAGGGCCTTGATTTCCAGCATGTGCGCTTGCCTTTCATAGACAGCATGGAAAAAGCGGCGCAGTGCCAGGAACGCATCGCAGCCATCGCGCAACATGACGGCATACGTCCCTTAGTCATCATGACCATGATGAATACCGAGATCGCCTCGGTGCTGCGTACCTCGAACGCACTGATACTCGACTCTATTCGAGGCTTTCATCGCGCCGCTGGAGCAGGAACTAAAAACTCGCTCCACGCATACTGCAGGGCGCTTGCATGGTCACTCCACACGCGAATATTCAAATCGTATCGAAGCGATGAACTTCGCGCTGGCGCACGACGACGGCATCTCTGCGGCCAAGCTAAAACAAGCCGATATCATCTTGGTCGGCGTGTCACGCAGCGGCAAAACACCGACCTGTTTGTATCTCTCGCTGCACTTCGGGCTCAAGGCGGCAAACTATCCGCTCATCCCAGAAGACTTCGAGCGCGGACGATTACCCGACACCTTGCTACCATTCCGTGACAAGCTGTATGGTCTGACCATCGCCCCCGAACAACTGCAACGCATACGCCATGAGCGCAAACCCAACAGCAACTATTCCTCACTGGAGAATTGTCGCTACGAGGTCGCTGCTGCCGAGAGCTTGATGGACAAGAGCAACATCACCTATTTCGACATGACTGCGCGTTCCATAGAAGAGATCGCGGTACAACTTTTACAGGCAGTGAAGCGGGAACAATGAGCTCAGTGCACGCAACTTAAATACTGCACGCACCCACTTAAGTGACTCAGGAGAAGATTTTGGCTAGCGATAGACTCACGCTCTATACCGATTCAAATTGCATCAGCCCGTACGCGATGTCGGCCTTCGTCGCGCTCACAGAAAAGTCTCTGCAATTCACTATCCGCAAGATCAGCCTGCAAGATCGCGAGCACTATGCCGCCGACTACACAGCGCGCTCCATCACCAACCGCATCCCGACTTTGCAGCACGATGATTTCTGCTTATCGGAATCTTCTGCGATAGACGAGTATCTGGAGGAGCGCTTCCCTGCGCCACGCTATGCCGCCCTCTATCCTCACGATCTCGAACAACGCGCCCGCGCAAGACAGATACAAGCTTGGCTGCGCAGCGACTTCATGCCGATACGCCAGGAGCGCTCCACCGAGATCGTCTTCCTCAACAAGCGTGGTGCGCCTCTCACACCAGCCGCACAGAAATCCGCTATCAGACTCTATGCAGCAGTTAACTCCTTACTGAAGGATGATGCCGAATACCTGTTCAATGACTGGTGCATCACCGACACCGATCTCGCACTGATGCTCAACCGACTCATTATGAATGGCGACGCAGTCCCAACCAGATTGGCGGCCTACGCGCACAAGCAATGGTCCAGACCATCCGTAAAACTTTGGCTGGAGCAACACCGAACACTCTGAATTCTGTACAGTAGACTGCATCCAAGATATAAAATTTTAGGAGATTCACCATGCAAAAATATGTGATTCCGTTTCAATCTTTGGGTCTAGACGACATCGGCCAAGTCGGCGGCAAGAACGCCTCGCTGGGCGAGATGATTCAGCATCTGGGAAAATCGGGTGTGCAAGTGCCCGGCGGCTTTGCCACCACCGCGACTGCCTACCAAGAATTCCTCTCCACCAGCGGACTCGCTGACCGTATCGCCAAGACACTCGCCACACTGAACGTGGAAGACGTGATCGCACTGGCCGAGGCGGGCGCACAGATACGCGCATGGATCATCGATACGCCGTTACCAAAAGCACTAGAGGATGCGATACGCCTGCACTACGACAAACTGGTCGCGAGTGGTGAAGGCAGTTTTGCGGTACGCTCCTCAGCGACTGCGGAAGATTTGCCCGATGCCTCTTTCGCAGGACAACAAGAGACCTTTCTCAACATCCACGGCATAGACAATATCCTGCACGCCATCAAGGAAGTGTTCGCCTCGCTGTATAACGACCGAGCAATCTCATATCGCGTGCACACCGGTTATCACGACGGCGGTGTAGCTTTGTCGGCAGGCGTGCAGCGCATGGTGCGCTCCGATCTGGGCGCGTCGGGCGTGCTGTTCACACTAGACACCGAATCTGGCTTCCGTGATGCAGTATTCATTACATCGTCTTACGGACTGGGCGAGATGGTGGTGCAAGGTTCAGTCAATCCCGATGAGTTCTATGTGCACAAACCACAACTTGCGGCAGGCTTCCCCGCGCTAGTGCGCCGTACCTTAGGCTCGAAACAACAACGCATGGTGTTCGATACCGACCGTGCCGCAGGCCGTTCCACACGCATCGAGGAAGTACCCGAAGAGCTGCGCCGCAGCTTCTCGCTAAGCGACAAGGAAGTGCTGCAACTGGCGAAATACGCCATGTCCATAGAGCAACACTATGGACGTCCTATGGACATCGAGTGGGGCAAGGACGGCGAAGATGGCAAGCTCTACATCCTGCAAGCACGTCCCGAGACGGTGCAGTCGCAATCCAAAGGTGCGACCAAATTCTTACTCAAACAAACTAGCGAGATTCTCATCGAAGGCCGCGCAATCGGCCAGAAGATAGGCGCAGGTCCGGTACGTTTGGTGAAGAGCGCCGCCGAGATGCACAAGGTGCAGGCGGGCGATGTGCTGGTCACCGACATGACAGACCCGAACTGGGAACCGGTGATGAAGAAAGCTTCTGCCATCATCACCAATCGCGGCGGCCGCACCTGCCATGCCGCCATCATCGCGCGTGAGCTAGGTATCCCCGCTATCGTGGGTTGCGGTCATGCTACCGATGCCTTGAAAGAGGACGAACTGGTCACTGCTTCTTGTGCAGAAGGCGACACAGGCTATGTCTATCGCGGTTTGCTCGACTACGCCGAAGTGAAGATCGACGAAGCACCCTTACCCGACATCCCCGTCAAACTCATGCTCAACGTCGGTAATCCCTCGCTGGCCTTTGAGTTTGCGCAAATGCCTTCTGGCGGTATCGGTCTGGCACGCTTGGAGTTCGTCATCAACAACCTCATCGGCATCCATCCCAAGGCCGTGCTGGAATATCAAAAGCTCCCCGCCAAGCTACGCGATCAAGTGTTGCTCCAAGCGAGTGGCTACGCTGATCCGGTCAGCTTCTATGTGGACAAACTCACCGAAGGCATCTCCACCCTCGCTGCTGCTTTCTGGCCGCGCCCAGTGATCGTGCGCATGTCCGATTTCAAATCCAACGAATACCGCAAACTGCTAGGCGGCGAACTCTACGAACCGATAGAAGAGAACCCCATGATCGGCTTCCGTGGTGCAGGGCGTTACGTGGCCAAAAGCTTCCGCGACTGCTTCGAACTGGAATGTAGAGCGATGAAGAAAGCCCGTAACGAAATGGGCTATCGCAACGTCGAGATTATGATCCCCTTCGTTCGCACTGTTTCTGAGGCGCGAGAAGTCGTTGAGATGTTGGCAGCGCAAGGCTTGAAACGCGGTCAGGACGGCTTGCGCTTGATCATGATGTGCGAGATCCCTTCCAATGCCCTACTCGCCGAAGCCTTCCTGCAATACTTCGACGGCTTCTCCATAGGCTCGAACGACCTTACTCAACTCACGCTGGGATTAGACCGCGATTCCAGTCTGGTCGCAGACCGTTTCGACGAACGCGACGATGCCGTGAAAGCCCTGCTCAAAATGGCGATCAGCACCTGCAACCGTTTAGATAAATACGTGGGTATCTGCGGCCAAGGCCCCTCAGACCATTTCGACTTCGCGCAATGGCTGATGCAGCAAGGCATACAGACCATGTCGCTCAACCCAGACACGCTGCTAGAGACTTGGCGCAAGTTAGGCTCGGCACGTTCGATGGATGGAGATATGGCGGATTAAGCTGGATTTGTTATTAGGCCCGTGAGATATTCGCATGCAAATATACGCGGGACGAAAGACCATGAAAAAACTCATCGCATCGATCACCTTACTAATGCTATTCAGCACCATGACCGCGAACGCAGATGACTTGATCATCCGCGCATCGCCCACTTGTGCGGACTGGACCAAAGGACGACACATCGACAATGGACGCGGCGCAATGGTGCAGACTTCATGGTTGATGGGCTATCTCTCCGGCCTCGCGATGGGCAGCGAAACCGACATCTTCAAGAACGCCGCTCCAAATGAATCTTTGTTTCTGTGGATGGATCACTACTGCGAGTCTTATACGACCAACACCATCGGCGAAGGAGCGAACGTGTTGTATTGGGAAATGATCAGGAAGTTGCAGAAATAGGTAGCTTGAACCTTATCTGTTAGAGCCAAATTTTATAGCGGCGGATTTTGTCATTTTTCGACTGCATCACCGCCACCCCAGCTCCCTCTCAGAACAAATCGTGACTCTTAATTGCTGTGGCCTAAGCTAAGCAGAGTCGTGACCCCTAGTCTCGAAGCGTGGCTTAATTTAAAGCAGCAGTGACAGCTTCTGGTGCGCGCTTGATGACATTCAGAAGAACCAGAGACGCGCCCTGAGGCGAACGATCTCCACGCTCCCAATGACGCAATGTCGCGACAGAAAATCCAAACCGCGCAGCGAATTGCTCCTGCGTCATTCCCATATCACGACGTAATGCAGAAACGTCCACCGCCTCCGGCTTGTATACTTTGACTGCAACCTTGCCGCCCTTCGCATGCGAAATTGCCTCGTTCAAACCTCGCGCAATACTTTCAAATGCCTTGCTCATTTTTTACCTCTCTATCCAAATTACCACCAACAGATCTACCAGCTTGGCTATTCCGTTACGATCCGATTTACTCAAATTTGCCCGATCATTCTTGGCGAACATCGCCAACAAATAGAGCGGCATCGCTTCACTGTGGTAGTAGTAAATCACCCGCACGCCGCCGCTCTTGCCTCGTCCACCTCTACCCCCAGCGTAACTTGCGCACACCACCTGTGCCTTCAATCAGATCGCCAGACTTAGGATGTGCCGATAGATAATTCACGATATCCTGCCTCTCGGATAAAGAGAGAAGCTTTTCCGCTTCGCGGATATATTCTGGCACTTCGGCGACTGTTATCATACTTACATGATAATCCATTGGATTATATTTTAGAATGGATATTTCCTCTACCTACGTGCTCGCAACAACAAGTGGTTGATGAGTTATCTCTAAGGCCTCGCGATGGGCGGCGAAACCGACATCTTCAAGAATGCCGCCCCAAATGAATCTTTGTTCCTGTGGATGGATCACTACTGCGAGTCTTATACGACCAACACCATCGGCGAAGGAGCGAACGTACTGTATTGGGAAATGCTCAGGAAGATGCAGTAATAGGTGGCGTTATAAACACCTACTTGCAATTCAATAGAAGCTTAATTTTTATGAGGAAATCCGTCGTGTATTACAATTAGTGCTGGTGCAAGCTCTGCAGCCTAACTCTGTCAATACATATAGTTTTGGAAAACCCAATGAAAGTGGTCTATTTCTCTGCTCTGACGAGGAAAACTGTTAATACAGACTTGATTAGCTTATATTGCATCCCCTTGTCTGGCCTCGCCGTCTATTTAACACTCAAAGACACCAAACTGATTACGAAGTATGACTCCAACCAACTTTCAGCAACTCGCCAACTTCATCTGGTCCGTGGCCGACCTTCTGCGCGGCCCCTACCGCCCTCCTCAATATGAACGGGTGATGCTGCCGCTCACGGTGCTGCGCCGCTTCGATTGGGTGCTGGAGCCCACCAAGGCCACCGTGCTAAAGAAACACGCGGAGCTCACGAACAAGGGCCAGGCAAATATTGACGCTATCCTGAATAATCTGGCCAAGGATGAAGACGGCAAGCCGCTCGGCTTTCACAATCACAGCCAGCTGGACTTCTACAAACTCAAGGGCGACCCGGACAACATCGGCCGGCACCTGACCGACTACATCAACTGCTTTTCCGAGAACATCCGCAAAATTTTTGAACGCTTCGAGTTCGAGAAGGAAATCGAAAAGCTTGAAGAATCCAACCGCCTGTATCAGGTCGTTGCCCAATTTGCAGAAATGGATCTGCACCCCAAGCGGGTGGACAACATCACCATGGGACTGGTGTTCGAGGATCTGATTCGGCGTTTCAATGAAGCCGCGAACGAGACCGCCGGTGACCACTTCACCCCGCGCGAAGTGATCCGGCTCATGGTGAACCTGCTACTTGAGCCGGATACCCAGGTGCTCACGCAGGAAGGCATCATCGTCACCATCTGCGATCCGGCCTGCGGCACCGGCGGCATGCTGGCCGAGGCGCAAAACTGGATTCGTGCCCACAACGAACACGCCACCGTCAAGGTTTACGGGCAAGACTACAACCCGCGCTCCTATGCCGTAGCCGCCTCCGATTTACTCATCAAGGGTCACAAGGACAGCCGTGTCGAACTCGGCAACACCCTTACCGAAGACCGGTTCCCGGACATGTGTTTCGATTATCTGCTCGCCAATCCACCGTTCGGTGTGGACTGGAAGGCCGAGCAAAAAATCATCGACCGCTGGCCCGACTTCCGTGGCTATAAAGGCAAACTGCCCCGCGTTAATGACGGAGCCTTGTTGTTCCTCATTCACATGATCGACAAGTTCGCGCCGTACCAAGCCGGGGATCGCGACCAGCCCGGATCGCGCGTGGCCGTCGTCTTTAATGGTTCACCTTTGTTCACTGGCGGTGCGGGTAGCGGCGAGAGCGAAATCCGCCGCTGGATCATCGAACACGATTGGCTCGAAGCCATCATTGCCCTGCCCGAGCAGATGTTTTACAACACCGGCATCGGCACTTTCATCTGGATAGTCAGCAACCGCAAGGCCGCGCACCGCAAGGGCAAGATACAGCTGATCGATTCCCGCGAGCGCTATACGCCGATGAAGCGCAGTCTTGGCAACAAACGCCGTTATCTGGATGAATCCGTAATCGCCGCCGTGACCCGCGAGCACGGCACGCTGGACGATTCCAAAACCAGCAAGATTTTCGACAACGCCGATTTTGGCTACCGGCGAATCACCGTCAATCGCCCGCTGCGCTTGCGCTTCCAGATCACCCAGGAAGCCAAAGAACGTTTCCTCGATACCTGTCCCGAGCTGCTCGATGCCGTGCTGGCGGTGGAAGATGTATTGGGCGACGAACAATATTTCGACTGGAACGCCGTGTGGGAGAAGGTGCAGAAAATCGTAAAGACCTCCGAGAGTCGGGGTTGGACACCGGGCGCGAAGGGCACTGCGCAGAAAAAAATCTTCCGCGAAGTGTTCACCGAGGTCGATCCCGATGCCGAACCGGTCATCGCCAAGCTCCTACAAAGGTGACGAGGCTGATCAACGTCGATCTGTTTCCCGGTCAGACCCTGCCGCAAGCATGACCACCGCAGAACTGCAGGCGTGCTGGGCCTGCATGCACACGGCAAAGGCAAGCACTCGAATACGAAGCCGACCCGGCGCTCAAGGACACCGAGAACATCCCCCTCAAGGAAGACATCGTCAGCTACTTCCTGCGCGAAGTGCGGCCCTATGTGGCCGATGCCTGGATCGACCGCGAAACGCTCGACGAACAGGACGGCGGCATCGGCAAGGTGGGCTACGAGATCAACTTCAACCGCGTGTTTCTTCCAGTACCAGCCGCCGCGACCGTTGCATGAAATCGACAGGGAGCTGGAAGCCGTCGAGCAGCGGATCATGGAGTTGCTGCGGGAAGTAACGAAGTGAAAACGCTGCTGAGTGACATCCGGGAACTGATTCGCGCTGCCCGCACGGCAGTGGTTCATTCCGTCGATCTCATCCAGGTGCTGGCCAATTATGAAATCGGCCGTCGCATCGTCGAACACGAGCAGCAAGGCGCGGATCGGGCGGAATACGGCAAAGCACTTATCAAGGAATTATCGGCGGGACACACGGCAGAATTCGGAAGAGGATTTTCGCGATCCAATCTGGAATATATGCGGAAATTCTATTTGGCCTATAAAGACAGGGCATCACAGATTTCCCAGATGCCATCTGGGAAATTGACAGGTGAGGCGGAACGGTGGACGGAGGGGGTGAAATGAATTATCCATCGTTAATTGCAACCCGCCAGAGTAAACGTGCTGGCCTTGAATGGCTTTGGGATATTCCCGCGCATTGGGAGATGGTTCGAATAAAGCACGGTTTTCAGACGATTGGCAGCGGAACAACACCACCATCTAATCAGGACATATTTTACGGTGGTGATATACCGTGGGTGAACACATCTGAACTACGCGAAAATGTTCTGACCACAACAGAAAAAGTGGTCTCAGACGAAGCGCTTCATGAATTTTCCGCACTGAAGCTTTACCCAAAGGGCTCTGTTCTATTTGCTATGTATGGCGCAACCATTGGACGTGTTGCAATTCTCGGAATAAGCGCCACCGTTAATCAAGCCGTTTGTGTTTTGGCTAACCCAGAAAGGTTCTCTGAGCGCTACGTTTTTTATGGCTTTCAGGCCACTCGTTCAATATTGGAGGCTATCGCAACAGGCGGCGGGCAACCCAATCTGAACGCTGAGAAAGTACGAGAACATAAGCTGCCTTGCCCTCCGATAGAAGAACAAACGGACATTGCCGATTACCTTGACCGCGAAACTGCGCGCATTGATGCGCTGGTGGAGGAAAAAGAATGCATGCTGGCCTTGCTCGAAGAAAAACGCGCAGCTCTCATCAGCAGCGCCGTTACTCGCGGCCTCGACTGCAACGCCCCCCTCAAACCCACCACCCTAGATTGGCTGGGAGACATTCCGGCGCATTGGGAAGCGCGTACGTTGAAGCGTTCCAGTTCAAGAATTGACACAGGAACAACGCCGGCCGCGTCATACATGGACGGTTCACTGCGCTCAGATTTTATTTGGTTTACGCCAAGCGACTTTGAGCATGGCGGCGTAATCACCGAATCTAATCGCAAAATTCCACAAGAAGCTGTGGATGAAGGAGAGGCAAAAGTTTTTCCTGCCCACTCGCTGATGGTTATCGGAATCGGTGCGACCCTAGGGAAAGTGGCGAGTTCGCGCGTTGATTTCTCGACGAATCAGCAAATCAATGTCATCGCGCCATTGAATTCAGTCCGTTGGGATTATCTGTTGTACGTGCTGCAAGGATATGAGCGTGTTTTTCGCGCACATGCAAACTCGGCGACCTTGCCAATCCTAAATCAGGAGCGGCTGGGTGCCATTCGGATTCCTGTGCCACCACCCAATGAACAGGATGAGATCGTGAACAAGTTAAATGAGTCACGGGCGGCGTACGCAGAAATTGATCGTTCACTGAGCGACTCGATCTCGTTGCTGAAAGAACGTCGTGCAGCGTTGATCACTGCCGCAGTAACTGGCCAAATTGCACCCGAGGAGATGAACGCATGAAACTGGAGCGCCTGAGTCTTGCTCAATGCGGTGGTTTTGAACAACTCGACATTGATTTCGAAACCGATGTAACAGTGATTGCAGGCGTGAATGGCGTGGGCAAATCTACCGTGTTGCATGCGTTGGCGGTGGTGCTGTCCCGCGCGATGCCGGAGTTCACTCCCTCCCGTTCCTCACCCGTATATTTCACCGATGACGATATTAACTATGACAAACCGTTCTTGGCAGTATCGGCCCGGTTGAAGGTGGTAGACCAAATTTTAAGTGCGGGTATTCAGCGGTTAAGAAATGTAGATGAAAAAGGCGATAGCTTTGTTCTCTTTCGCCAAGAGCAAGGCAAAGATGAGACTCAAGCGTTTGCCAACATGATAGGCAGCCGTGTTCTCACAGGCGATCTGGATGCCACAACGCGCGAGACCCGTATCGCCCTAACCGAACTACGCAGTTCATCGACTCCCCCGCTGGCAGTGTATTTCACTCCCAAACGACAAATGCCAGGGCAGGTGAGAGCGTTGCCAGCAACAGAGCCTTTTGATCCATCTAAGGCATATAACGGCGCACTGCATGACCGGGAAGTGGAGTTGCGCGAGTTCATGCATTGGTTTCGCACTCAGGAGACTTTGGGCGTACAGAATGAACCTCGTCGCTTGAAGGTGCTTGATGCATTGCGCGCAGTCGTCACAGAACTGATCCCTGAATTCTGCAATCTGCGTATTCAAGAGCAGCCGCGCTTGGGTTTTGTGGTCGACAAACAGGGCCGCCCTTTTTACCTGCATCAGCTCTCTGACGGTGAACGTGGTCTATTGGCATTGGTGTTTGATTTGACCCGTCGGTTGGCAATCGCGAACCCCGATAGCGACAACCCTCTCGCAGAGGGTGTTGCGCTGGTGATGATTGACGAGATTGAGCTGCACTTGCATCCGAAATGGCAACGCGATGTTATGAGGCGTCTACCGGCAATTTTCAAAAATTGTCAGTTTGTTATTACCACGCATTCCCCACAGATTATCGGCGAGGTTGAGGCTCGTTGTGTCAGGCTACTTTCGCTAATAGAGGGGAAAGTGGTTTCTGAAACACCTGGCATGGCCTATGGGGCAGACTCGAACTGGATATTAAATGTCCTCATGGGGGCCGATAAGATGAACGAGGATGTTGAACAGGAGATTGAGAGCATTGCTCGGCTGATTTCTGATCGGAAAGTGCAGGACGCAATAACAAAGGTGGCTGATCTTCGGGCGCGTGTTGGCAACACAGTGGCAATTCAAAAAATTGCCTCTACTCTCGAACGGATTGAGAGGTTGGGCAGATGAGAAAAATTGCAAAGCACGACGATGCACCGCAGTGCCTTCAAAATTTCATTGCTGGACAGTTGGCTATAGAGCCGGTACCAGTCAATCTAACTTACGGTGATTTTCGTGGGAAAAAAGAACTACTTTGTGAGTTAACAAAAGAGCAATTCGGGCTATGTGGCTATACCGGAGCACCCGTTGATGACCGCATCTCGAAACTGCAATCTAACAATGATAAGGTTAGCTTTTCCAATCACATTGAACACCTGAAATGCCAAGATGCTTGTCGTCAAGAACTTGAATCACGTGGACAGGAATACGGACGAGACTTGGGGGAAGACCTTGATTATCACAACCTGATTGCAGCACTGGAAGTCCGTGGTTCTGAGGAAGAACACTTTGGTGCCGTTTTCAAAAAAAACAAACCTCTGTCCATACTGCCCACTCAAGAAAAGTGTAATGAGCACTTTGGATTTCGCGAAGTGGATGGTGGCATTGATGGTCTCAACGAAGGCGCGAAGGACTGCATTGCCGTTCTTAAGTTAGATCACAAAACCCTCGATGGCTGGAGAAAGTCCGCGATTGATATATGGCTTGATCCCGAGGTGATTCAAACTCGCGAAGATTTTGCAGAAGTAATTCAATCGGTTGAGAAGCCTGTTGATGACAAGCTTCCAGAGTTCGCGTTTGTTATTGGGGCAATTGCCAAGGGGTACATCTAATGAAATCCACCAGCGAAGCCGCCTTTGAAACCGCCATCGAGGCCGTGTTGCTTGCCGATGGTTATCACAAACACACTACCAAAGACTTCGACCGCGAGCGGGCGATCTTCCCCGAGGTGGCGCTGGAATTCATCCGTAATACGCAAACCAAGACCTGGGATAAGCTGCAAGCCTTGCATGGCGAGCAGACCGGCGAGCGGGTGCTGGAAGCACTGTGCAAGTGGATGGACACGCATGGGGTGTTGGCGACTCTGCGCCACGGCTTCAAGAGTTTTGGCAAGACGCTGCGCATTGCTTTTTTTCGCCCGGCGCATGGACTCAACCCCGAACTGGAGGCGCGCTATCAAGCCAATCAACTGGGCCTGACCCGGCAATTGCATTTCAGCCCCAAGAATGAAAAGTCGCTGGATGTGGTGCTGTCGGTCAATGGCGTTCCGCTTGTAACGCTGGAGTTGAAGAATCCGCTTTCAGGCCAGACGGCTGCGAATGCCATACATCAATATCGCCATGATCGCGATCCTCGCGAGCTGATATTCCAGTTCACCAAGCGCACGCTGGTGCATTTTGCGGTGGATACGGAAGAGGCGCATATGACTACGCGCCTCGCGGGATCGGGTAGTCATTTTTTGCCTTTCAACCGTGGCAACCATGGTGGTGCGGGCAATGAAGCTGACAAGGCGGGTCGCAACTACAAAACGGCGTACTTGTGGGAAGAGGTCTTGCAGCGCGACAGCCTGCTGGATTTGCTGGCGCGCTTCCTCCATCTGGATGTGCAAGAGAAGATGGCCGAAGACGGCAAGAAGGTGCGCAAGGAGAGCATGATTTTTCCGCGTTACCACCAGTTGCAGGCCGTGCGGCAGATGGTGGAGTCCGCTGCTACCGAAGGCGTTGGGCACAACTATCTGGTCGAGCATTCGGCAGGGAGCGGCAAGAGCAACACGATTGCCTGGCTGGCGCATCGGCTGTCGTCGCTGCACAACGAGAAAGACGAACGGATTTTCGATAGCGTGGTCGTGATCACCGACCGAGTGGTGCTGGATCGGCAGTTGCAGAACACCATCTACCAGTTTGACCACCGCCAGGGCGTGGTGCTGAAGATCGACGAAGATTCGCGGCAACTCGCCGAAGCGCTGGAAGCCGGTGTGCCGATTATCATTACCACCTTGCAGAAGTTCCCGTTTGTTTCTGGCCAGTTGATGAAGCTCGCCGAGGAGCGTGGCGAAGGAAGTCGCAGCCATCTGCCGACGCGCAAATATGCAGTCATCATCGACGAGGCGCACAGTTCACAGTCTGGCGAAACTGCCACAGAACTCAAAGGAGTGCTGGGCGGTGCCGAGCTGCGCCAGAAGGCGCAGGAGATGGCGGAGGAAGAAGGCGAAGTGGAACTGGAACGGCTGTTTCGTTCGATGGCCAAGCGCGGCCAGCAGCCGAATATGAGCTTTTTCGCTTTCACCGCCACACCCAAGCACAAGACGCTGGCGATCTTCGGTCGCGACGGCGAACCGTTCCACCGCTACACGATGCGGCAAGCTATCGAAGAAGGTTTTATCGAAGATGTTTTGCTCAACTACGTGACGTACAAAACCTACTACAAGCTGATTAAAAAGGCAGAGGACGACCCGAACGTCGAGCGCAAAAAGGCCGCGAAGGCGCTGGCCAGATTCATGCGTTTGCATCCGCACAATATCGGCCAGAAGACCGAGGTGATGATCGAGCATTTCCAGAATTTCACCCGACACAAGATCGGCGCTCACGCCAAGGCCATGGTGGTGACCGGGTCGCGGCTGGAGGCGGTGCGCTACAAGCAGGCGTTCGATGAATATATCGCCGCCAAGGGCTACTCCATTAAAAGTTTGGTGGCCTTTTCCGGTACGGTCGAGGACGACAAGGTTCCAGAGAAGGCATACACCGAAGTCGAGATGAACGACGGCGTTAAAGAGAAGGAGTTGCCCGACACCTTCACCAAGCCTGACTATCGGGTGTTGCTGGTTGCAGAGAAATATCAGACCGGGTTCGACCAGCCCTTGCTGCACACGATGTACGTGGATAAGCGGCTCTCCGGCATACAAGCGGTGCAAACCCTTTCGCGCCTGAATCGCACCCATCCGCTCAAGGACGATACCTTTGTGCTGGATTTTGTGAATGACCCGGCTGAGATACAGGAGGCCTTCCTGCAGTATTACGATGGCTCGGTAATGGGCGAACAAGTTGATCCGAGCAAACTCTACGAAGTAAAAGCAGAGCTCGATGCGTCGGCGATCTATCTGCAAAGCGAGATTGACGAGTTTGCGAAGGTGTTCTTCGCCCCCAAGCGTCGGCAGAGTCCGTCAGACCACAAAGCCATGAACGCAATTCTCGATCAGGCTGTTGCCAGGTTCGCGCAGTTGCAGGCCAGTGAAGAGGAGGAAGCCGAGTTGTGGCGCGGCAAGATGCAGGCGTTTCGGAATCTTTACAGTTTCTTGAGTCAGGTGATCCCGTATCAGGACAGCGACCTGGAAAAACTGTTCACCTACCTGCGGCACCTCGCGCTGAAACTACCGAAGCGAAAGAGTGGGCCTGGCTACCAGTTTGACGAGGGAGTCGAACTGGACTACTACCGGCTTCAAAAAATCAGTGAGGGTTCCATCAGCCTTAATGAGGGTTATGCCAAGCCGTTGGATGGGCCGCGAGAGGTTGGTTCCGGCATGGTGCGCGAGGAACACGTTTCTTTGTCTCGTTTAATCGATATTATCAATGAACGTTTCGGCGGCGAGCTGAACGAGGCCGACCAACTGTTCTTCGATCAGATCGCGGAAGCCGCCAGCCAGAGCGAGGCTTTGCAAAAAGCGGCAGAGGTGAACTCGCTCGATAAATTTCAACTCGTGTTCAATCAGGTGTTGGAATCATTGTTCATTGAGCGAATGGAGCTGAACGAAGAACTCTTTACAGATTACATGGGCAAGCCTGACCTGCAGAAGTTGGTCTCAAAATGGCTGGGCAACCAAGTCTATGAGCGGCTTTCGACTAAAATTAAATAGGGTGCATGTTATTCATGTTTAGTTTGGCGTGAATTAGTCAGACCATATTGCTAATATGAACATCAACTTGGCTCTCCCTACGAAATATTCTAGGTGCTGCCCCATAAAATTTTTTATTTTCTGCTCCTCAGTCTCCACCATAAGGATCAACCGCCGCTTCTACGCAGAACCCTCCCTCGTTCTGCGATAGAATCTATGCATGAATACGCAACCACGCCCCCTAGGCTTAGCCAGCTTTGCTCTAACCGCACACTCTAACGATGCCTGAACTCTTCCTGACTGGTAACCGCGCACGACTGCGCACATGGTTGGTGCTGGGTTATGTGCTGTTCATTGCTTATGCCAGCCTCTCCCCTTTCAGTGGTTGGAAAGAACAGGGCTTGGACTTTTTGGCGGTGATGCAACAGCCTTTATTGCTGACCTACACCACTTTCGATGCGGCGCTCAATCTGCTCTCTTATCTCCCTTTGGGACTGCTGCTCGGGCTGACGATGCGCGCACGTTTGCCCGGCCTAACCACCTTGATACTGACCACGTTACTGGGCTTGGCGATGTCGGTGAGCATGGAGTTTTTGCAGATGTATCTGCCTAGCCGTGCCAGTTCGAATATGGACATCTTGACCAATGTGAGCGGGACTCTGTTGGGCGCGTTTCTCGCGCTGGGGATGACACGCTGGACGCGGCTCTATGATCGTATCTCTGCCACGCGTGATGTGATGTTCTTGCACGGCAAGCGCATGGACTTCGGGCTGGCGCTGTTGGTGTTGTGGATGTTCGGTCAAATCAATCCTTCGCTGCCCATGTTGGGCAATGTGTTCATCAGCGAGATTGCACATCAGCCTTTTGTCACTATCACAGATGCGCCGTTCGATGTATGGGAAAGTTCGGCCGTCGCGCTGAATCTACTGATGCTGGGCACACTATTACTGACCTTGTTGCGCAACCGTGCGACAGTCATCAATGTGTTGCTGATGGTGCTGGCGAGTGTGGCGGTGATCAAGCTCATCACCGCAGCGCTGTTGCTCAAGTCTTCTGCGATGTTGTTGTGGATGAACAGCGAGGCCATGCTGGGTATCTTGTTCGGCGGGGTGTTGTTGTGGATGTCGCGGCATATGGCATACGGCCACATGATACGGGCCGGTGGCTTGCTGACCGTGGCCTATCTGGTCGTAGCGCACGGCGTGTTGGACAGCACCCCCGCTGCGGCGATGTCGGTGTATCACTGGCATTACGGCCACCTGCTCAACTACAACGGTCTGGCGCAAACCATCACGCTAGTCTTTCCCGCGCTGCTAATATTCCATCTGTATCGCGTGCGTTATCAATGAACCGCTGGAGCCACCATGAGCTATTTCGACAAACACGTATTTTTCTGCACCAATCAACGCGCCAATAACGACGGCTGCTGTAACAACCACGGCGCGCAAAAAATGCGCGACTACGTCAAAGCCAAGGTTAAAGAACTCGGCCTCTCCAACGATGAGAATCGTATCCGTATCAACTCGGCGGGCTGTCTCGATCGTTGCGATGACGGCCCGGTGATCGTGGTCTATCCCGAGGGTACTTGGTATACCTATGTGGATGAGAGCGATCTCGACGAGATCATAGAAGAGCATCTCAAACATGGTCGTATCGTGGAACGTCTGAAGATCTGATGATCGTCTCACTACAAAAATTCTCCGTCGCAGGTTCGGCGGGCAACATCGAGGGCATCGCACACATTTCGGATGAAACGCCGCGCGCCATCGCGGTGGTCGCTCATCCTCTGCCCGTGATGGGCGGCACGATGGAGAACAAGGTCGCGACGACTTTGGCTAAGACTTTCACCGAGCTTGGCTGCGTAACCTTTCGGTTCAATTTTCGTGGTGTGGGCGCGAGTGAAGGTGAATTCACCGGCGGCGATGGTGAATTGCAGGACATGATCGCGGTGGTACGCTATGCGCAAGATCATTTCGGTGAAGACCTGCCTTTGATCCTCTCCGGCTTCTCTTTCGGTGGCTATATCGCCACCCGCGCCGCAAACCAATTGCATCCCAAATATCTGGTACTAGCCGGCCCTGCAGTGGGGCGCTTCGCCTCGACCACAGAGCTCAAGATCGTCGCACCTGCGGTCGCACCCAACACGCTGGTCATCCACGGTGAGCAGGATGAGGTCGTGTCGTTAAGTGATGTGCTGGACTGGGCGCGTCCGCAACATCTGCCCATCGTGGTACTGCCGGAAGCCGGGCATTATTTCCACGGGCGCTTAGCGCAATTGCGCAAGATCGTGCGCAAGCATTTCCTAGGGAGCGAGCTGTGAACACCGTCATACAAGCGCGTGGCCTGCAAAAATCTTATGGCGATCTGCGCGTGGTGGATGGCCTGGATCTGGATATCCGCAAGGGTGAATGCTTCGGACTATTGGGCCCTAATGGTGCGGGAAAGACCACGACCTTACGCTTGCTGCTAGGGCTGATTGCGCCCGATAACGGCGAGCTACATCTATTGCAACACGCCGTACCTGGCGATGCACGTGTCGCCCGATTGCGGGTGGGCGTGGTGCCGCAGTTCGATAATCTAGACCCGGATTTCACCGTCACCGAAAACCTGTTGGTGTATGGCCGCTACTTCGGCATGAGCGATGCGCAGATCCATGCGCGCATCCCTGCCCTGCTGGAATTTGCCAATCTCACTTCCAAGCGCGATGCTCGCGTACCCACCTTGTCGGGCGGCATGAAGCGTAGGCTGACTTTAGCTCGCGCACTGGTGAACGATCCCGACATCATCTTCCTAGACGAGCCCACCACGGGGCTAGACCCACAGGCACGCCATCTGATCTGGCAGCGTTTGCGAGCGCTCACGGCGCAAGGTAAGACCTTGCTGCTCACGACCCACTTCATGGAAGAGGCTGAGCGCCTGTGCCATCGACTAGCGGTGATGGACAACGGCAAGCTGATCTCGACCGGCTCACCGCGTGAGCTGATAGAACAGAACATCGAGCCACAAGTCGTCGAGGTGTTCGGCGAAACTTCGGCGGACTGGGCGCAACGCTATGCCGCACAATTTGCGCATAGACATGAGATCAGCGGCGAATCGGTGTTCTGCTATGTCAGCGATGCACAGCCCTTGGTCGCGCATCTGCAAGCACAGAGCGAATTGCGCTACTTGTCCAGACCTGCGAATCTTGAGGATGTGTTCTTGAAGTTGACTGGCAGGGAGATGCGCGACTAATGAGCCTGATCTTTCGCATGTTCTACGTCTACATCTTGTCGTTGTTCCGTGCACGGCTGGATGACCCCGATCATTTCGTGAGCGAACTGGATCTGCGTGTGCTACCCAACGATCTAGACCTCGCCATGCATATGAACAATGGTCGCTATCTGACCATCTGCGACCTCAATCGCATCGATCTGTTCATACGCTCGGGCTTGCTGCGCACGATGTTCAAACGTGGCTGGATGCCGCTCATCGCCGAGCACACGATGACTTACAAAAAACCGCTGCGCTTATTCGACCGCTATCAAGTTCGACTAGAGGTCACGCACAGCGACGAGAAATATATGTATATGCAACATACTTTTACTCAAGGAGAGCGCATCGTGGCAACGGGCACTTCCAAGGGTTGTGTGTTTGCCAAGGGTGAGGGCGTGGTGCCGGTTGCACGCGCGCTCGCCGCCATCGCGGAGGACAGGATCCATGCGCACTAATCACTACGCGCTACCGCAATTCAGCCGCCGCTTTATTCCTATCTGGCGACGCAACTTCATGGTGTGGAAGAAGATGGCGGCATCCTCTGTGTTGGGCCATCTGGCTGATCCGGTGATCTATATGTTGGGCTTGGGTTATGGCTTGGGTGGCATGTTGCCCGCCATAGACGGCATCCCCTACATCACCTTCCTCGCTGCTGGGACGGTGTGCTACAGCACGATGAACTCGGCCAGCTTCGAGGCGCTTTACTCCGGATTCGCACGCATGCATGAGCAGCGCACTTGGGAAGCCATCCTCAATACCCCCATCACATTAGACGACGTGGTGTTCTCCGAGATGATCTGGGCTGCCAGCAAAAGCTTGCTATCTGGATTAGCCGTGCTGGCAGTGATCTGGGTGATGGGACTGACGCACTCCGCGCTGTCGCTATGGATCATCCCCTTAGCCTTCTTGGTAGGCCTATGCTTCGCCTCGCTGGGCTTGATCATGACCTCGCTGGCACCCGGCTATGACTTCTTCATGTACTACTTCACGCTGATCATTACGCCTATGGTGATATTATGCGGGGTGTTTTTTCCGGTCTCGCAGTTGCCCAGCTGGCTGCAAGCCGTCTCAGCCTGGTTGCCGTTGACCCACGCAATCGATCTGGCGAGACCCTTGCTAACCGACAAAGTGCCACCTCAGGTCTTGTTGCATGTCGTTGTATTGGCGTGCTACGCCCTGATCGCTTTTTACATCGCGCTGGTGTTGTTCCGCCGGCGCCTTTCCAAATAAGGATTTTTTTCATGTATCTCTGGATCAAAGCATTTCACATCATCATGGTCGTCAGCTGGTTCGCTGGGCTGTTCTATCTGCCGCGTATCTTTGTCAATCACGCTATGGCGACTGACGCTAGCGACATCGCACGCCTCAAGTTGATGGAAGGCAAGCTCTACCGTTTCGTCACACCGATCTCTTGGTTGGTACTGGTCTCTGGTCTGTGGCTATGGTTCGGCGAGGGCATCACCGGCGGCTGGATGCATGCCAAAGCCGTGCTGCTGGTTGGCTTGTATGGTTACCATCATTATTGCGGCAAGTTGGTCAAAGAATTCGCCGCCGACCGCAACACGCGCAGTCATGTGTGGTTCCGCTTCTTCAACGAGATCCCTGTGCTGGTTCTGACCGCCATCGTCATTCTCGTCACCGTCAAACCTTTCTGAACCGAGTACTGTCCATGCCTGAATTTTTCGCCCCCTGTCCACGCGGACTAGAAGCCCTACTCCAAAGTGATTTGGAGAGCATGGGCGCGCAACACGTCAAGCGCACCGACGGTGGTGTGCATTTTTCCGGTGATTGGGCGCTATGCTACCGCGCCAATTTGGAGAGCCGCGTCGCCAGCCGTATCCTTTGGCGCGTCTCATCTTCAACCTATCGTACCGAGCAGGACGTCTACAAGACGGTGTTCGATCTGCAGTGGCAGCGCTGGTTCGATGTGAGCAACACCATACGCGTGAACGTCACCGCGATACGCTGTCCGCTCAAGAGTCTAGAGTTCGTCACCCTGCTGATCAAAGACGCTGTGTGTGACCGTTTCCGTGCACATTGCAACGAACGCCCTAGCGTAGACACCCTGGAGCCTGATACACGCATCCATGCTTTCATCGAGGATGACCAGATGATGTTATATCTGGATACTTCGGGTGACCCACTGTTCAAGCGTGGTGTGCGTATGCACACCAACATCGCGCCGATACGCGAGAACCTTGCTGCCGGCATCTTGTTGCTGAGCGGCTGGAAGCCCGGCACTGCCTTGGTAGATCCAATGTGCGGCAGTGGTACATTTCTGATCGAGGCAGCACAGATGTCGCTCAACATCCAGCCTGGTATATCACGCCCATTCGGCTTCGAGCGTCTCAAGAATTTCGATGCACCCTTGTGGAACAAGATGCGCGAACAAGCGGTAGCAGCACAGATCGCACCGCATCCGCTGCCCATCTATGGCAGCGATCTTTACGGCGATGCGCTCAAGACTGCCTATCGCAACTTACAAGAAGCTGGATTAGACGAATGCGTGGAACTCAAGCAGGCCAACATCTTGGACATCGAAGCGCCGGCGGCTGAAGGTACGATGGTTGCGAACCTGCCGTATGGCGAACGTATGGGGGAGTTGGATGAATTAGCGGTGCTGTACCCCAAATTGGGCGATGCGCTGAAGAAGAAGTTCGGCGGCTGGACGGCTTACCTGTTCACTGCGGACAAAGCCATACTGAAGTTGATGCGCCTCTCACCTTCACGCAAGACGCCCTTATTCAACGGCGCGATCGAATGCCGTTTGCTGCAATACAAGATGGTGTCGGGAAGTAACCGCAAGGATGCGGTGCAGAGATAAACTTAAGTGATCGCCATCACACAGTTGCGACCTGACTGCTTGGCGTTCGCCATGGCGTGCTCCACCTGCGCCAATAAGGCCTCGGCATCCGCCTGCACACCGTAACTGGCATAGCCCACACTGACCGTGATGGCGCGATGCGGCCAGCGTCCTTGCTCTATCTTGTAACGCAATCGTTCCGCGATCTTCAAGGCGCCCTCGCTGTCTGTCTCAGGCAATAGCACGACGAACTGATCTACCGAATAACGCGCAATAAAGTCCGGCTGACGTGCTTCACGTCCTATCAACTCGGCAAGTTGACGTAACGCGCCATCTCCCGCTTCACGCCCGAATTTGTCGCAATAGGATTTAAACTCATCTACATCCAGCATCAGAATGCTGAGGGGTTGTGAATAGCGGAAGGCTCGCTCCCACTCCGCAACCAAACTGCGTTCAAGAGCGCGACGATTCGGCATTTTCGTGACAGGGTCGGCCATTTTTTGCTCACCCACTTCTGCACTGAGTTGCGCCAGAACTGCTTCGTTGCGTTTGTGTTCCAGCAGCAACATGGCCAAGCGCGCCAGACTTTGCAATGCGGCGCGCAGACCTTCATCCAATTCATGCGGCTGAGTATCCAACACACACAAAGCACCCAACATCTCTCCGCCATGACTAAGCAAGGGCACACCCGCATAGCAACGTATGCGCGTGTCACCCAGCAAGGGACTATCAGAAAAATTGGGATGTAGGCTCGCATCCTCTACGAACAACGGTGAACCGGCATGCGAGAGGAGTTGTGCGCAGAACACATCGGCACGCGTCATCTGGTTCAGGGTGATACCCAGCTTGGACTTGAACCACTGGCGGGATTCGTCGAAGAAAGCGATATAACTAATGGGAAACTGGCTTAGTCGTGCTGCCAGCTTGGTGATGTCATCGAACGACTGTTCAGGGAGCGTATCCAGTATATGGTATTCGCTTAACGCCTTTAGGCGTTCGACTTCCTTGATGTTCGTTGCATTCGACACCAGAGTCTCCGCTTATGTCATCCGCAGATGTTCAGTACCACTCATCACATTGCGGTCCAGATTATTCTTGCTTTCCAGCTTGATGCGCAGACGTAGATCGTTGACAGAGTCAGCGTTCTTGAGCGCTTCTTCATAAGCGATCTTGCCCTGCTCGAACAGATCGAACAGCGCCTGATCAAAAGTCTGCATACCTAACTCGCGTGACTTGCCCATCACACTCTTGATGTTGTGGACTTCACCCTTGAAGATTAGATCGGAGATCAATGGCGAATTGAGCATGATCTCCATCGCAGCGACACGGCCTGCGCCATCCTTGTTGGGAATCAAACGTTGTGAGATGAGCGCCTTAGTGTTCAAAGACAAGTCCATCAACAACTGCTCACGACGCTCTTCAGGGAAAAAGTTGATGATACGGTCTAACGCTTGGTTGGCGCTGTTCGCGTGCAAGGTTGCCATACACAGGTGACCGGTCTCTGCGAAGGCCACCGCATATTCCATGGTCTCGCGGTCGCGTATCTCACCAATCAGAATAACGTCAGGCGCCTGACGCAAGGTATTTTTCAGCGCAGCACTCCATGACTCGGTATCTACGCCGACTTCACGATGGGTGATGATGCAATTCTTGTGATCATGCACATATTCGACTGGGTCTTCGATGGTAATAATGTGACCGTAACTATTCTGGTTGCGGTGACCCAACATCGCGGCCAAGGTGGTCGATTTACCTGAACCTGTCGCGCCCACCAGTATCACCAGTCCACGCTTGGTCATGACGATATCTTTGAGTACTTCTGGCATACCCAATTCATCCAACTCGGGTATCTTGGTGGTGATGGTACGCAACACCATACCCACGCGTTGTTGCTGCATGAATACGTTGACACGGAAACGTCCTATGCCGACCGGGCTGATCGCGAAGTTACATTCGTGGGCTGTCTCGAACTCAGCAGCCTGCCTGTCGTTCATCAGGCTTCGTGCCAACTCTTGGGTATGCTGCGTCGTCAAAACTTGGCTAGAGACTGGCGTCATCCTGCCATCCACCTTGAACGCTGGCGGGAAGCCGGAAGTGATGAATAGGTCAGACGCCTTGCGGCTGAGCATGCCGCGCAAAAGGTTGTGTATCAGCTCAGTGGCCTGGTCTCTTTCCATGATGTCTTCCTAACGTACGTGATTTACTTAACCGGGGAACATGTCTTTATTCATCGCCTTGCTACGGGCTTCTGAAGATGCGATAGCACCCGACTTGACCAAGTTGCTGAGGCATTGATCCAGCGTCTGCATACCCAAACCTTGTCCCGTCTGTATCGCTGAGTACATCTGCGGCACTTTGGCTTCACGGATCAAGTTTCGGATCGCTGGCGTACAGATCATGATCTCGTGTGCCGCGACACGCCCCGTGCCATCCTTGTTCTTCAACAGCGCTTGTGAGATTACCGCGCGCAGCGATTCGGACAACATCGCACGCACCATCTCCTTCTCATCTGCGGGGAACACGTCGATGATACGATCTATGGTCTTGGCCGCAGAACTGGTATGCAAAGTACCAAACACCAAGTGACCCGTTTCAGCAGCAGTCATCGCCAAACGTATGGTTTCCAGGTCACGCATTTCACCAACCAGAATGACGTCTGGGTCTTCACGCAAGGCAGAACGCAGCGCATTGTTGAATGACAAAGTGTGCGGGCCGACTTCACGCTGGTTGATCAGACACTTCAGACTCTCATGCACGAATTCGATAGGATCCTCTACAGTGAGGATATGGCCCATCTCTTTTGCGTTGATGTAGTTGACCATTGCCGCCAGCGTGGTTGATTTGCCGGAACCAGTAGGGCCTGTGACTAACACCAAGCCACGCGGTGTATCGGCGATGTCTTGGAATATCTTGGGTGCTTTGAGGTCTTCCAGCGTCAGCACCTTGGAAGGAATGGTACGCATAACCGCTGCTGCACCACGTTGCTGTACGAATGCATTGACACGGAAACGTGCCAAATTTGGAATCTCAAAGGAGAAATCGACTTCTTTATTCTCTTCGTAAAATTTACGCTGTCCGTCGTTCATGATGTCATACACCATGGCATGGACTTCTTTATGATCCATCGCGGGCAGATTGATACGACGCATATCGCCGTGTACCCGTATCATCGGAGGCAATCCGGAAGAAAGATGTAAGTCGGAGGCTTTGTTCTTAACGCCGAAGGCAAGCAGCTCGGTGATATCCATTATAATCTTCCCTGTTTTGTAAGGCGGCAAGCAGCCGTGTAATTTAAGGACAGGCAGCGCTAGGGATTATGACAACAATCGCTTCTAACTTGCAAGCCGTGCATGCCCACATAGTGGCGGCTGCACATGCTTACAATAGAGCTGATGAAAACATCATGCTGCTTGCTGTCAGTAAGAACTTCCCTAGCGATGCAGTACGCGAAGCCTATCACGCCGGACAGACTAACTTCGCAGAAAATTATCTGCAAGAAGCCTTGAATAAAATGACGGCCCTGCACGACCTGCCCTTACAATGGCACTTCATAGGTCCGATACAAAGCAACAAGACGCGTGCCATTGCAGAGAATTTTTCTTGGGTGCACAGCGTAGAAAGATACAAAGTCGCCGAAAGATTGTCACAACAACGTCCCGCTACCTTGCCACCCTTGCAGATATGTTTGCAGGTGAATATCAGTGGTGAAATTAGTAAAAGTGGCGTTGCAGCAACAGATGCGACCGAATTGGCGATTCAAATTGCAGCGCTGCCGAATCTCCAGCTGCGCGGATTGATGACCGTCCCAGCGCCTAGTGATGATTGGGCACAACAGCGCGCAGCTTTTGCAGACTTACGCACCCTCAAGGACCGTATCAATTGCGCTGGTCTGCATTTGGACACCTTATCCATGGGCATGTCGCACGACTACCAAGCCGCAATTGCCGAGGGGGCGACCATGCTGCGTATAGGCACTGCTATCTTTGGCATACGCAACTACGATAAACCGAAATGAACCACTACAGGAGTATGCAGCATGGCTAAGAAGATCTGTTTCGTGGGTGGCGGCAATATGGCGACCGCCTTGATAGGCGGCATGATGGGTAAAGGCTACAGCGGCAGCTATATCAGCTTGGTCGAGATCAATCATGAGAACCGCCAACGTCTACATGATGATTACGCAATCCGCGCAGTTGACAATCTGGCCTCGGGCATCTCTGGAACTTCCACCATCGTATTAGCAGTAAAGCCACAGCAAATACATGAGGTCACCACGCAACTCGCCCCCTTGCTCAAAGGCCAGTTAATCATTTCCATCGCCGCTGGCATACGCGCAGTAGATATCTCACGCTGGGCGAAGACAGACTCTGTAGTACGCGCCATGCCCAATACGCCCGCACTCATCCGTAGCGGCATGACTGGGCTATATGCCATGCCGGAGGTCACCCCTGCGCAACGCGAACAGTCACAAAGCATCTTGTCCGCAGTGGGCAAAATACTTTGGTTTCAAGACGAGGCTCAACTGGATGCCGTCACCGCTATTTCCGGCAGCGGTCCTGCTTATGTGTTCTATCTCATCGAAGCGCTGCAAGCCGCGGGCAAAGAACTAGGTCTGAGTGAAGAAGATGCACGCATACTCAGCTTGGAAACGTTCTTGGGTGCAAGTAAATTAGCTGAGACCAGTTCTGAAGATGTGAGCGTACTGCGTCAGCGTGTGACTTCCAAGAACGGCACGACCGAACGCGCCCTCATCAGTCTGGCTGACAATCAGGTCGCGCAACATATCATCCGCGCTGCCCATGCTGCAGCCACACGATCTCGCGAGATGGGCGACGAATTGGGTAAAGCCTGATGCTCAATAACGCCCTACAATTCCTACTCGATGTGTTTCTGCAAGGCTACGCCGCCCTATTGTTGATACGTTTTCTGCTGCAATGGTTGCGTGTCTCTATGCGCAATCCCATAGGCGATGCCTTGATGTCCCTAACCAATTTTGTGGTGCTGCCTACCCGCCGCTACTTCCCAGCCACAGGCCAATTAGATACCGCTACTTTGGTATTGGCTATGCTGGTCGAGATGATTTATTTAGGGATTTTATTAGCCCTGCAAGGATATCCCTATGACTCCTTCCCTCTGCTAGGTTTGGTTGTTTGGGCTGGCGTCAAACAGCTCATCACCAGCGTGTATTTCCTAATGGCTGCGCTGATTACGCAGGCGATCCTGTCTTGGGTGAATCCCTATACACCCATCGCGCCACTCCTCAACGGCATTACTCATCGCTTCCTGTCACCCATACGTCGTGTCGTTCCCTTGTTAGGCAGTGTCGATCTAGCGCCTTTGATCTTGCTGGTGATCTGTCAGTTGATCCTGATCGCACCACTCGCCATGCTAGAAGGCATGGCGCTGCGCCTGTTCTGATGCCACACCCTTGGCTACGTCTGCAGGATGATGGTTTTACCCTAACCCTGCACGTCCAACCCGGTGCCAAGCGTACCGAGGTCATCGGTCTGCATGGCGAAGCGCTCAAGATCAAGTTGGCAGCACCTCCAGTCGAAGGCAAGGCCAACGAGGCCTTGTTACGTTTTCTGGCCGATAGATTCGGCGTACCACTACGCAATATCGAGTTACGTCAAGGTGAGCAATCTCGCCACAAAGTCATCGCAATCATTGGTAGCAAAATCGACCCGCTCAGCTTGCTCAACACCCAATAAAAATGCCGACGTAAGTCGGCATTTTTATACGCAGCTAGAACTCAGATCACTCCAAGATCATGCGTGCATTAACCGCTTGTACTGGACGGTTGTTGTGGTGATGCATCAACTTCATGAAGGCCTCGATCTGTGCTTTAGATGCAGTCACTGGCTGCTTCAATACCAACCATGTCACGCCTTCTGTACATGGCGGCGTTGTCAGAGAACCGTTGAAACGGTAGTAGGCCTTGTTAGCTGGCATCACATCCGTACCCAATACGTTCTCTTTCAAAGCGACTTTTTCACCCGCTTCTTGAGGCATCGCCTTCCAAGCCTTAGCCAGACCTGGGTTCTCAGCACCTTCGTCGAACATCACAGCGACCACAGCAAGATTGCCGTTAGAGTCTGCGTGTACAAAGTGAGCTTCCATGGCGTAGTTCTTGCCATTGATCTGGTTTTCACTAGGCGCATGTGCGTGAAACTGCTTCAGACTGTATTCGTGACCAGCCAGATCCATAGTGCTGCCATCTGCGAAATTTACTTGGATGGTGTGGCCATTGTTCAGAATCTGATCGCCACCTGCTTTGTAGTTGAACTTGAGCGGTGTCAATTCAGCCTTGATAAAGCCAGACAAATTGATAGGGGACTGGTTCTTACCGCTGGAGCAGGTGCTGAACTTGGCTTCCATCTCCCCCCAATGGTCGGGACCTTCAGAACCATCATAAGCCCAATGTGCATGATGCTCAGCGTGTGCAGCTGCGGGTGCAGCATCTTGATGGGCGGATACGGAAAATGTAGCAGACACGAAAACCGCAGCGACAGCTGCGGCGATTTGCTTCTTGAACATAAACTCTCCCTGAGCTTTATTTAATGGATTTGCGCCCAATTATTTTTAATGGGTCACAGTCAGATTGTATCAAGATGTTTCTAATCAAGGGGGAAATAACTTACATCAAAATAACGTCATATTGCTCTTGCCCGTACGTTGATTCGACTTGCAAAGAAATGGGTTTGGCGATGAAATCAGACAATTGGGCAAGTGCCTGCGACTCCTCGTCCAAGAAGAGATCGACCACTTGCTGTGAGGCAAGGATGCGGTATTCCTTGGCGTTGAATTGGCGTGCTTCGCGCACAATCTCACGCAACACTTCATAGCACACGGTCTGCGGCGTCTTCACCTCGCCACGCCCCTGACAGGTCGGGCAAGATTCACAGAGTAGATGCGCCAAGCTCTCACGAGTACGCTTGCGCGTCATCTCGACCAGCCCCAGCGACGAGAAGCCGCTGACATTGATACGCGTATGATCGCGGGCAAGGGCCTTCTTGAATTCTTCCAGCACCGCATCGCGGTGCTCTAGCGTATCCATGTCGATGAAGTCGCAGATGATGATGCCGCCCAGATTACGCAAACGCAGCTGGCGAGCGATGACTTGGGTCGCTTCCAGGTTGGTCTTAAAAATAGTGTCATCGAAGTTGCGCAGACCCACATAACCACCTGTGTTCACGTCCACCGTCGTCAGTGCCTCGGTCTGATCTATGATCAGATAGCCGCCAGACTTGAGGTCAACGCGCTTGGACAAAGCGCGCTCTATCTCTTCTTCTACGCCATAAAGATCAAATAGCGGGCGCACCCCAGGATAGTGTTCCAGCGTACTCACCGCAGAGGGAATATATGCAGCGGCAAAATCCTTCATCTTCTGAAAAGTTGCGCGCGAGTCTATTTGTATACGCGTGGTGTGCTGAGTCACAAAATCGCGCAACACGCGCAAACTGATGTCCAACTCCTGATACAGCAACTGCGGTGCGCCTGCGGTCTTAACGGCGTTCTGTAAGGCACTCCACAGCTTGTTTAGATAGTCCACATCGGCAGCGAAATCAGGCGCTTCGTCAGCTTCAGCGACGGTTCGTATGATGTAACCACCCTTGTGCTCAGCGGGCAGCAGTCCCAGCAGTCGGTTGCGCAAAGCCTCACGTTGCTCCTCGTTATCTATGCGCTGCGACACACCTATATGTGACTCCTGAGGCAGATAGACCAGCACGCGTCCGGCAATACTCAGCTGTGTCGAAAGACGCGCGCCCTTGCTGCCTATTGGTTCCTTAATGACCTGCACCATCAGGTTTTGGCCTTCGTGCAAGACACGCTCTATGGGCTTGGGATCTGCATTGTTCTCCCATATATCGGCCACATGCAGAAAGGCGGAACGCTCCATGCCAATATCGATGAAGGCAGACTGCATGCCTGGCAGAACGCGCTTCACTTTGCCCATATAAATATTGCTGACAATGCCGCGACTGCTGCTACGTTCTATGTGTAAGTCCTGCACCACGCCGAGCTGCATCACGGCGACTCGAGTTTCCTGTGGGGTGACGTTGATCAGTATCTCTTCGCTCATGGTGTGACCACATTAAATTTTTTCAGCAACGCAACGGTCTCGCACAATGGCAGACCGACCACGCCGGAATAACTCCCGCTGATTTTTTCTACGAAGGCACCTGCCAAGCCCTGTATGGCATAGCCGCCCGCCTTGTCGTGCCCTTCTTTGCTGAGCAGATAACGTCGGATACGCTCTTCGTCCAGCACTACAAAGTGCACGCTGGAAGTAGATACCGCCATCTCCACATGATCGTTCATCGCCACGGCTACGGCGGTTAACACTTGATGCTCGCTCCCCGAGAGGTCGCGCAACATCTGTGCAGCATGGGCTGTATCTATGGGCTTGCCGAGAATCTTGCCATTTAGAATTACCGCCGTGTCCGCCGCTAACACTGGCGCATTGGGGAGATTACGGTAGCGCATCACAGCATAGGCCGTTGCCGCTTTCTCTGAGCAGACCCGCTGGACATAATCCTCGGCAGCTTCATCGGTATGTGGTGTCTCATCTACATCTAAACCGCGCACCACATCCGACCGCAACAACAACACTTCGAAATTCACACCGATCTGCTTGAGCAGTTCACGACGGCGGGGACTTTGTGATGCCAGATAGATGCGACTGGGTGCAACACTCATCTTGATTTCCTATTCGCGGTGGTAAGGGTGATTGTGCATCAAGCTATGCGCTCGGTACAACTGCTCAGCAAGCAACACACGTACAAAAGCATGAGGCAAGGTCATTGCGGACAAAGCCATCAACTGGCGTGCAGACTGTTTAACACTATCGTGCAAACCGTCTGCACCGCCAACGATGAAAGCCACATCACTCCCACTGCGCATCCAGTCCTGCATCTGCGCAGCCAGTTGTTTGGTAGTCGGCATGGCGCCATGCTCATCCATCGCGATACGCAAACAGTTCGCAGGCAAAGCATGCAAAATGCGTTGTGCCTCAGCTTGCATGATCTGTTCGGTCGACTTGCCTGTGGTGCGCGGCTCAGGCTTGATCTCTAACAGTTCGATCTTGGCTTCGCGCGGCATACGCTTTGCATACTCATTAAACCCTTGCGTGATCCAGTCCGGCATCTTGTTACCTACCGAAGCGATGATGAGCTTCATGGTGCAGGCCTAAGGAGTATTACTTCGGTCCGGCCAACTTGGGGCGTGCTGCCTGAGCCTTGCTCCATAGCTCTTCAAGGTTGTAGTACTCACGTATCGCGGGCTGCATGATGTGTACCAGCACTTCGCCCAGATCGACTAGGATCCATTCGCCGCTTTCCTCGCCCTCACGACCGATGATCTCCTCACCTTGCTCTTTGAGCTTAACGACCACGTTGTCCGCCAAGGCCTTGGTCTGGCGTTTGGAGTTCGCACTGGCGATGATCATGCGCTCGAACAGCGAGCTTTGTTTGCTGGTATCGATGACGGTGATGTTCACAGCCTTGATTTCTTCCAGCGCCGCGACTACGGCTAGTGTTTTGTCTTCAGTATTTAGCATGATGCGTACAATTGATGTTGATGAATGTATTCCGCCACCACATTGGGTAACAGATAGCGGATGCTGCGTTGTTCGGCCACACGTGAACGTATCACTGTAGCCGAGATCTCAAGTTTCGGTATACCCATGACAGCAATGCCGCCGGATGCTTGCTCACGCAAGGTAGTGGCAGCACACAAACGCTGATGATATAGCGCTTGCAATCTCGCTGGTGCGCTGGAGATACGCTCCTCTATGGTAAAGCCAGGACGATAACCCACCACGATATGCGCCAGTTCCAATAGTTGCTCCCACTCATGCCAGGTATGCAGTTGCAAAAATGCATCACCGCCCATCAGCAAGGAGATGGGTTGTTGTGCGCCCAATTCGGCGCGCAACTCACGCAGGGTATCTACGGTGTAACACTTACTTTCTCGCTTCACCTCACGCTCATCCAACACGAAGGCGGCATGATCGGCAATGGCCAGCCTCACCATCGCACTGCGTTGCACTGCCGAGACTTGCGGCTTCTCTCGATGCGGCGGCGTGCCTGCAGGGATGAAGCGTATCTCTTGCAAACCGGCCAACTCCAACATCTCTTCAGCCAGACGCAAGTGACCGTAATGTATTGGGTCGAACGTCCCGCCTAGGATGCCGATAGCTGGCTGCACGGATTAGCGAATCAGACCGCGAGCAAGCGGATGTCGGATAACACCTTGGCCAAATATGCCGTGAAGCGGGCAGCCAATGCACCATCGATGACCCGATGATCGTATGACAAAGACAAAGGCAACATCAGTCGCGGCACGAATTCACCATCTTTGTAGACTGGCGTCATCTTGGAGCGTGACACACCCAAGATCGCGACTTCAGGCGCATTGATGATAGGCGTAAACGCCGTACCACCGATGCCGCCCAAGCTAGAGATCGAAAAGCAGCCGCCTTGCATATCGGCAGCGGTGATCTTCAACTCGCGCGCCTTAGCTGATATCTCGCCCAATTCTTTGGCCAATTGCACCAAGCCTTTTTTATCCACATCGCGCAATACCGGCACCATCAATCCATTTGGCGTATCGACAGCCACACCGACGTGGTAGTACTGCTTGTAGACCAGATTCTCGCCGCTCGCATCCAATGATGCGTTGAATTCCGGGTATTCCTGCAATGCCTTGACCACGGCCTTGAGCAGGAACACTAGGGGGGTAATCTTGATATTCTGTTTTGCGTATTCCGCACCCAAATCCTTGCGGAATTTCTCCATCTCAGAGATATCGGCTTCGTCGAATTGAGTGACATGTGGGATGGTCACCCAGTTGCGATGCAGGTTAGCACCAGAGATCTTCTTGATGCGTGACAAAGGCTTGGTCTCGATCGCGCCGAACTTGGCAAAATCGATCACAGGACTGGCCAACACTTGCAGACCGTTACCACCCACTGCGCCGGCAGGAGCAGTCATGGCAAGCTTGACGAAATTCTGCACATCATCTTTGGTGACGCGATTCTTTTCGCCGCTACCGCGCACTTGACTGATATCCACACCCAATTCACGGGCAAAACGGCGTATCGCCGGACTGGCGTGCGCCTTCTCTTTGGACGCCGAGGGTGCTGCGACCGTCTGTGCAACTACCGGTGCAGCAGCAGCTTGCGCTGCCGGTGCCACAGGGGCGACTGGTGCTACAGCGGGAGCCGCGACTGGTGCCGCCACAGGTGCAGCAGGCTTAGCTGCGCCTGCTGCACTTTCCATCATCAGGATGACCGATCCTCGCGACACCTTGTCACCTACCTTGACCTTCACTTCTTTGACGACGCCCGCGTAAGGTGACGGCACATCCATCGCAGCCTTATCAGTCTCTAGTGTTAGCAAAGTATCTTCCGCAGCGATGGTATCGCCCACCTTGACCATCACTTCGATGATGCTCACGTCTTTGTAATCGCCGATATCCGGCACTTCTACTTGTTTGATTTCTGCCACAGTAACTCTCCTGACCTTACACAGTCGTTGGGTTGGGTTTGTCTGGATTGATGTTGTAGAGCTTGATCGCACGGCTCACTTCTGATGCCGCGATAGTGCCCTCATCTGCCAATGCCTTCAATGCCGCCACTGCGATGTAATTACGATCCACCTCAAAGAACTCACGCAAATGTTTGCGGGTATCCGAGCGACCGAAGCCATCTGTACCCAACACTGTGAAGCGATTAGGCAGGAAGCCACGGATCTGGTCAGCAAAGGCGCGCATGTAGTCGGTAGAAGCGATCACTGGGCCATTACGTTTCGCCATGCACTGCTCCACGTAGCTTGCGCGTGGCTTAGCCTCAGGATGCAGCATGTTCCAACGTTCGCAATCCAAGCCTTCACGACGCAACTCAGTGAAGCTGGTGACGCTCCAAATGTCTGCCGATACGCCGAAGTCTTGCGCCAGCAACTCTGCCGCCGCAATGGATTCGCGCAAGATCGTGCCGCTGCCCATCAGTTGTACTTTGGCCTTGCTCTTGGTCGCCTTGCCTTCGCTCAACAGATACATCCCCTTGACGATGCCTGCTTCGGCACCCTTGGGCATCGCTGGATGAGTGTAGTTCTCGTTCATCACAGTGAGGTAATAGAACACGTCTTCTTGGTTCACATACATACGGCGCAAACCGTCTTGCAAGATAACTGCAAGTTCATAAGCGAAGGTTGGATCGTATGACACACAGTTCGGTACAGTTGCCGCAATCAGATGACTATGGCCGTCTTCATGCTGTAAACCTTCACCGTTCAGTGTGGTGCGTCCTGCTGTACCGCCAACCAAAAAGCCGCGTGCACGCATGTCGCCAGCTGCCCAGATCAAGTCACCGATACGCTGAAAACCGAACATGGAGTAGAAAATATAGAACGGCAGCATCGCCACGCCGTGGTTGGCGTATGAAGTCGCAGCCGCGATCCAGTCCGCCATACCGCCCGCCTCATTGATACCTTCCTGCAAGATCTGACCGTTCTGATCTTCCTTGTAGAACATCAACTGGTCGGCATCTTGTGGCGTATATAACTGACCGACCTGAGAGAAGATACCCAATTGACGGAACATACCCTCCATACCAAAAGTACGGGATTCATCTGGCACGATAGGTACGATCTGCTTACCGATCTGTTTGTCTTTGACCAAAATACCCAACAGGCGCACAAAGGCCATAGTGGTGGAGATCTCACGCTCTTCGGTGCTCTTCAAGAGTGCATCGAAAGCAGCCAATTCTGGCACTTGCAATGGTGTAGTGAGTGGCTTGCGTGCTGGGATCGCACCCATCACTCCACTGCGCTCAGCCAGATATTTGGCTTCCAAGCTGTCTGCAGGTGGGCGATAGAAATTCAAGGTCGCGACTTGCTCATCATTCAGTGGAATATTGAAGCGATCTCGGAACTTGAGCAGCACCTCAGAGGCCATCTTTTTCTGTTGGTGGGTGATGTTCTGACCTTCACCCGCTTCACCCATACCGTAACCCTTAACCGTCTTGGCTAAGATCACAGTAGGTTGACCGGTGTGCTTGGACGCTGCCGAATACGCAGCGAATACCTTGTGCGGATCATGTCCACCACGGTTTAGACGCCAGATCTCGGCATCCGACATGTCGGCAACCATCTCCAACAATTCAGGGTATTTGCCAAAGAAATGTTCGCGTACATACGCGCCATTTTTAGACTTGTAAGTTTGGTACTCACCATCCACCACTTCTTGCATACGTTTTTGCAGTAAGCCTTTGGTGTCTTTGGCAAACAAGCGATCCCACTGACCGCCCCATACCACTTTGATGACGTTCCAACCTGCGCCACGGAACACACCTTCCAATTCTTGGATGATTTTGCCGTTGCCGCGTACCGGACCGTCCAGACGCTGCAAGTTGCAGTTGATGACAAAGATCAGATTGTCGAGCTTCTCGCGACCCGCCATAGACACTGCGCCCAAGGATTCCGGCTCATCGGTCTCACCATCACCCAGATAGGCCCACACTTTACGACCGGCCGTCTTAGCCATACCGCGATGTTCCAAATAGCGCATGAAACGTGCTTGATAGATCGCCATCAATGGACCCAAGCCCATAGAAACCGTAGGGAACTGCCAGAAATCCGGCATCAACCAAGGGTGAGGGTAAGAGGACAGACCGTCGCCATGAGCTTCCTGACGGAATTTGTACATCTGCTCTTCGCTGATGCGACCTTCCAAGAATGCACGCGCATACACACCCGGGGAAGAGTGACCTTGGAAGTAGACCAAGTCACCACCGTGGGTGTCGGTCTTGCCATGGAAGAAGTGGTTAAATCCCACGTCATAAAGCGTCGCCGCAGACGCGAAGCTAGCGATATGACCGCCCAACTCCGAAGACTCTCTATTCGCATTCAGTACCAATGCCATCGCGTTCCAGCGCATCAGTGCGCGGATACGGTGCTCTAGATCGTGATTGCCGGAAGAACGTTGCTCATCGCCCACCGAGATGGTGTTGCAATAAGGCGTGGTGGCACTGAAGGGCACACCTGCACCAGAGGCGCGTGCCTTATCAATCAGCTGGGCCAACAGAAAATGAGCGCGCTCTGCGCCCTCATTTTCCAGCACAGATTCCAGTGCATCCAACCACTCTTGTGTCTCTTGTGGATCGTAATCAGGTGATGTTCCCATTTCTACTCTCTTTTCGTTCTAATGTTATCTTTGGTGCTTACACCCTCACGAACCTCATGCTTACATGAGGTTCGGGGAAAGCCGAATCTCTATCAAGGTTTGCACGCTATGATTTCTCGCTCGGTGACTACCCATTCGACTCTTCTGTCGGTCGATTCTTCCGGGATATCCTGAACCACTTGTAGCGCATACGCAGCAGCGACCAATGCAGGCTGATGCTCCATGCGCGCCAGCAGTTTGTCGTAATAACCACCACCGTAGCCCAGTCTTGCGCCAGTTCGGGTGTATGCCACCCCCGGCAAGAGCGCGAATTCTACCTCATTTAAGTCAGAAATCCGTTCGCAGCGTTCCGGCACTGGCTCCATGATGCCCCAAGCGCCCGGCGCCAACTGCAACACAGGGTCGTCGACTCGGTATAGCTCCAACGCATTACTCACCTTATCTACCCTAGGCAACAACACGGTCTTAGCGTCCGCTAGCGCATGCCTTACGAATAGACTGCTATTAAACTCGGAGCCGAAATTCATATAAGCCAACACGACTTGCGCATTGCTATATGCAGACAAGGTGGTGAGGCGCTCGGAGATGATGCGGCTGATATCCAAGCGCTCCACTTCCAGCAAAACATCACGCTTCGCCAGCACTTGCTGACGGAGCGTTTTCTTCTGGACGGTGATGTTTATGGTCATAGGCACTCAGCCCAAGAACAATCGGTACGCCGGATTGGCGCTTTCGTCCCAGTAGGGATAACCCAGCGTATCCAAAAAGTTCTTGAGCGCCTTTTTGTCATGGTGCGGCACTTGCATACCGACCAACACACGACCGTAATCCGCGCCGTGGTTACGATAGTGGAACAAGGAGATGTTCCAGTTATGGTTCATGCTATTGAGGAAATTCATCAATGCGCCCGGACGCTCAGGAAACTCGAAGCGGAACATGATCTCGTCCTTGGCGTCTGGCGCATGGCCGCCGACCAGATGACGCAGATGCAACTTGGCCATCTCGTTATCGGTAAGGTCTAGGGTATTAAGTTTATTCTTGGCCAAGGTCGCGACCAGTTTAGCGGTCTCGCTCTGATCCTTGACCTGCACACCGACGAACACTTGCGCCGCCTTGGGGTCTGCATAGCGATAATTGAACTCGGTGATATTTCGATTACCCAGCAAAGAGCAGAACTTGCGGAAGCTACCCGGCGTTTCTGGGATGGTCACGGCGAGGATAGCTTCACGTTTCTCACCGATCTCGGCACGCTCAGCGACGAAGCGCAAACGATCGAAGTTCATGTTCGCACCACAAGCGATGGGGATCAGGGTTTCGCCCTTGAGCTTCTCGCGTTGCGCATATTGTTTGGCACCCGCCACCGCTAAAGCCCCTGCTGGCTCAAGAATGGAACGCGTGTCCTGGAACACGTCTTTGATAGCGGCACAGACTGCATCTGTATCGACCAAGATGACTTCATCCACATATTTTTTGCAAACACGAAAAGTCTCTTCGCCCACCAACTTGACCGCCGTACCGTCGGAGAACAGACCCACATCATGCAAGGTGACGCGCCGCTTGGCTTTGAGCGAGCGGTACATGGCGTCGGAATCGGTAGTTTGCACACCGATGACCTTGATGTCGGGGCGCACTTCTTTGACATAGGCCGCCACACCAGCGATCAGACCACCACCACCGATGGCGCAGAAAATCGCATGTATCGGCTGAGTATGCTGACGCAGGATCTCCATGCCTATAGTGCCCTGACCTGCGATGACATCGGGGTCATCGAAAGGGTGGACAAAAGTAAGCTTGAGCTTCTTCTCAAGCACCAAAGCATGCGCATAGGCGTCGCTATAACTACTACCGTGCAACACAATCTCAACCGCGTCCTTACCAAAGTGTTTGACCGCATCTATCTTCACAATGGGTGTGGTGGTCGGCATCACGATAACAGCCTTGCAGCCCAGCTTGGCAGCTGACAGCGCCACACCTTGCGCATGATTGCCGGCCGAAGCAGCGATCACGCCGCGCTTGAGTTGCTCGGGGGTGAGTTGCGCCATCTTGTTGTAAGCGCCACGCAACTTGAAAGAGAATACCGGCTGCATATCTTCACGCTTGAAGAAGACCCTATTGCCGATGCGTGCAGAAAGATTGGGGGCCAATTCCAACGGAGTTTCGACGGCCACGTCATAGACGCGAGCATTGAGGATGCGCTTAAGGTAAGTCTTCATATCGGTATATCTAAAAATTCGAGCGCGAAGATTAGCATAAATGCGCGCTTTATCCCTTGCGACAACAAGCAAAATCGGTTCAAATGCCGCGCATGGAAAAACTCGAACAACATGGCATCGTGGTACAAACAAAGGTGAATTTTCTGCCCGAGCAGTCAGATGAAGCCAGCGACCGTTTCGTATTCTCCTACACGATCACCATTAGCAATCTCGGCGAACATGCCGCCAAACTGATCAGCCGCCATTGGATCATCACCGACGCCTATAATCATGTGCAGGAAGTCCGTGGTCAGGGCGTGGTCGGCGAACAACCCTTACTCAAACCGAAGCAGAGTTTTGAATATACCAGCGGCACGGTATTGGCCACTCAGGTCGGCACCATGCGCGGCAGCTACCTATTCCAATCAGATGACGGCTCCGAATTCACCGCCGAAATCGCACAGTTCATATTAAGTGTCCCTCGTGTCTTGCATTAGTACTTTGACCAAATCTGTCGCGCCCTTGTTGGTGCTCCTACTTGTTGCGTGTAGCACTACGCACAAGAATACCATCCCGCCCATACCAACTGTAACGCTGCCGACCGCACCCTATACCGCCAGCAACTGGGGGCAGTTGCCAGACTGGTCCAGCACCGACCTTACGCCCAGCTATAGCGCCTTGATGCAAAGTTGCCATGCACTGAGATTTCGTGCGGCATGGCAAAACCTTTGCGCCCAGGCCGAACTATTGGGACAAGCTGACAATATCGTGCTGCATCAATTCTTCGAGGCCGAATTCTCGCCTTATCAGGTGTACAACCCCGACGGTAGCAATCAGGGACTCATCACTGGCTACTACGAGCCCAAGATTAACGGCAGCCGCAACAAGACCGCCCGCTTCCGTTTTCCTTTGTATGGCGTACCTGACGATCTACTCACCATTGATCTAGGCGATATCTATCCGCAGTTCAAAGGTATGCGATTGCGCGGCCGCCTTGAAGGCAAGCGCGTCATCCCTTACTACAACCGAGCCGAGATCGATCAGGGCAAAGCACCACTACAAAAGCACGTGTTGTTCTGGGTGGATGATGCAGTGGAATTATTCTTCCTACAGATACAAGGTTCGGGACGCGTCAGTCTGCCGGATGGCAGCAGCGTCAAAGTCGGTTACGCGGAACAGAACGGTCAGCCCTATGCATCCATAGGCAAAAAGCTGATCGAGATGGGCGAGCTTAAACTTGAGCAAGCCTCCATGCAGGGCATCAAACAGTGGGGGATGGATCATCCTGATCGTTTGCCGAGCTTGCTGGCGGCCAACCCCAGCTATGTATTCTTCCGGGAATTACCGAATCAGGATACGGCACCACTGGGTGCACTGGGCGTGCCACTGACCGATGCCTACAGTATCGCGGTCGACCCCCGCACCATCCCACTAGGCTCACCGGTATTTTTGTCTACCACCTATCCCAATACCGATGCACCTTTAAACCGCTTGATGCTTGCCCAAGATACGGGTGGCGCGATTAAGGGTGCCGTGAGGGCGGATTTCTTTTGGGGCTTTGGTGAGGACGCCGCCCTACAAGCAGGTCGCATGAAGCAGAGTGGACAACTGTGGGTACTATTCCCCAAGGGTGCAGAGCCCGCTGCTGACAAGACAAATACAGCGTTGGATAAATAAACGCTAGCTTGTCTAGCCGAGAATACTAGCCTGATTGCGCCCCATTGCTTTGGCCTGATACAAAGCATCATCTGCCAATTTCACTAAAGCTGCTGAAGTCGTGTCCCGCTTGGGAACACGAGAAACGCCACCAATACTGACAGTCACGACACCGTGAGGTGAGTCTTGATGCGGGATGCCCTCCGCCCGCACGCTGTGACATAGCTGCCGTGCAAATTGCAGCAGTTCTGCCTCTTGCATGCCTACCGTCACAACAGCAAATTCCTCACCACCGTAGCGCCCCACTGCGTCACTTGGCCGCTTGCAGGCATCGGCAATGGTGCCGCCAACCAGGATGAGACAGTCGTCACCCGCTTGATGCCCATATCGGTCGTTGTATCGCTTAAAGTAGTCGAGATCTATCATCAGTACAGACAGCGGTGCTTTAGTGCGCTGTGCCACTGAAAATAGAGCGTGTAATTGCTCATTGAAATAACGACGATTACCCACACCCGTCAACCCATCTACCATTGCCAATACATTCAGTTGTTGATTGGCCTTCTGCAATTCGAGCTTGGAGGAACGTAGGTGTTTGAGCATATCGACACGTGCGGTAACATCTTTGAGTACGCCTATGAAATGCGTAACCATGCCAACTGTATCCTTGACTGGAGAGATATTGAATTCATTCCAGAACAAGGTACCGTCCTTACGGAAGTTCTGCATTATCACGATACAGTGCTCGCCATGGGCAATCGCCTCACGTAATACTTGCACAGCGGGTTGATCGGATTGCTTGCCCTGGAGGAAACGACAATTCCGACCTAAAACTTCAGCTGCGCTATAACCGGTCATCTTCTCGAAACCAGCATTCACATAGATCAACGGCATATCTGCAGCAAGTGCATCCGCAATCACAATCCCATCCAGGGACTGATCGACCGCCAGCGCCAGTAATCTATGAGGAATATTGGCGGCGGTCGTCATGGCCTATTTTTTAAGCGTCTCGCTTAGTTTCTTATCCAAAATGTCTGCAGGCATATAGCCTGGATTTTGTACCCCGTCTGCAAAGATTAGATTGGGCGTGCCGTTCACACGCAACTTCTTACCCAGCGCCAATACTTTGTCCGTATCGGTCTTACATGTCGCAGTGGCAGGCGTCTTCCCATCCAACATCAAAGCATCCCAAGTCTTTGCAGGATCTTTGGCGCAATGAATGTTGCGCACCATCACATCCGAGCCTTGGAAGATAGGGTAGAGAAAAATATACAAGGTCACATCGTTGACCTTGCTCAACTCTTTTTCCAGCTTTCTGCAATAACCGCAGTTTGGATCACTGAAATAAGCCATCTTGCGCTTACCGTTACCCTTCACCTTTTTAATCGCCAGATTCAGCGGCAACTTATCGAAATCAATCGCGAACAATTCCTGGCTACGCTTTTCGGTGACATTAGTCCCAGAGCCCATATCGATCACACTGCCATCGAAAAGATATGATCCAGTCTCATCGGTATACATGATCTGACCGCCGACCACGATCTCATACAAGCCGGAATAAGGTGTTTTGACGATGTGGTCGAGCTTCTCCAACTTGGGGAATTTAGTTTCAAAGGACTTACGTATCTCCCCCTCGCCGGCATGCGCGAAGGTCACGAAGCTAAGCAGTAACAAGGTAATTATTTTTTTCATCAGAATTTCACTTTTCAAAGTTGGCGCACTATAGCCGAAACGAAGCGGGTAATACCAGACCATAGGTAACAATGTCGGACTATAGTGAAGAAGGCAGAAATTTAATTGTAGTTATTAGGTAAGAACACAAACACTGGCAAAACTACTTCCCATTGCTCGCATTTAGGTTCGGCATATTTTGAGTCCACTTCCTTATCCTTAACAATAATTGCACCAACTTGCGCATCTATACAGCGCATACCCTCGGGCATTTCAAATGCCTTGGACATTTTGCCTACCTTATCGCCTTGTGCATTCAATAAATACCAAACACCACCAAATTGCTGCAATTCCAACTGGCCACCTGGAGTAAGAGTGGCAATACTTTGATGAATAAGATCAGTCCCGATAAATCGACCTGCATAACCGAAATCTATGTCTCGTGCTTTAGGATGAGTGTATTGACGATGCAACTCTTGCGGTGGCTTCGCCACCTCGGTTAATGCGCGACGCAATAAATAAGCCTTATCTGGAACGGCATCTATTAATGGATTGCCCGAACTAATACGTGACAATATCAGCATCTGTTTCGCACGCGTCATTGCCACATAATAAAGGCGGCGAATAGCATCAACATCTTCACCGACTCTTGGTTGCCATCCGCCATCCAAAACCAACACGTGATCGAACTCCAATCCTTTTGCACCGTGTGCAGTGACAAGCATCAAGCCTGTTTGTTTTCGACGCGCTTCATTCGCCCACTCAGCTAACCAATCTCTAAAATGCGCGAGGGGCAACTCTGCATCTTCAACTTCCAAAGCATAGTCAGCCATCGCAACAGTTAGCATTTCCCAACCTGTATTTTTAATTTGCTGACCAATGAATTCGTTAATCTGCTTCACACTAATAATTGAGTGTTCGCCCTTTTTTAACCATACAAGAAGTGCCTGAGTTTCACGCAAACGCCAAAAATAGAATGTGTCCTCTTTGGCAAATTGCGCAGGGATTCCACGCCATTCGCAATAGCTGCGTATTGGGTCTAGCAACTTCCACTCTCTAGCGATGACGGCACATGAAGCCCAATCCCAATTCACATCCCTTGCTGCAAGACGCTCCCACTCTGCCATCACCGCCATTGCCTGCTCGATCGAGTTATTACCCGCAGGCAAAATTTGAACGCGGCCTTGACTGACCGTATCTTGCGTTTGCCAATTCCCTCCCGGAAGTAACTTGGATCGACGCTTGTTGATGTGGATAGGATGCGCTGCTTTCATCCTATCCACAGCAGGTTCGATGAGTGCATTGGCCGCTGCAATGATGTGCGCCGTAGAGCGATAGTTCTCAATTAAATAAACAGGCTTGGCCTGATAGTCAGCTTCAAAGCGACGGATAAACTCAGCGGATGTGCCATTGAAACCGTATATGTTTTGATCGTCATCACCAACTGCAAAGAGATTTATTTTCCCATCCTCTTCAGCTCGTGTTCGTCCTGCCAATGCAGAAATCAAATCGTACTCTGCTTCGCCAATATCTTGGTATTCGTCAACCAGCATCCAGCGAAAGCCTGCCAACAAGTGATCTCGTTGTGCATCAGCCTCTTCAGGCAATAAGCCATCACCGCGCAACAACGCCGTAGCCTCAATCAATAGCCGCTTGAAGTCATCGTTATCATTGGTTTTATTTGCTCGTTCCGCAAAACTCGCACCCACCAAACGCATCGCTAAGCCATGCAAGGTCATTACGGTCACTCCACGCGCATCATCCCCAATTAAGCCGTTGAGTCGTTGGCGAATTTGTGCCGCCGCATGACGGTTGTAAGCCAATGCAACAATGCCGCGTGGATTTTCACGACGCACTCTAACTAGATAGGCAATGCGATGCACCAATACCCGCGTCTTACCCGACCCCGGCCCCGCAAGCACAAGGACATTCGTCGCTTCACGATTGTCCGCCACAATATCGCGCTGCTCCTTATTACCCAGTGACTCAACTATTTCTTGCCAAGATTTTGGTGTGGTTTGACGACCCAATTCTTCTTCACGTCCGGGTAACCAACGGCTTAAAAACTCATCTTGCTGTAAGCTGAAATAATCCATCGTCAATCGCAACGCATCGGCCATCGCTACTAAGCCACGTTGAACATACTCTGCCATAACGTGAACTTGAATGACTTGCTCTTCATAGTGCGACTTTAGTGGCTTGAAATCTGGCTGCGTGAACTGTTTTTTCCACTCACCATCAAGCCGTATAGTCATGGCTGAGCGGAACACAGCAAGTCCTTTATTGAGGCGAATAATCTCTTGCTCATGCAGCCATAACAAAGCATGGTCGAGGCATTTTTGAGGGTTGTTAATTTCAGCCTTGAGCAGTAAATCGGCCTCTAACGCTGCCAATAATTTCCCCATCGTAGTTTCCGCCAAAAGGTCTGCGCCCTTACTGCCAACTGGCAAGCTATCAACTAAATGATCTAGCACTTTTTCCGCAGCACTACGGCGTAGTTGTGCCGTTCGATCTAGTGCCTGCCAATTGCGTTGCAGCGTAATTTGTACACTTTCTTGATCGGCTCTTTTAATACTTAAGCTGCCTGTGCTATTGGACTCATCCCGACCATCAGCAGCTAGGCCTTTCAACAAACGGCGCAGAACTTCAGGATGGGCAGATAGGTGTCCCCCATCTTTGAGGTGCTGGCTAGCAATACGCAAATGCAAAATAGATTTTTCACCCACCATTAAATCAGGTGCGTTTTGACGCAATTCGGCAATTAACCCAGCCTCAAGTAATGCTGCTGTATCAAAACGTTTTTTGGATGCGCGTTCAATTCCCACATGAACATAAGCAGTGAGTGCAGTGTCGTTGCTAGCAATTCCCAACTTTTCTAAATCATCAAAAGCTTTACGGATTTTTTCTGGCGACAGTCGTGCTATGCCCATGAGTTCATCAGTCGAAATGCCTTCATCTACATCGGCAGAGATCAAGGCATCAACAATTGCCAACAATTGTTGTTTATAACTATCGGGCATAGTTTTGTTTGCGAGTTTGGTGCGCGCCTCATCAAGAGAAGACACTCGCAACGAAGACGGGAAAATCTGCACTACATTTTCTTCGCGTGTCAGTAATTGCGCCTCTTCCAACCAAGATACAGCGGTGCGAACTCGCGTGTCATCAGTTGCAGAATCTCGCTCGAAACCAGCATCTTCATCCTCTGACAGAATCTCCCCCGGTGTGGCTATCACCTCACCACCAGGCTTACCTTCTTTACGCTTCTTTTTATCCAGATTACGTAATGACCGAAGAATCGCCTGAATTTCTTTTTGCGTAAGGCGTGAACGCGCTGACATACCAAACTGCCTTTCAACATCCTCTGGCGTGTACAGTAATATGCACCGCGCTTGCGCTCTGTCACGCCCTGCGCGCCCAGCCTCCTGCAAATAGTTTTCCAACGAACCAGGAATGTCAGCGTGTATCACTAAACGAACATCTGACTTATCAATGCCCATTCCAAACGCATTGGTGGCAGCGATAACGCGCAACTCGCCGCGAATGAAATTCTCTTGCACCGTTTTTTTTGTTTCGGGGGGCAACTTAGCGTGAAAGTGGTTGGCGGCCAAACCTTTTTCTTTAAGAAATGCTGCGACTTCTTCGGTCTGTTTACGTGTCGCGCAATATACGATTGCACCGCCCTTTATGTCTGGCGGCAAGTCTTTTTCTATCAGTTGATGTACATGAGAAAGTTTGGTGGCTGGCGTGGTCTGTACGACGACAAAATCAAGATTCTCTCGCTTAGATCCACCATCAAAACACAGAAGCTCAATACCAACGCGTTCTCTAAAATGCGCAAGAATATCGGCAACAACATCGGGCTTTGCAGTTGCTGTCAGACATAGTACGGGTGGCACCGCACCCTCCCCCGCTTTTTCTTTAATGAATCTTCCGATATAACGATAGTCGGGACGGAAGTCATTTCCCCACTTTGAAAGGCAATGCGCTTCGTCAATAACCCAAGCACCAATCTCGCGCTGCGCCAGAACGCTCCTAAGAGATTTATTTCGCAACTGCTCTGGCGAAACAATGAGAATACCAATGTCACCCAAGCGCACTCGATCCAGCACGTCACCCCGCTCAGGCATCGACAACAAACCATTGAGCGCGGCGCAAGAACTAATTCCTCGATTAGCTAGACCACTCACCTGATCGGACATCAGCGCGACCAGCGGAGAGATGACCACAGTTAGTGCGCCCGTTTTTTCAAATCGAGACAATGCCGGAATTTGATAGCACAAAGACTTCCCTGTACCTGTTGGTAAGATACCAAGCACATGCTTTCCACTCATTGCTGCATCAACTATGCTTTGCTGCAAAGGCTGCCCCGTTTTTGGGTCAATAGGTTCGGGACGAAACTCATCAAACCCAAACCAACGCTTCAACTCTTTCTTTGCATCATGGTGTTCACGACACCACTCACATGCGGCATCTTCGCAGGATGTATCACGCAAACGACGGACTATTTCACCTGCCGCAGGAAACTGATGCCGAACCCAAGGCGGCATCACCGAATTGCCTCCGGCAACAGAAAGCCAAGCCAAAGCATATGCAAGCGGCCAGCCATTCTGTGCGGACTCCTCAATGAGCTTGGGATATTGGGTGATGCAAGTCTGGGATTTTAGACAGTGCGCTAAAGCAATGTGTGCTTCGCTTAATGAAGGTCGCGGCTGATGACGGATAGAAATGAAAAAATTATTTCCGCCGCTCACAACGGAATTTTGCGTAGTCAGCCAGTGCCATGCGGCAAGCAATTGCGGATTGCTCTCATTCAAAGCCTTGAGTGCTTGGTGTTGATCCCCAAATACACTCAATGCAAGTTCCGCATCTTTCAATGGGTCATTAAGATTGCCGCCCTGTAAGCGACCATCCTGATAATGTTTGACTAGATTGTGATAAGGATTACGTGGGAAAGCGAGTGGGTTTAACCATAGCGTATCAACGGTAGGTTTTTGTAACAGGCGAAGAGTCGAGCGGGTAGCTTGAAGATGCTGCAAATCAAAATTGATAAGATTGTGCCCAAGCAAAAACGCTGCGTCTTCGGCCAGCGCATCTAACTGATCTAGTGCAAGCTTCAAGTCGCCATTGGTATAGGAAAGACTTTGCCTTGTATCTCCCCGCACTGCGCCAAACTGGTAAATATGCAAATCGCTCTTGCCTACTTCTAGATCGAGTGACAAACATCTTGGCGAAAAACCAATTTGGTCAGCCATCCAATTCCTCGCAATTATTTATAGCTAGCAATTTAGTGTGCCTCGTCCCAATTCTTACCTACGCCCATCTCGACTAACAATGGCACTTTTAAAGTGGCGACGCTGCACATCAGTTGTGGCAACTGCGATTTGACCAGTTCGAGTTCGGCATCGGGGACTTCCAGTATCAATTCATCGTGGACTTGCATGATGAGCTTGGTCGCCAGTTTCTCCCGCTCTAACCAAGACTGTACCGCCACCATCGCCAGCTTGATCAGGTCGGCAGCTGTGCCTTGCATAGGTGCATTGATGGCGGCACGCTCTACGCCCTGACGTTTCATGCCATTACTGCCGTTGATTTCTGGCAACCACAAGCGACGACCAAACACCGTCTCCACATAACCCTGCTGTTTTGCCTGCTCACGGGTACGATCCATGTAATCCTTCACGCCGGGGTAGCGAGTGAAATAGCGCTCTATATAAGCAGTCGCGGCACCGCGTTCCACACCGAGTTGCTTGGCCAGACCGAAGGCAGACATACCGTAAATCAGACCAAAATTGATGACCTTGGCATAACGACGCTGTTCACTACTGACCTCCTCGCGCGTGGTCATGAATATCTCTGCCGCAGTGGCTCGGTGTATGTCCTCATTGTTGGCGAAGGCCTTGAGCAGACCCGCGTCACCTGATAAATGCGCCATGATGCGCAATTCGATCTGGGAGTAATCAGCGGAGACGATGGATGCACCCTGCGGTGCGATGAAGGCTTCGCGTATGCGGCGCCCTTCGGCAGTACGTACGGGGATGTTTTGTAGGTTAGGGTCATTCGAAGCCAAACGACCTGTCACTGCGACGGCTTGCGAATAGCTAGTATGCACACGCCCTGTGGCACGATTCACCGAAAGGGGTAGCTTGTCCGTGTAAGTCGATTTGAGCTTGGCCATGCCACGGTAGTCCAATAATATTTTAGGCAGGGGATAATCCAGCGCGAGTTCTTGCAACACTTCTTCATCTGTAGAGGGTGTGCCGCTGGGCGTCTTCTTCTTCACTGGCAGTTGCAACTTATTAAACAGAATCTCACTGAGCTGCTTGGGCGAATTCAAGTTGAATGGCTGACCTGCCGCCTCATGCGCTCTTGCTTCAAGCGCGATCAGCTTCTCCCCCAACTCACGACTTTGCACTTGTAGCAGCGCACTATCGAGCAACACACCGTTGCGTTCCATCACATACAGCACATGCATGCTAGGCATCTCGATATTGCGATAGACATGCTGCAAACCCTGCTGTTGTGAGACTTGCGGTGAGAGGTTCTGATGTAGTTGCAGAGTGATGTCGGCATCTTCTGCCGCATAGCGTGTCGCGACATCCAAAGCGACCTGATCGAAACATAATTGCTTCGCACCTTTTCCGACCACATCGGTATATGCGATGGTTTGCACCCCCAAGTGACGGCGCGCCAGATCGTCCATGTCGTGCGGCTTATGTGACTCCAGCACATAGGACTGCAACAAGGTGTCTTCGGTGATGCCTGCCAGTGTAATGCCGTGGTTGGAGAAAATATGACGGTCGTATTTGAGGTTCTGCCCCACCTTCCTATGCGCTTCACTCTCCAACCAAGGACGTAATTTCTGCAAAGCAGCATCGCGCTTGATTTGATCAGGTGCACCGGGATAGATATGCGCCAAGGGCAGATAGGCTGCCTCATGCGGCGTGATGGCGAAAGACATACCCACCATCTGTGCATCCATCACATCCAGACCCGTGGTTTCAGTATCTACACAAACCAAATCTGCAGCCATGAGGCGTTGCAGCCAAGCGTCCAACTGTGCCTCGGTGAGAATGCACTCGTAATTCGCAGCCGAAGTGTCTTTGCTGCTCGGTGCCTCTGGTGAGATTTCGAACAAGGAGGATTGCGGTGTATCCGCGGGCTTGGTCTCATTGCGCACAGTAGGCTGATCGGCAGCGATTTCACGATACCAAGTACGGAAGCCATACGTTTGATACATTTCGCGCAGTACGGAGATATTCAAGGGTGTATCAGTGAGCTGGTTGTAACGACGCTGCAAAACTACGTCGCACTTCACCGTGATCAAACGACGCGACAGCGGCAACCATTCCAAGGCCTTGCGCAGATTCTCACCAACCACGCCACTCACTTTGTCAGCATTAGTGATGATGTCGTCCAGCGTGCCATATTGATTCAGCCATTTCACCGCAGTCTTGGGGCCGACCTTTTCTACACCAGGGACGTTATCCACCGTGTCGCCGGTCAAGGTGAGTAGATCGATGATGCGTTCGGGCGGCACACCAAATTTGGCGATTACGCCAGGAATATCCAGCGTCTCATTGTTCATGGTATTGATCAAGGTGACATGCTCATTGACCAATTGAGCAAGGTCTTTGTCGCCAGTGGCGACCACACACTCCACACCGTCATTGCCAGCCTGCAGTGCCAATGTGCCGATTACATCATCGGCTTCTACACCTTCGATAGCGCAGATATTCCAACCAGTAGCCTCTATCATTTTGTACAAAGGCTCAATCTGCAACACCAGATCGTCCGGCATGTGCGCACGTGTCGCTTTGTATTCTGGATACCAATCATCACGGAAGGTTTTGCCTTTTGCATCAAAAACGCACAAGCTGTAATCTGATGGGTAATCGTTACGCAGTTTGCGCAGCATGTTCAATACGCCATACATTGCGCCCGTAGGAAAACCCTCCGCATTACGCATATCTGGCATGGCATGGAACGCTCGATATAGAAATGACGAGCCATCGACTAACAACAATTTTTTCATTTTTAGACTAAAGGTAAGAACATGAGCACTCCGCCTAAACTACCTATCCCAGCTATGCCTGACTCGTGGAATTCTAAGGAAGCGTGGCGTGTGTTCGGCATTATGTCAGAGTTTGTTTCTGCCACCGAACGCCTCAACCGCATTCATCCCGCCGTCAGCATCTTCGGCAGTGCACGCACCAAACCCGACAACCGTTATTACAAGCTTGCTGAAGAAATCGCACGCCTACTTTCGGATGCAGGCTTCTCGGTCATCTCAGGTGGCGGCCCCGGCATCATGGAGGCAGTGAATAAAGGCGCGTTCTACGGCAAATCTCCTAGCGTAGGTTTGAATATCCAACTACCTCACGAACAGAGCGGCAACGCCTATCAGAACATCAGCCAGACCTTCCAGCACTTCTTCTCGCGCAAGGTGATGTTCGTGAAATTCGCCAGTGCATACGTGGTCATGCCCGGCGGCTTTGGCACTTTGGACGAACTGATGGAAGCGCTGACTTTGGTGCAGACTGGCAAGACCCGCCGCATCCCCATCGTCCTTGTTGGTACGGAATTCTGGACGGGCATAATAGACTGGTTCCGCACCACCTTAATAGACGAAAAAGTCATCAGCCCAGAGGATATGGACCTGATCCAACTGATAGATGACCCGCAAGAAGTAGTGGACTCCATTTTCAAACACTACGAGACACGTGGCTTTGAACCTTCAGAAGCCGAGCGCGAACGCCAGCTGTATTTGTAATGTACACATGGCTGTTTACAACTGATGGCAGTTTCCGCCCTGGACAATTAAGCTAAAATGCACACCCATAATAATTTGCGGCCACAGCCATGCGCTTAATTACCTTCTTGCTTTTGAGTGGTTTCTCCTTCAGTGCGCTGGCGGCCAAGCCACTTCCTGCCGATCTACAACCATTGCCGCCACCACCTGCAATGGACAGCGGTAGCGATTTCGATGAACCAGAAGTCACCATCACCAAAGAAACTGAACAGACGGTAGAGGAATATCGCTCCGGTGGTCGCTTGTACATGATCAAGATCACTCCCAAACATGGCCACCCTTACTATCTGATCGACGATGAAGGTAATGGCCGTTTCGCACGTCAAGGCTCACTGGACTCCGGTGCACGCCCCCCTCAATGGATCATTAAAAAGTTTTAAGTTATGGCAGTCTTCACCAGTATCTCCGAAGCGGAGCTGACCGCTTGGTTAAGTGATTATTCGCTCGGTCAGTTGCAAAAACTGCAGGGCATCGCCTCAGGCATCGAGAACACCAATTACTTCGTCACTACGTCCAATGGGCGTTTCGTGCTCACCATCTTCGAGAAACTCACGGCTGACGAACTCCCGTTCTATCTCAACCTGATGGCGCATCTGGCACGTCACGGCATTCCCTGCCCCGCGCCTATGGCGAACCGACATAACCGCTTCTTGGGCGAGATCAAGGACAAACCTGCTTGCATCGTCAGTCGCTTGAGTGGCACTTCTACCCTTACGCCGAGTGCGAGTCAGTGTGCTGCAATGGGCGCGATGTTGGGGCAGATGCATCTGGCTGGACAAAGTTTTGTACACAACATGCCCAATGCCAGAGGCGCCACATGGCGCGCCGCGACAGAGCCTTTGGTGCACCCCTTCCTCGATAGCGACCAAGCCGCGTTGTTGGCAAACGAAGTGGCGCTACATACCCAACTCAATCTCGCATCCTTGCCTCAGGGTGTGATCCATGCCGATCTGTTCCGCGATAACGTCTTGCTGGAAGGCGACCGCGTCAGTGGCCTGATCGATTTCTATTTCGCCTGCACTGATGCCCTGCTCTATGACGTAGCGATCACCGTGAACGATTGGTGCATGACGCCAGAAGGTAAACTCGACGATAAACGCACCCGCGCTTTTTTGAGTGCCTATCATGCTGTACGCCCGCTACAACCTAGTGAGATCGAGGCTTGGCCACTAATGCTACGTATGGGTGCCCTGCGCTTCTGGCTATCCAGATTGTTTGACATGTATCTGCCACGTGCAGGTGAGATGATCCACGCACACGATCCGCGCCACTTCGAGCGCGTGCTCAGACAACACATCGCAACCCCTCAACACTTGGAGCTCTAAAGACATGGAACCCGTAAAACTCCCATCAGGCAGCGGCTGGGGATGGATCAAACAAGGCTACGCGCTGTTCTTGAAAGCCCCTCTGCTATGGATCGTATTGATCGTCATCGCCTTCGTTTCAGCCGTCGCCATATCTGCTTTGCCGATAGTAGGCGAACCCTTGGTGAGCATCTTGACCCCAGTCATATTAGTCGGTCTGATGTCAGGCGCACGCGAACTACAGCGTGGTGAGGAGTTAGAGATCGCCCACTTGTTCAGCGGTTTTCGTAAGGCCACCTCGCAACTAGTCACCTTAGGGGGTATCGCACTAGTCGCGCAGTTCGCCATCTTCGGCGTGATGATGGGTGTCGGTGGAGGTGCCATCGTTAGCATTTTGATGAGTCACGAGCCTGTTGCCGATCCTGCGGTTATGGCGCAGGCCATCGCCGGTGCAGGCCTAGCGATGTTGCTGGGCATGTTGCTGTTCAGCATCCTGATGATGGCCATGCAATACGCCCCCATGTTGGTATATTTCCGTGACATGGCGCCCGTTGCAGCGCTCAAGCTCAGCCTACGTGCCTTCCTTGCTAACATCGGCGCTATGATGATTTATGGCGTGACTTTTTTCGCCCTCGCCATCTTGGCTTCCTTGCCGATGATGCTGGGTTGGATAGTCCTGATGCCCCTGATGTTCACTTCGGTATACATCAGTTACTGCGAGATATTCCCTGAAATCATCGAAGTCGCCGTTGCGAAAGACGATACTTTCACTGCTAGCGGCGACCAATCGAACTTCTAAGTCAGTTAACACCTTTCAGGGGTTGAATTAGGATGTGCTAATATTTGCGTCCTGATTAGAGTATGACAATGGAGCGCGAAATGGAATATCCGGCAAGTGCAGCAGAACGCAAACAGGCTCAAGTGCCGCACAACCTTTTCGTCTCCGGCCTGTTCCTCATCAACCTGACCATGACTCCGGCCGTCATCGCCCTCAAGCTAGGCATGGCGGGTCTGCTGTTCACCCTGTTCTGCTCTGTCTCTCTACTGGCCTATATCTATCTGCGTAGTCGCAAGCCTGCTACCTGGTATGTGGCTGCGCACTGGCGTTTGGCTTGGTCTCATAGTCGCATCTTGTTGCTGGGATATAGCATCTCAGCAGTCCTGATATTGTTGGCATGGCTAGTCAGTCTGACCGCGCATGAAGCCAGCATGGGTCACATCATGTGGACGGCGATGACACGCATCGCCTTAGTGCCGACCTTGATCTTTGTGATGGTGACAGCGGTGATGGGTGCCAACGCGGTGGGTGTGGCAGGTCGCGGCGAAGTCCCTGAAAAAATCAGCAAGTCCTTCCCGCCTCCCGCCAACTAAACCGCTTCGAGCTTGGCGTACTCCAAAGACAGCCACTTGCTGCCAGCACGCTTGAAGTTGATCTGCACACGCCCTTCGTTACCACTACCCTCAGCATCTGTCACCACACCCTCACCGAACTTCTGATGGAACACGCGCTGACCGATACGCCATAAGGCACCAGCAGCCTGAGTGCGTGGCGTAGTTGGGGCTGGCGCGGGCGAACCATAACCCATGGGAGGCGTATAGCCCGAAGGACTCGCGGATGCATAAGCACTACTGCGTTGCACAAAGCGTGGCGACAACCATTGCAACAGTTGTTCTGGCAATTCACTGAGGAAACTAGAGACCATGCTGTAATTGGTCTTGCCGTGCAGCATGCGGCTTTGCGCAAAAGTCAGATACAACCTGCGTCGTGCACGAGTAATGGCCACATACATCAGACGTCGCTCTTCATCCAGATCACCGTTATCTACACTATTTTGGTGTGGGAACAGCCCCTCCTCCAAACCCGTGATGAACACGGTGTGGAACTCCAAGCCCTTAGCAGCATGCACCGTCATCAAATGCAGCGCGTCATCGCTATCACCCGCCTGATGCTCACCAGATTCCAATGACGCATGCGTGAGAAAGGCCGTGAGGCTATCGTCTTCCGCCTCGTGCACAAACAGGGTCGCGGCGTTGATGAGTTCATTCAAATTCTCTAGACGCTCTTCCGCTTCACGTCGCTTGCCGGCACTCGCTTTGTCAGCTTCATATCCAGCGATCATGCCGCTTTGTTGCAGCACATGATCGATGATCTCCGGCAGCGGCAGCTCCTTGGTCGCGTTGCGCAGCGACTCTATCAGGCCCACGAAGGCCGACACCTTGCCCCCGGCACGTGCAGCTGCATCCCATAAGGTCGTTGAATTCATGCGCGCCGATTCTTGCAACTGCTCTATGCTGCGCGCGCCTATGCCGCGTGTCGGGAAGTTGATGATGCGCAACAGCGCGTTGTCGTCATCGGTGTTCTCCATCAAGCGCATATAAGCCATCGCATGCTTGATCTCCTGACGCTCGAAGAAACGCAAACCGCCATAGACGCGGTAAGACAAACCAGCCGACACCAAAGCATGTTCCAGCACCCGTGATTGGGCATTCGAGCGATACAGCAGCGCAATATCGGTGAGGCTCACGCCCTCGCGTTTGAGTTGTTGTATCTCTTCGACGATGTACCTGGCCTCGTCCACGTCGGTGCCCGACTCATAGATGCGGATCTTTTCGCCACCATTCTCCGATGTCCACAGATTCTTGCCGAGACGATTCTTGTTATTGCTGATGAGCGCGTTAGCGGCATCCAAGATGTTGCCGTGCGAGCGATAGTTCTGTTCCAACTTGATGACACTTTCGACATGAAAGTCGCGCAACAGGTCCTGCATATTGCCGACGTTGGCGCCACGGAAGGCATAGATGGACTGATCATCATCGCCAACGGCAAACAACGCATTGTTCGTTCCTGCTAGCAATTTAAGCCAGCGGTATTGCAGCGGATTGGTGTCTTGAAACTCATCCACCAAGATGTGCTTGAAGCGCTCTTGATAGTGTTCGCGCAGCATGGCGTTACGCGACAGCAATTCATAACAACGTAACAGCAACTCTGAAAAATCCACCACACCTTCGCGCTGACATTGCGCATCGTACTCGGCAAATACTTCCACCTTGCGGCGGGTATAGGGGTCGTAAGCTTCCACTTCTTGCGCACGCAGACCTTGCTCCTTGCTACCGCTGATGAAGTTTTGCATCTCACGCGGCGGATACTTTTCATCGTCCACGTTCATCGCCTTCATCAAGCGCTTGATGGCCGAAAGTTGGTCGCCACTATCGAGGATCTGGAAAGTCTGCGGCAGATTCGCCTCACGGAAATGCGCTCTGAGCATGCGGTTGCACAAGCCGTGGAAAGTGCCTATCCACATCCCTCGAGTATTGATGGGCAACATCGCGGTCAGCCGCGTGACCATCTCCTTAGCAGCCTTGTTGGTAAAGGTTACCGCCAACAAGCCATGTGGGCTCACGGCATTGCTACTGATGAGATGAGCGATGCGCGTCGTCAGCACACGAGTCTTGCCGCTCCCTGCACCAGCAAGGATCAGCGCAGATTGCGGGGGAAGGACGACAGCGGCACGTTGTTCGGGATTGAGACCGGAAAGCAGAGAAGAATTCATCGCGAGATTATGCCACAGCAGCCCCTATAGACCGGGATGGGCACACCAGATAAACGGTCAAAAGTGTCATAAAGCGGTAACACCTACGCAGTAACGTGCCACATCTTTACAGCAAGTACTGGCCAAAATGACAACTACATCTGCATGCAAAAGCACTGCCCAACTGCGTGAGCCACATCCTCACGTGATTTTGCAGGAGGAAAGTCTGTACCCATTGGAAGCGATACGTGCGCAACTGGACTTACTCTCATCGCATCCGCATATGGGGGCATATCAAGAGTTGCCTATCACTGCGCACACACTCACACATAGCGTTGCACCAGTAAGCGCTGATACACATAATGCCGAGGTCTATGCGCGCTTCTGTGCCGAGCCTGAGTTGCGCGCACTGCCCGTAGTCAAACATGACAAACCTTTGGGCATGATTCCACGTCGCGCCTTTCTTGCCAATTTTGAGACTGATGCACTCAGCGCCTGCGATCAACCTTGCGCGCTGTTCATCGATATCGAAGCATTGCGTGTCAATCGCCATATGCCTATCGAAGAGCTAGCACAGTACTTGGTTGCCACATATTCCAGCCACGCCGAACCGGTTTTCATGATCACTGAACAAGGTCGATATATCGGCATCGCAAACGCACGCGACCTGTTACACGAACTGAGCCACATGCAAACCAACATCTCGCTAGCACTATTGGAAGCAAAGGCTGTGTTGTACAAAGCGGTGGTGAGTTTTTATTCCTAGTCCGTCATATCACTAACACTTGAGTAAGGGGAATCGTATGCTGAAAGCAAATCGCAAACGCAACACCGCACTGTCATCTTGCCCACGACTACTCACACACGGCCTGCAAAGGACCTTGGAATATGTGTGCACCATCTCGGTGTTCACCTTGCTTTGCTCGGATTGAATGAATGATAGATATCGTATTGCGACGTCTGGTTGCGGTGATTCGCGCTGTTAGGCTGGCCCTGCATTTACTCTATGGCCTGACCATCGCCTTGAGCTATCCGTGGTTAGCGCATAGCCTGCAACGTCGCATCCTCCGTCGCTGGTCTATCGAACTTTTAGATGTCTTGGGCGTAGAGATCATGCTGGGACGAGATGATGCGCTCTATAAAGTTCGTAACGGCCTGATCGTCACCAATCACATCTCTTGGTTAGACGTGTTCGTGCTCAATGCTGTCGTGCCTATGCGCTTCGTCGCCAAATCCGAAGTGAAGCACTGGCCTGTCATAGGCTGGTTGTGTACTCGTGCCCAAACGCTGTTTCTGGAGCGTGGCAATCCACGTGCTGCGATGAGACTCAATGTAAAACTCGTCGAAATTTTGAAGCAGGGCGAATGCCTCGCGGTCTTTCCCGAAGGCACGACCACAGATGGTTCCAAAGTAGCACACTTCCATTCCACCTTATTGCAACCCGCCATTGATGCGGGCGCATTGTTGCAACCGATCGCCTTGCGCTATCAGGATGAAAACGGCCAGCGCAGTGATGCTGCGGTTTACATAGACGATATTTCATTCGGTGAATCGCTATGGCGCATCTTGTCCGCACCACGCTTACAAGTCAGACTTATTGCAAGCTCGCCCATCCCTACAGTAGATCGCGATAGAAGAGCACTGACTCATGCTGCACACCAACATATCTCCGAAGCTTTGCACACACTGGACAGCGTCGCCCATACTGCACAGTACGAAGCGTTGGCAACTTTGCACCAAGAACACTACACGCCGTCCTTGCACTGTCTGCTGCTCTCCCCACCGCTAGAAAGAAACATCTAGTCATCTATCTTTCATATAGCGGTAACCATGCTGAAATCTGAGCTACCTAATCTGTCGGTTCTATTCAACAAGGAGAACACCATGCTAGCCTTGAACCGCCAGATCGGACATACAGCACGCCCAAAATTGAGTTCTAGCATCGCACGCACCCCAGCAGAAGTGGCTGAGGCGCAGCGCATGCGCTACAAAGTTTTCGGTGAAGAGATGGGCGCCAAACTGCCAAGTGCAGATCAGGGCCTAGACATCGACCGCTTCGACACTTACTGCGACCATTTATTGGTGCGCAATAACGATGACAACAAAGTAGTTGGCACCTATCGGATGTTGCCTCCCGAACAAGCAGTGAAAGCTGGTGGATATTATTCAGAGACCGAATTCGACATGAGCCGATTGGCACATTTACGTGGCAGCATGGTAGAAGTAGGCCGCTCATGCGTGCACCCTGACTACCGTGATGGCGCGACCATCACCCAGTTGTGGGGCGGTCTGGCAAATTACATCACCAAGAACGGTCACGAATATCTGATCGGTTGCGCCAGTATCAGCATGGGCGACGGTGGTCACTATGCTGCAAGTGTCTACGACAAAGTACACAAACTGCATGCTGCGCCGAGTGAATACAAAGTATTCCCGCACTGCCCTTTGCCACTGCATGCGCTGAATCGCGATTTAGATGTCAGTATCCCGCCGCTGATCAAGGGTTATCTCCGTCTGGGCGCATACATCGCTGGTCAACCTGCCTGGGACCCTGACTTCAATGTGGCCGATCTATTTATCCTATTGCCCGTCTCGCGCATGAATCCTAAGTATGTAAAGCACTTCATGGGCCAACCAGCCTGAAGCTTAGCTTCATCCCCTAGTCGCGCACTCGAACCAGTGCGCGACTTTTTATTTATGATGCGCGACTCATCGTCGTAATTGGAGTGATAAATGGAAAGTCCGTATAAGGGCAAAACTGGCCTACGCCGCTTAGTGAACGCCCTAGGTTATTCGCTCGCTGGCTTTCGCGCCGCCTACAAACATGAGGACGCATTTCGCCAAGAAGTTCTGCTAGCCACCTTTTTAATCCCACTCGCCCTGTGGTTGCCAGAATCGGCCATCGGCAAGGCAATGATGATAGGCAGTGTACTGTTGGTGATCATCGTAGAACTGATCAACTCCGCCATCGAGGCCACTGTAGATCGCATCTCGCTAGAAAATCACGACCTCGCCAAACGTGCCAAGGACATTGGCAGCTCAGCGGTGCTGGTCAGCCTCGTAAATGTATTGGTGATATGGGTGTTGGTATTGACTTCACATACCTAGCTATCAAGATATATTGGATGGCCACTTCATTCACCATCGGACTCGCTACAAGAACGGACAATGTCACTCCAAGTGGCATGAGAACTTTGACCAAGGTACAGAGGAGCAGGAATAGGCGGTCACACCATGACGAGAAATGCGCCGCGTCGTGCTAACGAGATCCTTGCACACCTGTGAGGTCATAGATTAGCCAATTGACCGATTGGCTAATGCATCAAACATGATCTTCGTTTCTTTTTAGTCTTCCGATTCCATTCGCGTTTCGTATTCGCCAAGCTGCGCTGCACCATTCAATCGTGCGCGCTTCAACAAGGCCTGCTGTGCAATAGCAATATTCTCAGTTTTACCCTGCCATGCTTGCAACACAGGCTGTTGCAGGGCGCGTCCATAAGAAAATGAGAGCAGCCAAGGCTCATGGGGAAATTCGGCATTCATGGCATTGAGGTTGGCGGTGGACTCTTCAGGTGTCATGCCGCCCGAAAGAAAATTGATGCTTGGTACCGCTGCTGGCACACAGCGTCGCAATACCCTTATGGTCGCTTCGGCAATCTCTTCAGCACTGGCCCGTTTTGAATGCGCCTTACCCGGCAACACCATATTGGGCTTAAGCACAATATGCTCGAGTACGACGTGATGGCGATGCAGGGCGTGAAAAATTTCTTTCTGAACTGCTTCGGTCACCTCAGCGCAGCGTATTAAGCTGTGGTCGCCATCAATTAATACTTCAGGTTCGACGATGGGCACGATACCGTGCTCTTGGCACACCGCCGCATAACGCGCCAACATTTCAGCGTTGGCGGCTATGCCCAGCACCGATGGGTTGCTGGCGCCAATCGCATAGACCTCACGCCACTTAGCGAAACGTGCACCCTGACTTTTGTAGTGCTGCAGACGCTCGGCCAGTCCGTCCAAGCCATATGTAATGGAATCGCCAGGCGACAGCGCCAACGGTCCTTTGCCCTTATCTACCTTAATGCCAGGAACGATGTTGCGTAGCGCCAATAGTTCGGGCAACGGCTTACCATCATCGGTGTTATGAATAAGCGTCTCCTCGAATGTGATCACCCCACTGATGTATTGCTCAATACCTTGGGCGGAAAACAGCAGGGCACGGTAGGCGCGGCGGTTCTCCTCGGTGGGATCGACACTAATCGGTGTAAAGCGTTTAGCGATTGTAGGTAGACTCTCGTCAGCGGCGAGGATGCCTTTGCCCCTCTGCACCATCTGCTCGATGGTGGCCTGAAGTTCGTTTTTAATATTCATGACTAATCTCCCTTGTTCGATTAACTCTGTTGTTTGCACACCCTCAAGTACCTAGGCTGAAGAAATTAAACTACACAGTCTGAATGAAGGCGACCTCATTACGATTACAAGCTTACTCTCCATCAACACCTTTTGTATTCCAAGTCACGCAGACTAGAGATTACCGAATAGACCGGCGACTGTCTGGAGCATTGGATGACCCGTATCTATAAGCTCCAATCTATCCTGCCGGCCTTACTTACGCCGCCATGGCGACAGGCGTGTCGTTCTGCTCTTCAGGTGGCGACGCAAGCAACAGCTCTGTGAATTGAGCATACGGCACAGGTCTGGAATACAGATAGCCTTGCATGTAGTCGCAGCCGCTCGCGATCAACATGTCTCTTTGCTCTATTGTCTCGACACCTTCCGCAATCGTGCGTATACCCAATTTGTGTGCCATCACAATGATGGCCTCTGTCAGCGCTTGGTTATTCTTGTTGTCCAGCATGTTATGGATGAAGGATTTGTCTATTTTGAGATAGTCGACATTGAATCTATTTAGGTATGACAACGCCGAGAAGCCGGTGCCGAAATCGTCTATAGACACTTCTACACCCTCTTCCTTGAAACACATTAAGCTGTTGTGCACATGCTCAGAGTCGTTTAACAGCAAGCCTTCGGTGATCTCCACGGTGATTGCTCCACGCGGCAAGTTCGACTCCCGCAACCTATCGTTCCAAGCGTGACTGCTCTTACGTATGAATTGGATAGGCGACTTGTTGACGCTGACTTGTATCAACTGTCCGGTCTTTTCACGCCAAGCTTCTATGCTCTTGATGGCTTCAAGGAACACCCACTCGCCAATCTCAAGTATCAAGCGTGACTCTTCTGCCAAGGGTATGAAATCTACTGGGCTGATCATTCCGCGCGTTGGGTGACGCCAGCGCAACAGCGCTTCTGCCTTAAAGATGTTCCCGGTCTTAGCTTCGACTATTGGTTGGTAATACACCTCCAGCTGACCACCTTTAAGCGCATAACGCAGATCGTTGGTCAATTTCGTCTTCTCCAGCGCTTCCCTCTGCATCGTCGGCAGGAAATAGCGGAAACCATTCCGACCCGCTTCCTTGGCAGCATACATTGCATGGTCTGCATGTTGTAACAGGCTCTTCAGATCCTCAGCATCATCTGGGTACAGAGCAATACCTATACTGCCCGACACATGCGCGATCTCGTGCTCACCCAGATCAAAGGGGGTAGCGAGCTCATCCACGATACTCTGAGTGATACGCTCCAAATGAATGGGGCCGCCATAACTGGTCAATATCGCAGTGAACTCATCCCCGCCCAACCGTGCTACGGTGTCAGAAGCACGTATCGCAGCCTTGATACGCTGTGCAACTTGTATCAACAGTTGATCGCCCTTGGCGTGTCCCATGCTGTCGTTGACTTTCTTGAAGTGATCAAGATCGATGAACAGTAAAGCGATGGAGGCGCCCAGTCGCTTGGCCTTCACCAACTCTTGTTCTAATCTATCTATGAATAACCTGCGATTAGGTAGCATGGTCAGTTGGTCAAAATGAGCTAGCTCGAACAAGTGTTTTTGCTTGCGATTGGTGATCTCATTGAGCAAGTCGTAGCTATTCGCTACGCCCGCATATCGCCCATCTTTGGTAATTACAAATCCGCTCATCATGTATTCGATGCCGGCATCCAAAACGATACGCGCCACATCGTCGATAGCGGTCACTTGGTCCACCACGATGCTCTTATGGCTCATCATGGTTGAGATCAACTTATCGCCGTGAAGCTCCTTTGCGTAGGGTTTGCTGAATACCTCTGTGATTTCCTGCCTAAGTACGATGCCCACAGGCTTATGCGCCGCATCGATTATAGGCAAAGCATAGAGTTCCTTATTCTTGAGGAATATGGACAATACTTCTATGCATGTCTCGCTCTCTGCAACTGCTTGAACGCGATGTATCAGCGCGCCTATCGTGCCCGCATCTATGCTTTGCGTAATGCCATCCATAAATTTCGCCTCCTTTGCATTTACATTCCTTCCATTAAGTAAAGCCCGATACTTCGCCGGATATACTGGTCCAATCGCTATAACGGCAGCATATTGAATAGTATTAGTGCACTTATATTTCGCTAGACAGGGTTTAGCCCAAAATACTTCCAAATAGCGAGTAGCTCTTGTTGCTTAGGATAATAATTATGTTTTATTACAATAAGTAAGGGATTTTGTCGGCAGTAAAAAGTATTGTGTTTGTCATACAAGATTCATAAATATTTCATCTTGAGCTTACTTGTGGCGTTGGCAAGACTTCTGCCTACAAGCGGGGGTTGAAACTAGTAATTGATCACCGCAGTGCGATATCAAATGTCTCACCTACTCTAGTGACATGCATTTTCCCAACACATCCCTCTAGTCGACCTCATCACCGTCATCAACTCTTAAAGAATTTTTCATCAAACGTTCATCTACGCGCATCAGCATGCGATTCATGGATAGCCAAGCTCAAAATAACCACAGCAGCAACACGATGCACATCGCCATGGTAAGTGAGACCACTTTACCGGATGTGAATGGCGTGGCTATGACCTTGGGTCAGATGGTGTCTGGGCTGCGCGCGCGTGGTCATCAGCTGCACATGATCCGTCCCCGTCGCAACAAGGACGATGTGGCAGACCTTCGCGATGGCTATAGCGAGACCTTGGTGAACGGCTTTCCACTTCCTGGTTATCCCGGATTGCGTGCCGGCCTACCCTCCAAATCCACTTTGCTACGCCTTTGGAGCAAACAACGACCAGATGTGGTGCACATCGCCACCGAGGGCCCTTTAGGTTGGACTGCACTGTCCGCTGCTCGTCAGCTGGGCTTGCCTGTCAGCAGCTACTTCCATACCAATTTCCAAAGTTACACCTCGCACTACCACTTACGGTTGTTACGCAAACCTGTCTCCGCCTATCTACGCCACTTTCACAACAAGGCAAACCGAACCCTAGTGCCCACTGTTGCGATGCAACGCGAGTTAGAGCGTCAGGGCTATAGCAATGTGGGCGTGATCTCACGCGGTGTGGATGCTGAGCTGTTCAACCCTAACAAACGCGATGACGCATTACGCGCAAGCTGGGACGCGGATGCGCACACCCCCGTCGTGATGTTGGTGAGCCGTCTTGCCGCCGAGAAGAATCTGGACGTGGCCTGCCTTGCCTACCGCGAGATACAAAAGCTACACCCAGAAGCACGCATGGTGATCGTAGGCGATGGCCCCGCACGTAAAGACCTACAACTACGCTACCCCGATGTGATTTTCACTGGCGTAAAAACGGGTAACGAGTTGGCACAGTATTACGCTTCCGGCGACATCTTTCTCTACCCCAGCCTGACCGAGACCTATGGCAACGTCACCATAGAAGCCATGGCCAGTGGACTGGCTGTCGTCGCATATGACTACGCTGCCGCACAACTCCACATCAAACATGACGTGAACGGATTGTTGGTTCCCTATGCCGACAACGCCGCATTCATCGGTCAAGCGCAAGCCTTGGCGAGCGATATGGCGCGTGTGCAACGTTTGCGCAGCGCTGCGCCAGCCACCGTTAGTGCATTGAGTTGGTCACAAATCATAGGTCAGTTAGAGGCGGTGTTATCCGACATCGTCTGTACACAAGGGGTGCAATATGTTCAGCCTAAAATTGCCACTGCAACGGATTAGCCGCTACGACATCGAGTTGTGTGTGTTCTGCAATCGCCAGAGCCGCAATCTCGCTGTGCGTTATCTGTTCCGCATCATCAGCCGCCTGGGCGATGGCGTGTTCTGGTACACGCTGATGGCCGCGCTGCTCATCCAGTTTCAAATGGCCGCACTGATGCCTGTCGCGCACATGCTCATCGTCGCCGCACTGGGCACACTGATCTACAAACTCATCAAGGGCAAGACCCTACGTCCACGCCCCTTCAATGTCTATCCCGCCATCGTGTGCATGGGCAAGACCTTGGATCAGTTCAGCTTCCCATCGGGCCATACCATGCACGCCGTGGCCTTCAGCATCATCGCCGTGTCCTACTTCCCATTCCTATTCTGGTTAGTTGCGCCCTTTGCACTATTAGTCGCGCTGTCCCGCCCCATCCTCGGCCTGCACTACCCAAGTGATGTCCTGGCTGGCGCTGCTCTCGGTACGACACTCGCGGTAATCTCGCTGCAATTCTGAATCGAGTTCCATTTCCTGCAAGTCTAAATCGGGCTCTACTCCCTCCCTTTCAAGGGGAGGGCTAGGGTGGGGATGGGTATAAAGATTTGAGTATTACAAACCCATCCCCCACCTAGTTTCTCCTCGCCAACGCTCTCCTCTTGAAGGGGGAGGAATTGAGCAGTTCGTGGCTTACCTTGCTCAAAACTAGTGACTAACGACTTACGTCTTAGGTCTTACGTCTGCCTTTACGTCGAACTGAATACGTCTTGAGGCAGTGGCACGCGATGGCGCAATTGCATGGCGGGAATCCGGTCGATGCGCTGGCGCATATCCAGATCAGAACTACAGGGATCAGGATTCCACACCGGCTCTTCACCCAACAGGATGCGGTCGATGTGCGCCAGATGCGAGCTGGTTTGCTTGAGATAAAAGTTGAAGCGTCGTTGCATCCCTGCATCCAGCCAGCGACCACCGTGATAACACAACAGCGAGAGACGGCTAATACGCAACAAATCCTCTGCGCTGGCAAGCACCTCGACACCGCGCTTAGCCATAGGCAATGGACAAGCAAAATGCTGCGCCACATATTCGGCTAACGCATTGCGATGCGTGCGCATTAATTCTGCTGGCTCGGTATAGAGATACTGGCGAATGTGCATATCCATCGCCCACTCGCATGCTGCATGGGTCAGCATCGGCACATTGCCCCACATCTTCTCGTGTGCTGGAACGAAATGGTTGTGCGCGATGACATCCACTAAAAGATGGCTGACGAACCCCAAGGAGAGTGCGAACTCTTCATCACTCTTTGCATCATCGAGCAATTGGCGGGCGCGCTGCCATTGGTGGGTAGTCGAGAAAGGTTCGCCCCAGGGATGTTCACTGAGCAAGGCGAGATCAGGCAGGCAGGCACCCGCCAACACCAGCTTGGGGAAATTCTTGATGGCGCGCAAATAGCGCGCATCGGTAAGCGGGACTGCCCACAACAACAACTGCGCAAAATACACATGGGTATACAAGCCCCATGCATGCGCATCCGCACTCCATAACAACAGCGGAACCAACCAACGCCAGTATCTGCATAGATTTTTCATACCGCGCACTTTGCGTAAGCTGTGCAAAGGTTTGATGAAGCTGAAGTGATTGTTTTGTTACATGGCCCGCCGTATACAACGCTCCTTTTCCTTATGAGTGAATCTAGTTCACTCTCTCCGGCATAGCCTTAAACCAACATATCGGCAATAATCCGCCGACCTATTTACCTGACGCCTACATCCTGCGTCTCGCATCCTGCCCCTATGAGCTCTACCACCACGATACAACGTAAAGTCGCCATCGCCGCCTGTTTCGGCACCTTCTTGGAATGGTATGACTTCCTCACCTTCGCCTCACTGGCTATCTATTTCAGCGTACTGTTCTTCCCGCCTGACGATCCTGTAGCTGCGATGTTGGCCAGTCTTGCGACCTTCGGTGTCGGCATGTTGGTGCGTCCGCTGGGTGCAGCCTTGTTCGGCTCACTAGGCGACAAATATGGTCGCCGTCCTATCTTCATCGTCACCATCATCCTGATGGGCGTCGCAACCTTCTTAGTCGGCCTGTTACCCACTTATGCGCAAGTCGGGATGTGGGCACCAGCAGGTTTAGTGCTGTTGCGTCTGCTGCAAGGCTTCGCAGTGGGCGGCGAAATTGGCGGCGCAGCGGTATATCTCACCGAGCATGCACCTGATGGTAAGCGCGGTGTCTACGCCAGCGTGTTACAACTGATGGGTCCACTCGGCATCTTGGTATCGACCTTCCAAGTGGTGTTACTGCAAAACTGGATCAGCGACGCACAATTCCATGAGTGGGGCTGGCGTGTGCCATTTCTGTTCTCAGCTGTGTTGTTGGCTATCTCACTTAAGAGCCGGATCAACATGCATGAGTCACCAGTGTTCGAACGCTTGCGTAACCACCACGGCATCTCCAAAGCGCCATTGCGCGAATGTCTACATAATCCCAAAACACTAGGCCGCATGGCACTGCTGTTCTTTTGTATCTCAGCGGGCGGCTCATTGTTGTTCTTCTCTTCGCAGATCTACACCAACGTCTATCTCAAGACCGTGGTTAAACTCGATGCACAGACTGCCAGCACCTTGGTGATGATCAGCACCCTATTGCTGATTCCGCTCACCGTCCTATGCGGCTGGCTATCGGACCGCATCGGTCGACGCCCCGTATTGCTCGCCGGACTGATACTGGGCGCGCTAAGCATCATGCCGGTGTTCCACGGTTTGATGCATTACGGCAACCCTACCTTGGAGCGTTTCAATCGTGACGTCCCGGTTGTGTTGCAAGGTGCAGCCTGCCACTACAACCCCTTCACAGGTGCAAAGAACGACTGCGAGCGGAATCAAGAGTTGCTGGTGAAATTGGGCGTGAGCTACACCCAGCAGGACGCTGCTGAAACCTCGATACAGATTGCTGAACAGACTGCCCTCACAGGCTTTCAACCCGATGCGATCAAGACCTCATTGCAGATCGCGGGCTGGGCAGAACACGCCGATGCGACTCAAGTGAACAGCACCATGATCTTCCTCTTGCTGCTGGTGCCGCTCATCGCCGTGGCCCTCATCACCGGCCCACAAACCGCCACACTGGCCGAGCTATTCCCCTTACGCACCCGCTACACGGCGGTGGCCCTGCCGCACAACCTCAGCGCAGGTTGGATAGGCGGCATGTCACCCTTTATGATTACGATACTGAGTGTCAAAGCCGGCGAACCCTCAGCAGGATTGTGGTATCCCGTGGGGCTCTTGATTATGGCTTCGGTGGTGGGCTTATTGTTCTTACCAGAGACGAGGAATGTGCCGTTGGATGAGTGAGTCAGGAATAAGTTAAAAGCTATGCACAATTCCGCTAGAAGAATATAAATATCGGCACTTATGCAGTCGAGTAATGTTTGGCAAGCTTGAAAATGGGGGGCTTTCATTCGAACTTAATCTAGCAACTTCACAGGAGGCTGAAACTAGATGCCGCTTTTCTCCCGAGTAGTTGCCCTATTAGGTTTCTCTCAGCCCAATAAATCAACTCTGCACTTGGCTATTTTCATAGTCAGTGAAAACGTGGCAGACTGCCATCATTGAAGCAATTCTTGCGGAAAATCAAAAATCAGGAAGGCGACAAGCATAGAGCATGCGCTATTTAATAGGACTTCTACTTTTATTTACTTGCTTAGGAGCAGCAAATGCGTTGACGCCTCTGCCCGATAGCTCACCAAGCTTTTATTCAGGAGAATGGGCTGGAATTGGAGAGCAAGGGAGCTACTGCTATCTAAATCTGGGGGCCGATGGCTGGGGATGGGTGCTCATCAATGGCGGGGCAGGTGATTGGCTAGGTGCACGAGTGCAATGGCGTAACCGGCATCAAACGCTTGAGATCGAAAAGGCCATACCTCTCCCCTTCTCAAGCAAACAACGGGTCATGCCATTGGAGACATTTGTGCTCCGCAGTGAATTTAATCAATCCCTGAGTTTGACCTGGAGCGCAAAGTCTCCTGGTTGCCAACTGCAAAGAATCGAAACAACTGCACACCACCTCAATCGGGCACGCAATGCCATTGAAGGATTGCTGCAGAGCGAAGGTAAGCGATGATGCGCCAGACCCCCTATTGTTGGATCGTTCGCATTTCCTGGCCTTTGCTTGGGGGTGCTTGGGGCGCTTGGCTGGGGTATAGGGGCTACGTTCATCTGCCGTCTTACAATGCAGATAGCGCTGGATCGCTTCTCGTATCGGTCTTTTTTCTTTTTTTCGCCGTGGTTGGTCTTTTTGCGGGGGCAGCGTCAGGTGCGTTGATTGGCGGATTGGTTGAATGGTTTTTGCGGCGTTCCGGTGCCAGGATTGTTACCGCTTTGAGTGTAGCGACCTTGGTCAATGCACTAGTACTCTGGCAAATCGTCGATTTCATCCAAGTAAAATACCCAGGATTGCGCGCGAACAGTAGCATTAATTCCCACCGCAGCAATGAGACCGAGGCACTCATCCCTGCTGACAAGAGCTCCTACCAGATGACTTGTTCATCACCGCGTCCAATAGATCCTAAAGAGCGTGTGAGCTGGGATGCTGAATGTCGCTGAGCTAGAGAAAAGCTGGCATATGAACATCAAAGTGGCTAACTATTTAGCCCCGATTATCGAAAAATTGAGATAGCAACCAGTGTGGATGGTTTTTGCAATATAGCAAAAGCAATATATTCAAAGAGGACAGAGCCATATGCGAATATCAACCATTGTGTATGTGTTCAGCTCGCAGCCGTGGCGTAGCCTTATGCTCGCTTTACTTTCATTGCTCATAGCCTTCCTGTTTCTTAGTGGATTACTTTCCCCAGCGCAAAAATACCTTCCTGGTCACGAGTGGTTCATGGCAATCATTTGTTCAAGCTTGGCTCTGTTCTTAGTCATTTGCACGGTCATCGGCTTTCGTAAACGCGGCAATCGCAACTAAAGGGGCCGCTTAAAAATTAGCTCGCGTGTTGTGTCATGCGAAAGCCAGCTAGCAACCGTGCTCTGGATTTCCTGAATCTGCGCCCTTACTTCCTCGGCTTGTGCGGTGCATTGGCAAACAGTAGGTCGTACAACCATCTCGGTAATACTTTCAACACACGCCCGACCAAGCCCATCTGCCACGGGATGACCGTGAATGAAGTCTGACGTTCGATAGCGCGCGCCATACGTGCTGCCGCGACAGGTGCATCAAGCATGAAGGGCATGACGTAGGGGTTAAGTACAGTCATCGGGGTGCGGACATAACCGGGACAGATGGTGACGACTTTTACGCCCGTGCTACGTAGTTCCACGCGCAAGGACTCCAGATAAGAGATCGCCGCCGCTTTGGAGGCCGAATACGCGCCTGCGCCAGGAAGTCCTCGAAAACCTGCCACACTGGCGATGCCTACCAATGTCCCTTTACCCGTAGCGCGCATCGCCGCAACAAAGGGCTGGAAGGTCTGCACCATACCCAGCACATTGATGTCCATGACTTGCTTGAAGGACTCACTATCCTCGGCGAATTCGGTGAGCGTGCCGATGCTGACACCTGCGTTGGCGATGACGACGTCTGGCACACCCGCACGGGCGATGAAATCGGCCGCAGCTTGTTGCAGTGCTGCTGCGTCACGCACATCGACGGGGTAGATAAATACTTGTTGGGGAAATTCTTCAGCCAGCGCTTCCAGCAATTCGCCGCGTCGAGCAAGCGCTGCAACTATTGCACCCCGCTGCAGATAATGCCGTGACAAAGCCAAGCCTATGCCGCTGCTTGCACCTGTGATGACCACATAGGATAGCTGAGTCTTTGATGGTGATTGGGTCAACGGCATTGAGGAGTGAATGCGTGATTCAATTAGTAGCAGGAAACCAATGGGACTCAGTTAATGCGTAGGTCTGCATTGACTGAGTCCCAAATTCTAACTTTAGTGTTTCTTGCCTGCGGCGCGCTCTTTGCGCACCTTGGCGATAACTGCGTTAAGCGCACGTATGGTGTCTTCGGGTTGCAAGCCAGAGATGACGTAACGACCTTCGACAACCAGTGTGGGTGTGCCTTGAATGTTATACGCACGGATCAATTGCTTAGCGCGTGCCACTCTGCTTTGTACGCTGAAAGATTGGTAAGCAGATGTAAATTCGCTCTTGTCTACGCCCTGCTTGGCCATGAACGCACTGATGGTGTCGATGTCATACAAACCAATTTGATCGACGTGTATCGCCTTGTAGATGTCGTCATCCAATTGCTTGATCTTGCCCATAGCCTCCAAAGCATAGTAGGCGGTGGCCATAGGCTCTGCAGATGGTCGGAAGATGGTCGGAACAAAGTCGATTTCCACATCAGCTGGTTTGCTCTTCTCCCATTTAGCGAGGAAAGGGTGCAGGTGGAAGCAATGGCCGCATTCGTAAAAGAAGAATTCGAGTACTTCAATCTTCTTGGTGGAAGTGTTTTGCGCAGGATCTAGCAGTGTGTAATCTTTGCCCAGTTGCGCTTCAGCATGCACGTTCGTTGCAACGAACAGCGCAGCGACCATCATCAGACTATGTAGGATTTTCTTCATGTTCGGCTCCTGTATTAATTTCTATCGGAAAAAGCTTGTGTGAAATTCAGACCTGCATCTATTGAACACGCATAGGAGTACTGTTGATGCCTTTTAGTTGCAACTTCGCCCGTGCCTTATTCATTTCTTCCGCGCTTTGATAGGGGCCGGTACGCACTCTGTGGAACACGCCTTTATCCGGGATGTTCGCCGCCAGTACGGTGACTTCCATGCCATCCATCAGCAATCCAGCCTTGAGTTTCTCGGCTTCTGCTTGGTTCGCGAAAGCACCTGCCTGCAGATAGTAGATGCCCTTAGTGACTGGCTTTGGTGTCTCTATGATATTCGAGGTATTGGTCTTGGCGACAGCTACAGGTTTGTTCACCACAGGCTTGGCCGAGTCTTGCATCGGTAAGCTGGGCGCGTCCTGCTTGTCGGTCAGCACCTTGTAAAACTCAAACCTAGGCTTGGCATCTGTTACTGATGAAACCGCTGCGTTCGCCTGCTTGGTAACCTCAGAGGCTGCAGCTTTAAGCTGTTCTGTCAGGGCCGCTTGACTGGCTGTGGCCTGCTTGCTGACAAAGGGGCTAGGTGTCTTCATCGTGTACCAAGCCAGCGCGGCAGCGATGCCGACACCGACGATCAAACCCAATAGGAGTCCCACCATCAGCGGGCTGCCCTTACCTTCTGTACCCGCTCTTCTGCTCGTACTCTTGCTCATTTCACCCCTTCGAATCACATGTGCTGCGGTGCACTCACACCCAACAGCGCTAATCCATTACGCATCACTTGCGCGGTCGCCGCGATCAAAGCCAAACGTGCCAACTTAAGCTTCTCATCGTCAACCAAGAAGCGCGACGCATTGTAGTAGCTATGGAAATCAGCCGCCAAATCTTTTAGATAGAACGCGATCTGGTGCGGTGCGAGGTCTTGTGCCGCTGTCTCTATCGCTTGTGGATAGTCGATCAATTTTTGCAACAGGGTGGTCTCGTATTCGCTATCGAGCCGACTGACATCGGCCTGATTCAATAGTTCAAGCTCACCCGCCCATTGACTCAGCACTGTATGGATACGTGCATGTGCGTACTGGATGTAGTAGACGGGGTTCTCATTGCTCTTGGATTTCGCCAGATCGATGTCGAACACCAACTGCGTATCGGGATGACGCGCCGCCAAAAAGTAACGCGTCGCATCACAACCTACTTCTTCAATCAGGTCGCGCAGCGTCACATAGCTACCCGCACGCTTGGATATCTTCACCTCCGCGCCATCCTTTAAAACGGTCACCATCTGGTGCAGCACATACTCTGGCCAGCCCTTAGGAATGCCCACATCCAAAGCCTGCAAGCCTGCGCGTACGCGGGTGATGGTGGAGTGATGGTCAGCGCCCTGCTCGTTGATGACGCGCTTGAAGCCACGCTGCCATTTCTCGTTGTGATACGCCACGTCTGGCACGAAATAGGTGTAGCCACCATCAGTCTTGCGCATCACACGGTCTTTGTCGTCACCGAAGTCAGTAGTGCGTAACCACAACGCATCGTCCTGTTCGTAAGTGTGACCGCTGGCTACCAAGGCCGCTACGGTGGCCTTGACCTTGCCCTCGGTGTACAAGGACGACTCTAATGAGAACACGTCGAACTGCACACCGAAAGCCTTGAGATCCAGATCCTGTTCACGGCGCAGATAGGCCACTGCAAAATGGCGTATCGCTTCTGCGTCCTCAGGGTCACCCGACGCCTGAGCATGCTGGTCGTCAGAATCCACTTTCTCTTTAGCCAAATAGGCGCGTGCCACATCGGCGATATAGTCGCCACGATAGCCCGCCTCTGGCCATGAAGGATCATCAGGGGTGATGCCCTTGCAGCGCAGCTGTACCGACAAAGTCAGGTTGTCGATCTGTACTCCGGCATCGTTGTAGTAGAACTCGCGCGTCACATCCCAACCCGCCGCATCCAACAGACTGCACAAACAATCCCCGACTGCCGCACCGCGACCATGGCCCACGTGCAAAGGTCCGGTAGGGTTCGCTGAAACGAACTCCACGCCGACCTTACGACCTGCGCCTACCGCGCTACGACCATAGGCAGTAGCTGCTTGCAACACACCACCAACTACAGCCTGCTTAGCCGAGGTTGTAATGAATACGTTGATGAAGCCTGCACCAGCGATCTCGACCTTGTCGATCACGGCAGAAGCTGGCAATGCTGCAATCAGGGCCTGAGCAATCTCGCGCGGTGGCTTGCGCATCACCTTGGTCAATTGCATCGCAAGGTTGCAGGCGTAATCACCGTGGGCGGATTGCTTAGGGCGCTCCAACAATATTTCAACGGAGGAGTCAGGCGCAACTACACGCTGTGCTTGCGCGAATAACTCGGTCAGATGGGATTTGAAATTCAATACGGCAGACATAACGCTACTGTTGCAAAAAGGGGGCGGATTATAGCATTGCAGCGCGCAAGGTTCCTGTTGCGCGCTTACAACGCTCAGGCGAATTCTCTATAATCACCTTCGCTCTAACCCTCACTCAGTACTCACATGTCAGAACTGCATACCATCACTCGCTGGAAAGCTTCGGCATTACATTTGTCTATCAGTGCAACCATCGCACTGATCGCACTCACTTTGATGCTCACGCTTTGGTTCGCACCACCGTTCTTTTCAGCTGCAGGAGGTAAACAAGTACTGCTTATCATGTTGAGTGTAGACGTATGCTTAGGACCACTCATCACCCTCATCATCTATAGCGCCAAAAAAAGTCGCAGAGCACTACGTTTCGACCTCGCAATCATTGCACTCGTGCAACTCTCCGCACTACTGTATGGTATGAATGTGATGTTCCACGCGCGGCCTGTGTTCGTGGTTTATAGCAAAGGGTCTTACGACATGATCGTTGCAAACCAATTGGATATTGCGGATGTGAAGCAGGCGCTACTTCCCCAATACCGCACGCTGCCCATCACTGGCCCTGTCTATGTCTATTCAGAGTTACCCAATGACATTGCAGAACGAAACAAGGTGGTATTAGCTGCATTCAATGGCAAAGATCTGCCCTTATTCCCTAAATATTATCAGCCCTATGCGGAACATGGCCAAGCAGCAGGCCTTGCCGCACATGACTTGGATGAATTAAAAAGAATCAACCCTGGACATGAGGCGGAGGTCGATGCTGCGCTAAAAAAAGGTGGCTGGAAGGCTGGCGGGGTAGGGTTCTTGCCGCTACGTTCGAAGTTCGAGGATATCGCGGTGATCGTCAATAGGGCTGACGGTAAAGTACTCACTTCATTGCAACTCAATCCTTGGGCGGACATGGTGCAACCAATCACAAAGTAAATTTACAGCAACTTGCCAGGATTCATAATGCCTTGTGGGTCCAGCGCCTTTTTGAGGCTACGCATCAAGTCTAGCTCTATCACACTCTTGTGATTCCGTATGGTCTCGCGCTTAAGTTGTCCTATGCCGTGCTCGGCGCTGATACTACCTTTCAACTCATTGATGACTTGATAGACCAGTTCATTAACCTTGGATTCCTCACTGGCGATAAAAATCTTGTTGCGTACCTTATCCGCCAACGAGATGTTGTAATGGATGTTGCCATCCCCCATGTGACCGAAAGCCAAGATGCGCACATCTGGGTAAGCCGCTTTCAGAGACGCACTCGCATGCAATAAAAATTCAGTGATGCTGCTGATGGGGACAGATACATCGTGTTTTATGCTGATTCCTTCACGCTTCTGTGCCTCACTGATATTGCGCCTTAGCTTCCACCACTCCTCTGCCATCGCCGCGTCCGCCGCAATCTCAAAGTCAAAATGTGAAGCAGTAAAGCCAGTGATGGTGTCGCGCAAAGATTCGTGCATGAGTGATTTAGTTGCGTCACTCAATTGAACCAGCAAATACCAGGGATACTTACTGTCGAAAGGCTCTTTGGTCCCTTCGATGTTCCTCAACACCATATCTACACATTCGCGTGACATCAGCTCGAAGGCGCTCAGCGTATTGCCACAATTCTGGCGTACCAGATCCAGCGTCCGCGTCGCCGAGGTGACCGTACCCACTCCTATCAGCGCTGTGACTGTGGTCTGTGGCTTAGGGAACAGCTTCAACACTGCCGCCGTCACGATACCCAGGGTACCTTCCGCACCTATGAAAAGGTGCTTGAGGTCGTATCCAGTGTTGTCCTTACGCAGCCCGCGCAAACCATTCCAAATCCGCCCATCGGGCAATACAGCTTCTATGCCTAACACCATCTCGCGCATATTGCCGTAACGCAACACACCGATACCGCCAGCATTTGTGGAGATGTTGCCACCGATCTCACAGCGATCAGCAATCGCGGTCAGTCCAAGCGGAAATAAGCAGTCGTGTGAGTCCGCAGTTGCACGCACCGATGCCAAAGTACAGCCGGCTTGTACCGTCAGTGTCTGATTCTGAGGATCAACCTCCAATATCCTGTTCATTCGCGACAGATTCAGCACCACTTGTTTGCCTTTAGGCAGAGGGACGCCACCACCACACAAGCTGGTATTACCGCCCTGCGGGACGATGCTAATATTATTGGTCGCGCACCACTTCACTACTTGCGAAACTTGCTCGGTATCAGCTGGAAACACCACCGCCAGCGCGGTGCCACTATAGCGCCCGCGCCAGTCCTCGCTGTAGGGCGTAGTGTCCGCGCCTGTCAGAACAGCCTCCGTGCCGACAATACGCTGCAACTGCTCTATCATTTCAAAGGTGGTGCTGGGATTTCAGGGCGTTTCAGGAACCATATCTGATACAAGGAGATTAAAATCTGCGCTGCCATTGAGAAACCCAGAATCGCCCCGGCGAAGATCACCACCATGGCGTAATGCGAGTCCCATTTGGTCAAGAACCAAGAAGCCACATCGATGAACACCGCCAGCATAGGCGAAACTACCAAGAAGCGTTTGAAGTGCACGTTGATCTCACTCTGGATGAAGATCCAGCCGAGGATGAACAACAAGATACTGATGCCGAAAAGATGGATGTGAGACAGCTTCAGCAAGCTGGCCATGGACATCCCTGTATCCACAGAAGATACCTTGTGTATACCTGCATAAGTGCTGAAATCAGGAAGATTCATGCCCGAACTGGATACATGGCAATTCAAGCAGGTCTTTTGCAAAATAGGTTTGATGGTCGGCTCGTAATGATCCTCTTCACCGCCATCCTTGAGCCAGGCCACGATGGATTCTCTATCCTCATCACTGATGAAGCCTGACATCGGGCCGCGTATCGCTGCTTCCAGACGCGTACCGCTGCGGTTGCCGTAATAACTGTTCGCCACATCCTCCACCGAGAGTCCCGGTTTGCCATCGTTCATCTCGTGCGTGACGTAAAGATAGGCGGTCGCCATCAAATAACCCAATCCTATAAGCAATAGAAATGAGGTATAGAGCAGTTTTTCACTGACAGTCTTGGTATAAAAACGATGGATAGACATGGGTATTACCTGAGGATGAAATTCAAGCCCAGCACTCTAAAACTCTAGCGGGTCGATGTCTAGCGCACAACGCAGTTTACTTTGTGATAATCCATCTAAAGCCTCTTGCCAGGCCCTGAGGAATTGTTGTAGTCCGCGACGGCTACTTGCCTGTATCAGTAATTGAGCCCGTACATGATTGGCGCGGCGCGCCAAGGCTGAGGGTACGACGCCCATGACCTCAACCTCATGCTGTAAAGCAAGTGCCGCTGCCCTAGCCTTGCCTAGGTATTCATAAACCTCGCTCTCGATCTTGCCTTCGGCCCGCAACATGACTTGGAACATGTATGGAGGGAAGCCAGCCATCTGCCGCTCTGCCAACTGGCTGGCAGCGAATCCGTCAAAGTCGTGAGCTTGCAGGGCTCGGTACAAGGGGTGATCAGGGAAGTCGGTCTGGATGATCACGCTGCCCGGCTTATCTGCCCGCCCTGCTCTACCTGAGACCTGCACCAATTGAGCATATAACTTCTCCGCGGCGCGGAAGTCGCTGCTGTAAAGCGCGCTATCGGGATTGAGCACGCCAACCAAGGTCAATTCTGGAAAATCATGCCCCTTGGCCAGCATCTGCGTGCCAATGAGGAGGTCTACTTCGTTGGCGTGTATCTGCTCGCGCATAGTTTGCCAAGCACGTTTATTGCGAGTGCTATCCCTATCCACACGTAAAATGCGTGCTGCAGGAAAATGCTCACGCAATATTTCCTCTACCCGCTGCGTGCCGCTGCCCACTGGATGCAGATCGGCATTGCCACAATCCGGACAGGTTAGCGGCACACGCACTTGATGTCCGCAATGATGGCAGCGCAGTCGTTTGTCTTTAAGATGTAGCACCATCTTGCTCGCGCAATGCTTGCAGTCCGACAACCATCCACAACCACCACACATCAGCACTGGTGCATAACCGCGTCTGTTGATGAACACCAGGCTCTGTTCTTTGCGTGCGATACGCACTTCGATCTCACGTAGCAGGTTCTCGCTGATTCCGGAGTGCATGGTGGTCTGATGAATATTGATGCAGCGCACCACTGGCAACTGCGCTGTAGCCGATGCGCGCTGACTCAACTTCAACATCTGATAACGCCCAATCTGAGCGTTATGGTAACTCTCCAACGAGGGTGTGGCTGAGCCTAAAACGATGGGCACACCACGTTGACTGGCGCGAAAGATTGCTACGTCACGCGCCGAATATCGCAAACCGTCTTGTTGCTTGAAGGAGCTATCGTGTTCTTCGTCCACGATAATGAGCGATAGATTGGGCAACTCGGCAAATACCGATAAGCGTGTACCTAGCACCAAGCGTGCAGCACCAGACTGTGCCTGTTGCCAATTCTCTAAGCGTGCCTTTTCGCTTAAACCGCTATGCAGGCTAGTCAGCGGCACATCGGGGAAACGACTCAGAAAATATTGCTCCAATTGTGGCGTCAGATTGATCTCGGGAACTAACAACAATATCTGCCCGCTGGCCACTCGACCAAGCTCAAGGGAAGCTGTTAAAAACTGATGGATGAGATGTACATAAACCTCGGTCTTGCCGCTTCCAGTAATGCCATGCAACAAGTAGCATCCATAGCCTGACGAACGCGTGACAGCACCCACTGCGAGTTGTTGCTCGCAGGTCAAGATGTGCGCGTTGTCGAAAGTATGCTGTGCCGCCTCTACATTCGTTGCCACTGAGTCGCCTGTAACTCGCATAGCTGGCTCGTCGTATTGTTCTATCCAGCCTTCCACCAGCAGCGCTTTCACAGCTGCTCCCGCTGTAGCAGATATGCGCTTCATCTCCCTCATCGTGCATGGCTTGATTGCGAGTTGTTCCAGTAGCTTGCGCTGTACCGCTTTGCGCTTAGGCAACACCGACATGTCCAGCGTCATGCCAGTCTCGCTCAAGCGGTAAACCACAATGGGTTTAATAACGATAGGTTCCGTGCTACGCAGCCGTGTCGGCAGCGCGGACAAAATCGTTTGGCCTATGGGGTATCGATAGTAGTCACTGCAAAAACTCAACAAGCTCAGTAACTCTGATGACAAGGGTGCAGTGTCGTAAAAAACTTGCGTCACGGGCTTGATACGTGCCGCATCCATTTCAGATGTGGCGACACACTCGATCACCACCCCAACCAGCTGCCGCTTACCGAAGGGCACAAGTACACGCTGCCCTATTAAGACCTCGACGACCTCTTCCACCGTGTAGTCAAACAAGGTGTGTAAGGGAATATCAAGCGCGACACGAACGATGGGCATTAATGATTGAACTGAGGGGCTTAACTAGGCGTGTGTTATGTGTAGTTATAAATCGCCACATAATGGGTAGTTTCTAACTGGGGGTTCTTCACAGCAGTGATAGTCAGCCACATTGGCAATGTCTGTCCACCATTGGTCTTGATGCGTACTTCTCCACTCCATGAACCATTGTTTAATATTTGCTGCCACATCTTTTCATAAAAAGTCTGGCTCTGGCGACCTGACTTCAAGATGCGCGGATTCTTGCCCACTATATCTTCCAGCTTATAGCCTGTGATGTTGAGGAACATCTTATTGGCCCGGACGATGTTGGCTTGCGCATCGGTAATAAGTATGGGGTCTTTGATTTCCAGGGCCACCGCCGCCACGCGTAACTCACCTTCAGCTTTGATACGCTGGTAGATGTTTTGCACCAAAGGACGGAACACCAGCAGATAGAAAATGGGAAATAACAATGCGGAAAGTAGCGACGCATCGAGCAGCGTACTAGCCAACTTGGACATTGGTGGCAATGCTTCCAGTAGATACATCACCAGCACTTCGATGATAAACACCGAGCCAATTAAGACAGCCAATAACCAAGTCACAGAATGTTGTGGCTTCTTCTTAGACTCAATTTTTTGAGTCAATTTACTTGCAGACATATTCTTGTCCTCCTTAAACAACCGCCTTCATTGTCTCTCAGAAATGAAAAAGCCGCAGGGGTTTCCTGCGGCTTTTTCGTACTAGATATTCTATTTAGATCAATGGTACTTGCGACTCAGTTCGTGTACCGCTGCAACCAACGCTGCTGCATGATCTGGGTTGGTGTGTTGCGAGATACCATGGCCCAGATTGAATACATGGCCGCTACCGAAGCCGTAACTACCCAATACTTTTTCCACTTCGGCATGAATCGCATCAGGAGAAGCGAACAACACAGCAGGGTCAATGTTGCCTTGCAGCGCAACCTTGTGGCCGACCTTCTGGCGAGCGATACCGATGTCCATGGTCCAATCAAGACCGACCGCATCACAACCTGTGTTAGCGATGCTTTCTATCCACAGACCGCCACCCTTGGTGAATACGATAGAAGGGATACGCACGCCGTCCTTCTCTTTGATCAGGCCGTCTACGATACGCTGTGTATAAGCCAGTGAGAATTCGTGGAATGCAGCGTGAGACAAGACACCGCCCCATGAGTCGAAGATCATCACGGCTTGTGCACCCGCTTCGATCTGCGCGTTCAGGTAGTTGATAACAGCCTGAGTCGTCACTTCTAAGATGTGGTGCATCAGCTTAGGTTCGTTGTACATCAAGGTCTTAACCTTGGCGTAGTCATCGCTACCGCCACCTTCAACCATGTAGCAGGACAAGGTGAATGGGCTGCCAGAGAAACCGATCAAAGGCACGCTGCCATCCAATGCTTTACGGATTTGCGTCACCGCATCGGTCACATAACGCAGGTCTTTGTCGATGTCGGGAACGCGCAGAGCTTTGATTGCCGCAGCATCACGCAAAGGACGCTCGAACTTCGGGCCTTCACCTTCAGAGAAGTACAGGCCTAGGCCCATCGCATCTGGCACAGTCAAAATATCTGAGAACAAGATTGCCGCATCCAAGGGGAAACGCTCCAATGGCTGTAAAGTCACTTCGGTCGCAAAATCAGGGTTCTTACACAAGCCGAGAAAACTGCCTGCGGTCTTACGTGTCGCGCGGTATTCGGGCAAGTAACGACCGGCTTGGCGCATCATCCACAAAGGAGTGTATTCGGTAGGTTGACGCAACAGTGCGCGCAGGAATGTGTCGTTCTTTAACTTAAAGTTCATGTTTTTCTTTTCTGTAAATTTTAAAAAACTGTGAAGGGTCTAGGTCGGCAGCTTTGCCCCTAAAAGGTAAAGGGAGTGCGGAGGGTTTTACCCTTTAGCCTTCCCTCTTCACTCTCCTTACTATCGTGGCAAAACAGAAGAACCCATCAAAAATTCATCCACGGCACGAGCGCATTGGCGACCTTCGCGTATCGCCCACACGATCAGTGATTGACCACGGCGCATATCGCCCGCCGTAAACACCTTGGCCTTGCTAGTTTGATAGCAAGTTGCGCCATCTGTCGTTGCCTTGATGTTGCCGCGACCATCCTTCTCTACGCCGAAAGCATCCAGCACTTTTGCTACTGGATTGGTGAAGCCCATCGCGAATAACACCAAGTCGGCCTTGACATCGAATTCACTATTGGCGACTTCGACCATCTTGTCTTCTTTCCACTCCACACGTACGCAACGCAAACCTTCGACCTTACCGTTGCTACCGTAGAATTGTTTGGTTGACACAGACCAATCACGATTCGCACCTTCTTCGTGTGAACTGGAAGTGCGCATCTTCATAGGCCAGTTAGGCCACACCAAAGATTTATTTTCCTTCTCGGGAGGACGTGGCATCACTTCGAATTGAGTCACGGATACTGCGCCGTGGCGGTTGGAAGTACCCACGCAATCGGAACCCGTATCACCGCCGCCAATCACTACGACATGCTTCCCTGTCGCCTTGATCTGATCTGGGATCACATCTCCTGCATTGACACGGTTCTGTTGTGGCAAGAAGCTCATCGCAGGGTAGATGCCGCTCAGCTCACGGCCGGGTACAGGTAGATCGCGAGGTGTTTCTGAACCACCGGACAAAACCACTGCATCGAATTCAGCCAACAACTGATCTGGCGTCACTACGCTGGTCGACATATTATTGACGAAACCCAAATCGCCATCTGTACCGACGAATACAGAAGTCTTGAAGTTAACGCCCTCTGCTTCCATCTGTTTGATGCGGCGGTCGATATGTGACTTTTCCATCTTGAAATCAGGGATGCCGTAACGCATCAGACCACCAATGCGGCTGTTCTTTTCGAACACAGTCACAGCATGGCCTGCACGCGCGAGTTGCTGAGCAGAGGCCATACCTGCCGGACCGGAACCAACCACAGCGACCTTTTTCCCGGTCTTCTTAGCTGCCGGCATAGGAACGACCCAACCATTCTCCCAGCCTTTATCAATGATGGCGTGTTCGATGGACTTGATGCCCACCGCGTCATTGTTGATGTTCAGTGTGCAAGCTGCTTCACAAGGTGCTGGGCAGACACGACCCGTGAACTCAGGGAAGTTGTTGGTGGAATGCAGGACATCCAGCGCATTCTTCCAGTCACCGCGGTAAACCAGATCGTTCCAGTCAGGGATGATGTTGTTGATTGGGCAACCCGAGGTACAGAACGGGATGCCGCAATCCATACAGCGTGCGCCCTGCACCTTGGCTTGATCGTCACTCAGATGCAGCACGAATTCTTTGTAGTTCTGAACTCGCTCCGCGACTGGCAGATTCTCTTCTGACAGTCTTTCGAACTCCATGAAACCGGTTGGCTTACCCATTATGCAACCTCCAATTCTTTTGCTTTTTGCGCTGCCATGTCCTGCAAAGCACGGCGATATTCTGTCGGCATCACCTTGATGAAATTGGGCAGGTATTGCGACCAGTTCTCGAGGATCAAACGTGCACGCTCACTGCCGGTGTACATCAGATGCTTCTCGATTTGTTCGCGCAGCGCATGTTCATCCGCCTTATTCAGGTGGTTGAAGTGCACGCGGCCATGAGACTCGACTTCACCGGTTTCGCTGGCATCGACTTCTTCTAGTACTGGCTCCAATGCCACCATGGACAAGTTGCAGCGCTTCTCGAAGTTGCCGTCTTCATCCAGCACGTATGCCACACCACCCGACATACCCGCCGCAAAGTTACGGCCAGTCTGACCCAGCACGATGACCATGCCGCCGGTCATGTATTCACAACCGTGATCGCCCAGACCTTCGACGACGGCGATCGCACCTGAGTTACGTACCGCGAAACGTTCACCCGCCACGCCGTTGAAATAGCATTCACCTGAGGTCGCGCCATACATCACGGTGTTACCCACGATGATGTTCTCGTGAGACACCAGCTTCGCTTCGCTAGGCGGCATGATGGCGATACGGCCACCGCACAGACCTTTACCTACGTAGTCGTTACCTTCACCGCGCAACTCAAACGACACGCCGTGCGCCAAGAATGCGCCAAAGCTCTGTCCCGCAGTACCCTTGAATTTCACTTGTATGCTGTCTGCCGGCAAGCCAACCTGACCGTAACGCTTGGCCACTTCGTGCGATAACATGGTGCCCACGGTACGGTTCACGTTGGTGATCTTGCTTTCGATGACCACTGGCTGTTTGTCGTTCAAAGCCTTCTGCGCTTGTGCGATGAGGCTATTATCCAAGGCCTTCTCCAACTCGTGATCCTGGCCACTGTCGTGACGGCGCGCAACACTGACTGGCATCACCGGCTGATGGAACACTTTGGAGAAGTCCAGACCTTGTGACTTCCAATGTGCAATCCCCTCTTTCACATCGAGCAGATCGCTGCGACCGATCAGGTCATCAAACTTCCGGATACCCATCTGCGCCATCAGTTCACGTACTTCTTCTGCAACGAAGAAGAAGTAGTTCACAACGTGCTCAGGCTGACCGGTGAATTTCTTACGCAGTTCTGGATCCTGTGTCGCTACGCCGACCGGGCAAGTGTTGAGATGGCACTTACGCATCATGATGCAACCTTCCACCACCAGTGGTGCAGTCGCAAAACCGAATTCATCAGCGCCCAACAACGCGCCGATCAATACGTCACGGCCGGTCTTCAATTGACCATCGACTTGCAAGGCAATACGGCCACGCAACTGGTTCAGCACCAGCGTCTGTTGCGCTTCCGCCAGACCGAGCTCCCACGGCGTACCTGCATGTTTAACCGAAGAGAGTGGAGATGCGCCTGTACCGCCGTCGAAACCGGAGACTACGATATGATCTGCTTTCGCTTTAGATACACCCGCTGCCACCGTACCCACGCCCACTTCGGACACCAACTTCACAGAGATGGACGCTGTCGGATTGGAGTTCTTAAGATCATGGATCAACTGAGCCAAATCTTCGATGGAGTAGATGTCGTGATGCGGAGGGGGCGAGATCAGACCCACTCCCGGTACCGAAAAACGCAACTTGGCGATGTACTCTGACACTTTGCCACCTGGCAACTGTCCTCCCTCACCAGGCTTAGCACCTTGCGCCATCTTGATCTGAATCTGATCTGCGCTGGATAGATATTCAGCTGTTACTCCGAAGCGACCGGACGCAACCTGCTTGATCTTGGAGCGCAAGGAGTCACCGGCTTGCATCTCGCGATCAGCGAAAATACGGCTCTTACCGATGATATCGGACAACATCTCGCCGCCCTTGAATGTCTTGAAGCGTGCCGCATCTTCACCGCCTTCACCCGTATTCGACTTGCCGCCGATACGGTTCATGGCGATTGCCAATGTGGTGTGCGCTTCAGTCGAGATTGAGCCCAGCGACATCGCACCCGTCACAAAACGTTTAACGATTTCTTTTGCGGAGTCGACTTCTTCCAGTGGCACGGCTGCACCAACTGATTTGATATCGAACAGGCCGCGCAGGGTCTTAAGCTTAGCGCTCTGATCATTGATCAGCTTGGCGTATTCCTTGTAGGTCGCGGCATTGTTGGTGCGTGTCGCACTCTGCAACTTGGCGATGCTATCCGGTGTCCACATGTGCTCTTCGCCGCGCACACGGTAAGCATACTCACCCCCCGCTTCCAAAGCGTTGCTCAACACTGGATCGCTACCAAAGGCACTGTGGTGTGTGCGTACTGTCTCTTCTGCAACTTCCTTCAGCGAGATACCTTCGATCTGTGTCGCTGTACCGGTAAAGAATTCCGCCACGAAACTAGCGTTCAAACCGATGGCTTCGAAGATCTGTGCGCCACAATAGGATTGGTAGGTAGAAATACCCATCTTGGACATGACTTTCATCAGGCCTTTATTGATTGCCTTGATGAAACGCTTCTTGGCATCTTTAACTTCCACATTTGCTGGAAGCTTCATGTTAGCGATAGTCTCGTATGCCAACCATGGGCAAACCGCTTCCGCGCCATAGCCTGCCAGCAAGGCGAAGTGATGTACTTCGCGCGCAGAACCCGTATCGACCACTAGGCCTGTGCTGGTCCGTGAGCCTTGCTTAACCAGATGCAAGTGCACCTTGGAGCATGCGACCAGCGCGGGGATAGCGATACGTTCAGCAGACATTGCACGATCAGACAAAATCAACACATTGTAGCCATCAGCCACCGCTTTATCTGCAGCAGCACACAATGCCGTGACGGCTGCATCGCAGCCTGCTGCACCTTCCGTGACCGGATAGGTAATGTCCAAAACTTGTGAGCGATATTGACTCTTAGTCAAGCTATCAATGTTGCGCAACTTGGCGATGTCTTCGTTGGACAACACAGGCTGATGTACTTCAAGACGCAAGGTCGGATCAGTCTCATCTATACCCAGCAGGTTAGGCTTGGGACCGATGAAAGAAGTCAACGACATGACAATCTCTTCACGTATCGGATCAATCGGTGGGTTGGTCACTTGCGCGAACAACTGTTGGAAGTAATCGTAGAAGGAACGGTTTTTGTTAGACAACACTGCTAACGCGGCATCCGTACCCATGGAACCCGTTGGCTCTTCGCCTGCACTTACCATAGGAGCGAGGATGAACTTCACGTCTTCTTGTGAGTAACCAAATGCCTGCTGCGTATCCAGCAACGACGCATTCAATGCTTGCTTGCCTTCTACTGTTGGCAAATCAGCCAGGAAGTAGCGTGACTTCTCTATCCACTGGCGATATGGCTTAGCTGTGGCGATCTGATTCTTCAGTTCGCTGTCGTCGATGATGCGACCCGCTTCCATGTCGATCAGGAACATCTTGCCCGGTTGCAAGCGCCATTTTTTGACAACCTTATCCTGAGGAATAGTCAACACACCCATTTCGGATGCCAGCAATACCATATCGTCATCGGTGATCAGATAACGTGCAGGACGCAGACCGTTACGATCCAGTGTCGCACCTATCATGCGGCCATCTGTAAAGGCGACTGCTGCTGGGCCATCCCATGGCTCCATCAACGCTGCGTGATATTCGTAGAATGCGCGACGCTCTTCGTCCATCAATGGATTACCAGCCCATGCTTCTGGGATCAGTATCATCATTGCGTGTGGCAGCGAATATCCACCAGCAACCAGTAATTCCAATGCGTTGTCGAAACATGCTGAGTCGGACTGACCATCTACGATCAGTGGCCACAGTTTTTCCAGATCTTCACCCAACAAATTTGATGACATCGCAGCATGACGCGCAGCCATCCAGTTGACGTTACCGCGCACGGTATTGATTTCACCGTTATGTGCAATCATGCGGAACGGATGTGCCAGATCCCAAGTAGGGAAAGTGTTTGTGGAGAAGCGTTGGTGCACCAGCGCCAACGCACTGACAACCGTTGCATCTTGCAGATCAAGATAGTACTTGCCTACTTGATCAGCCAACAACATGCCCTTGTAAACGATGGTGCGTGATGACATAGAAGGGCAATAAAACCCTGTGCTCTGTTCACCTAAGCCGCGTACCGCATGTTCCATAGTCTTCCGGATCACGAACAGCTTGCGCTCAAATGCTTCTTGGTCAGCGCTCTTTGATGCGATGAATACCTGACGTACCACAGGCTCGACCAGCTTGACGCTCTCACCCAGAATGGAACTGTCTACTGGCACATCGCGCCAACCCAGCAGTGTCTGTCCTTCAGCGGCGATTTTGTCTGCCACTATTTTTTCGCATGCTGCACGTGCAGCCGCATCACGTGGCAAGAACAGCATGCCCACGCCATAGTTACCTGCAGCAGGTAAATTTACATTTATCGCAGCACATTTCGTGCGCAAGAATGCATCTGGCACTTGCAACAAGATACCCGCACCGTCACCCGCCAAAGGATCTGCACCCACCGCACCACGGTGCGTCAGATTCTCCAGAATCTTTAAACCTTGACTAACCATCTCATGGGTCTTTTTACCCTTGATATGGGCGACAAAACCCACCCCACAGGCATCGCGCTCTTGGCGCGGATCGTACAAACCTTGCTGCATAGGCAAAGAAGAATTGCTCACGGCGTTCCCCAGATAATTTCTAATGACTCGAATCTCAATACAAAAAAATGGCGACACACGTCGCCATACCAAAACAAATACAGAAGCGAAAGGGCGGGAATCTTACCTTTTCTAGAGGTAATGGGCAACAACTCAAGCCGTTGCGGATCCCGCAGGTCGCGTATATCCTTACTCGAAGTCGTGTATTTTACGGAGACAGGTGTGCATTAGATGGCCGTGTCCGGCCAATTCGAGCTAAAAGTACGGGCGACAAAATCAATACTTAAGAACCAATTATTCTTTATTTAAGTGCTTGATTGACTTCAGCCAGGTCAGTTTCGCTCAGATTACCTACAGCTGCTTTGAGTCGTAGCTTGCTGACCAGATAATTATATTCCGCCTGATACAGGTCACGGCGTGTGGAATAGAGTTGTTGCTGTGCGTTCAGCACATCTAGATTAGTGCGCACGCCGACTTCTTGGCCGGTCTTGGTAGCTTCCAACACGCTGGTACTCGAAACGAGTGCCTGTTGTAGCGCTTGTACTTGTGCCATGCCGTTCACCACACCAAAGTAGGCTTGGCTGGTTTGCAAGGTGATATTGCGCTTTGCGCTTTCTAATTCCTGCTTGGCTTTTTCATTGTTTGCATCTGCCTCGCGCCATTTGGAGTTGACTGCTCCACCTTGGAACAATGGCATGTTCATCTGCACACCGATGTTGGTGTTGCGCACATCGCTACCCAAGCCAAAGGTGCCGCCGTTGGCATAGCTCTTGCCGTAATTCGCAACAAGGTCAACTGTAGGGTAATGACCGCCGCGATTTCGATCGACTTCCTTCTCGGCTATTTGACTGGCCGCCTGAGCAATGGCTAATTGCGGATTGCTGTTCTGCGCATCCGCTATCCATTTTTCCATGTCGACAGGCTGTGGCATTTCCAGCTTTAGTTCACCCTCCAAGCGTTTGAGATGATTCGGCAAACTATTGGTCAATTGCTGCAATACGCGACGTTTGATTTCCAAATTGCTCTGCGCGGCAATTTCTTGTGCCCCGGTTAAATCGTATCTTGCCTGAGCCTCATGCGTGTCGGTGATAGTCGCACTACCCACTTCAAAATTGCGCTTAGCTTGACCTAGCTGCTCAGTGATGGCGACTTTTTGCGCCTGCGCCAATTGCACACTATCCTCTGCGATCAGCACATCAAAATATGCTTGTGCAGTTCGCAAAACCAAGTCCTGCTCAGCGGTGCGGTACTGCGCTTCTGCGATTGCGGTCTGCAATTCTGATTCACTATATGTCGTCCAGTTTTGCTGGCGATACAGCGGCTGCACCAAATTGACGTTGTAGCCGTGTGAGTTGTAGCGGTAATTACCACCCAAGAACATCGGCGGCTGTGCGGGACGATATTGAATATTGGTGTCATTCAACGTCGTATTAGCACTGAGATTGACCGTAGGCATCAACAAAGAGCGCCCTTGTACGACTTTCTCTTGCCCAGCCTGTTGCGATGCGTAAGCCGCAGCGATCACGGGATCATTGGCCTGCGCAGCATGGAAGGTGTCCAGCAAATCGGCAGCCTGGGTGCCGCTAGTAGCAGCAAGCAGCGTAAAAAGGAACAATGGTTTGAGTGTCATGGCTGGGCTCGCAACATATTAGAATTCTCTAATGCTACATTGATGCGGGACTTTACGCAAACTTCGCCAGCCTTCAACTCCTTAGAATACGAAGCGTTCAGGCTGCTTGGCATTTTGCAAAGCAGGTACAGAAGTTTCCATAATGGTCACGGACTCAAACACGCCATCTGCTACGCACTTGATCAAACGTGCCTGCATGACGGGTGCATCACCCACGATGGCGAACATACGACCGCCAATCTTGAGGCTATTCTGGAATGCTGTCGGCAGTACTGGTGTAGAACCAGTCAATACGATTGCGTCATATTGCTGCTCACCCCAACCCTGAGAGGCATCGCCGACTTCCAAGGTGATGTTGTCACGGTGATAGCTGGCCAGATGCTGTTTGGCCATCGCATTCAATTCGGGCACGATCTCTACTGAAGTCACATGGCCTGCCAGTGTCGCCATCAAAGCAGTGAGGTAGCCACTACCCGTACCAACTTCCAAAACCTTGTCACTACGAGTCAGATGCAATTCCTGTACTGCACGCGCTTCCAGCTTGGGTGACCACATTTGAGCACCAAAACCGAGAGGGATCTCCATGTCCACGAAAGCCAAAGCACGCTGGGATTGCGGCACGAAGTGTTCGCGGCGGACCTGGTTCAAAAGCTCAAGAATGCGAGACTCCAATACATCACAAGGACGTATTTGCTGCTCAATCATATTGAAGCGTGCTTGTTCCATAGCGTTCATTCCCTCTCCCAATCTCGTAATTATTTGTACCACTTTAGGTCGCGCAGTATATCAAGTTGAGCCGCCTAGGCTCAACCTTAGTGCAATTGCCCTATTCCTGGCTCATATTCCTATTTTCATACTCAGCGGTGCTACGTTGTTCACGACAGCGAACAAGCGATCGATGTTGGGGTGTTTACCGACGTGCAACTTGGCATCCTCGGTATGCTCAGCATAAATCGCCAGTCCTTCCTGAGCTGCCTCCACCGTAATACCGCCCCACTTCTTATATAGATGATGGTAGACACGTATAGAGCCTTGACTACCTTGCTTGTTCTCTATCGCCCCGTTCACACTACCGTCCTGATTGAAGAGTTCAATGCGTTGAACGTATTCAGACAACTCCAAGGTGGGCAATATTTCACTGAACTTCTTAGTATTCGTCATAATATTCCTGCTCAGCGCTCAGGCACCCAGCGTATCCACGATGTAAAGTCGTTAATAGTAACCGACAGCTATGCTGCTTGAAAATGGGTCGAGCTAGCATCGTTTCAGCATTCTTAATAATATTAGGCGCATTCTTCAATGCTTATATATCAAGTCCGCACATCACCTCCAATCGACTTGATTAACTCATTTTCTAATCTATTTGTAGTGTAAGTGTGCAAGCTCAAATATCAGATGCGCCTTGCCTTTCTTGCCTATTTCCAGTAACTTGCGACCCTCGCTAGGGGTCTGCACGTATCTCGATACATTGCAGTGAGACACACCCTTTGAACCTGTACGGGTCATGCCGTCGTAGGGAAGCATCCACCGATGCCCCTGCTTTTTTGGAGCATCAAATGAACGCAAATCCCCAATTTTTAGCTACTGGCGCCCACGTCGATGAGGCTGCTATCAAGCCCCTGCCGAACTCTCGCAAGATTTATGTGCAAGGTTCGCGCCCCGACATCCAAGTCCCTATGCGCGAGATCTCGCAAGCAGAAACGTCAGATAGCATGGGCGCCGAGGTCAATCCACCAGTGTACGTCTATGACTGTTCGGGTCCCTATACCGACCCTAAGGTCAAGATTGATATTCGCTCCGGTCTTGAAGCGATGCGCGAAGCTTGGATTGTCGAACGCAATGACACAGAACAACTCTCTGCACTGACCTCCAAGTATGGTCAGCAGCGTTTGGATGATCCAGAGTTGGCCGGGATGCGTTTCAATCTAAGCCGTGCACCGCGCCGTGCTGCAGCTGGTAAAAATGTGACTCAGATGCATTACGCACGTCAGGGCATCATCACACCTGAGATGGAGTACATCGCTATCCGCGAAAACCAAAAGGTCGATGGCATGAATGAGATGATGACGCGTCAACATCCGGGCGAAAATTTTGGCGCCTTCATGCCTAAGAAGATCACACCTGAATTCGTGCGTGACGAAGTGGCTGCAGGTCGCGCCGTCATCACTGCCAACATCAATCACCCCGAACTCGAGCCTATGATCATAGGCCGCAATTTCTTAGTGAAGATTAACGCCAACATCGGTAACTCTGCTTTGGGTTCCAGTATCCAAGAGGAAGTCGAAAAAATGACTTGGGCGATTCGTTGGGGGGGCGACACCGTCATGGACTTATCCACTGGCAAGCACATCCACGAGACTCGCGAATGGATCATCCGCAATTCCCCAGTGCCTATTGGCACTGTGCCTATCTATCAGGCTTTGGAGAAGGTCAACGGCAAGGCTGAGGACCTGACCTGGGAGATATTCCGCGACACCCTGATTGAGCAAGCCGAACAAGGTGTGGACTACTTCACTATCCATGCTGGCGTATTGCTCCGCTATGTACCGATGACCGCCAAACGCATGACCGGCATCGTGTCACGTGGCGGCTCCATCATGGCGAAGTGGTGTCTGGCGCATCACAAAGAAAACTTCCTCTACACGCACTTTGAAGAGATTTGCGAAATCATGAAGGCCTATGACGTAACGTTCTCACTGGGTGATGGCCTGCGTCCCGGCTCAATCTATGATGCCAACGATGAAGCTCAACTGGGCGAACTTAAGACATTGGGCGAGCTGACCAAAGTAGCGTGGAAGCATGACGTGCAAGTGATGATCGAAGGTCCAGGTCATGTGCCTATGCACATGATCAAAGAGAACATGGACCTGCAACTGAAGTGGTGCCATGAAGCGCCGTTCTACACGCTAGGCCCACTGACGATGGACATCGCGCCCGGATACGACCACATCACCTCAGCCATAGGCGCGGCGATGATAGGTTGGTTCGGCACGGCTATGCTGTGTTACGTCACCCCTAAAGAACACTTAGGTTTACCCAATAAGGCTGACGTGAAGGAAGGCATCATCACTTACAAGATCGCTGCGCATGCTGCCGATCTGGCCAAAGGTCATCCTGGCGCACAAGTCCGTGACAACGCTTTGAGCAAAGCGCGTTTCGAGTTCCGCTGGGAGGATCAATTCAATTTGGGCTTAGATCCAGATCGTGCGCGTGAATTCCACGACGAGACTTTACCCAAGGACTCAGCCAAGGTTGCCCACTTCTGCTCTATGTGCGGCCCGCATTTCTGTTCGATGAAAATTAGCCAAGATGTACGTGACTTTGCGGCTAGCGAAGGTATCTCTGATGAGGCAGCGCTGACCAAAGGTATGGAAGTTAAAGCCGTAGAATTCGTCAAGAAGGGTAGCCAGCTCTACAGCAAGTCCTGATTACATGTCGCATGATGATCAAGCTCCCAAAACGGTGACTGCAGCCAGCCCTTGTATAGGGCACTGCACCACCGTGTTGGGTGACGATGTGTGTCGCAGCTGTTTGCGCACTTTCGAAGAGGTCACGATGTGGCCCACCATCGGCGATGAAGAACGTATCGCTATAAACCTGCGCATCTATCGTTTACATAACAACAACCTCTAACAGTACACGCACTCATGGATATCATACTATTGCTCAAAGCCGCCATACTCGGCATCGTCGAAGGTCTGACTGAGTTTTTGCCTATCTCATCTACCGGGCATCTGATCATGGTGGGCGACTTGCTGAACTTCAACGATGACAGAGGCAAAGTATTCGAGATTGTCATCCAGTTCGCCGCCATCCTTGCTGTCTGTTGGGAGTATCGCACTAAGTTGATATGGGTCTCTACGGGTCTCGTGCAGAAGCAAGAAACCGCGCAACGTTTCGTCTTCAACTTGTTCATCGCCTTCCTGCCGCTGGCTATATTAGGCCTGCTGTTCGGCAAAGCCATCAAAGCGCATCTGTTCGCGCCCATCCCTGTGGCGCTGGCCTTCATCATTGGCGGCTTCATTATCCTGTGGGCGGAAAAGCGTACACATACCGTGTCTATCAACAGTGTGGATGAGATGCATTGGAAAGACGCGCTCAAAATGGGTTTTGCACAGGCACTGGCTTTGATACCCGGCACTTCACGCTCGGGCTCCACCATCATAGGCGGCTTATTCTTTGGATTGTCACGCAAGGCTGCGACTGAGTTTTCGTTCTTTTTAGCCATCCCTACGATTACCATGGCGACGCTGTATGAAGTAGTCAAATACCGCCATGACTTCCATGCCGGCGACTTGGATATATTCTTAGTGGGCTCAATTTTCTCCTTCATCAGCGCTTTTTTTGCAGTTCGCGCACTGCTCAGATATATCAGCAACCATGACTTCACAGTATTTGCTTGGTATCGCATCGCATTCGGGCTTATCGTGCTGATAACTTATTACACTGGTGCCGTACATTGGTCTGCCACTTAAACCTCAACATATACCGCAAGTTACCGCTCGTCGGCTGAACCTCACATTTGTAACTGAGGAACTTTTTGCGTAACAAATCCTCTGATAGACTCCTTTCCTTTTAAGAGACCCTATAAATGTCACGTGTACTGTTAGCTTTAGGCATGTTTGCAGCAACTACTTTTGGTTCTCAGCTCGCTCATGCAGAGACTCCATCCGAAATTTTGGCTACGTTCAAAACAGAGGCCGCCAACACTCCTGGTTTCCAAGGCTTCAATGCTGCGCGTGGTGAGACTTTCTTCAAATCTAAGCACGGTGGTGAATGGAGCTGCTCGTCCTGTCACACAGATCATCCTGAAAATGAAGGCAAGCACGCAAAGACCGATAAGCTGATCAAACCGATGGCGCCAGTAGCAAATGCAGAACGCTTCACTGAAGTGAAGAAGGTCGCAAAATGGTTCAAGCGTAACTGCAACGACGTGCTCGATCGCGAATGCACCGCTCAAGAAAAGGGTGATGTAATGATCTATCTGTTGACGGTTGGTACGCCTCAGGTTGCTGCACCAGTAATCACCAAACCAGTAGAAGCAGTTACAACAGAAGTACCCGCAAAATCTGTTGCTAAAATCTCTGCAACCAAGGCAGCGGTGACAACCGTCAAACCTACCAACAAACCAAAAACGACCGCAGCCAAGCAATCTAGCTAATCATCCATAGAAAGTACCAACATGCTCCAAAAGATCTTAGTTTGGGATGCGCCGACGCGGGCATTCCACTGGCTGCAAGCCTTATGCTTCCTGGGCGCCTATCTCACCTCGGATTCAGAGAAGTACCGCGATATCCATGTAACTCTGGGCTACATTCTGTTCGGCCTGATCGTATTCCGATTATTGTGGGGCTTCATCGGCACTCGCTATGCAAAGTTCAGCTCCTTCCTATTTAAACCTAGCCAGATAATCGGCTATATTCTGTCGCTATTCAAAGGTAAGCCTGAACACTACATTGGCCATAATCCAGTTGGTAGCATCGCCATCTGGTTGCTGCTGGGCCTCGGTCTGACCTTGGGCGTATCTGGCGTGATGTTGCTGCAAGACGATGTTGCCGATATCGTCGAAGAGATACACGATTTTGCAACAGATGCGATGTTGGTGGTGATTGGGCTGCACCTAATCGGTGTATTCATGAGCAGTTTCTTGCATAAAGAGAATCTAGCTCGTGCTATGGTCACAGGTTCCAAGTCTGGCGAATCCGAACTCGGCATACAGAAAAGCTACAACTGGCTAGCTGTAGTGATGCTGGTGATTGCATCCGTGTTTGGCTATTTATATATGCGCTAATCTACAGCGTTACGTTTTTTGTTATTAACTACCCTGGGAGTGAAGTATGAAACTTAAGAGCAGCATTAAACTCAAGCACACGCTGGCGGGCCTATGCCTGTTCGCGGCCACCGGCCTTGCGCAAGCAGCCGACCTCGATCTGAGCACACCTACAGATAAAACAACACAATCGTTCATGTTGGCTGCCAATGATCCGGCCAGCGCGAATCTGCCCGCAAGTGCAACGAATGGTTCACCCAAAGTTGAATTTGAAGAGCCTTGGTTCTCTGGCGACAAACTGCACCAATACTCAGGCTTTACGACTTTGGCGCTAGTTGCGGCAACTGCCTTCACTGCGCCAGAGGGTTGTGAAGCAAACTGCGTGGCTGCAGCCCAGCAACCACGTCAAGTGAACGGTACTCACGCCAAGTTGGCAAAGGCTGCCGCTGCAATGGCGGCATTCACTGTTGCATCTGGTCTGATTGATCACTGGGATGATTTCCATATGGAAGATGGCTTCAGCGACCCAGACAATCTCCACGCCATGCTGGGAACGGCTGGCGCGCTGATGATGATGTATGCAGTCAACAAATCGGCTAATTCTGCCGTTCCAGTCAGCCATGCGGGCATAGCTGAATTGGGCGGTTTTGCAATGGCGTTTGCCGTTAAATTGACTTGGTAAGGAGTATAGCAATGTCGAACAAATTTAAAATCGTTGCACTGGTAGTCAGTGCCCTGCTGATGAGTTCAGTTGCTCAAGCGCGCGAATCCACCTCCGAATGGTTGATTAGTTTCGAGCGCATGAAAGGCGTTAAGCCTGTGACTGACAAGAAGTATGCTAAAGAATGTGGTGAATGCCACTTTGCATACCAACCTGGTCTGCTACCTGCCAAATCTTGGGAAAAATTGCTGGATGCAAAAGCGTTGAAGAACCACTTCGGTGAGAATGCCGAACTGGATGAAGCGACTCTGCAAGAAATCCAAGCATATGCGGCCGAGAACGCTGCTGAAACCTCATGGTACAAGCGCTCACGTAAGATCGCTGTCGCGACTGAGAAGGGTCCAGCACCCTTGCGTATCACTGAACTGCGTTACATCTCTCGTGTGCACCACGAAATCCCAGAGAAGATGATCAAGGGCAACAAAGACGTTAAGTCTCTTAGCCAATGCAATGCATGCCACACACAAGCCGCAAAAGGCGTGTTCGACTCCGATACGGTCAGCATCCCTAACTACCCTGACTTTGACTAATAGCCGCTCAGTATAGTTAGCACCCTAGGGAAGCCTGCTGGCTTCCCTTTTTATTTCTGGGAATGAAACCCTGAATAAAGTCCCCTGCCCTTGCGCACCTTCGGTGATGATCACGTCACCCGCATGATGATTGATGATTTCCCAGACGATGGCCAATCCCAAACCACATCCAGATTGATTGCTACCTAATACCCTATAAAACCGCTCGAACACTCGCTTACGCAGATTAGCCGGAATACCACTACCGTTATCTTCGACTTCTATGATGAGTCGTCCTTGATCACGCATGACGCGCACCGTCACTTGCCCACCCTCTTGGGTGTAGCGCAAGGCATTATCAATCAAGTTATTCAACATCTCGGCGACAAGGAATCGATTTCCGAACATCGGCAACCTCGCCTCGCTAAAACCCTCATATCCCAGATCGATATTATTTAACAGTGCTGTCTGCACCCAATGCTTAGTGGTCTCTTTAACCAGATTGGCTAGATCGAAAGCTTGCATACTACTTTGACTCTGTGCGCCGGGCTCGGCACGTGCTAATGACAGTAGCTGTTTAGTCAGATGGACGGTCTGCTCCATCGCATGATGCATCTGCTTGAGAGAGTGTCGTAATTCCTCTGGATCACTCTGACTCAGCGCTAACTCGGTCTGAACTTTCAAACCCGCAAGCGGCGTCCGCAACTGGTGAGCAGCATCCGCCACAAAGCGTTGCTGCAAGGACATCGATTCATTCAGATGTCCGAGCAGTTCGTTAAAACCATGTATCAGGGGTCTGACTTCAGCAACCACCTTATCCTCAGCCAGTGGGCTTAGATCTTTAGGAGAGCGTGCTGCCATCTCATCACGCATCTGTAGCAAGGGTCGCAAACCTCGCCCCACTCCCCACCAAACAGTGACGGCCACCAACAAGAACAGCACTAGTTGCGCAGGCAGCACACGCCAAGCCCATTCCCGCGTACGCTCTTCGTGCAGATTCAAGGATTTTGCCACCACCACCAAGACCACACCCTCAGTCACATAGGGATCTGGTAAATAGGCAGCCGACAAGCGCATAGGTTTGCCCCCGTATTCAGCCAGATAATATTCGGGGGAATTTTTCAAACCACGCTTGGGTAAGGGCAAGTCCGTGTTACCAAAACTATAACCTTCACCCCTCAGAAAAAAATATACTTTGTCGTTCTTGTCTTCTGTCAATAGACTGAGCGCGGCACTCTTGCTATTGAAGATCACTTTGTCATTCTTGGTCCGTAATTGATCCACCAACACCTTGCTCACGTCGCTCAAATAGCGGTCATGCCTGCGGTTCGCGCTGTCGTAACCAAATTTGTAAAACAGGCCAATATTGATCAGCATGAGCACCGACATCGGAATCAGCACCCACTTAAGTAGCTGCAATCTAAGAGTATCAGGGCCTGACTTAGTACTCCGCATCAACGTGCCACCAGCAAATAGCCCAAGCCACGCAATGTCCTGATGTTCACGTCGGAATCTTCTAGCTTTTTGCGCAAGCGATGCACATATACCTCGATGGCGTTACTGCTCAGATCCTCCTCAGCACTAGAAAGCTGTTCGCCCAGCATATCCTTGCCCACCACCTTGCCCGCTTGCAACATCAGCGTCTCCAACACGCATAGTTCGCGTACCGAAAGGTCGAGTGTCTTCCCATCTAGGGTGGCTAGTCTAGAGGTCGTATCGAACGTCAACATGCCGCACTTGAGTTGCGCACCCATCCCTGAATGACCGCGTCGTATCAAAGCACGTGCGCGTGCTTCAAGCTCACGCAATTGGAATGGCTTGCTCAGATAATCATCTGCGCCCATATCCAAACCCTTAACTCTGTTTTCAAGTGAGTCCTGCGCTGTCAGAATAAGAACAGGTACCGCATTTGCACGCTGACGCAAACGACGCAATACTTCAAGACCATCCAGCTTGGGCAACCCGAGATCGAGGATGACCAAATCAAAATGTGCTGTGGTGAGTATGTGGTCAGCTGCTAATCCGTCTTTGACCACATCTACCGCATAGTCTGCCTTACGTAAAGCACGCAGCAAAGCGTCGGCTAAAACCGGATCATCTTCTACAACGAGTATATGCATAATCTTCTGTAACCCTGAGTGTCATAGGCTTAAGGTTAGCAGATATCGATTTATCCCTGCAGCAACTTCTACCTAAATATTTACTACTTAAACTCAGAATATCTGCTTACAAAGTGCATCTCGACTTTGCGATAGGTGCTAACTAGAATCCCGCCCGATCCAAATCAACCACATTGCAATCCAAAAAGATTCGTCCACGTCCAAGTAGGAATATTGCCAACACTGAGAACGCATCACTTAAATAGAGATTACTGACGTGAACGCTGCACCCTCCACACTACCCCGCTTGGCCTATACTGCCCTGTTCGTCGCCTTGAGCGGATGTGCAGTAGGTCCTGATTTTCAGCGTCCGGCTGCACCCAGTGCCAAGGCCTACACCCCTGTTACCATCTCAACCACGACCAGCTCTGCGCCAGTACTAATGGGTGAGGCTCAACATTTCGACGCAACGGCCAATATCTCTCATGAGTGGTGGAAATCATTCCAGTCGCCGCAATTGGATGCCTTGGTAGATCGAGCTTTCAAGGCCAATCCAACCATAGAAGCCGCACAAGCAGCGCTGATGCAGGCTCAAGAATATGCGAATGCCCAACAAGGTTTTTTCTACCCTACTGTCAGTGCCAGCTACTCCCCATCCCGTAATAAATTGGCGGGCAATATGGGCGGCAACTCACCTGGTGTACAGGGTAATGGTCAAGTTATCCAAACCTACTCCAATCCGGCCGGTCCTAAATACAATGGGCCCGTTTATTACAACTTCCATGTCGCGCAACTCACCGTAGGTTATGTGCCCGATGTATTCGGTCTGAATCGGCGTATGGCTGAGTCCGCTGAAGCCCAAGTAGAGACGCAACAACTACAGCTCGAAGCAACCTATATCACGCTGGCTGCGAACGTCGTCGCTGCAGCGCTACAAGAAGCCTCGCTACGCGCACAATTAGCAGCCAGTGTACGCATACAAGCACTCAATCAGGAATCACTGAGCGTACTGCACAATCAGTTCAAACTGGGCTATGTGTCTGGCATGGAAGTGGCGATGCAAGAATCGGCAGCGGCTCAATCTGAACAGGCACTGATTCCGCTCCGTTTGCAGTTAGATAAAACGCGTAATTTGATCCGTGCATTGGTTGGCAATCCGCCGGATCAAGATATTCCTGAGACCTTCGAACTCTCAGACTTGCATCTACCCCAGACCTTGCCGCTGACACTGCCCTCTAAGATTGTCGAACAACGCCCCGATGTGCGAGCCGCTGAAGCGCAACTGCATTACGCCAGTGCTCAAGCAGGCGTGGCTATTGCCAACACCCTGCCACAGTTCGCCTTGGCTGCAGGCATAGGCGGAATGGCCGCAACTCCAGGCTGGATGTTCCGCAGTGGCGGCGGCTTCTTCGATTTGACTGCAAGTGTCAGCCAGACACTGTTCGATGGCGGCACACTGCATGCGCGTTCACGTGCGGCCGAACAAGCTTTGCTGCAAGCTGGAGCACAATATCGCAGCACCGTCATCACAGCCTTGCAGAATGTCGCCGATACGCTCTACACCATACAGTCGGATGCCGATGCATTAAAGGCTGCCGCACAATCTGAGCAGGCTGCCCGCACTGCCTATGAATTGAGCAACAAGCAATTCCAATTCGGACAGATCGATCTACTGACACGACTAGTCGCAGAGCAAAACTATCAGCTCGCCAGCATCAATCTGATTCAAGCCCAGACCAATCGTCTTGGCGATACCGCCACCCTGTACCAAGCTTTGGGCGGTGGATGGTGGAATCGTGAACAAGCAGCCCTTACTCAAGCGGCTACACCTGAGACCGCAACGACCACAGCGGCGCATGGAGAACAAAGCAAATGATCAAGCAGCAAAAATATCTCGTAATCCCTATCATCATCGCCTCACTACTTGCAGGTGGCGGCTACTGGACATGGCAAAGATCCGCCGCGCAAGCTGATGCGCCGGTAACTGCAAAACCAGAAGCACGCAAAAACTCCGACACGCTGCACTTCGAGCCCAATGCACCGCAACTGACATTCTTACAGATCAAGCAAATCGAGACTTATCCCGCACCCTTGGTGGAGGCACTCAATGCGCGTATCGCTTATGACGACAACCATACAGCCCGTGTTTATTCCCCCATCGCAGGTCGCGTCATCAAGATAGATGGTGAAATAGGCAAGCCAGTTAAAGCGGGTGACACTTTGTTGCAAATCGATTCTCCAGACTATGCAGCGGCCGCAGCAGACAACGTCAAAGCCGAGGCAGATTTGCAGCGTAAACAACAAACCTTTGAGCGCGCCCAACAGTTGTACGAGGTACAAGGTATCGCCCATAGAGATCTTGAATCAGCAGAAGCCGACATGCATCAAGCTGAAGCCGAGGCGGTGCGTGCCAAATCTCGATTGAAAAACCTCTCTAGCAAGTCCAAGTCTACCGACGGCCAGTTCAATCTACGTGCGCCCTTGTCCGGCATCATCTCAGAGCGTCAGGTCAATGCCGGCAGTGAAGTACGCCCTGATGCAACTACCCCCTTGTTTGTCATCACCGACCCGCAACACTTGTGGGTATTGATCGACCTGCCAGAGCAGCAACTAGGTAAGGTAAAAGTAGGGCAGCCTGTATTCGTCGAAGTCGATGCCTATCCCGATGAAATCTTCTATGGTCACGTGACCGTAGTAGGCGAGACCATAGATCCCATCACTCGCCGCGTACAAGTGCGTTGCTACTTGAACAATCCCGAGCACAAACTCAAACCCGAGATGTATGCCCGTGTTACTCCCGACGTGGATAACGAAGCCAAAATGCCACGCATTCCGAACTCGGCACTGTTCACGCAAGGAGTCGCCAGCTTCGTCTTCGTCGAAATATCACCCGGCGTATTGCAACGTCGCAAAGTCGAGCTGTCCTTACAGAACCATGAGTACAGTTATGTGAAGCAGGGCCTTAATACTGGCGACCGTGTGGTCACTTCTGGCGCACTACTGCTCAATTCCGAACTGTCCGGCGAGAACTGAGTAAGTAAACATGTTAGATAAACTAATCACCTTCGCGCTACAACAACGCGTTTTCGTCATCGCCGCCAGCCTAGTACTGGTGGTCTTCGGTTGGTATGCATGGACTAATCTGCCCATAGAGGCATTTCCCGACGTGCAAGATGTGCAAGTGCAAATTGTTACTCAAGCGCCTGGACTAGCGCCAGAAGAAGTAGAACGTGGCGTGACACTACCAATAGAGCGCGAAATGAGCGGCGTGCCACGCATGACGCAATTGCGCTCTGTCTCGATCACCGGACTGTCGATTGTCACCCTAACCTTTTCGGATAATACCGACGACTACTTCGCACGCCAGCAAGTACTGGAAAAACTTCAAAACGTCTCACTACCCCCTGGGACGCAGCCAGGTATCGCACCGCTCACCAACGCGGTGGGTGAAGTCTATCGTTACGTATTAGACACACCTGCCGACATGAACGTGCAAGATGTACGCGCACTACAAGATTGGGTGATACGTCCAGCGTTGCGGACAGTGCCGGGTGTTGCCGATGTGGTCAGCTTTGGCGGAGCAATCAAAGAATATCAGGTACACATCAACCCCAATCAGCTGCGTAAGTTCAATGTCACCATAGACCAGGTCGCCCAAGTCCTGTCAGCAAATAGTGCTAATAGTGGCGGCGGCGTGATGCGACGCGGTGATGAAGCACTGGTAATACGCGGTATAGGCTTATTCCAGAGTTTGCCTGATATCGGCAGTGTTGCAATCACCAGTCGTGATGGCAGACCCATACTAGTCAGAGATGTAGCAGAGATAACCATAGGCCCACGTCCCTTGTCTGGCATGGTTGCATTCAACGAGCGTGACAATGTAGTACAAGGCATCGTACAGATGACCAAAGGGCAGAACGCCACCAAAGTGGTCGAAGGCATCAAGCAAAAGCTCGCTCAACTAAGCCTTAAGCTACCGCCAAATGTGAAGATCAAACCCTATTATGATCGTACCGATCTAGTACAACACACGGTACACACCGTAGTGGAAAACTTGCTAGTCGGTGCATTTCTGGTGGTCGCTATCCTGATTATCTTCCTGCGCAACTGGCAGGCAGCTTTGTCGGTTGCAGTAGTCATTCCACTGTCACTATTGTTCGCTTTCGTACTTATGGATACGCGCGGCGTTTCCGCTAACCTGATCTCATTAGGGGGGGTCGACTTCGGTATCATCATCGATAGTGCCGTGGTTTTGGTGGAAGCTTTGATGGTCAAACTTGCGCTCGCCGATACTGCGCACTTCCCCCAACACGGAAGCTACTCTTGGCGTGTACACACCCTCAAGAACACCGCACTGGAACTGGGTAGGCCAATTCTGTTCTCTAAGGCCATCATCATCCTAGCCTTCCTGCCTATCTTCACCTTCCAAAGAGTAGAAGGAAAAATCTTCTCTCCGATGGCGTTCACCTTAACTTTCGCGTTGTTGGGTGCGATCCTGCTGACCTTGACCTTGGTGCCAGTACTGGTCAGTTTCGCAATGAAGAAGGGCGACCTTGCCGAGAAGCACAGTCACTGGATGCATGCCTTGCAAGAGAATTATCGTGCCTTGCTCCACTGGGCTGAGCGCATGCGCAAGCCTATCGTGGTGGCCTCTGTGCTGCTGTTGACCGTGACACTATTATTGTCCCCCCGACTGGGAAGTGAGTTCTTGCCCAAACTCGATGAGGGCAATATTTGGTTGACCATCACACTGCCACCTTCAACTTCATTGGAGAAGACCAAAGACATTGAGAATCACGTACGCAAGATCCTCAACGAATATCCAGAGGTGAACAACCTCACCACGCAAGTAGGACGCCCTGATGATGGCACGGATCCCAAAGGTCTGAACAATCTGGAAATCATGGCCGATCTCGCGCCCAAGTCCACTTGGCACTTCGCTGATAAGGAAGCACTCATCACCGACATGGAGAAGAAGATACACATGTTGCCGGGCGTACCGACCAACTTCTCACAGGTGATTCAAGACAATCTGGAAGAATCCTTGTCTGGCGTGAAAGGTGAGATCGCAGTAAAGATATATGGGCCTGACCTGGAGATACTCGAAGACAAGAGTGAACAGATTGCCAACGTGTTACGTGGCATACGCGGCGCGACTGATGTGGCAGCAATCAAGATTGGTGGGCAAAGCGAGTTAAACATCGTGATGAACCGTGAGCAGATGGCACGTTATGGCATCAACGTCAGCGATGTGAACAGCACTATACAGACTGCTTTGGGTGGCAGCACAGTGAACCTGTTCTTCGAAGGCGACCGTAGATTCGATGTCACGATACGTCTAGACCAGAACTTCCGTGACGCAGTCGATGACATCGTCAATCTACCTATCAACCTACCCAGCGGCAACGGCGCAACCATCCCCATGGGTGAGATCGCGAAGGTCGAGATCAGACAAGGCGCAGGTCGTATAGCACGTGAGAACGGCGGCAGATTGGTAGCAGTAAAAGCGAATTTGATCGGACGGGATCAGGGCGGCTTCGTTGCTGAAGCGATGGCAGCAGTCAACGACCAGGTCAAGCTCCCTCCCGGCTACTCAATCACCTGGGGTGGACAATTCGAGAACCAACAACGCGCCCTCGCAAGACTCAAGATCATCGTGCCGCTCTCAGTGCTGATGATCTTCGTGCTGCTTTTCTGGGCCTTTCGTTCGATGATGAAAGCCCTGCTGGTGATCCTGATGGTGCCCTTCACGCTGATTGGCGGACTGGCTGGTCTGGGACTGGCTGGTCTGCATCTGTCGGTATCTGCGGCGGTCGGCTTCATTGCTGTGGCAGGCATCTCAGTACAGAACGGTGTGATCATGGTCGAACAATTCATGGAGATCATGCTCAACGGTAAAGACTTGCGCACTGCGGTAATGGAAGGTGCGGTCGCACGTCTGCGTCCTATCTTGATGACGGCATTGATGGCGGGCTTGGGACTGTTGCCCGCTGCGCTATCTCACGGCATAGGCTCAGAGACGCAGCGCCCATTTGCAATCGTGATCGTTGGCGGCATCGTCTCTGGCACCTTGTTCACCTTACTATTGTTGCCTATGCTTTACCCGCTGTTCGCAGATGAAGCTCGACATACCAAACCTGTCGATGACTAAGTATCTGCTATGGCTGAGCCTAGCAATACTGCCGCAAATCTCACTTGCGGCAAATGCAAGCGACGACGTCGAAGCTAGTTGGGATGTAAAGTTCCAGACTACCTATAACTGGCAACGTCACCCCAGTTACGCAGCGACATACACAGGACCCAATAGTTTGATATCGGGCCACGAGAAGATGTACACCTTCTCGACCACGGCCTTTCTGGGCTATCGACCTTGGCAGAATGCTGAACTGTATTTTGATCCTGAAGTCGCTCAAGGAGTGCCGTTCTCAACCAACCTAGTGGGCATGGGCGGCTACACCAATGGCGAGATTACACGCGCCGCCGGCACATCACCCGTCCTATATAGACAGCAATTATTCCTTCGCCAAACATGGAATAATGGTGGTGAGACTCAACACTTGGATGCGAATCTCAATCAATTGACCGGCTGGCAAGACAGAGACCGCGTCGTGCTGACCGCTGGTAATTTTTCCACGCTTAATGTGCTAGACCAAAATACCTACGCCAAAGACCCGCGCACCCAGTTCATGAACTGGGGCAACTGGACCTATGCCGCTTACGACTACGCCGCTGATGCACGCGGCTTCGGCTGGGGAATTGCATTAGAGTGGTACAAAGATAAATACGCTTTGCGCTACGCGCGTATGACAGGTCCCAAGGACCCCAATGGGCTGCCGCTAGACTTTGCTTTAGGTGCACATTACGGCGACCAGTTCGAGATCATCCATGAACATGAACTATATGGCCACCCGGGCAAACTGAGTGTGCTGGGCTGGCGTATCCGCGCCAAACTTTCCAGCTTCAATGATGCGCTTGCATGGCTGACTGCGCACCCCGGTCCACAAAATGGCCCCGCCGCCTTGATCGCAACCCGCTATAGCGAAAAGATCAAATACGGCTTGGGGCTCAATCTAGAACAGGCCCTCAATGACGAAAGTGGATATTTCCTTCGCGTCATGCAAGCCGATGGTCGAACTGAGACCCAGGCTTTCACCGAGGTGGATGCCTCAGTCTCCACAGGTCTGGTCATCAAGGGTAGTGCTTGGGGACGCAATACAGATGGTATCGGTATATCGATAATGCAAAACCGCCTATCACAAGACCGCCGAAACTATCTTGCCGCTGGTGGCATCTCATTTTTCATCGGCGACGGCAAATTGAACTATCGCCCAGAAGATACCTTCGAGGGCTACTACAGCTGGGGAGTGTACAAAGGACTATGGCTCACTGCTGACTATCAACGTATGGTACATCCAGCCTACAACGCAGACCGTGGGCCGATTGATGTCTACGCGTTACGCATACACGCAGAATATTAGTACTGCACACCCCGTCGCTGCGACATACTCCTGCCCAATGCCTCTAACTGAGCTGGTGTCATCAAACGTTTTGCCATAGGCAATAACTGCGCATTCTCCATTTCGATATGTGAACGATATGACGAAATGAAGTGTTGTACAGCTTGCGGCGTTAGTCTTTCACTTTGACTAATTGCAATCTCTTGCAGTTCTCCGCGCAACGTATCCCAAGCAGCATCCAAGACCACATGTCGTTCCAATAGATGAGTGACTAACCGTTGTGCAGCAGCATCTCCACTCGCCAGTAAAACAGGAAAAAGGTCACACTCTTCGTCTTGATGGTGATTACGGCCTGCGGTATCAAAATAACGCATTATCGCACTGGCAGCCTGCTGGGCCTGCAGATCGCAACCGTGCTCTGGCAAATGCTTTACCAACTTCTGTAGCGTAGTGCATTGCGACAAAATTCGACCATGGCATGCCAGCAGCATCTCCAACGGCTCATCGAAACCGGGTGCTTCTGTCATTCCGGGGAAGCTTTTCATGGCTATATACTCCTCCATGGTAAAGGGTCGTGCGTGATGGCTGTCGCCACAATATAGAAGAAGACCAATTGCGCCATCAGCCATGCACTTAATCTGATGCCTTTAGTCTTGCCGCGCTTTAGTGCAATCGTACCCAAGGCAATGTACAGCAGCAAACCGATAATCTTAGCCAGCAACCAAGGTGCGGCAATTGGTGAAATATTAAGCATCACCGCCAGAGTGATGGCACTGATCAACAAGATACTGTCGATTATGTGGGGCACTAACTTTACCCAACGCTGTTGCAGATATTCGGGTGCGAGCATACGCCACACGCCCCGCAGAGCGAACAATCCGTAACTCAAAATTACAGCAGAGACATGCAAAAGTTTGACCACTTCTGGACTCATTTGGCTTGCTCCCGCTGATATGCATGTTCCACCGCCCGGCGAGTGATTGCTAGTAACTCCTCGTTGTTAGCATCGATCACACTATCTATCTCACGCAATGCAAACTCGATATCCGACAGCGTAAGCTCTCCCAAGGGAACATAACTCGGTGGCGTGGTCTGCGGCTTGAGTGACATGGGGTAGCTTCTACCTGGCAATAAATTGTTGATGATCAGCGCAAAGATCAGGAAAGAGCCCACGTTCACCGCGACAATAGCAGCAATCCACAGTCCACCCATATGGTTGAATTGGCTGGCCCCCAATACCAACGTTAATGCAGTTGCCGCGCCAGGCGGATGCAAGGCATCAAGCAGGTGCATGCACAAGATAGATGCGCCCACCGCCACCGCTGCCGCAATCACCGGGTCACCCACCAACAAGCTGACCGTCCAACCCAATACAGCCGAAACTACGTGCCCTATCACTAGATTCCAAGGTTGCGCCAAAGGGCTGTGTGGTACAGCAAACAGCAACACCGCGGACGCTGCGATAGAGCCTAGCATCAATAAGGCATATGGCTCATGCGGCAGAAACTCAATGAGCAAACCTAGCCACAATATCGCCACACCACCGGCTAGGCCGCTGCGTAATTTTTCAGCAATTGAAACCGACATGTGTTGCGGCAAAAACAGTTTGAGGAGGTATTTCATGACATCGTCCGCGCATCCGTTCTGGGGTGGGTATGATAACTTCGCAATTCGAATTTTAAGCAGGATTATTGTGACGGCATGTGTGACCGCGCAGATCACCTATAGACTTGTTGCTCTGATGATGCAGACATCACAGACGACATCATGAATTCAGTACGCTCAAATTATCTAAACCGAGTTCAGATCGAGATGAAATAAGATTCAATCAGCGAAATATATTTATTCATATTTATCATATTGATATCAGCCTATTTGATGATTTTTAATCGGTTCTATTTACTATAATTTTTGCATCGTAATATTGTTGACACGCCATTAGGCTTACCAGAGAATGCGCTTGTAACATCTCCCTAATTCTAAAAGGACATCCTTATGAAAAAACTGTCTTGCGCGTTGTTGGCTCTCTTGGGTCTATCCATATTCTCGGCCCATGCGGATGTCACTACTGCTAAACAAGCAGCTAGCGACTACACCTTGTTTGCGAAACGCTTGAATCCCAATGCAACTATCTCGGCTGAAGCAGGACGTGCTTTCTATGTTAAAAAAGTAGAAGTAAAAGGCAAAGATTTATCTTGCGCCGCATGCCATACCGACAATCCAGCAAATATCGGCAAGCACAATGAGAGTGGCAAACCAATCAAGCCTATGGCACCGTCTGTGAATCCTCAGCGCTTCTCAAATATAAATAAATCTGCTGTAGGTTTTACTAAACATTGCCGCGATCTCTACGGCAAAGATTGCTCTGCTGAAGACAAAGCGAATTTCGTCACTTATTTACTGACGATCCAGTAATACTGTTGCATAAAGAGGCTACCCACAGGAATAGTGGGTAGCTTTTTCTTTGCCGGCTCCACATATACCAATTCAGACTTAGGCTCCGCCTTAACAACTTTGGCAGGCTTTCCCGTTGCCAGTATCACCTCCGCCAGCAACTTCAATTCATCTGCACTTAGATCAGTATTCGGCGGCATGTTCATCTTGCCCCAAACACCTGCTCCTCCGTGCGCGATCTTGTCCATGAGTTTGGGCACTGCAATCTCAACTTTTTCCTTTTTATATCGTTTAGCTACTTTCTTCCAAGTCGGCGCTCCCATACGATTGTTCTGAGCATGACAGGACAAACAGGATGAATCGACAATCAATTCATCGTAGGTCCTAACCTTGACAGCTGCTTTGGGTGGTTCGACTTCAGCTTGGCAACCAAAAAGTATGGAAGCCAACAATACCGAACCTACTATCGCCCGTGCATGATCAGTAATTGGTAATTGCACAGCGTAAAGCTTGTAACTGCATGAATCAGGGTTTCGCAACGTCTATACCTCCATGAAAACGGTGGCAACTTACACAAGAACTGAATACTTTATTTTTTGCCGGACGATTATCCACATGGCATTCGCGGCACTTCTCGATTTTAGGCATAGCCACATCTGCACTGCTGGTCGAATTTGCTTTGTCATGGCAAGCAGCACACTCAGTCATCTTATGTTTAGCGTGTGGAAATACCGAGTTAGCATGCCAATTATGGTTAATCTGTAGAGGAACGACTTTCCACGGACTGTCTGCATTACCTGAGGGCTCCAACTCATGGCACTCACTGCAACCGAGGTTCTTGCCAAAAAGGGACACACTGGCGTTCTTGCGTGCTAACTCTCCCGCGCAATAAAGTATCTGTTTAATCGGGTCTGCGGTTGTATCCTTATTCTCGCAGTCAGACATCCCGCTTGGCGTTTCAGCCAACCATTTCACGTAATACTCCCGCAACCTGCCCATCGCTTCTTTTTCGGAACCATGGGGTACCTCACCCTCAGCAGGTTCAGCATAGTCCATCCCGTGGCAACTTGATTGCTGACAGGTTTGCTTCATGGTCATGGGTAGGAAGTGGTTACCACCCGCATCGAGCTTATGGCAATCCTGACACACCATCACCGTGTCGCCTTGCGGACTCGATATACCTTTTTTATCCAGATGAACTTGGTGTGAGTACTTCAGCCTAGGGGTCTCAACCATGGGCTGCCCGGGAAGAACACGTAGCAAGGGCCGCCCATTTGGATCGTTGCTCAAGGTAACCCGAAACGGTGGATGATCCTTGCTGAAGGTATGTACGTTGGGCACGTTACTCTTAGGATACTTGGCCTTGATGTCGCCATGACATGCGACACAAGTGGACGTATCTTTACGTGTGGTCACATCGCCGCCCTTGTGCTCTACATGGCATTCAGTACAGCGCATGCTGTTGAACAAACTACCGTGCAAACTTTCATCCGTCAGGTGTTTTCCGACCTGCTTATGACATTGCTCGCACGCTGTATCAGCAACTGGCGTGAACGCATGCTCATGGCAAGATGCACAGTTCGCACCAAATACACTATGCCCTTGCGCCATCGGACCTGGACTCCATGAGCCCAGCACGGTAACAGGCAAGGTGGATTGCCATTTCACCAGCGGCGTAACAAAGCTGAACAACATCGGTAATAGCAGATAGGCTACCAAGATAACCGCAGCCAAAATCAGACCCCACTTGCGCTTGTCAATATTTAGATCCGCCAAGGTAACAGGCTCTACCGCTACGGGTGTATGCACATGAGTTTGTTTCGCTTCGACAGACAACATAACCTTGTCAAAGGTGGACGCGGGATCGACTAATAACTCATAGGGGCCGATCTCAACGCCCATGCCTGGTGTCAACAAGACTTTCCGCTCGTCTATACCCTGCACCTTTAGTGTCGCATTACGCTCTGCTTCTATGTACAGCGCACCATCTGGTGATTGACGTACGGTCGCATGATGCAGTGCGACTCGGTGATCCGGCAGTCGGATACTACAATCAGCTCCCCGACCTAGACTTATCGACTCACCCGAGACGACACGCTCTCGATTGATGATTTGCCCCCATTGGTTACGCGATATTTTGACGAGTAGTCGGATAATCATAGTCGCCTACCAGTAAAAGAGTATCGCCACGACATGGGCAAAAAGGGCTGCCAATAATGCAATAGAGAGTGGCACGTGCAAATACAACCAAAATTGCATACGCGCTTTGAGCATAATCTCGCGCCGAGCGCGCAACACCAACTTCTCCTTTTGCAGCAGAACGGTATACAAGTCACGCATCAGTTTCGTCTGACTTATTTCAGTATATTTTTTCGCAAGCACAGGCAGCTGGTTCACGGCGAAGCTGGTCGGACAACTTCCCTGGTAGCCACGCAATTGCTGCAACAGTGATCCGCCCAGTCGAGTTTCCTTACGAGCTTTGCTCACCAGTACATTGATCTCATCAGGTAAGCCCAGCGCATGCTCACGTGCCACATCGTCACACTCAGCAATCTTGCGGCGCAGACCTGTCAGCGTTTCATCACCCATATTCTGTGAGATCAACTGCGGATAGCGCAGATAAACGTAAGCACCATAGAAGCCACTGATGGTGGCCAGCAACATCAATACATAACTCAGCGTGTGTACATTCCAGTCGAATTGGAATCCGCTATGCAGAGTCGCCACTATGATCAAACCGGTGCCCATATAGACATGCGAAGACAACCAACCTTGCAAAGTACTGCGCAATCTGAAGCCTGCCACATTGGTATCTTTGATGAATCCACCGCGCCGTTTTGCAACACCATATCCCATTAGCAACAGAACGATCAAAGCTGAGATTATGCCCAGCGTGTAGCCTAACCATGTGCCACCAAATGACTCCCAACCCACTGGCAGTAAGGCATCGGAAAGGATAGTCAAGATCACTAGTGCGCTGACGAATTTGAAATAGCGGAAATTTTTGTAGGCTAGAAAGCCAGATATGCGAGGGTCGTTCATTTGATATCCCACATATGCGTACCCATACCATCCTTGCCAGCAAAGAATGCTTCGGGGCTAGCACGGTAGGCCGCACCAGTCGGACAGGCATTCACACACAAAGGCCCTGTTCCCAATCCTTGGCAAAGGTCACATTTGACCGCCTTTTTGGTCGAATTTTCTGGCGAGATCATTGATGGTGAGTTGTCTTTCCCCAACATAATCTGCCAGATACTGCGCGGTTGGGGCGATACAGATGCGGCCATCATGATCGCATCGTAGGGACAGTTGCGCTCGCAATTCCCACATCCTATACACGTGGCATCGATGAACACAGCGCCACTGGGGGAGCGATGAATCGCATCTGGCGGACAATCTTTCATGCAATGTGGATGCTCACAATGACGACAGGCGTTCGGCACATGCACTTGCCCGTAAGTCGGACCTGCCTCGCGATTTAAACGAGCTGTACCACCATGCGCATCAGAACATGCGGTCTGACAGTTATCGCAGCGTATGCACTTGTCGTAGTCAATCAACAGGATGTCAGTTGCTTCGCCCACGCCATGTTCTATCAAAAACTTTGCTAGGCCGCTGAAGTTGCTGCTACTCGCCATCCCTTCCGTAGACAAGCGTTGCAAATATCGGCTATCGACCTTACCGCGTATGGAAGGATTGTTCTGGATGACGGTTTTTACCCGCTCGGCATCCAATAAAATGACTTCTGTGGGTGATGCGGCGCGTACTGTTGCGGTGCGAGGCTGCTTAGAAACCAGCGCCATCTCGCCTACATAATGCCCCGCAGGCACATAAGCCAATACCGACTCCAGACCTTGCACCATTCTGGATACCGTAACAGAGCCTCGCTGAATCATATACAGCCCATCTGCCTGATCACCCTCGCTAAACAGCACATCGCCTACTGCATATTTCTTCAGCTTGGCACCTTGGATCAATAATTCAAACTGACTCTCGCCTAGCGTAGATCCAAAGGAATTCTGCACGACACGCTTAAGTGCAACCCCATCCAATGTGCGACGTACTGCCGGCAGTGAATGGAGCAATTTCAAGATAGAACGGCGCGGCGTTTCTATCAACACACAATTCTCGTTGGCGATAGCCGTCCCCGAACGACGTCTGCCCGAAAGCAGCGCAATCTCGCCAAAGAAATTCCCAGCTGCGATGTTAAACGCTGATACGGACTGAGGTTTATGCTCAGTTTGTATCGACACACTCCCAGACAATACGGAATAAAAGTCACTGCAATAGTCGTCGCGCTTAAAGATCACCTCACCCTGCGCTGGGATATGTACCACACTGTCCAACATGAACTCGCGCATCTGCAAGCTAGTCATGGTGGCGAACAGTGGCAAGGTGTTTTTGATCCATGCGATGCCCTGACTGACCGATGACACCCCAGGTACACCCTTGAACTTGTCTTTCAACAGCATTTCATCTGCAGGCTCAACAGCATGACCTTGGATGTATTCAACGACCTCATAACCTTGATTCATCGCTTGCTTGATCAGCGGATATCCGGCCAAGGCACCCACAATATAAAGACCGGGAACATTGGTCTCATACTGCTCGGACAGTTGGGGTACGGCTGTAGATTCGTTGTTAGGGAAATGCACCCCGAAACTCTCCACCAATTGTCTGGGGGGGCGCGCACCTAAGCGAGCGAGGATACGGTCGCACTTGATCTGCTCCGCGCCTTGGGGTGTCTGAGCTACATATATTAAAGGGAGATCGTTCTCTTTACCCGCCGCGATTCGCGCCGTGGTCGTGCTAACCCGTGTCTCTATCTTGCCCTTAGTGACGGCCTCCATCAGTAGATCGAAGTTTGCAGCCTTACACTGGCTGAACTCCTCCTCCCTGTTGATAAGAATGACTCGATTTTGCTCACTAAGCGCTAATGCATTCTCAACGCCAGCGTCACCTGCGCCAACCACCACGATAGTCTCGTTGTTGAATTCTTCTGGGTCGTCCAACTGATACTGCACGCCAGCCAGATCTTCGCCTTCAACGCCTAGTTTGCGGATATTTCCCTGCAGGCCGATGGCCAGCACTACATATTCGGCTTGTAGCGACACGCCCGATGCCAAGGTGATCTGGAAGTTGCCCTCCTGTCCCGAGATTCCTGTGACACCAGTGCCGGTGTTCACATTCACTTTCAACCTCTCAAGCTCGTCATCCCAGCGCTGCAGAATGTCCTCACGAATGCCCACACCGAAACTCAGGCTGCTACGCAAAGGCAGCAAAGCGGGCTCAGCCATGACAAGTTTTCGTTTTTGGAAGCGGCGTATCGTATTGGCGGAAACTGGTGTCGCCTCAATCAATACATGAGAAATATCGAGTTCAGCAGCGCGTGCTGCAGCCGACATGCCAGCGGGACCGGCACCGATAATCGCGATTCTGATCTTCTTATTCATCACTCAAGTCGCACGCGCTCCAGCAAGTAAATCAGATAATTTTGCATTTCCCCGAGCCTTAGTCTTCATGGTTGCTGGAACCAATAGGGAATGTATCTGCAGCAGTTGATTGTACCGCAGTTCGATTTTTGCGTTGCATCCTCGCGAGTCACTTTTCTATAGCTTGCAGTGCACAACAAACCTTGCGAGCCTTCAATATCTTGATGGCTCCTCGGCCGAGGAATCCAAATAAAAAGGGCAGGCTATGCCTACCCTTTTGTTTGGCGGAGAGGGAGGGATTCGAACCCTCGATACCTTGCGGTATGCCTGATTTCGAGTCAGGTACATTCGACCACTCTGCCACCTCTCCTGATGCAGCTTCTACGATGCGGCGCGCATTCTACCAGCACACGTGAAAATCGTGCAGAATGTTGGCATGCCTAACCTTCCTTCACGACTTTGGCTGTCGCGCTATGCGTACATACTGATAACGCTTGGCATCTTCCTGACTGCGCGCGCGGTCTACTACCATTTGCACCCTCCTACGCTGCCGAATTGGGAGCAAGGTACGCTGGTGGTCCTCGAAGATGCGCAAGACCACACCACAGCAGCACAATTCAATCATCAACTGGCCAGACAATTTGCCAACTTCCTGCATTCTAGGCTGATCAGTGTCCCTGTTGAGATCGATGAGGTCCCGTTGCGTCTGTCACAGCAACGCGGTCACTTGGCCGCGATAGGCTTACTCAGCAACTATAGCGAGAATGGATTAATCTTCGCCCCCAGTTTTCAGACTGTGAATGAGCGTCTGATTTACAACAATGATCTCGGTAGACCCAAGAGTTATGCCGATCTTGCCGACAAACAGATCGCCGTAGTTGCGGGTTCTGCCCAAGAATTCATGCTTAAACGCATGGCGCTTGATCACCCCGAATTGCATTGGGAGTCACGTCTGGCAGTCGGTGTTGATGGTTTATTGGATGAAGTTGCGGAGGGTACGCTGGACGTAACCTTTGCTAATCAAGAACAATACGACCTAGCACGCAACTTCCACGACAATCTGTCCACTGCCTCATTCTTTATTGCCCCTCCCAGTGAACTTGCTTGGTCTTTCGCGCCGGACAGTGACCCAGAACTACGTGATCGCGCTACACAATTTTTCAACCAAATCCGCAAGGATGGGAAATTAGCGCTACTGATAGATCGCTACTATGGTTTCAACAAACGCCTGACCCTGATTGACTCTGCCGCTTTCATAGACGAAATTGAAAATAATCTGCCCAAGTATCGCAGTATGTTTGAAGAGGCTGCACACTGGACAGGACTGGAATGGCAATTGATTGCGGCCCTCGCCTACCAAGAGTCGCACTGGGATCCGCTTGCAACCTCTTTTACCAATGTGCGTGGCATGATGATGCTGACTGAAGATACCGCTGACCAAATGCATGTGAGCGACCGCTTAGACCCGCGTCAGAGCATCTTGGCGGGTGCACGCTATCTGGCTTCATTGCGTGACCGATTACCCTTACGCATCGCCGAGCCTGACCGCACCTGGATGGCACTCGCTGCCTATAACCAAGGCTTTGGCCACCTTGAAGATGCCAGAGTATTGACACAACGCATGGGTTTGGACTCAGACCGCTGGGTGAACGTAAAAAAGTGGATGCCCAAGTTGAACGAACCAGAACATTTCGAAAATCTCAAACACGGCTATGCACGCGGTGGGGAAGCGGTGATCTTGGTCGAAAACATACGCATGTACTACAACATGATCAAACGCACCGTGATCTCCCCTTCCCAGGAAACCCTACCCGTCATGCCCTACTACCAGTTGTTGGATACTGGCAAGAAGGTACGCATCAAGAGCTTCTCAGAAAGCAAATAACCCCGCATCGCGAGGCTATTGATACACCTCAACAGACTCAGAATTTCACACTGACTGCCATATTAATGGAGCGCCCCATTCCTGGAACAGATTGACCATAAGCGACACCCGTACCCATGGTTGCTCCCTGTCCGATATAAGCACCACCTAACGGCAATGCATAGTAGCGATTGAACAGGTTCTGCACGCCCATATCTAGGCGAACTTGCTGCCAATCGTAGCTGCTATTCAGATCAAGCAAGCTATACCCACCCGTCTGCAACTCTTTGCGTACCGCCTGTACATTGGACTTGCGTTCCACCAAGGTCAGCCCGACTGTATTCGTCCATCCTCCCAGTCGTTGCTCCAAGGCCAACTTCACATTCAGCGGCATGATGTTGTAGAGACTGTCGCCCGTGGTCAGGTTCTTACCTTGGGTGTAATTCAGCGCCGACTTAAGCTCGAACTCGCCATAGCCACTCTCTTTGACCAAAGCGATGTTGCTGGAAAGGTCTGCACCATAAATACGTGCACTCTGGTTCGCCAGCGTCAGATTCAGGAAACCATCGACCCGTGCAGGACAGGTAGGACAGGCGACCGCATCAATGTAGTTGTTCACGCGCGTGTAGTAAGGCGTCGCTTTTACTTCCCAATCTTGCTTACTCTCATCGTGAAAGCTTGCGGTCGCACTCAGCGTATGCGCGACCTCAGTCTTAAGGTTGGGATTACCAACATAGCCATTACCGTCGCCATACCAGTTGTTCATGTTCATCACCATGGTATTGCTGTTAGACCATGTATAACGCTCATACAGATTGGGCGAGCGCGTCTTCATCGCATAGCCCGCTTCGAAAGACTTGCTTGCATCTGGCGTATAACGAGCCGATGCGGTGACATCGATATTATTGTCGCTACGCTGATGGTTCTGGGCATTAAAAGCGTTCGCAGCCGCTGCATACATAGGGCTGTAACCCTGCACTACCCCAGCATCTGACTTTACCGAACCGCTGCGTACACCGAACAATGACATCCAAGCCGGACTCCAACTCGCCTCCCATTCCGCATAAACATCGGCACGGTCACGTTGGCCATTGCTGATGTTCCAGAAGGTATTTGGTGCCATCATCATTCCAGAATTGGCTGAGGGATTCCACCAATCGTTCAAACGGTAACGCTGCATCTCCGCACCCACGCGCAACAAGTCGCGATCGTTGAGCGGCACGTCGGCTTTCACTGCAAAGCCTGTGTTCTTGCCATCTGTGTTCATGGGCATGCCAGGTACATTCAACAACGCACCGTACCAGTAGGTTTTATCGTTTAGGAACTGCATGCTGTGCTGGGTGTGCTCGTTATACGCTCGCGCTTCCAAAGCACCCCATGCGTATACGTTGCTGTAGCTCAGGTTGATTTGCTGGCTGTCATTACCGTTCATATCCATGCGTTGATTAGGAAAGCCTTGATATGGGATGCGTTGCAATCCCAACTTCAACTCCAGCAATTGTTCCTCGTGACGCACAGCAATCGTGAGTTTGTGATTCTCGGCTTGATACGCAGTAGATCCGACCTCATCGCCCGCCACATAAGCATTGCTCAACGAGCCCACGATGGCCGCACCCGGCTTGAATACCGCACCCGCTCTGTAATTTTTCGCGCGTACCGTGCTGCCGCTGTAGCGCATGGACACACTCTCGCTGGCGATGGTGGCCGAGATGTCGCCGCCCTGTGCCTGATTGTTGCTGCGATAGAAAACACCGGCCTGCCCCTTAAGCAATGTCCCTGTGCCCGGAGCAGCGAACTCTGGCCTACTGCTGTCCACACGTATCGTTCCAGCGATACTGTCACCGCCCATACTCACCGGCGCGATACCGGCCATCACCTCCACCACACCCACATCGCTCGGCGCGAGGTAAGACAGTGGAGGATTCATATGATTTGCGCACGAAGAGATCAGATCCATACCGTCGACTTTGACGCGCACTCTGTCATCCGCCATGCCGTGCAGCGCTGGCATGCTGGATACGCCACCCGCACCGTAGAGACTCACACCCGGCTGGCCTTCCAATAGCTTGGCTGTATCGCTGGTCTGACGGCGCATCTTAAGAAGATCATGTTGATGTAATTCCAAAGTGGCTGGCAAGGACTGCAAGCGCTCCGCCGTGACATCGACTGCAGGTAGGGTTGCAACCTCCTCAGCATGCACAGGCAAAATTCCTGCTAAAGCGACGCAGACTGATAATTTTTTCAACTTCATATTTCTCTCCGGTCTAAAATTGCGGCCGGATTTTAATGAATTTTTAGTCTTTGTCTCTGCGGCATATTGCCGCACCCCGTGTATTTACTGGCTTTCAGGACTACACGCGCACAAGCGTCATCAGAATGTCATAATTGCAGCGGATAATTAATAACTCGGAGAAATTCAACATGGCAAGAATGGTTCAATGCATCAAACTCGGTCGCGAAGCGGAAGGTCTGGATCGTCTCCCTTACCCAGGTCCATTGGGTCAGCGTATTTTTGAAAGTGTCTCCAAAGAAGCTTGGCAAGGTTGGATCAAACATCAAACCATGCTGGTCAATGAGAACCGTTTGAATCTAGCTGATCTACAGGCGCGCAAATATCTGGCGACTCAGATGGAGAACTACTTCTTCGGTGGCAACACGGACGCAGTTCAAGGCTACGTACCACCTCAAAATTAATACATCGAAAGCATCAGTTGGGCAAACATTTTCCCCCGCAGAATTATCTCAATCGTGAACTAGGACAACTCGCATTCAATCGCCGCGTCTTGGCTCAAGTTGAAAATACGTCGTTGCCACTTCTAGAACGCTTGAAATATCTGTGTATCGTCAGCAGCAATATGGACGAATTCTTCGAGATCCGCGTTGCCGGCTTGAAAGAACAAATCAAGCTCGGTATACATACGGCCAGTGTGGATGGAATGACGCCCAAACAGGCCCTCAAAGTTGTTCATGAGCAAGCGCATCCGTTGATCGCGCACCAGTATCAGTTGTTCAACAAATCGCTGGTACCAGCGCTCGCACAAGAAGGCATACGTTTCTTACGCCGCACGCATTGGAACGAGGCTCAAAAGGCTTGGGTGCGTGAGTTCTTCTTCCGAGAGGTGATGCCTGTCCTCACCCCTATCGGTCTGGACCCTGCACACCCCTTCCCGCGTGTACTCAATAAGAGTCTCAACTTCGCAGTGGAACTCCAAGGCAAGGACGCCTTCGGCCGCAACTCCGCACGCGCCATCGTGCAAGCACCGCGTGTGTTACCTCGCACCATTCCTATGCCGCCCGAAATCAGCGGTTGTGAACATGGCTTCGTCTTCCTCTCTTCCATCATCCATGCGCATGTCAACGAATTGTTCATGGGCATGGAAGTGCTGGGCTGCTTCCAGTTCCGTGTGACCCGCAACAGCGACCTGTTTGTTGATGAGGAGGAAGTCAAAAACCTGCGCCTTAGCTTGCAAGGTGAATTGCCCCAGCGTCATTTCGGTGACGCGGTACGACTCGAGATCGCCGATGATTGCTCGCCACAGATTGAGGCCATGCTACTCAAGGAATTGGGTCTGGCCACCGAAGATGTATTCCGTGTGCACGGCCCAGTAAATCTGGTGCGATTGATGCAGGTGCCTGGCATGGTGTCGCGTTCCGATCTTAAATATCCTACTTTCGTGCCTAGTGTCCAAGCGACCTTGCAGAAGAAGGGTTCGGATATGTTCAAAGTGATACGTAAGGGTGATGTGTTATTGCACCACCCTTTCCAGTCTTTCCGTCCGGTGATTGATTTCATCCAGCAAGCCGCCAGTGACCCCAAGGTCGTGGCTATCAAGCAGACGGTGTATCGCACCGGCGTGGATTCAGCCCTGATGGAGGCCCTGATCGCCGCCGCCAAGCGCGGTAAAGAAGTCACCGTGGTGGTGGAATTACTGGCGCGCTTCGACGAAGAAGCCAACATCAACTGGGCCGGCAAGCTAGAACAAGTGGGCGCGCATGTGGTGTACGGCGTGGTAGGTCACAAGACCCATGCCAAGATGCTGATGGTGGTACGCCGAGAAGAACACAAGTTACAACGCTATGTGCATTTAGGCACGGGCAACTATCACCCACAGACCGCGACGTTGTATACCGACTTCGGCCTATTCACCTGCCAAGATGAGATTTGCGCTGATGTAAATGAGGTGTTCGCCGAACTCACTAGCCTGGGTAAGGTGCGCACTTTGCATCACCTGTGGCAATCACCCTTCACTTTGCACGACCAAGTCCTGCGCGCCATACGTGCTGAGGCAGAAATTGCTAAACAGGGTAAAAGTGCTCACATCATCGCTAAGATGAATGCGTTATTGGAACCTGAGACCATAGACGCGCTATATCAGGCTTCACAAGCAGGCGTGAAGATAGACCTCATCATCCGAGGTGTGTGCGCACTCCGCCCAGGTGTAAAAGGACTTTCGGAGAATATTCGCGTGCGCTCGGTGATAGGTCGCTTCCTTGAACACTCTCGTATCTATTATTTCCGCAATGACCTAGCTCATGACGTTTATCTGGCGAGTGCAGACTGGATGGATCGCAACTTCTTCCGCCGTATCGAGGTGTGTTTCCCACTACTAGATAGGAAGCTTAAGAAGCGTGTTTTGGATGAAGGACTAAAGATCTACATGCAAGATAACTGCCAAGCATGGGACATGGATAGTGAAGGAAGTTACAAACTCAAACGTTCAACTCGCGCCACGCCGATATGTGCGCAGAGCGAGTTGCTTGAAATACTTTCAGGGAAGCCCATCACCGTTACAGCGAAGAAACCTAAACCCAAAGCTGCGCCCAAACCGGCCTAGTGTAGTGAGCCGGACTGGGTCGAAAATCAATGCTTTTTAGGACGACCCGTAGCGATCTTGTCTAATTTCTCGATGGCCACTTTTAACTGAGGCACAGACATGGCAGCAAGAGCTTGCAGGCCTGCACGCAGGATCTCGCTCTTTTTCACATGCAACCCCGTTTTGAGGCAAGCAGCTTTGATGTCAGCGATCTTCTGATATTCAGCTTGGGGCATGGTGAAACTGTCTCGCACCACTTTTACCTTGGCTTCTTTTTTGACCTTTTTCTCTGTCGCAGATTTTCCAGCAACTGGCTTCTTGGCAGATTTAGCCACCGGTTTTATAGCAGCGGGCTTAGCAACAGCCTTACTCACTGGTTTAGCGCTCGCAACCTTTTTAGCTGCAGCAGGCTTCTTGACAGGCTTGGCTGACGCAACCTCAGGTTTTGCTGCGACTGCTTTAGTAATTTCAGCATTCATAATCGTTCCTCAAAAAATTGATGTGGAACAAACAGTGTATACGGTATATTCTTGGCCGTGAAATGAAATATTTGGAGGCTAGTAATGGATATCATCTTGTGGCGACATGCAGAAGCAGAAGACGGCAGCCCCGATATGGCACGTGAATTGACCGCCAAAGGCAAGAAGCAGGCCGAGAAAGTCGCCGCCTTCCTCAAGCTGCATCTCCCAGCAGAGTCGCGCATCTTGGTCAGCCCAGCGACCCGCACACGCCAGACTGTAGCTGCACTAACCGAACAATACACACTCGCCCCCACTATCGCGCCGGGTGCCTCTGCACATGCTGTGTTGCAAGCTGCACGTTGGCCCAACGCCGAAGGCACAGTACTCATCGTCGGCCACCAACCCACGCTAGGTGAAGTCGCAGCCCAATTATTAGGCAGCGGTGAGGCTTCCCTGAGCGTCAAAAAAGGTTCATTGTGGTGGTTCAGTCGGCGCGTCAAAGAAGACTATGCACAGACCACGCTGAAAATCGTTATCACGCCTGAATTGCTATAGCACCAAAAGGTCAGGCTTTACTGAGGGGGAGTAGATCATGTTCGAATCTGCAGAAATCGGTCACAAGGTAGACAAAGCCACTTACGACAAGGAAGTCCCCGCACTCAGGGAAGCCCTCCTCAATGCACAATTCGACCTCGCCGAGAAAGCCAAATTTCCTGTCATCATCTTGGTTGGCGGCGTAGACGGCGCAGGCAAGGGCGAAACCATCAACTTGCTGAACGAATGGATGGACCCGAGACACATCCATGCGCACGCGATGTCGGAACGCAGCGACGAGGAAAGCCAGCACCCACCCATGTGGCGCTTTTGGCGCGCCTTACCTCCCAAAGGCAAAATAGGCGTCTTCTTTGGTTCTTGGTACACCACCCCGATCGTGCAGCGGGTATTGGGTAAGACCAAAAACGCGCAACTGGACAAGAGCATAGACGACATCAAACGCTTTGAGTCCATGCTGTGCAACGAAGGCGCCGTGATCATCAAGCTGTGGTTCCACCTCTCCAAAGACGCGCAGAAGAAACGCCTCAAATCGCTGGAGAGAGACCCCAAGACCCGTTGGCGCGTGACCGAGACGGATTGGGAACGCTACAAGCAATACGATAAATTCCGCAAAGTCTCTGAGCACACTCTGCGCGAAACCAGCAGTGCGCGCGCTCCTTGGGTGGTGATAGAGGGCACGGATGCTCGCTATCGCAACTTGAGCACCGGCAAGATATTGTTAGAAGCATTGAGCAAACGGCTAAACCATACGGTCAAATCGCACACCGAGACTGTGCCACCTTTGCAGTCAGCTATCGACAATCTCGATTTGTTCGACAAACTCGACATGAAGCAACAGCTCAGCTCCAAGCGCTTTGCGACCGAGTTAGAAAAATATCAGGGTAAGTTGAATCTGCTCACCCGCGATCCGCGCTACGCAAGACTCTCGGTCATCGCTGTCTTCGAAGGCTCTGATGCGGCGGGTAAAGGCGGCGCGATACGCCGCATCACTGGCGCGTTGGATGCACGGCATTACCGCATCATCCCTGTGGCTGCGCCAACTGAAGAAGAACGCGCCCAGCCCTATCTATGGCGCTTTTGGCGTCATGTACCCCGCGTCGGTCACTTCGCCATTTTCGACCGCTCTTGGTATGGGCGTGTGTTAGTGGAGCGCGTGGAAAAATTTTGTTCAGAAGCCGATTGGATGCGTGCCTATGGCGAGATCAACGACTTTGAAGAGCAACTTGTCGACAACAACGCGGTACTCATCAAATTCTGGCTGACCGTCACCAAAGATGAGCAACTGCGTCGCTTTAAAGAACGCGAAGAGATCAGCTTCAAGCGCTTCAAGATCACCCCCGATGATTGGCGCAACCGCGAGAAGTGGGACGATTACCAGGCTGCAGTATGCGATATGGTGGACAGAACCAGTACCGAAATCGCACCTTGGACCATCGTCGAGGCCAATGACAAAAACTACGCTCGCATCAAGATACTAAAGACCTTGTGCTCACGTATCGAGTCCGCGCTCAAGTCCGTCAAAGCCTGACCCAGGCCTCATCTTTGTCGCCTTATGCCCACTTCACGTGGCGGGCGACCTAGATTGGGGCTCATGGTAAAATCCGCGCTCATTTTTTGAGCGGCATGCCATGACACACACTCCTCACGATATCGAATCACACCTTAAGCAACGCATCCTGATCTTGGACGGTGCAATGGGCACCATGATCCAGCGCTATAAATTGACTGAGCAGGACTATCGCGGCGAACGTTTCAAAAACAGCGCGCGCGACCTCAAAGGCAACAACGATCTATTAGTCATCACCAAGCCCGAAGTCATCAGTGCGATACATCGCGAATATCTGGAAGCGGGCGCGGACATCATCGAAACCAATACCTTTGGTGCGAACGCGACCACGCTAAAAGCCTATGGCATGGCCGAACTCAACTATGAACTTAACGTGGCGGGTGCGCGTGTGGCACGCGAGGCGTGTGATGCTTACACGACGGCTGACAGACCGCGCTTCGTAGCCGGCGTATTGGGCCCTACCGACAAGACTGCGACGATCTCACCGGATGTGAACGACCCCGCTGCGCGCAACATCTCCTTCGACCAATTGGTCGAGGACTATTCCGTCGCGACGCACGGTCTGATGGATGGCGGCGCCGATTTGATCCTGATCGAGACCATCTTCGACACACTGAATGCCAAAGCGGCGATCTTCGCCGTACAAACTGTGTTCGAAGAACGCGGTGCGTCTCTGCCCATCATGATTTCCGGCACAATCACCGACGCGTCGGGGCGTACGCTGACAGGTCAGGTAACCGAAGCCTTCTACAACTCACTAGCCCATGCCCAACCAATCTCCATCGGCCTAAACTGCGCGCTGGGTGCGGAAGAGCTGCGTCAGTACATCGAAGAGATGTCCCGCGTCGCCAACTGCTATGTCTCCGCACACCCTAACGCGGGTCTGCCCAATCCTCTGGCTGAGACCGGCTACGACGACACACCCGAGAACATGGCTAGCCATATCAAAGGCTGGGCTGAAAGCGGCTTCCTCAACATCATCGGTGGTTGCTGCGGTACCTCGCCCGCCTTCATCAAGGCCATCGCCGAGACCGTCAAAGACTACGCACCGCGCAAGCTACCAGAAATAGAGCAGCGCAGCCGCTTGTCTGGTCTGGAGCCATTCAACATCGGTGACGACTCTTTGTTCGTCAACGTGGGTGAGCGTGCCAACGTCACCGGCTCTGCCAAGTTCAAGCGCCTCGTCCTTGAAGGTCAGTACGAGGAAGCTTTGGAAGTCGCCAAGCAGCAAGTCGAAACTGGCGCACAAGTCATAGACGTGAACATGGACGAGGCGATGCTGGATGGCAAAGCGGCGATGGTTAAATACCTCAATTTGATTGCCTCTGAACCGGACATCAGCCGCGTGCCATTGATGATCGACTCCTCGAAGTGGGAGATCATTGAAGCAGGCCTGAAGTGTGTACAAGGCAAGTCCATCGTCAATTCCATCTCGCTCAAAGAAGGCGAAGAGAAATTCATCCAACAAGCACGATTAGTGCGAAAGTACGGCGCGGCAGCAGTAGTCATGGCATTTGATGAAGCAGGTCAGGCCGACACTTTCGCGCGCAAGACCGAGATCTGCAAACGTAGCTACGACATCTTGGTGCAGCAAGTTGGTTTCCCGCCTGAAGACATCATCTTCGACCCTAACATCTTCGCCATCGCAACAGGTATCGAAGAGCACAACAACTACGCTGTGGACTTCATCGAGGCCTGCGCATGGATACGCAAGAATCTTCCTTATGCGAAGATCTCCGGCGGTGTATCCAACGTGTCGTTTAGCTTCCGTGGCAACGAGCCCGTGCGCGAAGCCATCCACACCGTGTTCCTCTACCACGCCATCAAAGCCGGCATGAACATGGGCATCGTCAACGCGGGGCAGCTCGGCGTTTACGAAAATATTCCGCGCGAATTGCGCGACGCGGTCGAAGACGTGGTGCTGAATCGCCATCCCGATGCGGGCGAAAAGTTGGTCAAGATCGCCGAGAACGTAAAAGGTGGCGGCAAAGAACAAGTCGAAGATCTGGAATGGCGCAAAGGTGCGGTGCAAGAGCGTCTCACCCACGCACTGGTGCGCGGCATCACCACCTACATCGTAGAGGACACCGAAGAGGCAAGACTACAAGCCAAGTTCCCAGTCGAAGTCATCGAAGGTCCGTTGATGAATGGTATGAACGTGGTCGGTGACTTGTTCGGTGCGGGCAAGATGTTCTTGCCGCAAGTGGTGAAATCCGCTCGCGTGATGAAGCAAGCTGTAGCGCATCTGATTCCTTACATCGAAGCCGAAAAACTGCGTTCGGGTGACACCAGCACCAAGGGCAAGATCGTCATGGCAACTGTCAAAGGCGACGTACATGACATTGGCAAAAACATCGTCACCGTGGTGTTGCAGTGCAACAACTTTGAAGTAGTGAACATGGGTGTGATGGTGCCTTGCCAGCAGATCTTGGACACCGCACGCGAACACAATGCCGACATCATCGGTCTGTCCGGTCTCATCACGCCATCACTCGAAGAGATGGCACACGTGGCCAAAGAGATGGAACGTCAAGGCTTCAAGATACCGCTGCTGATTGGCGGCGCAACCACCTCACGCGTACACACTGCGGTGAAGATAGAACCTAACTACCCTAGCGGTCAGACCGTCTATGTTACAGACGCATCGCGTGCCGTGGGTGTGTGCAGCAACTTGCTATCCGACACCTTGCGCGATGAATATGTCGCCGGCCTCAAAGCAGAATATCAAGCTGCGCGCGAGCAACACGAAAGCAAGAAGAGCAAAGCCGTCTACGTGAATCTGGATGAAGCGCGTGCACATGGTCTTAAAACCGACTGGGCAAACTACACGCCACCCAAGCCCCAGCTTAGCGGCGTGCAAAAGCTGGCAGCCTACCCACTGGAGCTAATTGCCGAGTACATAGACTGGACACCGTTCTTCCAAGCATGGGAACTGGCGGGTCGATATCCGAAGATTTTGAAAGATGAAGTGGTAGGTGTAGAAGCGACCAAATTATTCGCCGATGCGCAAACCATGTTGAAGCAGATCATCTCAGAGAAGTGGCTCACCGCGAATGCAGTGTTTGGCTTGTTCCCAGCCAACTCGGTGAACAGCGATGACATCGAGATCTATACCGATGAGACACGTAACAAGGTCACGATGACTTGGCACAATCTACGCCAGCAAACCAAAAAACCTGCCGACATTCCTAACTACTGCCTTGCCGACTACATCGCGCCTAAGTCCAGTGGCATAGCCGACTACATCGGTGGCTTCGCCGTCACTGCAGGCATAGGCATAGAAGAGCACGTCGCACGTTTCGAAGCACAGCACGACGACTACAACGCCATCATGCTCAAAGCACTCGCCGACCGCCTTGCCGAAGCCTTTGCTGAATTGCTACATGCTCGTGTGCGCCGTGAATTCTGGGGCTATGCGTCTGACGAAACTTTAGGCAATGATGATCTCATCGCGGAGAAATATCGCGGCATCCGTCCCGCCCCCGGCTACCCCGCCTGCCCCGAGCACAGCGAGAAAGGCCCGCTGTTCGAGCTACTGCAAGCCCCGTTGAATGCGGGTATCACTATCACCGACAGCTTTGCCATGCTGCCCACCGCAGCGGTTTCGGGCTTCTACTTCTCTCACCCGCAATCACAGTATTTCGCCAGCGGCAAAGTTGACAAAGAACAAGTCGCCAGCTATGCCAAACGCAAGGGCTGGACGATGGAAGAAGCGGAGCGGTGGTTGGCACCTGTGCTGAGTTACTAACCTTGTAAATAAAGGAAGGGATGTGAACAGCAAAAAAGAAGCCATGCGGAAAAGAGCCTTAGGTGAGTTGGGCGAGTTAATAGCCCTCAAAACCCTAATTGATAATGGCTTTCAAAAAATTTTGCATCTTAATGATACGAAAAGACGGAATTATCCCTTTGCCGATCTTCTTGCAGAGAAGGATGGTAAAAGGTACGCGATAAGCGTTAAAGCTAGAAATAAGTTCCAGAAGAACGGGACGTTAAACGGCAGATACAATCTGAAGCAGACGCATGTCGTGGAGGTAGAGGCGGAATTGGATGCAGAAGCTTTTTGGATGGCAATCCCATTCGACAAGAACTCGTATTCTGTCCGCTTTGGATCTGTTGCTGAACTCAAGGATGCAAACGGGAAAGCATTAACTGGAATCCCTATGAGCGAAAACTGTACGTATGGTAAAGAATGGGTAAAGGATAAGCCGCACTACTTCGACTTCAATTATTTTACGAATATGGATTAAGCCAACGTAGGATGAGTTGAGCGACGTGATACCCATCGATAGTTTTGTTGGGTATCACTACACTCCACCCAACCTAAAATTCTTTGACAAATTTAGGTAAGCGTAATTAAAAATCGCGCCACTAAATTTCAGAAATACGTATCAAGCCGCAATCAGTTTATCATGCCAGCATCCATCGCTTTACGAGGTTAACCATGAACATTACTGCACAATTAGATCAACTCTCGACCGCCGATAAGCTACGCACCATGGAGTATTTATGGGATGACTTATGCCGTCATGCGGAGGAAGTACCCTCACCTGCATGGCATGGGAATGTGTTGGCGCAACGTGAGCAAATGATTGTGGATGGAAGTGCTGTATTCAGTGATTGGGAAGCCGAGAAAGCCAAAATCCGCGACGCTCTAAAATGAGATTGCGCATCCTTGATACAGCATCCCGTGATTTAACCGAGGGATACCGCTTCTACGAAATACAGCAAGCTGGGCTGGGTAGCTATTTCCTCGATTCGCTGTATTCCGACATCGACTCTTTACTGCTTTATGCTGGCATCCACGCGGTGTACTTCGGACAATATCACCGTGCACTTTCCAAACGTTTTCCATTTGCAATCTACTATCAGGTTCGCGATTCCGAAGTGCTGGTTCTTGCTGTGCTGGATTGTCGTCGCAACCCAGCATGGAATCATGCACATTTAACATAAACTTAAACAACTAACCCGAAAGAGAAAAATGACCGACCTCATCAAAATCGACACCAAACTAGGCGAAGGCGCGGAAGCGCAAGCTGGACAAAACGTGGTTGTGCATTACACCGGTTGGCTGTTCGATGAAACAGCACCTGATAACAAGGGGGCTAAATTCGACAGTTCGCTAGACCGTAACGACCCATTCAGCTTTCCGCTCGGTGCAGGGCACGTCATTCAAGGTTGGGATCAGGGCGTAGTGGGCATGAAAGAAGGGGGTCTCCGCACGTTGGTGATTCCTGCTGAAATGGGCTATGGCGCAAGCGGTGCTGGCGACGACATCCCGCCTAATGCGAAGCTGGTATTCGACGTGAAACTGTTGAAGGTGGTGAGGACTGTGATGGTCGACACCAAGGTCGGCGATGGTACAGAGGCGGAAGCCGGTCAGCACGTCACCGTTCATTACACAGGCTGGTTGTTCGATAAGAACGCTGATGGCAACAAGGGCGTTAAGTTTGATAGCTCGCGTGACCGCAATGAGCCATTCGCTTTCCCGCTCGGCATGGGCCGTGTTATCTCGGGTTGGGACACAGGCGTGCAAGGCATGAAGGTAGGCGGACAGCGTACTCTGACGATTCCACCAGAGATGGGCTATGGTCGCCGTGGCGCGGGGGGTGTGATTCCTGCCAATGCGACACTGGTGTTCGAGGTCGAATTGTTGGCGATTGACTGAGACTGCCCCTACCTCAAATTTAGATCATAGGAGTATTTGCATGAAACGTTTTTCCCTACTACCTCTGGCGATACTTTTATCGGCCAGTCTTTTAGCAACCACAGCTTGTACAGAGCAAGCTGCAGCACCTACACAAAGTTTAACGGAGACTAACGATATGAGTGAATTCATCAAGACCGACACCAGACTAGGCACAGGCGCAGAAGCTACGCCAGGCCGGGATATTTCTGTGCACTACACAGGTTGGTTGTATGACGAAAGCGCACCTGACCATAAGGGCAAAAAGTTCGACAGCTCCCGCGATCGCGGTCAGCCTTTCGATTTCCCCTTGGGCGCAGGCCATGTCATCAAGGGCTGGGACCAAGGTTTTGCAGGCATGAAGGTAGGCGGACAGCGCACCCTGATCATCCCCGCCAACATGGGCTACGGCGCGCGTGGTGCAGGTGGTGTGATTCCACCTAACGCGACTTTGGTGTTTGATGTGGAGCTACTCGGTATCAAGTGAACTTCGGCAACAAAACAGGCGTACTATTCCAAGCTGACGGTACGTAGCAAGGAGCGAGAGATGTTTCAGATTCGAGTACATGGACGAGGTGGTCAAGGCGTGGTGACGGCAACAGAGATGTTGTCGGTCGCTGCATTTGAAGAAGGTCGCCATGCGCAGGCCTTCCCCAGTTTCGGCTCTGAGCGCACGGGTGCACCAGTGGTAGCTTTCTGTCGCATTGATGATAAAGAGATTCGTCTGCGCGAGCCCATCATGGAGCCGGATGCGCTCATCATCCAAGACCCAACCTTGTTACATCAGATCGACGTATTCGCAGGATTGAGACCTGAGGGCTATGTGCTACTGAACTCGGCGCACAGTTTTGAGACGCTCGGTTTAGGCGAACTGGTAAGCCAGCGTGGCCATTCCCGCCTGTGTACCCTGCCCGCCGCCGAACTTGGCCTCAAGCATGTCGGCCGTCCTATTCCCAATGTCCCTTTGATTGCTGGCTTTGCCGCACTATCTGGGATGTTCGAGCTCGAGTCGGTTATCAAGGCGATCAAGCAGAAGTTCTCTGGCAAGGTAGCGGAGGGCAACATCGCGGCAGCAAATGAAGCCTATGCGCTGGTGAAAGAACAGATGGAGGAGCGCAACCATGCTTAAGCAGATAGAAGGTAGCAAGGCTGTCGCCGAAGCCATCGCACTATGCCGACCTGAGGTGATTTGCGCCTATCCGATTTCACCGCAGACGCACATCGTCGAAGCGCTGGGCGAGATGGTGAAGTCGGAATCACTGACCCCCTGCGAGTTCATCAATGTGGAGAGTGAGTTCGCCGCGATGTCGGTGGCGATCGGCTCCTCTGCCGCCGGCGCCCGTTCCTATACCGCGACCGCCTCGCAAGGATTGCTGTTCATGGTGGAGGCGGTCTATAACGCGGCTGGGCTGGGCTTGCCCATCGTAATGACCGTGGCAAATCGAGCCATCGGCGCACCGATCAATATTTGGAATGACCATTCCGATTCACTCTCGCAACGCGACTCCGGCTGGATGCAACTGTTCGCCGAGACCAATCAGGAAGCGGTCGATTTACACATTCAGGCTTTCCGCCTAGCGGAAGAACTCTCCATGCCCATCATGGTGTGTATGGACGGCTTCATCCTCACCCATGCTTTCGAACGTGTGGATATCCCGACGCAGGAGCAGGTGGATGCCTACCTGCCGCCGTTCGATCCGCGCCAGGTACTCGACCCAAAAGAGCCGATTTCCATCGGTGCAATGGTTGGCCCCGAGGCGTTCATGGAAGTGAAGTATTTGGCGCATGCCAAACAGCTACAGGCACTGGAGTTGATCCCGCAACTCTCTGCCGAATTTAAAGCAACCTTTGGGCGCGACAGTGGTGGACTGGTACGCACCTATCGCGCCGAGGACGCCGAGACCATGATCGTGGCAATGGGCTCAGTGCTGGGTACGATCAAAGACACAGTGGACGACCTGCGTGAGCAGGGCCACAAGATCGGCGTGTTGGGCATCATCAGTTATCGCCCCTTCCCGCTGAAGGAAGTGCGCGCCGCGCTGATCAACTGCAAACGCTTTGTCGTGCTCGAGAAAAGTCTTGCGGTCGGCATGGGCGGCATCGTTGCTACCGATGTACGCATGGCCGTCACCGGTACCGGACTTAAAGGCTATACCGCCATCGCCGGATTGGGCGGTCGCTCCATCCCCAAAGCGTCGCTGAGTAAGCTGTTCCTCGAAGCGGAACAGGAAAAACTGGAACCCGTCACCTTCCTCGATCTGGATTGGGATGCGGTCAACAAACAGCTGGAACGGGAACGGCAGACACGCCGTTCCGGCCCAATCGCCGAGAACATGCTGTACGACAAAGGCATCGTTTCGGCCAAGTTCGGTTGAGGAGAAAACCATGAGCTTCCAACCCGTCAAGTTCTACCAGACTGGCACTTACACCGTCGGCAATCGATTGCTGCAACCGGATGAACGCAGTGTACAGGCCGGCGAACAGCGCAGTAATTCCATCAGCTCCGGGCACCGTGCCTGTCAGGGTTGCGGCGAAGCGCTCGGTGCACGCTATGCCATCGACGCCGCGATGGCCGAGAGCAGCGGCCAGTTGATCGCCGCCAATGCCACCGGTTGTCTGGAGGTGTTCTCCACGCCCTACCCCGAGTCGTCCTGGCAATTGCCATGGATACATTCCCTATTCGGCAACGCACCTGCGGTGGCGACCGGTATCGCGGCCGCAATGAAGGTGAAGGGCCGTAGCGAGGTACGCGTGGTGGCGCAGGGCGGTGATGGTGGCACGACCGATATCGGCTTTGGTTGTCTTTCCGGCATGTTCGAACGCAACGATGATGTGCTCTATATCTGCTACGACAACCAAGGTTATATGAACACTGGGGTGCAGCGCTCCAGCGCTACGCCACCGACCGCACGCACGGCAACGACCATGCCGGTCGGGCCTAACCCTGGCAACGTATTCGGTCAGGGCAAAAATTTGCCAGAGATCGCCATGGCGCACGGCATCCCCTATGTGGCCACTGCCACGGTGGCCGACCTGCGCGACCTTGAGTACAAGGTACGCAAAGCGATGAAGATGCATGGTGCACGTTACATCCATATCTTCGTGCCTTGCCCGCTCGGTTGGGGCTCAGCCTCGCACGACACCATTCGCCTGGCGCGGCTAGTTAAAGAGACTGGCATGTTCCCTGTGTTCGAAGCAGAACACGGTGAAGTCACCAGTGTGCTGAAGATCCGCAACAAGCAGCCAATTGAGGAATATCTCAAACCCCAAAAACGTTTCGCCCATCTGTTCGGCAAACATGCACATCCCGAGATGGTGCAGCACCTGCAGGCGATCGCCGACCGCAATATCCGCAAGTACGGCCTGCTGGAAGAAGAGGAAAAATAATCATGTCGAGTAAACCTTTCGCCATCACCCTCAAGCCGGGTACCTCGCTGACGAACCTGACCGGCACTTGGCGTACTGAGCGTCCGGTATATCTGGACCGTCTGCCGCCTTGCAACAACGCTTGCCCAGCAGGTGAGAATATCCAAGGCTGGCTGTTCCATGCCGAGAGCGGCGACTACGAGCAAGCTTGGCGCGTGTTGGTACAGGACAATCCGTTTCCTGCGGTGATGGGACGCGTGTGTTACCACCCATGCGAAGGCGCATGTAATCGTGGTCAGCTGGATACCTCGGTCGGCATCAATTCGGTCGAGCGCTTCCTCGGTGACGAGGCGATCAAGCAGGGCTGGAAATTCGATGCTCCCGCTGCGGCTACAGGTAAGAAGGTGTTGGTGGTCGGTGCAGGGCCTTCGGGTCTTTCTGCAGCCTATCATCTGGCGCGCATGGGCCATCAGGTCGAGATCCAAGAAGCGGGTCCCTTGGCTGGCGGCATGATGCGTTTTGGCATCCCAAAATATCGTTTACCGCGTGTAGCGCTGGATGCCGAGATACAACGTATCCTCGCACTCGGGGTGGTGCTGAAGTACGACACCAAGGTCGCCAATATCCAACAGAGCATGAAAGACGGCGGATTCGATGCAGCCTTCCTCGCTGTCGGTGCCCATATTGGCAAACGCACCTACATCCCAGCTGGTGATGCGACCAAGATCGTAGATGCGGTTTCGGTGCTGCGCTCGATGGAAGGCGAAGACAAGCCTATGTTGGGACGCAAGGTTGTGGTCTACGGCGGCGGCAATACTGCCATCGATGTAGCGCGCACTGCCAAACGACTCGGCGCGACCGAGGCCATCATCGTCTACCGCCGCACGCGCGACAAAATGCCTGCGCATGATTTTGAAGTTGAAGAAGCGCTACAGGAAGGTGTGATGGTCAAATGGCTGTCCACTATCAAGCAGGCGGGTGAAGGCGAGATCACCATCGAAAAGATGGCGCTGGACGAAAGCGGTTATCCACAACCGACTGGTGAGTTCGAGACGCTGGCCGCTGATTCTGTGGTACTAGCATTGGGACAGGATGTCGATCTGTCGCTGCTAGATGAGGTGCCTGGGCTGGAGGTGAAGGACGGCATGGTCAAGGTGGGGCCGAATATGATGACCGGAGCATCGGGCATCTTTGCTGGAGGCGACATGGTGCCATCGGAGCGCACCGTAACGGTGGCGGTCGGACACGGCAAGAAAGCTGCACGTCATATCGATGCCTGGCTACGTGGCACAAGCTACCAGGCTGAACCCAAACATGAGATCGCCGAGGCAAAGAACCTCAATACTTGGTATTACTCCGACGCACACAAGACTGTGCGACCGATGCTGGACATCATCCGCCGCCAGACCAGCTTTGATGAAGTTCAGGGTGGGTTGAATGAAACCAATGCACTGTTCGAGGCACGGCGCTGCCTGTCATGCGGCAACTGTTTCGAGTGCGATAACTGCTACGGCGTGTGCCCAGACAATGCGGTGACCAAGCTGGGCCCAGGAAATCGCTTCGAATTCAAATACGATTACTGCAAGGGCTGCGGTCTGTGCGTGGCCGAGTGTCCGTGTGGCGCGATCAAGATGGTGGCAGAGGACATCTAATCTGCAATGAATCTCATTTCCAACCCAGTCTTGGTCACTGCTTTGATGCTTGCCGTGTCGAATCTCTTCATGACCTTCGCTTGGTATGGGCATCTGAAGAATCTTTCTACTTCGCCTTGGTATATCGCGGCGCTGGTCAGTTGGGGCATCGCTCTGTTTGAGTATCTATTGCAAGTGCCTGCCAATCGCATCGGCTACACCGCAATGAATCTGGGACAGTTGAAGATCTTGCAAGAAGTCATCACATTGGCCATCTTTGTGCCATTCGCAGTGCTGTATATGAACCAACCCTTGAAGATGGATTATCTCTACGCAGGTTTATGTATGATGGGTGCGGTTTATTTTATCTTTAGAACCTAAGTCCCACCAAAAGCCATCGCCATCTAACGACTAACCTTACGACTAGCATCTGCTCTTATGAACAAACATATCCACATCCTCGGTATTTGCGGTACTTTCATGGGCGGCATCGCTGCCATCGCCCAACAATCCGGTTATCGCGTCACGGGTTGTGATGCGAACGTCTACCCCCCTATGAGCACTCAACTTGAAGCTCAAGGCATAGAACTCATCGAAGGATTCGGCGTAGAACAACTTAACCTAAATCCGGATGTGTTTGTCATTGGCAATGTGGTGACACGTGGCAATCCCTTGATGGAAGAGATACTGAACCGCAATCTACCCTATGTCTCTGGCCCGCAATGGCTGGCGGATACCTTGTTGCGTGATAAGTGGGTGTTAGGCGTAGCGGGTACTCACGGCAAGACCACCACGACCTCTATGCTAGCTTGGATCTTGGAATACGCAGGGCTGAATCCCGGCTTCCTGATCGGCGGTGTGCCGCAGAATTTTGGCATCTCGGCGCGCATCACCGAGTCGCCATTTTTTGTCATCGAAGCGGATGAATACGACACCGCCTTTTTCGACAAGCGCTCCAAGTTCGTGCACTACCATCCGCGCACTGCGATCCTGAACAATCTGGAATTCGACCACGCTGACATCTTCGCCGACCTCGCTGCCATAGAGACTCAGTTCCATCATCTGGTGCGTACTGTTCCTGGAACGGGCTTGGTGGTCTGCAATGACCGCGAGGATTCTTTGCACCGAGTTATCCAACGCGGTTGCTGGACGCCAGTCGAGAAATTCGGTTCGGATGATGGCTGGAACATCAATGACCAAGAACAAGTGTCGCTGAATGGGAAGGTGCAAGGTCAGTTGCAATGGGATTTGATGGGTGAGCACAACCGTATGAATGCACTGGCTGCGCTGTCGGCAGCGAGGCATGTGGGCGTACCTGTCGCTCAAGGTCTTGTGGCGCTCTCCGAATTCAAGAATGTGAAGCGACGCATGGAAGTGCGTGGCACAGTCAATGACATCACCGTCTATGACGATTTCGCACACCATCCTACGGCTATAGACACTACGGTTGCGGGTCTACGTCGCAAGGTAGGCCAAGCACGCATCCTAGCAGTGCTGGAACCGCGCTCTAACACCATGAAGCTGGGGGTGATGAAAGATGCCCTACCCGTGAGCTTGAAAGATGCCGATCTAGTGTTCTGTTATGCGGGCAATCTGGGGTGGGATGCGCAAGGTGCGCTCGCCCCTCTGGGTAACAAGGCTGTCGTGATGAACGACCTGAGTGAGTTGATCGCAGCCATTACGGCGGCTGCAAAACCTGGCGATCAGATTCTAGTGATGAGTAACGGCGGCTTCGGCGGCATACACGACAAACTGCTGAAGTCACTGTAAGCTCTCAACCTTATTCTTCCTCGTGATGCTCAAGCCCCAGTTCCTGTATCTTGCGGGTCAGGGTATTACGGCCTAAGCCCAACAAATTTGCGGCTTCTATGCGTCTGCCATGGGTGAATTGCAACGCTTGCAGAATCAATACCCTTTCAAACTGCTGAGTCAACGTATCCATGATGCGCTCGTCACCGCGTTGCAATACTGTCGCCGCATGTTGCGCCAGCACCATGCTCCAGTCCTCAACGCCACCCTTCGACTTAGAGCCTTCACCACGCCATTCAGGTGGTAGATCGGCAATTTCAACAATCTTGGATGGCGTCATCACGATCAGCCAGTGACACAAGTTCTCCAGTTGCCTGACGTTACCCGGAAAATCTTGGGCAGCGAGATGTTGGAGTGTGGCTGCACTTAATTGCTTTTGTTCGACGGCTAACTCACGCGCGCTCTTCTGTAGAAAGTAGGTTGCCAACAAGGGGATGTCTTCACGCCGTTCGCGCAAGGGTGGCAGACGCAAACGAATGACATTCAAACGATGGAACAAGTCCTCACGGAACAAGCCCTGTTTGACGCGCTCTTCCAAATCCTGATGCGTCGCTGTGATGATGCGCACATTGGCCTTGATGGGTAAATGACCACCGACACGATAGAAATTGCCATCGGACAATACGCGCAACAAACGTGTTTGCAATTCCGAAGGCATGTCACCGATCTCATCCAGGAACAGCGTGCCGCCTTCAGCCTGCTCAAAGCGACCTCGGCGCATCGTCGCAGCACCCGTGAAAGCGCCGCGCTCATGCCCAAACAGTTCAGACTCCAATAAGTCTTTAGGGATGGCTGCGGTATTGATTGCCACGAACATTTTGTCAGCACGCAAGCTATGTCTGTGTAGCGCACGGGCGACTAATTCTTTACCGGTACCAGATTCACCATTGATCAACACAGTGGCGTGAGATTGCGACAAACGGCCGATGGCACGAAATACTTCCTGCATGGCAGGTGCCTGGCCCAAGATGTCCGCCGCGACTTCCTGCGGCACATCCTCGCTAGACTTGCGTTTACTTTGCTCCAGTGCACGACCTATCAATTCGACAGCATGGTTAATATCGAAAGGCTTGGGTAGATACTCAAATGCCCCGCCCTGAAATGCCGCCACAGCACTTTCCAAGTCCGAATACGCCGTCATGATGATGACGGGTATCAAAGGATGTCGTTCATGCAACACTTGCAAAAAATTCAAGCCGCTACTACCCGGCATACGGATGTCACTGACGACCACCTGCGGTATCTCTGTACTAAGCGCACGTAAAGCATCATCTGCTGTCGCAAAGCTCTTGAACTCGATGTCTGCACGCGCTAATGACTTCTCCAACACCCAACGTATAGAACGATCATCATCTATGATCCAAACAGGTTTCATGTATTCCTCAAATCTGCTAACAGGGGTTAATTCGGTATAGGCAACATTATGCTAAAACATGTTTTGCCGGGCTCACTTTCGAACTCTATGCTGCCGTGATGCTGGCTGACGAAGTCCTGGGCCAGTGTCAACCCCAAGCCATGGCCATCCTCATTACCTGACACCAAAGGATAGAATATTTTGTCGCGCAGCTCTGCTGGTATGCCAGGTCCGTTATCGATGATCTGCACCAATATCGCGAGTCTGTGTCGACGGCGTATCAAGGTGATCTTACGCGCGATGCGGGTACGCAAGATGATGCGCCCCTTACCATGCATCGCCTGCGTCGCGTTACGCACGATATTGAGCATCACTTGGATCAATTGCTCCTTGTCGCCTATCAAGTCGGGCAAGCTCAGATCATAGTCGCGCTTTATCTGCAGGCCTTCTGGTAGTTCAGCGAGAACGACACTGCGAACACGCTCCAACACTTCATGGATATTGACTGCACTATGTCGCGTGCCACTCTGAGGTGTGAGCAGTTTCTCCATCAAACTGCGCAAGCGGTCTGCCTCCTGAATGATGACTTGTGTGTATTCACGCAAGCCTGGCTTCTCCAGTTCCTGCTCTAATAACTGTGCCGCACCGCGTATACCACCCAAAGGATTCTTGATTTCGTGTGCCAGATTACGCAGTAACAAACGGTTGGCCTGTGTTTGATCTAGCATCTGCTCTTCGCGTGCAAGCTTGAGCGTGCGATCTATAAGATGGAACTCCAACATCAAACCGGGTTGTTCAAATTGTAGTGGCGTTGCCGCGCAGCGCAGGTGTAGCTTGCCATGCGCATGCGTACCCAAGATCATATCGTGTTCTATATAGCTAGCATTACTGGCAACCGCTTGTTGCATCGCGCTGGCAAGTTGGTCTGTGTGCACAAATACTTGCTGCACGGTCAGCCCGATGAGGTTCTTGCTGCCGACTTCGAACAAGTCCTCAGCTGCAGGATTAAGATAGGCGATGCGTAGATCCACATCCAGCAGCAATACTGCTGTGGAGAGATATTCTAGGCTAAGGATGGGAGCATCTGTCATGGGTATCATGAAATTTATAAAGCATGAACCATGCCAGATGTAGGCCTACTGTAATTTTGATAATTCAGCGTTTAATGCGTCGATGTTTTTTTGGTGCATGCTGACATCATCACTCTGTTTTGCAACCTCAGCCTCATACTCTTGAGCGCGTGCTTCGTTAACATGGGCCTTACCATTAGTCACGAATACACCACGATTCTGATCTTTAGCTTCCCCCAGATTTGCCTTGGCTGTCTCGAGTAACTTCTGCTCAGCCGCCAACTCATCGAGCAGTATCTTTCTACGCGTGTCGTCACGTCCCTTTTGTGTCTCTTCATCCACTCTTGGAAAATTGGCAGGACTGCGCGTTTTAGCCAACGGCACCATGGTAGGTAAAGGCTCCAGATTGAGCTTCTTGCTGCCTTTGATCGGCGAGCTTGAATATGTGACATGACCATCAGCATCTATTGCTTTATACAACTCTGCATGTGCCACCAGCGGAGATAAAAAAATCATGGCGAGCAAATATCTAATCTTCATAATGGTTCCCTGCGATCGAATATTTTGTGAGTATAGGTGAAGCATCTGACTGCGACAATTGCTTTACAGTTCCGTAGCAATGAAAAACGGGGCTTGCGCCCCGTTCATCTTTACACCTTCAACCTTGATTACAGGCTGTAGTACATATCGAACTCTACTGGATGAGTCGTCATGCGCATACGTGTCACTTCTTCCATCTTCAAGGTGATGTAAGCATCGATGAAGTCGTTAGAGAACACGCCGCCACGAGTCAGGAACTCGCGGTCTTTGTCCAAAGCATGCAGCGCTTCGTCCAAAGATGTACATACTGTTGGAATCTTTGCATCTTCTTCTGGTGGCAGATCATACAAGTTCTTATCTGCTGGATCGCCAGGGTGAATCTTGTTTTGAATACCATCCAGACCAGCCATCATCAGTGCAGAGAAGCACAGGTATGGATTGGCAGATGGATCAGGGAAACGTGTCTCGATACGGCGTGCCTTATCGCTCGCAACGTGAGGGATGCGAATCGATGCGGAACGATTCTTAGCAGAGTAAGCCAACTTTGTAGGTGCCTCGTAGTGAGGAACCAGACGCTTGTAGGAGTTCGTCCCTGGATTGGTGATCGCGTTCAATGCCTTAGCATGCTTGATGATACCGCCGATGTAGTACAGAGCAGTTTCAGACAAGCCTGCGTAACCATTACCCGCGAAGGAGTTCTTGCCGTCTTTCCAGATGGATTGGTGAACGTGCATACCGGAACCGTTGTCGCCAACGATAGGCTTAGGCATGAAAGTCGCCGTCTTACCGTATTGATGCGCAACGTTGAACACAACGTATTTCAACGCTTGCGTCTGGTCAGCGCGACGTACCAATGTGTTGAACTTGGTGCCAATCTCACACTGACCCGCATTCGCCACTTCGTGGTGATGCACTTCAACTTCGATGCCGATATCTTCCAAGGCCAAGCACATCGCAGCACGGATGTCATTCAAGCTATCGACTGGAGGAACTGGGAAGTAACCGCCTTTAACTGTTGGACGATGTCCAGTGTTACCGCCATCGATCTTGTCGCCGGTAGACCAAGCCGCTTCTTCGGAGTTGATCTTGCTCATGCAACCGGACATATCGATGCTCCATTGCACCGAATCGAAGATGAAGAATTCTGGTTCTGGACCAAAGAAAGCTGTGTCGCCGATACCTGTTGATTGCAAATATGCTTCAGCACGCTTAGCGATGGAGCGTGGATCACGATCGTAGCCCTTGCCATCAGTTGGATCAACCACATCGCACGTAATAACTAATGTTACTTCGTCCATAAATGGGTCGATGTAAGCAGTATCAGCTTGTGGCATCAACAACATATCGGATGCTTGGATACCCTTCCAACCCGCAATAGATGAACCGTCGAATGCGTGTCCATCTTCGAACTTGTCCATGAACACGTATTTGGCAGGTACGCCTACGTGGTGTTCTTTACCGCGTGTATCGGTAAAACGAAAATCGACGAACTTAACATCGCGATCTTTAATCAACTGCAATACATCTTTAGCCGTCATCGCCATCACACTCTCCCTAAGAAAAATCTAAAAATAATTTGTAGGAATATCCTGCCCTAATCTTAAGCAGTAACCATGCCAGCAGTTTTTCCATCCAACAATCGCGCATTCTGCCATAAGGCAGTGCACTGGCGAAGCAAATCTTTGCACTAAAAAAATGCGCGATTTGGCTTTTATGCATCATTTTGGTGCGGCGTATCTCATCACCAAGATGCTGCGGAATATCTCGTCTGCTTTAATAAATTCCACGCACTGCTGCTGTAATGATTCTGCTTCTTGCTGGCTCCCCCCCAAATATATCTCTGCATCTACCTTACCATCCAAATAGTGGAACACTAGTCGATGTTGCTGTAGATCATCCCTACTCAATCCTTTGGACAGACGTTGAACCAGATCCAATCTGTTGGGCAAATGCGCATTGGGCTTTGCCTGCCTATCATCCTCTGGATCTATGTGTACCATCACATCGAGCACGTGATGCGCCTTGAGCACTGCTGCGCGGGCTGCCTCGGCAATATAGTGGCCTTCTGACACACTCACCTTGGGATCAACAATGACGTGAGCATCCACCAAAGCATTATCAGCCATTTTGCGTGTACGTAAATCATGCAAGCTAAATACGCCTGGTGTGTTCAACAAGGTTTGTCTAATCGCATCAACTTCTTCTGGTGCCAAACCGGTATCTATCAATTCTGCCAATGCCTCAAAGGCCAGCTTCCCACCCATATGACCAATCATCACACCGACTACTGCCGCCGCCACTAAGTCTAAGAAGGTATAGCCCATCAGGTTACCTATCACACCAACTACCACAACCAAAGATGACGCTGCATCAGAGCGCGCATGCCATGCATTGGCAATCAGCATCTGTGACCGCACTCGCTTAGCTACAGCCAACATGTAACGGAACATACCTTCTTTGGCTAGGAGTGCAATAACCGCTATACCGAGTGCTACCGGATTAACCGAATGCAAAGCAGCAGGATGTTGCAATCGCATAGCGGCTACTACCAACAAACCCACACCCAAAGCAGCAAGGAACACACCCAGTACCAATGTTGCAGCGGTCTCTACCCGTGCATGTCCATAGGGATGATTTGCATCAGCGTGTCGATTGCCGTGACGATTCGCAAACAGCACGAGAATGTCTGACATCAGGTCAGATAAGGAATGCAACCCGTCAGCCATCAACGCTTGTGAGTGAGAAAAGAAACCGCCCACGACTTGCAAGCAGGTCAAAATCAAATTGATAAATATACTCACCCATGTACTACGTTTAGCTGCTTCAAAACGTTCGGGATGTGCAGGCTCAAAGGCAACCTTATGGTTGTGGGTGTGCGCGTGATCATGATTCGAGTGACTGTGATTTTTCATCTTTAATGCGCTAGTATGTAAATCAGCCGCACAGCATAACACCTGCGCTTTACTGATAAAAGAATCCCTAAGAGGTCGCCATGATTACAGCCATACTAGAAACAGCACAGCAACGTGCCAAAGAAGCCAATTTTCCTTATCAAGGTTCTCTTACCCCTAAAGAGGCTTATGAGATATTGCAATCAGCCCCCGGCGCTAAGCTCGTCGATGTGCGTACACGTGCCGAACTCGACTGGGTTGGCCGCATCGAGGGTGCCATTGAAATCGAATGGATGACCTATCCTGGCATGAAAGCTAATCCTCACTTTTTGCCTCATTTTGAACAACAAGTCGAGAACGAGGCGTTGGTATTGTTTATATGCCGTAGCGGTGGTCGCTCCCATGCTGCCGCAGTTGCGGCTAGCCAAGCTGGATACACCAGCTGCTACAACATACTCGAAGGTTTTGAAGGCGACCTGAGTACTTCTAAGCATCGCAATGTATCTAATGGTTGGCGCGCTGCTGGACTACCCTGGTTACAGAGTTAATCTTTATAGTCGATGATGAGCGGCGCATGGTCGGAGAATCTTTCGGCCTTGTAGATGCTTGCTGATTGCGCCTTTTGCGCGATCACAGGTGTCGCAATTTGATAGTCGATACGCCAACCCACGTCTTTAGCCCATGCCTGCCCTCGGTTCGACCACCAAGTATAAGCTTCCAAATCTGGATATAACTTGCGAAACACATCCACATAACCCATCTCATCGAACAGCCTGCTTAGCCAAGCACGCTCCTCAGGCAAAAATCCAGAATTCTTCTTGTTGCCACGCCAGTTCTTTAGATCGATTTCTTGGTGTGCGATGTTCCAGTCTCCACAAATTACGACCTCTTTGCCACTAGCGCGGAGTGAATTTAAGGTGGGCAGGAATGCCTCCATGAACTTGAATTTGACTGTCTGACGCTCTTCACCACTGGAACCGGATGGCAGATACAGCGAAACCACGCTGTAATCACCGTAGTCTGCACGGATATAACGACCCTCTGCATCAAACTCGTTTATACCCAACCCAATCTCAACATGATCTGGCTTGGTCCGGCTGTATATGCCGACCCCGCTATAACCCTTCTTTTCCGCGTAATGGAAGTTTCCGTGGTAACCCAAGGGGGATAGCATCTGCGCAGTCATGTCTGCGGCTTGAGCTTTAAGCTCCTGCAAACAGACTACATCTGCATCTTGTCGTGCCAGCCACTCGAAAAGCCCCTTAGTCGTGGCAGAGCGGATTCCGTTCAAATTTATAGAGATGATACGCATGAAATTCTTAGAGGTTTTCGGACTCGCTATTATAATGGCCACAGTCTTTTCTCATACATTCAGTGCCATGTTTAATTTCCGACTCGACTTCATTCGCTTCGCCGTACAGCAGAAAGTACTTTGCTTTGGTGAGTTTCAAACCAAGGCTGGTAGGCTGTCACCTTATTTTTTCAATGCTGGCCTGTTCAACGACGGCGCTTCATTGCACAAGCTAACGCAATTTTATGCGCAAGCTATCCTGTCATCCGAACTACCTTTCGACATGTTGTTCGGGCCTGCTTATAAGGGCATCCCTTTAGCCGCCGGTACTGCCATCGCATTGGCAGAACAGGGCCGTAACGTACCCTATGCGTACAATCGCAAGGAGGCAAAAGACCATGGCGAGGGTGGGACCATAGTAGGTGCAAAGTTACAAGGACGTGTTCTAATCATAGATGACGTGATCTCTGCAGGGACATCAGTGCGCGAGTCCATAGAACTAATTCGTAATGCAGGTGCCGAACCGTGCGCTGTGGTCATTGCCTTGGACAGAATGGAGCGTGGCTTAGCTGAACTTTCCGCCGTGCAAGAAGTACAAAAAAGTTATGGCGTCCCTGTGATTGCCATCGCCACACTGGATGATTTGTTAGGTTTTCTACAGGGCGAAGCTGAAATGACCCAGAACCTTAATGCAACTCAGCAATATCGTGATCAATACGGAGTCCAAAATGCACAATCCTAAAATTCTTATCTTGCTTTTGATCAGCGGCCTATTCTCCGCAAGTGCGGAAGCAAAACTCTACAAATGGGTAGACGACAGAGGGGTCACCCACTATGGGGAGACAATTCCTGCGGAGTTTGCAAACAAGGATCGTTCAGAGCTAAGTAAGAATGGGCGTATCGTTAATACAACAGATGTACTCACCCCAGAAGAGCACCGCGCTAAAGAAGCAGTCGAGGCACAACATAAGGCTGATCTTCAAATTGAGCGTGACCTTAAACTGCATGACAGTTCATTGCTTAATACCTATAGCAACGTTAAAGAAATCGACATAGCAAAAGTGCGCAATTTGCAACAGGTTGATGCGCGCGGCCAAATTTCAAGCAAGCAATTGATCGAGGCGGTCAAAAATCTAGAGACGCTAAAAGCCAAGGCTGCAGTGCAAACCAAAGCCGGCAGACCTGTTCCAGCATTTCTGAAAGATGATATTGATGATGCCCAAGTAACTGTGGACAAATTGAACAAAGAGAACAATGCAATCAATGCCGAAAGAAGTGCTTTGGAAGCACGTTACGACGCTGACAAAGCCCGCTACAAATTACTCACAGGCAAGTGATCATAGTTTAAGAAAGCACTGCGTCTCTTCGTCATAGCCCATTAGCTGTCCATCGTCGATATCGAAGTACCAACCGTGCAATGTCAGGCTACCTTGAGCGACTCCTTCACTGATCCATGAAAAAGTCTGCAGATTCTTTAATGACACTAGGATGGCCTGTTGCTCGCATGCACGCTGCTGCTGCTCTTTGCTTGCTTCCGGCATTTCTTGCATAACACTGGTTCGCGCAGTCTCTACCAGCTTCATCCAATCGTCTATGAATGAGTCTGCTTGACTTAAGCCTTCAGCCTGCATCAGGTTTCGTATGCCACCGCATTGTGCATGACCCAGTACTACGATGTGGGATACCCCTAAGTTTCGCACACCATACTCCAGCGCTGCTGTCGTACCGTGATGCCCTACCCTATCCTCAGCTGGCGGCACCAGATTGGCCACATTGCGGATAACGAACAGATCACCTGGTGCACAATCGAATATCAACGCAGGGTCAACCCGCGAGTCGCAGCAGCCGACGATGAGCACTTTGGGTGTCTGGCCGTTTTCGACAAGATTGCGATACATCGCGTCTTCGCTGGAAAAATGATTCCTGCGAAACCTCGCAAACCCCTCTATAAGTTGTAGTGGCGCTACCATCAGCCGATCAAGCGCTGTTGTGCTTCACGGTATTTCGCCGCAGTCTTTTCCAACACCTCTTGCGGGATACGTGGCGCTGGCGCCTTCTTGTTCCAACCTGATGACTCCAGCCAATCGCGCACGAACTGTTTGTCAAAGCTAGGAGGATTGCTACCAACTTGATATTGGTCTGCTGGCCAAAAGCGTGAAGAGTCTGGTGTCAGCGCCTCATCGATCAAATAGAGTTTGCCAGTCTCGTCCACGCCGAACTCAAACTTTGTATCTGCGATGATAATGCCACGGGTCGCCGCATAGTTTGCTGCCTCGGTATACAAAGCCAGAGTCGCCGTACGCACCTTCTCAGCCATCTCCTTGCCCAACAACTCGACTGCTTGAGCGTAGGAGATGTTCTCATCATGATCACCCACTGCCGCCTTGGTAGAAGGAGTGAATAAGGGCTCGGGTAATTTCTCTGCCTCACGCAAGCCTGCAGGCAACGCGATGCCACAGACAGCACCCGTTTTCTGATAATCCTTCCAGCCCGAACCTACCAGATAACCTCGTACGATCGCCTCTATAGGCAAGGGTTTTAGCTTTTTAGTCACGAAGGCGCGGCCATGCACCTGAGCCTTTTCTGCCTCACCCTGCACCACCGATTCCGGCGCGATACCGCTCAAGTGATTTGGAATGACATGTTGCAATTTGTCGAACCAGAAGTTCGACACGGCAGTCAATACCTCACCCTTGCCCGGTATAGGATCATCTAGAATCACATCGAATGCGGACAATCGATCTGTTTGTACGATCAGCAGATGCTGTGCATCGACTTCATACAGATCACGCACTTTCCCTCTATGCAGAAACTTCAAACTTTTCAGGTTGGATTCGTGTAATGCACTCATGTTTTGTCCTTTGTTCACTACAAAAAAAGCGAGGTGTGACCTCGCTTTTGCTTTGCCACAATTTTCAATATTAATTGTTTACTGCAATTCAGGAAGCTTCGTCGCCGCAATCTGCTCCGCCTGCTTCTTTCGGTAGGCTACCAACTTCTCGGCGATTTTAATATCACCCGCCGCCAACATAGACACTGCGAACAATCCCGCATTCGCCGCGCCGGCTTCACCAATTGCAAACGTCGCAACCGGTATACCCTTGGGCATCTGCACGATGGATAACAGCGAGTCCATACCCTTCAGATACTTGGAAGGAATAGGCACACCTAATACCGGCAGCGTGGTCTTGCCTGCTATCACACCAGCCAGGTGTGCTGCCCCGCCCGCACCAGCGATGAAGCATTGCACGCCTTGTGCGCTGACTTCTTTGATGTAGTCGAACAATAAGTCAGGTGAACGATGTGCCGAGATCACACGTGCGTCATACTCAATACCAAAGTCTTTCAAAGCACGAGCAGACTGTTGCATGACCTCCCAGTCGTTGGCACTACCCATGATGATGGATACCAGCGGCTTAGCACTCATTTTTACTTACCCTTGTGGTAGCTAACGACGCGATCAACCTCGTTCTTGGAACCCAAGATGACCGGCACACGCTGATGCAGACCTTGTGGCTTCAATTCCATGATGCGTTCACGGCCTGTGGAACATACGCCACCTGCTTGTTCAACGATAAAGGACATAGGGTTTGCTTCGTACAACAGGCGCAACTTACCTGCTTTACCCGCTTCCTTGTTGTCGAATGGGTACATGAAAATACCGCCGCGAGTCAGGATACGGTGAACTTCTGCAACCATGGAAGCAACCCAACGCATATTGAAGTTCTTATCACGTGTGCCTGTCTTACCCTTCATGCATTCGTCGACGTAACGCTGTACTGGCTCTTCCCAGTAACGCTGATTAGACATGTTGATCGCGAACTCTTGTGTATCCGCAGGGATTTCCATCTTAGGGTGAGTCAGGAAGAAGTCGCCTACGTCACGATCCAATGTAAAACCGTTCACGCCAGTCCCAGTAGTTATGACCATCATAGTGTTAGGACCGTACAGTGCATAACCTGCGCAAACCTGCTTGGTGCCTGGCTGCAAGAAGTCTTCAGCAGTAGGGATCTCAACGCCTTCTGGGCAACGCAAGATGGAGAAGATCGTGCCGACAGAGATGTTCACGTCAATGTTGGATGAGCCATCCAATGGATCGAAGGTGATCAGGTATTTGCCGCGCGGGTATTGCTTAGGGATATGGTAGATATCATCCATTTCTTCAGAAGCCATCGCAGCCAAATGACCGCCCCACTCTGTGGACTTGATAAACACTTCATTGGTAATGATGTCGAGTTTCTTCTGTGTCTCGCCTTGTACGTTCTCGCTACCCGCGCTGCCCAGAACACCGATCAGTGCGCCTTTATTTACGTCGTGCGCGATCTGTTTACATGCTGAGATAACATCATTCAATAAACCGGTGAAATCACCACTGGCATTAGGAATGGCGCGTTGTTCTTCGATGATGAATTGGATCAGGCTCTTGCTCATGTTCTCTCCTCGTTTTATTTAAAATTCGCTGCAAAAACTTCAATAACGCATGATTCTACCGCTTTTCGGACTTGCTCTCTATGACTATTTAGTCAATGAAATGAACAATTCTGGCAGTTTTTCAGGCAATTGCGCTACCTTGTCGATGATGGTGTATTGCTTGCCAAAAATATCCGACACGTATTCATCGGCCTTAGGATCTAAATTGATGCAGTAACTGTAGATGCCTTGTTGATCTAACTCCTTCACCGCCATACGCGCATCTTCGATGAGGATGCGTCCATCTTTGGTGTCGATATCCGCAGGTTCTCCGTCAGTCAAAATCAGCATCAATTTCTTATCCGCCTGTTGCTGTTCTAAGTAGTGTGCTGCATGGCGCATCGCAGCTCCCATACGGGTCGAATAGCTTGCCTCCATCGCGGCCAATCTACCCTTCACTTCGTCATCCCAGTGCTCGCTATAGCCCTTGATGTGCATATATCGGACATCGTGTCGGGTGTTGGAATGGAAACCCGCGATTGCAAATGGGTCACCCAACTTCTCTACCGCCCATGCGAGCAGTGAGACCGCTTCTTGACTCAACTCAAGGATGGTCTGATTGCTGCCAGATGCTTTTTCATTTAAGGAATGCGACAAGTCCAACAACACCATCACCGCAATATTACGGCCATCATTCTTATGACTCATATTGATGCGAGGGTCGGGTGCAGATCCACCTTTGAAGTCGATCAAGGAACGCAATGCAACATCCAGATCAAGCTCACTACCCTCTTCCTGATAGCGAATGCGCACCTTGTCCTGAGGCTTGAGCATGTCCAACATCTTCTTAAGACGCTTGGCGAGTGCTGAATGTTTTTCCAGCAACTTATCGATGTCTGATGCCTTACCTTTAGGGTGCAGACTTTCGTAGACACTCACCCAATCTGGACGATAGCTCTGATTGTTGTAATCCCACTCATGGTAGTGACGAGGAGGCAAACCTTGCGGCAACTCTTGTGCCGCTTGCTGACGCTTTTCGTCGAACATTTCTTCATCATCGCTATCTTCATAGAACAGCCACATGTGACGATTGTCATCGCGATAATCGATAACCGTGTCTTTGAAGTGCGTCTTAGGGAGCTGATCGCTCTGGCGGCGCGTCTTTGCAACAAAAGATATAGCCAAGTCAGCCATCTCTTGCAAGCTGGATTCACCTTGTTGCATCAATGCATGAAAGCGTTGTGCATATTCCACAATATGTGCGTTCTTATAGGGATGCTGTTCATCAAGCAATGCTCGCGACAACATAGCCAAGCGATGGCGCACGCCTGATTCCTTCTCCGGATCGCATGCCTCTTCAGCAGGTGTTGGATGTAATGCCAAATAGATGCGACGTAATCCAGGATACTCGCGCATCGCCAAATATTCGACGCGACTATCTTCAAAGAACTCAATTGCCATGCGTTGAAATGGACTGAAATTATCTGCGTGTATCGCTTGCGTCCACCGTCTATGGGCAACGATGTGTGATAACGCCGCACGGTAACGATCCAGCCCTATCACGCCCCGCTCATCGTCATACACATCGGGAATTCTTATCCCGAGCTTGTCGTAATAAGGAATCGGTTTACGCAACTCATCGTAGGCATTGGAATAAGGAATGAGTAAATCTTCTTCTTGCCATAAACTACGCAAATACATATCCAGCTTGCGTTCGTTATCCATTAACAATGTGCCGTGACGCTCACGTTGTAACACCGCGCGGCTATCAGCCGATTGCAAACTAAAATAGTCGATCTGACGTTCTGGGTGATCGCCGTAATAGCGTACGCCATATTCCACCCAAGCTTTTAGTCCAGCCAACGACAACTGACCCAGCAACACTGGAATCTGCTTGAACATCTCAGGTAAGCCCGGGCTAGGGAAAGTTTGATGAATCCCATGCACTGAACCCGTGGTGCTCTCCATGAATTCCAACAATAGTGTCAGATATTCCTGCAACTGATCTCTGGTAGGCAACCTGCGTGCTACGCTAGGTAAAGATTGCAAGAAGGGTGTGATAGCCTTGCCATTTGGCGACTTGTACATTCTACGTACACACTCGATCACTGCCGGCAATGATTTTTCCCCGAGTATCTTGGCGATACCTGGCCACTCTTCCAAGAATATCAAAATGGGTTCAGCTCCCCGCCCCATCTTGCCTAGGAAGCGCGCATATTCAATGTATGCGTTGAGACCATCATTACTGAGTGTTTTCAGCGCTTCCTTCATGCAATCTTCGAAGACAGGCTGCACGCGCGGAAAACCGCAATCCAGCTCTTTCCAGTAGCCTTCAAGTTCGGGGGGTATGGTTACCATTTCCATGTTCTTATTCCCTCAGTCCACGTGTCTTTACGTAGTAGCTCACCTTATGCGAATGTCGCGTCGATTGCGTGATCCAATGTGTCGCGGATGTCCTTATCGTCTGTGATTGGCCGCACCAAGGCCATACGGCAGGCAGCCTTGGCAGCCACACCACCTTTGATCAAGGTTGCAGCGTATACCAACAGACGTGTAGAGATGCCTTCATCCAAACCATGTCCTTTAAGATTACGCGCCGCTTGACCAATCTTGACCAGCTTAGCTGCCAATTCCTTCTCGATGCCAGTCTCTTTGCTCAAGATCTCAGTCTCGGTCGCATTGGTCGGATAGTCAAAGTCGAATGCGGTAAAACGCTGCTTAGTCGATTGTTTCAGATCCTTCATCAAACTCTGATAGCCAGGGTTGTATGAGATCACCAGTTGAAAATCGGGGTGCGCTTTGATTAACTCACCCTTTTTATCCAATGGCAAAGTGCGACGGTGATCAGTCAATGGGTGGATAACGACGGTCGTGTCCTGACGCGCTTCCACAATCTCATCAAGGTAGCAAATCGCACCGATGCGTGCGGCTGTCGTGAGTGGGCCATCTAACCAACGTGTGCCGTTTGCATCTAACAAATAGCGGCCAACCAAATCGCTGGCCGTCATATCTTCGTTACATGCTACGGTGATCAACGGCTTGTTCAACTTCCACGCCATGTATTCTACGAAACGTGATTTTCCGCAACCTGTTGGGCCTTTAACCATCACTGGCAAGCGTGCTGCATAGGCCGCTTCATAGAGCGTTACTTCATCGCCCTGTGCTTGATAGAAAGGTTCGCTGCTTACTTTGTATTGATCTTTGCTATTCATGTTTATTGCCTTTCAAATTTGGACAACACGCCGCGCAGCGGCTTGTTGCGGCGTAGGCTAACATGCCTTGGCATGTTAAGACCGCTTGCGGTCGGCCGAAGTCAAAAAAACGCCCCCAACAAGTGGGGGCGAGTTTTCACTTCGTTGCTTGCATCTACAACAAACTTACTTGTGTACGCCCAACTTTTCGCGCCAGCCTGGGAAAATCTTGTCCGCGTCCTTAGGGAACGATTCGAATGCGCGAGCAAATTCTTTGTGCTCTTTCGCAAATTCGATAGGATCCGCACCAGACTTCCAGCACTCGTATGATTGACGCAGAGAAATCGCGCCAGCTGCTGGAGAGTCGATGTGACCGTATGAACCGCCACCGGATGTGTTGATCACGTTACCGTGACCCAGATTTTCGAAGAAGCCTGGCAAACGCAAGGCATTCATACCACCAGAGATGATAGGAGTGGTTGGCTTCATGCCGTGCCATTCTTGATGGAAGTAAGGACCTGTAGCTGAATCACGCTCAATCATGTAAGCGATATTGCGATCATCTGCGCCACCTTCCATCTTGCCGTAACCCATCGTACCTACGTGGATACCAGAAGCACCTTGCAGACGTGACAACTTAGCCAACACGAACGCTGTGTAACCGCGTACTGCTGAAGGAGAAGTGATCATGCCGTGACCTGCGCGGTGATAGTGCAAGTACTGTTGTGGATACTGACGACGTGCTGTCGTGATCATGCCTGGACCGCCAACGAAACCGTCAACCAAGAATGCTACTTTGTTCGCATCTGGACCGAATGTTTCGAGAATGTAGTCAGCGCGTGCCAACATTTCGTAGTGGTCATCCGCTGTGATGTTGGCAGAAAACAATTTAGCTTCGCCTGTTTCATCCATGGCGCGCTTCATTGAGTCATAGACCAATGGAATCACTTTCTTAGTTGGGCAGAAAGTTTGGTTACCTTGTGGCTCATCGTTCTTGATGAAGTCGCCGCCCAACCAGAATTGGTAAGCTGCCTTAGCAAATGGCTCAGGACGCAGACCCAATTTAGGCTTGATGATCGTACCGGAGATGTAACCACCGTTAACACGTGGACGACCCAAGATGTCCCACATGTCAGAGATGTCACGTGATGGACCGTCGAACAAACGCAACATAGACCATGGCACGTAGAAGTCTTGCATCTGCAGATGCTTAACGTCGCCCATACCTTGGTTGTTACCGATTGCCAATGTCAGGAAAGAAACAATCATTGCGCGGCCGTCAGTTACGTTACGGTCAAACAATTCGTTAGGGTAAGCCACCTTCATGATGCCTTTGGCTTCATCGATGAAGTAAACCAGAGCATCAACACCCTTGGTGAAATCATCGGTCGTGCTAACTTCTACGTTGGTACCCGTTGAAGATTCAGCAGCGATGTGCGCCGCAACTTCCAAGTAACCGTAACCTGTTGCTGGCTGCATGTGGTAAGCGACCAGAATGTGTTTATCACCCTTGATCAGATCTTCTTCTTTCAAGCTCAGATCTGCATAACGATTCGATTGATCCATTACGTGTTCTCCCAATAAATTAACGTTGATTTTCTTTTTACTTCTACAGCGACTTGCTACTGATGCAACTATAGATGTTTGGCTATATAAGCGATAGTCAATTATTTTTATAAAAACCATAAGTAATGCTTATGGTTTAATATAACGCTCATATTTTTACTCTGAACCCCTTACAGCCATGCTGCACTTCACATTAAGACAGTTACAAGTGTTCGAGAAAGTGGCTAGCCACTTGAATTACTCCCGCGCAGCCGAAGAACTATACCTTTCCCAACCTGCTGTGTCGATGCAAATAAAACAATTGGAAAGTCATATCGGACTGCCGTTGTTCGAGCAAATGGGTAAGAAGATATTCCTCACAGTTGCAGGCCAAGAGTTATTCCATTACGCACGCAACATCGCACAACAGTTAGCAGAGATGGAGTCAATGTTCGATGAGATGAAGGGGCTGGGTAAGGGTAAATTGACCTTATCCGTGGTGAATACCGCGAACTATTTCACGCCAAAATTACTTGCGACCTTTTGCCAACAACATCCTAATATCAATGTCATTCTGCAAGTCGCTAATCGTGATGCCGTTCTTAAGCAGCTCGCCGACAACAACACCGATCTGGCGATTATGGGTAAACCGCCCTCAGCGTTAGCCATCAGTTCCCATCAATTCCTGGACAATCCATTGGTCGTCATAGCACCACCTGACCATCCATTAGCCGGCCAACAACAGATCGATTTGGCTGAATTAGCTTTGTATCCCTTTGTTTCTCGGGAAAAGGGTTCAGGGACGCGTAGTGCTATGGAGCGCGTGTTTGAGCAACACAACATCCAACCACGCATCAGCATGGAGATGGAGACCAATGAGGCGATCAAACAGTCTGTCCAAGCTGGCATGGGACTAGGGATTTTATCGCTGCATTCCATAGAGCTGGAATTGGAAACCAATCGATTAGTACTGCTTGACGTTCAACATTTCCCGCTGATGCGACACTGGTACATAGCTCACAGAAAATCAAAACGGCTCTCCAGTGCTTCTATAGCTTTTAAAGCCTTTTTATTATCAGGTGCTATTCAGTAAAAACCCCACTGAGTAATCTCGGGTGGGGGTTTTATTTATTGAGTAATCACAATTCTACCAAGGCGTTGCAGCGCCACCATTCTTGAACCACTGCCTCCTGCCGACAGAGTTTACTGTTAGGTTCCCATCTGCTGCTTGATTATTAACCGGTATAGCCGTGATCAAAAAGCTATTTGCCGTGCAGTTGGCGACCAAACACTCAAAGTTATATTTTTTGTCTTTTGAAGTTGCAGCCCAGCCTAAGCCACCTGTAGGTTGTCCAGTATATGCATCCGTAATGATGTTGCCTGCGGCTACGCTATAACTGTTGCCGTTTAAATATATCTTTTCTTGCAAAGCAGCCATTTGTAGCAGCTCTGTTTGCGCTGCCTCTCGGCTGGCCTTGATTGTGTAAGCGTTATATGCAGGAAGCGCTATTGCAGATAACACTGCGATTATAGCCACAACAATCATCAGCTCTATGAGCGTAAAACCTCTTGAATTTTTCATACGATTTCCTTTAACCGCAGAGGGGATGCCCCTCTGCCTCACAATCACTGATTGATCAACTCATGCCAAGAAAGGCGTTTGGTTCGCAACGGAGGATTATCACCCGAACACGTATATCCAACAGGGCAACCGCCACAAGCTGGCTCTAGGTTGCCTCCGCAGCATATTCCCCCCGCCAGACAGGCGGTCTGTCCTACACCACCACATGAACCACAACCCGTTGGTGCACATGCCGGTTGATTTACTCCTCCACATTGACATGCTGGCTGCCCCGCGCCACCGCAAGCACCACTGCTATCACATGCTGGCTGCCCCGCGCCACCACAAGCCATCTTCTTCACGCAAGCGGGTTGACCCACACCACCACAGCCCGCACCTACCATCATACCAACGCCTCCTACTGGGTTAATAAAGGCTGATGGGGGGGGGCATACAGGTTGCCCTACTCCACCACATGTAGAGCAAGCAGGCTGACCTGCGCCTCCACATGTTGTACAAGCGGGTTGACCCACACTACCGCAAGCCGAACATGCTGCTTGACCAGCACCGCCACACGCTTTAATGAAACTCGCAGTGCGTGGATCATCAGCGGCAGTTTGGTATTTTACCGTCGGCATTGGTGTCGTTGACACGTCAGGAGGTGGCAATATTGTCCAGCCCTTCTTATTCGTGGTCGACAACCAGTTGTTATTACTATCGACCATTGCCGGCCACCATGGATCCCCTGAGTTGTTGGTAGATTTCCAAGTGGTCGTAGTATCACCATAACATTCGTTCATAGGATGATGCCAATGGATAGTGAACTCAGCATATACATCAGTGATGATCTTGCTATCCATCACGCGGAAGCCCAAATCTGGACGGCCAGGTACGTTCATCTGCACATCTGCATCCGGGGTTGTGTCTCTGACGATCTGCACTGTAGCTACGCCATCATTACGCTCACCCAAGGGGCCGGTGTAATATAATTTTGGGTTGCTACTTAATTTGTTAGCGGGTTCCTTCCCTGTACTAGTAGCGCTTCCATCCGAGCAAGCATAGAACGTCGGCATCACACCGGTCTGTTGCACGCCATCACCCCACCAATCTTTGATGCTAAAAGCATCATAAGGCATAGATAACTCCAATCCACCGACCTCATCTCGCAAGCCACTGCTACCAGCTTGCGTACAACCAGCAGTGATTGCACCGCCACAGCCTATGGTACCCGGCGTGCTAACGGTAAGAACGGTGACCTTGCCAGTGACTGGATCTTTACTAGTCGTCAAGGTTGTCGAGTTATTGCCCGTGTATGTTGGTACGCTGGACATTTTTAAAGCGCCTACGCCTGTTGCACCTGGTGTACTCAATGCAGCCAATGTAAAACCGGCGTTATAACTACCCGATGCATTTGGCGTTCCGGTTTGATAGTCTTTCGTACCCCATATTGTTTTACCGACCTTGAGGAGCATCGCGCGACTCCAAGATTGATTGAACATCAATACCTTGTATGGTGTTGTCGCTGAAGTGACTGCCAAACTCAAATCCAGTTTATTGGGAACGTTTGAATTTAAGAAATTCAAACCGTTCACGTCATATATCTTGTCATATTCGTGTGAGTGACTTTGTGTGTCGTAATTGGGGCTAGTTGTTGATCCAAAATTCCTAAACATATCCACGTCGAAGTGACCATTACCTATGCCGACCGCATTTGGCGGTACGGTAGGTGCGACGTAAAGATCTGGATTTTGGTTGTAATAAGTCGTGGTGAAAGTTCCAATCACCGCAACTAAAGGATGAGACTCAACGCCGTTATTGGTCATATAACCAACTGGCAAACCCAAGCTTGTCAATATCGGCATTCCATAAGTCGTTGCCGGGTTAGTATTTGGCAAGGTATCCACACCTGATGTGTACTTGATCCGATCAGCGTCATCAAAAATACCATTTCCGTCCAAGTCCAAGAATGGTTTGTTCGGATTTGCCGGTGGATTATTAGGACTGCCACCTGTAAGGTAGTTCAGCTCCATGATCCAGTTCTCACCAGTACCTGAATTTGTAGCCAATCCCGAAGGGGTATAAACCACATTCGGATTAGTAGCATTAAAATAAAAATGGTTATTTGCAATCGTGACGTTATCGCCGACTACGCGCTCACCACCTTTACCATTGCTTTGTGGCAGGGCCACCGACCAACCTTTATGTCCACCCGCACTCCAATTTAATGTATTTGCGGTTGCATTTCTTACACGAAATGTAGAGGTCGCACCTGCGGTAGGGATGTAATTACGTTCGGTGATAGTTTGAGTTTGGAGCGTTGTATTGCTCGCCGGTGCACCATCCCATATCCCGTAAACATAGAATGTAGAAATATCTGTTTGATCAGCTACAGTCAGCATTCTGCCCGTTGCAAAATCTACTATATATCCACCATTGGGGTGCTGAGCCACATCCGGTGAACTTGTTATTGCCTGCTTTGGACTCGTTGTATAAATCAATGTCTTGGTCCAGCTTGATGAGCTAGTACTACTGATATCAAATTTCCACATATTTCCATCGATATCACCGGCATATACTGCATCCGCTTTGCCATCCCCGTTACTGTCTACGGTCACAGGACTAGACAAACCATTAGGACCACTTACCCCTGCTACCCCTGTATCTATTTCTCTTATCAACTTTCCATCAATGGCGTTGATGATATACAAGGTCGCCGTCCCACTACCTGTATTGTTATATCCATTTCCTACTATCACTACATCTTGACCAGTATTGGCTTTGGTCAGGATTGGATTACTGTAAGCGTCCCCCAAATTACAGTAACTACCGAGGGGCGCCGCAGCGCCAGCAACGCAATTGAAATTCGTACGTGTCACGTTCACCAAACTGGTAGGGGTGATCTCCCACAAAATCTTGTTGGCCACATTCTGGTCTGATGTGGCAATCACGCTAGATATATCTAATGCATATAACCCTTTACCACCCGCACCCAATGCGCCTGTGATCACAGTCATCGTTCCGCCAGCTGGTGTGGATATCCCTGCTATATAGGTATTTCCGTCGACGTAATAATCGTGGGTATATCCAGCCACACTTAATTTCTTGAGTTTGGGTACCAACATTGAGGGTACATAAGCCCATCGCTCACTACCTCCAGTGCTACCGGAACTTGCATCTATCGCATGCAGCATCCCATCGTTACCGCCATAAAACACAGTTGGATTGGCTCCATTTGCTTCTGTCCAATAGTTAGGTCGGGAATGTATCGTATCTCCCAGTACAGTGCTTCTATTGCGCATTGCACCAGCTGGACTTTCCTGACTTCTATCTCCGCGCAAGTAGTCGACTACTGCTTGGCTGCCCAACGCTGTATTATATGCTGTTGATGTACTTAGATTAATCCATTGGAAGGGGATTCTAGACGCACCTGGATCGTCTTTGAGTGTCCCTATTAATCGCCCCCCCGTACCTGTAAAGGGCATTAGATCAACTTTGGATGCTGCACCTACGGTAGTCGATGCAGCTGTCCCTACTCCTGTTACGGACCAACATGGCGTATTTGTATTAGGTGAGCCGGTCGTGTCAATCGGATAGCAGGACAAATTACCAGACCAGTTGCCCTTGTCATACTCACCCCTATATAAGTAACCGCCTGTAGTCGCCAACGTTTGATTTGATACCACGGGCTGCGCTACATATCCGATAGGCTGATTGGCAGGAATGAATATCGGTGCCGCCTCTACATATGGCGTTACTAGCATTACGGCTAATGTAGCGAACTTTATGTGGCTTAAAATGCTACGCTTGGCGTTTTTCATGATTGCTCCTTTTTCGCTGCAATGTTACGGATTCAGGACTTGGTAGATGCTTTGCACGATGCGAACTGCACCCCTTCCGTTGGTTCCGCGTGCTGTAATGCGATATACGTTCACCGTTCCAGATTTTGTTTGTGATCCAGCCGCGCTACCACCTACAGGCTTGCGGAACAATGCCACTAACTCAATTACGTATCGATTGTTGTTTGCATCAGCTAATGAGTTTGCATTTGTCCATTCCATGGTCATAGGATCGTTGTTGGGTGCTGCATAACCTGCAAAGCAACCCTGTCCGTATATTTCCACCTGTGTTCTATTTCCGCATGGGTCGCTGAATTTTCCGCCATTTGTCAAAGTTATATTTGCGTTGTTTGCAACCAGCCAAGCTTCTGCATCTGAAGTCCGATTCTCAGCTCGAGTCTTGGCTTCTGCTTCAAATTGCAAATTGCCCGCCAATTTCGATTGAGTATTGGCTGTTGTAACGGCCGCCACACCTAATATCATCAGGACAATCAGAATAATTAACGCTATGACGAGTGTCGCACCTCTTTGACGCCTGTGCATTTCCGTGTATCTTTTCATGTTATTGATTCCTTAGATCAACAGTCGTCGTATATAGCTGGCGACGAAATTGATCGTTGGGTTGCACTACCCTATTTCCCATGGGGTATTGTGTGTTGTTCACGTATGCTTCTGATCTTTCACTCCCCGGATTTCTGGCAAGCAACCAAATTCTTACTGATTGGACATTGCCCCACTTGCTCCATGGTGTCGACCCTGTAACTGTGTTTGCGTCTACATTATTGGCGTCCTGCATCCTTACGTCAGAGAAGGTCGTCAGATCTGGATTGCTCTTAGTAATAATTACACCGTTAACATCAGAGTCGGCCACACCGTATCGGACTTGCATATTCTCGATGCCGCTCGTTACTAGTTCATCAACTAATGTTCCTGTTGTGTTATCTAACACCATCCTTCTCAGAGAGGGCACTTGAGGGTTTTCATTTACGCTGTTACTCCATGGCGCTATGTAGTACAGGTGCACCTGTACAGTATGGTCATTCGCCGGTGTATTGGTTACTGACGGAACTGCATTACCCTGCGTAAGGTCAGCACTTCCAAACGATGATCTAAAATACAAAGTTTTTACTGTTCCTTGGGGTGCGAACTTTGTTGAGTCTGGTGCATTTGACGCATTGATAACTGGCACTGATTCCAAGCTTGCATAGCGGATCACAAACATGTCCGTATTTGGCACATAATTAGCAGTTGGTATACAAGTCCCCGCAAATGGGTTCGCATCATCGCTTCCCCATATCTTCTGTATGAAGTTTGCTGTAAATCCTGCTGCGCAATCATTATTTGTAGCTAGGATATTGTTATTTTTCAATTGCAATGTGGTCGTCAAGTCATGGTACCCAGCATGCTGCAAATCGCGTTTGACGACGGCCAGCGCATACCTTCCGCTATTCTGAAGTTCGGATGTCCTCTCGTTAGCCCTAGATGATCGTGCACTACTTATCAGCACGCCTGTTAATGCGGCTATTATCAGCAGCCCTACGGTCAACGCGATCATCATTTCAATCAAGCTGAAACCATTTTGTTTATTTTTTCTTTTCTTTAGCGTCATTTTCTAGGTTCCTTCTTGCGTATTTAGTAGCTAATGACTTTAGTTGTGGTCAACGAGAAATTCTCTCCTGTCCCGCCATTTGCTACAGCCGACCCCGCAGTACTCTGTTCTGTCGCCCTGTCTACCCATGTGATTTGCACATTATAAGTAGCTGGTTGGTTAGTTGAGGCCACACCATTGCCATTTTGGGTTATTACGCCAACACCTTGCGGAAGTTGTGCTGCAACTGCTGCTTGCCAAACACCAAGGTCAAAGGCCCTTAGCTCCGCAGGTGAACATAAAGACACCTGATCATTGCATTGCTTTGCTGCGACCGCCGCACCTGCAGTCGCATAACCTGGCTGACCAACTGCATCTATCGAATTCGCTTCCATTCGCTCTGTAATGTCATTCAACAGAAACACCGCTTGATTTCTATATTGCCCACCCATATTGGTTTTCATTGCGTACGCCTGTAATCCGGCCGTTCCTAACAATGCTGTTGCAACAATCACCATTGTGATCAATATCTCCAACATGGAAAATCCATCTTGGCCGGTTCTATTTGAGATATGTTTATTCATGGCTTCTAGTGGCTAGTGATGCTGCCTATAGTTGATACATTCACTGTTCTTGTCCCTGTGTACCCCGCCCAACTACCTGTGATATTGAATTGCACACCTGCATTTCCCACAGCGCCTTGCGTACCAACTGGGTTGAAATAGACTGGGATTGCGGGCCCAGCCAAACCTACTCCCTGTGCACCAACTCTTAATGGATCGCGTACGGTAATTGGATTTGGATTCGTACCTGTTGCATCCACATCACATGCATCGTTCCTATCAGCGTCGTAACAAATTATCCAACCCGTCGCCGCCCAATCTGCCGCATTTCCGCAACCCACCACCGTTCCACTGCAAATCAGCACCCTTGAATTGCGTTTGATTGCTTCACTTTTTGCCGCATTCAAATCTCCGACTAACTGTAATCGCGCCGAGGTCAATCGATTATCCCTTACAAAATTAGATAGTGACGGTACTGCAATTGTTGCCAATATTGCCGCTATGGCTACGACTACTAGTAACTCTAATAATGTAACGCCTTGCTGTTTTTGGCATTCAAGCACGGTTTTCTTCCTTATTATTCGTATGTTGCATACTATCCATGAGAATGATCAATGTATGCAACATACCGATATTTGGTTTATTTCTTTACACTAACGGACGTGTTTTGATACAAACGGCTGTTTGTTAGGTACTTACGGCACTTCAAAATAAAAAAGCGGCCTAAGGCCGCTCTTCTATTTACTGCTTATCACTAATGCTTACTTAACGATCGCATTCAGTTCGCCTTTGATATAACGCATAGCCATCGCATCCAATGCGATAGGCTTGATCTTGCCAGCTTGACCAGCAGCACCAAATGCCTCATATCGTGCTTTGCAGATTGCCTTCATCGCCTTGGTTGTTTCAGCCAAGAACTTACGTGGATCGAAGTCCTTAGGATTGTTAGCCAAGTAACGACGAGTCGCGCCTGTGGAAGCCATACGCAAATCGGTATCGATGTTCACTTTACGAACGCCGTGCTTGATACCTTCTACGATTTCTTCAACTGGAACACCGTAAGTCTGAGGCATCGCACCACCGAATTGGTTGATGATCTCCAGCCATTCTTGAGGAACAGAAGAAGAACCGTGCATCACCAAGTGAGTGTTAGGGATACGCGCATGGATTTCTTTGATGCGGCTGATTGCCAATGTGTCACCGGTAGGTGGCTTGGTGAATTTGTACGCGCCGTGTGATGTACCGATCGCAATCGCCAAAGCGTCAACTTGTGTAGCCTTAACGAATTCAGCTGCTTCGTCAGGGTCTGTCAACAGTTGGTCGTGACTCAACACGCCTTCAGCACCGTGGCCGTCTTCTTTTTCACCATGGCCAGATTCCAAAGAACCCAGGCAACCCAATTCGCCTTCAACAGAAACGCCAACTGCGTGTGACATTTCAACAACACTGCGTGTCACGTTTACGTTGTATTCAAAGGATGAAGGTGTCTTACCGTCTGTCATCAACGAACCGTCCATCATCACACTGGAGAAACCAGACTTGATCGCGTTGATACATACCGCTGGAGATGCGCCGTGATCTTGGTGCATAACGACAGGGATATGTGGGTACATTTCAACAGCAGCTTCGATCAGGTGACGCAGGAATGGTTCGCCTGCGTACTTACGTGCGCCAGCAGAACCCTGCATGATGACTGGGCTGTTGCATTCATCAGCCGCTTCCATGATTGCTTTGACTTGTTCCAGATTGTTCACATTGAACGCTGGCAAGCCGTAGCTATGTTCTGCTGCGTGATCGAGCAGTTGACGCAAAGATACTAAAGCCATTTTCTTCTCCTATTGTTGTTAAATCTTAAGCTGCGGTTATTTCCATCATTACTTGCGATGATCACCGACCTTGACGATCTTCATGGTGTTGGTGTGGCCAGTTTGGCCGACCGCTTCACCAACTGTCATCACAATCAGATCACCATCATGTACCAACTTCAACTTTACCAACTCATCTTCAGCAGCACGCAATGTCTGCGAGTGATCTGTTGAAGTATCGGTGAAAGCGATAGGATGCACACCGCCGAACAATGTCACCTTGCTGAGTGTTTCAGCAACAGGTGTCATCGCATAGATAGGTACGCCACCGTTGATACGAGACATCCAAAGTGCTGTGGAACCTGATTGTGTCAGGGCGATAATCGCCTTCACCTTCAGATGCGTCGCAGCATAGAGTGCCGACATTGCGATAGCTTGATCGACGCGTGTGAATTTTTCGTGTTGAACACGGCGCTCACCAGCATGCACATCGAATTCCTTCTCGGCACTAAGACAGATACGTGCCATCGCTTCGATGGTTTCGATAGGATAATCACCTACTGCTGTCTCAGCTGAGAGCATCACCGCATCTGTGCCATCCAGCACCGCATTCGCCACGTCCGAAACTTCCGCTCTTGTAGGAATAGGCGCTGTGATCATGGATTCCATCATCTGAGTCGCTGTGATGACTAATCGATTCTTGGCGCGAGCCATCTTGATCATGCGTTTCTGCAATCCTGGAACGGCAGCATCGCCAACTTCCACTGACAGATCACCTCGTGCAACCATGATGGCATCCGATGCATCGATGATGTCGCTCAATACCGGAATCGCCTCAGCGCGTTCGATTTTGGCCATCAACATGCTCTTACCACCGGCGGCTAGCATCAGTTCACGCGCCATGCGCATATCATCGCCAGTACGAGGGAACGAGACTGCCAGATAATCAGCCTTGATCAAGGCTGCTGTTTTGATGTCTTCTTTGTCCTTTTCAGTCAAAGCTGGCGCAGTCAGACCACCACCCTTACGATTGATACCCTTGTTGTTCGACAGGACACCGCCACGCACAACCACACAATGGACTTCATTGCCCTTCACACCAGTGACATGGAATTCCAGCATGCCATCGTTGAGTAACAACACTGTACCTATGTCCACATCTCTTGGCAGTTCTTTGTAATCAAGACCTACACGCTCCTGAGTACCTAAGCCATCCATGCTGGCATCGAGTATGAATGCATCGCCTTTATTCAGAATGATCTTATCGTTCTCGAATTTACGCACACGGATTTTGGGTCCTTGCAAATCCGCAAGGATACCAACCGTGCGGCCAACTGCTCGCGCAGCAGCACGCACTGTTTCTGCACGTTTCATGTGATCTTCAGCCGAACCGTGTGAGAAGTTCATACGAACTAGGTCTACCCCAGCACGTATCATATCTTCCAAGACTTTTTGGCTGCTAGATGCAGGTCCTAAGGTTGCTACTATTTTGGTTCTACGCAGCATGTGATTCCTATCTGATTATTTACTAGCACGTTGTTCAAGGATCTCTACAGCTGGCAAGGTCTTGCCTTCGAGGAATTCCAAAAACGCGCCGCCAGCGGTAGAGACGTAAGACACTTTATCGTAGATGTCGTACTTCTGGATCGCTGCAATGGTGTCGCCGCCACCCGCAAGAGTGAAAGCTTTGGTGTTAGCAATCGCTAGAGCGATAGCCTTAGTACCTTCGCCGAATTGGTCATACTCAAACACGCCAACTGGGCCGTTCCAAACGACTGTGCCGGCATTCATGATGATGTCCACGATTTCTTGTGCCGACTTAGGACCGATGTCGAAAATCATTTCTTCATCCGTCACGTCATTTGCGGGCTTCAAAATCGCTGGTGTGTTTTCATTGCCAGGCAAGAAAGGAGCAGCCGTGCCAACCACAACATCAGTTGCAATAGGAATAATCGCGCCACGTGCAGTCATTTTTGCAATCAGTGCTTGTGCGGTAGGCACGAGATCATTTTCGCAAAGTGATTTGCCGACTGGATGACCAGTTGCTTTCAAGAAGGTGTTCGCGATACCGCCACCCACAACCAACTGTTCGCATTTTTCTGACAACGATTCCAACACTGTCAACTTGGTTGAAACCTTAGAGCCGCCGACGATAGCAACCATAGGACGGGCTGGGCTCAACAGAGCTTTAGTCAACGCTTCCAACTCTTCAGTCAACAACACACCCGCTGCCGCAACCGGTGCGAACTTCGCCACGCCGTGTGTAGAAGCTTCAGCACGGTGTGCAGTACCAAATGCATCCATCACGAATACGTCGCACAAAGCTGCATATTTCTTTGCCAATTCGTCAGTGCTTTTCTTCTCGCCCTTATTGAAACGGCAATTCTCCAGCAATACCAGCTCACCATCGGCAACACTGAAGCCACCATCAGTCCAGTCTTTGATTAGACGCACAGGTTTGCCCAATTTGTCAGCGATGACATTGGCTACTGGCTTGAGTGAGTTCTCTTCTGAGTAAACACCTTCCTCTGGACGACCGAGGTGAGAAGTCACCATCACTTTTGCGCCTGCTTTCATCGCAAAAGTGATGGTTGCCATTGAAGCAGTGATACGTGCGTCGGAAGTTACTTTGCCGTCTTTAACTGGCACATTTAAATCGGAACGGATCAGGACACGTTTGCCCTTGAGATCCAAATCAGTCATTTTGATTACAGACATTTTTATATTCCCTAAATTATTGCGTGAAATCACAAAGTGGATAGCGAATAGTGAGCTGTGAAATTCACTGACTCACTTCCGACTATCCACTTTATTACAGCCTAATTACTTAGCGATGTGACGAACCATGCGCATCAAGTTGCATGTATAGCCGTACTCGTTGTCGTACCAAGCCACAACCTTGACGAAAGTTGGATCCAACGCAATGCCTGCTTCCGCATCAAATACAGACGGGCATGTGTAACCACGGAAATCGGTAGAGACAACTTTTTCTGTTGTGAAACCCAACACACCCTTCAGAGGACCACTTTCAGAAGCCGCCTTCATCGCCGCAACGATTTGTGCGTAAGTTGCTTCTTTATTCAGTTCCACAGTCAAATCGACTACAGAAACGTCAGAAGTTGGAACGCGGAAAGCCATACCTGTCAGCTTACCTTTCAACTCTGGCAATACAACGCCAACGGCCTTAGCTGCGCCAGTTGATGAAGGAATGATGTTTTCCAAAATACCACGGCCACCACGCCAATCTTTATTAGATGGGCCGTCAACTGTCTTCTGTGTGGCTGTTGCTGCGTGCACAGTCGTCATCAGGCCACGCTTGATGCCAAATGTATCATTCAACACTTTAGCCACTGGAGCCAACGCATTGGTTGTGCATGAAGCTGCAGAAACAATCGCTTCACCTTTGTATTTGTCATGGTTTACGCCATAAACAAACATTGGCGTGTCATCTTTGCATGGGGCTGATTGAATAACTTTCTTAGCGCCAGCGTTGATGTGAGCTTGGCAAGTGTCTTTGGTCAGGAAGAAGCCGGTACACTCGATAACGATATCCACACCTACTTCGTTCCACTTCAGATTCGCTGGATCGCGCTCTGCTGTCAGGCGAATTTTTTTACCATTCACTACCAGGTTGCTGCCGTCAACTGCAACGTCGCCATTGAAACGACCGTGCACAGAGTCATATTTCAGCATGTATGCCAAGTAGTCTGGCTCGAGCAAGTCATTGATAGCGACCACTTCGATTTCAGGAAAGTCTTTAGTTGCTGCACGGAAAACCATGCGACCGATACGACCAAAACCGTTGATACCTACGCGAATTGCCATTTTTTTCTCCCAGTTCTAATTAAAAAATCGATTCTTCTGTAGGTGTGGCAACATTCTTTGCGTCGCCTACACCCGATGCTAAAAATTACAGAACGCTCTTAACTGTCTTAACTACATTCTCTACTGTAAAGCCGAAGTGCTTGAACAGCTCGGGCGCTGGTGCAGATTCGCCGAAGCAATCCATACCCACTACCGCGCCATCCAAACCAACATACTTGTACCAACCGCTTGTCACACCTGCTTCAACCGCGATGCGCTTGACGCCTTTAGGCAATACGCTGTCTTTGTATGCTTGAGTTTGATTATCAAACACGTTAGTTGAAGGCATAGACACTACGCGCACATTGATACCTTCTGCGGCCAAAGCTGCTTGAGCCTTGATTGCCAGATCCACTTCGGAACCCGTTGCGATAATGATCGCTTGTGCCTTACCAGCCGCTTCGGACAATACATAAGCACCCTTACGGATGTTAGCAATCTGAGCTGCATCACGCTTCTGGAATTGAAGATTCTGACGACTGAAGATCAAAGAGGAAGGACCATCAGTACGCTCTACTGCAGCAGTCCAACTCACTACAGACTCAACTGTATCGCAAGGGCGCCATACTTCCATATTAGGGATGTATCGCAGTGTTGCCGTCTGCTCAACCGGTTGGTGAGTAGGACCGTCTTCACCCAGACCGATAGAGTCATGGGTGTACACGAAAATCACGCGCTGCTTCATCAGTGCAGCCATGCGCAGGGCATTACGTGCATATTCGGAGAACATCAAGAAGGTGCCGCCGAATGGCAGCAAGCCACCGTGAAGCGCCATACCGTTCATGATGTGCGACATACCAAATTCGCGTACACCGTAGCTGATGTAGTTACCAGTAGATTTGCCGTGCACATGCTTGCAACCCACCCAGTTAGTCAGGTTAGAGCCTGTCAAATCAGCCGAACCGCCCAAGAATTCTGGCAGCGCAGGTGCTAGCGCGTTAATCGCATTCTGCGAAGCCTTACGTGTAGCGATAGTCTCGCCCTTGGCATTGATGTCAGCGATTGCCTTAGCAGCATGATCAGCCCAGTTTGCTGGCAAATCACCCTTCATGCGGCGTTCGAATTCAGCAGCTTCTTTTGGGAAAGCAGCACGGTATGCTGCAAATGTGTCGTTCCAAGATTTTTCAGCAGCAGCGCCCTTAGCTTTAGCATCCCAAGCTGCGTAAACGTGCGCAGGGATTTCAAAAGGAGGGTAGTTCCAACCAATGTGCGCGCGAGTCGCAGCAACTTCAGCGTCACCCAATGCAGCACCGTGTACATCGTGACTATCCGCCTTGTTAGGGGAACCCATACCGATGATGGTCTTGCAGCAAATCAGCGATGGTTTGTCTGTCACTGCTTTAGCAGCTTGGATAGCAGCTTCGATCGCAACTGGATCATGACCTTGTACGTTAGCAACCACGTGCCAGCCGTATGCCTCGAAACGTTTAGCGGTATCGTCAGTAAACCAACCGTTGGTGTGACCGTCGATAGAAATTTCGTTGTCATCCCAGAATGCTGTCAGCTTGCCCAAACCCCAAGTACCGGCCAAAGCACATGCTTCATGGGAGATACCCTCCATCATGCAACCGTCACCCATAAACACATAAGTGTTGTGATCAACGATTTCATGACCTGGTTTGTTGAACTCAGCAGCCAGCAATTTTTCAGCCATCGCAAAGCCAACAGCGTTGGTGATACCTTGGCCCAATGGACCGGTCGTTGTTTCAACGCCTACTGTGTAACCGTATTCTGGGTGACCAGGCGTCTTGGAATGCATTTGGCGGAAACGCTTCAGCTCATCCATAGGCAGGTCGTAACCTGTTAGGTGCAATAAAGCATAGATCAACATGGAGCCGTGGCCGTTAGATTGAACAAAACGGTCGCGGTTAGCCCACTTAGGATTCGTAGGATTGTGGCGCATGTGGCGATTCCACAACACGTCAGCAATCTCAGCCATGCCCATAGGAGCACCAGGGTGACCGGAGTTTGCTTTTTGTACGGCATCTACTGCCAGCATACGAATTGCGCCAGTGATGTCATTGAATTTTGGTGGGGTGATATTACGTACAGCTGACATACTTACTTCCTCCTAGTCATCCCGTGAGAGACGGTTCATGTTTTAAATCTTATAAAGTGGGCAATTATGCCGCAGCCACATGTTTAGGGCAACTGCTCTGGTCTTTACTGGCTCGCAGGGCGACTCTCTCAGTGCTCTGCATGGCTGCGCTTGGTCAATTTGATACCTAATTGCTTAAGTTTTCGGTACAAGTGAGTGCGCTCCACGCCTATTTTTTCAGCGACGCGGGTGATGTTTTCATCTTCTTTCTGCAAATGGTATTGAAGATAGATCGCGTCGAAGTAGTCACGTGCTTGCCGCAGTGGCATGTCCAAGGGCAAGGCGTATTGCTGTTCGACTCCGGCGATCTCTACCGTCAGATTCTTAATCGGCTCGACGAACGCCTCCTCAGCATGGATCACTTCCGAATTCATGGCATTCGCTACGGTAGCGAGTAATTTTTGCAAGCCTATTGGTTTTTCTAAAAAATCCACTGCACCTATACGAGTGGCCTCTACCGCAGTCTCTATGGTGCCGTGACCGGACATCATCACCACCGGCATGGTCAACAAGTCTTGCGCAGCCCACTCTTTGAGTAGCTCCACACCATCTGTTTCTGGCATCCAGATATCCAGTAACACCAAGTCAGGCTCATGCTGATTACGATAGGCCCTAGCCTGCTCGGCACTTTCCGCCAAATGTACCTGATAACCTTCGTCATACAGGATCTCAGCGAGTAATTCGCGTATACCAATCTCGTCATCTACAACAAGGATTTGTTTGGTCGTCATCATGCCTCCTCTATGATGGGCAAAGAGATCGTAACAGCCGCCCCGCCTTGGAGCTCATTCTCAATCTGTATCGCACCATTGTGTTCTTCTATGATTTTTTTCACGATCGCCAGTCCCAGACCAGTACCTTTGGCCTTGGTCGTCATATATGGCTCGAATGCTTTTGCTAATACATTGGTCGCGAAACCCGCACCATTGTCTTTGACTTGCAACTTGATATGACCTGCTTCGCTCCAAGTGCTAATACTGATCTTCGGCTCTGCATTATCGGTCAACGCATCTTGAGCGTTTTGCAGCAGATTATGTAGAACCTGGCGTAGCCGAGTTGCGTCTCCTTGAACTTGTACTTGCTTGGCTTGCAAATCCAGCGAAACAACCGCCATATTCGACTCATATAAAGCCCAGACCTCTTCAATCAACTGATGCAGATTCAGTTCGACCATCTTCAATATGGGGCCGCGTGCATAGTTGGCAAAATCACTCACCATGTTCTTCATTGCGCCAACCTGATTGACGATGGTCAGGGTGGCGCGTTGCAATAATTCAGCATCGGCACCAGAGAGCTTAGCACTCAGTTTGTGTTGCAAACGCTCTGCAGAGAGCTGGATAGGTGTGAGTGGGTTCTTGATCTCGTGAGCTAGTCTGCGGGCAACTTCGCCCCACGCTGCTTGTCGTTCGGTCTGTAACAAATGGCTAATGTCATCGAACACGACTACATATCCCCCGCCCGAGGCCTTCGGAAGCTGCGTACCTCGCATCAATAATATTTGATTGCCCTGCTTACTCAATCTTTGTATCTGTCGCTGCCACTCACCATTGGTCGTTTCAATAAAGGCGTCTTTGATGGTGCTACAAAATGAGTTCAGCAAGCTATATTTCTCGGCAAGCTGCACCAAGGAAATGCGCTGCATTTCCTGCAAGGGTACGGCCAGTATCTGCGCGGCGCTGGTATTTACTGATCGCAACTTGAATTCTTCATCCAGACCGATCACTCCCGAAGATAGGTGGGTAAGGACGCTTTCCAAATATCCTTTAGCACTTTCTACCTGGTGTTGCTGCAACTCACTCGCCTGTTTAGCTTCATATAAGTGGCGAGTCATCTGATTGAATAAGCCTGTCAATGCACCCAACTCATCGCTGCTGAGTATGGGGTATTGCCCCGTGAAATCCCCCTGAGCAACGGCCTTGGTGCCAGCCGCTAATGACTCCAAAGAGGAGCCCAATTTTTCACTGATGAAGAAGGCAGCCGATATCGCCGTCAACAACACTACCAGCAATGACAAAGTGAGTGTGATGCCATAAAGTCGCTTCAGTCCTAACCGAGACAGCACAAGTGCCTGATAGTCCCGATAGACCGATTGCACAGTTTCTGCATCGGCTTCGATCTGTTTTTCTACTGGCTGGGTGAATTGCAAAATAAATTGCGGCGCTTCCGGCGTATTCAAGGTAACCAAAGAAAGCGCGCGCAGGGTCAACCCTTTACTAATCGTCGTGTCGATTACCGAGTAGTGACCCTTTTTTAGGGTCTCGGCCAAAATATCACCATCAGGGATTGCGGGTAACAATGCATTGCTGTTGGTGGCAAAAGCCAAGGGCCTACCACTCAAAGAAAATACCGCAGCCTCCTGAGTCGTCCCCTCTTCGATTAAGCGGTGCAGATCAACTTGATATTGTCTGGGCGCCTTCTCTGCAAGGATGAGCGCAACGAATTGCGTCTTCTTACTCAGCTCTTTGAGGCTGTTATCCAAGCCGTTCTTACCCAAGTTCAAACCACCTTCAAGGGCCTTCTCGACCCGCACGTCGAACCACGACTCTATACTTTTACCCAGAAAGTCTACCGAAACCGCGTAGACCAACACACCCGGTACCACCGCGATGCCAATGAAGAATAAGGTCAACCTCAAGGTCAATCGCGCACCAAATACCTTGCGTTTGATCTTCTCGTTGAGTCGCCAAAATTGGTATGCAACCAATATGGCCAGAGCAATTGCCAATGAACCCGTCAGTATCAGGGCACCATAATAGTTGGCAGAGAAAAGTTGCGTGTTTACGCTGTTGCTCGATAACAGATACAACAAGACACTACCAACCAAGACACTGATGGAGATGATGTACTTCACTGCCCACCCTCGCGTATCTCTTGCTGGCGTTGCGCCATCTCTGTGGGATGGATCACCCAACGATACCAGTCTGAATCCAAGTCCCAGTCTTTACCTGTGAAAGCATTCACCTGCAACAGCTTAGGTAATTGATCGATGTCCAAACGCAATCGTGCACCAGCCAGATAGTTTCCCTTGCTGGCTAGCAGCTCTGGTTGGATGAGGGGTGAATATTGTCGTTGAATCACTGCTAGTGCATCTTCCAGTGTGGCAAAGCTTTGAAACAAGCTGCCTCGCGAGATTCGGTATTGCCTAGTCAGGACATTGTAGTAAAGCTTAGTGATCAGTTCACTTTTGGTAATCTGCTCGTCGAACCAATACCAGCGCGAGCGTGTCAGGCTGAATTCACCAATGAAATATATCGGTACACCATGGGATAGGGCCTGCTGAACTGTAAAATTCAGGTTGATGGAAAAATCCGCTTTAAGCTGATATCCATCTTCCGTTAGTCTCGCTTCAGTCCTATTGACTGAAACGCCGTCCGCATACGCTGGGGCTGCCAGCAACCCCAGCAACAAGCAAGCATAGCTAAAAAACTTAAGCAGTTTTATGCAGCAAGGCATAGAAGAATCCATCGTGCTGAGCATTTGGGAGTAACTGACCAGCACTATTTTCCGGAAGGGTAAGTGCTACACGCTGCACGTCACGATGTTCCGCTAGGAACTTGGCTACCACCTGTTCATTCTCTTGTTTGAATACCGAACATGTAGCATAAAGCAGCTTGCCATCCGGCTTGAGCAAAGGCCACAAGGCTTGCAGTATCTCCAACTGCTGTTCAGCAAAGCTGTCTATATCTTCACGCCTACGCAACCATTTGATATCGGGATGCCTACGCACGACACCAGATGCAGAACACGGCACATCCGCGAGGATGCGATCGAACAGTTTACCGTTCCACCAATCCTGAGGCTTAGCGGCATCACCTACTATTAATTGCGCGCGTAATTGTAGTCGTTGCAGATTGTCTTCTACACGTCGCAGTCTTTTTGCATCTTTATCGACTGCTACCATGTCTACATCAACAGTCTCCAGCATGTGCGCCGTCTTTCCGCCTGGGGCTGAACAGGCGTCGAGCACACGCATCCCCCATTTCAAGTCGAGTAACTTAGCCGCATATTGCGCACCTGCGTCTTGGACCGATACCCAACCATCTGAGAAGCCTGGCAATCTGTCTACATTGACTGGTTTTTCCAACAACAGCGCATCGGGAACGATGAGTTCAGCCTGCATACCCTGTTGAGCCAGCAGTGCTTGATATTCAGGGGTCGTACCGCAATGTTGGTTCACTCGCAAAGTCATAGGCGGATGATGGTTGCCAGCATCCAATATTGTTGCGCCGATTTCTTTGCCATATTGTGTATTCAGTTCGGTGATCCACCATAGTGGATGATTGAATCTCGCTTCCCGTTTAGCTGAGACCTTGTCCAATAATTCATTTTGTTGGCGCAGGAAACTTCTCAGAATGGCATTCACCAAACCACCTACATGAGGCTGTATCGAGCGTGCCGCACTTACCGCCTGATCGACTATCGTATGCTGTGTCGCCTTTGTATGTTGCAACTGGTACAGAGTCACTAGCAGTAGATAGCCTATGCGCTGTTCATCGAGGGGCTTGTGTAGAAGCAGATCTAGTAACGCTTTCAGCTGGGCATAGAAGCGCAGCGTCCCGTAACAAATATCTTGGATTGCTCCCCGTTCGGATGCCGTCCATGCAGGCTTGGCATTCAATGCATTCTCAAGGACCTGATTCAAATTCTTGCCGTTCACCATCACTTGGCTGATGACCTGACTAGAAGCGAGTTGTACTTTTTGCATCTTATTTCACCGACAACTCATCGCCTACCTTGATTGGTATGGCTTGTAATAATTGCACCGCAGCCTGCGCTTTGCCGCCCGGTCTCTGCAATACTTCCAGACGTATAGAGTGATGCCCGCAAGCGACGACAATGCCTTGTTTATCTGCCGACAGAACGACGCCAGGAGTTCCTTGGACATCCTGCAGACTCGCCTGCAATACTTTTATCTGTACGCCCTGATGGCTGAAATTGGCCAGTGGGAAGGGATTATATGCACGTATGGTCTGCTCGATTTTCTCAGCGTCCAGATTCCAATCTATAGGTGCTTCGCTTTTGAGTAATTTGGCCGCATAGGTGGCTGCATCGTTATCCTGCGCGACTGATGCCAATCCATCCGGCAACTGCCTCAATGTTTGCACTATCGCTTGCGCACCCAACGCTGCCAATTTGTCATGCAGAGTATTTGCATTGTCGCCGCCCAAGATAGGACACTCTACTCGCATAAGCATCGCACCTGTATCCAAACCGACATCCATCTGCATGATAGTGATACCAGTAGCGCGATCACCCGCCTGTATAGCCCTTTGTATCGGTGCCGCACCGCGCCATCTCGGCAACAGCGATGCATGGATGTTCAAGCAACCATAGCGCGGCATCTCTAGTACGGCTTTGGGCAGAATCAATCCGTAAGCCGCTACCACCATCACATCCGCAGCCAGATCAGCAATCTCTTGCTGTGAGTCGGATGTTTTAAGACTGATAGGCTGCAATACTTTAATGCCATGTTGCAGAGCAAGCTGTTTTACTGGACTTGCCATCAACTGCATGCCTCGTCCTGCTGGGCGATCTGGCTGGGTCAATACTGCGACTACAGTATGTTCTTTTAGCAATGCAACCAAAGCCTCTGCTGCAAATTGCGGTGTACCTGCAAAAATAATATTCACGCGGGCTTTCTAGTCATAAGGTTTCACGTTGTTGTTTTTTTAATTTTGCCCGAATCCTATTTTGTTTGAGCTGTGACAGATATTCCACAAACACCTTGCCCTGCAAATGATCCATTTCATGCTGTATGCATACCGCTAAGAAGCCATCAGCATCCAAAGTGAACCGCTGACCATTTTGGTCCAGAGCTTCTACTGTGATGCGTTCGCAACGTTTTACAGTCTCATAAATACCTGGAACAGATAAACACCCTTCCTCGCATTCTTCGTCCCCACTACTCGCTATAAGCTTAGGGTTGATAAATACTTGCAGTTGGTTGTGCTCTTCGGAGATATCGGCGACAAAGATCTGTTCATGCACATTTACTTGGGTCGCTGCCAAGCCGACTCCAGGAGCTGAATACATGGTTTCTGCCATGTCTTTAATCAGGCTGCGTGTCATTTCAGTCACTTCTTTGACAGGCTTAGCAACTTTGTGCAATCGATCATCAGGGTAATGCAGAATTTTTAATAGCGCCATACGAATTCCATAAATGCTTGCTAATTTAGATAACTAGATGCAGAATTTAATGCAACACAGTAACTTCGTGTCCATTTTTTAGACTCTGTTGGAGTTTCCTATGCGCAAGATTATATCGCTGATTTGTTTTTTACTCCCTGTCTTGGCTTATGCGGACGTTGTACAGATTCGTCCAGACGCGCCCGATCGTCACGTCGTCGTTAAGGGAGATACTCTTTGGGATATCTCTGCGATGTTCTTCAAGGATCCTTGGAAATGGCCCAACATCTGGAATTTAAATAAAGATACGATCAAGGATCCACATTGGATTTATCCTGGCGATGTGGTCGTTCTTGATCGTACCACGGGTGCACTTTCAGTGAACGGAGAAGGCTTAGCTACCAGCTCAGACACTACTGACAAGTATGAACCCCGTATTCGCTATGGTTTAAGTCAGCATGATGCAATCGCAACCATCCCTTACAAGGACATACAATCTTTCCTCAGCCAACCTTTAGTAGTTGAGGAAGAAGGTTTAGCTACCGCCCCCAAGTTGATTGCGCTGCAAGAAGGTCGCGTAATTCTCGGTGACAACCAAGTAGGCTATGTCAGCAATCTTCCTGCGGATCAAGGTACTAAGTTTCAAGCGTTTCGTCCAGGTAAGTTGTTTATAGACCCTGATACCAAAGAAATTTTAGGACGGGAAGCGGTCTACCTAGGTGATGTAGAAGCGACCCAGTTTGGCGAAGTGAGCACAGTGATGGCGACCAAGACCAAACTTGAAATCAATCGAGGTGATCGCTTAACGCTTACATCTGTTGCGTCCTCAGACAGTTTGCATCCCCATGCTCCTTCAATTGATATCAAAGCTAGCATCATCTCGGTCTATGGTGGTGTATCTCAAGCTGGTAAAAACGCTGTTGTTACTATCAACAAAGGCGCACGTGAAGGCATAGAGGTAGGCAATGTTCTTGCACTCTACAACAAAGGTATCAATACTAAATTCGAAGGTGAGACTTATACTCTTCCTAACGAACGTTATGGACTGATGATCGTATTCCGCGTATTCAACAAAGTATCTTACGGGTTGGTTATGCAGACTAAGCTTCCAGTTCAGTTATTGGATATTGCACAAACGCCCTAGTAACTCTAATGGATAGGCAGAATTCAGATAGCAACGAAAACATCGACCACCAGGTCGATGTTTTCGTTGATAACTCGTTAAAATCTTGGCTTAGTCTAACTTTGATTCGTGGCTTGGGTGGCGAATCACTACGCACACTGCTCAAAGAGTTTGGCTCTCCAGAAGCCGTTCTTTCTGCATCAGCGTCGTCGCTGTCGCCCCATGTTAAATCTGACCTTGTTCGTGCCATTCTATCCGGTGCCGATGAAGCACAACTCACAACCACTCTGCATTGGCTGGCGGATACTAATAATTCAATTGTTACCTTGGCAGATAGCGACTATCCGCAGGCCTTACTAAATATTTCCGATCCGCCAGTTTTGCTTTATATAAAGGGGAATAAGTTCTTACTAAATCAACCCACGATTTCTATCGTTGGTAGTCGTCACGCCACTCCTCAGGGTATCCATAATGCTGAATCATTTTCCGAAGCGTTAAGTTCCTCTGGATTAAGTATCATCAGCGGCTTAGCCCATGGTATCGATGCGGCCGCGCATCGTGGTGGCTTAAAAGGGGTAGGAAGCAGTATCGCAGTTGTAGGTACTGGGTTGGATAAGGTCTATCCGGCTGCCAATCGCGACCTAGCCCATGAACTTGCAAGACAGGGGCTGATTATTTCAGAGTTTCCTATCGGTACTCCACCCTTAGCCGCTAATTTCCCTCGTAGAAATCGCTTGATTAGCGGCATGGGTTTGGGCTGCTTGGTCGTTGAGGCGTCATTGAAGAGTGGCTCACTTATTACTGCTAGACTTGCTATGGAGCAAGGTCGTGATGTATTCGCCATTCCCGGCTCTATACACTCTCCACAGAGTAAGGGATGTCATGCTTTGATCAAGCAGGGCGCAAAACTTGTAGAAGCCGCGCGCGACATCTTGGAGGAACTAGGCTCAGTCAATATTTCCGCTAGTATCGTACCCACCGAATCAGCTGCTGAATCTGAGTTATTTCAATATATGGGGGATGATGCTGTTGATTTAGATAAATTGCAGTCACGCAGTGGCTTGACGGTCAGCGAGCTATCCGCCATGCTACTCTCGCTTGAACTTGATGGTCTAGTTTGTACTCTACCTGGCGGTTTATTCCAACGTATCTATAAGTAAGACCTGACCATGTTTGAAATCCTGATGTACCTTTTTGAAAGTTATTTCGATGCTGGTAGCTATCCTGAACCGGATAAGTTGACCCGTAAACTTACTGCTGCAGGCTTCGAAGAAGATGAAATTTCTGAAGCACTTACTTGGCTATCTGCTCTTCAACAGCAAAATCTTGAAGACTATCCAGGTGCGATAGCGCACTCGGGTATTCGTCATTTTGCCGCACTTGAACTTGATGCTATCAGTGGTGAGGCACGTGATTTTCTCTTTTTAACCCACAATCAAGGTTTAATCACGACAGTTGAACGTGAGATGATAATTGATCGTGCTGTCGCGCTTAAACAGAAGAATCTCGGATTAGATAAGCTCAAACTAATCATGCTCATGGTATTGTGGAACCGTCATAAGGATCTTGATGCGCTTCTCATTGAGGAATTACTCACCCCGTTGCATACCAAGCAACTACATTAATCGGCACTCATGGCAACTAATTTACTAATCGTCGAATCACCGGCAAAGGCTAAGACTCTCAAAAAGTATCTGGGTAAGGACTTTGAAGTCCTCGCATCGTATGGTCATGTCCGTGACCTAGTACCCAAATCCGGCGCCGTTGACACTGATAATGGTTATTCCATGAATTACGAGACCATTGCTCGAAATAGCAAACATGTCGATGCCATCGCTAAAGCTGCGGCATTAGCGGACAACATCCTGCTCGCACCCGATCCGGACCGCGAAGGTGAGGCGATCGCTTGGCATATCTCTGAGTTACTCAAAGCTAAGCGTGGCATGAAGGGCAAGAATATGAAGCGCGTGGTCTTCTATGAGATCACGCAATCAGCAGTACAAGAAGCGGTCGCTCACCCACGAGAGATCTCTATGCCGTTAGTGAATGCTCAACAGGCTAGACGTGCCCTAGATTACTTAGTTGGTTTTAATCTTTCTCCCTTGTTATGGCGCAAGATCCGCCCGGGATTGTCGGCCGGTCGTGTACAAAGTCCTGCTCTGCGTATGATAGTTGAGCGTGAATTGGAAATTGAGGCTTTCAAAACTCAAGAATATTGGTCAGTGCACCTAGACAGTCAAAAGAACCATATCCCCTTCAAGGCCAAATTATTCCAGTATCAAGGTAAGAAACTCGATCAACTTAGCATTGGTAGCCAATCAGAGTATGAAACTATCCATGCCAAGTTAAATGATGCCAAGCTGCCTCCCAAGGTCGTTCGTATCGAGAAGAAGGCTAAGCAACGTTACGCAGCGGCTCCTTTTACTACGTCTACATTACAACAGGAAGCTGTACGTAAACTAGGCATGACTTCCGATCGCACCATGCGTACAGCTCAATCGCTTTATGAGGGTGTGGACATAGGTGGTCAGTCTATAGGCCTAATCTCCTACATGCGTACCGACTCTGTTTCGCTCGCCAAGGAAGCCGTAGAAGAAATTCGTACATATATCTCTAATAATTTTTCTGGCGAATATTTACCTAGCAAACAACCTGCATACAAAAGTAAAACTAAAAATGCTCAGGAATCGCATGAAGCGATACGACCTACTTCCATACTCAGGATACCAGACTCGATTAGAGAGTTTCTGACTGCCGATCAGGCTCGCCTTTATGAGATGATTTGGAAACGTACGCTTGCTTGTCAGATGTCCCCCGCGAGATTTGATACGGTTAGTGCAGATATACGTTTGGGTGGAGATGACACCTTGTTTAGAGCCAACGGTCAAACCTTGGTATTCCCAGGCTTCATAGGTGTGTACATGGAGGATACCGATGATGCTGAAGAAGAGGATAGCGCCAAACTACCACCACTAGTTGAAGGCGACGTGTTGCATCTTGACAAACTCTATGGTGAGCAACATTTCACCCAACCCCCACCTCGGTTTTCTGAGGCGAGTTTGGTCAAATCTCTAGAAGAATATGGCATAGGTCGCCCTTCAACTTACGCCACTATCATCTCTACGCTGCAGGCACGAGAGTACGCAATACTTGATAAAAAGCGCTTCGTTCCTACCGATGTAGGTCGTGTTGTGACGCGCTTCCTCACGGACCACTTTACACGTTATGTTGACTATGATTTCACGGCTAATCTTGAAGACGAGCTAGATGAAGTTTCGGAAGGTAAACGTGACTGGATACCTGTGCTTGATGCCTTCTGGAAAGGATTTGATGCCCTTATCAAGGAAAAGACCAACATAGATAGACCTGTTGAATTGCTGGACGAAGCTTGTCCTGAGTGCGGCAAACCTTTGGCTAAAAAGCTTAGTCGATATGGTAGCTTTATTAGTTGCACCGACTATCCAACTTGCAAATACAAACGCAGCCTGAGCGGCGAAACTGCTGATGATCTTTCTGCCCGTGTCGAGTTAGGTTTACATCCTGAAACTCAGCAATCGATATTGTTACTTAAAGGCCCTTACGGTCACTATGTTCAATTGGGTGAAGTAATTGAAGGTGAGAAGGCAAAGCCTAAACGTGTCTCTTGGCCGAAAGAAATGGCCATGGATCAAGCAGACTTGGCCAGTGCACTTAAACTTTTATCTTTGCCTAAAGACTTGGGCTTGCATCCTGAATCCAATAAAAAGGTGATTGTTAATATCGGACGATTCGGCCCTTATATCGGCCACGATGGTAAATTCAAATCTATACCGCGCACAGATAGTATCTTCGATGTAACTTTATCGCGTGCTGTAGAGCTACTTGCTCAAGCTAAAGATAACAACACAGTCCTACGTGTACTGGGTGACCATCCTGATGACAAGGCCAGCGTAGAGGTATGTAGTGGTCGTTATGGACCATATGCGCGCCACGGTAAGATTAATGCCACCTTGCCTAAAGACATCTCACCTGATGACATCACTTTGGAGCAAGCGCTGGAATTGATTGCGGCCAAAGCCGCTAAATCTCCTGCAAGTAAAACTAAGACTACTAAGAAGGCTGCTGCACCAAAGAAAGTTGCTAAGGTAGCAAAAACAGCGGCCAAGAAAACTACAGTTAATAAATCAGCAGCCAAGCCTAAAGCCATTGCTAAGAAGGTCAGCAAGAATTAAAACGGCAGTATCTTGCTAATCAATTGTTTTATGACCCGTCCTAAACTAGGTTGACAGTAAAACTGTTGTTTTTAACCTTATTCAGGTAAGTAGCTAAAGACGCCTGGTGGACTGCATCAGGCGTTTTGTATTTTAGCGCCAGATGCGGGCGTTCATGGTTGTAGATGTGGATAGACTCCTTAATCATCTTTGTCGCTTCTGCCAAGTTCTTCGGTGTCTGTAGCAGAAACTCATTCTTCAGAATTCCATTTATCCTTTCAGCCAATGCGTTCTGATAACAGTCATATCCATCAGTCATTGAGCACGTGATCTGATGTTTCTCATGGATCTGTTGGTAGAAGTTGGCGCAATACTGTATCCCTCTATCAGAGTGATGGATCAACCGAGCATCAGTCTTGCGGCCTTTGATCGCCATCTTCAGTGCCATACTTACCGCTTCTGTTTGTAGGCTGTCATGCACGTGATATCCCAAGATGCGCATCGAGTAAGCATCCGTGACCAGGCTTAGGTAGACGAACTTCTCATGGGTCGGAACGTAGGTGATATCTGCTACCCAGACCTCCTCCGGCCTACTCACAATGACTTTGTTCGGCCCATCCTTAAGTAGGTTGGGATGCTTGTGGAAGCGATGATGGCTATTCGTCGTCTTGTGATAAGCGCGCCTTGTCGGGACGAGTAGACGTGCTTCCCTTAATACGTCAAACAGGCCGTCTCGACCTAGCTTGATGCCACAATCCGCAAATGACCCGCGCAAGAGGTAATGCAGCTTGCGGGTGCCTATCCTTGGCTGCTGCAACCGCCTTTGTTGTACCAGTCCAACCACCATATCTGCTTGCTCAAGTTGTTGTTGCGCACTGCTTAGTTGCTTGTAATACGCTTGTCTGCTAATGCCGTAATGGCGGCAGGCTGCCGAGATGCTCAAGCTTTCAACTTTACCTTGCTCGATGACCCGCCTAAAGGCTTTTTTGGGATACGAATCCCATACTCGTCCCTGATTACATCAAGCATGGCTTCGAACAGACGTGCTTTCTGATGGGCGTCCTTGAGTTGAACTTCTAGTTCCTTGATTCGTTGATCTGGCGTCTGGGGTAACGTTGAATCATTCATTTGGCTATCCTTGTGCAGGATGGGGGAGTGATGATGCCAGTCTAACCGACCATGCTTGCGCAACCAAATCAATACGGTCGATTGACCCTGTATGCCATAGCGATGTTGAGCCTGTTTGTAGGTCATCTCGCCTTTTTCTACTTGATCAACCACGCTTAATTTAAAGGCTAGCGTGTAGTCGCGTTGACTCCTTCTTTCCCTTGCTTCCATTTGACACTCCTTTCGTCATTACAAAAAGTGTCAACTTATTTTAGGACGGGTCATTATAAATAAAAAAGGCAGCCTAGGCTGCCTTTTTTATAGATTCACTAGTAATTAGTGACCAGTATGCTTACGCAGTTGCTTGATGGCTGCCAACTGTGCAATCGCTTCAGCCAATTCAGCCTGTGCTTGTGCGTAGTCGATATCAGAAGTGCGATTACGCATCGCTTCTTCAGCATCTTGCTTAGCTTTCAATGAACGCGCTTCATCAAGATCTGCACCGCGAGTAGCAGTGTCAGCCAAGATTGTTACTACGTTTGGTTGTACCTCGAGCATGCCACCTGAAACATAGATCAGTTCTTCTTGCGCCTGATCTGGCAGTTTCAAACGAACTGAACCGGGTTTAATACGGGTCAGCAATGCAGCGTGGCGTGGATAGATACCCAACTCACCAGCTTCACCAGGAACAATGACCAGTTCCGCGAGGCCGGAGAATATCGAAGCTTCAGCGCTTACGATGTCTACATGAACAGTCATTGCCATGATTTCCCTCTACTTAGTTCAGTGTCTTGGCTTTTTCGACTGCTTCTTCGATACCGCCAACCATGTAGAACGCTTGCTCTGGCAGGTGATCGTATTCGCCGTCAACAATGCCCTTAAAGCCCTTGATCGTTTCCTTCAGTGTGACGTACTTACCTGGGCTACCGGTAAACACTTCAGCAACGTGGAAAGGCTGGGACAAGAAACGCTGGATCTTACGAGCGCGAGAAACAGCCAACTTATCTTCAGGAGCCAATTCGTCCATACCCAGAATCGCGATGATGTCACGCAATTCTTTATAACGCTGCAAAGTCATTTGAACTTTACGAGCAACTGCGTAGTGCTCTTCACCAACGACCAAAGGATCGAGTTGGCGAGAGGTAGAGTCCAGTGGATCAACCGCAGGGTAAATACCCAGCGATGCGATATCACGAGACAGAACAACTGTAGAATCCAAGTGCAAGAAGGTTGTTGCTGGTGCTGGATCTGTCAAGTCATCCGCTGGAACATACACAGCTTGAACAGAAGTAATGGAACCCACTTTTGTTGAAGTAATACGCTCTTGCAAACGGCCCATTTCTTCAGCGAGTGTAGGTTGATAACCCACAGCGGAAGGCATACGACCCAACAACGCCGAAACTTCCGTACCGGCCAATGTGTAACGGTAGATGTTATCAACGAAGAACAAGATGTCACGGCCTTCATCACGGAATTTTTCAGCCATGGTCAAACCAGACAGCGCAACGCGTAGACGGTTACCTGGTGGTTCGTTCATCTGACCGAACACCATCGCAACTTTATCCAAAACGTTGGAGTCCTTCATTTCATGGTAGAAATCGTTACCTTCACGAGTACGCTCACCCACACCAGCAAAAACAGACAAACCGCTGTGTTGCTTAGCGATGTTGTTGATCAGTTCCATCATGTTAACGGTCTTACCAACACCCGCGCCACCGAACAGACCAACCTTACCACCCTTAGCAAACGGGCAGACCAAGTCAATCACTTTGATACCTGTTTCCAACAAATCTACTGAAGGTGACAATTCGTCGAACTTAGGAGCTTTTTGATGGATAGAGCGACGTTCTTCACAAGGAACTTCACCCGCGTCATCGATAGGACGACCCAGCACGTCCATGATGCGACCCAATGTACCGGCACCAACTGGAACTGTGATAGGACTGTTAGTGTTGGTTACTGACATACCGCGTTGCAGACCGTCGGATGAACCCATCGCAATGGTACGTACAACACCGTCGCCCAACTGCTGCTGGACTTCGAATGTCAAACCACGTTCAACGACATCACTACCAGTTGCATCCAATGTCAATGCATCGTAAACCTTAGGCATTTGGTCGCGTGGAAATTCGATGTCGACCACCGCGCCAATACTTTGAACAATCTTTCCTTGACTCATTTTGAGCTTCCCTGTCTAAATTAATTCTGTTAATTAATCGTATTTACGTCGTTAACCGACCGCCGCTGCACCGCTACAGATTTCCGAAATTTCACGGGTAATCGCAGCTTGACGTGCTTTGTTGTAAACCAATTTCAGGTCTGCAATGACGCTCTTCGCATTGTCCGAAGCCGCCTTCATCGCAACCATACGAGAACTTTGCTCTGAAGCCATATTCTCGACCACACCTTGGTATACCAACGATTCGATGTAACGCAACAATAACTCGTCAATTACCAGCTTGGCATCAGGTTCGTAGATGTAGTCCCAGCTACCTTGAGCTTCGCCCAGCTTCTCATCAGTGAGAGGCAGCAACTGTTCCATACATGGTTCTTGCTTCATGGTGTTGACGAAGTGGTTATAGCTGATGTGTATCGCATCAATCTCACCTGAGACATATGCATCCAACATCACCTTGACCGCACCGATCAAACTTTCAACGTGGGGCACGTCTCCCAAACCAATGATGTGTGACTTAACTTCAGCACCCACACGATTCATGAAACCCAAGCCTTTGTTACCAATCGCACTAACCGCTACTGCTTTGCCTTCAGCTTCCCATTGTTTCATCTGGTTGATCGCCAAACGTAGAACGTTAGTGTTCAAACCACCACACAGACCTTTGTCTGAAGTGATGATAATGACGCCTACCTTCTTGATACTTTCACGCTTAATAAGGAATGGATGCTTGTATTCCGGATTAGCGCGGGACAAATGAGCTGCAACGGCACGAATCTTTTCCGCATAGGGACGAGCTGCACGCATACGTTCCTGCGCTTTACGCATCTTGGCTGCGGCGACCATTTCCATGGCGCGCGTAATCTTACGTGTATTTTCTACACTCTTGATCTTTGCGCGTATCTCTTTACTGCCAGCCATGTGTCACCTCGACTTAGTAAACTGCAGATGCTTTGAACTTCTCAATCGCAGCAGACAACAGTTTTTCATTGTCAGCATTCAGATCTTTGGTCGTTTCAACCGCATCCATCAATTCCTTGTTGTTGGACTTCAAGTAAGCATGGATTGCTGATTCGAATGCCAAGGCTTTGTTAACTGGCACGTCATCGAAGTAACCCTTGTTCACGCAGAACAAGGTCACTGCCATTTCAGCAACAGACAGTGGGCAGTATTGCAGCTGCTTCATCAGCTCTGTTACCAACTTACCACGCTCCAACTGCTTACGAGTCGCTTCGTCCAAATCGGAAGCGAACTGCGCGAATGCAGCCAATTCACGATATTGAGCCAGCGCCAAGCGTACACCGCCACCCAACTTCTTGATGACTTTAGTCTGAGCAGCACCACCAACGCGCGATACCGAGATACCAGCGTTAATCGCAGGACGAATACCAGCGTTGAACAAGTCTGTTTCCAAGAATATCTGACCGTCAGTGATAGAAATCACGTTAGTCGGAACGAATGCGGAAACGTCACCTGCTTGAGTTTCAATGATAGGCAAAGCTGTCAATGAACCTGTCTTACCTTTAACTTCACCCTTGGTGAAAGCTTCAACGTAGTCAGCATTCACACGAGCTGCACGCTCCAACAAACGGGAGTGCAGGTAGAAAACGTCACCTGGGTAAGCTTCACGACCAGGAGGACGGCGCAACAGCAAAGAGATCTGACGATATGCCCAAGCTTGCTTGGTCAAGTCATCATATACTATCAATGCGTCTTCACCGCGATCACGGAAGTATTCGCCCATAGTGCAGCCTGCGTATGGTGCCAAGAACTGCATCGCTGCAGAATCAGAAGCAGTCGCCGCGACCACAATGGTGTAACCCAAAGCGCCATGCTCTTCCAATTTGCGAACCACGTTAGCGATTGTTGAAGCCTTTTGGCCGATCGCCACATAGATACAAGTGATACCTTGACCTTTTTGGTTGATGATCGCGTCAATTGCAACCGCTGTCTTACCAGTCTGACGGTCACCAATGATCAGTTCGCGCTGACCGCGACCAACTGGAACCATGGAGTCGATAGATTTCAAACCAGTTTGCACTGGTTGATCAACCGATTTACGAGCGATAACACCTGGTGCAACTTTTTCGATTTTGTCTGTCAACTTAGCATTGATAGGACCTTTACCATCGATAGGCTGCCCCAAGGCATTGACCACACGGCCGCACAATTCAGGACCGACTGGAACTTCCAGGATACGGCCTGTGCACTTAACGGTGTCGCCTTCTTTGATGTGTTCGTATTCACCCAGAATAACTGCGCCAACTGAATCGCGCTCCAAGTTCAACGCCAAACCAAATGTATTGCCAGGGAATTCCAACATTTCACCTTGCATCACATCCGACAACCCATGAACGCGAACGATACCGTCTGTCACACTGACAACGGTACCTTCGGTGCGGGCTTGAGTTGCTGTATCGAAGTTTTCGATACGGCTACGAATCAAATTGCTAATTTCAGAAGGGTTGAGCTTCATCTGAGTTTTCCTTATTTCGATTATTCGATCATTAAGCTAGTGCGTATGCCAATTCGGCCAGACGGGTGTTGGCAGAGCCATCAATCACCTTATCGCCCACGCGAATCACAATCCCACCTAGCAAGGCCTTGTCTACTGTACAGCTGAGCTTAATGTCGCGACCCAAGCGTGCTTTCAAAGCAGCACTAATCTTTTGCTGTTGATCCGCATTCAATTCGAATGCGGAACTTACAGTGATTTGTGCTGACTTTTCAGCTTCGGCACGAAGCGCTTCAAACATCGCCGCGATTTCCGCAACAACAGCCAAACGGCCACTCTGTGCCAACACACGGACAAAATTGCTTTGCTCTTTATTAAGCGTTCCAGCCAATTGCAGCATCAAAGACTCTATTTGGCTAATCTGTACGCGCGGGCTAGAAACGACAGCGCGAACTTCTGCATTATCCAAAAGTTCCTTCAATGTTTGCATTACGGCAGACCAACCTTTGAGGTCAGTGTGTTTTTGTGCCACCTCAAACGCCGCATTGGCGTAAGGGCGAGCAATAGTATTGGCTTCAGACATGGCTCAGATTTCCGCAACGAGTTTATCGAGCAGATCATTGTGCGCTTTAGCATCAATTTCACGACCCAAAATCTTACCAGCGCCAGCCAATGCAATAGCCGATACTTGGCCACGTAGTTGCTCTTTAGCACGGAAGACTTCTTGATCGATTTCTGCTTTAGCACCAGCAACCAAACGATCACCCTCTGCTTTAGCCTGAAGCTTTGCAGCTTCGATAATTTCGCTACCACGCTTTTCGCCATTGGCGATGATTTCTGCAGCCTGCTCTTTCGCTTCACGGATAACTTCCGCGGAACGCTTTGCAGCCAACTCGAGGTCGTGCTTAGCACGTTCACCAGCTGCCAGACCATCAGCGATGGTCTTAGCGCGTTCTTCCATGGCCGACATCAGTGGCGGCCATACGAACTTCATGGTGAACCAGATGAGAATGGCAAATGTGATTGCCTGTCCCAGTAAGGTTGCATTGATATTCACAGTGATCCCTTTCGGTCAATTACGGGGGTTAATTAAAATTAACCTTTAACGATTGCGATGAATGGGTTAGCGAACAACAGGTACAGAGCGATACCAACACCGATCATGGTTACCGCGTCCAACAGACCAGCAACGATGAACATCTTAACTTGCAATGTTGGGATCATTTCTGGTTGACGTGCAGCGCCTTCCAAGAAGCGACCACCCAACAGACCAAAACCGATCGCAGTACCGAGTGCGCCAAAACCAATCAACAACGCTACAGCAATCGAAACATTACCCAACAACAGTGCTAATTCCATCTTTATCTCCTTGGAGGTTTAGTTAAAACAAGTTAAAAAACAATACACAAAACAACTTACAAAATTTAGTGACTCTCGTGAGCCATGCTCAAGTAAACCACCGTCAACATCATGAACACAAACGCTTGCAACGTAATGATCAACAAGTGGAAAATCGCCCAAGGTGCACCCAACATCCACTGCAGATACCAAGGCAACAACGCAATCAATATGAACACCATTTCACCGGCATACATATTACCGAACAGACGTAGAGCCAATGAGATCGGCTTAGCGATATCCTCAACAATACGGAACAAGATATTCACAGGAACCAGCAGAGGATTCTTACCGAATGGCGAGAACAGTATTTCTTTGCTGAAGCCACCGAACCCTTTGATCTTGAAGCTGTAGAAGTAGATTAGGAAGAACACGCTGATGGACATTGCGAATGTCGCATTCAAGTCTGTCGAAGCAACGATCTTCAGATGCTCAACGCCCATTAGGCTTGCAATGTATGGCAGCAAGTCAACCGGAATCACGTCCATCGCGTTCATCGCAAAAATCCACACGAAAATGGTCAGTGCCAATGGAGCAATCAGCTCACTTTTACCATGGAATGTATCTTTAACTTGAGAGTCGACCATTTCGACGACCATCTCCACAAAATTCTGCAGCCCACCTGGTACGCCAGCAGTCGCCTTACGCGCCACCAGCCACATCGTACCAAATACAATCAGACCTAGAACCAGAGATACCACCAAGGTATCGACGTGAAATGACCAGAATCCCTCACCCGCATGCAGGTTAGTTAAGTGATGCTGGATATATTCGGATGTTGTTTGACCTTCAGCGCTCATAATCTTCACACAAAAATTAATGCTACCCAATAAACCACTAGGGTCCCCACGTAGCCGACAAATAGCGGCAACGCCTGTACTTCTTTAAATTCTTTGAAAACCAAGGAAAACAACAGAATCGTGAATGCTAGCTTGTACGCTTCAGCGCTATAGTGCGCCCTGACTATTTTTTTCGTCTCGCATGTATCACGAGCAGTCATCTTTTTAGCATACACAAATGCAGTGACAAAACCGATTGCACCCCCCATTGTCGCCGATACAGCTGCCATTGCTCCAAGCACAATCCATATCAACAGGGCAATTGTGGCAGTTACCGCCATTTGTACTAATATTATTTGGCGAACTGCTTTATTCAACTTTGCCTCTTTTCAAACCCGCCGCATTCTAACGAAAGCCACATCATTGAGTCAACGATTTATTTGATGCGCGAGATAAGCTCTTCCAAGTGATCATTGCTTGTATACGAGATAACTAGTTTTCCAGAACCCTTGCCACTCTGCTTAATTTCTACAGATGTTCCCATAGAATCAGATAGTTGCTCCTGCAGACGCAGCACATCACGATTGACGGGTTTGTTGTTGCTAGCAACAGGCTTTTCGACTGCTTCCTTACTCCAGTTTTGTGCCAATTTTTCAGCATCTCTAACTGACATCTGTTCCAGCACAATCTGATTTGCAGCTGCAATCTGTTGGGCGCCATCTAAAACTAGCAAAGCACGTGCATGTCCCATATCAAGCTTACCTTCCATCAACATGGTTTGGACGAGCTGAGATAACTTCAACAATCTCAATAGATTACTCGCTGCACTGCGTGATCGCCCTACAGCGTCAGCAGCCGTTTGATGGGTCATTTCGAATTCATCAATCAAACGCTGTATACCTATCGCCTCTTCCAAAGGATTGAGATTCTCGCGCTGTATGTTTTCTATCAACGCCATCGCCAAAGCCACATTGTCTTTGACTGAACGCACCAATACTGGCACATGAGTCAGACCTGCGATCTGGGAAGCTCTCCAGCGTCTTTCACCAGCAATGATCTCGTAACTTTCATCTTCCAGTTGGCGCACCAAAATTGGCTGCATCACACCTTGCGACTTTATAGATGCTGCTAATTCTTGAAGCGAAGCCTGATCCATATATGACCGTGGTTGATATTTGCCGGGCTTCAACAATGTCACGCTCAAGTCACGCAATACATCATCTTTTTCACTTTTACTACCGGACAACAATGCATCCAAGCCTCGTCCCAGTCCTTTATTTGGTTTTGCCATTATCTTTCCTTTATTCCGCTACAGTTTTTGGGAGGACGCCTTGCATTTCCGCCGCCAATGCCAAGTATGCTTGTGTACCCTTTGAGCCCTTGTCGTGAAACAACACAGGCACACCATAACTGGGTGCCTCTGCCAATCGGATGTTCCTAGGTATTACAGTGCGGTAGACCTTGTCGCCAAAGTGATCTTCTAGTTGTGCCGATACTTGTTGCGCCAATGCGTTTCTTGGATCGAACATAGTGCGCAACAATCCCTCAATCTCCAGAATTGGATTCAGATTCGCCCTGACTTTTCGTATCGTATTGACCAGATCACTCAAGCCTTCCAAGGCATAGTACTCACACTGCATTGGTATCATGACAGTCTTGGCTGCGCACAGTCCATTCAGCGTCAACAAATTCAGTGCTGGCGGACAATCAATCAACACGTAATCATACTCATCCGCTACCGCCGCTAAACTTTCCTGCAGTCGCATCTCACGCCTAGGCATATCGACCAGTTCAATTTCAGCACCAGCTAATTCACGGTTCGATGGCAACACGTCATAGCCACCCATTGCTGCCGGCTTGCGTGCTTGAGCGATAGTTTTATTTCCCAACAATACGTCATATACACTGCACTGAAGATCTCGCTTTTCTACACCGCTGCCCATGGTTGCGTTGCCTTGCGGATCTAGATCAATCAACAATACTCTTTGATTGATTGCGGCCAAACTTGCAGCAAGATTGACAGTAGTAGTGGTCTTCCCTACCCCGCCTTTTTGATTGGTTACTGCCAAGATCTTAATCATCTAGTTATGCTCCCTTACGCGACACAACAACCAAACTCCGTGCCGCTTCTAATCCTGGCACATGCAATGAAACGACCTGCTCGATTTCGCAATCCGCAGGAACTTTGTCCAATTCTTTTTCCGCCCAACCCTTCATCGCAGCCCATTTGCCGTTCGGCGCAATGAGATGTTCTGTGACCTTGATAAAATCCCCCAACTCGGTAAAAGCCCTTGATGTGATGCCATCAAACAATCCGTCGCCGATATGTGCCTCTACCCGCGCACAAATGACGGTTGCATTCTTCAACCCCAAGGCAATGATGGCCTGCTGCACAAACCCTGTTTTCTTGCTATTGCTGTCCATCAAAACAAACTGCCAATCTGGTCGCATGATTGCCAAAACCAAGCCCGGCAGACCTGCGCCACAACCCACATCCAACCACCGACCTGCCCACAGATACGGCAAAATCACGAGGCTATCCAGTAAGTGATGACTTACCATTTCTTGCGGGTCGCGGATCGCCGTGAGGTTGTAGACCTTATTCCATTTGTGCAGCAAAGTAACATATTCCAGCAGCTTTTCCTGCTGTACCGCATTCACATCCAAGCCTAGTTTTTCTATGCCCACTGACAGAACCCGTGCGTTACTCATGATACTTTTTGCTGAGCCACGTTATCGCGAAAGCCACGCTTCAGATGCACCAACAGCAAGGATATCGCCGCAGGCGTGACACCCGAGATGCGCGCTGCTTGAGCAACGGTCTGCGGCTTGAATTGGTTCAGCTTTTGTTGCACCTCTTTAGATAAACCCGGCACTTCAGAATAATTCATGACCTCAGGTAGATTCAAAATCTCATATTGCTGCGCACGGTCTATCTCATCTCGCTGACGATCTATATAGCCCTGATACTTCGCGGTGATCTCAACTTGTTCAGCGACCTTTTCGTCTTCTACCGCAACACCCGCACTAGGCAAACTCATCAAAGATGTGTAATTAACATCTGGACGTCGCAACAACTCGTAGAAGGAATATTCGCGCTCTATGGGTTTACCTAACACACGCGTCGCGTCCTCATTCGACAAGATGCGCGGATTAACCCAAGTCTGGCGTAAGCGCTGCTCTTCAAGTGCAATCGCTTCACGTTTCTTATCAAATGCCATCCAACGCACATCGTCGACCACGCCCAATTTTCTGCCTATCTCGGTCAATCGCAAATCGGCGTTATCTTCACGCAACTGCAAACGATACTCAGCACGACTGGTGAACATGCGATAGGGCTCAGTCACCCCACTGGTAATCAAGTCATCTACCAACACACCGAGATAAGCTTCATCACGGCGCGGACACCACGCATCTTGCTCACGCACTTGCAATGCCGCATTCAAGCCTGCCAGCAACCCTTGCGCCGCGGCCTCTTCGTAACCCGTCGTTCCATTGATCTGGCCGGCAAAGAAAAGCGATTTTATCGCTTTGGTTTCTAAGGAATTTTTAAGCCCTATCGGATTGAAGTAGTCATATTCGATGGCATAGCCAGGGCGCAATATGTGCGCATTCTCCAAACCCTTGATCGAGCGTACCAACTCCCATTGCACATCGAACGGCAGACTGGTCGAAATGCCATTTGGATAGACTTCATGCGTCGTAAGGCCTTCTGGCTCCAAAAATATCTGGTGAGAATCTTTATCTGCAAAGCGCGTGATCTTGTCTTCTATCGATGGGCAATAGCGCGGACCTACCCCCTCTATGACACCCGTGAACAAGGGCGATCTATCCAAGCCACCGCGGATGATGTCGTGCGTACGCTGGCTAGTCTCGGTGATCCAACAGGGCAACTGTTTGGGATGTTGGGCGGCCTTTCCCATAAAAGAAAACACTGGCACTGGATCATCACCTGGCTGCTCTTGCATCACAGAATAATTGATAGTGCGGCCATCGATGCGTGGCGGCGTTCCTGTCTTTAACCTACCAACCGGCAAATTCATCTCGCGCAATCTATGCGCCAAGCTCACAGATGGCGGATCACCCGCCCTGCCCGCAGCATAGTTTGCTTGTCCTACATGTATCAGCCCCGACAGAAATGTACCGGTGGTGAGCACGACAGACTTCGCATTGAAACGCAGACCCAATTGAGTGACGACCCCAACGACCTTATCTTGTTCAAGCAAGAGATCATCAACGGCCTGCTGGAATAACCAAAGATTGGGCTGATTTTCTAGGCGACTGCGTATCGCCTGCTTATACAACATGCGATCAGCCTGAGCACGGGTTGCGCGCACCGCGTGACCTTTACTGGAATTCAAAATACGGAATTGGATACCGCCTTCATCAGTTGCGGCAGCCATTGCACCACCAAGCGCATCCAACTCCTTGACCAGATGGCCTTTACCGATGCCACCTATGGATGGATTGCACGACATTTGCCCCAAAGTTTCGATATTATGACTTAATAACAAGGTGTTACAGCCAGCGCGCGCGCTCGCGAGCGCAGCCTCAGTGCCGGCATGGCCGCCACCCACCACTATCACATCGAATGTCTTTGGAAAATTCATAAGCTAACCTCTGAGGGACGCGCATCATACAACAGCATCTGCGCAATCCCAAACACAGTGTTTCACGTGAAACGCTGCTTATTTACCGATACAGAAACGGCTAAATATCTCACCCAACAGATCATCAGCCGAGAACTGCCCTGTAATGCTATTAAGCGCAGTTTGTGCAAGGCGCAGTTCTTCTGCAAATAATTCGGGGAAATTAAGGAGTTCGGCTGCACTACTCAGCCTTAGATCTGCTTGCTGTAGCGCCAGTAGGTGACGCTCTCTAGCCATGAAGATGCCACTTTCGATATTGGTCCAACCTATAGCTTGCAATAACTTGTCACGGAGAGCCTGTATGCCCTCACCTGTCTTTGCTGAAACATAGGTCTGATTAGCGGATGCTTGTGGTTGTGCGTCAAGCAGGTCGACTTTATTGCACACGTACAGTCTTGGAATTTCGGCTGGAAGAGCTGCCAATATGGCTTCGTCTTCAGGATTTTCAGCTTGCTTGGCCGAGCGCAGCACGATGATCAAATCTGCTTTGAGTAGCGTCTGATGTGTAAGGGCTATACCCATCTTTTCGATCACATCTTCAGACTCACGCAATCCGGCCGTGTCCATGATGTGCAAAGGAATACCATTGATCTGTATTTCTTTGCGGATGACATCTCGTGTCGTACCTGGCACATCGCTGACTAAAGCGACTTGCTCACCTGCAAGGCAGTTTAACAAGCTGGACTTACCCACATTGGGCTGGCCGACCAAAGCAACATAAGCACCTTCGCGCAACAAGCTGCCTTGCCTAGCAGTTGCTAAAGTTTGCTTTAGTTTACTTTGTATCTGCACTAACTGACGATTACGCTTTTCCACGTCTATGCTGTCTATATCTTCCTCGGGGAAGTCCAACATCGCTTCAACCAGCATGCGCAGATTGATCAAACCTGCGACCAACTCATTAATGACCGAGGAAAAATCGCCGTGCAAAGAGCGCATCGCGCTACGTGCCGCTTGTGTAGTGGTCGCTTCTATCAGATCCGCCACGCCTTCGGCTTGCGCCAAATCCATCTTGTCATTCAGATAAGCGCGACGCGTGAACTCGCCGGGCTCAGCCAATCTGGCACCCAGAGATAAACAACGTTGTAATAGTAATTGAAGTACCGCAGAACCGCCGTGACCTTGTAGTTCGACGACATCCTCGCCTGTGTAGGAGTGTGGTGCTACGAAATAAATGACTAAACCTTGATCTATCGCCTGACCTTGTTCGTCAACGAACTCGGTGTAATAAGCATGTCTAGGCTTAGGTGTCTTGCCTAGTATGGTTTCTGCGATAGCAAGAGACTTGCTACCCGAAACACGTATTACCCCTACCCCGCCACGACCTTGCGCAGTCGCAATAGCGGCGATGGTATCAATTTTTGACAGCAAGGCTTTCTGCCTCTAAGCCACGAGTGATGTACCATTGTTGGGCGATGGACAGTGCGTTGTTCACGACCGAGTACAGCACCAACCCAGCTGGGAAGAAGAAGAACACGACGCTAAACACGATAGGCATGATTTGCATCAGCTTAGCTTGCATAGGGTCCGGTGGTGTTGGGTTCAATTTGCTTTGCAACAACATGCTCGCACCCATGATGAGCGGCAGGATGTAATAAGGGTCAGCAACGGAAAGATTCTGTATCCAGCCAAAGAAAGGTGCGTAACGCATCTCCACACTTTCCAAAATAGACCAGTACAAAGCGATGAATACCGGTATTTGGATCAGCATAGGCAAACATCCGCCCAAAGGATTGATTTTCTCTGTTTTATACAAATCCATCATGGCGCGATTCAGCTTTTCCCTGTCATCGCCATATTGCTTTTTAATCTTCTCAAGCTTAGGTGCAACGACGCGCATCTTAGCCATAGAGCGATAGCTCGCTGCAGATAGTGGGAAGAACAACAGCTTGATCAACACAGTCAGCAAGATGATCGCCAAACCCCAGTTTTGCACGATGGAATGCAGGAAAGTCATCATCCAGAACATCGGCTTAGCGATCACGGTCAACCAACCGTAATCAACAGTCAAACCCAACCCTGGTGCGATATCATCAAGTTTTGATTGGGCTGGACCTGCATAGAGTGACACCTTTACTTCAGATGTTGCGCTGGGTTCTATAGTTTTTACTGGAAGAATGGTGCCGACCGCGAATAATCCGTTATCCAATTTGCGCGTAAAGTATTCACGCTTTGCGTGCTCGTCAGGTACCCAAGCAGAAACGAAATAATGTTGCAGAATGGCGATCCAGCCGTTGTCGTCTTCCTTAGGGTAATCAGTCTTACCCTTCTCAATAGAAGAGAAATCGATCTTCTTCAGCTTTTCCTTGTCTGTGTAAACAGCTGCGCCAGTGTAAGTTGGTACAAACTTGGTCGCACCTGCTGGTGCTTCTTCATCTCTAACCAACTGAAAATATGCTGAGGTATTTAGCGCAGCCTTGCTGCCGTTCTCGATTTCATAAGCCACATCGATTAGATAGCCCGACTTGTGAAAAGTCAGCACCTTAACGACTTTTACACCCGCGCTTGTTGTTGCAGTCAAACGTACATCAACCTTCTCAGCCGTGCCAGTGACTACATAGCTATCGTTTTCTGCTGTAAATAAGGTGTTGTGATTAGGCATATCTGCGCCCAACAAGCCTGATTGTGCAGTGTAATTATGTGTACCTGCACCCTTATCGAACAACACGAAAGGTTTGTCCTTGTCTTCAGCTGAAGGCTGCTTTAAGAACGACAACTTTTGTATACCACCGCCGACAGTATTGATCTCAACATCCAAAGTGTCTGTTTTGATGGTGATAATTTTACCTTGTACGGCTGGATTGGCTTGCTCTACGCTGACAGCTTGGTTTGCTACTTTAGTTGGCAATTCCGCTGTAGGAGTCGTCGCTGCGACAGTCGTAACTTGCTGTACAACTGCTTCAGGATGTTGATAACGTTGCCAACCATCCCAAACCAAGACGCATGAGAACGTAAAAATTAGAAACAGGAATAATCTCTGAGTATCCATGGTGATGTTTGTCTTGTTTTAAGGGATAGGATCGTAACCGCCAGCATTCCAGGGGTTACAACGAGCAATACGTTTGATAGTTAACCAGCACCCCATTACAACACCATGACGTTCGAAAGCTTCACAAGCGTAATGAGAACAAGTGGGGGTAAAACGACAACTGGGAGGACTAAGCGGACTAATGAAGTACTGGTAGCCGCGGATAAGTTTGATGAAGATTATACGCATCTTGCCTCGAACTTACTGAATAGGCTGGCTAGTTCAACACGCTGTGTCGTAAAAGTTAGCGGGTTCGTCTGACGCACCAAAACCACCAAATCAAACTGCTTCGACTTGATGGAATGGGAACGGAAGACTTCCCGTACCAACCTTTTGTTTGCATTTCGCTCTACAGCTTTATGCATACATTTTTTACTAGCGATTATTCCCAACCTAGCTGCATCCTTTTGGTTTGGAACAAAGAAGAGCTTGTAATAATGATTGGCTATACTTTTTGCTTTAAGACTATTTGAATAACCTTCGCTAGTCGGTATACGCCTATCCGAGCCTAAGCTATTAGGTTTGTTATACAGCGAGTCTTGCACGGCCTTTAGCACGACGTGCGCGGATTACTGCGCGGCCACCGCGTGTTTTCATGCGAACCAAGAAACCGTGTGTGCGTTTTCTCTTGGTAACTGAAGGTTGGTATGTGCGTTTCATTTTAAAAATCCTAGGTAAGTCGTAAAACGCGGCATTACAATGCCTAACGCTTTATGTGTCAAGTAAAATTTACTATTTTGCTTGTGGATAAGTTTCCCCATGAACGGTAGAATGCGTTCCGTTATTAGCAAGCCAAACTAGATTAATATTGTTATGCAGGAAAACACTCTTTGGGATACATGCTTGGTTTCTTTTGAAAAGGCGCTATCCCCGCAACAATTCAAGGCTTGGATCAAACCCCTCCGTCTAGTTAAAGAAAATGGTTCTTTGGTGCTTACTGCGCCTAATAGTTTCACACTCAAACTCGTTCAAGATCGTTTTTTCTCTGAAATCAACAAACAGGCCAGTTTGATCTATACGACTGTGCCTAATTTCGAGTTTCGTGTTCAAGAAGCCACAACGCAAGAAAAAAACAATCAAATTGCCAAACCGGTTGAAGTAAAAAAAGATGCTCAACCAGCAAGTAAACCAAAAATCGAGACTTCCTTCCGTGGTTACGGAAAACTAAATACCAGTCTCACATTCGATAACTTCGTCATTGGTAAAGCGAATCAACTCGCTTTTGCAGCTGCAACACAGGTTGCGGAATTACCAGGTGTCTCCTACAACCCGCTCTTTATTTATGGCGGTGTAGGTTTAGGTAAAACACACTTAGCACAAGCCATTGGTAACCAGATCAAGCTCAATAAACCTGAAGCCAAAATCTGCTACATGCATGCTGAACGTTATGTTGCAGACGTAGTGCGTGCTTACCAAAGCAATAAATTCGAAGAATTCAAGCAGTACTACCATTCCCTGGACATCCTGCTGATCGATGATATTCAATTCTTCGCTGGCAAGAACAAAACCCAAGAAGAATTCTTCTACGCTTTTAATACCTTGATCGATTCGCACAAGCAGGTCATCTTAACCAGCGATACCTTCCCTAAGGAGATTACCGGCTTAGAGACTCGCTTAGTGTCCCGTTTTGGTTGGGGTCTGACTATCTGCATAGAACCGCCAGAATTGGAGATGCGCGTGGCCATCTTGCTCAAAAAGGCAGATTTAGGCGGTTACAAGCTAGATGATGCGGTAGCTTTCTTTATCGCCAAGCATGTGAATTCAAATGTGCGTGAACTTGAAGGTGCGCTAAAGCGTGTGGAAGCTTACGCAAAGTTCCATAAGCGCCCTATCTCGGTCGAAACAGCCAAGGAATCCTTAAAAGATATCTTAGTGGCACAAAGTCGCCAGATATCAATAGAAAATATCCAGAAAACAGTATGTGATTTCTACCGATTAAAGCTTTCTGAGTTACTTTCTAAAAAACGCACTCGTAACATTGCCCGACCCAGACAGATCGCAATGAGTTTGACCCGTGAGTTGACCAGCATGAGTCTGCCTGAGATAGGTGCGTCGTTCGGGGGAAGAGATCACTCTACTGTGATCCATGCATGTAAGACCACAGAAGAATTGAAAAGAACGGACACAACCATCAATTCTGACTACAAGATCCTATTACAAACGTTAAAAGGATAACTTGGTTGAAAAGCTGTTTATAGTTTGTTGGTAAAGTGAGTGTTAAAGTTGAAGCTTAGAATTATCCACAAGTGCCAACATTTAATACAGACTTACATAACAGCTAAATGAGTAGTTAATTTGATGTTTAATAAATGAATTTTTAAGAGATAACAAAATCCGCCTCCTTTATTAGTCTTATTAGGTATATATATTATGTTTATTAAAAAAACAGACAAGCAAACTGTATTGAAACCGCTGCAGGTCGTAATCGGTATTGTTGAACGTAAACAGACCTTACCTATCCTATCTAACGTATTGATGGAAAAGGAAGCCGGCAAGATACGCTTCACTGCAACAGATCTTGAGATACAGATCACCACCACCGTTGAGACCAATGATGAAGATCAAACCCCAGCTTCCATCACTGTAGGAGGTAAGAAGCTGCAAGAGATACTGCGCATCCTGCCTGAGCAGAGCGAGATTTCTATAGAAGTTACTGAGAACAAAGCACAGATCAAAGCAAATAAAAGCAAATTCAGTTTGCAAACTTTGCCTTCACAGGATTTCCCTAAACTGAGTAATCAGTTGATGGACCCTAAGAAGATCACCCTGTCACAGTCCAGACTCAAATCATTGTTGCAATCTGTTCAATATGCGATGGCACAACAAGACGTGCGTTACTACTTGAATGGTGTATTGCTAATCATCGAAGGCAGCCAACTTAAAGCAGTTGCTACTGACGGGCACCGTTTGGCATACAACGTTGTTGAGATTGCAGGTAGCTTTGAGAAGCACGACATCATCTTGCCGCGCAAAGCCATCATCGAATTATGCAAATTACTCAATGACAATGATGATGCAATTGAAATTGAGTTTTCTACACAGCAAGTCAAAGCGGAGTTTTCTGGTATAACATTGATTACAAAGGTAATTGATGGAAAATTTCCAGATTATGAACGCGTCATACCTAAGTACAGCAATCACTTATTGATGAACCGCATCCAGGTTCAACAAGCTTTGCAGCGTGCAGCGATTCTTTCGAATGAAAAATTCCGTGGTGTACGTTTTGTACTGACTGAAAAGAAATTAACCATCATCAGTAGTAATAGCGAGCAAGAAGAAGCACAAGAAGAGATCGAGACTGACTACCACGGTGAAGCGATAGATATTGGTTTTAATGTTAATTACCTAATGGATGGTTTGAACAATATCTCAGGTGAAGTAGCGACCTTCTCTTTTGGCGATCCTAATAGTTCTATCCTCATCACTACGGGCGACACTTCAGACTTCCGTTATGTTGTGATGCCGATGCGTATTTAAGTAAACAAGTTATACTCAAGCGGTATATGTTCCACGTGAAACAAAAAATCAGGAAAGTAAAAAATGAGTGATTACGATTCAACGAGCATCAAAGTTCTTAAAGGCTTAGAGGCTGTTAGAAAACGTCCCGGTATGTACATTGGTGATACCAATGATGGTACTGGTTTACATCACATGGTTTTTGAAGCTGTAGATAATGCGGTCGATGAAGCTTTGGCAGGTCATTGCAATGAAATCAATGTGATCATTCATGCAGATAATTCCATCAGCGTTAGCGATAACGGCCGTGGTATCCCGACTGATATTCATAAAGAAGAGAACCGTTCAGCAGCAGAAGTCATCATGACCATCCTGCACGCGGGTGGTAAATTCGACAGTAACTCATATAAAGTTTCTGGTGGTTTGCATGGTGTGGGTGTATCAGTTGTGAACGCCCTTTCCGACTGGTTGAAGCTCACCATCTACCGTGAAGGCAAAGAACACTTTGTAGAATTCCGTCATGGAGACACAGTTGCACCGCTGAAAATTGTTGGCCCTTCTACTAAAAAAGGTTCAGTAGTTCACTTCTTAGCTTCGGTAGAAACCTTTGGTTTAATTGAATTTCATTTTGATATTCTGGCTAAACGTCTGCGCGAACTCTCTTTCTTGAACAACGGCGTGAAGATCGCGTTGATCGATCATCGTACTGGCAAGGAAGAAAACTTTGCTTTTAGCGGGGGTATCAAAGGCTTCGTTGAGTACATGAATCGCAATAAGACGGCTTTGCATCCAACTGTTTTTTACGCGATGGGTGAGAAGGATGGCATCACTGCTGAGATCGCAATGCAGTGGAATGACTCCTATCAAGAGTCCGTGCAATGCTTTACAAATAACATTCCGCAACGTGACGGCGGTACGCATTTAACTGCATTACGTGCAGCGATGACGCGTACTTTGAATGGCTATATCGAAGCAGAACAGACTGCAAAAAAAGCAAAAGTCGATACCACGGGTGACGACATGCGCGAAGGTTTGACGGCTGTTTTGTCGGTCAAACTACCTGATCCTAAGTTCTCATCACAAACAAAAGACAAGCTGGTTTCTTCAGAAGTTCGTCCTGTCATCGAAGAAATCGTCGCCGAACAGATGGGCGCTTTCCTGTTGGAAAAGCCTAGTGATGCAAAAATCATCGTGGGTAAAATCATCGAAGCAGCGCGTGCACGTGAAGCGGCACGTAAAGCGCGTGATCTCACACGTCGTAAAGGCGTATTGGATGGGATGGGGTTGCCAGGTAAATTGGCCGACTGCCAAGAGAAGGACCCTGCCCTTTCTGAACTCTATCTGGTCGAGGGCGATTCTGCGGGTGGCTCAGCCAAGCAAGGTCGTGATCGTAAATTCCAAGCGATCTTGCCCCTCAAAGGTAAGATCCTTAACGTAGAAAAAGCGCGTTTTGAGAAGCTGATTGCGTCTCAAGAAGTCGCTACACTAATCACCGTTTTGGGTACTGGTATAGGAAAAGAAGAATATAACGCCGATAAATTGCGCTACCACCGCATCATTATCATGACCGATGCGGACGTCGATGGTGCGCATATCCGTACTTTGTTGCTGACTTTCTTCTATCGTCAGATGCCAGAATTGATCGAGCGTGGACACATCTATATCGCTCAACCACCGCTATATAAGATCAAGCAAGGCAAGGAAGAACGCTATCTCAAAGACGACCAAGAGATGAAAATCTACATGCTCAAGTCGGCTTTGAATAACGCCTCACTCTACCCTTCCGCCGAATCTGCACCGATACAAGCACAGGCTTTAGAAGAGATCGCTAAGCAATATTTCTTGGCTGAAGCCGTTATCGACAGACTGACCCGCTTCACTGCACCAGAAGCCAGTCATGCACTTTTGATCTTGCCTACCCTGTCTTTGGATGATGCTGAGAAATCTCAAAACAGCGCGAATCTGTTGGAAGCAGCGTGTGGCGGCAACATCAAAGTCATCGTCGAAACCGACGAAGTGGGCGAACATCGCTTGCGTTTGGAAAAGCTCTATCACGGCAACTATTCCATCAGTTATATGGATAAGGAATTCTTGCATGGCAGCGACTATGTACAGATCCGCCAGGCAGCAGAGATTTTGAATGGTCTGATCAAGCCGGGTGCATACATTGCTCGTGGTGAACAAAAGCGCGCCATCAATAGTTTCAAACAAGCTATCGAATGGCTGTTGGATGAAGCGAAACGCGGTGTCAGCTTCCAGCGTTACAAAGGTCTGGGCGAAATGAATCCTGAGCAACTTTGGGAAACAACGATGGACGTCACTAATCGCATCTTGTTAAAAGTTCGTATCGAAGACGCAATCTCGGCGGATGAAATTTTCACTACCCTGATGGGCGACATCGTAGAACCGCGTCGCGCCTTCATCGAGAAAAATGCCTTGGGTGTAAAAAACCTAGACGTGTAATTTTTTCAACACGTAAATCTATGGCCACGACCTCGTGGCCATTTTTTTGTCCGAAATTTTAGAAAAAAACCAATATATGCTCGATTGCACAAAAAATATGCAAACTCGAAAGAGCAATACCTCGCAAACCCAGTAAATATAAGGCTTACAGAGGAGGTGCGTGTATTTGTGCGAATTATCGACTGTTACTGCAAGTATTAAGCTGAGGCCTTAGAAATGCCCTAAATGCGTAAAAACCCCCTTAAAACGCGTTCAATCAGAAATGACTAAAAATGATCGAAATTTGAGTACAAATTATCGGGGTTCTTGTTTCACGTGAAACAAGATTGATAAATTTAGGGAAAGCACGATAAAAAAGTCACTAGCGAAAAATAGACTGGTGATACCATCGACCGATACCTCAAAAATAAAAACCTAAAAAATGTTTGAACAGAAATTTCGTAACATCGATGACATCCTGCGTAAAGAATCTGGTTGCACTACCGAGTTGGATTACACAGAACAATCCTCTTGGTTGTTGTTTCTAAAATATCTCGACACGCTAGAGCAAGAGAAGCAAGCTATTGCCGCGCTGGAAGGAAAACAGTACAGCTATATATTGGATACGCCCTACCGTTGGGAAACATGGGCTGCACCCAAAGACGAAGATGGCAAGCTAGACCATAACATCGCCTTGTCAGGGGATGATCTTAGGGAATTTGTGAACCTGAAATTGATCCCCTATTTACATGCTTTCAAGAGCAAAGCGACAGGCCCGAATACCATCGAATACAAGATTGGTGAAATCTTCGGCGAGATTAAAAACAAGATTTACAGCGGCTATAACCTACGCGAGATCATCGATCTGATGGATGAACTGCGCTTCAACTCGCAGGCTGAGAAGCATGAGCTCTCGCACCTCTATGAAGCCAAGATCAAGAATATGGGCAACGCAGGGCGTAATGGCGGCGAGTACTACACCCCGCGCCCCCTGATTCGCGCCATGATCAAAGTCGTTAATCCTCAAATAGGCGAAACAATCTATGACGGCGCATGCGGGAGTGCGGGCTTTTTATGCGAAGCGTTCGATTATTTGCGCCCGCTGGCGAAAAAATCTACAGACCTAAAGACGCTACAAGAAGCGACTTTTCACGGCATAGAAAAGAAAAGTTTGGCCTATGTGATCGCCATTATGAACATGATTCTGCATGGCATAGAAGCGCCCAACATCGTCCATGCCAACACCCTCGCGCTTAACTTGGCGGACGTGCAGGACAAAGATCGCTTCAACATTGTGCTGGCAAATCCACCTTTTGGTGGCAAGGAGCGTAAAGAAGTACAGCAGAACTTTCCTATCAAAACGGGCGAAACCGCCTTCCTGTTTTTACAGCACTTCATCAAGTTTTTGAAAGCAGGTGGACGCGGCGCGGTGGTGATCAAGAACACCTTTCTCAGCAACACCGACAACGCTTCGGTGAGTTTGCGCAAGATGCTGTTGGAAAGCTGCAACCTGCACACCGTGCTCGACATGCCCGGCGGCACCTTTCAGGGCGCGGGCGTAAAAACCGTCGTGCTGTTCTTCGAGAAGGGCTCCGCCACCCTTCGACACGGCTCAGGGCGGGCCGGAAAAATCTGGTACTACCAGCTCGATCCCGGCCGCAACATGGGCAAGATCAACCCGCTCAACGATGCCGACCTCGCCGAATTTATTGAACTTGCGGCTTCGAGAGCCTCAGCCACCGAAGGCTTAGTTACCGAAGGCCTAGTTACCGAAGGCCTAGTCACCGAAGGGCCGGTAACCAAGAAAAGCTGGAACGTAGATTCAGCGAACATAGACTTAACTACCTACGACCTTTCTGTGAAGAACCCGAACGGCGGCGAAGCCATCGCGCACCGTAGCCCGCAGCACATCATGGACGAGATCGCCGCACTGGATGCGGAGAGTGCGGAAGTGTTGGCGAGCATCAGGGCTTTGCTGTGAAGGCTGGCTGGAATACAAAGTCTTTCGAGGAAAGTATCGAGAGGGTTACCTACACCCATAAAATTCAACGCAAGGATTTCTTGGATGATGGAGCGTATCCAATCGTTTCTCAGGAAGAAGATTTTATCAATGGCTATTGGGATAACAAAGCCGATTTGTTTAATGTTGTAACACCTGTTGTTGTCTTTGGCGACCACACCAAAGTTTTGAAGTTCGTTGATTTTGACTTTGTGCTTGGTGCCGATGGTGTAAAAATTTTGCAGCCGTGTGAGTTTCTGGAGCCCAAGTTTTTCTTCTATCAATTACAAACAGCGAATCTTGATTCGCTTGGTTACGCACGGCATTACAAATTGCTCAAGGGATTGGAAATTAGCTATCCGTCTCGTTACGAGCAGCAGCGCATCGTCGGCATTCTCGACGCGGCATTTGACAGCATCGCCACCGCCAAAGCCACCGCCGAACAGAACCTGCAAAATGCCCGTGCTCTGTTCGAAAGCCACCTGCAATCCGTCTTTACTCAGGGGTCCTTGAGCAACGCCGAAGGGCGCGGCAAGGGGTGGATAGAAAAGCCGCTAGGTGAGGTATGTGATTTGCTCAATGGGTTCGCTTTCAAGAGTGGCGACGTAGTATCGAAATCCAAAACCCAATTGGTACGCATGGGCAACCTCTATGGAAATAGGCTCAGCCTTGATCGTAGCCCTGTCTTTTATCCAGATAGCTTTGCTGTGAATTATCAGAGATACCTCCTAAAAGAAGGCGACCTTATTATGTCGCTGACAGGAACAACTGGAAAAGAAGACTATGGCTATGCTGTAAGGATTCCATATTGTGGTCACGAGCTTTTAATGAATCAACGCATCGCAAAGTTTGATTTAATCCGGCTAGAGGTCGTCAATCTTGACTACCTTTTCTATTACCTCCGTTCGCGCGTTTTTCTTGATATGTTGTACCCAACAGCAAATGGAACTCGGCAAGCAAACTTATCGAGTGTGACAATCAAGACGCTTCCCATCCCTCTTTGTTCAATTCGTGAGCAGAAGAGGATAGCTTCTGCTTTGGATGAAATCGCAGATGATTCCCAACGCCTCGAATCTCTCTACCAGCGCAAGCTCGCCACCCTGGACGAACTGAAAAAGTCGCTGCTGCATCAGGCGTTCAGCGGTGCGTTGTGATTTGCCAAGGCCGTCATACCGGCGCAGGCCGGTATCCAGCAAGAAAAAAATGCATTTTGTTTAAACCCACTGGATTCCGGCCTACGCCGGAATGACGGTGTTGGGAACGTGATAAGAAATCTCCGTTTTTTGAACACGTCCTCCGTGACATGTATAGAAAATGGCGTTTTCTAACCCTGTGCATGCCATCGACATATCGGCATATTGTGTCGATGAAATACGAAATAATCGACACATATTGTTGACGTGTCGATGGCATCGACATAGACTGCGGATGTGTCGAAAAAATCATGGAATGTAAACATGAGCGCAACAAGTTGGAAACCTGACCGCCCCTACAACACCTTGCCCGCCTTGCCGCCCAAGGTGGAGATCGAGACGCGTGCGGTGTTGAAGCAGTGCATTACCGCGCGTGCGGCGCTGGCCGGGCTGAAGCAGGCGGCGGTGCTGATCCCCAATCCGGCGATGCTGATCAATACTTTGCCCTTGCTGGAAGCGCGTGCCAGTTCGGAAATCGAGAATATCGTGACAAGCACGGATCAGTTATTCCGGCATTTGCGCAGCGAGGAGCAGGCCGACCCCGCCACCAAGGAAGCCCTGCGCTACAGCCGTGCATTGTTCGAGGGGTTCACGGCGCTCAAGAAATATCCGCTGACCACACGCAACGCAGAGCAGATATGTACCCGCATCAAGGGTGTCGAGATGACGGTGCGCCGCACGCCGGGCACCACGCTGATGAATGATGCAACGGGCGAGACGATATACACGCCGCCCGAAGGCGAGGCGCTGTTGCGGGACAGGCTGGCGGATTGGGAGCGCTTCATGCACAACGAAATATCGCTCGACCCGCTGATACGCATGGCGATTGGGCATTATCAGTTCGAGGCGATCCATCCGTTCACCGATGGCAATGGCCGCACCGGGCGGGTGTTGAACAGCCTGTTTTTGATTCAGGAAGATTTGCTGACCTTGCCGATTCTGTATCTGAGCCGTTACATCATCCAGAACAAAGCAGATTACTATCGCTTGTTGTTGCAAGTGACCCGCGAGCAAGACTGGGAGTCGTGGTTGCTTTACATCATCAAGGGCGTGGAAGAAACCGCAGTGTGGACGACCGCCAAGATCGCGGCGATACGCGCACTGTCGGAACACACCGCAGAATATGTGCGCGTTAAATTACCCAAGGTTTACAGCCATGAGCTGGTGAGCCTGATTTTTGAATTGCCTTATTGCCGCATCGGCAGCCTGACCGAAGCGGACATCGCAAAACGCCAGACGGCTTCGCAGTACTTGAAGCAGTTGGTGGAAATCGGCGTGTTGAATGAAGTGGCCGTATCGAAAGAAAAACTGTTCATCCATCCCAAGCTGATGCAGTTGCTGACAAAAGACAGCAACACATACACCCCATACGAAAAAGCCGCCTGATGAACGAAGCCGAAACCCGCGCTGAACATATAGACCCTGCCCTGCGTGCCGCAGGCTGGGGCGTGGTCGAGGGTAGCCGAGTACGGCGCGAATTCATTACGCCTGGACGATTGCTAGGTGGCGGACAACATAGCAAGCCGGAGATTGCCGACTACGTACTGTTTTACAAGAACCGCAAGCTGGCCGTGATAGAAGCCAAGCGATGGGGTTTGCCGTACACCGAAGGTCTGATACAAGCCAAGCAGTACGCAGCGAAGCTGGGGGTGCGCTACAGCTACGCTACGAATGGTCAGCGCATCTATGGCGTGGATATGCAGACGGGTAAGGAAGGCGATGTGGCGGCCTACCCTACGCCCGATCAGTTGTGGGCAATGACCTTCGCTTCGACCGCTTCGACAGGCTCAGCGACCGACGGCTCAGCGACCGACGGCTCAGCGACCGACGGCTCAGCGACCGACGGCTCAGCGACCGACGGCTCAGCGACTGATGGCTCAGCGACTGGCTCAGCGACTGGCTCAGCTACCGATGCAGCGGGGGCTGAGCTTGTCGAAGTCTGGAGAGAACGCTTTGCCGAGGTGCCATTTGAAGATAGAGGCGGTACATGGGGCGCGCGCTATTATCAGGATATCGCCGTGAACAATGTGTTGGAGGCGATTGTAGATCAGCAGCAACGCATCCTACTGACGCTCGCGACCGGAACGGGTAAGACATTTATCGCGTTTCAATTGGCGTGGAAGTTATTTCATGCGCGCTGGAATTTGAATAGAGATGGCGCGCGCAGGCCACGAATCTTGTTCCTCGCTGATCGAAACATATTGGCTGATCAGGCTTATAACGCATTCTCTGCCTTTGAGGATTCCACACCCGGCTCGCTGGTGCGTATCGCGCCAGACGATATACGCAAGAAGGGTCGCGTGCCGAAGAACGGCAGTATCTTCTTCACGATTTTCCAGACATTTGCTTCGACAGGCTCAGCAACCGGGCGGGCAACGGCAACAACAGGTACGGGGCGTGAGCTTGTCGAACGCTCAGCAACCGGGCGGGCAACAGGGGTAACATCAGGCTCACCCAACGATTCTAATTTTGATGAAATCTCTGATATTAGAGATGCATATGGCTATATGTATATTTTGGAATGTTCTGATGGAAGTTTGTATACCGGGAGCACGGTCAATTTAAATCTAAGGCTTGAGCAGCATCGAAATGGGGAAGGTGCAAAACATACGAAAGCTCATGCGCCAGTGAAGTTAGTCTATTACGAACCTTTTGATCGGATTGACGAGGCTTTTGAGCGGGAAAAGCAAGTGCAAGGATGGAGCAGAGCAAAGAAAATTGCGCTCATCACAGGTAATGAAAACGCACTTCCATTATTATCAAAATCTCGTTCTGCCTCTGAGTGTTCGACAAGCTCACACACCGATTACGTCGAAGGGTCGTGTTCGACAAGCTCACACACCGGGCCTGTCGAAGCGTCGTGTTCGACAGGCTCACACACCAGGCCTATCGAAGGGTCGGTCCCTGAGCCTGTCGAAGGGAACTTCGGTGAATATCCGCCAGATTTCTTCGACTTCATCATCATCGACGAATGCCATCGCGGCGGTGCGAACGATGAAAGCACTTGGCGCGGCATCCTCAATTACTTTGCCCCCGCAGTGCAGCTTGGTTTGACCGCCACACCTAAGCGCCGCGACAACGTGGACACTTATGCTTACTTCGGCGATCCGGTGTACGAGTATTCGCTAAAGGAAGGCATCAACGACGGGTATTTGACGCCCTTCCGTGTGAAACAGTTCGCAACCACATTGGACGAATATACCTATACCTCGGACGACAAACTGGTCGAAGGCGAGATAGAGGCTGGGACGCGCTTCGAGGAGGGGGATTTCAATCGCAGCATCGTGATCGAGGAACGTGAACTGTATCGCGTGCAGCAATTCATGAAGCAGATCGATCAGCGTGAGAAGACCTTGGTATTTTGTGCCAATCAGGCGCATGCCGCACTGGTTCGGGATTTGATCAATCAGACTAAAACAAGCAGCAATACTGATTACTGTGTACGTGTGACGGCCGATGACGGTGAACGCGGCGAGCAATATCTACGTGAGTTCCAAGACAACGAGAAGAACATCCCGACCATACTTACAACGTCGCAAAAACTCTCCACCGGAGTCGATGCCCGTAATGTGCGCAACATCGTGCTGATGCGGCCGGTGAATTCCATGATCGAATTCAAGCAAATTATAGGACGCGGCACACGTCTGTACGACGGCAAAGATTACTTCACTATTTACGATTTTGTCAGGGCGCATGAGCGCTTCAATGATGCGGATTGGGATGGCCCAGTCGATACCCCCGCGATCTGCGATAAATGCGGCTATTACCCTTGTACCTGTCTGCGTGAGCCAGCGCCCACTTGCTATGTGTGCGGGCAGCAGCTATGCATCTGCGAGCGCCCACCCTGCCCTGTTTGCGGCCAACGACCCTGTGAATGTGAGCGTGTGAAAGCGCGTGTGAGGCTGGCAGACGGCAAGCAGCGCAACATTAAACACATCTCGGTGACAACCTTCTGGGGGCAGGATGGTAAGCCACTTTCAGCAGCCGAATTTCTGACGATGCTGTTTGGCAAGCTCCCCGAGTTTTTCAGTGACGAAGATGAGTTGTGCTCAATCTGGAGCATGCCAGACACGCGCAAGAAGTTGCTCGAAGGCTTGAGCGAGAGCGGCTTCGGCAAAGATCAACTGACCGAGATGCAGAAAATCATTGATGCTGAAAATAGCGATTTGTATGACGTACTGGCTTTTGTGGCATTCGCCCAAGAACCTATCAGCCGCGAGCTGCGCGCTACGCATGCGGCGGCTTACATCAACACGACCTTCAACGATAAACAGCAGGCGTTCTTAGAATTCGTGTTGGGCCATTATGTGCAAGATGGTGTGGAAGAGTTGGATCAGGAGAAACTACGTCCGCTGTTGTTGCTCAAATATCACGACTCCATTGCGGAGGCTGTGGCTGATCTGGGCAGACCCGAAGAGATAGGCCGCGTATTCACCGGATTTCAAAAATACCTCTATCAGCAGCTTTAATTCAACAGCCGCAAACAAAACGGGGTGACCGCATCGCTGCGATCACCCCGTTACACGAGATGGACTTCGTGTGTGATGCTTACTTCTTCTTGTTCGCAATCATGTCGTGCATGATCGGTGCCAAGATCACTTCCATCGCGTGGCTCATCTTGCCGCCAGGAACGACCAGTGTGTTAGCACGAGACATGAAGGAATTAGGGATCATGCTCAGCATGTAAGGGAAATCAACGCCCTTAGGACTGCGGAAGCGGATCACGACGAAGCTTTCATCGGGTGTAGGAATATCACGTGCGATGAAAGGATTGGATGTATCTACAGTCGCCACACGTTGGAAGTTGATGTGGGTGTTCGTGAACTGTGGCGTGATGTAGTTAATGTAGTCAGGCATACGACGCATGATGGTGTCTACGGTTGCTTCTGCTGAGTAGCCACGCTCTGCTTTGTCGCGGTGGATTTTTTGGATCCATTCCAAGTTAACGACTGGCACGACGCCGATAGCCAAGTCTACGAAACGACCTGCATCGATACCTTGCTTTTCATCTTTAGCCAAACCGTGCAGACCTTCGTAGAACAACAGGTCTGAACCTGACTCGATATCTTCCCAAGGTGTGAATACGCCTGGTGTCAGATCAGTCAGACCGAAGTGTTTGTTGTGCTCAACGGCTTCTGGCTCGCTGTGTACGTAGTAACGACGTTTGCACATACCGGTATCGCCGTATTGCTTGAACATCTGTTCGATCTTGTCGAAGTGGTTCGCTTCTGGGCCAAAGTGGCTGAATGTATTGTGGCCGTTCTTGGCTGCTTCTGCAGCAGCTGCGCGGAAAGCCATACGATCCAAACTATGCAAACTGTCGCCCTCAATCACTGCGGCCTTGATGGTCTCACGGCGGAAGATGTTTTCGAAGGCGCGCTTAACGGTTGTAGTACCCGCACCGGAAGAACCGGTAACAGCGATGACTGGGTGCTTGCTGGACATAGTTTGAATCTCCTCAGAGTTGAATTAAAAATTGTTATAAACCGCGATTCTAGCAGAGGTTTTCCTTTGCTGTAATTAGCGTGTGACCTTGGGACTGCTAGCGCCAAACTTGCCAGTCAAAGATTTGGCGAGTGCATCTGCCTCGGTTTGGCTCGCAATTTGGGTGATGCGCAACTGATATTCACGGCCATTTATGCCGTTCAAAGGCAGGATGCGCACGGCATAGCCCGCATTCCGCCATTGGTCATAAGCACCTAAGATGGCTGATTCGGTTGGCGCAGAGAGCAAGATGATCTTCCACTTGCCATCTGTACTGGTCGCGCCGCTACCAGGGGCGATCTCGGTTTCTTGCGCCCATTTGCTTAGTTGCACAGGATCGACAGGCACGACGGGCTTGGCCGCGACACCCTTGGGCATTTCGTAAAGCGATAGGGCTTGGTCCATGGTGAATTCGTTCTGGTCTGCGCCGACGACAGAGATCTTGCCCTCGATCAACACCACGACTCTATGGTCGTCACCGTCTTTACCCCAAACGTCGGTGCCGCGTACGCCTATGGTTGCATCAGCGATCTTGATCGTCACTTCACGAGGCTTATGTTTGCTGGCGAGTGCGGTCGTAAAACGGAACGCGCCCTTGGCAACATTCAGCAAGGCGGTGAAAAAACCTTGCTTCTCCTGCGGCGAGGTGAGATTGGAAACCGCAAATGCGGCGTTCTCGCCTAACTTGATGGTGCTGCCATCAGCCGTCTGTAGCAAAACGCGCGAGTTGCCACCGGTGAAGATTTGGTCGTTGTCTTGTAGTTCCATACCCGCAGTCAGCGGAAACGGGCGACCATCACGTTGTAACCAAGCGGGCATCTTGACGCCTTGAACAATGACATCGGGGGCGGCGTATAGCGTAGAGGTGAATAAAGACAGGCAAATCGCTAGGACAAGTTTGGGTGATATCTTCATGCTGTACTCCTTGTGATGGATGTATGAAGCTGAGCGAGGCCGAGGCTGTCCCGCTATAATGCCATACACTTAGCCTAACAGAATAATCACGAATGCAAGCCAATTACCACCCAGATTCCATCGAGAAACAAGCCCAACAAGATTGGGAAACTAGGCAAGTCTTCCGCGCAGCAGAAGTGAGCGACAAGCCCAAGTATTATTGTCTGTCGATGTTCCCCTACCCTTCCGGTAAGTTGCACATGGGGCATGTGCGCAACTACACCATAGGCGATGTGCTCAGCCGCTATCACCGTATGAAGGGCTTTAACGTCATGCAGCCTATGGGCTGGGATGCTTTCGGTCTGCCTGCAGAGAATGCCGCGATGGCGAACAATGTACCGCCCGCTGAGTGGACTTATTCCAATATCGAGTACATGAAGCAGCAGCTCAAGTCTTTGGGTCTGGGCATCGATTGGTCACGCGAAGTGAAGACCTGCACCCCTGAGTATTACCGCTGGGAGCAATGGCTGTTCACGCGTTTGTTCGAGAAGGGTGTGATCTACAAAAAGACCTCCACTGTGAACTGGGACCCTGTGGACAACACGGTGTTGGCGAATGAGCAAGTCATAGATGGGCGCGGTTGGCGCTCGGGCGCGCTGGTAGAAAAGCGCGAGATACCGATGTACTTCTTCCGTATCACACAATATGCAGACGAGTTGTTGAATGATCTGGATACGCTGGACGGCTGGCCTGAGCAGGTCAAGACCATGCAGGCGAACTGGATAGGTAAGAGTTACGGTGTACGTTTCGCATTTGAAGTCGTCGCTACCAACAACCAGCAACCAGCAACCAGCCCAGAGCTTTTATGGGTCTACACCACGCGTGCCGACACCATCATGGGGGTGTCCTTCGTCGCTGTCGCGGCGGAACATCCGCTGGCCACGCGTGCTGCACAAAATAACCCAGCCCTCGCTGCCTTCATCGAAGAGTGCAAGCAAGGTGGCGTGGCGGAAGCCGATATCGCCACCATGGAAAAGAAAGGTATGGACACCGGCATCAAGGTCACCCATCCGCTGACGGGCGAACAAGTGCCGGTGTGGGTCGGTAACTATGTGCTGATGGGTTATGGCGAAGGTGCGGTGATGGCGGTACCTGCGCACGACGAACGCGATTTCGGTTTCGCTAAAAAATACGATTTGGCTATCAAGCAATCCATCGCCGCTAAGGATCAAACCTTCAGCGATGCAGCTTGGCAAGATTGGTACGGCGAGAAGAATGGCGTATGCGTGAACTCTGGAAAATATGATGGTTTGGCCTTCGATGCCGCTGTCGATGCGATCGCTGCCGATCTGACCGCTAAAGGTTTGGGCGAGAAGAAAGTGCAGTTCCGTCTGCGTGACTGGGGCATCTCGCGTCAGCGTTATTGGGGTTGCCCTATCCCTATCATCCATTGCGCAAGTTGCGGTGACGTGGCTGTGCCGGATGATCAACTGCCTGTGGTGCTGCCTGAGAATGTCGTGCCGGATGGCGCGGGTTCGCCCTTGGCTAAGATGCCAGAATTTTACGAATGCGCATGTCCTAAGTGCGGCGGCAAGGCGCGGCGCGAGACGGATACCATGGACACTTTCGTGGAGTCGTCTTGGTATTACGCACGTTATGCCAGCCCGCAATGCACCACCGCTATGGTGGACAAGGCGGCGTCACAGCAATGGTTGCCGGTAGACCAATATATAGGTGGTATCGAGCACGCGATCTTGCATCTGCTGTATGCCCGCTTCTTCCATAAGTTGATGCGCGACGAAGGTTTGGTGCAAGGCAATGAACCATTCAAGAATCTGCTCACGCAAGGCATGGTGATCGCACCGACTTTCTATCGTGAAGAGAGCAATGGCAAGAAGCAGTGGATCAATCCTGCCGATGTAGAAGTCGAGGTCGATGTCAAGGCACGCGCGATTGGTGCCAAGCTCAAGTCAGATGGTCTGCCCGTGGTCATAGGTGGCACAGAGAAGATGTCTAAGTCGAAGAACAATGGTGTAGACCCGCAAGCCATCATCGACCAATACGGTGCGGATACAGCGCGTCTGTTCATGATGTTCGCTGCTCCGCCAGAGCAATCACTAGAATGGTCGGACAGTGGCGTGGAAGGTGGCTTTCGCTTCCTCAAGCGCGTCTGGAAAGCAGCGCATGACCATGTAGAACAGGGCATCGTCGCGGCATACAGTGGCGGTGAATTGGATGAGGCTGCCAAGGCGCTGCGTTTGCAACTGCATACCACGATACAAAAGATCGACGACGATTATGGCCGTCGCAAGACTTTCAATACCGCCATCGCCGCCATCATGGAAATGCTCAACGCACTGGCTAAGTTCCCTAGCGAAACAGCTATTGCACGTAGCGTGGTACAGGAAGTCTTAGAGGCTGTGGTGTTACTGCTCTCCCCTATCGCGCCACATATCAGCGATGCATTGTGGGTTGAGTTACGTCCGGGCACAGTGTTGTTCGAGCAGTCTTTCCCCAAGGTGGATGAAGCGGCTTTGGTGCAGAACGAGATCGAGCTGGTGATACAAGTGAATGGTAAGTTGCGCGGCAGCGTACGTGTGGCTAAAGATACCGACAAGGCGACGCTAGAAGCGATGGCGGTTGCGCACGAGGCGGTGCAGAAGCAGCTCGCCGGTGCGGCGGTCAAGAAGGTCATCGTGGTTCCGGGTCGTTTGATCAACGTGGTGATGTGAGATGAGTAGACGCGTCTATATCGTGTTGTTGCTAAGCTTGTTGAGTGCTTGCGGCTTTCATCTGCGCGGTCAGGCAGACTTGCCATTCAAGACCTTCTACCTGCTTGCGCCCGATGTGAACTCACCTTTCATGAATGAGTTGCGCCGCGATCTGCTGGCTAACAAGGTGATGCAGGCGAGCTCAGTGGATAAGGCGGATATAGTGATACAGATCATCAACGAAATACCCGATCAGCAGATTTTGACCTTGGGCGGTAGCGGTCGCGTCAGCGAGTTCCAGTTGCGCTTCCGGGTCAATCTACGTGCTTACGACAAACAGGGCCGCGATTGGATAGCGGCGGACGAGATGACGCAGATACGTAACTACTCCTATGACGATACCAAGATCTTGGCCAAGGAAGCTGAAGCGACCTTGCTCAATCAAAGTATGCGTACTGACATGGCGCAGCAGATCGTGCGCAGACTGAGTCACGCTAAAGCACAGTAATGGCCACGATTAACAGCGACGATATCGCGCGACATCTAGCAGCCGGACTCAAGCCGCTGTATGTGGTGACGGGTGATGCGCTGTTGTTGGCGGTAGAGGCGGCAGACAGCATACGTACAGCGGCCAAAGCGGCTGGATATGCGGAGCGCGAGACGTTCGTGGTCGAGCAGTATTTCAAATGGGCGGAGTTGCGTAACAGTGCGCAGAGTCTGTCCTTGTTCGCCGAGCGTAAAGTCATAGACATTCGCATCCCGACTGGTAAGCCTGGTACGGAGGGTAGCCAAGCCTTGCAGGACTACGCGGCAGATATGAGTCCGGACATCTTGACGCTGATCAGTCTGCCCAAGTTGGACAAGACCACGCAGAACAGCAAGTGGTATAGCGCTTTGCAGCAAAAGGCGGTAGTGGTGCAGGCCGAGGATGTCAGCCGCAATGCGCTGCCTAACTGGCTGGCGGGACGCTTGAAACGTCAGAATCAAAGTGCGGACAGTGCGACCTTGGATTTTCTTGCTGACCGTTCCGAGGGCAATCTGCTTGCTGCCTTTCAAGAAGTGCAGAAGTTAGCCCTACTCTACCCAGAGGGAGTGTTGTCCTTCGAACAGGTTAAAGATGCGGTGATGGATGTGTCGCGTTACGACATCACCAAGTTATCCGAAGCGATGTTGAGTGGCAACGCCGCACGCTTCGCGCGCATACTTGATGGTTTGCAGGCGGAGGGCACGGCGACGGTGTTGGTGTTGTGGTCCATGAGCGAGGATATCCGCAAGTTGGGCAAGGTGCTGCAAGCCATGCAGCGCGGTAGCAATGTGAGTACGGCGATGCGTGAAGCGCGCATCTGGGGCAGTAATCTGAGCCAAATCGAAGGCGCGGTACGGCGTATCAAATTACCGCATATCGAACGTGCCATGTTGCAAGCGGCGCGTTTGGATAAAACTATCAAAGGCCTGCGCAGCGGTGATGTATGGGACGAGCTTTTGCAACTGGGTTTGCGCTTCGCAAAATGACCGATATGAATAGCGTGTTGATGGTCTTCACCAATATGCCGGATGCAGAAAGTGCGGCAGTGCTGGCGCAGCAGATCGTAGCAGCTAGATTGGCGGCGTGTGTGAACCAGTTGGCCCCGTGCACGTCTGTATACCGCTGGCAGGAAAAAATCGAAACGGCGACCGAGATCCCGTTATTGATCAAAACTACGCGCGCATCTTATGCCAGCCTAGAGGCACTGATATTCGCCGAGCATCCTTATGATCTCCCCGAGATCATCGCGCTACCGGTTACTCAGGGGCTGCCGGCTTATCTGGACTGGGTGCGCAGTGAAACAGAAATCGTTAAGGAATAGTCGATGCGTTCAGTCTTAGTCATATTGATGTTGTTACTCAGCCCCCTGGCATATGCCGATGGTCTTTTTGACAGGCTATCGTCTGTGGGCGCGAGCAAGCAGCCTACCTTCTTGCCGCCAGACCAAGCGTTCCAAGTGACGTTGGCGAACCGCGATGCGCATACCCTACTCGCGAGTTTCAACATCACGCCCGGCTACTATCTATATAAGGACCGCATCAGTTTAAAATCTCTGGATCAGCAGGCCAAGTTGGGGTCGCCCTTGTTTCCACAGGGCGAGATGAAGCAAGATCCAAACTTCGGGATGATAGAAGTGTTCCATCATTCGTTCCAAGTCAGCGTAGGTGTACAGTCCGAAAAATCTGCACAGCCCTATTCGGTGGTGGTTGAATATCAGGGTTGTAGCGAAAATGGTCTGTGCTATCCACCGATAGAGAAGACCATCGTGATAGACCCTACCGCGACGGCCGCACCCGTGATGAGCGCCGCGCCTCAGGTAGCAACACCAGCAACATCGGATAATTCCAAGATCGCTCAGTTGTTCAAGAGTGGCAATTTCTGGCTGATCATCACTTTCTTTTTCGGTGCGGGCTTGTTGCTGGCTTTCACGCCTTGCGTGTTTCCCATGATTCCTATCTTGTCCGGCATTATTGTTGGTCGCGGTCACCACATCACTAAGATGCATGCCTTCATCCTGTCCTTGTCCTATGTGTTGGGCATGGCCGTCACTTACGCAGCAGCAGGTGTGGCAGCGGGTTTCTCGGGAGAGCTGATCTCCAACGCGATGCAAACCCCTTGGGTGTTAGGCAGTTTTGCAGCAGTGTTCGTATTACTTTCTTTGTCGATGTTTGGTTTCTATGAGTTGCAGTTGCCGACAGCGCTGCAAAGCAAGTTGGCCGATACTAGCAATCGTTTACATGGTGGCCACCTCAGCGGGGTTTTCCTGATGGGCGCCTTGTCAGCCATCATCATGGGTCCTTGTGTGGCTGCACCCTTGGCGGGCGCTTTGTTGTATATCAGCCAGACCCATGATGCGCTGCTAGGCGGCGTGGCTTTGTTCATGTTGGCGCTCGGCATGGGCGCACCCTTGTTGTTGATCGGTACTTCTGCAGGTGTGTTGCTGCCCAAGGCGGGTGCATGGATGGATGCGGTGAAGCGCTTCTTCGGCGTGATGTTGTTGGCGCTGGCGATTTGGATCATCCAACCGCTGTTACCTATAGGCGCACAAATGATGTTGTGGGCCTTACTGTTGATTCTTTCTGCGGCTTATCTGCGCGTGCTGGACGCCTTGCCCAAATATGCAAGTGGTTGGTTGAAGTTGCGTAAAGGTTTAGGGTTGTTGATGCTGCTGTTGGGTGTCGCTTATTTGATAGGTGCATTGTCCGGTGCGCGTGACATCCTTAAGCCGTTGGGTTCCTTTAGCAAGGTAGATGCGGTGACGGGTTCTTCTGTAGAGTGGACGCGCGTCAAAGACCTGAATGATTTCAAAACCAGATTGGCCTCGGCACAGGGCAAGATCGTGGTGCTGGATTTTTATGCAGACTGGTGTGTGTCCTGCAAAGAGATGGAGCGCTACACCTTTAGTGATGCCGCCGTGAAAGCAAAGCTTGCAAATGCGATTTTGCTGCAAGCCGACGTAACGGCTAACAGCGAGGCTGACAAAAATCTGCTCAAGGAGTATGGTCTGTTCGGTCCACCTGCGACTTTGTTCTTCAACGCAGAGGGAGCTGAAATGCAAGATGGTCGTGTCGTCGGCTACCAAGAAGCGCAAAGATTTCTAATAAGCCTACAAAATATCGGGCTATAGCAGTTTTTACTTATCTTCGCAAAAAATCTAGACAACAAACACCAATTTACGGCAAACTGCGCGCATGAAAAACATCCTAGTGTTGCATGGACCCAACCTGAATCTGCTTGGAAGTCGCGAGCCGGGAGTGTATGGTCGCGTAACTTTAGACGAAATTAATGCGGAATTAAGTGCATTAGCGGAGAAAAACGGCGCAGTTGTGCATTGCTATCAAAGTAATGCAGAATCTGCCTTGATCGAGCGTATTCATCAGGCAAGAATAGATGGTACGGAGTTCATCGTGATTAATCCGGCGGCATACACGCATACCAGTGTCGCGCTACGCGATGCCATTGCCGCAGTCGCCATCCCCTTTGTAGAAGTGCACCTTTCAAATGTGCACGCGCGTGAGGCGTTCCGCAAAGAATCATATTTTTCCGATTTGGCTGTCGGTGTCATCACTGGCTTAGGCGCATCGGGTTACGAATACGCAGTGCGATTTGCACTGAATTATAGAAAATCATAAGGAGTAAATAATGGACTTACGCAAACTGAAAACGTTGATCGAATTAGTTGAAGCTTCTGGCATCGCTGAGCTAGAGATCAGTGAAGGTGAAGAACGTGTGCGTATCACTCGCACCGTTGCTGCCGGTCAGCAGATGTATAACGCCGCTCCACAACAGTTTAGTGCACCCGCACCAGTGATCGCTGTCGCTGCGGCACCTGCTGTGTCTGCAGAGCCAGCTAAATCGGCTGTTGCAGAAGGTCATATCGTTAAGTCTCCTATGGTCGGTACTTTCTATCGTTCCGCTACCCCAGGCGCTAAGCCATTCGTAGACGTGGGTCAGAGCGTGAACAGTGGTGACACACTATGCATCATCGAAGCGATGAAGTTGCTCAATGAGATCGATGCCGACCAAGCTGGTGTCATCAAAGCTATTCTCGTTGAGAATGGTCAGCCTGTGGAATTCGGTCAACCGCTCTTCGTTATCGGTTAATCAACACAATGCAACGGCGCGCGCAACACGCGAGCCTCTAGCTCGGAGTCCACTAAGATGTTTGAAAAAATCCTGATTGCCAATCGCGGTGAAATTGCCCTACGTATCCAACGCGCTTGTCGCGAACTCGGTATCAAGACCGTGGTCGTGCATTCCGAAGCGGATGCGGATGCAAAGTATGTGAAATTGGCTGACGAGTCGGTCTGTATCGGCCCGGCATCCTCCTCGCAAAGTTATCTGAGCATCCCCGCCATCATCAGCGCGGCGGAAGTGACCGATGCACAAGCGATCCACCCAGGTTATGGTTTCTTGTCCGAGAATGCAGACTTTTCCGAACGCGTGGAAAAATGCGGCTTTGTCTTCATTGGACCGCGTGCCGAGACCATCCGTCTGATGGGTGACAAAGTCAGCGCGAAGATCGCGATGAAGAAGGCTGGTGTGCCTTGCGTACCTGGTGTGGAAGGTGCTCTGCCGGATGATCCGGCTGAGGTGATCAAGATCGCACGTACCATCGGCTACCCAGTCATCATCAAAGCTTCCGGTGGTGGTGGTGGTCGCGGTATGCGTGTGGTGCACACTGAAGCCGCACTACTCAATGCAGTGACCATGACCAAGAGCGAAGCGCAGGCGGCGTTCAACAATCCTATGGTCTACATGGAGAAGTTCCTCGAGAATCCTCGTCATATCGAGATCCAAGTATTGGCTGATCAACACGGTAACGCGGTGTATCTGGGTGAGCGTGATTGCTCCATGCAGCGTCGCCACCAGAAGATTTTAGAGGAAGCACCTGCGCCACATTTGGATGCCAAGATGCGTAACAAGGTCGGCGAGCGTTGTGCCGAGGCTTGTCGCAAGATCGGCTACCGTGGTGCGGGTACTTTCGAGTTCTTGTATGAGAACGGCGAGTACTTCTTCATCGAGATGAACACCCGTGTACAGGTTGAGCATCCCGTCACTGAAATGATCACCGGCATCGACATCGTCCAGCAGCAGATCTTGATCGCTGCAGGCGAGAAGCTACCTTTCCGTCAGCGCGACATCGAATTCCGTGGCCATGCCATCGAGTGCCGTATCAATGCAGAGCACCCGTACAAATTTACCCCTTCACCTGGTCGCATCACAACTTGGCACATGCCTGGCGGCCCTGGTATCCGTGTCGATTCCCATGTGTATGCGAACTACTTCGTTCCCCCACACTACGACTCCATGATCGGTAAGCTGATCGCTTACGGTGACACACGCGAACAGGCGATGGCACGTATGCGCACAGCCCTTTCCGAGATCGCTGTTGAAGGTATCGATACCAATATCGCCCTGCACCGCGAGTTGTTGCAAGACGCGGCTTTCATTCGTGGCGGTACCAGCATCCACTATCTGGAAGAACGATTGGCTGAGCGAGCAAAAGTCAAAGGCAAATAATGGCTTGGCTGACACTGATCGCTGATACGGATGCGCAGCATGCCGAAGCCCTGAGCGAGGCATTGATGGAAGGCGGTGCGTTGTCAGTCGATCTGCTCGATGCCGATGCAGATACCCCTGACGAACAGGCTATCTTTGGTGAACCCGGCGAACCGCCTCCAGGTGTTTGGCAGCATAACCGTATCAGTGCCCTGTTTGATCAAGACCAGGATGTGGTCGCCATCTTGCAAGCCGCTGTCACCGCAGTCGGTCTGCAAAAACTTCCCGAATATCGTATCGAGACTTTGGCTGATAACGACTGGGTGCGACTGACACAATCACAGTTCGAACCTATTCCTATTTCACCTCGTTTATGGATCGTGCCGACTTGGCATACTCCGTCAGACCCGGACGCCATTAACATCGTGCTCGATCCTGGTCTGGCTTTCGGCACCGGCAGCCATCCGACCACACGTTTATGTTTGCGCTGGCTGGATAGTCATATGCCCAAGAGCGTGACCGTGCTGGACTATGGTTGCGGATCGGGCATCTTGGCGATTGCTGCTATCAAACTCGGCGCAGCGCATGCGGTTGGTGTGGATGTAGACAAACAAGCCGTCGTCGCTAGTCGTGACAATGCCATCGCCAATCAGGTCGATGATGTCGCGTTCTACCTGCCCGATGGTTGTGATGCAAAAGCAACATACGACTTGGTGGTCGCCAACATCCTGACCAACCCTTTACGTATGTTAGCGCCGCTACTGGCAGGTGCGACCAAACAAGGCGGACAGATCGTGCTCTCAGGTATCTTGCAGGAGCAGGCTGAGGATGTGATGGCCATCTATGGTCAATGGTTCGATCTGAACCCACCAGTTTTTGAAGACGGCTGGTCTTGTCTGTCTGGACGTAAGCGCTAGGATCATCATGGACGGCACCACCCTCTGCCCGCATTGCGATACACGTTTTAAGGTTGCGTATACACAACTCGACGCACATCAAGGGATGGTGCGTTGCGGGCATTGTCGCGAGGTATTCGATGCCCGCATAAACTTTATCTCGGACGAACCTAATCCCCGGCTTGAACTGGTGATTCCAGAGGTGGTTGCAGAGCCCTTAGTGCTCGAAGCTGAGACCTTAGATTCCGAGGCTATCGACTCCAAGGCTGATGAAACTGAGGCCCATGAAACTGAGCAGATAGAGGAAGCGAGCAGCCTATCTGATGAGGAAACGGCTGAGGCTGTGGTCGTGGACGCTGAACGTGAAGCAGAGATATACAACGACAGTCTGGACTTCAGCATTCCCCCCACTCCAGCAGCCAGATTCCTCGAGAAAGCTGCTTATATGGAGTCGAGCGAGGCGGAGCGCGAGTTGACCTTGGCGGAGCAAGTCGAAGTAGTAACCGATGACGAGCCGGAAACAGAGCCACACTCATCGCACACGGCGCTGTGGGCAAGTTTGTCGGCGTTGTTGGCGGTGATATTGATCTCTCAAGCGGTATATTACTTCCGTACCGATATTGCAGCGCGTATGCCAGCATTGAAACCGGCGCTAGAAGGATATTGCGAACTGTTGTCTTGTAGCGTCAACTTACCTAAGAACAATGAGTTGATGAGCATAGAGTCATCCACTTTGGAAGCCGATTCCGATAACGTTGCCCATATCACACTGACGGCATTGTTGCGCAACCGCGCTGATTACGTGCTGGCCTACCCTGACTTAGAGCTGACGCTGAATGACAGGCAGGACAAAGCCGTCGCACGTCGTATCTTTAAGCCTAAAGACTATCTCCCCGCAAAGGAGAGTGAGCGCTTAGGTTTGCAAGCTAATAATGAATTGAGCATAAAGCTGCGCTTGGATACTACCGACCTCGATCCCAATGGTTATCGCTTAGCCGTTTATTATCAGAGCTCACACTAACAGCCAGTACCCACTCACAGGGCATTTGCGGCTGGTAGTTCATAAATCCTTGCACAACAAACAGAATGTTCTGGCACAATTCGCCAGCTGTTAATTCCGATAGGGAGAGCGTGCCGTGATAGGCACCGCCGAAGGCGCAATACCCGTAACCGCTCAGGCAAAAAGAACCAATCGGAACAGGCAAATCTGGAGAGTGCTGATCATCAGCCACCGAAGGGGCACACGACGAAAGTTGTAATCTCTCAGGTATCAAGGACAGATGGGGCGAAGCAGCATATGCTGCTTCGCCCTTTTTCATCTCTAGAGAAAATATATGTCACTCAAACAAACTCCTTTGAACGCTGCGCACCGTGCGATGGGCGCCAAGATGGTCGACTTTGGCGGTTGGGATATGCCCGTGAACTACGGTTCGCAGATCGACGAACATCACCAGGTTAGAAATGATTGCGGCATGTTCGACGTTTGTCATATGCGCGTAGTCGACGTCAAGGGCGCAGGCGTGCGTGCTTTCTTGCGTTATCTGCTGGCCAATAACGCCGACAAGATCACCTTGCCCGGCAAGGCACTCTACTCCGCCATGCTGCGTCCAGAGGGGGGGGTCATCGATGACCTGATCATCTACTTCATGACTGAGGAATGGTTCCGCATCGTGGTCAACGCAGGTACTGCGGACAAAGACATCGCATGGATGAAACAACAAGCGGCCACACATGCGCCAGGTCTGACCATCACTTCACGCGACGACCTCGCGATGGTTGCTATCCAAGGACCGAACGCACGAGCCAAAGTCTGGCAAGTGTTGCCTCAAACTAAGTCGGCGACCGAAGGTCTGGTCAATTTCCAAGCAGCGGATTGTGGCACGCATTACATCGCTCGTACCGGCTATACAGGAGAAGACGGTTTCGAAGTGATGCTCCCCAAGACCCAGGTAGAAGCCTTTTGGTATGCACTTAATAAGGTGGGTGTACCGCCTATAGGTTTGGGTGCGCGCGACACCTTGCGTCTGGAAGCGGGTATGAATCTGTATGGTCAGGACATGGATGAGACTATCAATCCACTGGAAGCCGGTATGGCTTGGACGGTAGACCTGAAGAGCGAGCGCGATTTCATCGGCAAGGCTGCCCTGCTGGCCAACCCACCTACACGCAAGCTAGTCGGACTGGTGCTGCTGGATCGCGGCGTGTTGCGTGGTCACCAAAAAGTTGTCACCCCACAAGGTGAAGGCGAGATCACCAGCGGCACTTTCTCACCCACCTTGGAAAAATCCATCGCACTGGCACGTCTTCCAAATGACGTACAGATTGGTGACACTGTACAAGTCGTCATCCGCGATAAGCTGTTGGCGGCAAAAGTAGTAAAGTATCCGTTCGCACGCAACGGTAAGGCAGTTTGAAGACTTAAGTCGTAAGACGTTAGTTGTTGGTAAAGCCGCGTAGCGACAACATCCACTTACGACTTTCTACTTACGTCTAACGACCCATTTTATTTTTAAGGAGAACATCAATGAGCAATCCAACCAACCTGAAATACGCAGCATCACATGAATGGGTCCGAGCAGAAGCGGATGGCACGATCACCGTAGGTATCACCCAACATGCCCAAGAACTACTGGGTGACATGGTATTCGTGGAAGCGCCGACCGTAGGACGTAAGCTGAAAGCCAAAGAAGAATGTGCAGTCGTAGAATCCGTCAAGGCAGCCGCTGACGTGTATGCCCCCGTTGCAGGCGAAGTGACTGCTGCGAACAGTGAATTGGATAGCTCACCCGAAGCCCTCAACAGCGATCCTTACGGCGCATGGATCTTCAAGATGAAGCCTGATAATGCTGCCGATGTCGCTGCAATGATGGATGCCGCTGCATACCAGGCACACGTCGATAGCGAAGCGCATTAAATAAAGCGGGTAGCTCGTAGCTCGTAGCGTTGCATGCTTGCGGGTTTCGCTACGAGCTATCAGCTACCAGCTTTCCATTACTTTCAAAGAATCTAACCATGCTCAACACCGACCAATTTGTAAATCGCCACAACGGCCCCTCTGAGTCTGAGATTGCTGCAATGTTGCGCAAGATAGGCGCGAAATCTGTAGATGAGCTGATAGACCAAACCATCCCGGCAGGGATACGTTTGCAACAGCCGCTGAATCTGCCAGAAGGCATGTCCGAATACGCCTATCTTCAGCATTTGCGTGGCATCGCGGCGAAGAACAAGTTGTTTAAGAGCTACATCGGTCTGGGTTATTACGACACTATCCTGCCGCCTGTCATTCAGCGCAACATCTTGGAAAATCCGGGCTGGTATACCGCCTATACACCCTATCAGGCGGAGATTGCGCAGGGTCGCTTAGAAGCCTTGCTGAACTATCAGACCATGGTGATGGACCTGACCGGCATGGAGATCGCTAACGCGTCATTGTTGGACGAAGCCACTGCCGCAGCCGAAGCGATGACCATGCTGCATGGTTTGCGCTCACGCGAAGCAGCGGAGCAAGGCAAAAACAGTTTCTTCGTGTCACACGAATGCTTCCCGCAGACCATAGAGTTACTCAAGACACGCGCCAAGCCGCTGGGCATAGAGTTGGTGATCGGTGACTTCAAGACGGTCACTCTCAATGAGAGTCTATATGGTGCCTTGTTGCAATACCCAACGGTGGATGGGGTCGTGCATGAATACGCAGAATTCGTACAGCGCGCTAAAGAGCATGGCATGACCATCGCAGTCGCTGCCGACATCCTGAGTCTGGTGTTGCTGACACCGCCGGGTGAATGGGGTGCGGATGTGGTGTTGGGTTCGACTCAGCGCTTCGGTGTACCTATGGGTTACGGTGGTCCCCACGCTGCGTACTTTGCTTGCCGTGATGCTTATAAGCGCTCGATGCCAGGGCGCATCATTGGTGTGTCAGTCGATGCCGACGGCAATCCTGCTTTGCGCATGGCGCTGCAAACCCGCGAACAACATATCCGCCGCGAAAAAGCGACCTCCAATATCTGTACTGCACAAGCCTTGCTGGCCATCATGGCGAGTATGTATGCCGTGTATCACGGCGCTGAAGGTTTGCGTGGGATCGCACAGAGCGTGCATGCGACTGCGGTGACCTTGGCTGAAGAACTCAAGAAACTGGGCTATGCCGTCAGCGACGATGCTTACTTCGACACCATCAAGCTGACCCATACGGACAATGTGAAGATCCATGTGTTGGCTGAAACGGCGCGCATCAATCTGCGTTACACCGATGAAGGTTTGACCATCTCGGTGGACCAGACCACAGACGCTGCAGCGCTGAATGCCATGTTGAGTGTGTTCGCACAAGCGGCTGAAAAAGCAGTGCCACGCGTCACTCAAGCACAAGTGTATGAAGCCAAGCAGCTGATCAAGACACGTAGTTCCGCCATCCTCAGTCATGCGGTGTTCAACAGTTACCACTCTGAATCCGAGATGATGCGTTACATCAAACGACTGGAGAACAAGGACCTGTCATTGACGCACTCGATGATCTCCTTAGGCTCTTGCACCATGAAGCTGAATGCAGCTTCAGAGCTGATTCCTCTGACTTGGCCAGAATTCGCCAACATGCATCCCTTCGTTCCAGTCGAACAAGCAGCGGGTTTCCAAGAAGTCATCGCTGGTTTGGATACTGATTTGGCAGAAATCACAGGCTTCGCCAAGATGAGCTTCCAGCCGAATAGCGGTGCCTCTGGTGAGTACGCGGGGCTGTTGGTGATACAGGCTTACCACCGTTCACGTGGCGAAGGTCAGCGTAACGTAGCACTGATACCCTCTTCTGCACACGGTACCAACCCAGCCAGCGCAGCGATGTGTGGCATGCAGATCGTGGTAGTGAAATGCGACAGCAAGGGCAATATCGATGTAGAAGATCTGCGTGCAAAAGCGGAAGAGCATAAAGATGATCTGTCCTGTCTGATGGTCACTTATCCAAGCACCCACGGTGTCTACGAAGAGAGCATCAAAGATATCACTCAGCTCATCCATGAAAATGGCGGCCAGGTGTATATGGACGGTGCAAACATGAATGCCCAAGTAGGTCTCACTAGCCCCGGTAACATCGGTGCGGACGTGTGTCACTTGAATCTGCATAAGACGTTCGCCATCCCTCACGGGGGTGGTGGACCAGGTATGGGCCCTATCGGTGTGGCCGCACATCTGGCGCCCTTCCTGCCTACGCATCCAGTGGTCAAAACGGGCGGCGCGCAAGGCATACATGCAGTATCCGCAGCGCCTTACGGGAGTGCCCTGATCCTGCTGATCTCCTATGCCTACATCAAGATGTTGGGTGGAACAGGTCTGCGTGAAGCGACACGGATGGCGATCTTGAATGCCAACTACATCAAGGAATCACTCAAAGATCACTACCCTACCCTGTACAGCGGTAGCAACGGTCGTTGTGCACACGAAATGATCTTGGATTGCCGCGACTTGAAGAAGGACGGTATCGAAGTCGCCGACATCGCCAAGCGCCTGATGGATTATGGCTTCCATGCACCGACCACCTCATTCCCCGTGGTCGACACGCTGATGGTCGAGCCAACTGAAAGCGAATCTAAAGCCGAACTGGATAGATTCTGTGAAGCGATGATTACCATTCGTGGAGAGATTGCAGACATACTTTCAGGCGCGGCAGACAAGAAGGAGAACCTACTCAAGCATGCACCGCATACGGCTAAGGCAGTAGTGAACAGCGATTGGAACCGTCCTTATACACGTGAGCAAGCGGCCTATCCGCTGCCATGGGTGCGCGACAACAAGTTCTGGCCTAGCGTCGCGCGGGTGGACAATGTCTACGGCGATAAAAATCTGATTTGCGCTTGCCCACCGATCAGCAGTTACGAATAAGTTGAGCGAGTATTCCTGCGCCTTCCCAAAGGTGCAGGAAAAGCGTAATTTGTTACCCATACATAAATTTTAGGAGAGCATCATGTCCAAAGAGGTCAGCAACAAGACAGCGGTCACACTGGGCGGTTCACCGCTCACTCTTTATGGTGAGTTTCCTAGTGTTGGTAAGACTGCACCAGCCTTCACACTAGTCAACAAAGATCTGCAAGATGTCACGCTGCAAAGCTTTGCCGGTAAGCGCAAGGTGCTCAACATCGTACCGAGTTTGGATACGGCGGTCTGTGCCACTTCCACTCGCAAGTTCAATGAGTCTGCCAGCAAGCTCAACAACGCAGTAGTGTTGGTCATCTCGGCCGATCTGCCCTTCGCCATGAGTCGCTTCTGTGTGGCAGAAGGTCTGGACAATGTCGTTACCTTGTCGCTGATGCGTGGTCGTGACTTTATGCGTAACTACGGCGTGAAGATCGCGGATACCAAGTTGGCTGGTGTGACAGCCCGCGCCGTGCTGGTGTTGGATGAGCACGACAAAGTGATACATGCGGAGTTGGTCGATGACATCACCCACGAGCCTAACTATGATGCGGCTTTAGCTGTATTGGGTTGAACTTGTTCGTGAGTAAACAGGTCGAAACAGTACAGTAATTCAAGGGAGAATGAACATGTTTAACTACAAACGAACCGTGCTATTTCTCGGCATGGCGGTGATTTTGGGCGGTTGTGCGTCCAGCATGTCAGGTGGCGCTTATACCCGTGGTCAGGCTAGACAAGCCGAGGATGTACGTATGGCCACCGTGGAAAGCGTGCGCGACGTGTTGATAGAGGGCACCAAGACGCCTATTGGTGCAGGTGCCGGCGCAATCATAGGTGGTGTGGCGGGAGGCAATAGCAATAGCCGTAACGTCAGCGCCATTGGCTCGGTGGTGGGTAGCGTATTAGGTGGCATGATGGGTGCGGCAGCAGAAGAGGGTATCACCCGTCAGTCTGGCTACGAGATCACCGTCAAGTTCGACGACGGCAAGATGATTGCAGTCGCACAAGGTGCTGATGAACAGTTCAAAGTTGGTGAGCGTGTAAGAGTGATTGCTGGCGGAGGCGTGACACGCATCAGCCATTGATAGCTTAGGCGTAGTAGATTACTGCGGGCTGCCGGTGAAAACGGCGGCCCGTATTGTTTTTGCGGCGTGCAACAACAAAGCGTATAGCGCATAGATCGCCAGCATGGGGTCAATCAAATAATCCCAAAGATTCGTCGATTCATACCAGCCTATGGACCAGGCCAAGATTGCGAGTGCAAGGCATGCGCTGAGTATAGAAATATGGGCCAACCAAGCAAAACAGGCAATCACCAGCACGACACCCACCATCGTCATATCACCATAACCCAATCGGTAGGGGTCATACAGACTCATGCCTAAGGTCATCGGGTAAAGGAATAGCGCTGCCAGCACGATCAAGATCAGCAGGGGTGTTCGTGAGCGATGCAATGCCGTTGCGTAATAGGGGCGCAGCAGGGTCGCAAGCGCGAGCACGATGCTGGTGATACTCAGGTCACCGAATATGCCGCGCACATAGGCCGCAAGTGGAAGGCCGCTGATTGGCAACAAGGCCACTAAGAAAATCGCTGCGATGAACAGCGCTGGTTTGCGCTGAGAGAGCGGTTTGCAGAGTGATACCGACAGCGCTGCGATCACGCAGGCTATGCCTAGCAGTCCAGTCAGGTCAGTGAGATGCGGCATTGTCAGCCTCTTTGATGCGCGCATCCAGCCATGTCTGGTTGAATTGCACGTGCTTGATGTAGCTGCGGTTCCATGTATAGACCAGCTGGAAGTCGCCGTTGTGAGTCTGAATCATATAAGGGTAGGAGAACTCATAGCCGCAGACCTCACCCTCGCACTTATTGCGCTGGGCAGATTTACCATACGCAGCGCCATCTTTAAGATGCGCATCGCTGTTCATGGCAAGTTGGACATTGTTGTGTACGAATTCATCAGGCTTGATCGCCCCTGCCTGCTGCTGTTCCAACTTATACACAGCGTGCCAAGTTTTACCTGCATCACTAGAAATCATCAGAGACAGTGCACTTCGACCTTGCTCCAAATCGTTCAGCGCTAGCAACATTCGACCATCGGCGAGGACGACACCCGTCAACGCCGCATCGGGGTTGGGCTGCTGTGTCTTGTGCGGCAAGCTCCAATCCTGGCCACCGTCATTTGTCTCGGTTGCAATGACACGCATAGGTGGGATGCCGGTGTAGCGCATTAGCGCAAGCGCATGGTTGGGGTCTTGTATCAGGAGTACGGGCTGTATGCTGGTCTTGCCCTTGCTCAAGCGTTGTTTGTCTAACACCGTGCCATCAGTGGACAGGTGTAATAGCTCACCGAATTTGCCCAAGAACTCGTGATAGACCGGTAAGCCTATGCTGCCGTCGCTGTAGTGGTAAGGGGTACCTTTGATCAGTGTGCTGATGTTGATAAATGGCGAGGTGATGAGGCGGCGTGGCGCGCTCCAAGTTTCGCCTTCATCGTGGGACACCATGCTGGTCAAGGAGCTACCCGCCCAGCCACCTAATGAGACCGTCACGTAGTACAACTGGATGCTGCCATCAGCAGCGCGGGCAGCGACTGGGTTGCCCAGTTTTTTCACGTAGCGCAGTAAAGCAGCTTGGGTACGCACCCTATCCATCATGCTGCGCTCAGCACTCCATTGATGTCCATCAAAGACCGACGTGCGTATCTCAACATCTTCAGCACCTTCACGACTACCAGCGAACCAGAACGCGCGCAGCCGTCCGTCATTTAGTTCGATGAGCGAGGCGGCATGGGTTGCGATACCATGTTGCTGGGAGACGAAACGGCTGCTGTACGCGCTATCGGCAGCATGGGCGACGACATGTTCGACTTGGAAGTTGGTCGACGCAGGGCGATGTGCCAACTTGTACGTGGCCGAGATACAAGCCGCCAAGATCAATACCAGCAAGAGTCGGTGTGTAAGGCGCGGATATTTCATCGGCACACCTCGGCCAAGCTGTTGCTGATGATCTGTTTGGGGGTGATGGCTGAGGCGACCAAGACCTCGCGGATGAACAAGTGCTCGAAGAATTTACCGTTGAAGAACATATCGCGTAGCTCGGCGGAGTTTTGTCGACCACGTATATCCAGACGCGTGCCGATGACCGTGCATGCTGCACACAACTCGTTCGGTGACGCGTGCAGTGGCAGTTGCACCGCAAACAAGTCATAGCGTTGCGACAACAGGGCTACATCCAAATTTTGGCTCTCGTGATAACCAATGACATTCGCACCCGGCAACAGGAAGCGATATCCCTCGTCATGTGCACGGAAGTTACATGGAACTTCCACGGTCTTGCCCTGTACGTAAGCGAGTGCTTGTCCATCATAGTTGGCGAGTTTGTTATCCAGTGGGCGCAGGAAAGCAGCAAAACTGAGCAGCACTAACAAGGCGATCACATTGGTTACGGCGCGCGTGTAAGCAGGTAACGCGATAGCCGCCAAAGCAAGTGCTGCGCTACCCGTAAGCAACAACCAAAAACTCACAGGGAAGAGCGTGCCCCCCAGTTCGCTCTGCAAGCGCGCAGCCAACAGCCCGAGTCCTAACAAGGCCGCTGCGCATAGCAACAGTGTGGCGATGAACACCTTGCGGCTGATGTGTTGCCAATCCAAAGCGAGCAGCAAGGCGATAGCGGGCATGGCGGAAAGCATGTAGCGACCAGAACGCTGACTGGGCAGACAGAAGCTGAAGAACAAAGCTGCGACCCATAGCCAGAGTAGTTTTTGTGCTGTGCTCATCTGCTGGCGACGGCGGAAAGCAACGATGCACAGGGCGACAACAAGGAAGGTCAGCAGTCCAGCATTGGTGAGGAAGGCGGCTGTGAAGCTCCACACACTGGAACCGCCCCACAACAACTTGGCAAGATAGCTGGGGCCATGCGGATCGAACTTACCCACGTTCTCACCAACGATGAATTCTTGCCATACGGCATGGGGATCAGGGTCGAATACGAACCACAGTGCGAATATCGCCACGGCGATGCTGAGACTGATGAAGACCTTGAGTGCGTCGTGCTGCACGAATGCCTTGAAACGGTAGTCGCGCTGTTGCAGATACCAAGCACTCAAACCTAGGGTCGCAGGCAGACCAAGCGCGAAGGACTTATATAAAAATGCAAAGCCTATGCTGATACCCAGCAAAGCGGGTACTAACAAACGCGAACGAAAAGCCTGCGGCCAGTACAGCAAGGTGAAGAACGGCAGGAACAGCCAGAACACCTCAGGTGGATTCGTCAGATAGGGTCGACCGAATCGATATGTCGTGAAAAAAGCGAGGAAGGTCAGCGCAGCGATGAAGCCGGTCTCGGTGTTTCCAGTGAGACGACGCCCGAGCAGGAATAACAGCGCAGCGGTCAGCAGGGTGTAGATGACACTGGGGTAACGCAAGTCCCACAGGTTCCAATCCTTGCCGCCGTGCGTGGAAGCGATGCCCTGCCAGAATAACAGCGGCGGCTTGGTGTTGCGCATGTTCTCCATCTGCGATTGCAGCGGCAACAGCTCGCCACTGGCAGCGGTCAAACGGGTGATGTGTTCGTAAGGATATTCGTCGCCATTCTTGGGGATGTATTGACTATCCAGACCGTAGAAATAAGTGACGACGGCCAGCAACACTGCGCATAGATACCAGAGTGTCAGCCTAGATGGTCGCTGCATGGGCTACTTTGTCCCCGCGTCGTCTTCCAGCGTCGGGATGTTGGGCAAGGCCATTTCATCCACAGGCTTGTGTTGACGGAAGGTCCAGTAGTTATTGACCACGAAATTGAACACACTGGCGATGACGATGGCGGAGGCATTGGCGATCAGATAATGCACATGTACCACCAGCAACTTGGTCAGGATGAATTGCACCGCGATACCGATCCATACGGCGAATGCATATTGGCCGAAATGCAGCAGCAGGTGCTTGTCTGGACGTTGTTGTCTGTCATGCCAAGTCCAAGCGCGATTCCAGTAGAAGTTGTTGATGGTCGATAACAGGATGGACATCGCTAGCGAGGCGTTCAAACGCATGCCGCTGGAAGCGATAAAGCTGAACAGGTATTCCTGACAAAGATAGAGTACGACCAGATTCACCACTACGCCGGAGGCACCTACTGTGCCGAAGCGCATGAAACGACGTTTGAAGATCCACGTGAGCAGCGCCTGCTGCTTAGACCCACTCATGCAGTCGCACCGGGATGTTGCGCAGCGAGCATCTCATGCGCCTTGGCTAACACCTGTTGGGGAGAGATCTGTTTGAGGCACTGGTTGTCCCCATCGCAAGGCGAGCTGCGATGGTTGTAGGCTGTCAAACATGGCGAGCAAGGCAGGCCGCGATAGAAGCAGTAGGAATTATTGCCGAGTGATTTGTATAGCGCGGGTGTCTCTGGTCCGAAGAAGATGATGGTCGGTAACTTGGGTGTGAGTGCAGCGAACTGACCTGGGCCGCCGTCATTGGTCACCAACAACGAAGCGCGATGGAACACGGCCAGCAAATGACGTACCGAGCGGGTATAGCCAGCCAGATTCACGCAAGCTGTATCCTTGCAGTATTCGACCACGTGTTGGGCGATGGCCCGGTCACTTTTGAGACCGATGACGCCCACTGCATAACCTTCTGCCAGTAATTTCTTGGCGAGTTCGCAATAGTGTTGCAAAGGCCAAGCACGTATCGGCAAGATACCGCCACTGGGGTAGATCAACACAAGCTTCTTGTCTTTGATAGTCGGATAGAAATTGTGCAATTCACGGGTGGTCTGCAACAACTCTTCATCTGGAAATTCCAACACCGGTGTTTTGCCTGTGTAGGGTTCGGGCAGCAGCTTATTGGTCGGCGTAGTGTCAGACTCTAAGGCCGCAGCTAGACTCAAGAACTGCTGGGTCAGATGGCGATATGGGTTGTAAGTGATAGCGCGATTCATGAAGTTGCCGCGATACAGACCTTCTTGGGTGTGTCTGTGGAAGCCGACGCGGAAGGTTGCCCCAGAAAGATAAGAGAAGATGCTGCTGATGCGCGCGAATAATTCGCAATCGATGGCTGCATCTATCTTCAACTTGCGCATGGTCAGAATGGCTTTGATGCTGTCTTTGATGAGGCTCTTGGCACTGCTGTCATCGAGCGTGATGACGTTCTCGCGTGGCATCACATCGAGTAAGTCTAGTACTTCACGGTTCTTAGCGAACATCAGCATGTGCAAGGTCGCATCTGGGTATTGTTCCTTCAAGCGCATGAACATGGGTTGAGCCAACACCAGACTGCCCATCTCAGAGAGCAGGATGATGACGATACGCTTGGGGGGCACACCATCTGGGTCGTTACTGATGATGCGATTCACGCCTGACAACAGCCAGCATATAGGCACGCCCAAGTAACGATCTATCGCACGCTGTCTGTTAATGTCCATGTTTGTGTCACTCGTAAGTCCCCTGAGGGACGAAAATTGATGTCGTCTGATTCTGTGTAGACGAGAGGCGATTTGGTTTAAGCGCGCAAATTATCGGGCATTTCATAGCGCCTAGCAAATTAGGCAGACGTTGTGGGTCTTTGGATGCAGTGTGGTTGACTCAGGGCTCTTGTCTGAGCAGTCCGAAACTGGTGGTCTTGCCATGCTTATCCTGACCGGCATAGATAGTCATGTGTGGGAACGGTATCTCTATGTTCTGCGCATCGAACTCATGCTTGAGTCTGCCTAGGAAGGCGCGTCGTATCGACCATTGCTCGAGTGAGACCGTTTTAAAGCGGCAGCGCACCACCACGGCGGAGTCGCCCCAATCCTGCACGCCAGCGACTTCTAAATCTTCGAGTATCTTGTCGCGGTAAGCAGGATCGTCGCGCAGTTCCTTGGCGACTTTGAGCATGACGGTGCTCACTTCGTCGATGTCCTCTCGGTAAGCGACGGTCACATCTATGACCGCATAGGCATAGCCACGGGATTTATTGGTCACGGTGGTGATCAGGCCGTTAGGGACATAGTGCACGCTGCCCTCATAATCACGCAGGGCGACGTAACGTAGCGTGATGTCTTCAACCAAACCGGTCTTGCCGCAGACTTCGACGACATCGCCCTGGCGTATCTGATTCTCCAGCAGCAGGAAGAAGCCATTGAAATAGTCCTTGATGAGACTCTGTGCGCCAAAGCCCACCGCCAAACCGACCACCCCTGCTGCACCTAGGATGGGGGCGATGGAGATGCCCAGTTCACTCAGCGTCAACATACCGGCGACTAAGGAGATTACAACGGTATCGATATAACGGAAAACGCGTGCCAGCGTTTCAATGCGGCGCTTGTCCTCAGCGGTATCGGCGCGGGCATTCATATAATTGCGGAACAACTTTATCAGTCGGCGCGATACCATCATCACTAGCCAAGCCAAAATGAGAATCAGGATGACGCGTAACAATTCTTTGGGTAGATTGAGCAGTTCTGAGATTGCAGCAGTATTCATGCTTTTCTGGATGCCGATGCTAGGAGATAGTCCAGATTGTAGCGCATGCTCACGCCGAGCACGCCCAGCAATGCCTCACCAACTTGAGTAAGCACCATGCCAGATTCATATCACCCACCCGCCGCAACTACGCTCGACTACATCTATCAGGACGATCACCTCTTGGTGACTAATAAGCCTGCCGGCTTGCTGGCTGTGCCTGGACGGGGGGTGAACAAACAAGACAGCTTGATCACGCGTATACAAGCACAGTTCCCTGATGCGCTGGTGGTACACCGCTTGGACATGGCGACTTCGGGGCTGATGTTGTTTGCACGCGGGGCGGAGATGCAAAGCCGTTTGTCTAAGATGTTCCGCGAGCGTCAGATTGAGAAACGCTACCTCGCTGAAGTGGACGGGATGTTGGCGCAGGACTATGGCGAGATCGACCTGCCTATCAGCAGTGATTGGCCGAATCGACCCAAGCAAAAAGTGGATATGAGCGAGGGTAAGCCATCGCTTACACAATACCATTTGCTATCTGTATCAATAGAACGTGGAACTAGCCGCGTCTTGCTAGAGCCTATCACCGGACGTACGCATCAGTTACGTGTTCATCTCGCCGCCATCGGCCACCCAATCTTGGGTGACCCCTTATATGGCGATGTGAGCAAATCCCCTCGTTTGCTATTGCACGCGAGCAATTTAGGACTAATCCACCCAATCACGGGTATGAGGCTGGATTTGCAATCCGTGCCCGATTTTTAAGCTGAGACTGGGTGTCCGCACAGGGCACGGCATCCGCTATAATCCACGCCCTTATAAGTTGTACTCAATTACAGGATATTCATAATGCCCACAGCAAAGCGCGCCCTCTTCTACGGCGTGATATTTATCTCAGTGTTAGTGTTGGCCTTTGCCGCTTATATCTGGTTAGCGTTGAGCTGGGATTATGCCTCCGGCGAGCGCGCTGGTTATGTGCAAAAATTCTCCAAAAAAGGCTGGCTGTGCAAGACTTGGGAGGGCGAATTGGCCCTGATCACTTTGCCGGGTGCAGTGCCAGAGAAGTTCGAGTTTACTGTCAGGGATGACAGTGTGGCCGCAGACATCAACCGCTTGGTTGGTACTCGTGCCATGTTGCACTACGAACAGCACAAGGGACTACCGAGCAATTGCTTCGGCGATACCGAATATTTTGTCACCGCGATCAAGCCGGTGGAAATAAAGGGAACTAGTACAGATCTCGTTGTCCACTGATACCCGCTACAGCGACTGTGCTGAGCATAACGGTCGATATGAATTTTAAGAGGAAGCTATGAAACGATTTTTAACAGTATTGATGATCACTTTGACCAGTTTGAGTCTATTGGCAACAACAGCAGAAGCTAAGCGTTTCGGCGGTGGCGGCAGTTTCGGTAAGCAGCGCACCATGACGCCTCAAGCTGCTCCTAAAGCGCCAGCTGCTGCGCCATCCGCCGCACCTGGCGCTGCGCCAGCGGCTAAGCCAGGCAATAAATGGTTGGGCCCCCTAGCCGGTCTGGCGATAGGCGCGGGTCTGGCTGCAATGTTCGCGCACTTTGGTTTGGGTGAAGGCATGGGCACTTTGTTGATGATCATGCTGGTGATCGGTGCGGTGCTGCTGTTGGTATCTATGTTGCGTCGTAAAGCGCAACAACCAACGATGCAGTATGCGGGCGCTACACAATATGCAGGCAGCGCCGTACCCGCTAACACTTTGGCGGGTGGCGCAGATTATGTACCCGGCCAAGCTAAGAATATCCCTGCTGATTTTCCGGTCGAGAGCTTCTTGCGCAGCGCCAAGACTTCTTTCATCCGCTTGCAGGCGGCTAATGACCGCAAGGACTTGAACGACATCCGCGAATACACCACGCCTGAGATGTATGCCGAGATTTCCATGCAGACGCAGGAACGTGGTGATGCGGTTCAGAAGACCGATGTGGTGACTATCAACGCTGAGTTGCTGGAAGTCGCCTACGAAGGTGACATGGCTATTGCTAGCGTGCGCTTTACTGGCAGCTTGACCGAGAACAACGGCGCACCGGATGCGGTCGACGAGATCTGGCATGTGCAAAAAGATATGCGCGACAACAAGGCGGTTTGGTTGCTTGCAGGCATCCAACAAACTGAGCTGGAATAAGTATGTTCGCTCAGCCTTCTGCAGCCGCGCTCAACCATTTGCTCGCGCAGAATAGCTGGGCGCAACCTAGATTACTGCGCTTTGCCGGAAAGACGGTGCGATTCAAAGTCGCACCGTTTTCTTTTGCCTACATCTTTTTGAGCGACGCAAGTCTGCAGGCGAGTGATCGTGCTGTATCTGCAGATGCTGAGTTGAATATCGCGCCTTCTTTGATACCGCGCTTGCTAGCCAAGGACGAGACTGCACGTAACGCGATACAGGCCCAGGGTGATGCTGCCCTACTGGCCGAGATTTTCTATCTGTTTCAGAATTTGCGTTGGGATGCAGCAGAAGATCTCAGCAAAGTTACAGGGGATATTGCTGCGGAACGCATCGTGAGCGCAGTGCAAAACAGCCATGCTCAACTTAACGAGGGTGCGCTGCACTTGTCGCAAGCTGCTGCGGAATATTGGACAGAGGAGCGTCCCTTGTTAGCCAAGCCTGCACAACTGTCCAAATTTACCGGCGCGGTCGATGACTTGCGCGATGACGTGGCACGGCTGGCCGCGCGTGTCCAACGACTGACTGACAAAAAATAACATGCGCATTTTTCGCTTGATCAAAATCATCTTCGTCGTTCTGCGCTTCGGTTTGGACGAATTTCTGTTGTCGCATGAACGAGTGCGTTGGTTGCGCGTGCCACTCAATATCCTGCTTTTCTTCCGCAGTACTAACCGTCCGCGCGCCGTGCGACTGCGACTGGCGCTGGAAGATCTGGGCCCCATCTTCGTCAAATTCGGCCAGATGCTGTCCACCCGCCGCGACTTGATGCCGACCGATATCGCCGATGAGTTGGCCAAGTTACAAGATCAGGTGCCGCCCTTCCCTTCAGCGCAAGCCATACAGATATTGCAGGCCAACTATGGTCGTCAGCTGAGTGAGGTGTTCCAGAGTTTCGAGGAACAACCAGTCGCCAGCGCTTCAGTCGCGCAAGTGCATTTCGCGGTGCTGCCAGACGGTAGGCACGCGGCAGTGAAGATATTGCGTCCTGGGATTAAGCGTGTCATCGAGCATGACATCGCCTTGCTCAAGGTCGCAGCAGACTTGATGGAGAAGCTGTGGTCTGATGGTCGCCGCCTCAAGCCCAAGCTGGTGGTGAATGAGTTTGAGAAGTATCTCAATGACGAGTTGGACCTGAGCCGCGAGGCTGCCAATGCCAGCCAGCTCAAACGCAATTTCGCCAATTCCAAATTGTTGCTGGTGCCCGAGATGTATTGGGATTTTTGCAGCTCCGAAGTGATGGTGATGGAGCGCATGTACGGGACGCCAGTGAACCAAGTGGAGAACCTGCGTAACGCAGGCGTGAACATCTCCAAGCTGGCTTCTGATGGTGTCGAGATCTTCTACACTCAAGTGTTCCGCGACGGTTTCTTCCACGCAGATATGCACCCCGGCAACGTGCAGGTTGCCAGTGACGGCCAATATATCGCGTTGGATTTTGGCATCATGGGGACGCTCACCGACAGTGATAAACACTATCTTGCTCAGAACTTCATCGCCTTCTTCCGCCGCGATTACAAGCGTGTCGCGGAAGTACATATCGAATCAGGCTGGGCACCTGCAGACACGCGCGTGGATGAGCTGGAAGCCGCGATACGCGCGGTCTGCGAACCGATCTTTGATAAGCCTTTGCGCGAAGTTTCGTTCGGCAAAGTGCTGCTGCGTTTGTTCCAAACCTCACGCCGTTTCGGCATAGAGATACAGCCGCAACTGGTGTTGCTGCAAAAGACCCTGCTCAACATCGAAGGTCTAGGTCTGCAACTGGATCCTGAGCTCGATCTATGGAAGACCGCCAAGCCTTGGCTGGAGCGCTGGATGAGTGAACAGGTCGGCTGGCGCGGACTGATCAAATCCCTCAAGCAGGAAGCCCCCCACTACTTCACCTTGCTGCCACAGTTGCCGCGCCTGATACATCAGCGTCTACACGAGAAGAACGCCCGCGCCGAGATGGACAATACGCTGCAGCAATTGCTGGTGCAGCAAAAGCGTCGTAACTATTTATTGATGGTGATTGTGGCGATATTGTTGTTGCAGATGGCCAGCGTGATGTTCGCCTGAGATTCAAACATGTCCCCTAGAAAATGCCCGCGATGCGGGCATTTTCTATTCTGCCTGATTACATGCGTGCCGAAGCCGTGCAATGAAATTGCTTACCAGGGTATAACCAGTCGTGGGCCACGTGAAGTCACTCTGCGCTTCCTTGCTGAATGGCAACTCTTCATTGAGATGAAGTTGGGAGATGTACTCAGGGGGTACGGAGTAGAGTAAACCTGAAGAGAACTTTTCCATTTATGACCTCCTGTCCAGTGAGTCACCGAGCTAGTGACCTAAGATGCTAAACAGTATATACGATATATGTCGTTTTATAGATGGTTGAGTATTTTGTCAAACTATTTTTAATCATGACCGTCAGACGAAAAAAAGCGAACATGGGTTACATGTTCGCCGAACATTGATCTGAGGAGGAAAAATCGATTAAGAAAGCATAGTTTAATAACTTAATGTTTCGGGATTGTTACAGTAGCCGCTATATACCAGCACACTAATTCGTTGAATGCAAAAGTATCAAAATTCACAGTGCTCTTTGTTGAGTGGCCGCTTGAATCATTAAGTGCCCAAACACAAAAAAGTAGAGTCATTCCTACAAGGACTTACTAAAGGATGGGCTACTTACGATGAGACCACCACCGAGTAACAAGATGCCGTATTATATTTATGGGTATTGCTAATACATCAGTGGGATTGTGTTCTACAAAGTGGGCGTTCATATATGATGCTCAGCCTTTGGCGGAAGATTAACTCTTTGTATGTACTCAATCCGCTACTTACTACAGATAGTTTGCAACTATTTTTATTCTTCAGGCTAACGAACGCTATTCATGACAAAATTATTCGGGTTGGCTAAACAGATTTCACTTAGCAAGTTGCTCATGGTGCTTTCCACCGTAGCGCTGATAATTGCCTTTCTTCTTATATATGGGCTGTCTGGCATCTTGCGGGATCGTGCTATTCATACACTCGCGCGTGAAGATGCACAGCAAACATCCCGACTGGTATTCCAATCTCTCTATTCAACGATGCGCAAGGGTTGGAATAAGGTCGACATTAACGAGAATATCAACCGACTCAACGAGGCCATGCCGGACATGCGCATTCGCATTTGGCGTGACGCCGTGGTATCTGCTCAGTTCGGTGAGATGCCAGGCGAGTCGAAGATGATCGCTCAAGACTCTGAACTCAGTGCAGCGCTCATTGACGGCAAGGATCGCTTGCTCTATCCAGACCAGCACTCTATTCGCTATCTCTATCCGGTACGTGCAAAACAGGAATGCTTGGTTTGCCATACCCAGTCTTATGTTGGGGCGGTGCATGGTGTAATCGATATAACCTATCCTATAACTCAGCTGAAGGTTTCATTTGACTCCGTACTCAACACCGTTATTGGCTATACCCTATTGATCATCGCGCTGTCGTTTTTGCTGCTGTATTTCAAGTTGCGCAAACTAGTTGCAAAACCATTGGCGGAGTTGGTCGCCGTAATGCAATCTATGACACAAAACATGGACCTGAGTCGACGTGTTGAAGGTGTGCATCTGGTCACAGAGTTGCGCCGCTTGACGGAATATTTCAATCATCTACTGGGTGCGATACAGGCGTACAGCCAGCAATTGGAGGAGATGTCTGTGCGTGACCCGCTCACCGGGTTATACAATCGTCGCAGGTTTGAGGAATTCTTAGCGTATGAGGTGGATCGGGGACGACGTCACAATCATCCTTTCTCATTGATTATGATTGACTTGGATGATTTCAAATATATCAACGACACATACGGCCACCCAGTTGGCGATCTTGCCCTAAAGACTCTATCGATTATGCTCGAAGGCGCGTTACGCAAGGGCGACCTGATGGCGCGACTGGGCGGTGACGAGTTCGCCATCATTCTGCCGGAAACTAGCGCAGCCAACGGCCTGATGGTTGCACAAAAGCTGCATGAGATCATGCGCAAAAACCTGATCACACTGCCGGTGGGAAACGTAACGCTTGCAGCCAGTTTTAGTGTGGTCAATTACCCTGACAACGGCGAAGATACGAAAATGCTACTGACGGCCATGGATGTACTTCTATACAAGGCAAAGCGAAGTGGGAAGAATCAGGTACTAACCGCTCAGGCGGGCGATGACAACAGCGCCATGGTGATTTTCAAACAGGGTGAGTACCTACGCCGTGCATTAACCGAAGACCGTGTAGAGGCTCATTTGCAACCGATCGTCAGCGTGGCCGATGGCAGTATCATGGCCTATGAGGCACTGGCTCGCATCCGCGATGGGGAAAAGATATTGTCCGCAGGTCAGTTCATCGAAGCCGCTTCTGAACTCGGTATGATCAAGGAATTCGATCAGCGTGTCTTTGACAAAGGTTTGCAGCACATTGCCACGATTTCTATACAAAATCCTCAGGCCAAAATATTCTTCAATCTGTCATCGTTCAGTTTCCGTGATACTGAATGGATGCTGTCCATACCGACACAAATTGAGGCTCGTGGTATCGCCTGCAATCGGGTGGTGCTTGAAGTCACCGAACGCGAGGCGCTGCCCAACATCAATGAAGTGCGTAACATCATCGAAGCCTTACACAAGCATGGCTTGCAGTTTGCTCTGGATGATTTTGGCAGCGGTTTTTCCTCGTTCCTCTATCTCAAGTATCTGCCTGTTGATTATCTTAAAATAGAGGGAAGTTTTGTTCAAAACATGGCTGTCGATTCCCGTGACCGCATCATGGTGCGGCATATTCACGAAGTGGCGCAGGAGTTCGGCATGAAGACTATTGCCGAATTTGTCGAGGATGAAGTAACGGCCAAGCTACTCGCAGAAATAGGCGTGTGTTGTGCACAGGGCTATTTCTACGGACACGCTAAACTTCCAGAAAGTTGAATCTAACTGATCGTCTATATCACTCAACTGTCACAGACTTAGCCAGATTGCGCGGTTTGTCCACATCAGTACCCTTCTGTAGTGCCACGTAATACGACAACAGTTGCAAGGGAATGGTGTGCAAAATGGGGCTCAGCAGACCTGCATGTTCGGGCATTTGGATGATGTGTATGCCGTCAGCCTCAGCGATGTGGGTGTTGGCATCCGCGAAGACGAATAACTCACCGCCACGTGCACGAACTTCCTGCAGATTGGACTTCAATTTTTCCAGCAAGGCATCATTGGGTGCGACCGAGATCACCGGCATGTCTTTATCTACCAGTGCCAGCGGACCGTGTTTGAGTTCGCCAGCAGGGTAAGCTTCTGCGTGGATGTAGGATATCTCTTTGAGCTTGAGTGAGCCTTCCATCGCGATCGGGTAATGCATACCGCGACCAAGGAATAGCGCATTGTTCTTGTTAGCGAACTGTTCGGCCAGTTTGGCGATGATGGGCTCGAGGTCCAACACTTTTTGCACCGCGCTAGGCAGGTGACGCAGATCGTGCAGGTATGCACTTTCCTTTTCCTTACTAAGACGACCACGTTGCTTGGCGAGTACCAATGTCAGCAGGAATAGTGCGGCCAGTTGTGTAGTAAAGGCTTTTGTCGATGCAACACCAATCTCGGGACCCGCACGGGTCAGCAGACGCAGTTTGCACAAACGAACCAAAGCGCTTTCAGCTACGTTGCAGATTGCCAGTGTGTATGTGTGGCCTAATGATTTGGCGTGGTTAAGTGCAGCTTGGGTATCGGCGGTCTCGCCCGATTGAGAGATCACCACGACCAGTGCGCGTGGGTTGGGCACGCTGGTACGGTAGCGATATTCGCTAGCGACTTCCACAGTACAAGCGATACCAGCAACCTCTTCCAGCCAGTATCGTGCAACCAAGCCAGAGTGATAGCTGGTACCGCATGCCAAGATCAACACGTGGTTGACGTCGGCGAAGATGTCATTGGCTTCTGCGCCGAAAATGCCGGGTACCAGGGATTGGGTGTTACATACGGATTCCAGTGTGTCTGCCAAGGCCTGAGGTTGCTCGTGTATCTCTTTCTGCATGTAGTGACGATACTGCCCCAGCTGAACGCTCTCGTTGCTCATCTCACTTTCAACTACGGGACGGGACACCTCTGCACCACTCTCGTCGTAGATCTGATATTGCTTCCGCTCCAGTTGCACGACATCGCCTTCTTCCAGATACACGACTCTGCGCGTGACAGGGAGCAAGGCCGAGACATCAGAGGCGATGAAGTGCTCTTCTATGCCTATACCTAACAATAGTGGGCTGCCGCGTCTGGCGCAGATCAGCGTGTCAGGTGCATCACTGGCGATCACGCCGATGGCATAAGCACCAGTCAGTTCTTTCAATGAGATTTGAGTCGCTGCCAACAGGCTGACGCCAGCAACATAATGGCTGTGTACTAGATGAGCGATGACCTCGGTGTCGGTATCGGAAGTAAAGACATAGTCGGCTGCCGTGAGTTTGGCGCGCAATTCTTCGTAGTTCTCGATGATGCCGTTGTGTACCACGGCGATCTTATCCTTACTCATGTGCGGATGAGCGTTGCGCTCGGATGGTACGCCATGCGTAGCCCAGCGGGTATGGGCAATACCGATCTGACCATTGGTGTTAGCACTCTTCAGCGTTAGGTCTGCCACCCGTCCAGTACTGCGCTGACGTTCCAGTCTGCCATCTTGGATGACGACCAGACCAGCCGAGTCATAACCGCGATATTCCAAGCGCTGTAAACCCTCCAGTAGGATAGGTACGACGTTACGTTCAGTTACTCCACCGACAATTCCACACATGATCTAACCCCAAATAATCTACTACGTGATTCGATAGCCGCGTTGCGCGGTGCTCGCTCTTCCCCTACCCAATAGGCAGGGCTCATACGCTGTACTCCGTGCGCCTTGCTCTCGAATCACTCGCTACGATTCTTTGAGGTTAGCACAGCCCGTTTACTTCTTGATCTTGACGGGACGCTTCCAGCCAAAAATGGTGATTTGTTTACTACGCGACAAGGTCAGCTCGCCATCAGGTGCATCTTTGGTGATGGTAGAGCCTGCACCTATGGTCGCACCCTTGCCCACGCGTACCGGCGCGACCAACTGTGTATCCGAACCGATGAAGGCATCGTCTTCTATGATGGTGCGGAACTTGTTCGCACCGTCATAGTTGCAGGTGATGGTGCCAGCGCCGATGTTGACGCGACTACCCACGGTGCTGTCGCCTATATAGCTAAGATGGTTGGCCTTGCTACCCTTGCCGATCTCACTATTTTTGATTTCGACGAAATTGCCGACATGCGCATCGTCATGCAACTGACTGCCGGGGCGCAAACGTGCGTAAGGGCCGATATGACAATTGGCACCGACTACACTGCTGTCGATATGGCTGTAAGCTGCGATCTGCGTGCCCTGAGCGATGGTCGCGTTTCGAATCACGCTGTATGCACCGACGCGTACGTTGTCCGCCAGTTCGACTTTGCCTTCGAAGATGCAGCCCACATCGATCTCTACATCACGGCCACAACTTAACTGCCCGCGCACATCTATTCGCGCCGGATCGGCTAGCGATACACCTTGAGCCATCAAGCGTTGCGCCTCCACGCTTTGCCAAGTGCGCTCTAGAGTCGCCAGTTGCATCTTGCTATTGATACCCTCGACTTCCCATGCGTGTGCCGGCTGGGCCGTATGCACAGCGACACCTTGCGCGACAGCCATCGCAACGATGTCGGTCAGGTAATACTCGCCTTGTGAATTGTTGTTGTTAAGGTTGGTCAGCCAGTTGCGCAACATGGCAGTTGGTGCGAGCAAGATACCAGTGTTCACTTCTTGGATCTTGCGTTGCTCTGGCGTCGCATCCTTCTCCTCGACGATGCTCAACACTTTGCCCTTTGCGTCACGCACGATGCGACCATAGCCAGCAGGGTTGGCGAGGTTTACCGTGAGCAACACTAGGCCTTCACCAGCGGCACGCATCTGCTGCAGTGTCGTTTGCTGTATTAGAGGGACATCGCCGTATAACACCATAGATAAGCTGCCATCTTGCACATGCGGCATTGCCTGCTGAACAGCGTGACCAGTACCGAGCTGTGGTTCTTGCATGACGAACTGTGCTTGATATTGCGCCATCGCTTGCGGGACGATCTCGCCACCATGACCATAGACCACGCAGATATTACTTGCCTCCAGCGCCAGCGCACAATCCAGCACGTGTTGAACCATGGGCTTGCCCGCTAAGGTATGCAACACCTTAGGCTTGTTGGAATACATGCGTGTGCCTTTACCGGCAGCGAGGATGATGATGTTCAAAGCACTCATAGCTAGGTCACTTATGTAACGATGCGTAAGGGGGATACAACTAGGTTTAGGCCTTCTTGACGAATTCGGTCTTCAACTGCATCGCACCTATGCCGTCGATCTTGCAATCGATATCGTGGTCGCCGTCAATCAGGCGGATGTTCTTGACCTTGGTGCCCACTTTTACAACAGAGGAAGAGCCTTTGATTTTCAGATCCTTGATGACCGTTACCGAGTCACCATCCACCAAGACATTACCGAAGGCATCTTTGTACACGCGAGCTTGCTCCTTACTTTCGCCTGTCGCTTGAATAGGCCATTCGTGTGCACATTCTGGACAGACGTAATTGCTACCGTCCTCGTAGGTGAATTCGGAACTGCACTGCGGGCATTTAGGTAAGTTGCTCATGTAAGACTCTCTAAGGTTGGTGTGGCGCCATAGCGCTTGTCAGCTATGGCATAAGTGCTGATTTTACCTGCTCACCTAGAAACTTACATGCCATTCTGACTGACCAAAAAGAAAAAAGCGGAGCCAGTTGTCTGGACATCCGCTCAAGGGGAGGAAAACGGTGGTACTAGCCTAGAAATCCATCACATATTGAAAGCGCGCTGTAACAGCTGCATTGTTGCTGGACTTGATGTTCAGGCGGTAATCAATATTAGATTCCAAACGAGTGTTCTTACTCAAAGGTGCTACATAAGCGAACTGCATATTTGCCTTACCAGCAGACAACATAGATAAGACTTGCATCAGCTTTGTAGAAGTAGCGCTCAATGGGCTGCTAGAGAAAGTGCTTACAGCAGACAAAAGATTGTTGATCGCACGAGTGGGAGTATTAATGCTGAATGCTGAGTGGTCTTGAGCCATCAAGCTATTGCTTGCTTCACCTTGCACGACACGGCTGTCAACACGAACGATGCGGTTACGAAACTCGCGGTTGCTAGTGCCTGCAAAATCCGCTTCAGGAGCAGGAGCGACTTCAGTACTTACAACATTGTTTTTAGCTACGATCTTGAAAACTACGGAAGCAACACGGTCTGTAACACCAGGGTGTGCGCCTAAATCCGTCACATCGCCGAAAGCTTGAGCAAAAGCGCGTGAAGTTGCGAGGGTAAGAGCGATAGCCAGTATGTTACGTATAAGTACAAGCATGATGCCTCCGTTGAGGTTTCATGGCAGCTCCGCTATCTTTCCGGTTGGTGAAGATCGGTGGCTTTGCGTCACCCGATCTCTCGAGTTTTGCCCCATGTCTGTGGTACGCACTTTAGCGAAGATGGGCGAAATATCTAAGGTAATCGGTCGGTTCTGGCCGATGGACGGTAAGCGGTAGTAAAGCTGGAACGAACGGTACGAAATCGAGAATGAACGGTTTGATGGGATGAGTTGGTTTAGACTTAACGACCTTTAGAAAAGTTAAGAATTCGCCGAAAAACACTTTTGGTCGTGGTAAGCGATATTCTCAAAACCCTGCTTCGCCCAGAAGGATTATCCCTAAGTGGAAGAAAGGGCTTAGAGCTTGTAACCTCGGTGTACTGCGACGATCCCACCAGTAAGATTGAAGTACTCAACGCGTTCCAGACCGGCATCTTCCATCATCGTCTTCAACTCTTCTTGACCGGGATGCATGCGTATCGACTCAGCTAGATAGCGATAACTATCAGCATCACCAGCAATCATCTGGCCCATCTTGGGTAGCAGCTTGAAGGAATAAAAGTCGTAAGCCTTTTCCAGTGGCTTGGCCACTTTGGAGAATTCCAGCACGATGACGCGACCACCTGGCTTGAGCACCCGCTTCATTTCACGCAATGCATCTTCCTTGTGAGTAACGTTGCGCAAACCAAAGGCGATACTGACGCAATCGAAGTAATTGTCAGGGAAAGGTAGATGCTCTGCATCGCATTGAGTGGTCGGTGTGGAGATGCCCTCGTCTAACAAACGGTCGCGGCCTACGCGCAACATGGCATTGTTGATGTCGGTGAGCACAACTTGCCCGCTACTACCGACGGCTTTCAAGAACAAGCGCGACAAGTCTGCCGAGCCGCCGGCTACATCTAACACTTTTTGACCTGTGCGCACACCGCTGACGCTGATCGCATAACGCTTCCAGATGCGATGCAGACCCGCAGACATCAAGTCGTTCATCACGTCATATTTGCTAGCGACCGAGGTGAAAACACCCGCAACCTTTTTGGCCTTCTCGGTTTCGTCTACGGTCTCGAAACCGAAGTGGGTAGTCTTATTCGTCATGTTTGCCTCCGCCATGCATAAAGGGTTCACGGCTTTCATTTGCCAGCTCAAGTTGGTGCAAGTAATCCTGCCAGATTGCAGATTGGTTCTTACCTAGATCGTTCAGGTAGTCCCAGGTGTACAGCCCGCTGTCGTGCCCGTCATCGAAGGTGATCTTCATCGCATAGCTGCCGACAGGTTCAACACCCGACACAAGCACATGCTTCTTGCCAACTTGCAACACTTCCTGACCAGGGCCGTGACCGCGAACCTCAGCCGAGGGAGAGTTCACCCGCAGGTATTCATACGGAAAGCGATAACGTGCGCCGTCATCGAAAGCGATCTCCAACTCATGGGACTTCTGATGCAGTGTGATCTCGGTAGGGGTCATGCTGTGTGCTAGCACCTGATACGTTTATAGGGGGCGCATTATCGCAAGGCTGGCGGTAATCTCCAAATGCAGGCGGAGATCTAGGTGATGGTCGAACTTAGGCGACCATCAAAATGCTAGTTTTAAAGACTACGAATTTTTTTCAACAGTGCAGTGGTGGAGCGTTCGTGCAGAAAGGGGATGCTATGAACGGTGCCGCCCTTATTCAACACTTCGCTACTACCGACGATGTTCGCTGGCTTCCAGTCACCTCCTTTGACCAGCACATCAGGCTGGCAAGCCAAGATGAGGTTCAGGGGTGTGTCCTCATCGAATTTGATCACTAGACTCACCGACTCCAATGCAGCTAAGACAGCCATGCGATCAGTTTCGACGTTGATGGGTCTGTCCTCACCTTTGCCTTGGCGCTTTACCGAGACATCACTGTTCACGCCGACGATCATGGAGGCGCCTAGTGCGCGAGCTTGAGCGAGGTAGGTCACATGGCCACGGTGTAATACGTCGAAACAGCCATTAGTGAAAACCAGTGGGCGGGGCAACTTGGCGAGTTTGGCTACCAAGTTGTTTGCGTCACAGAATTTGGCCTCGAAATCGGGTAATGGATAGTCCAACTTACTCACCCAATAACAGGTAATCGATGATGTCGCACAGGCAATGCATACTGACCAAGTGGACTTCTTGGATGCGAGCGGTGCTCTTGGCATCCACGCAGATCAAGACATCGGTGGGGTGCAGTGCAGCGAGCATTGCGCCACCATCGCGTCCAGTCAGGGCAACAACGCGCATATTGCGCTCGTGAGCAGCATGGATGGCGGCGACCACGTTAGGCGAGTTGCCGCTGGTGGAGATTGCCAGCAGGCTATCACCAGGCAGGCCCAGTGCGCGCACTTGCTTGGAGAAGATCTGGTTGTAATCGTAGTCGTTGGAAATAGAGGTGATCACCGAGCTGTCGGTAGTCAGCGCCACGCATGCCAGACCTGGGCGCTCCTTCTCAAAGCGATTGATCAACTCGGCAGCGAAGTGCTGAGCATCGGCGGCAGAACCACCATTGCCACATACCAAAATTTTGCCGTCATTGGCGATGCAATCGAAGAACAGTTGCGCACCCTCCTCGATAGGGGCTGCCAGTTCGTCCATGACGCGCAGCTTCAATTCAGCGCTGTCCTTAAAATGTTGGGTGATGCGTTTTTGGATGTCCATGATGATGTGGGTGGTTCAAATGATGGCGTGGATATTAACCGAATCAAGCGCCGAAAGCATTCTTAAGCCATTGCGGTTGGGTATCTGAGATTTCTACCAGTAACAGCGCATCGAAACGGCAAGGCGGTATGCGCTTCAATGTGGCTAGGTAATGCTGTGCGGTCTTGATGAGGCGTTGTTGCTTGTGCTGGTCGATGCTGGCGGCAGCGCCACCGTAGTCTTTGCTACTGCGTAATCGTACTTCGACGAACACCAACGTATCGCCCTCTTGCATGACCAAGTCTATCTCCCCCACGCGGCAGCGATAGTTCTGGCAGATCAATTGCAAGCCCTGCTTTTGCAAGTAGCGTGCAGCCCATTGTTCAGCTAGCACGCCCTTATCTGTCATGGTTTGGGCTTGTATTGGTCAGGGAACATCTGGAGGGCTGGCGCTGTCACCGTCTCGGTCGAAACGGCGCGGCCTTGAGTGAACACGCCTGCTACTGCGGTGCGCTGCAGAGTGTGCCCATTAAGCTCTATCCTGCCGACAACACCGTTCATAGGCAGGCTGTCTAGTAGCGTGTGTTTGAGCATCAACTCCGTCAAGCGGTAGGCATCTATACCCAACGCGTACAGCCTTTCCTGTACGGCAGTGAGCGGTGTATTGGAATGCGGATAGGCGATCACAGCAGCATGGTCTGGTTGCAACAACCAAGGCATATCCACGAAGCGTATACCGCTCAAATCGTAGTTGATCAGACCGCCCTCGTTGCCAGCGAACACCTGAGAAGTCGCATAAGTGGGCAACTTGCTAGGTAAATAAGGACGCACCTGGCGTGCGGTATCCACACCGGTAGCGATGAAGACCATGGTATCTGGTACGACCAGATATTCAGGAATCATAGGGTCACCGGGATCCGTTTCTGTTTTGGGTTTGAAGTTGCGATTGGGATAGGTGAATAGTCCTTTGAAGACGCTGGAGTCACCGTTGAAGTCGATCTCGCGGTCTATGCTCAAGCCCAAGCTGCTCCAGGTTTCCTCGAAAGAGAGCTGCAACCGCCTAGAAAGGGGCGAACCATTGGAAATAATGGTCGCATGGTGGTAGCCCCTGTCGGCGGCCAACTTTGCCACGGTACGGGCTTCTTCATCGGCAGGCAGGCCAAAAAAATACAATTGATCGGCGGTGGGCACATCGGCATTGTTCAGCGCGAGGGTCGGTACGGGAAAGTTTTTCTCCAAAGCAAGCGCGGCGACACCATCGCGGGTAAGCGGCCCCACGACTGCCACAGCCCCGCTGGACACCGCATTACGATAGGCTGCGACCACGTTGCTGTTGTCGTCGACTTTATTGTAAAAACGCACCGGCAGGCCATCAGGATTCAAGCTGGCAGCTGCCATGAAACCATCGCGCACCGCACGTGCAGCATCGCCATAGTTTTTGTCCTCTAAGGGCAGCAATAAAGCCAAGTGTGGCTGTGCATCTGGATTCATCAAGATAGGCTCTATCACCAATGGCGGTTCGGTCTCTATTGCTTGAGTGAGGACTGGTTCGACCGGAACCAGCGGTACTTCTATGGGTGTAGGTGTAGCAGTTGTGGCCGGTATAGTAGGTTGAGCAGTCGGAGGCACACTGCTACAAGCGTATAGTGCGAACAAATTTATCAGCAAGAGGATTACACGTTGCATAACGAACACCCGCAAAAATTAGAACCGGCATTATATGTAGTTGCCACGCCGATAGGAAATTTGCGCGACATTACCCTGCGTGCCATGGAGGTATTGGTGCAAGCAGATGTAGTCGCTGCTGAAGACACACGTAACACCGCGCACCTATTGAGTCATCACGCGATACGAGCCAAACAGTTGGTCGCAGTTCACCAGCACAATGAGCGCGGCGCAGCCGACAAGATCATCACTCAGATACAGTCCGGCATGAGCGTGGCCTTCGTTAGCGATGCAGGTACACCCGCCGTGAGTGACCCCGGTGCCTTGTTGGTTCAAGCGGTATTGGCTGCTGGCTTGCGTGTCATCCCCATCCCCGGCGCAAGCGCGGCAGTCGCGGCGCTATCGGCAGCAGGGTTGAACGACCCACACTTTTTATTCTATGGGTTCTTACCCAACAAATCAGCAGCTCGGCGTGCGACGCTGCTGACACTGCAAGCACACCCCTATACCTTGGTGTTTTACGAAGCGCCACATCGTATCGTCGAATGTGTACAAGATCTTTGTGCGGTATTGGGTGCTGATAGACGCATCGTGCTGGCGCGTGAGATCACCAAATTATTCGAGACCATACATGCTTGCTCGCTGGGCGAAGCAGAAGCTTGGTTGTTGTCCGATAGCAACCAGCAGCGCGGTGAATTCGTAGTGCTGGTTTCTGCTGCTGTGCCCCAACAAGGATTGTCATTGGAAACACAGCGCATCCTGAAACTGTTGCTGGCTGAACTGCCACTTAAGCAGGCAGTTCAACTCGTCACCCAAATCAGCGGCGCGGGACGCAATGAACTTTATCCATTGGCGCTACAACTAAAGGCTGAGCTCTGAGAAATGTACGGTATCGCACGTATATTATTGATGGTGTTGAGCTGCGGGATTCCGGCGGCATGGGCGCAAGCCGACAAAGTTGCCCTCCCCGCTGAGACCACCGGCATAGAAGTCGAAGCGGATGAGCAATTGGATTTTCTGGATCCGACACGCAACTACGTCGCTGCGGGATTCGTCGATATGGTGAGGGGTATAGATCGCTTCTTCGGCGACGAGCGTAACTTTCAAGAAAGCAATGATAGTGTGTTGCAGCTGGATCTGACTCGAACCACGGGTTATGGGAGCAATGGTAAGTTGACCTTGGATGGTCGTGCCAATGTGCACCTGCCCAACACAGAAAACAAGTTGCACCTATTGATAGAGAGCAACCCAGACCAGAATCTCACCGGCACCCAGTCGACCAAGCCGCTTCCAGTCATCAAACAGGTCGAAACACCGAATAGCTTTGCAGCCGCGCTGCGTTATTTGCCTATACAGATGAATCGCTGGCAATTCAGCAGTGATGCAGGTGTCAAATTCCAAGGACTGAACTCCCACTTGTTTGCCCGTAGCCGTGCGACCTATACCGCTAACTATGAACAGTGGCAGCTCAAATTCATCACTAGCCCATTTTGGTTCAACAATCTGGGCCTAGGCTTCGCGAATCAATATGACATCGATCGCGCAATCAGCGAACCATGGTTGTTTCGATCAAGCAGCAACGCTACTTGGCTGAATGACAGTAAAAACTGGACACTGGTACAGGATTTCTCACTGTTTCAAACCCTAGATGAACGTACAGCTCTGCATTACCAAGCCACGGCAGTAGGTGCCACCCAGCCGACATTTCACAGTAGCGACTACATCCTTGCGGTGTCCTATCGTTATCGACTTCATCAGCAATGGATGTATGTGGATATCAGTCCGCAGATGCACTTTCCACAAGTTCGAGCTTATCACCCCAGCTATGCATTTTTGATACGCTTAGAGATGCTGTTCGGCAGCGATAAATGATTCTAGAGCTTTACTTTCAAACAGCCGTTTGATACGCTTGTTTCGCATCTTGGGTAGTCCTTACCCATTTTATTTTCAGAACAACAAATTTCGCGACCGGCGTTTTCCGCCATAGGCATCAGTACTAACCATTGGACCATCACTATGAATACCACGACCCGAAACATTGCTCTGTTATTGACAGTTCTCCTCGCCTCTTGTGGTGAAAAGCCCGCCGCTGGCCCCGCTGCTGCAGGCAAGATGCCGCCACCCGCCGAAGTGGAGGTGATTACGGCAAGTGCTGGTGACGCAACCATGACGCAAGATCAGCCAGGGCGTTTGCAAGCGTATAGGACAGCTCAGGTGAGAGCGCGTGTGGAAGGCGTGATTGAAAAACGTTTGTTCCGTGAAGGCAGCGATGTGAAAGAAGGCGAATCGCTGTTTCGCATCGATGCACGCACCATACGTGCGGCGCGTGATGCAGCGCGTGCCGATCTGGAGGCGGCGTTGTTGAATGCAGACCGTTTCAAGTCTTTGCTGGAGATCAAGGCGGTGAGCCAACAGGATTACGACCTTGCCAAGTCACGCGCCAAGCAAGCGCAAGCGGCGATGATACGTGCCGAGGAAGACTTGGCGAATGCGCAGGTTCCTGCCGCGATTTCAGGCCACATCGGCCGTGCCCTGGTGGACGAGGGAGCGTATGTCAGCAAGGCGGATGCGACACCTTTAGCAACCATAGAACAGATCAACCCTATCTATGCCAATTTCAGCCAGCCTAGTGGCGAACTGTTGCGCATTCAGCAGGCAGTCAGTGCGGGCAAGTTGAAGCGTAGCGATTCGGTCAAAGTTGAGTTGTTGTTGGAAGACGGTAGTGTCTATCCAGCCGATGGCAAGATTTTCTTCCAGGACATGTCAGTTGACCCAACCACAGGCTCAGTCGCGATGCGCGCCGAGTTCCCTAATCCCAAAAATGAACTGTTGCCCGGTATGTTCGTACGTATCCGTTTTCCGCAAGCCGTAACGCAAGGTAGTCTGTTGGTGCCGCAACGTGCTGTGCAGGCCAATGCAGAAGGTCAGTTCGTGTTGGTGGTCGGTGCGGAAGATAAGGTGATGCCTGTGCCGGTGACTACCAGCGGGATGGCGGGTACAGATTTCATCATCGCAAGCGGTCTTAAAGGCGGTGAACGTGTAATCGTCAACGGCCTGCAGAAGGCGCGGCCGGGTTCTGTCGTTAAGCCGGTGCCTCTGCCAGGTGTGGCGATGGCAGCAACCCCTACAACTCAAGAAAAGAACTAAGCCATGTTCGCCAAATTCTTTATCGATCGTCCCATTTTCGCTTGGGTCATCGCGTTCATCATCCTGTTGGGTGGCGCCTTGGCATTGAAAAGTCTGCCGGTGTCGCAATATCCTTCGGTCGCACCACCTGCCTTGTCTGTCAGCATCACTTATCCAGGTGCCTCGGCACAGGTGATAGAAGACACCACCGTCGCCCTATTGGAACAGGAGATGAATGGTATCGAGCATCTCTTGTATATGGAGTCAGCTTCGGAACTGGGTAGCGGTAGCATCACCCTGACCTTCGAGGCAGGCACTAATCTGGATCTGGCCTCGGTCGAGACTCAGAATCGCATCAAGCGTGCCGAGGCGCGTTTGCCCGAGGATGTACGCAGATTGGGCCTGACGGTCGCCAAGACCGCGCGTAACTATGTGATGTTCGTTGCGCTGTACTCTCCAGACAAGACCATGGATGACGTGGCCTTGGGCAGTTTTACGGCGGCTAACGTGCTAGATGGCATACGTCGTGTGCCCGGGGTAGGCGAGGCGCTGATGTTCGGTACCGAGTACTCCATGCGTATCTGGCTGGATAACAAGAAGCTGGATCACTACAAACTCTCCCCTGCCGATATCTCCAAGGCGGTGCGTGCGCAGAATGCTGAGATTGCAACAGGTGAATTGGGCCAAGTACCTGCCGTACCTGGGCAACAACTCAATGCTGTCATTGTCACCAGAAGTCGCTTATCGACTGCTGAACAATTCGGCAACATCCTAGTACGCACTAATCCAGATGGCTCATCTTTACGCGTCAAAGATGTGGCTAGAGTTGAACTTGGTGCGCAGGATTATTCACGCAGCGCTCGCATAGACGGTCAACCGACAGCCGCTGTTGCGATACGCTTGTCGCCAGGTGCGAACGCCCTGAGTACGGTCAAAGCGGTCAAAGACAAGATGACCGAGATGGCGAAGTTCTTCCCCAAGGGTGTGGCTTGGACGGTCCCATACGATACTTCTAAATTCATCGACATCTCCATCAAGGAAGTGCTGAAGAGTCTGGCCGAAGCCTTGCTGTTAGTGGTGTTGGTGATGTACTTGTTCCTTGAGAACTGGCGCGCTACGCTGATACCTGCGATCGTCATACCCATCGCGTTGACGGGTGCGCTAGTCGGTCTGTATCTGCTGGGTTACTCCATTAACGTACTGACATTGTTCGCAATGGTATTGGCTATCGGTATCGTGGTGGACGATGCCATCGTGGTGGTGGAGAACGTCGAGCGCATCATGAGTACAGAAGGCTTGTCGCCGCGTGACGCGACGCGTAAAGCGATGGATCAGATCGTGGGTGCGATCATCGCCATCACCTTGGTGCTGATGGCGGTGTTCATCCCGATGGCCTTCTTCCCGGGCTCGACAGGGGCGATCTACAGGCAGTTCGCTGTGACCTTGGTGTTGACCATGATGTTCTCAGCGCTGATGGCGCTGACACTGACACCTGCTTTGTGTGCCGCACTGTTACGTCCCCAAAAACATCAATTGCAGGGTGGCGGTGGTTTCTTCGGCTGGTTCGACCGTTTCTTCGCACGGACTACTAATCGTTATGTGAGTACGGTGGGTAAGGCCACTAAGAAGACCACGCGCTATCTGTTGGTCTACGTGGCGATCTTTGTCGCGATGGGTTGGATGTTCACCAAGTTGCCAGGCAGCTTCTTGCCACAGGAAGATCAGGGTTACTTCATCAACGTGATGCAGTTGCCATCGGGTGCGTCTAAAGAGCGTACCTTGGAGATACTGACTCAGGTTGAAGACTACTATCGCAAGCAACCAGAGACCGAGCACGTCATCGGCGTGGCGGGCTTCTCCTTTTTTGGACGTGGTCAGAACATGGCGATCGTGTTTGTGACGCTAAAGAATTGGGATCAGCGTACCGCAGCCGATAGCAGCTCAATATCGTTGGTGGGCAAAGCCAACATGGCGCTATTCCGCATCAAGCAAGCGATGATCTTTGCCATCAACCCACCGCCCATCCCTGAATTGGCGGCGACGGGTGGTTTCGATTTCCGCTTGCAGGATCGAGGGGGCAACGGTCGTGAGAAATTGATAGAGGCACGCAATATGGTGCTGGGCATGGCGATGCAGAATCCCGTGTTTGCAGGTGTGCGTCCTGAGGGTCAAGAGGCAGGGCCGCAGTTGTTGCTCGACATTGATCGCGTGAAAGCACAGAGCATGGGTGTGTCCATCACGGATCTGAATGACACGCTGCAATCCACCTTAGGCGTGGCTTACATCAACGACTTCATACGTCAAGGACGCATCCTGCGCGTGCAGATGCAGGCCGAAGCCGATATGCGCCGTAGTCCGCAAGATATCTTGTCTTTGTCGGTACGCAATGACAAAGGTGGCATGGTGAAGTTGTCCGAGTTGGCGACAGCGCATTGGGTGGTGGGTGCGCCAAAACTGGACCGCTATAACGGATTGGCTTCAATGAAGATATCAGGTGGACCTGCACCAGGTCGCAGTACCGGTGAAGCGGTCACCGCGATGGAACAGATCGCTGCGCAACTGCCACCGGGCTTCGGCTTCGAGTGGTCTGGTACTTCTTATGAGGAACGCATGTCAGGACAACAAGCCCCCTTGCTGTTCGCCATCTCGCTATTCGTAGTGTTCCTATGCTTGGCGGCCTTGTATGAGAGCTGGTCGATTCCATTCGCAGTGTTGTTGGTCGTGCCTTTGGGTATCTTTGGCGCGGTGATGGCCGTGACACTGCGCGGTCTGCCTAATGACGTGTATTTCAAGGTGGGTCTAATCGCCATCATCGGCTTGTCGTCCAAGAACGCGATCCTGATCATCGAGTTCGCACGCAAATTGCAGGATGAAGGCATGGACTTGATGGATGCGACCTTGGAAGCATGTCGCTTGCGCTTCCGCCCTATCCTGATGACGTCCATCGCGTTCATCATGGGTGTATTGCCACTGGCGATTTCTACAGGTGCGGGTGCGCAGAGTCGTCACGCCATCGGTACGGGTGTGATGGGCGGCATGATTGCAGCAACTGTACTGGCAGTGTTCTTAGTGCCGGTGTTCTTCGTCGTGGTACGCAAGATATTCCCTGGCCATGCGCGTAGCCATAAGGAGAATTCACATGAATAAGCAGTTGAGATACTCCGCCTTGATGGTTGCAACGTTGTTGGCGGCCTGTTCTATGCAGCCTACTTACGAGCGCCCTGCCTTGCCAGTTGCAGCAGCATGGTCGGCGACGGATAGCGGTAAACAGGCAGTCGCCGACATCGCACATTATTTCCCTGATGCTCGCTTGCAGAAGTTGATCGATGTGGCGTTGGAGAACAATCGTGACTTGCGCATCGCTACCGCCCGCGTCGCTGAAGCACAAGCGCAATACGGCATTGTCGGTGCGGATCGTTTGCCGACTGTGAATTTGAACGCTGGGCGTAATGCATCGCTGACGCCCGCCAGTGCCTCATTCACGGGGAATAAATTGCAATCATCCCGCTACGATGTGAACGTGGGTATCGTCTCCTATGAGCTGGATTTCTGGGGGCGTGTGAGCAGCCTCAACGATGCCGCCAAAGCGAGTTATCTGGCGACCGAAGAAGCACAGCGCGCCTTCCGTCTCTCGCTGATTAGCGATGTGGTGAATGCTTATCTGGCTGTGGTCGAGTTGCGTGAACGCACTGCGTTGACCGTCGCCACTCAAGAGGGTCGCGCGCAAGCACGTGACATGGCGGCTAAACGCTATGCACTGGGTGCGTCTGGCGAGTTGGATGATCTACAGGCTCAGGCCAGCTATCAAGCAGCGGTGGCCGCACGTGCCGATCTGGAGCGCCAATTGTCAGCCGCTGAGAATCTGCTCGATGTCTTGGTAGGAACGACCGTCAAACAGATGAAGGATCTGCCCGCAGGTCGTGCACTGGCCGACCAAGGCATACAAGCCGATGCAATGGCGGGCTTGCCTGCTGACGTGTTGTTGCAACGTCCAGATGTACGCGCGGCCGAGCAACGTCTGCTGGCAGCTAATGCCAATATTGGCGCGGCACGCGCAGCTTTCTTCCCACGCATCGCCCTGACGGGTAGTGCGGGTTTTGCCAGTCGTAATCTCAACGGCTTGTTTGGCTCTGCCAGCCGCGCTTGGACGTTCCAACCGCAACTGACGCTGCCGTTGTTCGATGGCGGACGTAATTCGTCCAATCTCGATCTGGCACAAGCACGTAAGGTCATCGCCGTCGCGGATTACGAAAAGACCATACAGCTAGCCTTCCGTGAGGTTTCTGATTTGCTCACGGCACGCGACAAGTTGGCGGAGCAATTGGCGGCACAGACAGACAGCAGTCAGAACCAGCAGCAGCGCTTGAAGCTGGTGGATGCAAGGTATCAAGCGGGTGTGTCGAATTATCTGGAAGTGCTGGATGCACAACGCGATGCTTATGCTGCCGAGCAAGCCACTTTGCAGATACGCCGTGCGTGGTTGAGTGCCAACACGCAGTTATACAAAGCCTTGGCGGGTGAAGCGGCCGAGCATCAGGATGCAGTAGAAAAATGACTGAGGCCGAACTTAAATCCGCCAGTGAACTAACCCGCGAACGGCTGATTGCCGCCGCCCGCGAGGTGTTCTCACAGCAAGGGTTTCAGGGTGCGACGGTGCGCGAGATATGCCGCCGTGCCGAGGCGAATGTCGCGGCGGTGAATTATCACTTTGGGGGCAAGGATGGATTACTTGCTGAGGTGCTGAACTTTGCCCCGCTCAAAGCGTTACAAGCTGCCAATGCCACCGCCTCCGTTTGCCCTAAGGAGCGCTTGCAACTGTTCATCCACGATTTTATTCACATGCTGCTGGACGAACAGCATGCCTCTTTGCAATGTCAGATCATGGCGCGCGAGTTGGCTGATCCTACGCCAGCTTTGGACCAGATCGTGCGCGATGCAGTCGGGCCTTTGCATGAATTTCTCGGCAATTTATTACGTGAGATCGGCGGCAAGGGCTTGAGCGAAGCCCAGCTACGCCGCAGTGTGTACAGCATCCTCGGGCAGTGCATGTTCTATCGCAACTCGCATCCGGTGTTATTGCGACTCAATCCCAAGCTGCGTTACGACCACCGCGAGATTAACGCCATCGCCGCGCATATCGCAGAATTTTCGCTGGCAGGCATCGCACATTTGGCGCAAGCGGACTAGGTATTTATGAATGTTGACAGCAGCAAGGTCAACGAGGACACTGCCACACGATTTTGCAGCGGCGTTTAGCGCAGCAGGATCGCAGCAAGATTCCCTATACCGTGCTAATTGAAGGAGTTCCTATGATCAAAAAAACGAGCATGACTGTTTTAGCAGTATCTCTGTTGGGTTTGTCCATGGCAGCTTTTGCAGCCAAACCTTGCGAAGAGTTGAAATCCGAGATCGATGCCAAATTCCAAGCCAAAGGCGTGCAGAACTTTACGCTGGAAGTCGTTGCCGATGGCGCGGATGACACTGGCCGTACCGTAGGTACTTGCGATGGTGGTACCAAACACATCAGCTATAAACGTAATGGTGTGGCTCCTCCACCCGTGAAATCTGCGGATGCACCAGCGCCAGCTGCCCAATAATCAGCAGCGTTGAACAGAGCGCCTGTGCCTATCCGGTACGGGCGCTTTGCTTTTATCCATTACAATTTCATATCTGAACAAATACCGGAACTCGCCATGCAACAACTCACTATCACCCGCCCCGACGATTGGCACTTGCATTTGCGCGATGACGCGCTGATGGCCTCGGTGTTGCCGGATACCGCTCGACAATTCGCTCGCGCCATCGTCATGCCTAACCTGCGCCCGCCTGTGACCAGTACCGAACAAGCTATCGCCTACCGTCAGCGCATCCTTGCCGCGCTGCCAAAAGGCATGAATTTTGAGCCGCTGATGACCTTGTATCTCACCAACAACACCAGCGCGGAAGAGATACGCAAAGCTAAGGCGAGCGGCATTGTGCATGCGGTAAAGCTGTATCCGGCCGGCGCGACGACCAACTCAGACGCGGGCGTGACGGATCTGCGTAACACTTATGCAGCGTTAGAAGAGATGCAACGTTGTGGCATGCCCTTGTTGGTACACGGCGAAGTCACCAATGCCGACATCGACATCTTTGACCGCGAGGCCGTGTTCATCGATCGCGTGATGCGCCCCTTGTTAAAAGATATGCCAGCACTGCGCGTGGTGTTCGAGCACATCACCACCAAGGATGCCGCCGAGTTCGTTGCCAGTGCCGCCGACAACATCGCCGCCACCCTCACCCCGCAACATTTGCTTTACAACCGCAATGCCATGTTGGTCGGCGGTGTCCGCCCACACTTCTTCTGCCTGCCTATACTCAAACGCGAAACCCACCGCGAGGCCTTGGTCCAAGCCGCCACCAGCGGCAGCAAGAAATTCTTCCTCGGCACCGACAGCGCGCCGCACGCGCAACACACCAAAGAGAACGCCTGCGGCTGCGCCGGTTGCTACAGCGCCCACAACGCCATCGAACTGTATGCCGAAGCCTTCGAGGCAGCGGGCGCACTGGACAAATTGGAAGGCTTCGCCAGCTTTTACGGTGCCGACTACTACGGCCTGCCGCGCAACACCGACAAAGTCACCCTGCGCAAAGAAGACTGGCAAGTACCCGCATCGGTAGGATTTGGTGAGCACAGACTCGTACCATTGAGGGCGGGGGAGACGATGAAGTGGAAGCTGGTGGCTTGATAGACTCACAATCATCCGTGGAATTTTAGGCACCAGAACTTGTGCAAAGGATCAACAAGTGATTGAAAATACAAAAGGTAGCGAAATGGCCGTCCGTATTAGGCGGCATGACCGACATTCAGATGTGCTGTCTAAATAACGTAGCCATATGAATTTCCCTTTATTTTAAGGCGACTTTTTACACCACATCGTTCGGTGCCAATCTGCATGCAACATCAGTCTCACCCAGTTCTATTTGGAAGGTGGCATGGTGAATATGGTAGTGATGTTCTAATTCTTCTGACAGATTGTCGAGAAAAGCATCGCCGGGATGGCCTTGTGGCATGACCAGATGTGCTGTCAGTGCTGCTTCGGTAGTGCTCATCCCCCAGATGTGTAGGTCATGTACCTCTTTAACTTCAGGGAAACTTTGCAGAAAATCGGTAACTGCTTTTATGTCGATACCTTGAGGTACGGCATGTAGCGATAAACGCAAGGAATCTTTCAGCAGGCTCCATGTACCAGCGAAAATTACCACTGCAATTGCTAAGCTGATTGCAGGATCGAGCCATAGCCAACCCGTCCAGATCATACCGATACCGGCCAAAACCACGCCGACAGAAACTGCCGCATCTGCCACCATATGCAGATAAGCGCCGCGCAGATTGAGATCTTTTTCGCGCCCCTTCATCAGCATCAGTGCAGTGGCGACATTGATCGATACGCCCACACCAGCCACCCAGATCATGGTCATTTCATTGACAGCTGCCGGTGTGCTCAAGCGTTGCGCCGCTTCTAGTGAAATGCCGCCGACGGCGATGAGCAGCAGCATGGCATTGGCGAATGCCGCCATGATGGTTGAGCTGCGCAAGCCGTAGGTAAAACGCTCGGATGGCACGCGCTTTGCCAGCCTCAGCGCACCCCATGCCATGAGCAGGCCGATCACGTCGCTGAAGTTATGCCCGGCATCGGCCAGCAGCGACAGCGAATTGGCATGTAAGCCAAAACCCACTTCGATCATGACGAACACAAGATTGAGTGCAACGCCGACCGCGAAGGCGCGGCTGGTCGGATCGGCGCCTGCGGCATGATCGTGCATGTGGTGATGTTCGCTCATGGTTTGGGTTTATTCCTAGTCATGCTACCGTAGATTTTTGTAGCCGGATTCACGGTGTCTTTGTCAAGATAACCAGCCTTCGACCTTTTTACGATCCGGCACGCCACCAGCATGCACCACCTTGCCGTCAATCACTACACCTGGGGTGCTCATGACACCGTAGCTCATGATGCCGGCGATGTCTTCGACCTTCTCCAGTTGCACTTCAACGCTTTTGGCCTTGGCTGTTTCTTCGATCAGCTTCAGCGTGGTTTTACAATTGGCACAGCCGGTGCCGAGGACTTTGATGTTCTTCATTTTGCTTCCTTTCATGTGTTGATTTGAGTAAGCCAGTTTTCGACCTTGATCCAGTCTGGCGAACCGCCGGTGAAAACGATCTCGCCATTCAAGATGACTGCTGGGGTGCGCGTTACGCCCAGTGCCGCGATTTGTGCTGGGTCGTGAATCTCTTTGAGCTCAATGACAACGCCGCGCGCTTTGGCGACTTCCGCAATAAGCGCAGCAGTGGTGCGACAGCTATTGCAGCCGGGACCGATGACTTTGAAGGATGTCATGCTGAATTAGCAGCACGGCCCATCAGACTTTGTGGATGTGCCACAGCATCCTCCAGCAGCATTGCCTCCCATTAGTTTGCTGGCAGGACAGAACCCCGTGTAGCTGGACTGAAAGCCCATCAGGCTGACGAAGACCGCTAGCCACAGCCAAGTCGGTTGCAACAGATTGATCTGGCCGGATAGCTGACTGGCAATCAAGGAAATCAACACCATCATCGACATCATGCGAAACGTTTTATTGCCTTTCATTGCATTGCTCCTTTGTGAATAAATAGTTGTTACAAAATTCCTGCCAAGGTGTTGAACAGCATGCCCACAATGACAAATGAGGTGGCCAAGAATCCAGCGAACAAAGCCAGCAACGGCCATTTCACCACTTTGCGCAGGATCAGCATCTCGGGGAAGGACAGTGCCACTACTGCCATCATGAATGCCAATACCGTGCCCAGCGGGACACCCTTTTGCAGCAGCACTTCGGCAATCGGGATGATACCCACGGCATCCGAGTAGAGCGGCACACCCGCCAGCACTGCCGCCATGACCGAAATCAGGCTGCCACTTCCTGTAAAACTGGCGATAAAATCCTTAGGCACATAGCCGTGCATCAATGAGCCGACACCCACGCCGATCAGCACATATTTCCAAATGCGGCCTACGATCTCCTTCACTTGTCCCACGGCATACTCGTGGCGTGCCTTAAGAGAATTATCTTCAGCCTCGATTTGCGCTTCGCCCATTTTGATTTTCCAGACATATTCCTCATCCCAGCGTTCCGGTTTGAAACGTTCCAGCACAAAACCGCCAATCAGGGCGATGGTTAATCCAGTGGTGACATAAATGACTGTCATCTTCCAGCCTATGACCGAGGTCAGTACCACGATGGCCACTTCGTTGACCATTGGACTGGCGATCAGAAACGATAATGTGACACCGAGTGGGATGCCCGCCTCGATGAAGAAATACGATGGCTCGTCTGCCCCGTTTCTTCTTGCCAGGCCAACCTCTGCATGTAATTCAGCGCAGTAATAACCGCGACCCAATTTTAGCGTCGAACGAGGATTACCAATAGTTCAATTTCGCGCATGGCTGCAAGAGGCAGAAATTTTTGGCTGTGCCATATCCAGCGCATAGAACAACTCGCATACGCACAACTCGGACTCCTTAAGTAGCAAGCACAGCAAGCGGCGACGTGTTTCGTCGGAAAGGATGTCAAACAAGGCTTGTTCGTTAATCATGTTTTGATAATATGCGTCAAATCGGATATAAGCAAGCGCCAATGATGTTTTTGTGATTATTTGAGTTTTCGGAATCTAAGGGGTCGGAGTGAGCTAACCCGCATTTAACGGACACTTTTAATTCACCCCAATCAGGTGCGGTGAGATACCGCAATTGGTGCAGCGGCACACGGACAGTGATTGCGAACAAGTGAAGCAGTCGTCCGATATCATGCTGATGCTCACCAGCGGCTCGCATCCAGCCGACAGCGGCACTTGGTTAGTGCTATTCAGAAATAACCAACGGAGTCAGCAACACCCTAAAACCATGAGCCACCTTTTCACTCTCTACCGCAATATCTGCGTTGCCAACCTAGTGCTGCTGCTCTAAAGCGTTAAAGGGGTCATCGCAAGCGTTTGCCGATGCAAAGGTGGCGGAGGCGGTGCGCCATATCGTATTGCCATCATCATCGCTATTCACTGCGCATAACCGTGATGCGCCAGCTTTTCAATGTTGTGCACCAGGCAATACAACTTCCATTACGCATCGAAACCCGACAGATCGATCTCGTGATCGAGCAGATGATTCAGAGCGTGTTCAATCGTGCTGGGCGAGAGTTGTCGTTGCAGGTCAACCGCGAGAAAGCGTGGGCTGGTGTCGATGTGCTTGTAACGAGCCATTTGAATCTCAAAATTATCTACTCACATTTCGACCTTGATATTTGATTCGGTTCTCGGCACGATGCGGCTATGAAGAGACTTTTTCTACAACCTCGTTAGGATTTTATGAAAACAATTACTGCAATTTTCATCGTACTATTTTTAACCTCGTGCGTAGTAATCACACGAGAACCTAGTCGCCCAGTAAAAATAGAAAAAGGTTCATCTGTAGATCTTCGTACTGCACTGGATGCTGCTGAGCTTGTCTGGAATTCAATGCAGAGACTAGGTTGTCGCCAAACCGATGTTATTCTCCCTGAACTAATTGAAAAATCTCCTGATTTTCAGGCTGGAGAAGGTAGGGTTCTCAAAGGACGAGTCAAAGAGCGATGGGTTGCACACGGCTGCAACACCGAAGTTTCGTATATTGTTGATTTTTTCTTTGAAAAAGATAACGTCGGCGGTACAGGAATTTACGTTCGTCGTGAAAAAGGTGGCTCTTAAACGCGTTGAAGGGGTCAGCATCGCAAGCTTTTTTAAAGCCAAAGGTAGCGAAGACTAATTGAACTTCCAACCGAACAAAAATCAAACGGAACCGCATCTGCGCAGTGCGCCATGTCGTCGTGCCAGCAATCGAGCAGAACCTAGACCGTTTGGGCGCTGAGCTGGCTTCTAAATAATCGTTAAAAGCAATCCACAGAAAGTCTATTTATGAGCCAACTTTTCACGCCCTACCGCATAGGCAATCTCACCTTAAAGAATCGCATTGTCATTGCACCCATGTGCCAATACTCGGCACAAGAGGGTGATGCGACGGATTGGCACCAGATCCATCTGGGTCATATGGCTTTATCCGGTGCGGGGCTGTTGATCATAGAGGCGAGTGCGGTGACGGCGGAGGGCCGCATCTCTTTGGATGATCTGGGGCTGTGGTCGGACTCGAACGAGGCGGCCTTGCAGAAGACTTTAGCAGTGGTGCGTAAATATTCTTCCATGCCGATTGCGATACAACTCGCCCATGCTGGGCGTAAGGCTTCGTGTCATGTGCCTTGGCAGGGTGGTAAGCAGGCAACTGTGAGTGAAGGTGGCTGGACTACGGTCGCGCCTTCTGCATTGCCTTTCGCGGCGGACGACTGCGCTCCCATCGCATTGGATAAAGTCGGGTTGGCACGCATAGAGCAGGCATTCGTCACTGCCGCGCAACGTGCACAGCGTCTGGGTTTGGAGGCCATCGAAGTACATGCCGCGCATGGTTATCTGTTGCATCAATTCCTCTCACCATTGAGCAATATGCGTACCGATGAATACGGCGGTTCCTTGGAGAACCGTATGCGTTTTCCTTTAGCGATATTCGATGCGGTGCGTGCTGCCGTGCCCGAGATGACGGTGGGCATACGCATCTCTGCGACAGATTGGGTCGAGGGCGGTTGGGAGATTGAGCAGAGCGTGGCCTTTGCGCAGGAACTGAAGCAGCGCGCTTGTGATTACATTCATGTGTCCAGCGGAGGACTCTCGCCCGCGCAAAAGATCGTAGTTGGGCCGAGCTATCAAGTGGAGCTCGCCGAGCGCATCCGCGATAAGACCGGTATGCCGACCATCGCGGTGGGCATGATCACCGAGCCTGAGCAGGCCGAGGCTATCATCGCGGATGGACAGGCGGACATGGTGGCCTTAGCGCGTGGGATGCTCTACGACCCGCGCTGGCCTTGGCATGCGGCAGCTACGTTAGGCGCGCAAGTCAGTGCCCCGCCGCAATATCTGCGTTGCCAACCTAGCGGTCTGCGTCAGTTGTTCGAGCCTGATATCAAGTAAGTGTCTAGCGCGCTAACAAACAGACTGCTGGGGCTGGGGCTAGTGCTGTTGCTCAGCTTGTGGACAGGATTAGCCGAGGCTAGACACAGTGGTGGTGCGCGCACGCAAGCGATAGACATGATCGTGATCCACTCCACGGGTGGCCCGACTTGTGAAAACGGCAAGCCTGTCTGGGTGGGGGCTGGCACGTTAGACGAGAATCTGCGTCAGATCGAGGCACATCCTAAGCTGGGCATACATTACATGGTCGATCGGGATGGCACGGTACGCAGCAGTGTTCCTGAATCTCAGATTGCGCATCATGTGTTTCGCTACAGCGGCCGCTCTATCGCCATCGAACTCATCAACCAAGGCGACGGACACGACCCATACCCCGAGGCGCAACTGACATCGTTGGTGAAGTTGCTCAAGGACATCGTGCAACGGCGCGGTATCAAGCGCGAGGGCATCAAGCGACATTCAGACTTGGATCACGGGCACATGAATTGCGACAAGACTCGTAGACGTAAAGTCGATCCAGGAGAGGCTTATCCGAATGATGGTGTACTGGATCGTGTGTTCGGCGATGAGTAAGGAAGGCCTTATCTGTACACTATAGATGCGCTGGGTACAGCGCTGAACGTGTCGATGAGGACTAAGCAAAAATGGGAGTAGACTGGCACGGCAAGGCGGGGGTTTCCCCTCGTTTTTGCAAGTCACATGCACCACATACAGACCTTCTGAAAGGGAATGATATGAAAAAATTGACTATTGCCGTCCTAGTGGGCCTGCTTGCATTTACCTCCATGGCTGAGGCAGCTAAAAAAGGGGGCTCGACTCCCAAAGGCGACAAGGTGGCTAGCGGGAAACAGTTTGATATTTACGCCGAGCTTAAGGATGCTAAGCCTTATGCCGGTACGAATTTAATACTGAATATTTATACGACCACGGTGGTTGTTCACAATACCCAAAAGCATGGACGGCAACTTTTTCGCAGCCGTTTAGAAGCCGTCGATGCCAATCTGTTAGACCCATCAATGTGGCAAGTGGGCGACTTCGATGGTGACGGGTTCGATGACTATCGCGCAGTGTCTGGCATCAGTAAGAATGGTTGTCGCACATGGGCAACTCAGACTTGGCTACCCAACAGAGAGCGCTTCACCTTCGCTGCAAAAATACAATATCTGACAGATGCGAACGGTAAGGAGGTTAAAACCTGCTTCCCTAGAAAACACAAATAAGGGCTTACTGCCAACTCGATCTATAGCATGGCGATGGAGTAAGTACTTCGCGTATGGTCACGGTTGACTTAAGAACACATGCTTTAAATTCAGGCGTTTTGTCGTTTGTAAATGCAGCAAAGTTTTTGTTCAATCAAGGAGATCGATCATGAAGAAACTTTGGATATATCCTGTCGTATTGGCGTTTGGCACACTGTCGTGTGGGTTTGCCAATGCACGAGACGAAGGTACGGTGGGCGTCAATGCACCGAGAAATACTGGTTCAGTGAGCGTGGTCAAACCTGAGCAACGGGCTACTGTGCATATTGCTACTAAAGCCGAGCGTGAGCGTGCAAATCACCCGAAGAAAGCAGGCTCTACATCTGGAACTGTGGAGGTCAATTCTCCACCAGAGCAGAAGCGCCACCACCCAATGAACAAGGAAAGTCGAGCGAGCGAAGGAAGTGTGGAAGTTCGCTCACCCGCAAGTAATGACGGAAATAGAGGTGGTGTTAGTGTCGAACGTAAACCCAAATCTACTCTAGAGGCGTCCATCACTAAGAAGCAACGCAGCAAAGCAAAACGCAACTCTAGCCATCGTGACAGGCGTTAGACCGCGCTACAGACAAATGATCTAATCACAACTTAAAAGAGGCAGGTGGACCCTGCCTCTTTTAACGAGTAACGCAATCAAGGTGACAGCGCTGCCCTCCATGCAAAATACCAACGCAACAAATCATCTAGAACAGCGGTAAAGCTGGGCAATCTAACAAATCTAAAAATCAGTAGGGCAGCAAAAGGATGGTATAAATGGGGATGTTTGAAGGGAATGGGCTGATGCTCGTGCTTGTTATTTTGAATGCGCTAGATCGCTTGATGTCCAACTGAATCTTAATATGCCTATGCCGCTATCATCCTATCTCAGTACCTCGCCTATCCTTGGTGAACGTGTCTACCTCCAACCCTCCTGCCAAGTCATCGGCGACGTGACGCTGGGCGATGACAGTTCCGTTTGGTGCAATACGGTGTTGCGCGGGGATGTTAATCATATCGTGGTGGGGCGTGGCTCGAATGTGCAGGACTTGAGCATGTGCCATGTGTCGCACAAGACTGCTGATAAAACGGACGGCTCACCACTCATCATTGGTGACTACGTTACTGTAGGGCATTCCGTTATCTTGCACGGATGCCATATTGGTAACGAATGCTTGATTGGCATGGGCTCCATCATCATGGACGATGTGGTGATCCAAGACCACGTGATGATAGGTGCGGGCAGCTTGGTGTCGCCAGGCAAGGTCTTGGAAAGCGGTATGTTGTACATGGGCAGGCCCGCTAGCGCAGTACGACCGCTGACGAAGCAGGAGATTGCCTATCTGCGTTATTCGGCCGAGCACTATATGCGGCTCAAAGACAACTATCTGCAAGGAGAGAAGCGGGATGTTTAGTAAGGAAATTCTGTATAGCAGTGAGGCTGGCCTGGAGCATGAGATCGAGCGTAAATGCATCGCGCTCGGATTGAATGTAGAAGATGAAAATCGCGTTACTTTGTTTGTTAAAGATTTGTTGGCTAACCTAGACGCAATAAGGGCAGAGGCCAACGAGGGGCATCGCATTCCTAGGCTTAAATTGGAGATATACGGGCTGTCGGTGTTGATGCACCGTACTAATAACGAGGTGTTTGGCAAAGGGTATCTGTCACAATTCGATGTTGTGGCAAAACAAGAACGTACTTGGGCCATCATTGCGCGTGCCATTTGGCGCGAATTAGAAAACCGTCACACCCAATAATCTTTAGAAAGTATAGAAGCATGAACAACTCTGAACTGAGAGAAGTCAATCGCGCCAAACTGGTTTTGGAGACTGCACAAATGCCTTGGCGTGAGATGCAACGTTATTTTGCCAGTGGCGTGGCGCTATATGTCGCACCTGATCTCGACTTAGTCGAAGTGGCGCTGGTGATGTCAGAGGACAATGCCACACAGATCCAGCAATGGATGGTGGCAGAACAATTCGGCAAGGTAAAAGACGAGCAAGCTGCAGACTGGCATCAATCCGATGCGATGTTATGGACTGTGGTCGTGAGTCCTTGGGTATTGGTGCAGCAACGAAAATCCTGAGTCTAGTCGCTTTGTTACATGAATCTTCTCCCCTTTTCTAGGCTATGTGCGGGCCGTAAAATCCCCTAGTTTCCTTGGAATTTTGGTGTCCGAACAAGACCTTGTGGTATGTAGGGTTCAAGTCTAGAATGAGCCCAAACGACTAGGTGCGGAGGATGTAATGAGAAAGCTGCTTTCTGTAGTTTGTCTATTGTCAGGCTTGTTGCCGAGTGTCGCGATGGCCGCAGAGCCAGACACAGAACAGGGCTTGGCACTGTTGCAGAAGGGAAAATATGCCGAGGCATATGCCTTGCTGGAGCCATTTGAGATTGATAAGGCAGGCGACATCAACTTCGATTACCTGCTAGGCACGGCGGCCTTGAATAGCGGCAATCCAACCAAAGCGACTTTCATCTTCGAGCGCATCCTTGCTCAAAACCCTAACTATGTAAGCGTTCGTTTGGATATGGGCCGTGCCTACTACGAGATGCACGATTATGCGCGTGCCAAAATCGAATTTGAGACGGTCATCGTATTCCAGAACCTGCCTCCAGACCTTAAGTCAGCAGCAGACCAGTATTTGACGGCGATCAATCAGATGCATGAAGCCAGCAAGACCGCTTTTACTGCCTATATCGAAGCGGGTTTGGGTCATAACGCTAATATCAACAGCGGTATCTCGCAAAGTCAGAATCCTGTCTACTTGCCCTCCTACGGCATTTTGTATTTCATGAATCAGACTAATTTGAAGACCTCGGATCGATATCTGAATACCACCGCTGGAATGGAAGTGAATCACCAAGTATCAGATACGGTCTCACTATATGGTGGAGTCGATGCGGCGGCGCGCACATATGACACTTACAACACCTCGAACTATGGTTCCGTGTCGGCTCGCGGGGGTCTGAGTTTGAGAGAAGGTTCGTGGATCTTCAGAACAGGCATAAACGGTGCCAACAACACATTACATAGTGCGCATAGCTATGACACTACTGGCATTGATGGGGATGCGCGTTATCAGGTCAACGCCAGTAATCAGGTGAATGTAACTTTACAGAGTATGCGCTTGCGCTTCGCAGATCCCCTTTTGCAGGTGCAGAATTACAACCAATCGTCACTGACCGCAGGCTGGATGATGGCGCTGGGGAGTGGCGGTACAGCCATGACATTCAGTGCCACAGGCGGTAGAGAGCGTGCATTTGGTCGTGATGACGGCAATAAGACTTTTCAGGGTTTACGCGTAGGCTGGCAGTCAACCCTCACACCCACTACGGGTGCGTTCATGGGATTGGGTGCGCAGCGTAGCAAGTTCGATGCATTGAATCCTACCTTCCTGACTTATCGTAACGACAAGCTTTACGATCTGAGTATGGGTGTATCTTGGGCTTTTGCACATGCATGGAGTTTGCGCCCACAAGTGGTTTATGTTCGGAACGACTCGAATGTTTTATTCAATAAGTACAGTGGCACCGATTATTCTTTGAATTTGCGCCGCAGTTTCTAGTCAGGAGGCAATCATGCATATCCGTCAGTTAACCATAGCTACCTTACTATTGCTGCTGACGATGAGCAGCTCAGTGTTTGCGGCAGCAGGTGTGTTTCAATTCGTCAGAGGGGATGTGCGTCTAGTCGATGCGAACGGTATCGAACGAACACCATTAAAGGGTGATGCGTTGAACGAAGGCGATAGCATCAATACTGGTGGTGACGCCATGGCACAGATCAATATGGCGGATGGTGGCTTCATATCTGTGCGTCCCAACACCAAGATGAAGATCGATACCTACATCTACGCTGGCAAGAATGACGGTAGTGAAAAGAGCTTCTTTTCCTTGCTGGTTGGTGGTTTTCGTTCACTTACCGGCCTGATAGGCAAACACAACAAAGAAAACTACAAGATCAAGACACCTAGCGCGACCATCGGCGTAAGAGGGACGGATCATGAGCCTATGGTGATTTTGCCGGGGCAAACAGCTTTGGGTAAACCGGGCACTTATGACAAGGTGAACTTCGGTGCCTCCTTCATTGCTAACGACAAAGGTATCATCAACATCAATCCAAATCAGGTGGGTTTCGCACCAGGTGCCAATATGGCTCCCGTAATCTTGCCTAAGATTCCCGCGTTCTATAGGCAGTCCCCACCAATGCCAGAGAAAAATGCGATACGTCCTAGCGACATTTTGGGTAAGGATAAAGCTGATGACACGGTGGGTGATTCAAAGACAGGCCAACGTCCAACAACAAAAGATGCAGTCATCAACACTGATAAGACCGTCGTTGCGCCTTTACGTAGTTTGACCACAACTACAGTCATAGCACCACTCAAGAGCGATCTCATGCTCGCACCTTTGCCCTCACTGAGCACGACCACAAAGCTGGCACCCTTATCAACGAGCACGCAACCGTTGACTACAACGATCACAACTACCAAGACAATAGATCCACTGGCTGTTCCGACCACTACAAGTACGACCACCACGGATCCAACTCTGAAGACAACGACAACCATACTACAACCTGTGTTGTCGACTTCGACCACTCTCTTGGCACCGACGACTACGACGACCACTACTACATTGATTCAACCAGTTCTGTCACCCACAACGACGACTACGACGACAATCCTGTCGCCGACGACAACTACGATCTTGCAACCCAAGATCCTTCCTTGATTTAAGGAGAATGACCATGAACACTCCCAAAACAAAATTGATCTTAGTCGCGCTAGCCAGCGGCCTTATGGCTACCGCTGCCTATGCCGAGGATAAGATCATCTTTACTACGGGCGATGTGCAAATACGTGATGCCAGCGGCCAGTTACGGCCAGCCATGAAAGGAGAGCCTATCTATGCTGGAGATACGTTGGTGACAGCGCCGGGCGGTTATGCACAAGCCAAATTGGATGCAGGCTTTATGGCAATTCGACCTAAGAGCCAGGTTAGATTGGATGCGCCGCAACTTCCAGCGGACCCTAAAGCTGGAATTTTGTATCAAGTGACGCTGCAACAAGGCGGTGTCAGGATGATCTCTGGCAAAGAGGATGCACCCAAGGATGGGCATAGAGATTTGCGCGCTTCCCCCAGAATGAATATCGTCACTCCCAACGCTAACATTTCGCTTAGAGATGCGGATGGTGAAGCGATGATAGTTCCCCCTAAGATGATTGGGGCAGCACCCACTACCTTTAGTTTGGTTAACAATGGCGAGGCATCAGTGCGTAGTGATGGTGGCGCGATGACCGTTATGCCAAATCAAGCTGTGAGTGTCTTGGGCAATGCTATACCAGATAAGGTCGCAATCACGTCATTGCCAACGATGTTGCCCTTAACATCTAGTCTTGCGCTACCTTCAAAATCGCTGACGTCAAGTAGTGCCGGTCAAGCAATGCAACCAATATCTAAGCCGGGCACGATAGTCGGTATGGTCACGCCAACAACAATTGCACCTCCAATAGGTAAGACTGGGGTGTTGGCTCCGCCACCGGCTTTACCATCTACGTTGCCAGTTAAAACCGCAATGCTTCCGGTGATACAGCCACCGCTTGCATCGATTACACCGCCCTTGATTCAGGCGCCAATCGTGGCTGCACCACTTCCTGTGGTCAAACCGTTGGTGTTCACTCCGCCACCAACCTTGGTGCTACCTACCATTGTGACGCCACCACCATTGGTGATCAAGCCTCCTGTTTTAGTGATTGCGCCGCCGCCCTTAGTGATCAGGCCACCTACTTTGGTTTGTACTACAGTAATCATAAATGGGTTGAAACAACAGATCTGCAAATAGTCGATCTAAGCATTTTTTAACGGACTACACTTTTTAAAAGCATATCCAACAAAAAGGGGCGTAAGCCCCTTTTTGTTGGATATTTTACACATATGCCATTCAACTTCATTAGTTGAAAGTCTGACTGCCGCATCTGGTAGTGCGCATATCAATATCCTGTTTATATTAAATTATTTTAATTTTTCGCATAATTTTTATAGCTTTTCGCTAGGTAATAATAATCCCATAATAAAAATATGGTTAAATGCCCTCTGGCCCATTATTGGGTGCCGAGATGTTTAACGCAGAAGGAGGGCATACATGGGTAAGTTTCTTTGGACGGTACAACTGAATACAGGCATCGATGTCATCGACCAGCAACATCGTAGGATCGTTGAATACATCAACCAGTTAGAGGATGCTCGCTCCGGTGAATACAGCAGAGCAGAAGTGGCTGTCATCATCAATGAGTTAGTGGATTACACAATTTCGCATTTTGCCTTCGAAGAAAGTATGCAGGAAGAAGCTAAATATCCATTCGCCAAGTCGCATAAGAAGGTACACGACCTATTTGCTGAGCGGGTCGGGGTATTCCAAGCCAAATTTGATCAAGGCGAGGATATCATCAAGGCCTTGAATAGTATGTTGGTCACATGGCTGTTCAACCACATAAAGCGTGACGATGTAGATTATGTGGAGGCGGTGAAAGCCAATCTGCAACGTCAGGACGAGTTTGTGGAGAAAAAGAAAGGTTTATTCGCTAGGCTATTTGGCTAATCATCAGAGATTCAAGCGACGATATTGCACTGCTTCCGCAATGTGTACGGTCAATATCTCGTCACTACCAGCCAGATCGGCGATGGTTCTGGCCACCTTGAGGATACGATGGTAAGCACGCGCAGAGAGGTCTAGTCGGGTGATGGCTTGACGCAGCAACGCCTCTCCCTGCGCATCCGGTTTGCAGTACCTCTCTATCTCAGTCACATTTAGTAAAGCATTTGATTTGTTTTGGCGCGTCAACTGGCGTATCCGCGCTGTCTCTACTCTGTTTTGTATCTCAGCACTGGTTTCGCCGTCTGCATTTTTGAGTAAGTCTTGATGCGTAACAGAGGGTATTTCGATCTGAATGTCGATGCGATCCATCAAAGGGCCAGAAATCTTGTTGCGATAGCGTGATACTTGGTCGGGTGTGCAGCGGCACTTGCCGTTGTAGTGCCCAAGATAGCCACAGGGGCAAGGATTCATCGCGGCGACTAATTGGAATTGTGCTTTGAAGTCGGCACGGCGTGCGGCGCGGGAGATGGTGATGCGACCACTCTCCAGAGGTTCGCGTAAGACTTCTAGGACGCTACGATCAAATTCAGGAAGTTCATCCAAGAACAACACGCCATGCATGGCGACCGAGATTTCGCCTGGCCGTGGATTGCTACCACTGTCATTTGTTGAAATAGATGCGATAATGCTTACCTACTTTCAAGTAGTTAGGTCACATTTTTCTAAATTAAACGCGACGAAATTCATCAATTAGCTGCGACCGAGATATAAATTATGGAAAATAGCTGCGACAAGCTTCAAACCCCACGTCAAATGCGGCGTATTGGCGTGACTCGCCGTAGTGTTTCGGGAATCTACGCCTTTCGGGGCGATATTCCGATGCAGTTTGAATCAACGTTAGAACGAGATTTCATAATTCATCAGGAATTTCGCCTGTCGGTACTAGAAGTTATCCCTCAGCCCATTCAAATACCATTCGTTGCACTTAATGGGCAGACTTACACCTATACGCCAGATTTTCTCGTTTACTACCACCTTGGCAACACGAGCTATGGCGAATATCCCAAACCTATTCTTGTTGAAGTAAAGCCACGCGCAGAATGGAAGCGGCACTGGCGGGAATGGTTGCCAAAATGGAAGGCTGCCTACCGCTACGCCAAAGAACAAGGGTGGGAGTTTCATATCTACGATGAGTCTCGTATCCGTGACCAAGCACTTGAAAATATCCGCTTTCTTGACAGATACAAACGTATGCAATTTCCCATTGAAGAAGCGCGGTGTGTAATCGATAGTGTTCGGCAAATGGGGGGTGCGCCATTTCACCACTTGTTGGCCAAGCACTTCATGGGCATTTACAAGGCCGAGGGCATCGCGCACATATGGCATTTACTCGCAACACGCCAACTCGACTGCGACATTTCACTTCCTTTGAATGACTTCACAGAGCTATGGGTGCCCACCTATGAATAATAAAACCGAACACGAAATGGACTTGATGAAAGAAGCCTTTGAGCCAGTTCGCAAGCGTATAGATATTCAGGTTGGTAGTCTTGTTCAGCATAGCAATAATATTTATCGCATCACAGAGGTGCTAGATTTCAATTCTGTAATAGCTAAAGAAGTAGAGACTGGTCGCAGCACTTCATTGCGAATCAATGAGCTTAGCCCCGTCGTGCCTGATGGCGCGCTAGCGACAGAGGATATCGATGAAATTGCTGATGAAGACTGGAAGGTCGCACAGCATCGTTATTCAGCAATTAAGCCGCTTCTAACTATGGCGGTGATGGGGCGGCAAGATGTTGAGGAGCGTGCCAAGGAGGTTGGTTCGGATGCTGCAACTCTGTACAGATGGCTGCAAAAATATAAAGCCATTGGTGTTGTCACTGCGCTTATCCCTCCGGACAAACGCGGCTGGAAAGAGAGGCAAGAGCCGAATCCCCGTATTTGCAGACAAAGTAATAGAGGAAGTAATAAAGGACTTCTATCTTACCAATCAGCGCTCAACCCACAGAAAACCGTGACTGAAGTGCATCGTCGCTGCCAACAGCGTGGAATTGAAGCACCGCGCCAAGTTAGCGCCATACGGGCGCGCATTGGGAAAGTGACAGAAAAGCAGCGATTGCGCGGACGGGGGTTTAAGGAAAAAGCTAAGAATAA